>NZ_QJKG01000003.1:0-545089 GCF_003202095.1 Pseudomonas sp. LAIL14HWK12:I1
GGGCAGCGTTCCAGGCCGAGTATGACCAGCAGGAAGCGGAATTTCAGGGCTACATCGACAAGAACGCCCGTGCTTATGTTGCGCTGTTCGACACCCCCATGTTCAAGGTGGCCGAGCAGTACGACTACGACGGCGATCACCGCGAGTCTGGCGTGGCCTATGCCAAGACCATGGCGTTGTGCCTGGGGGGTGGCATTACCGAGGCGGTGGCGCCCGGAACGAGTCCCACGGCCGGCACCAGCGAAACGCTCTGGCTGAAATGGCTACAGGATCCTGATAGTCCCCCTTACCGCGCGTTGCTGATGCGCGACCGTGCGTTGTTGGCCGGGTTGCTGCCCAGCTTTTCCGCCACCGACGTTATCAACTGGAATGACAGCGACAAGTTCTACGGCATGCTGAGCAAGATCATCGCCAGCGACGACGCCGGCTTGCGCATGCGCAACACCCTCAAGCAGGCCATCGCCGAAATCCAGGGTGCCCTCAACGCCGCCAGCCAGCGCTTGGCGCCCAGCCTGCCGTCAGGCATTCAGAACGCCGTGCGGCACCTGAACAGCGCGACGCAGTATCTCTACAACGGTGTGCACCTGATCGAGCTGGAAGTGAAGATGAAGCTGGGTGAGTACTACGCGCTGCAGAGTGCCCACTTGCGCGAATTGCAGCACAAGGCCAATGCCTCGATTGCCGAGGCAAGGGACCGGATGCATCGCAATGTCGATGACTTCGACCTCCATTCAACCAAGGCCTGGAACAAGGTGCGGCCGATCATGCAGCACGGGCTGATGAGCCTGGCCGTGCTTGATCCACGGTTTACCCACACCATGATCAGCGTAACGGTGTGGGTGGAGGGTACGGCTGAAGAGGTGCGTGGCCGGTTGCTTGAGGGAGCCAGTAAGGCAGTGACCCAGGCGAGTAGCGCGGCACAGATTGCCTTGGTGGATATCTCGGTGGCGGCGGGGACGCTGGAGGCGAATGCGCGCAAGGTGTTGGAGGAAGTGCGCATTACTTCGCAGCAGGCGGCGCAGTTGGTGCGAACTGGCTTTAGCGGCTTGCGGGGTGTGGCAGGCAGTTGGGAAGTATTGCTCGCGATAGGCGGGTTGTATTTGCAACACGACAGCCTGAGCAGAAACCAGGATAAAGCAGAAACCGAGATTGGGCCAAAGGCTCATGAGGCCAAGTTCGCGATGCAGGGTTCGCTGTTGGGGGTATTGGGCGGGCAGATTGAGTTGATTGGACTCGTCATGCGCTCCAGCACCAGCAACATAAACAGGCCATGGGCTCGGGGGGCTGCTGTCACTGGAAAAGCCATCATAAAAATAGGCGCTGTATTGAGTGCAGTTGCAGGTGTTTTTGACACGGTTCAAGCGATTTTGGCGAGAAAACGCACTTTGGCCACTGGTGATACTACAGCTGCTTCGCATTATAAATATTCAGCTTTAGCGTCTGGGGTGGGTACAGTGGCGTTTGTGTATGCAGTTTTCAGACCTTTCGTGTTTGGCCCGTTGGGCGTAGCAGTCACATTAAGTCTAGTTGCCTATGAATTGAGTAAACGAGCAGAAAGCAAAGAAGCAACTGCTCTAGAACGCTGGGCGCGGCGATGCTATTTTGGGTTCGCGAACGAAACTCCCTCCATACACTGGAATGCTCCGGAATTTTCAGACATAGCATTCGCTGACCTCAATGCTGCGACGTTGGGCGTTCAGGCAAAACTACACTTTGAGTCGAGTTTGGCTACGGACCCTACACTCCCCAAGATAGGAGGCTTGGTCGGCTTGAATACGATGCAAAAGCTCAAGTTTCTCGTCATATTGCCCAGGTTTATTAAGGCGAAGTCCGCCTATCGCTGGAAACTGATAGCGCATCGTTTCGGTGATGGAACGTTTCCGGATTTCGTAGGTGGAGAGACTATTGCCTCGGGCGATTACCTGGCACACGCAACGAAATCACTTTCTCCATCATCGTCATTTTCTAAATTTTCACCCCCGCGCCACCCGGACTATACGAGTGATTGTTCCATTGATGAAAACCAGAGACCCTATGCCGTCGAAGACGGCAGTGTTCAGCTTGAAATTTCTGGGGTTGTGCCCCTGGTTCCTATGATTGGGACCCACAGCTTGCTCGCCGCCACTCTGCTGATTATGTATTGGCCCGACCGCAATTTGCCGGACGCCTATATTGAAGTTTGCTCTCGGGAGATGAATGAATGACGCTTAAGTCCAAGGTTTTATGGGAGCGTGCTATAGGCTGGAGCTATGATCTGCCTTCAACGGGAGAGGAGCCAGATGGCCGCTGCTGGATAGAGGCTGTAGATCCCTCGCCTAATTATTTTAATGATGTCTACCTTGAACTGCCGAGGAAAACAATAAGCCTTCGAGGGGTTTCAGCATTAATCGGTATTCCTGGTTTGCTTTTTTGCGCTGGTTCGGTACTTTCTTTGTACTGGGATTTGTTCGTGTACGGATTGCAGCGTGACTGGTTAATGAATGTATTATTTCTGATTGGCTCGCCAATAATTCTATGGGCACTCATCCCTTACGCGATAGAGGATCTTGTCTTGCCCAGAGACGAACCCATCCGCTTCAATCGCCTGCGTCGAAAAATCTACATCTACGAGTGCAAGATCGACCGCATTTTCATCTTCAGCCGCAAACGCTGGGGCGTCCAGCCCGTCGCCTATAACTGGGACGACATCACCGCTGAGGTCTACCGCATCTACGCCCCCGGCCACGGGGGCCTGATCGAAAACGTCATGCTGTCAGTCCGTAATCCCGAAACCAATGAAGTCATTGACCGTGTCTTCTTCACGCATACCTTGGACCAAGGCAAGGCCTACTGGGCTATTGCCCGGCTCTTCATGCAGCAAGGCCCTGAAGCCCTACCCACATTCGTGCACCCACCCCGCGACTGGAACGACGACGATGGCCTGAGCCACATGCATTGCCTGGCACCTAAGGTTGAATGGCCAGCGGACATAGACCGCGAATCCCGTACTGCGCCCTCTGAAGAAGATGCAGTGGATGGCACCGGCTAGAACCGCTCTCACAGGGGCTCTGCAAAAATTGCTACGGTGGATTCACCCCTTCTTCAGCCTGTAGGCCAGGGCAGGGCGGGTCATGCCGAGCAGGCGGGCGGCTTCGGAAACGTTATGCCCACAGCGCTGCATGGCCTCCTGCATCAGCACCGCCTCGACGGCGTCCAGGCCTGTACCGCTGTCGAGAATCTGCGCCACCCAGCCGGGCGTAGCCTGGTCACCGTCTGCCACCAGCCGGCCATCGCTGCCCAGTCCGATACTGTCGAAAGCCGGAGGAGCATGCGGGAACAGCGCGTCCAGGCCGATGCTCTGATTCTCGTCGGTGATAATCACCCCGCGCTCCATGAGGTTTTCCAGTTCGCGGATGTTGCCCGGCCAGTCGTATTGCAGGCACACCTGCATCGCCCGGTCGCTGAGCCCACGGGTTTTCTTGCCGTAGCTGTGGTGCAGCCGGCCGAGGAAGTGCTCGATCAGCAGCGGGATGTCTTCGCGGCGTTCGCGCAGTGCCGGAATGTGCACCGGGAACACGTTCAGGCGGTAGAAAAGGTCGGCCCGAAAGCGTCCATCCTTCACGGCCTGTTCGAGGTTTTCGTGGGTGGCGGCGATCACCCGTACATCCACCGGCCGCGTGCGGCTGTCACCCACGCGCTCCAGTTCGCCTTCCTGCAGCACACGCAACAGGCTGGCCTGGGCGCGTGGGGTCAGCTCGACGATTTCGTCCAGGAACAGCGTGCCGCCGTTGGCCCGTTCGAAGCGGCCCATGCGTGCCTGCTGGGCGCCGGTGTAGGCGCCTTTCTCTACGCCGAACAGCTCGGCTTCGATCAGGTCCGGCGGTATGGTCGCGCAGTTCAGCGCCACGAACGCGGCCCCAGCGCGCTCGCTGCGCAGGTGCAGGCTGCGGGCGATCACTTCCTTGCCAACCCCGGTTTCGCCCAGCAACAGCACCGAGGCCTTGCCAGGGGCGACTTTGTCGGTGAGTGCGCAGCAGCGCCGGTACACCGCCGACTGGCCGATGCCATAGAATTGCCCCGACTCGTACTGCAGGCGCTGGCGCAGGTTGGCCACCTGCACCTGCAGCGACTGCAGCTCGTCGATCACCGGGTCGCTCTGGAAGTAGCGCAGGAAGGTGTCGGCATCCTCCCATTGCTCCACCGGCTTGCCGATGATGCGGCATTCGCTGCCGCCGCAGCCACGGCAACTGACCTCCTTGTACAGCACCTGGCGGCCGAGGAAGAACGAGCTGTAGCTGATGGCGTAACCGAGCAGCATCCAGCACACCGGTTGCTCGGAATGCAGGGCCTCGGACTGGCAGTTTTCCACCTCGAAGGAGTCCTGCCATTCGATGTCGGCGTAGAAATGGCCGTTGTCCAGGTCGATTTCCAGCTGCAGCGGGCGCACCTTGACCATGCCCTTGAGCGAATGCAGTTGCGGGCCGATGAAGAACATTTCCACCGGGTTGCCATTGGGCCGCAGCTTGCGCGCCAGCTCGGCATCCTTCAGCCCCGACTGGTAACCCAGGCGCAGGAAGAAGCCCTTGGCCCGCTCCACGCCAAGCATTTCGATCAGCTCGCGGCGCATGCTGGCCATGGTTGCGGCCTGCACCAGCAGCATGCGCTGCTCGTCCAGCCAGATCTTGCCTTCGGTGCCTTCAAACCGTACCCGTTCGGTCAGGTCCTTCAGCGCCGGCGCAGGTTCCGGCGCCCTGTACTGGGTAATCATTCGCTTGCGCCCCTTGTTTGTAGTTGTATGGGGAATCGGCGTGCACCCGCTCAGGCAAGGCGGGTTTGCTGGTCACGCCGGGACGACCGCAGTCTGCAGGCAAGGCCCGGGTCGATCTCTTTTCTAAACCGCCTGAAAGCGGCGCAAAAGTCAATCGCCGGTGACGTTTGCCATTTGCTCAAACGGCGCTGGCGCATTTGAGCAAATGATCAAACGGGCAGCCTGCAGCGTGCGCATAGCGCTGCCTGAGGGTAACGCTGAAAAAATTAAAATCCTTTAGAAACAATTGGTTGGGTTGGGTTCTTGGCGATTTCAACGCGCCTGGCACAGCCGTTGCTCTGGCCTATGACACGTCCAACCAGAGCACCAGCGCATGACTCAAGCCACCACCACCTTCGAGCAAATGCCGCGCTATGTCCGCGTACGTAGCGAGCCGGACGCGGCATTCGTCGAGTTCGACTTTGCCATCGGTTACCCGGAACTGTTCGTCGAACTGGTCCTGCCGCGCACGGCCTTCGCCAGCTTCTGCGCCAGCAACCGGGTGCGCCACATGGACGCTGCGATGGCCGCTGCCGTCGATGCCGACATGCGCAAGTGGCGCTATGGCGAAAGCCGCGACGCGGACGATTGAAGCGCCGCCTGCCGGCGCATTGCATCCCCACAACAACAAGTACAGGACGCCTTGCATGAGTATCGAGATCAAGACGGCCACGGTCGAGCCGATCCGCCAGACCTTCAGCCACATCCGCCGCCGTTTCGGTGACAAGCCGGCCAGCCGCTACCAGGAAGCCAGCTTCGACATCGAGGCCGCCACCAACTTCCACTACCGCCCGCTGTGGCAGCCCGACAAGCTGCTCAACGACCCCAGCCGTACCACCGTGCAGATGGCTGACTGGTACGCCGTCAGCGACCCGCGTCAGTACTACTACGGCGCCTACGTGCAAGCCCGGGCACGCATGCAGGAAAACGCCGAGCACAGCTTCGCCTTCTGCGAAAAGCGCGAGCTGCTAGCCAGCCTGCCGGCCGAAACCCGTGCTTTGGTCGCGCGCCTGCTGCTGCCGCTGCGCCATGCCGAGCTGGGCGCCAACATGAACAACAGCGGCATTGCCGCCGACGCGTTCGGCACCAGCGTCACCCAGATGCACATGTTCCACGCCATGGACCGCCTGGCCATTGCCCAGTACCTGTCGCGCATCGGCCTGCTGCTGGAGGACGACGGCCTGGCGTTGTTGGCCGAGGCCAAGCAGCGCTGGCTGGACGAGCCGGCCTGGCAAGGGCTGCGCCGCTATGTGGAGGACAGCCTGGTGGTGCATGACTGGTTCGAGCTGAGCCTGGCGCAGAACCTGGTCAGCGACGGCCTGCTGTATCCGCTGTTGTTCGAACACTTCGATGCGCAGCTGGTGGCCATCGGGGCAGGGCAGCTGGGCATGCTCACCGAGTTCATGCGCCTGTGGTTTGCCGAAAGCCAGCGCTGGGTCGATGCGCTGGTCAAGACGGCCGCAGCCGAGAGCCCATACAACCGTGAGTTGATCGAAGGCTGGGTGTGTGAGTGGCGCAGCCGTGCCGTGCAAGCGCTGCTGCCGCTGGCCGAGGCCGGCCCAGGCCGTGACGCGCTGGATGCTTGTGACAGCGCCTTTGGCGCACGCCTGAAAAAACTTGGCCTCAGTGGAGACGCCGCATGACTTCCCTCGTGTACATCGCCTTCCAGGACAACGACAGCGCCCGCTACATCGTCGAGGCCATCACCCAGGACAACCCGCATGCCCAGGTGCAGCACCAGCCGGCGATGATCCGCGTGCAGGCCGAAGGGCGCCTGGAAATCCACCGCGCCACGGTGGAAGAAAAGATCGGCCGTGAGTGGGACGTGCAGGAAATGCTGATCGACGTGATCACCCTCGGCGGCAACGTCGAGGAAGACGAAGACTGCTTCGCCCTGCACTGGAACTGATCCGCACAACGACAATAACAAGGGAGACCACCATGGCCGCCAAGCGCCTCAACCAGAAAGACAAGTACCGCTGCCTGACCCGCGACCTGGGCTGGGAGCCAAGCTACCAGAGCAAGGACGCCATCTACCCCTACGAGCGGTTCGAGGGCATCAAGATCACCGACTGGGACAAGTGGGAAGACCCGTTCCGCCTGACCATGGACGCCTACTGGAAGTACCAGGCCGAAAAAGAGAAGAAGCTGTACGCCATCTTCGATGCCTTCGCCCAGAACAACGGCCACCAGAACATCTCTGACGCCCGCTACGTGAACGCCCTGAAACTGTTCCTGAGCGGCGTCACCCCGCTGGAGTACCAGGCCTACCAGGGCTTCGCCCGTGTCGGCCGGCACTTTGGTGGCGCCGGCGCACGGGTGGCCTGCCAGATGCAGGCCATCGACGAGTTGCGCCACGTGCAGACCCAGGTGCATGCCATGAGCCACTACAACAAGCACTTCAACGGCCTGCATGACTTCGCCCACATGCACGACCGGGTGTGGTTCCTGTCGGTGCCCAAGTCGTTCTTCGAAGATGCGCGCACAGCCGGCCCGTTCGAGTTCCTCACCGCCATCTCGTTCTCGTTCGAGTACGTGCTGACCAACCTGTTGTTCGTGCCGTTCATGTCGGGTGCCGCGTTCAACGGCGACATGGCCACGGTCACCTTCGGCTTCTCGGCGCAGTCCGACGAAGCCCGGCACATGACCCTGGGCCTGGAGGTGATCAAGTTCCTGCTGGAGCAACACGAGGACAATGTGCCCATCGTGCAGCGCTGGATCGACAAGTGGTTCTGGCGCGGTTACCGGCTGCTGACCCTGGTCGGGATGATGATGGACTACATGCTGCCCAACAAGGTGATGTCCTGGGCCGAAGCCTGGGAGGTGTACTTCGAACAGGCCGGTGGCGCGTTGTTCAAGGACCTGGAACGCTATGGCATCCGCCCGCCGAAGTACGTCGAGCAGACCACCATCGGCAAGGAACACATCAGCCACCAGGCCTGGTCGATTTTCTACCAGTACAGCCAGGCCACCAACTTCCACACCTGGATCCCCACCGACGAGGAGCTGGACTGGCTGTCGGCCAAGTACCCGGACACCTTCGACCGCTACTACCGGCCACGCTACGAGCATTGGCGCGAGCTGCAGGCGCGGGGTGAGCGCTTTTACAACCCGACGCTGCCGATGTTGTGCCAGATCTGCCAGATCCCGCTGGCCTTCACCGAGCCGGATGCGCCCACGCAACTGAGCCATCGCAGCCTGGTGCATGAGGGCGAGCGCTACCACTTCTGCTCCGATGGCTGCTGCGACATCTTCGCCTTCGAGCCGGACAAGTACGTGCAGGCCTGGCTGCCGGTGCATCAGATCCTGCAGGGCAACTGCGGTGGCGGCGATGTCGAGGCGGTCGTGCGCAACTACTACAACATCGACCCCGGGCAGGACAACTTCGAGTACCAGGGTTCGCCCGAACAGCAGCGCTGGCAGGCCTTGCAAGGCACCGGGCGCAAGACCGGCTGAGCCACCGAACCACCAGGGCGCCGTTGACGCGCCCTGGCCCTACAAGAACAAGAGGAACAACGCCATGCCCGTGACCTCCATCGGCACCTACACTGCCCAGCCCCTGGACCGCCAGGCCAACTTCCACGGCGCCCAGCTGGTGTACCTGTGCTGGGAAAACCACCTGCTGTTCTGCGCACCGTTCACCCTGCCGGTGGACCCGGCGCTGCCCTTCGCCGCTTTCATCGAGCAGGTGGTCAAACCGGCCATTGCCCTGCACCCGGATGCCGCCCAGGTGGACTTCGCCACTGCGCGGTGGCGCCTGGATGAGCAGCCCTTCACGCCCGACCTGGCCCGTGGCCTGGCGGCCAACGGCATCACCCACAAAAGCCTGCTGCACCTGCATACCCCCGGCCTTGAAGGCCTGGGCGGCAGCCACAACTGAGGAGTGCCGCCATGAGCTATCAAGTCACCATCGAACCCACTGGTGAACAGATTGAAGTAGAGGAGGGGCAGACCATTCTCGAAGCCGCCCTGCGCCAGGGCGTGTGGCTGCCGTTTGCCTGCGGCCACGGCACCTGCGCTACCTGCAAGTGCCAGGTACTGGAAGGCGAGGTCGACCTCGGTGCCGCTTCGTCCTTCGCTCTGATGGACATGGAACGCGACGAGGGCAAGGTGCTGGCCTGTTGCGCCATCCCGCAGAGCGACCTGGTCATCGAGGCCGACATCGACGTCGACCCGGACTTCGCCGGCCTGCCGGTGCAGGACTACCACGCCGTAGTCACTCGGCTGGTCGAACTGTCACCGACCATTCGCGGCGTGCACCTGAAACTCGACCGGCCGATGGCCTTCCAGGCCGGGCAGTATGTGAACCTGCAACTGCCAGGCATTGAAGGCAGTCGCGCATTTTCCCTGGCCAACCCGCCCCAGCAGGCGGATGAGATGGAACTGCATGTGCGCCTGGTGGAAGGCGGCGTGGCCACGGGGTACATTCACCAGCAGCTCAAGGTGGGCGATGCGCTGGCGCTGTCCGGCCCATACGGGCAGTTTTTCGTGCGCAGCTCACAACCGGGCGACCTGATTTTCATCGCTGGCGGCTCGGGGCTTTCCAGCCCGCAGTCGATGATTCTCGACTTGCTGGCGCGTGGCGATACCCGCCGCATCACCCTGTTCCAGGGCGCTCGTACCCGTGCCGAGCTGTACAACCGCGAACTGTTCGAAGCGCTGGCTGCCCGCCATGCCAACTTCAGCTATGTGCCAGCCCTCAGCCAGGCTGCCGAAGACGCGCAGTGGCAAGGTGTGCGCGGTTACGTGCACGACGCGGCCAGGCAGCATTTCGATGGCCGCTTCAACGGCCACAAGGCTTACCTGTGCGGCCCACCACCCATGATCGATGCGGCCATCACTTGCCTGATGCAGGGCCGACTGTTCGAACGCGACATCTTCATGGAGCGCTTCTACAGCGCCGCAGACGGTGCCTCCGAAGGCCAGCGTTCGGCCCTGTTCAAACGCATCTGAACCTTTTGGCGTCTGGCTCCCTGGCCACAGGGGGCTGGCGTGCACCCGACCGATAACAACAAGAAAGGTTGACCCGATGACCCCGACCCTTGCAAACCTGCTGCGCCTTGCCGTGTGTGCCTCGTTGTTCGGCGCTGCCAACCTGTCCCATGCCACCGAGGGGGGCGGCACGTCCTACCCGCTCGGTGCCGAAAACTACATGTCTGGCGCCATGCCGCCACCTGGCTTCTACGGCCAGCTGTTCGTCAACCACTACGAAGCCGACAACCTGCGCGGCAACGACGGGCGCAAACTGCCGGTGGACTTTCGGGTGCGCGCCAACGCCCTCGTGCCGCGGCTGATCTGGGTAAGTGACTACACCGTGCTGGGTGGCAGCTTGGCGCTGCATGCCATCGTGCCGCTGGTGGATGTGAAGGTCTCGCTCAATGGCCAGTCGCAGCACAACAGCGGCCTGGGCGACGTGATCTTCGGCCCGGCACTGGGCTTTCACCACAGTGACAAGTTTCACAGCATCCTGGCCTTCGACATGATTGCCCCCACCGGTCGTTACGACAAGAACGACCTGGCCAACCCCGGGCGCAACTATTGGGTGTTCGAGCCGGTGTACGCGATGAGCTACATCGACCCGGCCGGGCTCAACCTGGATGCCAAGGTGATGTACGACTTCAACAGGCGCAACCCGGCCACCGATTACCGTTCGGGGCAGGAGTTTCATGTGGACTATGCCGTGGGATGGGGCCTTGGGAATGGCTGGGTGCTGGGAGTAGGGGGGTATTACTATCGGCAGACGACTGACGACCGTCAGGACGGTGAGCGTATCGAAGACAACAAGGGGCGCAGCTTTGCCATCGGCCCGTCGATCAAGTACAGCGGCAAGGATGGCTGGTTCGTGACGGCGAAGTGGTCGAAGGAAACCGAAGTGCGCAATCGCGCCCAGGGTGATGCCTACTGGTTGAAGCTGACCTTGCCATTCTGAAAGGGGGGCTGCTGTGCAGCCCATCGCCGGCAAGCCAGTGCAGGCACTACAAGGCTGCCTGTACTGGCCGATTCATCAGGCCACATCTACCAGCACGATCTCGCTGTCTTCGATGGCGGTCACCCGCAACACTTCTTCCTGCTCGATCGCCACGCCATCACGCGCCTTGGCCCGCAACCCGTTCACCTCCACCAGCCCCTTGGCCGGCACCAGGTAACCCCGGCGTGCGGCATCGAAGCAGTACTCGGCGGTTTCCCCAGCACGCAAGGTAGCAGCCACCAGCCGCGCATCGGTGCGAATCTGCAGGCTGTCTTCATCGCCCACGCGGCCGCTGGCCAGGGTCACGAAGCCTTCACCACGTTCGCCTTTTGGGAACGGCCGGGTGCCCCACTGCGGTGCTTCACCGGTGCGCTCCGGCACGATCCAGATCTGGAAGATACGGGTATCGACGTCCTCCAGGTTGTACTCGCTGTGCACGATGCCGGTACCGGCGCTCATTACCTGCACGTCTCCGGCTTCGGTGCGGCCCTTGTTGCCCAGGCTGTCCTGGTGGCTGATCGCGCCTTCACGCACATAGGTGATGATTTCCATGTCGCGGTGCGGGTGCGGCGGGAAGCCGCTGCCGGCTGCGATCAGGTCGTCGTTCCATACCCGCAGGTTGCCCCAGTGCATGCGCGCCGGGTCGTAGTACTCGGCAAACGAGAAATGGTGGTGGGCGTCCAGCCAGCCATGGTTGGCGTGGCCGAGGCTATCAAACGGTCGTAATTGCAGCATGATCGTGCTCCTTGAAACGGTGGAATGACGCCATGATGCGCTAAGTAAACATCGAAAATAAGCGTAAATATCGGCTTAAAACAATCAGTTTAATAGATGTTATTGTTGCCGGCCTTTCTTCGCTTCATCGCCTAATCCACTGATCTGCAAGCATTCGCTGGCGATTTTCCGTCGATGCAGCGAACATGCCCGCTGATTTTGTTTTTCAACGGAGTGACCGTGGCCCACGAGCAACCCCAGGCCCCCGCCGACCTTACCCCGCCCGCCCAACTGCCCTGGTTTCGCCGCCTGGTCGCCCGTCTGCTGGGGCGTGGCCTGACCCGCCTGCAGGCTCAGCACCGCGACTCCTGGTTCCTCGGCCACGCCAGCGGGCAGCGCACGGGCCATGCCGAGGGTGAGCGCGAAGGGTTCGAGCGCGGTCGGGTGGAAGGCTACGAGGCCGGGCGCCAGGTGCTGGTTATTCGCGATACCCGCCCCGACACCGCCGCCGTGCCTGGGCAGGACGATAACCTGTTCGATGACTGGCGCCTGCCATTGACGGCCGAGCTGAAAAAGCGCTTCAAGGCTGATGTGGCCCAGCGTCTGCCTGCCGAGGCCCAGCCCAGTGCCGCGCAATGGAAGCTGATCTTCAGTGACACACCCTCCACCTGCGTGGTGGCCGGGGCTGGGGCAGGCAAGTCCACATCGCTGGTGCTGCGCATTTTGCTGCTGCGCCATTATTTGGGCTACGAGCTGGACGCGATGACCGTGGTCACATTTACCCGCGAGTCGCGCAAGGACTTCATCAAGCGCCTGTTGCACGTGTTCGCGCTGTGGCAGATCAACCTGCAACCGGTGCAGGCACGCGAGCTGGTGCGCACCTTCCATTCACGCATTCTGCCGCTGGTGCGCAGCCTGCCGGGTTTCGGCCTGGTGCGCGCATTCGAGACGCTGGGTAATGAGATGCCCGCCGGGCGTGAGGCCGAGGCCGACAGCAACCCGTTCGACCTGCGACTTAACGATGCCCAGCGCCAGCAATTGAACCAGTGCTACAGCAGCTTGCTGGGCGAGAGCCCGCGTTTTGCCGAGCTGGTCGGCCTGTTGCGCAGCGAAGCGTTGCAACTGAAGCCACTGGACCCGAACAACCCTGATGTGCAGAAGCGCGCACAGGTTACGCAGCTGGCGGCCCAGCGCGACGAAGAGCTGTGCGATGTGATCGAGGACCTGTGGTTCGCCGCTGGTGCCTGGCCGATCAAGGGTATCGAACCTTGCCGCGAAACCGTCGACATCCGTGGCAGCCGCTTCCATGTGCATGGCCGGCTGGAAGGCCAGGGGCCTTGGGTGGTGCTGGGCTTCGACCCCGCAGAAAGTGCCCAGTATCAGCGCCCCGGCGCCAAGCTGGCCGTGCGTGCCGAGTGGGCGGTCAAGCGCACCTTGTTGCAGGCCTTCTGCGACAGGCCGCTGATCTGGCTCGACAACTACGCCATGGCCCGGCGCCTGGCGGCCTCGCTGGCGGGCGATGCCGTGGCTGGCCCGGGGTTCGAGTACAAGGTCAAGGGTGAGCTGGCCCCGGCGCCGTTGCTGGATGCCTTTGTCGGCGCGGCCAACTTCATCGAGAACCTTGGCCTGGACGTGAACAACGCGGTGGCGGCGATGAGCTTCCCGTCGGGCGACAGTGATGCCTTGTTCTTCGAGGCCCTGGCCCTGTACTGGAAAGCCCTGGAGGCGCACCTGCTGGACCAGTCGCCGCCGGTGATGAGCTACAACCGTATGTTCGCCTTGTTTGGGGAGAACAACCCGGAAAACCTGAAACTGCTGCCCGACCCGCTGCTGCGGCCACTGGCGCACCTGATGATCGACGAGTTCCAGGACGTGTCGCCGCAGATCGTCAGTTGGCTGCGCGCCAGCCTCGCCGAAATCCGCCGACGCGGCCCGGCCATGCACACCGGGCGCCATGCGCAGCATTCGTCGTTGCTGTGCGTGGGGGACGACTGGCAGTCGATTTACGGCTGGCGTGGCAGTTCGCCCAAGTACTTCATGGAGTTCACCAAGGCCTTCCCGTCGCCGTCCAGCACTCGGGTGATGCTGGTCGACAATTACCGCTGCCAGCAGCAGGTGATCGACGCGGCCGAGCATCTGGTGAAGGGCACCCCGGCAATTGCTGGCAAGAAAGCCCGGGCCAGTGGCCCGGCAGCCGAACTCCCGGGTTCGCCAGTGAAGGTATTCGACCGTGATGAGGCCGCCCTGGGCGAAACGCTGATGGAGCACTATCAGCGGGGCGAGACGGTGATGATGCTGTACCGCAAGGGCAGCGACAGGGCCTTGATGAACGAGCACCTGCAAAGCGTGCTGCACGCCGAAGCCGCATTGCCGGCCGAACAGCGCCGGCTGCGCCAGCTGACCTACCACAGTGCCAAGGGCTTGCAGGCCGATGCGGTGTTCATGCTGGGCGACTGCCAGTACCTGACCAGCTCGCCCTACAAAAACCAGGTGTATCGCCAGGCCGGGCTGGGCAAGGCCGGTGATGCCCAACCGTTCGATACGGCGCAAAAGGAAGAAGTGCAGCGTCTGGCCTATGTGGCGGTGACCCGTGCGGTGCAGCACTGCTATTGGCATGTGGAGGCCGCCAATGCTGATGCGGCGGTGGCCCCGCGGGCGTCCAGTCAGGTGGATGGCCGGCAGGCCTTCTTTGAAGACCTGCGCGGTCAGTAGGATGCCTAGTCCTTCGGGTCTAGCGCGCGGGTGAGTGTTTCGAACAACGCTTCGCGCTGCTGATCACGGCCAGTATTGAGCCGACGGCTGGCCTGGTCATACGCCTGGCTGCCGAGCTCCATTCTCTGCAGTTGCCCGCGTTCGTCCAGCGGTGGCTCAGGCAGTACCTCGGTGAGGGCTTGCAGCACCGGGTCATCCAGTGAAGTGATCACTGCGTTCTCGGCATCCAGGCAATAGTCCAGATATTGCATGCCTTGATACCAGCGTTCATCCAGCGTTGCGAAGCGGCTGGCGAAACGCTGGGCAAGGTAGCGTTGCCAACTGGGCTGCCGCGCAATCCAGGACCTGCGCTCTGTGGCCGTACTGTCTAGCCGCAGAACGGCACGTTCGACATTGTTTTGCACGCGTGCTGAAATCATCGCTTCGTGGCGATACAGCATGCCTTGGCTGGTTTCTGGGAAATTGAGCGACCTCGCCAGCGATTGGCGCAGGGCCAGGCGTATTTCAATGAGGTCCACGCCGCCATTGAGCAAGGCGCCATCTTCAACGTCGTCAAGGCCGTCCAGCGCAGGCACGTCAAGCCTTTGCGGCTGCGCCTGTGCGGGTAACCGCTCCAGCTCTTGCAAGCGGGCCTGACGCGCCAGGCGGGCAAGCTGTAGTTGCTCGCCTATCGCGTTGACCATTTCGCGGCGATAGAGGCTTCTGAAAAAGTTGAAGAGCGCGGTAGGGCGTTCTGCGTCCTCGGCCAGTTGCCTGAACACCTGTGCTTCGAGCTCCAGGGCGCTGAACGCATCGGTATTGGCATCGCCACAGGTAGGTGGGTACTCTTGCGCGACAGTGTCCAGGTGGGTTCGCAACTCTTCATCCTGCCCTGCCTGCTCCAGTAGCTGCCAGACTTGGCGGGTCAGACTACGCAAGTTGCGCTCGGCCTGCCGCGAGCGCGCCACGCCTTCGACCACCTCGCGCAAATGCCGGTTTGAATCACCTTCGAACAGCTCGTCCCAAAGCTGCGCCTGATCCGGGCTGGCATCCACGAGCCAGAAGTCCACGCTGATAGCCGACAGCTGATCGTCGCTATGCACTTCGACGCCTGCCATGCGCAGCTGGCGATTGCTGCCAGTATCCAGATTGTTTTCGTTGAAGGTCCAGATGGCATCACCGCTTGGCGTACGCAGGGCATTGGCAAAGGCGCTGGTCAGCACCTGGTCGAGGTCTGGTATGTGGTCGATTGGGTTGTAGCTCAGGTTTAGGTGACGCAATTGCAGGTCGGCCTGCGTCATCAGTGGTGTGAGGCCGCGCGGCCATTCAAGCAGGCTACAGTTGCGCAGTTGAAGGTTGGCCAGGCGAGTGAGGCCGGTCACATGGGGGGCGTGGCCCAGAGGGTTGTTGGTCATTCGCAAGTCGCGCAGGTGTTGCAGGCGGGTAAAGCGGGCTGCCAGCGGTTCAGTCAACACGATGTGGTTGTTTTCAAGGTCAAGGTCCTCAAGGGGCAGTTGTGCAAGGGCTTGCAGGTCGGTTTCGTCGAGCTGCAGCCTGTTCAGGCGCAGGCTCAGCCGGCGCAAGTGGGGCAGGCTGGCCAGGCGCTGGCGCATGCTGTCAGTCAGGCTGCCGAGCTGGTTGTTGCCTAGCTCCAGCACTTCCAGTTGCGGTGTGGATGCCAGTGCCCGGAACAGGCCCTCGAAGTCGAGCTCTGGGCTTTGTGCCAGGCGCAGGGTGCGCAGCGAGGGGAAACTCTGGAAAAAGTCTGCAGGTATCTGGCGGATGCCGATGGCGCGAATGTTCAGGGTGGTGATGTGATCGAAGCGCGCCGGCAAGGACGGCAGCGTGTCGATGTCCAGGCCTTGAAGTGTCAGGCTGTCGGGGTCGTCGCGGCGCCAGGCGGCATTGAACAGGTCGCGCACCACGGTACGCGCGTTGCGCTGGTTTTCATTGCCCTGGCTTGCCCAGTGATGCAGCGTGCTGTCGAGGTTATCGCGCTCGATTTCCAGCGCCCTGAGCTGAGCTGCCATATCACCACGCTGGGTCAGCTGAGCCCGCAATGCGTTACGCGCTTGTGCGTCCAAGCCTGGGTAGAGCGAACGTAAGCGCCGATCTATCGTGTTGCGCCAAGGTAGCCGGCCGCTGAGCGGGTAGCCAAGGCCCCCGTCGGCCAGGCGCATTGGCGAACGGTAGCCTGGTCTGATCGGCTGCTGCCCGATCAGCCTGGCCGCACGCCCCCGGTCGGTGACGGCCATCTCATACCGTTGTCGTGCATCAAGGCCAGGGTGCTCGGCTCTGAGCGCAACGTCCAGCACCTCACTGTCTGCAGTGGCCAGCCCAGGGCGAAAAAGCCCCAGCAAGGCCCTGCTCAGGCGGGCGTGTGCCTGCAGGGCTCGGGCCTCTTCGGCAACCCGCAAGGGGACCTTGCCTTCGGCCAGGCTCAGGCGTTCACTGATGCAGGTCCTGGCCATGATCTGACCGATGGCGCGCTGCGGCAGGCCCGGAAACTGTCTGATTAGTGGCTGGGCTTCTTCGGGAAAACTGACCTCATTTCGCGCGCTCAGCCTGTCAAGTGCATCGGCCAGCAACGCAGGGGGATGCTGCGCTGCAACCTGGGTTTGGCGAAGTTCATTGCCTTGCACCCCTGAGCACTTGAGTGCCGCTTCCAGTTCCTCGTCATTCAGGCCGTCACTGATTGGCCCCAGGCGCCGCAATAGATGCAGCTCCTCCCACTCGAGCGGCATTTCATGTGCCGCTCGCCATGCGCCTGCGCCGTTATCGCGCACGAGTGGCCGATAGGCCTGTGGGTCCTGCGGGTGGGGGATTCGCCATTGGCCGCGCGCTTGTACCTGTTCGTACACAGTCCCATCGATGCGTATGTAGTGGCGCCCGTCTATCGTGTAGCGGCCTTGTGCATCGGGCTCAAGGTGTTCGATGGATACCGGGCTTGCGTGGTCCTTGAGCGTGGCGCTCCACAAGTAGTCCTTGCCATCCTTGACGACGCTCTGCATGGCATCGACGAAACCTGAAGCCTTCAGCGCCACAGCACCGCCACCCACTGCAGCCACCATGACTACGTTCATCAACACTGACTCAAGTTGAGCCACAGCCTCTTCGTTGTCACCTTCCTCCCAGGCCGAGATGCCTTCGAAGACGTTGTCCATGATCTGCGCGGCGCCGATGGCGAGCATGATCGGGTTCATGCATGGCACGACCATGGCAGCGACGTTCAGCACGGTCATGCCAAGATCCAGCCAGTATTCGATGTTGCGCAGACGTACCCTGGCGTCTACGTCTTCGGTAGGCACCGCGACCCAGCGGGCATCGGCCTTCAGGCGTGTAAGGTGCTTGGCCTCCAGTGGCGACCAAGGGATGTTTGGCAAGTTTGTGTCGATGGATTCCAGGTGTATCGACTTGCGAGGCTCCAACTGCGTTGCATCGTCCTGGTCGGGGTTGCTGTAAAGGGCTCGCATCAGTCGCTTGTTTAACGCCGCTTGCTGAGATTGCAGGGCCAGGGCGACAAAGCGCTTGCGGTAGTCGTCCTGCAGCAGTTGCTGGCGCAGGTACTTGTGTGCATCCCCTAGCGAGGCAAACTCCCTGAGCGTATCCCCATCCACCGGGTTATAGAGAAACACCGGGTCATGCTTGCGGTTTTGCGCGGGTGCGATGAACAGCAGCTCGTGGATGGGGATGCCAAACAACTGCAATTGCCAGCAATGCAGGGGGCGGCCTTGGTAGGTGGCGTTGGCGGGCTCTGCACAGAGGCCATGCATCGCCAAAGAGCCGGAAGCGCTGAGGTGGCCTTTGCAGGCAGCGATACGGGTTTGTACACGGAACTCGTCACGCCGAGCGTTGATGGCCAGCGAATGCAGCTTGGTTTTGCTCGCACCGCTGTAGACCTGGTCAAGGTGCTGCTGGTAACGCTGGCCCAGGTTCAGTGCCCGGCATTGCTCAATGTAGCTCGCCAGCGTCAACCCTTCGATTAGCCTGATGTTTTGGCGACTGTGCTGCAGGCGGCTCAAGCGCGTGGTATCGGCAAGGCCTTCGAAGTTGTGCAAGGCCGCTTCGAGGAGGCTGCGATACTGAGGGTTACCCTTGGGTATGATTTCGCCCAGCTCGTGTGGCACTGCAGGTCCGCCAGGTAGCCCGCCCGGTTGTTTGACGGAGGTTGCTTGATACACGTACTGAGCCTGAGTGACCGGTATGCCGATGCTCAGTTGTTTCTGCAGCAGTGGGGCGCAGAATTCGGAGATGCCCTGCAAGGCGCCGAGCGCCGCCTGCAGGGCCCTGTAGCTGGCGTCGCGTCTGGCGATGGCGCGCTGCAGGGCCTGGCGGGTGAGTTCGTCTGCCTGGTCATACCAAGCGTAGGTATTGCCGTCGGTGTCTTGGTAATCCTTGCGCAGTCGCCTCATTATCTGGCCGGCATGTTCACTGTGCAGTGCCTTGCTCCAGTCGGGAAGGGAACGCACGATTTGCGCGTGGTGGTAAGGGGTGTGGCTCATGTCGGTGCTCCGTATTCGGGAGCCGCTATGGGGCCGTATAAGCTGGCAGTCTGTGCGGTAGATAATTGCCTGCTCAGGTGGATGGCCGGCAGGCCTTCTTCGAAGACCTGCGCGGGCAGTGAGAGCCGCTTAGCCGCCGAGGGTTTGCGCCTGGCGAGTGAGGCTGGTCAGCAGGCCGGTTTCAACCTGTTGCTGCTCGGCAGTCAGCACGTCCACCCCCTGGCGGTACTGCTGCTCGTTGATCGAGACGCGACGCAGTATTCCTTGAGCATTCAATGGGCTTTCGGGCATGACGCCAGCCAGCGCCTGTAGAACAGAACTGTCCAGGGAGGTGACTGGGTCGGCGGTTTCATCCAGGCAGTAGTACAGGTAGTCCAGGCCCGGCCGCCAAAAATCGGTGATCAGGCTGAACTGTGCTGCATGCTCACGTTTCATGTACTCAACCCAACCCGGCTGCTGGTTCATCCATTGTTCCCGCGCGCTGGCATCCGTATCCAGCGCCAGGACCGCAGCTTTCACCCGGTCGATGATGGTCTGGTTGATCCTGGCTGTGTCGCGGTACAACATGCCTCGGCTCGGTTCGGGATAGTCCAGCGCGGTGGCCAGAGACTGGCGCAACGCCAGGCGTACTTCGATATCGTCCACCAGCCCCGTTTCCAGGTCGATATCCGGAAACGCAGAGGGTTCGTCGAGCACATCGTAAGCGGGAAGATCTTCATCGAAGACGCCATCGAGCAGCGCCTGTTTGCGCAAGGACCTTTTCCAGCTGATGCGGTCGGCCAGTTGATTGACCTGGTCGCGTCGATACAGCTTGCGATACAGCCTCAGCAGATCGATGGGTCGGCTACCAACACGGCCTGCGGCTTCGTGGGCCAGTACCTCTATTTCCAATGCGCTGAAAGCGTCGGCGCCTGCGTCGCCACAGGTTGGGGGGAAGTCGCCCGCCACGGTGGCCAGGCGTTCACGTAGCTCGGTGTCTTGAGCAGCCTTCTCCAGCAAGTCCCAGACACGTTCCCTCAGTGCTGCGGTATCACGCCGCGCTTCCGCCGACTGGGCGAGACGTTCCAGGACCCCTAGCAGTGCCGCATTCTCACCTTGGTCGAACAAATCGCTCCACAGTTGCTCCTCGGCATTGCTCGCCTCACCACGGAAAATGCCTTGCCACTGCGGTACGTCCTCTGCGTGCTCGAATACGTTGACGCCACTGCTGCCCAGGCGTGCACGTGTCTGGGCTTCCAGGGTGTTGTAGTTGAACAGCCAGCGGCGCTCAGGCAGGCGCGCGGCGACGTCACGGGCGAAGGGGGTACGCAGCACCCCTGGCAAGTCTGGCAGCGTGCGAATGCGGTTGGAGGAGAGGTTGAGATAGCGCAGTTGGTACTGGGGCTGGCTCATGAGGGTGGTCAAGCTGTCGGGCCATTGCTGCAGTTCGCAACGCTCGAGGTCCAGGTGGCTGAGGCGAGCCATGAAGCGCAGGTCGGGCGGCAGCTGCAATGGGTTGCCAGGCATGTGCAATACCATGGGGTGAATCATGTCCTGAAAACGGGCAGCGAGGGTTTCATCGAGTGTGATCCGATTATTGCCCAGGCCCAGTGCATCCAGTGGCAAGCGCGCAAGGAAGCTCAAGCTGGCGTCATCGAGTTGCAGGCGGTTACGGCTGAGGCCGAGTATTCTCAGGCCGGGCATCGCTTCGATGGCTTGTTGGGCAGTGGCTGTAAGGGCAGTCAAGCCATTGCTTGTCAGGCCCAGCTCGCGTAGCCGTGGCGCAGACTTGAGCGCCTCGAACAGTGTTTCGGCGTCAATGTCGGGGTTGCCAATGATTTCCAGGTTTTCCAGGTTGGGGAAGTTTGACAGCAAGCCGCTGTCCAGGCGCCGCAGCTGCAACCCATCAAGCGTGAGTTGCCGGATATGCGGCATGCGAGCAGTGAACGTTGGCAGCGCTTGCAACTGCATGCGGTCCAGCACGAGTGCCTCGCGTTGCGCGCCGCCTTCACGCCGGGCAGCACTCATCAGCCGCTCGGCGCACTGTTGGCGATCAAAGCGCTCTTCCAGCGAAGCTGAAGCGTTGGCCCAGCGGTTGAGGTCACGGCTGAGGGTACGCTGTTCTGCTTCCAGCCGACTGATGGCGATACCCAGGTCGCCCCCTTGCGCAAGTTCAGCTTGCAGCGCACTGATTTGCGGGCTACTGAGTTCGGGGTAGAGTGCCTGGAGGCGGCGCGCGGCTGGCAGGCCCCGACCACTCAAAGGGTAGCCAAGTTGGCCGTTGGCCATGCGCAAGGGTGAGCGCAAGCTCGGCTTGATGGGCTGTTGGCCAAGCAGCGAGGCGCAGCGCTGGCGATCGGCAAGGGCAAGTTGCAGCAACTGGGCCGAGTCAGCCTGTGGGTGCTCGGCTTGCAGGGCCTGTTTCAGGCGTTGGCTGTCATCGTTAGCCAGGCTGCGCCTGAACATGCCGAGGATGGCGCGGTCTAGCCGTGCACGGGCTTGCAGACGGCGGGCTTCTTCGGCAATGCGAAGCGGCACCCGTCCCCTTGTCAGGCTTAGCCGTTCGGCGTTGCTGATGTTGGCCAGTAACGCTTCAAGCGCACTGTCCGGCAGGCCGGGAAACTGCTGGGCGAGGGGTTGGGCGGCTGGGGGAAGGACGGGGCGGCGGCTGTGTTGCAGGCTGCTGAACAACGCTTCGCGATGTGCTTCCAGGTGGGTCGCGAGCGTGTTGTTCAAGGCAGAAGGTCGCTGCTCGGGCGGCGTGTCACCCAGCAGTTGCAGCGCGGTCTCTTCATCCATTTGAGCCAACACGGTCTGGCTCAGTTGACCATTGTCCAGGTCGGTGCGGGTGACTTCGATTTCTATTTGCCCTGTCGAATGGGACGGGCCGTAGCGCACAGACTCGCCCCAGGGTTCTGGCCCTTTGTAAACCTTGAGTACAGTTCCCTCAGGCCACCCCGGCAGGCGCAGCAGTTCAGGTAAGGCAAAGTTCTTGTACGCTGCCAGCGGTAGCCCATGGCGTACGCGATCGATGATCTGTTGAGCCTCGTTGTCGAGTTGCAGGCGTTGCAAGGTGTCGATCAACAGGGCGGGTGGGCGTGAGCCTGTTGCCTGGTTACGGCGTAATACACCTTCATCGGTACCGGTACTGCGCATGGCGTAGTCCAGCTCGCTTTCGTCCAGGCCAGTGGTGTAGTTGCCCAGGCGGCTCATGAGTTGCTGGTGGTCCCATTCCAGCGGTTGTTCATGGTCGAGTTGCCAGCGGGCGTTGCCATGATGCAACAAGCGTGGCGCATAAGCCTGCGCATCATCGGGGTGGCGCACGCGCCATTGTTGCTCAGCGTCCTGAAACACTTCGTATAGCGTCCCATCCAGCTTCAGGTAGGTCTTCCCATCGACGTGCACATGGCCGAGCGAATCGGGTTGAACTCCCTCAGGGACAGCCGCTGGGCTTGCATACGGCTTCATGTCGGGGTGCCAGAGCACTTCCTGATCTTCGTGCCACACACTCGTCAGTGCATCGACGAAGCCTGATGCCTGAACGATCTTGGCGCCTACCGCAAAACCGGCGATGACCGCCGCATTGATGGCCAATGATTCCAGTTGCACCAGCGCTTGCTGGCTATCGCCTTCTTCCCAGGCCTCGAACCCGGTGAACACAGAACTCATCAGGTCGTAGGCGAAAACGCCAAGCATGACCGTGTTCAGCCCGGGCACGAAGAACGCAGCCACGTTGAGCACATTCATGCCCATGTCGAACCAGTGCTTCAGGCGCTGGTTGCGGGCCTTGGCGTCTACGTCGGCAGTGGGGACAGCAATGGTTTTCGCGTCGGCCTTCATGCGCGCAAGGTGCGCGTTGTACAAGGTGGCCCAGGGATCGGTGCGGATGGGCGAGGGGGTGAAGTGGAGTACAGGCTTGTGTCGGGGTCTGCGTATGCCTGCATCGTCCTTCTCGAACAGCGCGTTCTCCAGCTTGTCGGCCAGCTCCTGTTGCCTGTCCTTGTAGGCGAAATGGACCAAGGCACGACGGAATGTGCTTTGCAGCAAACGGCTGCGCAGGTGCTGGCCTGCTGCCTGGCGTGAGGCAAATTCCCTGACCGGGTGCTCGTTGTCTTCAGGTATGTAAACAATGCACGGGTTTATCTGGCCAGGCTCGTCGGGCCCGATGAACAGGATTTCGTGGATGGGAATACCGAACAGGCTGAAGTTCCAGCAGTGCAACGGCTGCTTATCGTAGGTGGGGTGGGGCTTGCCATCGCATAACTGAATGAGCGCATTGCCTGCGTGGTCGCTCAGCAGGCCTTTGAGCGTTGCGATCAGGGCCTGCACCCTCAAAGCTTCACGGCTGGCTTGAATCGACAGGCGCTGGATTTCAGCGCGGTTGTCGCCCTCGTGGGTTGCATGCAGATGGTCTTGATAGCGCTGGCCAAGGTCCAGCGCCCGACAATGCTTGACGAAGTCCGCCATCGTCAGGCCTGGCAAGGGTGTCTCGCTGCCTGCTGCACGGGTGAGCCTGCTGTAGGCGCCTACTTCATCCAGGCCCTCGAAGTTGTGCAGAGCCGCCTCCAGCAAGCTGCGTGCTTGCGGCTCGCCCACGGGGCGGGTGGCCAGCACATCCACCTTCCGGTCAGGGAACAAAGGCACTTCCAGGTCGGGAACGCCGGTCCAGATATCGGCATCGGCTTCAAAGGGCTGGAAGACATACTGCGCTCTGTCTACGGGCACATTCACTTTCAACCGCTCGGTCAGCAGCGGGGTGCTGAAGGTGATGATGTCTTTGAAGCCCGCAAGCGCTGTCTTGAGTTGCGCCAGGCATTTGTTTCGCACTTTGATGGCGTTACGCAACTGCTCGCGCGCGGGCGCATCGGCAGTGGCATACCATGTGTAAGGGGTGCCATCTTCAGCCAGATAGTCCCTGCGCAGGCTTTGCACCACTTTTTGCGTGTGTGCGGGGTGAAGCGCCTTGCTCCATTTCGGCAATGCGCGGGTTATCTGGCTTTGATGCAGCGGCGTGGGGTTTGTCATGGTCATGACCTCTTGCGTAGAGGGAATAGTCCACGCTCTTCAAGGCGCCGTGGTGCGGTAGATAGTTGTCGGTAACGGTCGGTCTTGCGCATGCGTGGGTCGGTGAGGGGCCAGCAGCAGGGGGCGATCTGCGAGAGGGTGAGGCAGGCCATGGCGCAGGCTTCAGCCAAGGAGAATTGCAATGCGTTCGCTGTGCAGTCCGAAAGATCACCTGTTAGACCTCGATGGTATTGAAATAGCGGTCCGCACCTGGGGCGCCGAAGACGGTATTCCCGTATTGGCCTTGCATGGCTGGCTGGACAACGCTGCCTCGTTCGAACGCCTGGCACCGATGCTGGACGGTTGTTTCGTGGTGGCCCCCGACCTGGTCGGCCATGGCCGCTCTGACCATCGCCGCCACGACAGTGGCTATTACCTGTGGGAGCACGCCGAAGACATGCTGGCGGTGACCGACAGTCTGGGGCTGGCGCAGTTCCATGTGCTGGCCCACGGCATGGGCACCGGGGTGGCATCGCTGCTGGCTGCCATGACCAGCGGCATTGCCAGCATGACCTTCCTCGACGGCATGGGGGCACCGTTCACGGTGGCCGAGGATGACCGCGTGCAGCACCTGGCGCGGGCCTACCGGCTCAAGCGTATGGTGCAGCGCAGCCAGCTACCGGGTTTTGCCGAGCCAGACCCCGGCCGCTTCGACGACCTGGACACCGCACTGGCGCAACGCCGCGAACGCCTGGACACCGAGCTGTCGGAAGGTGCTGCACGGCTGCTGGCGCTGCGCGACCTGTTGCAACTGGGCGATGGCTATTGCTGGCGCCACGACCCGCGGCTGGTGCTGCCCGAACCCATGCCACTGACCGAGCGCGAAGCCTGCGAACTGCTCAACCAGATCAGCTGCCCGTTGTACCTGCTGTTTGGTCGCCAGGGTGCATTTACCGGCGAAGCCTTTGCCCGGCGCGAGGCTGCCTTGCCTGGTCAGGCGAAGATTTCGTGGCACCCGGGCGGGCACCACTTCCACCTGGATACCCCGGACCGGGCGCTGGTCGACCAACTGTTGCGCATCCTGACGCGGCATGAAGGGCGCGTGCTGCAGCGGTTGGTTAACGAGTAGCTGATTCTGGTCACGCCGGGCGAAGCTGGGCTATGGTGGCGAACGTATTCGCGCACACGGCACAAGGAGCCCGGCATGCGACCGTTCGCTATCAAGCACATAGACCATCTTGTTCTGCGGGTCAGCGACCTGCCGCGCAGTGTTGCCTTCTACACCGAGCTGCTGGGTTGCGCTGTCAGCCGCGTGCGCGACGACCTGGGCATGGTGCACCTGGCCACGGGCACGGCGATGATCGACCTGGTGACCCTGGACGGCCCGCTGGGCCAGCCAGGCGGGGCGGCACCGGGGGTGGAGGGGCGCAACCTGCACCATTTCTGCCTGCGTATCGAGCCGTTCGACGAGGCGGCATTGACGGCCTACCTGGAAGCCGCCGGGGTAAAGGTTGAGCCCGCAGAGAAGCGTTATGGTGCCGAAGGCGAGGGGCTGTCCCTGTACTGTTACGACCCGGATGGCAACCAGGTCGAGTTGAAGGGGCCGGTGGCAGGTGCGGTATGAGCGAGCTGCACAGTCGCGAGCCTTGGAACGACACCGCGCAAGGCAAGCTGTTCGCCTAGGCGTGGGTACCCCTGCAGGTGCAGGGGGCGCCCATTGTCCTGCTGGATGATTCGCTGGGTTGTGTGGTGGGTGGGCGGGCGGCGATGCAGTTGCTGCAAGGGTTTGCCATGCGCTGGTCAATGAATGCCTGACCCTCTGTAGCGTGGCGACCATTCCGCTGCTTGCCAACTGGCTGCCGGGTACGGGTCTTTGGCCTGATCATTGGCCGTTGGCCCTGCAGTTGCTGCTAGCCATTGCGCTGGCCGACCTGGGCATCACCCTGGTGCATTACGCCAGCCACCGCAGCCCGCTGCTGTGGCGGCTGCATGCGGTGCACCACAGTGTCACGCGCCTGTACGGTTTCAACGGCCTGATGAAGCACCCTCTGCACCAGTTGCTCGAAACCCTGGGCGGTACCTTGCCGTTGTTGCTGCTGGGCTTGCCCGTCGAGGTGGCATCGCTGCTGGCGTTCAGTGTGTCCATCCAGCTGTTGCTGCAACACAGCAACGTGGACATGCGCATTGGCGGCTTGCGCCATGTGTTTGCCTGGGCGCCGGTGCATCGCCTGCATCACCTGAAGTACGGCAGTACTGGCGACGTCAACTTCGCGCTGTTCTTTCCACTCTGGGACCGGCTGCTTGGCACGGTTTTGTACCTGCCAGGCTATGCGCTTGCGGACGACGACATGGGAATCGGGGATCGGCCCGACTATCCGCAGGCTTACCTGGCGCAATTGCGCGAGCCGTGGGTGAACGGCGATGCTCATGCCCCTGCGGTATTGCCAGCGGGGTTGTGCCAGGCGCTAGCCGACCGTACGTAGACGCAATCCGCGCAAGGCTGCCCGGGTGCTGAGGCCGAACTGCCGGCGAACGCTGCGGGTGAAGTGCGCCGAGTCGGCAAACCCTGCCGCCAATGCCGCTTCGGTCAGGCTGGCGCCGCTCAGCGCCCTTTGCAGGGCCACGCGCAAGCGCTGCCACAACACCAGCCGCCGCACCGACAGTTTCAGTGAACCGCTGAACAGACGCTCCAGCTGGCTGATCGACAGCGTAGCGGTACTGGCCAGTTCCCGGGCCGGCAAGGTTTGTTCGTCGAGCGCGCGGATGCGCTGGAGCGCTTTTTCCAGGCGCGGATCGAGCCGGCGGCGCGGCCAATGCCCAAGGCTTTCTGCCAGATGTTCTGCACTATTGCCCGCGTGCTCGCAGGCCAAGGCAAGGTCTGCCAGGTCGAATGCCAGCGGCTCGGCAAACAGGGTAAGGCACGGTATGCCATGACTGAGGATGGCATGAGGTTGCTGCGAGGCAATCAGCACCTGCGGGCCGCTGCAGAGCTGCTCGCCCACACGCACCTCGACATCGGCGCCGAGGCCGACAAGCACCTGATGCGCGTAGTGCACGTGACGGTCGGTCCTGCCGAGTGTAGACAGCAGCAGGCAGTGATCGTCAGCCAACCAGATATCGCCTAGCCAGCCCGGTGTAGCCGTGTCGTTCATGCTGCCCTCTGGAGTGCGGTCAGGCGGGTGGATATCCCGCCAAACCCGATTATGCTTTACTAACCTGCTGCGATCCGAGGCGGCCCGTCTCGTCGTGCTTCGCGCAACCAAAGCAAGCCCCAGGGCCTGGGTGCGACGGTGAAGTGGTTGTGAGGTGCTCCGGCCTGCATGATGACATGACGGAGGCAACCCATGGCGGTTCTCGACAGCGCATCCACGGGCAGTAGCGCGCCCCAACGCGGTATCACCCGGGAGGAGCGCAAGGTCATCTTCGCCTCTTCCCTGGGCACGGTGTTCGAATGGTACGACTTCTACCTGTACGGTTCCCTGGCGGCGATCATCGCCAAGCACTTCTTTGCCGGGGTCAATGAAACCACCTCGTTCATCTTCGCCTTGCTCGCCTTTGCCGCCGGGTTCGCCGTGCGGCCATTCGGTGCCATCGTATTCGGCCGCCTGGGCGACATGATCGGGCGTAAGTACACTTTTCTCATTACCATCGTGATCATGGGCCTGTCCACCGCCATCGTCGGCCTGCTACCTGGCTACGCCTCGATCGGTGTGGCCGCGCCGATCATCCTGATCACTCTGCGCCTGCTGCAGGGCTTGGCACTGGGGGGCGAGTACGGCGGCGCGGCCACCTACGTGGCCGAACATGCACCGAAGGGGCGGCGCGGCTTTTTCACCGCCTGGATCCAGACCACGGCTACACTGGGGCTGTTTCTGTCGCTGCTGGTAATCATGGCGTGCCGCACGGCCATGGGGACCGAGGCCTTCGAGGCCTGGGGCTGGCGGGTGCCGTTCCTGCTGTCGATCCTGCTGCTGGCGATTTCGGTGTACATACGCATGCAGCTCAACGAGTCACCGGTGTTCATGAAGATGAAGGCCGAAGGCAAAGCCTCCAAAGCCCCTCTGACGGAGTCGTTCGCCCGTTGGGACAACCTGAAGGTGGTGATCATGGCGTTGCTGGGCGGCACTGCTGGCCAGGCCGTGGTGTGGTACACCGGGCAATTCTATGCGCTGTTCTTCCTGTTGCAGATGCTCAAGATCGAGCCACAGACGGCCAACCTGCTGATTGCCGGCTCGCTGCTGATCGGCACGCCGTTCTTCATCTTCTTCGGTAGCTTGTCTGACCGCATTGGCCGCAAGAAGATCATCATGGCCGGCTGCATTATCGCTGCGCTGACCTATTTCCCGATCTTCAAGGCGCTGACCGAGTACGGCAACCCGGACGTGTTCGTTGCCCAGGAGCAAAACCCGGTGGTGGTGGTGGCTGACCCTGGCCAGTGCGCGTTCCAGTTCGACCCGGTGGGCAAGGCCAGATTCACCAGCTCCTGCGACATCGCCAAGAGCCTGCTGGCCAAGCGCGCCATTCCCTACACCAACGAAGCGGCCGAACCTGGCAGCGTGGCGCAGATCCGTATTGGTGAGCGGGTATTGCCGAGTTTTGACGGCAGCAGCATGGCCGCAGCAGACTTCAAAGCGCAAAGCGAGGCGTTTACCGCCACCCTCAGTGGTGCGCTGAAAGAAGCTGGATACCCGGAAAAGGCTGACCCGGCGAAGATCCACTACCCGATGGTGCTGTTGCTACTGACCCTTTTGGTGATCTACGTGACCATGGTCTACGGCCCGATTGCCGCCTGGCTGGTGGAACTGTTCCCCGCGCGTATCCGCTACACGTCGATGTCGCTGCCTTACCACATCGGCAACGGCTGGTTCGGCGGCTTCCTGCCGACGGTTGCGTTTGCCATGGTGGCGGCGACCGGGGATATCTATTACGGCCTGTGGTACCCGATCGTGATCGCCGTGATGACGGCGGTACTGGGGATCCTCTTCATGCCGGAGACCAAGGATCGGGATATCAGTCATACCTGACGAATGAGGTTGCCTGTACTGACCTCTTCGCGGGTAAACCCGCGAAGAGGTCAGTACAGGCAACCGGTCAGTCGAAGTACCCTCGCAGCCCAAAGGCATACCCGGTATCCACTTCAGCAGCCTGACCCCGACTCCAGCGCTTCTTCAAGACAAACTCGAACGCCGGCTCGTACAAACCGTCCCGCACCAGTGCCCCCGCCAGCACCTCCACGTCATACCAGCCGTTGTCCAGCTCGATGATCGGCCGCCCCGGCACCTGGTAGCGAGCCATGAGGTCGCCCAAGGTCTTGGGCGTGAAATGCTGCAGGATGCGCCAGGTGTACAGCATCAGCGCACCGTGCTCGACCCGCAGCACGTAGCCATTGCGCCGGTGCTTCAGGCGGCTGCCGGGCTCGCGCAGGGCCGGGGTGTAGCCATCGAGGGTGAAGAGGATGCGATAAGGCAGGTTGTCGACCCCGGCCAGCGGCAGCACGATGCCTTCGCGTACGGCTTGGTCGCCACTGTCGTCATGGGTGAATGCATAGGCAAGGTCGTCGGGCAGCTCATGCTCCTGTTTGAAGCGTTCGAGCAGCTGGATATCGCCAAGCAGAAAGTAATCGACCAGGTCGTTGAGCACTTCGCTGAATTCGTGGCGCATCTGTTTTCCTTGTTGTTGCGCGTGGGGTGGGGTGTCAGTGTTTTTGGGCGATCTGGATCAGGTTGCCACAGGTGTCATCGAACACGGCCACGGTAACGGGGCCCATGTTGGTGGGCGGCTGGGTGAACGTTACGCCCGCCGCACACAGACGTGTGTATTCAGCCTGGATATCGCGTACGCCAAACGACGTGGCGGGGATGCCGTCCTGTTTGAGCGCCGCTTTGTACACCTTGGACGCTGGGTGCGCATCGGGTTCCAACAGCAACTCCACACCATTGGGGTCGTTGGGCGAAGTGAGGGTCAGCCAGCGGTGCCGGCCCATGGGGATGTCATGCTTGGGCTCGAAACCGAGTACATAGTGATAGAAGGCCAGGGCCTTGGCCTGGTCGTCGACGAGAATGCTGGTAACCACGATCTTCATTGGCGCACTCCGTATCGCTGAGGCCGTTGGGTATCAGTAAAGACGTTCAGAGATTATTGGCCAGTGGCCGGGTTTCCAGATGGGGTACCGGGTGAGCGGACGATAGAGTCTATCTGGCAAGTTCACCCAACCCAGGAGTAACGTACATGCAAGATGAACCGAAGGCGGAATTGCCAGGTAACGATGAGCAACAGACGCTGGAGCATGTGGAGTCTGAAGTGAAACTCTCCAGGCGCAAGCGTGGCGTGGCCCCTGTAATGGAGATGGCATGTGCCCCAGGGTACAAACACGTCGGGGATGACTGCGTGATGGCGAATATAGACTTCGAGTGATCCGGTGGGGGCTTCAGGTGGCCCCCACAAAAAAACCTGCTCAAGCCATAGGTAAATCCTTTATCACCCAGCCCCCATCCGCCAGCGGCCAGGGTTAAAGTGTCAGCCATGATCCCTGCGTGCCCATCGGGCACCAAAGAGGTACCCGTGGCTGCCTATACCCTGCGACAACTGAAGTACTTCGTCACCACCGTGGAGGCCGGCAGCGTTGCCGAGGCTTCGCGCCAGCTGTACATCGCCCAGCCGTCCATCTCCACGGCCATCAAAAGCCTGGAGGAAAGTTTCGGTGTGCAGCTGTTCATCCGTCACCATGCCCAGGGTGTGTCGCTGACGCCCAGTGGCAAGCGCTTCTACGCCAAGACCAAGTCGCTGCTGCAGATGGCCCATGAGTTCGAGCAGAACGCCTTGGCCGACAACGATACCGTGGCCGGGCAGATCGACATCGGCTGTTTCGAAACCGTGGCGCCGTTGTACCTGCCGCGGCTGATTGCCGGTTTTCGTCAGCGTTACCCGGGCGTGGACATTCGCCTGCGTGACGGCGAGCAGCAGGACCTGATCCAGGGCCTGACGGCCGGCACCTTCGACCTGGCGTTTCTCTACGATCACGACCTGGACGGCACCATCGAAGCCGAGCCGCTGATGCCGCCGCAAAAGCCCTACGTGCTGCTGCCGGAAAACCACCGTTTTGCCGGCCAGGCCCAGGTCTCGCTGCGCGACCTGTGCCCGGAACCGATGATCCTGCTGGACGTGGCGCCCAGCCGCACCTACTTCGTCAGCCTGTTCAACGAACTGGGGCTGACGCCGAACATCGTTTTCAGCTCGCCGTCGATCGAGATGGTGCGTGGCATGGTCGGGCAGGGCTTTGGCTTTTCGCTGTTGGTGACACGGCCGCATTCGGAATGCACCTACGACGGCCAGCGCCTGGCCATGCTGGACATTGCCGAGCCGGTGGCGCTGTCGGGGCTGGCGGCGGCGTGGTTGAAGCGGGTGCAGTTGACCAAACCTGCACAGTTGTTTGTGGAGTTCTGTCGGGAGGAGCTGGCGAAGTTCTAAGGCCGGCACGCCATGCCGCCTGATTCAACGGCATGGCGTGCCAGGGTGGTCAAGGATTGACCTGATAGCCGCGGCCTTGCAAGCAGCCGCTGTAGGCACTGGCATGGGCCTGGGTTTTTGCTTCGTCCTGACCGCGCCTGTCCTGGCGCCGATCCTGACGCTGACGCATGCCACCGACTGCGGCACCGGCGGCAGCCACCTCGCCAGCGCGGTTTTGCCGGTATTGCTGCTTGGCATCGTCACTGGCCCGGTCATACAACGCTTCATGCTGGTTGCCGCGCACCTGCGCGCCCACTGCACCGGCGGCGGCACCGGCAGCCGCGCCGCGTACCCGGCCACCGACATGGGCTTCACCGGACGTTGCGGTGCTGTTTGCAGCATTTGTGGCGACGGTATTGCAATCGTTGATATCCAGTTGCATCTGCTGGCTGCTCTGGCCTTTAAGCGGCACTACCGACTGCGCCTGGGCAGCCGGTGCCGCGCTCAGCAGCACCAGCAGGCAGCTCCATGTGAACGTACGCATGGCACACCTCCACGGGGCGGAAAGCCCGTTTCACAGGATAGTCTGTCTTCAGTTGGACATGGCGGTTTTGCCTGCATGGTCTACACCGGATATCAGGCTTCACCATTGCATACGACCATCAAAGCGGGCTACCGGTGGGATCGTCATGACTCAGACCCACGATCTGATCATTTGCGAGTACTGCGACGCGGTGTATCACCGTGCGACGCTGCACAAGCATCAGCGCGCCCTTTGCCAGCGCTGTGGCGGAGTGCTGTACCGGCATACGTCCTTGACCCTTCAGCAGCGGCTGGCACTGAGTGTGACCGGTGGCATCCTGCTGGTGTTCGCCAATGCCTACCCGGTGATGACCATCGGCATGCAGGGGCTTACCCATTCGGCGACTTTGTGGGACTCGGTGCAGATCCTCAGCCACGGCAGTATTACCTTCATCGCCCTGGTCATGGCGCTGTCGATCATCGTTGCGCCGGTGCTGCAGATTGCCGTGTTGTGCTGGGTTTTGAGCTTTGCCCTGGCCGGTCAGCGTGCCCCCGGCTTTGCCCTGTGCATGCGCGGGCTGGAGAGCCTGCGGCCCTGGAGCATGCTGGAGGTGTGCCTGCTGGGGGCGATGGTGGCGGTGATCAAGCTGGCGGGGTTGCTCGATGTGATCCCTGGCATCGGTTTGCTGGCCCTGGCCGCGCTGAGCATGCTGATCATTCATATCGCCGGCAAGGACATTCGCGATTTGTGGGAGCAGGCATGACTGCCCCGGCCAGCGCTGACGACCTCGGCCTGTGTCTGTGCCATGGCTGCGGCCAGGCGTGTGACCTGAGCAGTGGCGCGCATACGTGCAACCGCTGTGGTGCTGCCATCCATCGGCGCAAGGCCAATGCCATCAGCCGCGGCTGGGCGTTTCTGCTGGCCGCGCTGGTGTTTTACATCCCGGCGAACCTGCTGCCTGTGATGCACACCGAAATGCTCGGCAGTGGCAGTGAAAGCACCATTGGCGGTGGGGTGCTGGAGTTCTGGGAGGCGGGGGCCTGGGACATCGCACTGATCATCTTCATTGCCAGCGTGGGTGTGCCTGCCATCAAGTTCTTTTCCCTCGGCCTGCTGCTGTATACCGCCCAGCGTGGTTCCACCTGGGCCTGCCGGCAACGTTCGCAGCTGTACCGCTTCGTCGAGCTGATCGGCTACTGGTCGATGCTCGATGTCATGGTGGTGGCGCTGGTGGCGGCACTGGTGCAATTGCGCGGGCTGGGCACCATCGAGCCACGGGTGGGCATCCTGTTCTTCGGCATGGTGGTGGTGCTGACCATGTTTTCTGCGATGAGCTTCGATCCACGCCTGATCTGGGATAGCCATGCCAACGAGGGGAGGCCGCACTGATGGGGCAACAGACTGACGAACGCGAGGGGGCGGGGCAGGTTGACGTGCGCACCCGACGCTGGAGCGTATCGCTGGTGTGGATCGTGCCGATACTGGCCATCCTGATCGGCGCTTCGCTGGTGGTGCGCAACTGGATGCAGCAAGGGCCGGTCATTGCCATTTCCTTCCACACCGGGGAAGGGCTGGTGGCGCACAAGACCCAGGTGAAGTACCGGAGCGTGGTGATTGGTGAAGTGACCACGGTGGAACTGGCCGACGACAAAAAGAGCGTAGTGGCCAAGGTGCAGTTGTCGGACGATGCCCGCTCGTTCGCCACACAGGGTGCGCGCTTCTGGGTGGTGCGCCCGCGCATCGGCGTCGGTGGGGTGTCCGGGGTGGACACGCTGCTTTCCGGCAGTTTCATCGGGGCTGACTCCGGCGAGTCGAAAGTGCCGGAAAAGGCCTTTGTCGGCCTTGAACTGCCGCCACCGATCACGTTCGACGAAAAGGGCAAGCGTTTTACCCTGACTGCCAGCGACCTTGGCTCGCTGGACGTCGGCTCATCGATCTACTACCGCAAGATTCCGGTGGGTGAGGTGGTGTCGTTTGCCCTGCAGGATGATGGCAAGGGGGTAGAGATTGGCGTGTTCGTGCAGGCACCCTATGACAGCTTCGTCACCACGGATAGCCGCTTCTGGAACGCCAGCGGCATCGACATGCAGATTGGTGCCAACGGCCTGAAGGTGGATACCGAATCGCTGTCATCGATCATGGTGGGTGGGCTGGCTTTCGGCTCGCCTGATTTTTCCCCCCAGGCCGAGGCTGCTGCCGACCAGGCCCGCTTCCAGCTGTTTGCCGACCGCGAGACCGCGTTGGCACCACCCAATGGCCAGGCGCAGTATTTGCAATTGCGCTTTGACCAGGCCATGCGCGGCCTTTCGGTGGGCGCGCCGGTGGAGTTCAAGGGCGTGGAGTTTGGCCGGGTTACCTCGGTCCAGCTTGACTACGATGCCGCCCGCCAGACTTTTCCGGTGGTGGTCAATGCGGTGATCTACCCGCAACGGTTGGGGCCGGTGCACCGCAAGATGCTGTCGGTGTTCAAGCACGCCGAGGGCGATATGGATGGGGCCAGGCGGTTGATCGGCACCTTCGTCGAACATGGCCTTCGGGCCCAGGCGCGCAGCGGTAACCTGATCACCGGGCAGATGTTCATTTCCCTGGATTTCTACCCGGATGCCCCCAAGGTGGCCTTCGACATGGCCGCCAATCCCATCACCATCCCCACACTGCCGGGTAGCCTTGAACAGTTGCAGGAGCAGCTGCAGCGGATGGTCGAGCGCATTGCCAAGCTGCCGCTGGAAAGCATCGCCGGCAACCTGGACGGCAGCCTTCGAGCGTTGCGCGCCAGCCTCAAACAGTTCAATGGCCAGACGCTGCCGGACGTGAAGGTGGCGCTCGATGAAGTGCACAAGACCCTACGCACGGCCAACTCGGCCATTTCCGAAGATTCGCCACAGCGCGAGCGAATGGGCGAAACACTGGATGAGCTGGAGCGCATGTCGCGTTCGCTGCGTGACCTCGCCGATTACCTGGGCCGGCACCCCGAGTCGCTGATTCGCGGGCGGCCGAAGGCGGCCGGTGCCGAAGCGCTTGAACCCTGAGGAGACAGCCGATGCAACGACTGCGCAATGTCTGTGTGGCCAGCCTGCTGGTGTGGCTCGGGGGCTGCAGCAGTACGCCGAACAACTACCACACGCTGGTGGCGAGCGAGCCGGTGCGCGACAGCGGGCAGCATATCCAGGTGACCCGGGTGGTGGTGCCGCCGCAGGTGGACCGCCCGCAACTGGTGGTGCGCCAGGGCCAGAGCGGCCTGGCCATTCTGGAAACGGAATGGTGGGGCGCCAACCTGGTGGATGAATTTCGCAGCGCCTTGCAGGACCAGTTGGGCGGGCCGGCGGCTGGCAACAAGGCGGCACTGCGGGTGGATGTGCGGCGCTTCGATACGGTGCCGGGGCGCTATGCCTCACTGGAGGCCGTCTGGCGCCTGAAGCAGGCAGGGCAGGCTGAACTGACCTGCCGCACGTCGGTGCAGACGGCCGCGGACAACAGCATCACCAGCCTGGTGAATGCGCACCAGGCCAACCTGCGCAAACTGGCCGAGGCGGTGCGGGGGAGTGCCCGGAACGGCAGTTGCTCTGCACCGGTATAAGTCCCATGCGGGCGGCGCGCTGGCATCCTGCCTTCATGCCTGTGTGGCCTGGCGCAGCGGCACTTCGCGCAGCAGCCAGGGCAGTGCGAAGGCCACGCTGGTGATCAGCCCTGCCAGCAGGACTACACCGTGCATCGCACCGGAAAACGTCCGCAGGTGCCGGCTTACTGCCGGCTGCTGGCTGTTTCCTGTGCTCGCTCAGGCTTGTCCAGCGGCAGGTGGTCGAACTCGCGCAAGCCATCCTTGCGGTAGGGGTCGCCGATCCAGCGCTGTGTTGCCACGAACTGCGGGCTTACCAGGCTCTTGGCCGGCTCGAAGCGGTCATAGCTCAGCCCGGCCAGGTCTGACAGGGTATGGATCAGGTGCGAGCTGCTGTAGGGGCGGTTGGCCATCGCCTGCAAGTCACGAGGGTGCTCGGCCTGCCAGCTGGGCGAGGTCCACAGCAGGAACGGAATGGTGTACATCGGCCGGGTCGGCGCGCCCTCGTTGCGCCCGAGGCGGTCGTGGTCGCCCGAGCTGTAAACGTCTTCACCGTGGTCCGACAGGTACAGCAGGAAGCCATTGGGGTTACCGGCCGAGTAGCGCTTGATCAGGCTCGAGACCACATAGTCGTTGTAACGCACCGCATTGTCGTAGAAGTTGTAGGTTTTGACCTGGTCCGGCGTCAGTTTGCCCGGCACGCCCTGGTTGTCGGTGAAGTGCGTGTAGTCGTCCGGGTAGCGGTAGCGGTAGTCCATGTGCGTGCCCAGCAGGTGCACGATGATGAACTTGTTCGGTGCAGGGTCCTGCAGGGCCTTCTCGAACGGCGCCAGCACCACGTCATCGTACTGGCTGGCATTCTGGTTGCGCTGGTTGTTCAGGTACACCGGCACGTCCGTCTGCTGCGAGAAGGTGGTGAGCATGGTGTTGCGCTTGGTCATGGTCTGCTGGTTGGTGATCCAGAAGGTCTTGTAGCCTGCCTGTTTCATCAGGTTGATCAGCGACGGGTCGGTGAGGAAGCGGTCCGGGTTCTGCTCATCGCCGAAGGTGAGGATCTGCTGCATCACTTCGATGGTGTACGGGCGTGGCGATACCACATCGCGGAACACCGTCAGGCCTTTGTCGCTGGCGGCCAGCGCGTCGAGGTTGGGCGTGGTGTCGCGGTTATAGCCGTACAGGTGCATGTGCTCGCGGGTGGTGGACTCGCCCAGTACCAGCACCAGGGTGCGGGGCGCTGTTCCGCTGCTGTCACGCAGGTTTTGCAGCGGCGGCAATGCGGCGTTCTGGGCCAGCAGTTCCTGCATGTTGTCCAGTTGCTGGCGGTACTGCCGGTAGCCGACCAGCAACTGCCAGGGCACGGCGGGTTCCATACGCTGCTGCACCTTCTCCGCGGCATCGGCGAAATTGCGCTCCTGGGTGACCATCTGCTTGTAGAACGGGTACACAAGGTTGGCCACCAGCAACAAGGCGACCACCGGCAGGCGACTGCGCAGCGGCAGGCTGACCGGGCGTACGCGCTTCCACAGCAGCACCGCCACCAGTGTGTACAGCAGCAACGCCAGACCCAGCGATACACTGAAGTACTGGCTGAAGTACTCACCGGCTTCGGCGGTGTTGGACTCGAACATCACGAAGATGACGCTTTGCGAGAACTCCTGGCGATAGATGCCGAAGTAGCTCAAACCCACCAGCGAAGCCCCCCACAGCACCAGGCCGATGACCGCTGCGGTGGCGCGGGTGAAGCGCGGCACCAGCAGCACCGGGGCCAGCCACAGGCTACTGAGGAAGAACGCATCACGAAAACCGGCAAACCCGGTCGTTCCGCTGAACAGCAGCAACGCCTGGGTTACGCCGGAAAAGTACCAGAAGAACAGCAAAAGCCAGCCCAGGCCGGCCCAGTCCACGCGCTTGCGCGCGGCGGGGGATGTAGTGTGTGACACGTATGCCTCGTCGTACCTTGGTAGCCAGCAGGTTTGCTGCGGCCATAAAGGATGTGACGCTAATCTGTGGGCTGTGAAAATAACGTCAACGTGGCGAAATGCGCAGGCCGCACGGGTATGATGGCGGCCGCTAAAACGTACTGACAGGCCCTGTGGATTATGAACCGTCGTAAGAAGATCAAGCAGCTATTGCAGGCGCATGCCAAAAAGGCCAGTGCCAAGCTGGCACCGCGCAAGCCCAAATACATTTGCAAGGCTGACCGGTTGAAGATGGAGGCAGAGGCGGTGGGGGACACCCCCACCTGACTCACTGAGCAGGCAGCGCAAGTGCTGCCGCAGCGCCCTTAACGGCGGTAGTACCGGTGGTCGTCATAGTGACGCTGGTGCATCGCCCGCTCATGGCGGCGCTCCCAGTCACGGCGGCGTTCCCAGTCCCGCCGCCGCTCCCAGTCCCGCCGGGCTTGCTCACGCCGCCACTGCTCACGGCGCCAGTCGCTTCTGTGGTCATGCCAGCGGTCGTCATCATGCGCCAACAGCGTGGCCGGCTGTTCGACGGCCCCGGAGGCCACTTTCGACCAAGGGTTGCCGGCAGGCTGCAACGGTGACTGAACGGCGGGGGCCTGGGCCACTGGTGCTTTCATTTGTGTTGCCGATGCCGAACCCATTGCCGCGAACGAGAACAGGCCGAGCAGCATCAACCTTGCGACATGTATTTTCATGAGCGAAGCCAACCTCTGATAACAATTGAGCCATCTGGCCAGCAGGTGAGGGCGAGCCTTGTCTCGCGAGCCGCTACCTTTCTGTACCTGCGAAATAGACCCGCCATCGAGAAAAAGTTCGCTACGGCAACAACTTGTAGAACATTTGCACACACCCGATGCCGCTTGCGCTGCTTGCCAGAAACCTCATCTGATTGGCTGATCACACAAAAGCCCGCCCCCCACGGCGGCGGTCTTCCTTCAGCAGCCCCTCTACTTTGCGCAACGCTTGCCCCAGTACGGCCTGGTCCGGTGCCCCGCCCAGCGAGATACGCACGGCCTCCGGCCCTTGCTGCGCAACGCTGAACGAGTCCGCCCCGGCCACACTCACCCCCACATCATCCAAGGCTTGGGTAAACCGTTCCTGGCGCCAGTGCGCCGGCAACGGTAACCACAGGTGCAGCCCGGTAGGGTGCGCCTGGAACTCATGGCTCAGCAGTGTGCGTGCCAAGTGCTGGCGGGCGCGGGCTTCGCGCTGGATTTCCTGTACCAGCTCCCTGGCGGTACCACTGCGGATCCACTGCTCGACCAAGGCCAGCAGCAGGGCTGAGCAGCCCATGCTCGAGGCGCGCAAGCCGTTGAGCAGGGCATGGCCGTCATCTCCGCGCGGGGGCAGTACAAAAGCGGTGCGCAGGCTTGGCCACAGGCACTTGGACAGCGATGCCAGATAATACGTGTTGGCACCCCCGGTCAGGCAGGTGATGGGCGTTGGCGCATCGTCAAGCAGATAGCGGTAGGGGTCGTCCTCGATCAGTGTGATGCCGCACTTGAGCAGCACTTCGGCAATCGCCTGGCGCCGGGCCACGGGCATGGTGTGCGCTGTAGGGTTCTGGAACGTGGGGTTGAGGTACAGCAGGCGCGCACCGCTTTGTTGGCAGGCTTGCTCCAGATGGTCGGGGCGCATGCCGTCGGCGTCACCGGGCACCGCGACAATGCGCAGCCCCAGTTGTTGGGCAGCCAGTAGCAGGCCGGGGTAGGTCAGTGGGTCGCACAGCACGGTGTCACCCGTGCGGGCATGGGCGCTGAGGATGGCGAATACGGCCGCTTGCGAACCCGGGCACAGGGCCAGGCTGCGGCTGTCCAGATCACCCAGCGCCGGTTTCAACCAGCCCTGCGCGGCCTGTAGCAGCGAGCGGGAGGCCGGCTCATCCTGGTAGGGCGACAGTGCTTCGATGGGGTTGCGTTGCAGTACCTGTTCAAGCCCGGCGCTTACCCATTGGGCCATCGAGCCATTGGCCGGCTGCGGCGGAATGTTCATGGTCAGGTCAATGCCTGCCTGGGTGGGTGTTTCGCGGGCACCCAGAATGAACGACCCGCGGCCACTGTAGGAGGCAATCAGGCCGCGGTCGCGCGCTTCGGCGTAGGCACGGGTCACCGTGGTCAGGTCGACACCCAGGTGCGCTGCCAGCGCACGCTGTGGTGGGATTTGTTCGCCGTCCTGCAAAATTCCAGACTGTATGGATTCTGAGATCATATCGGCAATCTGTATGTATCTTGGGCCGCTCTTCGGCTTAAATGGCCTGGTCCAGCTTATTTGAGCGTGTTCTCTTGGCGTTTCGGCAAGAGGCATGAGTATTATCCCCCGGTTGTCAGTCCATACGCATAGGAATATCATGACATACGGTTGTTAATAAATCCATACAAAATGGAAAGCGTATGGTTATTTTGATATGCACCGGAACGCCGCTGCAGGGCTGCAACGATAAGCGCTTCCGGGCTCCCAGTCATGGAGATGTTCGATGGATGACTGTCATCTGATCTGCGCCAACCGCTTGGGCGATGGGGCTGTGGTCTGGCTTGATGCCGGGCATGAATGGGTAGAGACACTGCAACAGGCCGGCACCTTCGATGCGCAGGCCCTGGAAGCGGCAACCTTCGCGGCCGAAGCTGCCGTGCGGGCCAACCAGGTGGTTGCGCCGACGCCTTGTGAAGCCTGGCTGGTCGATGGCCAGCCTGAGCCCAAAAGCCTGCGTGAGCGGTTGCGTGCGCGCGGCCCGTCGGTACGCAGCGACCTTGGCAAGCAGGCTCCCGGGGGGGCCCTACAGGTCGGCAAAGGGGTACGGCCGCAGCTGCCGGTTGCGGCGGGGCAGGCTGGGGTATACCGCTACGATCCGTTCGAGCGCGAGTTCCTCAAGGACCGCGCCCGCCAGTTCGAGCAGCAGGTTGCCCGCCGCCTGAGTGGCGAGCTGGATGAAGAGGCGTTCAAGGTCTACCGGCTGATGAACGGCCTGTATCTGCAATTGCACGGCTACATGCTGCGCGTGGCCATTCCGTATGGAACCTTGAGCGCGGTGCAACTGCGTCAGCTGGCCTACGTGGCACGCACCTATGACAAAGGCTACGGCCACCTCACCACCCGGCAGAACATCCAGTTCAACTGGCCGCACCTGGCCGATACGCCGGAAATTCTGTCGGTACTGGCAGATGCCGACCTGCATTGCATCCAGACCAGCGGCAACTGCATCCGCAACGTGACCACCGACCACTTTGCCGGTGCCGCCGAAGATGAAGTGCTCGACCCGAGGGTGCATGCCGAGATCCTCCGTCAGTGGTCTACTGATCACCCGGAATTCACTTACCTGCCACGCAAGTTCAAGATCGCCATCACCGGCAGCCCCAAAGACCGGGCGGCTGTGCGCTTTCATGATATCGGCATACTGGCGCAGCGCAACGAACAGGGCGAGGTGGGCTTCCAGGTGTATGCCGGTGGTGGTCTGGGGCGCACCCCGATCGTCGGCACCCGGGTGCGCGAGTGGTTGCCGGAGCGTGAACTGTTGCGCTACGTCGAAGCCATCTTACGGGTGTACAACGCCCTGGGGCGGCGCGACAACCTGTACAAGGCACGCATCAAGATCCTGGTGCGCGAGCTCAAGCCTGGCCGCTTCATCGAGATGATCGAGCAGGAGTTCGCCAGCCTTCCAGCTGACCATCAATACCTGGAGCCCGCCATCGTCCAGGGCATTCATGCCCGCTTCGTGCAACCCGCCTTCGAGGCATTGCCCAGGCTGTGTGACAGCTTTCTGCGCGCACGGGCAGACGACAACGCGTTTGCCAGCTGGGTACGCACCAATACCCACCCGCACAAGCAGCGTGGCTATATCAGTGCAGTCATCTCGTTGAAGCCACCAGGCGGCATCCCCGGAGACATCTGCGCCGAGGAAATGCTCACCCTGGCTGACCTGGCCGAGGCTTACTCGCTGAACGAAATCCGCGTTTCCCATGAGCAGAACCTGGTGTTGCCGCACATTCGTCAGGGTGACTTGTACAACGTCTGGCAGGCCCTGCGCCAGGCGGGGCTGGCGACCAGCAACATCGGCTTGTTGTCTGACGCCATCGCCTGCCCGGGGATGGACTACTGCAGCCTGGCCACCGCCCGCTCGGTGCCGGTCGCCCAGCGCATCGCCCAGCGTTTCGACGCAGCCCGACAACAGGAAATCGGCGAGCTCAAGCTCAATGTGTCCGGCTGCATCAATGCCTGTGCCCACCACCATGTGGCGCATATCGGCATCCTCGGTCTGGACAAGGCTGGCCACGAAAATTACCAGATCACGCTGGGCGGCAGTGCCGAAGAGGACGCTGCGGTGGGGACCATCCTCGGCCGTTCGGTGCCCTTTGAGGAGGTGCCCGACATCGTCGAGGCCATCGTTGGCATTTATCTGCAATTGCGCGAGGACGGCGAACGCTTCCTCGACACCTACCGCCGCGTCGGTATCGAGCCATTCAAGGAGGTGCTGCGTGATGCTCGTTGATCGTGAAGGCCAGGCGCAGCCCGACAGCTGGCGCTACCTGGGCAGCGAAGTGCTGCCAACCTATGCCCCGCACACCGTGCTGCAGCCGCAGCAGTGGGACGACTACCACATGCGTTTCGGTCAGCCGGCAGAGGGCCTGTGGCTGAGCGCCGACCAGGACCCGGCACAGGTGCTGGCGCTGCTTGGCCACCTGACGTTGATCGTGATCGAGTTCGCCAAGTCACGCGATGGTCGTGGCTTCACCTTGGCCAGGCTGCTGCGCGAGCGCCATGGGTTCACCGGCGACCTGCGCGCCGCCGGGCCATTGCTGCCTGACCAGTTCGCCATGTTACTGCAGTGCGGCTTCACCAGTGCCCTGGTTTCGCCCAGCGTACCGGCCCAGCGCTGGCAGGAGGCTGCGGCCACCCATCGGCAGGCCCGGCCACGCACGCTGCTGCAACGTCTTTCACAACGGAGCGAGGCATAGCCATGTTCAGCCTTACAGCCCTGGAGCTGGCCCGTATACAGTTTGGTTTCACCATCACCTTTCACATCATTTTTCCGGCCATCACCATTGGCCTGGCGGCGTTTCTGGCCGTGCTGGAAGGCCTGTGGTTGTGGAAAAAGGAAAACGCCTACCTCGACCTTTACCACTTCTGGTCGAAGATCTTCGCCGTCAACTTCGCCATGGGCGTGGTCTCGGGGCTGGTCATGGCCTACCAGTTCGGCACCAACTGGAGCTTCTACTCGCAGTTCGCCGGCAGCATCACCGGCCCGTTGCTGACCTATGAGGTGCTGACGGCTTTCTTCCTTGAAGCAGGCTTTCTCGGGGTGATGCTGTTCGGCTGGCACAAGGTCGGCCGTGGTCTGCACTTCTTCGCCACGCTGATGGTGGCCGTGGGGACGATGATTTCCGCCACCTGGATTCTGGCATCCAACAGCTGGATGCAGACGCCACAAGGCCACGAAGTGATCAATGGCGTAGTAGTGCCCGTGGACTGGTTCGCGATCATTTTCAACCCGTCGTTCCCGTACCGCCTGGCGCACATGGTGACCGCCGCCATGCTGTCGACCGCATTGTTCGTCGGCGCCTCGGCGGCGTGGCACCTGCTGCGTGGCAACCGCACCCCGGCAGTGCAGAAGATGTTTTCGATGGCGTTGTGGATGCTGCTGTTCACCGCGCCGCTGCAGGTGCTGATTGGTGACATGCATGGTTTGAACACGCTCAAGTACCAGCCGGCGAAGATTGCCGCCGTAGAGGGCCACTGGAGCAACACGCCGGGGCAGGGCGTGCCACTGATCCTGTTCGGTATACCCGATATGGAAGCAGAAACCACCCGCTACAAAATCGAGATCCCGAACCTGGCCAGCCTGATCCTGACCCACAGCCTGCACGGACAGATCCCGGCGTTGAAAGACTTCCCGAAAGAAGACCGGCCCAACGCGACCATCCTGTTCTGGTGCTTCCGGGTCATGGTCGGCCTGGGGTTGCTGATGGTCGTGCTCGGTCTGTTTGGCACCTGGCAGCGCTGGCGCGGGAAGTTGTACGCGTCGCGGGGGCTGGCACGGTTTGCCCTGTGGATGGGGCCTTCCGGGCTGGTGGCCCTGTTGGCCGGCTGGTACGTCACCGAGATCGGCCGACAGCCGTGGGTGGTGTACGGCCTGATGCGTACCAAGGACGCCGTTTCCGATCATTCGGCACTGACCTTGTCGGTGGGCCTGGTGGTGCTGGTGGTGATGTACATGGCTGTGTTCGGCACCGGCGTCGTTTACATGCTGCGCATGGTGGGCAAGGGGCCGCAGCCGCACGACGACCATGAGCACCCCGTGGCCGCCAACCAGCGCCCGGCCCGCCCATTGTCGGCCGTGGACGACCCGCTGTATCCGAATTCGCCCAATCACACTGACTGACCGGAGACGCTGTCATGGGTATTGATCTTCCGCTGATCTGGTTCTTGATCATCGGCTTTGGCGTGATGATGTACGTCATCATGGATGGCTTCGACCTGGGTATCGGCATCCTGTTCCCGTTCATCACCGACCGCGACCACCGCGATACCATGGTCAACACCGTGGCGCCGGTGTGGGATGGCAACGAAACCTGGCTGGTGCTGGGCGGGGCAGGGTTGATGGCGGCATTCCCCAAGGTGTACGCCATTTTGCTCAGCGCGCTGTACATCCCGGCGCTCGGCCTGCTGGTCGGGTTGATCTGGCGTGGCGTGTCGTTCGAGTTCCGTTTCAAGGCCGATGATGCGCACAAGCCGTTCTGGGACCGGGCCTTCATTGGCGGGTCGTATGCGGCGGCGTTTTTCCAGGGCGTGATGCTGGGCGCGTTCATCGACGGGCATTCGATTGTCGATGGCGTGGCCACCAACGGGCTGATGAGCTGGCTGACACCGTTCAACGTGTTCTGCGGGATCGGCGTGGTCGTGGCGTATGCGCTATTGGGCGCCACCTGGCTGGTGTTAAAGACCGAGGGCCGGCTGCAGGCCAGTATCATTCGTGCCTGCTCACCGATCACCCTGGCGACGGTGGCGGCGATGCTGATTGTGAGCATCTGGACGCCGCTGACGCACCCGGCGATCTTCGACCGCTGGTTCGGCCTGCCGAACTTCTGGTTCTTCCTGCCGGTACCGGTACTGGTGCTGGTGGCCACCTGGGCGATCCTCAGGTCGTTGCGCGGTACGCCCCATGCCGGTCCTTTCGTCTGGTCGCTGGTGTTGGTGTTCCTCGGTTATAGCGGTTTGGTCATCAGTATCTGGCCGTACGTGCTGCCGCCCAGCCTGACCATCTGGGAAGCGGCGGCGCCACCGCAGAGCCTGGGCTTCGCCCTGGTCGGGGCGTTGCTGATCATTCCGTTCATCCTGGGGTATTCGGCCTGGTCGTATTACGTGTTCCGCGGCAAGGTGAAGGACGGCGAGGGGTATCACTGAGCCACAAGCTCATAAACCCGCAAATATCACACGCAAGTGCGCCCGGTAACTGTCGAACGCGGCAATCGCGCCAGCGACCACTGCGGCCTCGTCCTGGTCGTCCAGCACCAGGCCGTCGAGCCGGGCAACGAACTCGCGCCAATGCAGCGCACGGCCATCCGGGTGTGGCGCCAGGTGGCGGGCGCCTTGGTCGCCATCGAGCCCGAGGCGCTGGGTTTGCTTGAACAGAAACGCCGCCCCCAGATTCGAACCTTCGCTGCAATATAGCCAGCCCAAGGCCTCGGCCGGGCCGACGCAGACTTGTTGAGGGCGCGTTGGCAGTGGCAGGCCGAGATCACGCAGGTCGGTTTCGATCGCAGCGAAGCGCGACAGCCCAACCAGCCCTGGCAGGTGCTGGTTGAGCTGTGCATCGTTGTACAACGTCAACAGGCTGCCGTGAAAGCGGTGTTGTACCTGCAGGAAACGGCCATAGCGCTCGCGGTTTTCGAAAGGGCGTGCCGCCATCACCAGTTGATCGACGCTGTCATGGTCCCGGCTGCTGGCCGCCTTCAAGCGTTTGCAGCGGCCGGGCTCCACGAGGGGGTAGTGTGCAGCGGTCATAGGGGTATCCGTGGTGTGAGGGGTATACGCCCATGATGCTTGCCATCCTTGGCCAGCATCAAGCACCACGCGGCTGGCCTGGCCGAGGGTGGCGGCCCGATATCGCCAGAACGCACGCCTGATTTACCATGGCAGACGCTTTCACGTTTCCAAGGAATCAGCCATGAGTATTGTCCAGTTCCGCACCCCCACCGCCGCAGACGCCGAGCGATGCTACGCCATTGAAATCGGCGCCTATGAAGGGGATGAGGCGGCCACCCTGGAGAAGATCCGCACCCGCATCGCACAGTACCCACAGGGTTTTCTCATTCTGGAAATCGCAGGTGAGATCGTCGGTTTCATCAACAGCGGCTGCGCCCACGAAGTTGTCATGTCTGATGAAGCGTTCAAGGAACTGGTCGGCCACGACCCGGCAGCACCGAACGTGGTGATCATGTCAGTAGTGGTGGACCCGGCACACCAGGGCAAAGGCTACGCCAAACGGCTGATGGAAGCATTCATCGCCCGTATGAAAGCGTCGGGCAAGCAGACCATTCACCTGATGTGCAAAGAGCAGCATGTGGCCCTGTACCAGAAGCTGGGCTACCAGTATGTGAAACCGTCACCGTCGGACCACGGCGGCATGGCCTGGCACGAGATGATCATGGGCCTGTAATCGAGGGCGTGCTTCAGGCCGGGCGGCCGAACAGGTTGTGGATCACCTCCCTCAGCCAGCGGTTGCCACTGTCCTGGTGGTAGCGAGCGTGCCAGTGTTGCTTCACCGTGAAACCCTCAACTGCAAACGGGCAGTCGTGCACTTGCAGGTCGTGCATATCGGCTAGGGTCTGGCCGATATGCCGAGGCAGGGTTGCGACCAGGTCCGTAGTGCCGACGATCATGCCCAGTCCGAGAAACGCGGGTAGCTCCAGCACGATGCGACGTTCGATGCTGGCGCGGGCCAGCCCCGCTTCCAGCAACTTCTGGCCGGTCCCCGCGCTGATCTGCACATGGCCTTCAGCGTGGTAGCGGGCCAGGTTCATGCCGCCTTCCAGCCGCGGGTGCTGGCGGTTGCTCAGGCATACCCAGTCCTGTTCGAACAGGACCTGCTGGTACATCCCGCCACCCAGCCAAGGCACAAAGCCGATGGCGAGGTCGGCCTCGCCCGACTCCAGCGCGCTTTCACTGTTGCCATCGATGCGCACAGCCTCCAGGCGAATGCCCGGCGCATGGGTGCGCAGGTGGTTGAGGATGCTTGGCAGCAGGGTGATATGGCTGGCATCGCTGACACACAGGCGAAAGCGCCGTTGTGCCGTGGCGGGGATGAACTGCGGCTCCCAGGCGGTGAGCCTGCGCAGCGACTCCAGCACCTCGCGGCAAGGCCCGATCAGCTGGTCGGCGCGCGGGGTTGGGGCCATGCCGCCGGGGGTGCGCACGAACAGAGGGTCGTTCAGTTGCTGGCGCAGGCGGGCCAGCCAGATGCTGATGGTCGGCTGGCTCTGGCCCAGCTGTTCGGCGGCACGGGTAACGCTACGACAGTGGTAGAGCACATCGAACAATTGCAGCAGCTTGGGCTCGGGCAGGGCGTCGGCAGCAGACATTATTGTAAATCTCAATTGGCATATTGTAGTCATTGTATAGCGCGAATAAGGCCCGCTGCATAAGGTAATCGCAAACCACAGGAGGTCTGCGATTTGAAAGTCTGCATTCTGGGTGCCGGCGCCTTGGGCTGCGCCATTGGTGCGGCGCTGAGCGAGGCCGGGCATGAAACCTGGCTGCTCAACCGTGGTCGCGAGCATGTCGAAGCGATGAACCTGCACGGGCTGCAGGTGCAGGATGAGCGCGGTGAGCGCCACGTGCGCGTCAACGCCACCACGGACGCCAACGACGTGGGTGTGGCCGACCTGGTCGTGGTGCTGGTGAAGTCATTCCACACCGCCGAAGCGATGGCCGGGGCCACCGCGCTGCTGGGGCCGCAGACGCTGGTGCTGTCGCTGCAGAACGGCTTGGGGCACGAGGACATTCTGGCCGAGGTGGCCGGACGGGAACGGGTGTTGGCGGGTAAGACCTATGTGGGCGGCGTGCTGCTTGCACCCGGTTCGATTCGCGCTGGTGTGGCGGGCAAACACACTTACATCGGTGAACTCGACGGCCAGCTTTCAGCGCGTGTGCAGGCCATCGCCGAGGCCTTCAACGCTGCCGGGCTGGCCACCACGGTCAGTGACAACATCCTCGGTACCATGTGGGACAAGCTGCTGGTCAATGTCGCCACGGGCGCACTCAGCGGCATCACCATGCTCAGCTACGGCCAGTTGTACAGCGAGCCGCTGCTGGCCAGCACTGCCAAAGCTGCGGTGGCCGAGGCGATTGCCGTGGCCGAGCGTGCCGGCATAAGCCTGAGCCTGACCAGCCCCGACGCAGCGTGGGCCTTGGCCGCCGAGGGCCTGCCATCGAGCTTCCGCACCTCGATGCTGCAAAGCCTGGAAAAAGGCTCGGTCACCGAAATCGACTTCATCAATGGCTCTGTCGTGCGCTGGGGCCAGCGCCATGGCGTCGCCACACCGGTCAACGCCACGTTGGTGGCTTGTATCAAGGGCATCGAACGTGCGATGGCCGATCATCAGAAAAGGGACAACCCATGAGCCAGCCAAAAGCCTACCTTGAACACGTGGCGTTCTGGGTGCAGGACATCCAGTGGCATATCCGCTTTTTCAGCGAAGTGTGTGGCATGACCATGCGTGAGGTGCAGGGCAGCGTCGAGCAACCGGCGCAGTACTGGACGCTGGGTGGCCTGCAGTTCATTCACCAGCCCGACTTTGCCGGCCCTGAGGGGCGCATGGCACACCTGGGCATCATGTGCGAAGACCTGGAGAGCGTACTGGCAGCCGCCCAGCGCTATGGCGTCAGCGAAATGCCCCAGGGCCGCAACTGGCTGCGCCTGCCGGATGGTCTGGCGGTGGAGTTCATTCAGGCGTTGCCGGCGAAGTGTGTTGCCCAGGCACTGGCCATCGACCCGCGTGCGCAGGTGCAGGCATGAGCGGGGTGGAAAGATACTGGGATGATGCCCGCGAAGGCGATGAGTGCATCAGCCCCACCTATACCGTAACCCGTGAGCGCATCCTGGCCTACGCCGATCTCACGGGTGATCACACCCCGGTGCACGTCGACGAGGCCTACGCCAACGCCAGCCACTTTGGCTGCCTGGTTGCGCACGGCCTGTTCGGGCTGTCGATCGCCGATGGTTTGAAGACCCAGTGCGAGTACCGCTTCTTGCCGGGCATGTCGCTGGGCTGGACCTGGGACTTCGTGTTGCCGATCAAGGTCAACGATGTGTTGCACGTACGCATGCGGGTGGGGGCGATGCGACCGAGCAACAGCCGGCCAGGCTGGGGCATCGTGGTGCTGCCGTCAGAGTTGGTCAACCAGCATGGCCAGGTCGTGCAGCGCGGTGAGCACCGGTTGATGGTGCCACGGAGGGGGCAGGCATGAGCCAGGCATTGCCATTGGCGGGTATCCGCGTCATCGATTACAGCCACTTCCTTGCCGGGCCCTATGTAGGGCGCTGCCTGGCGGCGCTGGGCGCTGAAGTGATCAAGGTCGAACGGCCGGGCAGCGGCGATGCTGGCCGCCAGCACGCCTTTACCCTGGACGATCAGCAGAGCGGCTATTTCCTGCAGATGAACATGGGCAAGCAGGGCGTCAGCGTGAACATGAAGGACCCACGCGGAAAAGCCTTCATGCAGCGCCTGGCCGACTCGGCCGACGTGTTCATTGAAAACTACCGCCCCGGCGCGTTGGACAAGCTGGGGCTGGGTTATGCCGAGCTGTCGGTGCGTAACCCGCGCCTGGTGTACTGCTCGATCTCCGCCTATGGCCACACCGGGCCGGATGCCCACCGCGCCGGTTTCGGGCTGATCGCCGAGGCCAAGAGCGGGATCATGCAGATGGTCGGCGTGCCGGGTGAAGCGCCGCCATTGCTGCGCATTTCGCTGGGCGACATGTACACCGGTATTCACGCTGTAGCCGCGATCAATGCGGCGCTGCTGGGGCGGGTGAGCAGTGGGCGCGGCCAGCACATTGACATGGCGCTGTACGACACCTTGGTGTCGATGCATGAGTACGCCGTGCAGTGCTACACGCTGTCCGATGGCACCGTGCTGCCCGAGCAGACCGGCCACGACATGCCCACGTCTACCTTGTACGGCGTGTTCCGCGCCGCCGACGGCGATCTGGTGATTGCAGCCCAGGTCGATGATGCCTGGCGGCGCTTCGCCGCCATGCTCGAAGCCAACGGCGGCCCGGTAGGTTTTGGCAGCGATAACCGCTACCACGACCTGAATGGCCGCAATGCCCACCGCGAGGCGATTCTGGCGGTGGTGCGTGACTGGGCGGGTGCGCGCTCGGTGGCCGAGATCCTCGCCTTGCTCGACACCGTCGACATTCCCAGTGCCAAGGTCCAGCGTATCGATGAGGTGTTGGCAGACCCGCAAATCCAGGCGCGCAACATGGTCATCGAACAGCTGCACCCTCGCTACGGCACCCTGCGCCTGCCCAATCTGCCGTTCCGGTTTTCCGGCTGTGACACCACGATCCATCAGGTAGCCCCTGACCTCGGCCAGCACAACGCCGAAGTGGCCGCAGCGCTTGGCTTCAGCCCTGAAGAAATCACCGCCATGCAGGCAGACGGTGTGCTGTTTACCCACGGAGATACACGATGAGCGACCGCTACGCAGTGATCGGCCGACCGATCAACCACACCAAGTCACCGCTGATTCATGGCCTGTTCGCTCAGGCCAGCAGCCAGCACCTGGAATACGGGGCTATTGAAGGCTCGCTGGACGGTTTTGAGGCCCAGGTGTTGCAGTTTCGCACTGACGGTGGGCTGGGCATGAACATCACCGCGCCGTTCAAGCTGCGTGCCTTCGAACTGGCCGACCGGCGCAGCGAGCGCGCGCAGTTGGCCCGGGCCGCCAATGCGCTGAAGTTCGAGGATGGCCACATCACAGCTGAAAACTTCGACGGCATCGGCTTGCTGCGCGATATCGAAGACAACCTCGGTGAGCCGCTGCGTAACCGCCGTGTGCTGGTGCTTGGCGCCGGTGGTGCAGTGCGCGGTGCGCTGTTGCCGTTCTTGCACGCGCAGCCCAGCGAGCTGGTGATTGCAAACCGCGACATGTCCAAAGCCTTGGCACTGCGTAACGAACTGGATCACCCAAGGCTGCGTATCAGCCGTTACGAAGCGCTGGAAGGGCAAACCTTCGACATTGTGGTTAACGCCACTTCCGCCAGTCTTGTCGGTGAACTGCCGCCGCTGCCTGGCGGGGTGCTGAGCGAAGCGCGACTGGCGTATGAACTGGCCTACGGCAAAGGCCTCACGCCGTTCCTGCGCCTGGCGCGCGAGGCCGGTGTGGCACGTCTGGCGGATGGCGTGGGCATGCTGGTCGAGCAGGCCGCAGAGGCGTTTGCCTGGTGGCGAGGAGTGCGGCCTGAAACCCGTGCCGTGATCGACCGCCTGACGATTGCGCTGGAGTAAGCCATGGTCGCCAATGTCCTGATGCTGCACGGTATCAACCACAACATGTTTGGCAAGCGCGACCCGCGCCAGTATGGCACGGCAACCCTGGCCGACATCGACCACGCCTTGGAGGCGCTGGGCGCGGAGCTGGGGGCAAGGGTCGAAAGCTTCCAGAGCAACTTCGAAGGTGCCCTGTGCGAGCGTATCCATCGGGCCTTTGACGAGCGGGTGGATGCAGTGCTGATCAATGCCGGGGCGTGGACGCATTACAGCTACGGTATTCGTGATGCACTGGCCATTCTTGAGGTGCCGGTGGTTGAAGTGCATATGTCGAACATCCATGCTAGGGAGCCGTTTCGGCACCACTCGGTGTTTGCCGAAGTGGTGCGTGGGCAGATCTGCGGGTTTGGTGTCGAGACTTACCTGCTGGCGTTGCGTGCGGCCTTGCGCATGCTCTAGGTCCCAGCACCGACCTTTGTGGGAGCGGGCATGCCCGCTCCCACAGGGGCTGCTCCACGGCCCATGATTCATTGCCAACCAGAAGGACGCGTACCTTGGCCAATCCGGCAGCCCCCTATACCTCCCGCCAAGCCACCTGCATCGCCTTGCTGGTCGCCATCACCTTCTTCATGGAAAACCTCGACGCCACCGTCATTGCCACGGCACTGCCGCAGATGGCCAGTGACTTCGGCGAAAATGCGGTCAGCCTGAACATCGGCATCAGTGCCTACCTGCTGGCGGTGGCGGTATTCATTCCGCTGAGCGGCTGGGTGGCCGACCGCTTTGGCCCGCGACAAGTGTTCGCCGGGGCCATCGGCCTGTTTACCGTGGCGTCGTTGCTGTGTGGTATGGCCCCCAACCTGGAAGCCTTCGTCGCCGCGCGGGTATTGCAGGGTATTGGCGGTGCCTTGATGGTGCCGGTAGGCCGGTTGGTGGTGCTGCGTACCACCGAAAAGAAAGACCTGGTGAAAATGCTTGCGGTGATCACCTGGCCCGGGCTGGTGGCGCCAGTACTGGGGCCACCGCTCGGTGGCCTGATCGTCACCCATTGGTCGTGGCCCTGGATCTTCTACCTGAACATCCCCCTCGGGTTGCTGGCGATCGCGGCGGCCTGGTTACTGGTTCCGAATGCCCGTGCAGATGAAACGCGCCGTTTCGACATGCTGGGCTTCCTGTTTCTGGCGTCGGCTTGTGCGGCGTGGCTGGTCGGCCTGGAAATGCTTGGTTCACTGGCTGGGGGCAGCCTGGGGACCGGGCTGGCGCTGGTGTTGCTGGGTGGGGGGCTGACCGGGTTGGCGATCCGTCACTGCAACCGCCATCCTGCACCGCTGTTGCCACTGGCAACCCTGGCTATTCCCACGTTCAGGGTCAGCATCGTGGGCGGTACCTTGTTCCGCCTGTCGATCAGCGCCTTGCCGTTTTTGATCCCTCTGCTGTTGCAGATCGGTTTTGGCCTGTCGCCAGTGGATGCCGGGTTGCTGGTGCTGGCGATCTTCGCGGGCAACCTGGCGATGAAGCCGTTCACCACCCGCTTGCTGCGCCGTTATGGCTTTCGCCGGGTGTTGCTGGTCAATGGCGTGATTGGCGTTGGATGCATGCTGGCGTGCCTGGGCTTGCAGCCAGGCATGCCGTGGTACTGGATGGCGGCGGTGCTGTTCGTGGGTGGGCTTTCGCGGTCGATGCAATTCACCACCTACAACGCTGTCGGCTTTGCCGAAGTGCCCAAGCAGCAGATGGGCGAGGCTTCGACGTTGTTCAGCATGTGCTTCCAGCTGGCGATGGCCTTGGGTGTGGCCGTGGTGGCGCTGCTGCTACGCGTAGCGATGATGGTGCGGGGCGGCGAGACTGAGATGTCAGTCAGTGATTTTCACTGGGCGTTGATCGGCGTTGCATTGATCGCCTGCGTCGCGTTGGTGGATGCCATCCGCTTGCCGAGCAATGCAGGGGAGCAGGTCCTGCGCACCTGATGGCAGTGCTGCGTACCTAGAACGCCATCCGCCAGCAGGCGTGAGCAGGCTGCTGCGCCCGACATGGGACGCAGCAGCCGGGTGCATCACGCACCGCTGACCAGTTGGTGCGCCAGCTGGTTGTGGCGCTCCAGTACGCGGGGCAGGTCGACGGTGGCCAACTGGCCGTCCTTGACCACCACACGGCCATTGATCACGCTGGTGTGCACCTGGGTCGGGGTACAGAACACCAGTGCCGCCAGCGGGTCGTGATGGCCGCCGGCATAGGCCACGTGGCCCAGGTCGAAGGCGACAAAGTCGGCGACCATGCCGGGTGCCAGGGCGCCGATGTCATTGCGGTTGAGCACCTTGGCACCGCCCAGGGTGGCGATTTCCAGTGCTTCGCGTGCGGTCATGGCGTCGGGGCCGAAGCCTACCCGTTGCAGTAACAAGGCCTGGCGCACTTCACCGATCATGCTGGCGCCGTCGTTGGACGCCGAACCATCGACCCCCATGCCCACCGGCACGCCGTGGTCACGCATCTTGCGCACCGGGGCGATGCCTGAGGCCAGGCGCATGTTCGAGCAAGGGCAATGGGCGACCCCGGTGCCGGTGCGGGCGAACAGCTCGATGCCGTGCTGGTCGAGCTGCACACAGTGTGCGTGCCAGACATCGTGACCGACCCAGCCGAGGTCTTCGGCGTATTCGGCGGGGGTCATGCCGAATTTCTCGCGGCTGTAGGCGATATCGTTGACGTTTTCGGCCAGGTGGGTGTGTAGCGACACGCCGTACTGCCGCGCCAGCACGGCGGCTTCGCGCATCAGGTCGCGGCTGACCGAGAAGGGCGAGCAGGGCGCCACCACGATACGGCGCATCGCGCCATGGCTGGCATCGTGGTAGTCCTCGATCAGGCGCTGGGACTCCTTGAGGATGTCGGCCTCCTTTTCCACTACCGCGTCAGGCGGCAGGCCGCCCTGGCTCTGGCCCACGCTCATGCTGCCGCGCGCGGCGTGGAAGCGCATGCCGATCTCGGCGGCGGCATGGATGCTGTCGTCGAGCTTGCAGCCGTTGGGGTAGATGTACAGGTGGTCGCTGGAGGTGGTGCAGCCGGACAGGATCAGTTCGGCCATCGCGGTCTGGGTCGACACCGCGATCATTTCTGGGGTCAGGCGTGCCCAGATCGGGTACAGATTGGTCAGCCAGTTGAACAGCTCACCGTCCTGGGCAGCAGGCACCACGCGGGTGAGGCTCTGGTACATGTGGTGGTGGGTGTTGACCAGGCCCGGGATCACCACTTTGCCGGCCATGTCCAGGATGACATCAGCCTGTTGTGGCAGGGTATCGCTGGGGCCGACCTGCTTGATCAGGTTGTCTTCGATGAACAGGCCGCCGTGTTTGATTTCGCGGCGTTCGCCGTCCATGGTGACCAGGAGTGCAGCGTTCTTGACGAGGAGGGTTTTCTTGCGGGTTGAAGATGACATGGCTAAGGCCCGTCGCAATACGCATCGGCGTTTACCGAGGTCGTAGGCGAATGGTTATGTAATCAGAATTCATGAAAGTTGTATACATTGCCCCATGATTGATGAATCTGGTTCATTTAATTTATGAAATATGACCAGAAATATGAACCCATTTTGCCAATAGACTGACAGACTCTTTTCTGGAGCCTGTCTTGATGCCTGTTCATGAATCCAGCCTTGGGGCTGCCACTACCGGGCGAAATGTTGCAATCAGCATCGCCATCCTGGCCTTCTCGGCATTCCTGATCGTCACCACCGAGTTCCTCATTGTCGGGTTGCTGCCCGCGCTCAGCCAGGACCTGGAGATATCGATCTCGATGGCGGGCCAGTTGGTTACGCTGTTCGCCTTTACCGTCATGCTTGCCGGCCCGGTCTTGACAGCCGCATTGGCCCATCTGGACCGCAAGCGGTTGTTCATCGCCATCCTGCTGGTGTTTGCCGCAGCCAATGCGCTGGCTGCGGCATCGAGCAGTTTCTGGGTGCTGGCTATCGCGCGGGTGATTCCGGCTCTGGCATTGCCGGTGTTCTGGGGCACGGCCAGCGAAACGGCCGGGCACCTGGCCGGGCGTGATAGCGCGGGGCAGGCCATCGCCAAGGTTTACCTGGGCATCTCGGCGGCGATGTTGCTGGGCATTCCGCTGGGTACTGTGGCGGCCAATGCCGTGGGCTGGCGTGGCGCGTTCTGGATACTGGCCGCACTGTCGTTGCTGATGGCATTGGCCATGGGGTTGTGGATGCCGCGAGTCGCCCGCACGGCGAAAATCGATTTCATGCAGCAGGCGCGCATTTTCAAGGAGCGCTATTTTCTCGCCAATGTGCTGCTGTCGGTGGTGGTGTTCACCGCGATGTTTACCGGCTACACCTACCTGGCCGATCTGCTACAGCGGGTTGTCGGCGTCGCACCGGCTCATACCGGCTGGTGGCTGATGGGCTTTGGCGCAGTCGGCCTGTTTGGCAACTGGATCGGCGGGCGCGCAGTGGACCGTTCACCGCTCAGGGCGACGGCGCTGTTCCTGCTGCTGTTGGCCATCGGTATGGCGGCGCTGGTGCCGCTGGCAGGTGCCGGCCTGGCATTCTGCCTGGCACTGGCGGTGTGGGGCATTGCCAACACGGCGCTGTACCCCGTCAGCCAGGTGCGGGTGATGAGTTCGGTGACGCACGCCCAAGCGTTGGCCGGTACCACCAATGTGTCGGCGGCCAACGCTGGGATCGGCCTGGGCGCCTTGCTCGGTGGCATGACCATCTCTGGCTTGGGTATCGAGTACCTGGGCTACATGGCCGCCGGTGTCGCGCTGTTGGCGCTGGGCCTGGTGCCGCTGGTCAGCAGCCTTTCGCGTCAGCCCGCGGTGCTGGCACGGGTGCCGTGAGGCGACAACCGGGGCAGCAGGTAGTCGCGCAAGGCGCGTACCTTGGGTAACCCTTCGCGGCTTTTCAGCCACACCAGGTTCATCGGCAGGCCGTCGGTGGCCAGGGCCGGCAACACCTCTACCAGCCGCCCTTGATCGAGGTGTTGCTGGGTCAGCCAGGTGGGCAGCTGGCCGATGCCATGACCGGCCAGCACGGCTGCAACTTCCCCCTCGCCGTCGCCCACCGCGATGCGCGGCTGCACGGTGCGTCGCTCCATCTCGCCAGGTTGGCGGCCCTTGAAGAACCATGGGCTGACCATGCCGTCGGTGTGGCCATAGCCGATGCAGTGATGGTGTTCCAGGTCGCGCTCGTCTTGCGGCACACCGTGCTTCTCCAGGTACGAGGGGGCGGCACAGAACATCAGGCGCTGGGCACCGAAGTACTGGTGGCCGAGCGCGGTCGGCCATGCATCCGGGCCACCGATGCGCACGACGATATCGATACCTTCGTGCACCGGGTCGACAAAACGATCGGAAAACGACACATGCGGCTGCAGCAGAGGGTGCAGGCGGATAAAGTCGAGGATCAGTGGCAGCACATGCAAGCGACCGTAGGAGGCGGGTAGCTCGATTCGGACTTTACCGTGGGGTTGACTATCGCTGGCGACCAGTGCGTGCTCGACCTCTTCCAGGTCAGCCAGCACCGAGGTGCAGGTGCGGTAGAACAGCACGCCCGCTTCGCTGAGCGACAGGCTGCGGGTGGTGCGATTGAACAGGCGTGCGCCCAGGCGAGCCTCTAGCCGGGCCACACTCTTGCTGATGGCCGAGCTGGTGAGGTTGAGCCGATCGGCGGCTGCGGTGAAGCTGCCCAGATCGGCGACGGCGACGAAAACATCGATGCCTTTCAGGCGTTCGGAGGAGTACATGGCCGGCCTTTTGATGAATTGAGTTTGATTGTCAGTGCTGCATTATTGAATGCTGACAACCCAAATTCATCAATGATGTGAGCCTGTAACGGCCTCCTCGCGGCGGTTAGGCGCCTCGAAGAGGCCGGCACAGGCTACCTCAGTGCCCGTTCAAACCGTCTCGCGGGTGGCCACACCATCCACCAACCTTGTAATCCCCAGCGGGTTGGCGCTTTTCAGTGCATCCGGCAGCAGCGCCTCCGGGTAGTTCTGGAAGCACACCGGGCGTAGGAAGCGGTCGATGGCCAGGGTGCCGACCGAGGTGCCTCGGGCATCGGACGTGGCCGGGTAAGGCCCGCCATGCACCATCGCGTCGCTCACCTCAACGCCAGTAGGGTAGCCGTTCAACAGCAGGCGCCCGGCCTTGCGTTCCAGCAGTGGTACCAGCCCGGCAAAGGCGTGCAGGTCGTCAGGCTCGGCAATCAGGGTGGCAGTCAGCTGGCCTTGCAGGTGGCGCAACGCCTCGGCCAGTTGCTGGGCATCGGCCACCTCCACTACGACGGTGGTCGGGCCGAATACTTCTTCCTGTAGCAGCGGGTCGCCGTTCAGCAGCAGGCTAACGTCTGCCTTGAACAGCTGTGGCCGGGCCTGGTTACCGGTTTGCGGCTGCCCGGCCAGATGCTGGATGCCTGGGTGCGCCAGCAGGTGCTGCACACCGTTCTGGTAGCTGCGCAGGGTTCCGGCATTGAGCATGGTCTGTGGACCCTGGTCGGCCATGCGCGCCACCAGCGTGTGCACGAAGTGCTCGAACTGCGGCGACCGAATACCGATGACCAAGCCCGGGTTGGTGCAGAATTGCCCGCACCCCAGCACCACCGAGGCGGCCAGCTCTACAGCCACTTGCTCGCCACGGGCCTGCAGCGCCTGGGGCAGCACGATGACCGGGTTGATGCTGCTCATTTCGGCGAACACCGGGATTGGCTGCGGGCGCGCGGCAGCCATGTCGCACAGGGCGCGGCCACCCCGCAGCGAGCCGGTGAACCCCACTGCCTGAATGGCCGGGTGCTTGACCAGCGCTTCGCCCACGCCGGCACCGTAGATCATGTTGAACACCCCTGCCGGCATACCGCTGCTGGCCACGGCGCGGTCGATGGCTGCGGCTACATGCGCGGCAGTGAGCATGTGCCCGCTGTGCGCCTTGAACACGACGGGGCAGCCCGCTGCCAGCGCCGAGGCGGTGTCACCACCTGCCGTGGAGAAGGCCAGTGGGAAGTTGCTGGCGCCGAACACGGCCACCGGGCCCACGCCGATGCGGTACTGGCGCAGGTCCGGGCGCGGCAGCGGGGTACGCTGGGCCAGGGCGCGGTCGATGCGTGCGGCGTAGAAGTCGCCACGGCGTACCACCTCGGCAAACAGGCGCAACTGGTTGCTGGTACGGCTGCGTTCGCCACGGATGCGGGCTTCGGGCAGTGCGGTTTCGCGGCTGACATGCTGGATGAAGTCATCGCCCAGGGCGTCCAGTTCGTTGGCGATGGCGTCGAGGAAGGCGGCGCGCTGTGCCGGGCGGGTACTGCGGTAGGCCGGGTAGGCAACCTCGGCAGCCTGCACGGCAGCCTCGACTTCGTCGCCGGTCGCCTGGTGGAAGGCGTACGGCAGCGGCTCGCCGCTGTGGGCGTCGACGCTGTTCAGCAGCACGTCCCCGTTGCCGCTGAGTTGGCCGGCGATGTGGTTCAGGCGATGTTCGATGGACATTTCGGTTCCCGTTGGCAATGACAGTCGTTGCGCTGGGACTGTAGGCGGCGAACGGGAGGCTGAATAATGATTAATGCGGATCGGGTGATAACGAGCGGTTATCACCCGGTGCTCAGCGTCACTCGGCCATCTGCAACTCGGGCAGCTTCACCCGGAACGCCTTGGTCAGCCCCATCAGCACCACCAGCCCCATGCCCATCCAGCACAGGCCGATGGTGAACGACAGGCTGGTCAGGCTGCTCCACAACCACAGGGTGCTAAGGAAGCCCAGACCGGGAATGGCGCCATACAGCAGGTAGTTGCGGCCTCCGCGTAGCTTCTGATCGACCAGGTAGTGCTTGACCACCGCCAGGTTTACCGCCGAAAAGGCGAACAGGGCGCCAAAGCTGATCATGTTGGCCACGGTGTCGAGGGTGATGACCAGGGCGATGAGGGACATCAGGCTGACCACCAGAATGGCAGTCGCCGGTACGCGCTTTTTCGTCACCAGCTGGCCGAACGCGCGCGGCAATGCGCCGTCGCGGCCCATGGCGAACAGCACGCGTGACACGCTGGCCTGGGACACCATGGCCGAGGCGAAGCAGCCGGCCACGTAGGTGGCGGTGAACGCGGTAACCAGCCATTCGCCGCCCACCCGGCGCATGACATCCACCGAGGCCGAGTCGGGGTCGGCAAAGCTGCCCCAGTCGGGGAACACCATCTGTGCGCAGTACGACACCACCAGGAACAGCAGGCCGCCGATCAGCGACACGGCCAGGATCGCCACGGGAATGCGGTAGGTCGGGTTGCTGGTTTCCTCTGCCATGGTCGACACCGCATCAAAGCCGAGAAACGACAGGCACAGCACAGCGGCGCCCGTCATGATCAACGGCACGTTGAAGCCTTCGTGATGGAAGGGCGCCAGCAGCGACACCGACTCCGCCTGTCCGTTGAGCTTGAGCACGGACAGGGCGACGAAGACGATGATGAACACCAGCTGCGCCACCACCAGGATCCAGTTGACGCGGGTGATCGACTCGATGCCGATCAGGTTGAGGAAGGTGACCAGGGCGATGGAGCCCGCCACCCACACCCAGGCGTGGATCGCCGGAAAGTATTCCGACATGTAGATGCCGATCAGCAGGTAGCTGAGCAGTGGCAGGAAGATGTAGTCGAGCAGCAGCGTCCAGCCGGTGATGAAACCGATGTGGCTGCCGAAGGCTTTGCGCGTGTAGGTGTAGACCGAGCCGGAGTAGGGGTGGGCCTGGACCATGCGGCCGTAGCTGTAGGCGGTGAGCAGCATGGCGGCGAGGGTGAGCAGGTAGGCGGTGGGCAGGTGCCCTTTGGTCATCTGGGTGACCAGCCCGTAGGTGGTGAAGACGGCCAGGGGCACCATGTAGGCCAGGCCGAACAGCACCAGGGCGGTCATGCCCATGGACTTGCGGAAGCGGCCAGTGTTGGTGCCGGGGTGTGACGGTGCATGCGAAGCAGGCGAATGGGCTGTACTTGTTGTTGTATGCATTGCTAACTCCTGGAAAGGGATGCAGGGCACCGCAGTACGCGAGCAGGCTCGCTACCGGTGGGTGGTGTGCAAGGAGGTCGAGCGCAAGGCTCGCAGCGCTGGGGCGGTTTGATGCTCCCACACCCTGTGGGTGCCCGGAATCACCCTTTGGGGTGAGGGGGGCGACCCTTGGCCGACTCACCCCAACGGGTGATTTCGGTACCTGCAGCGGCGTGGGAGGATCTGGTCAACAACGCACCGCACTGGCGGCGGTGCCACTGAATAGAAACGGCAGGCCCACAGTGACTAATCAATTGCTTTCAGAACAGTGGTTCGAGCACCTGGCCAAGGTCACCGAGGCCATCGGTCGCCCGGGCTTCGCCGCCAACCTGTTTGTCGCACTTGGCGTGATCCGGCCGATCCAGGCGACCACGGTGTACCTCTACCCGCACGACGGCATGCCTTGCGCGCTGTTCGAGCAGGACGACAAGGCGCCCTGGCAGCCCGAGGGCAATGTCAGCCGCTACCTGTCGGGCTTCTACCTGCTCGACCCGTTTTACGGTGCTTGCGTGGAGCAGGTCGCGTCCGGTTGCTATGGCCTGTTCGAAGTGGCTCCCGACCACTTCGAGGTCAGCGAGTACTACCAGTCGTTCTACCGGCACTCGCACCTGGAAGATGAGCTCAACTACATCCTGCAGGTGGCGCCCGGGCAAAGCCTGGCGGTGTCGCTGGCGTTTACCGACAAGCTCGATACACAGACCCGCGAGCTGTTCGGGCGCGTCACGCCCTGGGTGCTGGCGGTACTCGGCAAGCACTTCGCCGGGCTGGACAGCCGCGCCGGGCGTTTCGAGAACATCCTCGAACAACGCATCCACGCTGCGCTGAACAACTTCGGCAGCTCGTTGCTGACCGAGCGTGAATGCCGCATCGCCCAGCTGATCCTGCGTGGCCACTCGACCAAGTCGCTGGCCGAGCGCCTGGGTGTTTCGGAAGACACCATCAAGTCGCACCGCAAGAACGTCTACGCCAAGCTCGACATCGGCACCCAGTCCGAGCTGTTTTCCCTGTTCATCGACGCGCTGGCCAATGCCCAGGGCGTGCTGGGCAAGGATCCGCTTGAAAGCTACATGGGCAAGCTGCGCTGAGCGACGGCTGCCCTGCAACCCCCACCGCAAAGGAAAACCAACAATGAACGCGCCTTTCGCCCCGCAACGCCAGACCCGTGACTACCAGGCAGCCGACGCCGCACACCATATCCATGCCTTCCTCGACCAGAAGGCGCTGAACGCCGAAGGGCCGCGGGTGATCGTGGGTGGCGAACGCCTGCACCTGTGGGACAGCGAGGGCAAGCGCTACCTGGATGGCATGTCTGGCCTGTGGTGCACCCAGCTCGGTTACGGCCGCCGCGATCTGACGGCCGCCGCTGCCACGCAGATGGACCAGCTGGCCTACTACAACATGTTCTTCCACACCACCCACCCGGCGGTGATCGAGCTGTCCGAGTTGCTGTTCAGCCTGCTGCCAGGGCACTACAGCCACGCGATCTACACCAACTCCGGCTCCGAGGCCAACGAGGTGCTGATCCGCACCGTGCGCCGCTACTGGCAGGTGGTGGGTCAGCCAGGCAAGAAAATCATGATCGGCCGCTGGAACGGCTACCACGGTTCGACCCTGGCGGCCACGGCGCTGGGCGGCATGAAGTTCATGCACGAGATGGGCGGGTTGATTCCGGACGTTGCGCACATCGATGAGCCGTACTGGTACGCAGAGGGTGGCGAGCTGACCCCGGTCGAGTTTGGCCGCCGTTGCGCCTTGCAGCTGGAGGAAAAAATCCTCGAGCTTGGCGCCGAGAACGTTGCCGGCTTTATTGCCGAGCCTTTCCAGGGTGCGGGCGGCATGATCTTCCCGCCGGAAAGCTACTGGCCGGAAATTCAGCGCATCTGCCGCCAGTACGACGTGCTGCTCTGCGCCGATGAGGTGATTGGGGGCTTTGGTCGCACCGGCGAGTGGTTTGCCCACGAATACTTCGGCTTCGAGCCCGACACCCTGTCGATCGCCAAGGGACTGACCAGTGGTTACGTGCCCATGGGCGGCCTGGTGCTGAGCAAGCGCATTGCCGAAGCGTTGGTAGAGCGCGGTGGGGTGTTTGCCCATGGCCTGACCTATTCCGGCCACCCGGTGGCGGCGGCGGTGGCCATTGCCAACCTGAAGGCGCTGCGCGACGAAGGCATCGTGCGCCAGGTGAAGGACGACACCGGGCCCTACCTGCAACGCATCTTGCGCGAGGTGTTCGCTGACCACCCGTTGATCGGCCAGGTGCAGGGTGCCGGACTGGTGGCGGCGTTGCAGTTTGCCGAGCACAAGCCAACGCGCAAGCGTTTTGCCAACGAGAACGACCTGGCCTGGCAGTGCCGTACGTTCGGTTTCGAGGAAGGGGTGATCATTCGCTCGACCCTGGGCCGGATGATCATGGCGCCGGCCTTGATCGCCAACCACAGCGAGCTGGATGAGCTGGTGGAGAAGACGCGGATTGCCGTGGACCGCACGGCCCGGTTGGTCGGCAAACTCTAACCCGTTCCCACAGGAAACGCGTAGCCCTTCATCAAAAGACTGCTCCAAGGGTATAAGGAGTACAAATGTACACCCTCGAATTCTGGCAACAACGCGCCTCGGACCTGTACCTCCCGTCCCAGGCATTTATCAGTGGCAAAGCCGTCAACGCACAGGATGGCGCCACCTTCGCCGCCATCAACCCCGCCACCAACGCCGTACTGGCCCAGGTCACTGCCTGCGGCCAGGCCGAAGTCGACCTTGCAGTGGCCAGCGCCCGCCGGGCCTTCGAGCAAGGCCCGTGGCCACGCATGGCTCCCGGCGAGCGCAAGAAGGTGCTGCTGCGCCTGGCCGAGCTGATCATGGCCCATCGCGAAGAACTGGCCTTGCTGGACTCGCTGAACATGGGCAAGCCCGTCATGGATGCCTACAACATCGATGTGCCGGGCTCGGCCCATGTATTCGCCTGGTACGGCGAGGCGCTGGACAAACTCTACGACCAGGTGGCACCCACTGCGCCCAACGCGCTTGCCACCATCACCCGGGAAGCGCTCGGTGTGGTCGCCGCCGTGGTGCCCTGGAACTTCCCGCTCGACATGGCCGCCTGGAAGCTGGCCCCGGCGCTCGCGGCCGGCAACAGCGTGGTACTCAAGCCCGCCGAGCAATCCCCGTTCTCGGCCCTGCGTCTGGCCCGGCTGGCCCTGGAAGCAGGCTTGCCGGAAGGTGTGTTGAACGTGGTGCCGGGCCTGGGTGAGCAGGCCGGACAGGCGCTGGGCCTGCACCCGGACGTAGACTGTCTGGTGTTCACCGGCTCTACCCAGGTGGGCAAGTACTTCATGCATTACTCGGCGCAATCCAACCTCAAGCAAGTGTGGCTGGAATGTGGTGGCAAAAGCCCCAACCTGGTGTTCGATAACTGCCAGGACCTCGACCTGGCGGCGGAAAAGGCCGCCTTCGGCATTTTCTTCAACCAGGGCGAGGTATGCTCGGCCAACTCGCGGCTGTATGTGCAGCGCTCGATTCATGACGAATTTGTCGAGCGCCTGCAGGCCAAGGCACGCCAATGGATGCCGGGTAATCCGCTGGACCCGGCAAGCCGCGCCGGTGCCATTGTCGATGCCGAGCAGACCGGCCGCATCGAGGCCGCCATTGCCCGCGCCGGGCAAGAGGGCGCCAGGTTGGTGTGTGGCGGTCGACGCTTGACTGTCGAAGGCTCGGACAACTACATCGAGCCGACCATTTTTGCCGGTGTCGAGGGGCGCATGCGCCTGGCGCGGGAGGAAGTGTTCGGGCCGGTGCTGGCGGTCAGCGCCTTCGACACGGAAGAAGAGGCGGTGCGCCTGGCCAACGACAGCATTTATGGCCTGGCTGCCTCGGTGTGGAGCGATGACTTCAATCAGGTGCACCGGGTGGCGCGGGCGTTGAAGGCCGGTACGGTGTCGGTGAACACGGTAGATGCGCTGGATGTGACGGTGCCGTTCGGCGGGGGCAAGCAGTCGGGGTTTGGCCGCGACTTGTCGCTGCATTCGTTCGATAAGTATTCGCAGCTCAAGACCACCTGGTACCAGCTGCGCGCCTGATGCGTTGTTCATGAACTGCGTCGCCTGCTTCGCGGGTTCAACCGCGAAGAGGCCAGCGCAGGGCAGCGATCAGGCCTTGCTGTCGAGCAAGCGCTGATACCGCGACAGGCTCTCTTCCAGGTGTTTGCGCAGCGCCGTGCGCGCACTGGCCACGTCGCCCATGCTGATTGCCGACAGGATTGCCCCGTGTTCACGGGCGATTTTCTTGATATGCGCCTGGCGGTTCTTGCCGGTGACCTGCCCATGCTTGAGGTTCAGGTCGAGGATGATGTCCGGCCCCAGCGCCTCCAGCAGTTGGGTGAAGTGCGGGTTGCTGGTGGCGCGGGCAATCGCCAGGTGGAACTCGAAGTCGGCCTTGGCTTCTTCCTCTTGCGTGGCGCCGTCCAGCGAGTTGAAGCGGTCGAACGCCTCGGTGATCGCCGCCATGCTCGCAGGGCTGCGGCGCTCGGCGGCGCGGGCGACCGATTCGGTCTCGATGCCCAGGCGCAGTTCAAGGATCTGCGCTGCAGCGCGTACATCATCGACAACGCTGTCGATGGCGAAGCCGATGCGCTTTACATCCTGCTCGACCACGAATACGCCCACACCCTGGCGAGCGATCAGGCGCCCGCCAAGGCGCAGCGAGGCCACCGCCTCGCGGATGACGGGGCGGCTGACGTTGAACTCTTTGCACAGCTCCTGTTCGGACGGCAGTTTGTCGCCCGGGCCGTAGGTGCCGTTGTCGATCCGGCTGGAAAGCTCCTGGATCACGGTTTCCGCCAGGTTGGCGCGGCGCGTGCCTAACGACGCATTCATAGAAGGGTTGCTCCTGAAACTGATTGGCTCATCACGGTTGATTCTCCGGCAGGTTGCGCGCAGCCCTGATGCCCCTTGCGGCGGGATCCGTAGCCAACCAGCGGTGATGGTGTCGGCATATGTTATCAAACATCTTACTAGTCAGGCTCATGCCCTGCTTTTTGATTGCGTGCATCGCTTGTCGCCGGAAAGATTATTTTACCTTCTCCCGTAGTATACACCCATTGACAGTTGCCTGCTGACTGTTATCTTACAAGCGCGATGGCGTTCCGGCCAATTTGCATGCGGTAAGCGATGTCGAGGTTCGTCCAATCACTACTGGGAGCTGAGCATGAATAACAACAAGGGAGGGCGTACAGCCCTTGCGACCGCGGTAACATTGCTGATGGCCATGGGGACGGCACACGCAGCAGGCAGTGAAATTGTCAGGATCGGCTTCGCCGGCCCCCTGACCGGGCCCTCGGCGCACCAAGGACAGGACGTCGAGCATGGCATCCAGATTGCGGTGGAAGAGGCCAACCAGCAGCAACTGAAAATCGGTGACAAGGTGGCCCGGTTCAAGCTGGTTTCCGAAGACGATGTCGCCGACCCGCGCACAGGCACTGCGGTGGCGCAGCGGCTGGTGGACGCTAAAGTGGCGGTGGTGATCGGTCACTACAACTCTGGCACCAGTATTCCCGCTTCGAAAATCTATGCCGCCGCCGGCATTCCGCAAATCTCGCCTTCGGCCACCAACCCCACCTTGACCCGCCAGGGTATCGCTTCGGTATTTCGCACCGTCAACGACGACGCCACCCTTGGCCGTTATGCCGGCAATTACCTGGTCAGCCAGCTCAAGGCTCAGCGCATTGCCATCTTCGATGACCGCACCGCGTATGGCCAAGGCCTGGCCGATGAGGTGACCAAGGCGGTCAAGGCGGCGGGTGGCAACGTGGTGGTGCGCGAGTACACCAATGACAAGTCGACCGACTTCAATGCCATCCTCACCACGGCCAAGGCGCAAAAGGCCGATGCAGTGTTCTTTGCCGCCCTCGACTACCAGGCCGCCCCGATGGCCAGGCAGATGAAGAACCTGGGCCTGAAGGCGCGCTTCATGAACATCGGCAACCTGCCCAACGATTCGTTCAGGCAGATGGCCGGCAGCGCCGCTGAAGGCACCTACGCCTGGAACTACGGCACGCCGTTGCAGGACATGCCCAAGGGCGCGGCTTTCGAGCAGAAGCTCAAGGACAAGTTCGGCGTGGGCGTGGTGCAGTCGTCGCCCGCCGCCTATGACGCCACCTGGGCGGCAATCAACGCCATGGTCAAGGCCGGCTCCGACGACCCCAAAGTGTACTTGCCTGTGCTCAAGAACCAGCGTTACGAAGGCGTCACCGGCACCATCGCCTTCGACGATCAGGGCAACCTGAAGAACCCGGCGGCCACCGTGTTCCAGTTCGCCGACGGCGGCTGGAAAACCCTGTCGGTCGAGCGCGACTGAGCAGCACCTCATAACAAGCAGGCGCCGGCCTGCCACATAACAAGAAGACTTTTCCCACCTGCCAGGCCTGTCGGCGTGTGGCGCTGAGCCGCCGCGCGCCGACGACAACGCAGTTTCGAGGATTCAGCGCGTGGACGGTAATTTCGATATCTTGTTGCAACAGGTCCTCAACGGCCTGGTGCTGGGCAGCATCTATGCCCTGGTAGCCCTGGGCTACACCATGGTCTACGGCATCATCGGCCTGATCAACTTCGCCCACGGCGAGGTGGTGATGGTTGGCGCCATGGTGACCATTTCGGTCCTGACGATGCTCGCTGGCGCAGGCTTTGCCCCCGGGCTGATTACCTTGCTCCTGGCGATCATGGCCGCCGTGGTGGTGTGCATGCTGCTGGCCCAGGGCATGGAAAAGTACGCTTATCGCCCCTTGCGCAAAGCCCCGCGGTTAACCCCGCTGATTCTCGCCATTGGCATCTCCATCGCCCTGCAGAACCTGGCGATGATGATCTGGGGGCGCGGCTACAAGACCTTCCCTGAAGTGGTCGAGACGCAGCCGGTCGACGTGTTCGGCGCCACCGTCACCAACGTGCAGCTGTCGATCATGCTGATTGCCGTGGTGATCATGCTTGGCTTGTGGCTGCTGGTGGACAAGACCCGCCTGGGCAAGGCCATGCGTGCCACCGCGCAAAACCAGGAAGTGGCCGGGTTGATGGGCATCAACATCAACCGCGTGATCAGCGCCACCTTCCTGATCGGCGCCAGCCTGGGTGCCATCGCCGGGGTAATGCGTGCGATCAACTACGGCCAGGCCGATGCCTACATGGGCTTGCTGCTGGGCCTGAAGGCGTTCTCGGCGGCGGTGCTGGGCGGTATCGGCAACCTGTTCGGCGCCATGGCCGGCGGCCTGTTGCTGGGGCTGATCGAGTCGCTGGCAGCGGGCTACACCGGCCAGATCACCGGCGGTTTCCTGGGCGCCAACTACCAGGACATCTTCGCCTTCGCGGTGCTGATCCTGGTGTTGCTGTTCCGGCCAAACGGCCTGCTTGGCGAACGCCAGGCCGACCGGGCGTGAGGAGGCGGTCATGAAAAATCTCAAGAGCCAGTACCTGCTGTTGATCCTCGGCTTCATCGCCCTGCCGTTCCTGATCGAGGCCATCCCCATGCTCGGCCCCACCTGGGTGCGCATCCTTGGCTTTGCCATGCTCTACGTGCTGCTGGCGTTGGGCCTGAACATCGTCATCGGTTACGCCGGGCTGCTCGACATGGGCTACATCGGCTTCTACGCCATTGGTGCCTACCTGTACGCACTGCTGGCCTCGCCGCACTTGCAAATGGCCGGCCTGATCGAGGTTGTGCTGGACTGGCCGGTGTGGGTGATCATCCCGCTGGCAGCCGTGGCCGCAGCCATTTGCGGCGTGTTGATCGGGGCGCCAGTGCTCAAGTTGCGCGGCGATTACCTGGCCATCGTCACCCTGGGGTTCGGCGAGATCATCCGCATTTTCATGAACAACCTGGACCAGCCGGTGAACCTCACCAACGGCCCCCAGGGCATCAGCGACATTGCCCCGCTGCACGTCGATTTCGGGCCATGGGCGCATGCGCCGGATGCCGGTGGGGCACCCGTGCTGTCGTTGCAGCAAAGCTGGAGCGTATTCGGGCTGCAGGTTTCGCCGGTGATCAGCTACTACCTGTTCTTCCTGTTCATCGTCATCCTCTGCATCGTGCTGTCCAAGCGCCTGGAAGTGTCGCGCATCGGCCGTGCCTGGATGGCCCTGCGTGAAGACGAAGTGGCCGCCGAGGCCATGGGCCTGAACAAGCGCAACCTCAAGTTGCTGGCGTTCGCCATGGGCGCGACCTTTGGCGGGGTGTCTGGCGTGCTGTTCTCCAGCTATCAGGGCTTTGTCAGCCCCGAATCGTTCACCCTGATGGAATCGATCATGGTGCTGGCCATGGTAGTGCTCGGCGGCATGGGCTCGATCCGTGGCGTGGTGCTGGGGGCGCTGATCCTGTCGGTGATGCCCGAGCTGTTCCGCGACCTGGTCAACTGGATCCAGCCATGGGTGATGGACAACGTTACCTTCATCAGCCGCGACATCCTGCGCAACGTGCTGGATGCCTCGACCCTGCGCATGCTGGTGTTCGGCCTGGCGCTGATCCTGGTCATGCGTTTCCGGCCCGAAGGGCTGTGGCCGTCCGACCGGCGCCGTGCCGAGCTGCACGAGGGTGAAGTGGAAGCAGAGCCCGCGCCGGTCGTTGCAGTACCTCAACAGGCATCCTTCGAACTCCCGATCAAAGAGGCGGACAAGGCATGAGCGATATCCTTCTCGAACTGCATCAGGTCAGTAAATTCTTCGGTGGCCTGCAGGCACTGCACGGCATCGACCTGAGCATTCGCCGTGGCGAGATTCGGGGGCTGTTGGGCCCTAACGGTGCTGGCAAGACCACCCTGTTCAACGTACTTACCGGCCTGTACCGGGCCGAGCAGGGCCGTGTGATGTTCGACGGCTTGCCGCTGCGCATCAGCAAGCCGCACAAGGTGGTGGAGGCGGGTATTTCCCGTACCTTCCAGAACATCCGCCTGTTCCACAACATGACCGCCCTGGAGAACGTGATGATTGGCCGCCATGTGCGTACCCGTAGCGGTGTGTTCGGCGCCATCCTGCGTACCCCGGCCTGCGTGCGTGAAGAGCGCGAGATCCGCCAGGCCGCCCGTTACTGGCTGAATTACGTGGGCATCGGCCACCTGGCCGGCGAGTTGGCCAAGAGCCTGTCCTACGGCGACCAGCGTCGCCTGGAAATCGCCCGGGCTCTGGCCACCGAACCCAAGCTGATTGCACTCGACGAGCCGGCTGCAGGCATGAACGCTTCGGAAACCGAAGGCCTGCGCCAACTGATGTGCAAGATGCAGGCGGATGGCAAAACCGTGTTGTTGATCGAGCACGACGTGAAACTGGTGATGGGCCTGTGCGACCACATCACCGTACTTGAATTCGGTCGCAAGATCGCCGACGGCTTGCCGGCCGACGTGCGCAAGGATCCACGCGTGATCGAGGCTTATCTGGGTGCAGAGGCAGTGGCATGAAGAACATTCTGCAAGTGAGCGACCTGAGGGTCAGCTATGGCGCCATCCAGGCCATCAAGGGCATCGACCTGAGGGTGGGCGAGGGTGAGATGGTGGCGCTGATCGGCGCCAACGGCGCGGGCAAGACCACCACCTTGAAAACGCTGGCCGGGCTACTGAAGCCGAGTGCCGGCAGCATCACCTTCGATGGCAAGGCGCATGCGGCGATCAAGGGCCACGACCTGATCCGCGAAGGGCTGGCGCTGGTGCCGGAGGGGCGGGGGATCTTTCCCAAGCTGACGGTGCACGAAAACCTCGAAATGGGCGCCTTCAGCCGGCGCGACGGCAAGGACGCCGTCGCTGCCGACATCGAGCGCATGTACGGCATCTTCCCGCGCCTGAAGGAGCGTGCCTTCCAGCTGGCCGGCACCATGTCGGGTGGCGAGCAGCAGATGTTGGCGATTTCCCGGGCATTGATGGGGCGGCCCAAGCTGCTGTTGCTGGACGAGCCGTCCATGGGGTTGGCGCCGATCATCGTGCAGAAGATTTTCGAAACCATCGTCGAGGTGGTAAAGGGTGGGGTGACGTTGCTGCTGGTGGAGCAGAACGCCCGGCTGGCGCTGCAAACCTGCCAGCGCGCCTACGTGATTGATGGTGGGCGCATCAGCCTGGAAGGCTGCGCCAAGACCCTGCTGCATGACGACCAGGTGAAGAAGGCCTACCTGGGCGAATGATTCACTCACAATGACAAGCCAGTCTGACCTGGGGTTGAACGTTTGTATCGCCGGCCGCTTAGCGGGCACGCCTGCGAAGAGGCCGGTAAGCCCATGGCTGATTTTCGCTCTGGCGAGGCACCCCAAAATGCTTAAATGTGTGGCGCGCTGTGAGCCGTCACTCCTCCCGCGAACTCAGGCTTCAGATGCCCCTGCTCATCCAGCAGATAAGCATCCATCACCTCCCGCACCACCGGCCCTGCCACTCGGCCCCCCGCCTCACCGTTCTCGATCATCACCGCCACCACCACACTTGGGTGGTCGGCCGGTGCAAAGCCGACAAACAGGGCGTTGTCACGGTGCCGCTCCAGGGTCTTGTTGCGGTTGTAACGTTCGCCCTGCTTGATCGCTACCACCTGCGCGGTACCACTCTTGCCGGCAATCCGGTATTGCGCCCCGGCTGCCGCCGCACGGGCGATGCCGCGCGGGTCGTGCATGACCATCTGCATGCCCTGGCTGACCTGGTCCCAGGCATGTTTGTCGTGCAGCACGATGTTGGGCATCGGGTTAGGATCGACTGGCGCATCGCCGCCCACGGTCATCGCCAGGTGCGGGCGGTGCCATACCCCTTTGCTCGCCAGCAGGCTGGTGGCCTGGGCCAGTTGTAGCGGGGTGACCTGCATGTAGCCCTGGCCAATGCCCAGGATCAGCGTTTCGCCCGGGAACCATGCCTGGCGGCGCGTGGCACGCTTCCACTCGGCCGACGGCATCAGCCCGGAGGCTTCCTCGAACATGTCCAGTGATACCTTCTGGCCCAGCCCGAACTCGGCCATGTAGTCGTGCAGGCGGTCGATGCCCAGCTTGTGCGCCAGGTCGTAGAAGTAAGTGTCGTTGGAGCGCATGATGGCGGTGTACATGTCCACCCAGCCGTCGCCGCTGCGGTTCCAGTTGCGGTACTTGTGGTCGTAGTTGGGCAGTTCGTAGTAGCCCGGGTCGAACACCCGGCTGCCCGGGGTGATCACGCCGCTGTCGAGGCCTGCGATGGCTACCTCCGGCTTCACCGTCGAGCCTGGGGCATACAGGCCGCGCAGCACGCGGTTGAACAGCGGGCGGTCGATGGAGTCGCGCAGTTCGGCGTACTGCTTGAAGCTGATGCCTTTTACGAACAGGTTGGGGTCGAAGCTGGGGTTGCTGACCATCGCCAGTACATCGCCATTGGCCGGGTCCAGCACCACCACCGAGCCGCGGCGGTCGCCCAGCGCTTTTTCTGCGGCGATCTGCAGGTGGGCGTCCAGGGTCAGGACGATGTCCTGGCCAGGGGTCGGGGCCTTGTGGTTGAGCACGCGCATCACCCGGCCCTGGGCGTTGGTCTCGACCTCTTCGTAGCCCACGTGGCCGTGCAGTTGGCTTTCGTAGAAGTGTTCGATGCCGGTCTTGCCGATCGATTGGGTGCCTCGGTACTCGGTACTGTCGAGGACCTTGGCTTCTTTCTCGTTGATACGCCCCACATAGCCTACCGAATGGGCGAAATGTTCGGCCAGCGGGTACTCGCGGATGAACTGCGGCTCTACCTCAAGGCCTGGCAGGCGGAACTGGTTCACGGCCACCAGGGCGATCTGCTCTTCGCTCAAGCCCACCATCAAGGTTACGGGCTCGAACGGTTTGCGACCCCGGCGCAGGTCCTTGTCGAACTGCTTGCGGTCGTCCTCGGTCAGGCCCAGTACCTGGGTCAGGGCATCGAGCACCTTGGCCGTATCGCCACCGGCCCGCTCGCGCGTCATGGTCAGGTCGAAGCTGGGTTTGTTGTCAGCCAGTACCACGCCGTTTCGGTCGTAGATCAGCCCGCGTTCGGGGGCGATGGGCAGTACGTGCACGCGGTTGTTTTCCGACACGGCGGTCTGCTGGTCGTGCTGCAGCACCTGCAATACGTACAGCCGTCCCACCAGAACGGCACACAGGCTGAACACCAGGGCGGCGCAGGCCAGAAGCCGGCGGTTGACCAGGTGCTTTTCCTTTTCGTGGTCCTTGAGGGGGATGGGCTGTGGCATCGGGGCTCTTCTTTCTACGGGTATCGCGTTGGCTGTGCGGGCGCGCGAACGGGCGGGGGATGCTACGCAACACGCCCCGCCGCCTCAAGGTGAGTGGCGCCCATCAGAAAGCGGGTATGGGCTGCGTGCCACGTGATCAGGGCGCTGGCGCACATCATGAAGATTTGTTCATGGCTAACCCTTGGTGAAGAGGATTGAGCTCGATTTTGGTGTATTTATGGATCCATAAATAAAATTTGTGCGATAAACGAACAAGAAATCTTTTTCGGTATAAATATGTAAGATGTTGAAAATAATCAATAAAAATTGATTTTTTGTCGTTTTGTTTCTTTGCTCACCGCGTTACACCCTGAGCCTTCACCCTTGAAGTGATTGTTTGTGGATCCACTATCTGGTTGATTAGCGCCTGACAACGGCCGGATCCCTCCAGCCGTATGCGACAACAATTACAAAAAGGGTCCAGTCATGAGTGGCTTTCCAAGGGGACGGAACCGTCAGGGTTCCTTGCGCTTTGCCTGCGTGTGCGTATCTGTTCTCCCACCTGTGAACCGGCAGGTGACCTTATGAATGCCGATCTCAAGCAACGCCTGGACAACGACCCGATGGGCCGCTTCCAATGCCTGGCCATTGGTATTTGCATCATCCTCAACATGATCGATGGCTTCGACGTACTGGTGATGGCCTTCACGGCTGCCTCGGTGTCTGCCGAGTGGGGCCTGAACGGGGCGCAGGTAGGGCTGCTGCTCAGCGCCGGCCTGTTCGGCATGGCGGCCGGCTCGTTGTTCATTGCGCCGTGGGCCGACCGCTTTGGCCGCCGCCCGCTGATCCTGCTGTGCCTGGGGCTGTCGGGTATCGGCATGCTGCTTTCGGCGATGAGCCAAAGCCCGCTACAGCTGGCGTTGCTGCGTGGCCTGACCGGGCTGGGCATCGGCGGCATCCTGGCCAGCAGCAACGTGATTGCCAGTGAGTACGCCAGCAAACGCTGGCGCGGGCTGGCGGTGAGCCTGCAGTCCACCGGCTACGCCCTGGGCGCGACGTTGGGTGGCTTGCTGGCGGTGTGGCTGCTGGGGCAGTGGGGCTGGCGCTCGGTGTTCCTGTTTGGTGGCATTGTCACCGTGCTGGTGATCCCGCTGGTGCTGCTGTGGTTGCCGGAGTCGCTGGACTTTCTGCTGGCACGTCGCCCGGCCAATGCGCTGGCACGGGTCAATCGCCTGGCCGTTCGCCTCGGCCAGCCGGCGCTGGCACAACTGCCAACACCCACTGAAAGTAAGCAGGGCGCCGCCAGCGGCTTCCGGCAACTGCTGGCGCCTGACATGCGCCGCACCACGCTGGTGATCTGGCTGCTGTTTTTCCTGGTCATGTTCGGCTTCTACTTCGTCATGAGCTGGACGCCGAAACTGCTGGTCGCCGCTGGCCTGTCGGCACAGCAGGGCATTACCGGCGGGGTGCTGCTGAGCGTCGGCGGCATCCTCGGCGCGGCGCTGATCGGCGGCCTGGCTTCGCGTTGGCCACTCACGCGGGTGCTGGCGTTGTTCATGCTTATCACCGCAGCGCTGCTGGTGTTGTTCGTGGTCAATGGCGCGTCGGTCAGTGCGGCGCTGGCGCTGGGGCTGCTGATCGGGCTGTTTTCCAATGGCTGCGTGGCCGGGCTGTATGCGTTGTCGCCGGTGGTCTATGACGCTTCGGTACGTGCAACAGGCGTGGGCTGGGGCATCGGCATCGGGCGCATGGGGGCGATCCTGTCGCCCACCGTGGCGGGTGTGTTGCTCGATGGCGGCTGGCAACCGCTGCACCTGTACGGAGTGTTCGCCAGCGTGTTCGTGCTGGCGGCAGGGTGCCTGCTGTTGCTGCGGCCAGCGGCCAAGCCGGCACCTGCTCTACCTACCGATGCATTGAGCCACTAAGTGCCGCCCGGCCTGGCCGGGCACCTGAATGCAGCTTATCGCCCCAGGTGTCTGTTGGCCTGGGGCGGGCGGCTGCGCCCAAGTAAAGCGGAGAACAATAATAATGATGCACACAACTTGCACGCTGGCCCGTTCGGTCCTGGCGGTATCGCTGGCGCTTGGCCTGGGTTTGCCGGCCTGGGCCGAGGAGGGGGGCTTCCTTGGCGATGCCAAGGCCGGGCTGACCCTGCGCAACTACTACTTCAACCGCGATTTCCGCGACCCGGGGGCGGCCAAGGGCAAGGTCGAAGAATGGGCTCAGGGCTTCATCTTCAAGTTCAGCTCTGGCTACACCCCGGGGTTGATCGGTGTTGGCCTGGACGGTATCGCCATGTTCGGTGTGAAGCTGGACAGCGGCGGTGGCACCAGCGGTTCCGAATTGCTGCCGGTGCACGATGACGGGCGTGCAGCCGACAACTATGGCCGGGCAGGGTTGGCGGCGAAGCTGCGTATTAGCGCGACCGAACTGAAGGTTGGCGAGCTGCTGCCCGACATCCCCCTGCTGCGCTACGACGATGGCCGCCTGCTGCCGCAGACATTCCGTGGGGCGATGCTTGATTCGCGAGAGATCGAAGGCTTGAGTCTGCAGGCCGGCCAGTACCGTGAAGTAAGCCTGCGCAACTCGTCCGACATGCAAGACCTTTCTGCCTGGGCCGCGCCCGGGGTCACCTCGGACGGCTTCAACTACGCCGGTGCCGAGTACCGCTTCAACCAGCAGCGCACACTGATCGGTGCCTGGCATTCGCAGCTGGAGGACATCTACCAGCAAAGTTACTTCAACCTGCTGCACAACCAGCGGGTGGGGGAGTGGACGTTGGGAGCCAATCTTGGCTATTTCATCGACCGGGATGACGGCCAGGCGCGCATCGGCGGCATTCAGAGCCGCACCGGTTACGCCTTGCTGTCGGCCTCGCACAGTGGCCATACGCTGTACCTGGGGTTGCAGAAGGTCAGTGGCGACAGCCAGTGGATGTCGGTGTATGGCAGCAGCGGCCGTACCTTGGGCAACGACATGTTCAACGGCAACTTCAGCAACGCCGACGAGCGCTCGTGGCAAGTGCGTTACGACTATAACTTTGCCGCATTGGGGGTGCCAGGGCTGCTGGCCATGGTGCGTTACGGGCATGGCGAGAACGCGACCACGGCGGCCGGCAGCAATGGCAAGGAGTGGGAGCGCGATACCGAAGTGAACTACACCTTCCAGAGCGGGGCGTTGAAAAACCTTAACATCCGGCTGAACAACGCGACCAACCGGCGAAGCTTCAACAGTGATTTCGACCAGACCCGCCTGATCGTCAGCTATCCGCTGTCGCTATAAAAGCTTGCACCGCGCCGCCTTTAAGGCACTGGGGCTGCGCAGCAGCCCCAATGATACGCCGCACTGTCTCTGGTATTGCCCGAACAAGCCAACAGCACCTCCCCGCCTTACGCTAAGATGCCCGCTCATGTCCCTGGAAGTCGCCCGGATGAGCAAGCCTGGTCAAATGGTGCTGGTCGCGTTGCGCAAGATGATCGCCTCGGGCGAGCTTGCAGCTGGCGAGCGCTTGATGGAAGTCCCCACCGCTGAACTGTTCGGCGTGTCACGCATGCCGGTGCGCATGGCGTTTCGCACCCTTGAGCAGGAAGGCCTGCTGGTGCGTTTTGGCGGTCGGGGTTTTCAGGTGCGCTCGGTCAGTGCCGATGACATCGCCGGCGCAGTCGAGGTACGCGGCGTACTGGAAGGCCTGGCTGCCCGCCAGGCTGCGGAACGTGGCCTGTCAGCCCAGGCCCGCGAAGCGCTGCAACGCTGCCTGGTCGAAGGCGACCAGTTGTTCGACAAGGGCTTCGTTACCGAAGAAGACCTGCAGGCCTACCACGACCTCAACATGCGCTTTCACCAGGTCATCATCGAAGCCAGCCATAATCCGGCCATCGCCGATGCCCTGGCGCGCAACGATCACCTGCCGTTTGCCTCCGTCACAGCGCTGGCCGTGGACCGCCACGACCTGGCCCGTGAATACCGGCGCTTCAACTTCGCGCACATGCAACACCATGCGGCGTTCGATGCCTTGGTCAATCGCCAGGGTGCCCGCGCCGAAGCCATTATGCGCGAGCACGCCAACGCCACCTTGCGCTACGCCGAAACCTTCGGCGGGGCAACGGTGGAAGAGGGCATGAAGGTGATTCTGCCCTCGTCGTAGGCCGGTTCAGATGTCCAGCACCAGCAGGGGTGTTTTCGAGCGCGAGCAGCAGGGCGTGAACTGATCGTTCAGCGCCTGCTCTTCTTCGGTGAGGAACATGTCGCGATGATCTGGCGTGCCTTGCAGCACGCGCGTCAGGCAGGTGCCGCAAATGCCCTGTTCGCATGACATCGCAATCTCGATGCCGTGCTGCTCCAGCACCTGCACCACTGTCTGGTTGGCGGGTACCTCGAACACCTGGCCGGTGCTGCCGACCTGTACCGAGAAACTGCCGTCGTTGCTGGCATCCACCGGCGCTGCGGCAAAATATTCCCGATGCAGGCAAGCCTCCTGCCAACCCAGGCCCCTGGCGCTGTCCAGCACATGCTGCATGAAACCACCCGGCCCACACACATACAGGTGTACATCCGGCTGCGGGTTATCCAGCACCCGGGCAATGTCCAGTGCCGTTTCCGGCTGCTCATCAAAATGCACGAACAGGCGGTCGGCGAAAGGCGCTTTACGAATGCGTTCGACAAAGGCGGCACGCTCACTCGAGCGGGCGCAGTAGTGCAGTTCGAAATCCCCACCGCTTTGCGCCAGCTGCTCGGCCATGCACAGGATCGGGGTAATCCCGATGCCTCCCGCAAACAGCACACTGCGCCGCGCCCCTTCCACGAGCGGGAACAGGTTGCGGGGTTCGCTGATGCGCAGGCGTGCGCCGGCCTGTACCTGCTCGTGCAGGCGGCGTGAACCACCCCGCGAGGCCGGGTCGTTGAGCACACCGATCAGGTAGCGGTGGCGCTCTTCGGGGTGGTTGCACAAGGAATACTGGCGCACCAGCCCATCGGGCAAATGCACATCTATGTGCGAGCCAGCGCTGAACGCGGGCAGCAGGCTGCCATCCGCCGCTGCCAGCTCGAAGCTGCAAATGCCCTGCGCTTCATCGTTGCGGGAAACCACTACGGCATCGATCATCTTGGCTTCTCCTCAGGCAGGGGTAGCGCTGGTGGCAATCAGTTGTGGTTGCGGCATGCGCTCTTTGGCAATCAGCCGCTCCAGGATCTTGCGCGACTGCACGCCACCGGCATCGATGTTCAGCTTCAGCAGGTTGCGTTCCGGGTAGGCCAACAGGTTCTGTTGCTGCCGCTCCAGCATCTCCAGGTCTTCGCTGAAGATCTTGCCCTGGCCTTCCCGGATGTTGTCGGTCAGCGCATGGTCCTGCGCCGCAAAATTGCGCGCCATGCCCCAGAAGTACCAGATCGAGGTGTCGCTCTCTGGCGTGATGAAGTCCACCACGATGCTCGACGCCTTGTGCTGCGCATCCGCGTGATAGCCCCCTTTGCCGGCGTGCGCCACGCCTACTTCGATCAGCACATGGCTGGGCGGGGTGAAGCGGCAGATCTGCCAGCGGTCCACCGGCACATCGTCTGCCAGCCCGTTGCCACGCAGGGCCATGCGCCAGAAGGGCGGCGCCATGATGTTTTCCATGTGCCGGGCGGTGACCACTTCGTCGCCGGTGACGGTGGTGACGGGCGGCGCCTCGTCGATTTCCTTCTGGCCGATGCTGGAGGCGTGCACGTAGGTTTCGTGGGTGAGGTCCATCAGGTTGTCGATCATCAGGCGGTAGTCGCAACCGATATGGAACAGCCCACCGCCATAGGCCCACTCTTCATTGACGGCCCATTCCAGGTGCGGGATCAGCGCCGGGTCGGCCAACGCCTGGTCGCCGGGCCAGACCCAGATGAAGCCGTAGCGCTCGACGGCGGCGAAGGTTTTGTTGCAGGGAAAGCCCCGTACCCGCTGGCCCGGCATCGACACGGTCTTGCCATCGCAGCCCATCACCAGGCCGTGGTAACCACACACCAGATTGCCGTTTTCAACGTAACCCAGCGACAACGGCGCACCACGGTGCGGGCAGAAGTCCTCGACGCCGGCCACGCGGTTTTCCTGGGCGCGGTAGAACACGATCTTCTCGCCGCAGATCTGCCGGCCCAAGGGTTTGGTGGCGATTTCGTCGGGGGTGCAGGCTACGTACCAGGTGTTTTTGGGGTACATGAAGGAGGCTCTCCGGGTTTTGTTTTTATTTAATGGATCCATTAGAGCCATTCGCCTCACGCGCGGTCAATGGTTTGCGCGGTTATTTATAAGGTTTTGGGCGATTATCGGATTTTATGGATCCACTAATAAGAATTTTGATCACGGCTCGGGATTGAGCAGGGTGTTTTAATGGCTGGGAAACGGCCTGAACCTGCTATTCCTAAACAAACCCCACAACCCACCAAGGCCCCTCGATGCTCGCCATCGAACAGCTCCACAAATCATTCCGCACCCCCCAAGGCCCGCTGCCTGTGCTGCAGGGCGTCAACCTGCGCCTGGCGCGCGGCAGCAGCTTGGCATTGATGGGCGAATCGGGCAGCGGCAAGAGCACCTTGTTGCACCTGGTTGCCGGCCTGGACCGCGCCGACAGTGGCCGGATCCTGATTGATGGCACGCCGCTCGACAGCCGTTCAGAGTCATCGTTGGCGCAGTGGCGGCGGCAGGGCATTGGCCTGGTGTTCCAACAATACAATTTGATCAGCAGCCTGGACGTGGCGACGAACCTTGCATTCCAGGCAAGGCTCGCCGGCCGGCATGACCCGCAATGGGTGGCCTACCTGGCAGAACGCCTGGGCCTGGCAGGTTTGCTCGCGCGCTATCCGGAACAGTTGTCTGGCGGCCAGCAACAGCGGGTTGCCATTGGCCGTGCGCTGGCCGGGCGGCCGGCGTGGCTGCTGGCCGACGAGCCTACCGGCAGCCTTGACGAAGCCAGCAGCGATGAGGTGCTGAACCTGCTGCTGCAACTGGTCGCCGAGGCCGGCAGTGGTGTGCTGATGGTGACCCATAGCCCGCGGCTGGCGGCACGCTTGCAGCAGCGTTGCTACCTGCAGGCCGGCCGCGTTCAGCCAGAGCACGGGTGATGAGGCTCTTGTCGCTGGCCCTGTTGGCGTTGCTCAGCCATTGGCGGCGCCATCGGGTGCAGTTTGTCAGCATCTTCACCGGGCTGTGGCTGGCCACGGCCTTGTGGACGGGCGTACAGGCACTGAACAGCCAGGCACGTAGCGACTATGCCCGGGCCAGTGCCGTGCTGGCCGGGCCGATGCAGGCGCAGTTTGTACCGCGCAAGGGTGATCATTTCGATCAGGGGCTGTACGTGCAGTTGCGCAAGCATGGGTGGCAGGTGACACCCATGCTGGAAGGGCGTTTGCGCTTGTCGGGTGAGCCTGTGCGCAGTGTGCGGCTGATCGGCATCGATCCTTTGAGCCTACCGCCGACCAGCAGCATTGCCGGCGTGCAGCCCCAAGCATTCGACCTGCAGGCATTTATCGGCACACCCGGGCAAGCCTGGGTAGGGCCGGATACGTTGCGCCAATGGGGCGAAGGTTCAATGCGCGACAGCGAAGGGCAACCGCTTCCCCCCGTGGTCCTGCAACCTGCGCTGGCGCCCGGCATAATGGTCGTCGACATCGGCCATGCCCAACGCCTGCTGCACGCACCCGGGCAGTTGTCGCGGTTGCTGGTGGCCGGCAAGCCAGGGCCGTTGCCTGCTGATATCGCGGCCCTGCTCGAACTGCAACCTCAGCAGGACGACGACGGATTGCAGCGGCTGACCGACAGTTTTCACCTTAACCTGACCGCCCTTGGCCTGCTGGCGTTCGTTGTTGGCCTGTTCATCGCCCACGCCGCCATCGGCCTGGCGCTGGAGCAGCGGCGAGGCCTGATACGTAACCTGCGCGCTTGTGGGGTCAGCTTGAACACGCTGCTGGGTGCATTGGTGTTGGAGCTGGGCCTGTTCGCACTGCTGGGCGGGCTGGCAGGTGTGGCCAGTGGGTATGTACTGGCCGCGTGGTTGTTGCCTGATGTGGCTGCCAGTTTGCGCGGCCTGTATGGCGCCCAGGTGGCCGGCACGTTGAGCCTGCCCGCAGGGTGGTGGCTGGCGGGTGTACTGGTGAGTGTGCTGGGGGCATTGCTGGCAGGGCTGGGTAGCGTGTTGCGTGCAGCCCGGCTGCCATTGCTGGCGCTGGCGCAGCCTCAGGCCTGGCGGCTGGCACAGGGGTTGTGGTCAAGGCGCCAGGCTTGCGCAGCAGGCTTGCTGTTGCTGCTGGCCTTGGGGTTTGGCGTGTTGGGTAACAGCCTGGCTTGCGCGTTTGCCATGCTGGCGGGGTTGTTGCTGGCGTCGGCACTCCTGTTGCCCGCCTTGCTCGACCACGGGCTTGGCGGGTTGACGCGGTTTTGTCGGCGGCCCTTGGTGCAATGGTTCGTGGCCGACAGCCGCCAGCAACTGCCGGCCCTGAGCCTGGCGCTCATGGCGTTGTTGCTGGCGCTGGCGGCCAGTGTCGGCGTGGGCAGCATGACCGAAGGCTTTCGCAAGACGTTCGTTGGCTGGCTGGACATGCGTCTGTCTGCCGACCTGTATGTCACCCCCAAGGATACCGAACAAGGGTTGCAAATTGCCGAATGGCTTGGCCAGCAATCTGCGGTCATCGCAGTGCTGCCTGGCTGGCGTGTTGAAACCCGGTTGCAGGGGTGGCCAGTGCAGGTCCAGGGTATCGTCGATCACCCCCTCTACCTCAAACGTTGGCCGTTGCTTGAGCAGCAGCCGCGCGCCTGGGAGCAACTGTCCAGTGGGCAGGCCGTGATGCTCAGTGAACAATTGGCCAGGCGCTTGAAGCTGCACTTGGGTGACCGCCTTGCGCTGTCTTCGCAGGCCATGACGGTGGTCGGGGTCTATGCCGACTACGGCAACCCCAAAGGCCATGTGCTGGTGAATGCCGGCTGGTTGCGTTCGCATTGGCCACAGGCGACGCTGACGGGGTTGAGTGTTGACCTGCACACCGACCAAGTGCCCGTCACCAAGGCCGCGTTGCAACAGCACTTCGCCCTGGACGACAGCCGCGTGGTGGAGCAAGTACGCCTGAAAAGCTGGTCTACCGAGGTGTTCAACCGCACCTTCGCCGCCACCGCGGCACTCAACAGCCTCACCCTGGGTGTGGCCGGGGTGGCGTTGTTCATCAACCTGCTGACGTTGGGCCAAACCCGGCTCGGCCAGTTGGCACCACTGTGGGCGCTGGGCGTGCAACGCAGACAACTGGTGTGGCTGAGCCTGGGGCAAACGCTGATGCTAAGCAGTTTCACGGTATTGCTGGCCATTCCGCTGGGGGTGTTACTGGCATGGTGCCTGGTGGCGGTCGTCAATGTGCAGGCGTTTGGCTGGCGTTTGCCGCTCTACGTGTTTCCTGCGCAACTGCTGCAACTGGCTGTGCTGGGCCTGTTGACCAGCCTGCTGGCCAGCGCCTGGCCGCTGTGGCAACTGGCGCGCCGCCAGCCCCGCGAACTGTTGAGGCCGTTTGCCGATGAAGCGTAGTGCGTGGTTGTTGCTGTGCGGCCTGCTGTGCGCTTGTGATCAACCGGCGCCACAAGGCTATGCCGGGCTTGGGCAGCAGGCAGTCGGGTTCAGCCAGGTAACCCGCGGGCATCACTTGGCGTTCCCTCGTGACCACGGGCCTCATGAGGGATTTCGCATCGAGTGGTGGTATGTCACCGCCAACCTCAAGGACGCCCAGGGGCGCGACTGGGGCGCGCAGTGGACGCTGTTCCGCTCGGCACTGCGCCCCGGCCCGGAAACCGCTGACTGGAACAGCCCGAACCTGTGGATGGGGCACGCGGCTTTGACCGGCCCGGGTGGGCATCAGTCTGGCGAAACCCTGGCGCGCGGTGGTATCGGCCAGGCCGGCGTGCAGGCCCAGCCGTTTCGGGCGTGGATCAATGACTGGGCGTTGCAGGGCAGGGGAGGTATCGAAAGCCTGCGAATGGTCGCAGGTGGCGAAGGTTTCCACTATGACTTGCTCCTGCGCAGTGACCGGCCCTTGGTGCTGCACGGCGATCAGGGTTACAGCGAAAAATCCGGCAAGGGACAGGCTTCCTATTATTACAGCCAGCCGTTTTACCGCGTGCACGGGGAGGTGGAGCGTGACGGCTTGTGCATCGCTGTCACTGGCCAAGCCTGGCTGGACCGGGAATGGAGCAGCCAGCCGCTGGCTGCCGGGCAGACTGGGTGGGACTGGTTTTCCCTGCATCTGGACAGTGGTGCCAAGCTGATGCTGTTCCAGGTGCGCGAGGCGCAGGGTGAGGTGTATCGCGCCGGGACCTGGGTGGGGCCGCAGGGTGACGTCGTGGCGCTTCATGGGGAGCAGATCCAGATGCAGGCGCTTGCTTCGGTGACTCAGAAAAATGACAAGCAGGTGCCAACGCGCTGGCGGGTGCAGGTACCAGCGCACGGGGTAGATATACACGTGGATGCAGTGGAACCGCAGGCGTGGATGGATACGCGGTTTGGGTATTGGGAAGGGCCGGTGCGGTTGACGGGAAGTGCGGGTGGGCGTGGGTATCTGGAGATGACCGGATACTAGCCTCAGCCCATTCAATCCTTGATCAGGCCCCTTAACACGGTCCGGGCTTCCTCGGTACGCAAACAGTCGATAAACAACCGGCTCTCTCGCGCCACCGTCGCCTCCAGCTCGGCGCGCTGGCTGTCCTTGAGCAGCCGCTTGCTGATGCGCAGCGCCGCCTGCGGGTAGCCTTGCAGCTGCCGCGCCAGCGTGCGGGCTGCGGCCAGGCATTGTTCGCCATCCTCATGCAGCTCGTTGGCCAGCCCCCAAGCCACCATCTGTTCGCCATTGAGCCCTTCATTGCCCAGCAGCAAGCGGGCTGCACGGGCCTGGCCAAGCAAGCGAGGCAGCAGCAGGCTGGAGCCAAACTCCGGGCACACACCCAGTGGCGCGAACGGCATGCGCAGCTTGGTCGAACGGCTGACAAGTACCTGGTCGCAATGCAACAGCAAGGTGGCACCAATGCCGATGGCCGCGCCACTGACTGCCGCGATCAGCGGCTTGTCCAGGCCCATCACCACCCGCATCAGGCGAAATACCGGGCTGTTCAGATCACCGGGCGGGTTGTCGAGAAAATCGCGCAGGTCGTTGCCCGCAGTGAAGCACTGCGGCCCACCGGTGATGATGATTGCCTCTACGTTCGGGTCTTCACTGGCCGCCAACAACAGGTCGCCCAGCTGCTGGTACATGGCTGTATTCAGTGCGTTGAGCTTGTCGGGGCGGTTGAAGGCCAGGGTCAGCAGGCCCTGGTCCAGGTCGCGTATGATCAGGTCGTTCATGGCAGCCGCTTTTGTTGTTGTAGGCAGGAGAGCCAAGGGTTTATCACGCACGCCGGCTTGTTGTACAGTCGTTCAGTCCAGCCCCCCGAACCGAGAGCCGCCCATGAACCAGGAAGCCCGCTACCACCGCATGCTGCCGGAATTGCGCAAAGCCAACCTGGTCGAGGCGACCTTGGTGTGCCTCAAGCGCCATGGCTTCCAGGGGGCTTCGATCCGCAAGATCTCGGCCGAGGCCGGGGTTTCGGTAGGGCTGATCAGCCACCACTACGCCGGCAAGGACGAACTGGTGGCCGAGGCCTACCTGGCGGTTACCGGGCGGGTGATGGGCCTGTTGCGTGAAGCCATGGCCCAGGCCGCGCCCAATGCCCGCGAGCGGTTGTCGGCGTTTTTCCGCGCTTCGTTCTGCGCAGAGTTGCTCGACCCGCAACTGCTTGACGCCTGGCTGGCGTTCTGGGGCGCGGTCAAGACAGCTGATGCAATCAACCAGGTGCACGACCATTCCTATGGCGAGTACCGCAAGGAGCTGAGCCAGCTGCTGGCCTCGCTCGCCAGAGACGAGGGCTGGCAGGGCTTCGATGCCGACCTCGCCGCCATCAGCCTCAGCGCCTTGCTGGACGGCCTGTGGCTGGAGTCGGGGCTCAACCCCGGCACCTTCACGCCCGAGCAGGGCGTGATTATCTGCGAAGCCTGGGTCGATGGCCTGCAAGCCGGTGGTCGGCGCCGTTTCAGCCTGCCCGAGGGCTGTTGATCGCCTGTTCAGTAACGAGTACGCTGCTGGCGCGAGTGTGTAGAACAACACCAATAAAAAGAGACGACACGCATGACGCCTCGGGTATTGATCGTCGATGACGATCCGCTTATTCGTGACTTGCTGCAGGCCTATCTTTCCCAGGAAGGCTACGACGTACACTGCGCTGATACGGCAGAAAAAGCCGAAGCCCTGCTCGGCAGCCAGGATGTCGACCTGGTGCTGCTGGATATCCGCCTGCCCGGCAAGGACGGCCTCACCCTGACCCGCGAGCTGCGGGTGCGCTCGGAGGTGGGCATCATCCTCATCACAGGGCGCAACGACGACATCGACCGCATCGTCGGCCTGGAATGCGGTGCCGATGACTACGTCATCAAACCGCTCAACCCCCGTGAGCTGGTGTCGCGCGCCAAAAACCTGATCCGCCGCGTGCGCCATGCTCGCGAAGTGCATCCCGTGCCGGCCTGTGCGCAGTCGCTGAAGCAGTTTGCCGACTGGGCGCTGGACACCGACCGTCGCCGCCTGATTGACGCGCGCGGGGGGCAAACCCTGCTCACCCACGGTGAATTCCAGTTGCTCAGCGTGTTTCTACGCAACAGCGGCCATACCCTCAGCCGTGACCAGTTGATGGACCAGATTCGCAACCGTGAGTGGGTGCCCAACGACCGCTCCATCGACGTGCTGGTCGGCCGCTTGCGGCGCAAGCTGCACGACGACCCGGCCGAGCCGCAACTGATCATCACCATCCACGGTACCGGCTACCTGTTCACCGCCAGCGTGGCCGCATGACCCCCCGCGCCCTGGGGGTGGCGCTGGTGATGCTCGCCGCGCACGCTGGTGCGGCCGAGACGGTGCGCTATTGTGACTACCCGGTGTACCCGCCGATCTCCTGGAGCGATGGCCACCAGGTGCGCGGCCTGGCGCCGACCGTGGTGCGCGAGCTGTTCACCCGCATGGGCTACGACGTGCAGACGGTGGTGCTGGGCAACTGGAAGCGCTGCCTGATGGACGCCGCCGCCGGGCGGGTGGACGTGGTACTGGCCTACAACAGCGACCAGCGTGACCAGCGCATGCGTTTTTCCACCGAGCCGGTGGTACGCGAAGAGGTGGCGGTGTTCTACAACCGCCTTCGGCCGGTTCGGTTCCAGCGCGTGGAGGACCTTGCGGGCTACCGTGGCGGCCTGCTGTACGGTGAAAGCTACGGCGCCGAATTCGATCGCTTCGTGGCCCGCCACCAGAACATCGAGCGGGTGTCTTCCAGCCAGCAGAACTTCGGCAAGCTGATCCGTGGGCGCATCGATTATGTGATCCAGGAGCGGCGCACCGGCCAACTGTTCATCGAGCACCTGCCCGGGGCGCAGGATATCCGCGTATTGCCCAGCGCCCTGAGCGTGGACTACCTGCGCGTTGCGGTATCGCGGCGATCACCCCTGAGCCGGCACATGGACGAAATCGACGCGCAGTTGCAGCGTATGAACCAGACCGGAGAGATCGCGCGCTGGCTGGAGCAGAGCGAAGTCACCTACAGGGACATGGTCAACCTGCCGGCGGATGCCCGATGATCCCGCTGCGCGCTGACGGCCTGCTGCGCCGCCTGTTGCTGTTCATCCTGTTGTTCAGCCTTTGCTTTACCGTGCTGGCCAGCGGGGTGCAGCTGTACTTCGAGTACCGCCGCGAGATGCGCGACATTGACGCACGCATGGCGCTGATCCGTGCCGGCTACCTGGCCAGCCTGGAGCGCAGCTTGTGGGACCTGGACGAAGCGCAACTGGACACCCAGCTGCGCGGCCTGGTGGACTTTTCCGATGTGGCCCGGGTGCGCCTGGTCAGCGACGACTTCCAACTGCAGAGAGGGGCGGCCGAGCCCAAAGGGCCGCTGCGTGTCGAGCGCTTCCCGCTCGACTTTCAGCCCCCTTCGGGGCCTGCCAGGCACCTGGGTGAGCTGGAAGTGACCATTGACTTGGGGGCAGTGCATCAGCGGCTGTATGCCACCGGCTTGACCAGCCTGCTGTGGATGGGTGTGTTTTTGTGCGGGTTGGCGGTGGCGCTGTCGGGGCTTTTCTACCGACTGGTCACTCGCCACCTGCAAGTGATGGCCGAGTTCGCTCGCCGTATTGGCGCCGGCCAGTGGCAAGAGCCGCTGCGCCTGGGCCGCCGTCCTTCATCGCGCCCGGATGAAATCGACACGGTGGCCAATGCCTTGGACGATATGCGCCGCGCCATCCTCAGCGATATCGAGCGCCGCGAGCGTGATCGGCTTGAACTGCAGGACAAGCGCGACGAACTGCAGGCCATGGTCGAGCGGCGTACGGCCAGCCTGGCTCGGGCCAAGGACGAGGCCGAGGCTGCCAACCTGGCCAAGTCGCGCTTTCTGGCGACCATGAGCCATGAGCTGCGTACGCCGCTTAACGGCATTCTGGGCATGGCTGAATTGTTGCGCGGCGCGCGGCTGGAGTTGCCTGACCGTCAGCGCGTCGAGGCCTTGTACAAGGCCGGCGAGGGGCTGCTGGCGATTCTCAACGAAGTGCTGTATTTCGCCCGGCTCGAAGAAGGCGAGAGCCGGGCCGAGCTGGTGGGTTTTTCCTTGCGCCAACTGTGCCAGGAAGTGTTGACGCTGCTTGAGCCCATGGCCAAGGACAACGGCGACACGTTGCACCTGCATATCGATGAGGCGTTGGCCGGGTACCAGCACGGTGCCGAGCAGTACCTGCGTCAGGTGCTCAGCAACCTGCTGGCCAATGCCATCAAGTTCACCGAGCACGGCCAGGTGCAGCTTGGGGTGAGGGTGCTTGCCAGTAGCGAGCACGCGCAGCGCTTGCGGCTGTCGGTCAGTGACAATGGCATCGGCATCGAGCCCGCCGTGCAGGCGAGAATCTTCGACCGCTTCGTCCAGGCCAGCGAGGCCGTGGCCCGTCGCTATGGTGGCACCGGCCTGGGCCTGGCGATCTGCAAGCACCTGGTGGAAAAACTGGGCGGCAGCATCGGCCTGGACAGCGTGCCGGGGCAGGGCAGTTGCTTCTGGTTCGAGCTCGAAATGGCCCGTGGGCAACCCGTGCCGGGCCGGTCACCCGCCATGCCGCCGATGCCCAGCCTGGATATTCTGGTGGTCGAAGATGTGGCATTGAACCGCGAGGTGGCGAAAGGGTTGCTACTGCGCGATGGCCATCGGGTGAGCTTTGCCGAAGACGCCGGGCAGGCCCTGCAGGTTTGCGCGCAACAGCGCTTCGACCTGATCCTGCTGGACGTACACTTGCCGGGCATGAGTGGAGTGGAACTGTGTCAGAGGCTGCGTGCCTCGCCCGGACCGAACCGCGCCAGCCGGATTCTGGCGCTGACGGCCGGTGTGCAACCGGGGCAGGTATCGGGTTATCTGGCGGCCGGCATGCAGGGGGTACTGGCCAAACCGTTGCGGTTGGAGACCCTGCGCAAGGCGTTGGCCGAAGTGGCGCCCAGCGAAGTGATTGGCACTGACGCAGACATGGACTGGTCGCTGCTGGACACCCACCGTTCGCTGCTGGGTGAGCAGAAACTGCAGGGCTTGCTGAAGGTGCTGCGCCAGTCACTGGAACAGCACGCCACGGCACTGGCCGAGGCGCTGCTGGCCCAGGACGTTACCGAAGTGCTGCACCTGGCCCATCGTTTGGCCGGCAGTTGCGACTCCCTGGGCTTTTCTGGCCTGGCCGCGCTATTGCGCTGCATTGAAGAGGCGGCCCGGCAGCACGACGAACAGGCGTTGAAGGCGCTTGGTGAGCCATTGGCAAGCCAGCTCGGCCAGGCCCGCGCCACCCTCGAACAGCTGATCCAGGGCTGACGTACAAAAAACTTACGACTTTTTACATCTTCGATCCGTTCGTACAACGGCGTCTTACATCTGTTTCCAATAATCCATGGCAACCGTGCTGTACGCGGTCCATGAGGCTTACTGGAGACAAGAACAATGACATGCGCTAGTGCTCAGCCCTTCCTTCACACCACCCCGCGCACCGGCCGCAATGGCGAGGTGCACCATGACTGACACCCACGAGAAGATCCAGCTCACCCGCGCACTGAAAAGCCGTCACATCTTCATGTTGTCGCTGGGCGGGGTGATCGGCACCGGCCTGTTCATGGGCTCGGGCGTGACCATCAACCAGGGCGGCCCGGTGGGCGCCATCCTGGCCTACCTGGTGGCAGGCTTGCTGATGTATCTGGTGATGGTCTGCCTGGGCGAGCTGTCGGTGCAGATGCCGGTGTCCGGCTCGTTTCAGGCCCACGCCACCAAGTTCATTGGCCCCGCCACCGGCTTCATGATCGGCTGGGTGTACTGGATGAGCTGGGCCACTACTGTGGGCCTGGAGTTCACCGCCGCCGGCATGCTGATGACCCGTTGGTTCCCCGAGGTTCCGATCTGGTACTGGTCGGCGCTGTTCGTGGTCGTGCTGTTCGGCCTCAACGCCTTGGCCACCCGCGCTTTTGGCGAGGCGGAGTACTGGTTCTCGGGCATCAAGGTGGCGACCATCCTCGGTTTCATTGTCATTGGCCTGTTGGTGATTTTCGGCGCCATCCCGCTGAGCAGCGGGGCACCGGCACCGATGCTGGACAACCTGGTGGGCGAGTCGCTGTTCCCACACGGCCTGTCGGCGGTCTTCGCCGTGATGATGACCGTGGTCTATGCCTTCCAGGGGTGTGAAATCATGGGCGTGGCCGCCGGTGAGACCGAGCACCCGGAAAAGAGCATCCCGCGGGCCGTGCGCAACGTGGTGTTCCGTGTGCTGATCTTCTATGTGCTGGCGATTGCCGTGCTGTCGGCCATCGTGCCGTACGAGCAGGCCGGCTTGATGGAAAGCCCGTTCGTGCAGGTGTTCGACATGGTCGGCATCCCTTACGCCGCCGACCTGATGAACTTCGTCATCCTTACCGCCATCCTGTCGGTGGGCAACTCCGGGCTGTATGCGTCCACACGCATTCTGTGGGCCATGTCCAAGAGCGGCATGGCGCCGAAAAGTCTCTCGCCGCTGAGCAAGCGTGGTGTACCGCTGCGGGCGCTGAGCATCACCCTGTGCTTTGCGTTGATCTCGTTGATGACCAGCTTCATTGCCGCCGACACCCTGTTCATGGTGCTGATGGCGGTGAGCGGCATGTCCGGCACCGTGACCTGGATCGTCATTGCCCTGGCGCAATACCGCTTCCGCAGAGCCTACCTGCGTGAAGGTGGGCAACTGCAAGGCTTGAAGTACAGGGCGCCGCTGTACCCGCTGGTGCCGCTGCTGTGCATCACCTTGTGCAGTTCGCTGTTCGTGTTCCTGGCGCTGGATGAAACCCAGCGGCCGTCGCTGTACTGGGGCTTTGGCTTCATTGCCCTGTGCTATGCGGCGTATTTCTTTGTAAATCGTCGTCGGCAAGGGGCCCTGGCACCCAGCGCGCCCGGTGTCTGAACCGACAGCCCATGCCGCACACCCCCTGCAATAGCAGGGGGTGTGTAACGTCGAAGACCAAGTTGTGCGAAGTTGTAACAGCCCATCCCGCCTTGTTGAACACTCGTTTAGTATCTCCCTCGTCAGCCCCTCAAATAGACACAACAATACCGAGGCCTACATGACCACCCCGTCGTCGTCTCTGTTGAGCAAGGTCGAAACCGGCGTTGCCTGGATCACCCTCAACCGCCCAGAGCAGCGCAACGCGCTGGATATCCCCACCCTCAAGCAGCTGCACGCCTTGCTCGACAGCCACAACGGCGACCCGGCCGTACGCGTGGTGGTATTGACTGGCAGCGGCCGCAGCTTCTGCGCCGGTGCCGACCTGGCCGAGTGGGCCGCCGCCGAGGCTGCAGGTACCCTGGAAACCTATGGCTGGACCGAAACCGCCCACGCCCTGATGTTGCGCTTGCACAGCCTCGACAAACCCACCCTCGCTGCCATCAACGGCACCGCCGTGGGCGGGGGCATGGACCTCAGCCTGTGCTGCGACCTGCGTATCGCCGCCGCCTCGGCGCGTTTCAAGGCCGGTTACACCAGCATGGGCTACAGCCCCGATGCCGGCGCCAGCTGGCACCTGCCTCGGCTGATCGGCAGCGAACAGGCCAAGCGCCTGTTGTTCCTCGATGAACTGTGGGGCGCCGAACGCGCCCTGGCAGCCGGGCTGGTCAGCGAAGTGTGCCCTGACGAACAACTGCCCGCCGTAGCCGCCGAACTGGCCGGGCGCCTGGCCAACGGCCCGACATTCGCCTACGCGCAAACCAAGCGGCTTATATGCGATGGCGCCCGGCGCACCCTGGCCGAACAGCTGGAAGCCGAGCGCCACGCCGGCCTGCTGTGTGGCCGTAGCCAGGACGGCGCCGAGGCGCTGCAAGCTTCGGTTGAACGTCGCGCCCCCCGTTTCACCGGCCAGTAACCTGATACCGACCCTGACCAGGACCTTCGCAGATGAATTTCCAACTGACCCAAGAACAAGAAATGTTGGTGGAAGCGGTACGCAGCTTTGTTGCCAAAGAGCTGCTGCCCCATGAGGAAGCGGTGGACCGAGCCGATGCCGTGTCTCCGGAACTGGCCGCGTACATCCGTGGCAAGGCCATCGCCGCCGGGTTCTACGCGTTCAACATGCCGGAGGAGGTGGGCGGCGGCGGCCTGGACTACCTGTCCCAGGCGCTGATCGAACGCGAGTTGTCCAAGGTGTCCTGGGCGCTGCATGTGTTCGTTGCCCGGCCGTCGAAAATCCTCATGGCCTGCAAGGACGAGCAGATCAACGACTACCTGCTGCCCTGCGTACAGGGCGAGAAAACCGATTGCTTCGCCCTCACCGAGCCGGGGGCCGGCTCTGATGCCAACGCCATCAAGACCCGCGCCGTGCGCCAGGGCGATGACTTTGTCATCAATGGCAGCAAGCACTTCATCAGCCACGCGGGCCATGCCGACTTCGCCATTGTCTTTGCCGTCACTGACACCTACGAGCACAACGGGCGCAAGCGCAACGCGGTCACGGCCTTCCTGGTCGACCGTGGTACGCCGGGCATGACCATCCGCCGTGGCCCCAAGTGCGTGAGCAACCGCGGCTATCACACTTATGAGCTGTTCTTCGACGATTGCCGGGTACCGGCCAGCAAGGTGCTGGGTGAAGTCGACAAAGGCTGGGAAGTAGCCAACGCCTGGCTCACCGCCGGCCGGGTGATGGTTGCCGCCAACTGCGTAGGCCAGGCCCAGCGCGCCCTCGACCTGTCGCTGCAATGGGCCGCCGACCGCAAGCAGTTCGGCCAGGCCATTGGCAGCTATCAAGGTGTGTCGTTCAAGCTGGCCGACATGGCCACGCAGATCCGCGCTGCCGAAATGCTCACCCTGCACACTGCCTGGAAGATGGACCAGGGCAGCATGACCGATGGCGAGGCTGGCATGGCCAAATTGTTCGCCAGTGAAGTGCTGGGCAAGGTGGCCGACGAAGCCGTGCAGATCTTCGGCGGCATGGGCCTGATGGATGAAGGGCCGGTCGAGCGCATCTGGCGCAATGCGCGCATCGAGCGCATCTGGGAGGGCACCTCGGAAATCCAGCGGCACATCATCGCCCGTGAACTGCTGCGCCCGCTGCTGCGCTGACCGGCCTGGAGAACGCACATGTCGCAATCGATTCGTGACAACCTCAAGCGCCTGCTGGCGCCCCGGCACCTGGCCTTCGTTGGTGGGCGCAGCATGGCGCGGGCGCTCAAGCACTGCGCGGAAGGGGGCTTTGGTGGCGAGCTGTGGCTGGTCAACCCGCAGCACGAAAGCCTGGAGGGCATCCCTTGCGTAGCGCGGGTGGCCGACTTGCCCTATGCCCCGGACGCGGTGTTCATCGCCACCAACCGCGAGCGGACGTTGCAGTGTGTGGCCGAGTTGGCTGCACGCGGGGCCGGCGGCGCCATCTGCTATGCCTCGGGCTTTGCCGAGTGTGGCGAGGAGGGCCGCCAGTTGCAGCAGTGCCTGCTTGACGCTGCTGGCGACATGGCCTTGCTCGGCCCCAACTGCTACGGCCTGCTCGACTACCTGCACGGGGCCGCCCTGTGGCCGGTGGCCCATGGCGGTAAACAGGTGGAGAAGGGCGTGGCGATTCTCACCCAAAGCGGTAACTTCGCCTACAACCTGTCCATGAGCGACCGCTCGCTACCGGTGGCCTACATGGCCTCGGTCGGTAACCAGGCGCAACTGGGTGTGGCCGAGTTGATGGACGTGCTGCTTGACGACCCACGGGTAACGGCGATCGGCCTGCATCTGGAAGGCCTGAAAAACGTGCAGGGCTTCGCGCGCGCCGCTCACAAAGCGCTGCAACAGGGCACGCCGATCATTGCCTTGAAAACGGGCGTGTCGCAAATCGGTGCTGAACTGGCGCTCAGCCACACCAGCTCGTTGTCCGGCTCCGATGCCTTGTACGACAGCCTGTTCCAGCGCTTGGGGGTGATCCGTGTCAGTGGCCCGGTCAGCTTTGCCGAAACCCTCAAGGCCGCCGCTTGCGGGCACTTGCCGGCAGATGGCGAGCTGATCGCACTGGCTTGCTCAGGCGGTGATGCCGGGCTGATTGCCGACTATGCCGAGCGAAACCGGTTGAACCTTCCAACGCTTGAACCAGAGCAGGTGACGGCACTGACCTGCGTGCTGCCAGCCTATGCCAACCTGGTCAACCCGCTGGATTTCACCACGGCCATCTGGGGCGATGAAGCGGCCCTGCAGTGCATGCTCGATAGCACCCTGAGCGGGCCGGCCGGTGCTGCCATGCTGGTGCTGGATTACCCAGCGGCCTTTACCGGCGAGCGCAAGGAATGCGACCTGCTGCTAAGGCTTTACTGCGATGCGCTGGAGCGCCATGGCAAGATCGGCTTCGTTACCTCGGCCTTCCCCGAGCTGCTGCCCGCCAGCGCGCGTGAGCGCCTGCATGCGCGCGGCATCGCTGCCTTGCAGGGCGTGGAAGACGGCCTGGCTGCGTGGGGCTGCATCGTCGGTTACCAACGCAACCGCCAGCGGCTGCTGGAGCAGGGCGAGGCCGCACGCGTACCGTTGTGCCCGCAGGCGCTCACGGGCGAAAACCGGTTGCTGGATGAATGGCAATCCAAGCAAGCGCTGCGCGCCTTTGGCTTGCCGGTGCCAGCGGGTGTACTGAGCACGCCCGAACGCGCCGTGGCAGACGCCGCACGTGTGGGTTACCCGCTGGTGCTGAAGGCCGTCAGCGCGCAGTTGCCACACAAGACTGAGGCCGGTGCGGTGGCGCTGAATCTGCGCGATGCTGCTGCCCTGGAAGCCGCACTGGTGCAGATGCGCCAGCGCATCGCCGCCTACGCCCCGCACGTAGCATTCGACCAGGTACTGCTCGAACCCATGGCCGAGCCGCCGCTGGCCGAGCTGATCGTCGGCATCAAGCGTGAACACGACTTCGCCCTGGCGCTGGTGATGGGGGCCGGAGGCGTGTTGGTCGAACTGCTCAAAGACAGCGTCAGCCTGTTGCTGCCCACCACCGACAGCGCCATCCGTGCCGCACTGCTGAGCCTGCGCAGCGCCAGCCTGCTGCAAGGCTTCCGTGGTCGCCCGGCCGCCGACCTCGACGCGCTGGTTGCAGCCATCCGCGCGGTGGCCGACTACGCCTGCGAAAACGCCGGGCACCTGCTGGAACTGGATGTGAACCCATTGATGGTGGGGGCCCGTGGCACCACTGCGGTCGACGCGTTGATCCGCCTCGGCCAGGCGCAAGGAGAACGACATGAATAACCACAGCATGACTGCCGGCCAGGCGCTGGTACGGCTGTTGGCCAATTACGGCGTGGAAACCGTGTTCGGCATCCCCGGCGTGCATACCCTGGAGCTTTACCGTGGCCTGCCGGGCAGTGGCATCCGCCATGTGCTGACCCGGCATGAGCAGGGCGCCGGTTTCATGGCCGACGGCTACGCGCGGGTCAGTGGCAAGCCTGGGGTGTGCTTTGTCATCACCGGCCCGGGCGTGACCAACGCCGCCACCGCCATTGGCCAGGCCTATGCCGACTCTATCCCGATGCTGGTGATTTCCAGCGTCAACCACACCGCCAGCCTGGGCAAGGGCTGGGGTTGCCTGCACGAAACCCAGGACCAGCGCGCCATGACAGCGCCGATCACCGCGTTTTCTGCTGTGGCCCTGCGCGGCGAAGACCTGCCCGAGCTGATCGCCCGCGCCTGGGCAGTGTTCGACAGCGAACGGCCGCGCCCGGTGCACATTTCGGTGCCGCTGGACGTGCTGGCCGCGCCGGTAAGCCGCGACTGGAGCAATGAGGTGGTGCGTCGGCCCGGCCGTGGCCAGCCGTGCCGGGAAACCCTAGACCGGGCGGCCCTGAAGCTGGCGGCGGCCAAGCGGCCGATGATCATTGCCGGCGGGGGGGCGCTGCACGCTGCCGAGCCACTGGCGCAACTGAGCACTCGCCTGGCGGCACCGGTGTTCACCAGCGTGGCCGGCAAGGGCCTGCTGCCACCGGACGCTCCACTCAATGCCGGCTCTAGCCTGTGCGTGGAGCCCGGTTGGCAACTCATCAGCGAGGCCGATGTGGTGCTGGCCGTGGGCACCGAAATGGCCGACACCGACTTCTGGCGCGAGCGCCTGCCGATCACGGGCGAACTGCTGCGCGTGGACATCGACCCGCGCAAGTTCAACGACTTCTACCCCTGTGCCATGGCCCTGCACGGCGATGCCCGGCAAACCCTGTGCGGCTTGCTCGACCACCTGCCGGAGCTCGCCCGCGAACCGGCTCAGGCCCACGAGGCTGTGGCCAGCCTGCGCCAGGCCATCCGCAACGGGCATGCGCCACTGCAGGCCACGCACCAGGCCATTCTGGACCGCATTGCCGCGGTGCTGCCCGACAACGCTTTCATCAGCAGCGACATGACCCAGCTGGCCTACACCGGCAACTACGCCTTCGCCAGCCGGGCGCCACGCAGCTGGCTGCACCCCACCGGCTACGGCACCCTCGGCTACGGCCTGCCGGCCGGCATCGGCGGCATGCTCGCCACCGATCACCGCCCGGGCCTGGTGCTGGTGGGCGACGGCGGTTTTCTTTACACCGCCCAGGAACTGGCCACTGCGGTCGAAGAACTGGACCGCCCGCTGGTCGTACTGCTGTGGAACAATGACGCCCTCGGTCAGATCCGTGACGACATGCTCGGCCTGGACATCGAACCGGTCGGTGTACTGCCGCGCAACCCGGACTTCGTCGGCCTGTCCCGCGCCTTTGGTTGCGCGGTGCGCCAGCCGCGAGACCTGGACGCGCTGCAGGCCGACCTGGCCATTGGCTTCGCCACACCCGGCGTGACCTTTATCGAACTCAAACACACCTGTGTGCGCTAAACCGCGCACACCACCCATAACAAGAGAAACCACCATGCCATTTCGCCGTACCCTTCTGGCCGCCTCCCTGGCCCTGCTGATCACTGGCCAGGCTCCGCTGTACGCCGCGCCGCCGCTGTCGATGGACAACGGCACCACCGCCTTGACCGTGCAAAACAGCAACGCCTGGGTCGAAATCAGCGCCAGCGCCCTGCAACACAACATCCGCACCTTGCAGGCCGAACTGGCCGGCAAGTCCAAGCTGTGTGCCGTGCTCAAGGCCGATGCCTATGGCCACGGTGTCGGCCTGGTGATGCCGTCGATCATTGCCCAGGGCGTGCCCTGCGTGGCGGTGGCCAGCAACGAGGAGGCCCGCGTGGTCCGCGCCAGTGGCTTCACCGGGCAACTGGTGCGGGTACGCCTGGCCAGCCTCAGCGAAGTGGAAGACGCCTTGCAGTACGACATGGAAGAACTGGTGGGCAGTGCCGAATTCGCCCGCCAACTCGACGCCATCGCCGAGCGCCATGGCAAGCCGTTGCGCATCCACCTGGCGCTCAATTCCAGCGGCATGAGCCGCAACGGGGTAGAGATGACCACTTGGTCCGGCCGTGGCGAAGCGTTGCAGGTTACCGACCAGAAGCACCTCAAGTTGGTCGCGCTGATGACCCACTTTGCCGTGGAAGACAAAGATGATGTGCGCAAGGGCCTGGCAGCGTTCAACGAGCAGACCGACTGGCTGATCAAGCACGCCAAGCTGGACCGCAGCAAGCTCACCCTGCACGCCGCCAACTCGTTCGCTACGCTGGAGGTGCCGGAAGCGCGCCTGGACATGGTGCGCACCGGTGGCGCGCTGTTCGGTGACACCGTGCCGAGCCACACCGAGTACCAGCGGGCCATGCAGTTCAAGTCGCGTGTGGCTGCCGTGCACAGCTACCCGGCCGGCAATACCGTCGGTTACGACCGCACCTTTACTTTGGCCCGTGACGCTCGGCTGGCCAATATCACTGTCGGCTATTCCGACGGTTACCGCCGGGCGTTTACCAACAAGGGCCATGTGCTGATCAACGGCCACCGTGTGCCGGTCGTGGGCAAGGTGTCGATGAACACGCTGATGGTGGACGTTACCGACTTCCCGGATGTGAAGGGGGGCAACGAAGTGGTGCTGTTCGGCAAGCAGGCCGGGGGCGAAATCACCCAGGCCGAAATGGAAGACATCAATGGCGCGTTGCTCGCCGACCTGTACACCGTGTGGGGCAGTTCCAACCCGAAGATCCTCGTCGACTGAAACCGCCATTGAAGGGAGATTGCCATGCGCTACGCCACGCTCACCCAACGCATCGCCGGCGACGGGGCTGCGGCCTGGGACATCCACTACCGCGCCCTGGCGTTGCAGGCCGAGGGCAAGGACATCCTGCTGCTCTCGGTAGGTGACCCGGACTTCGACACGCCCGCGCCGATCGTTGACGCGGCCATCGACAGCCTGCGTGCGGGCCACACCCATTACGCCGATGTGCGCGGCAAGCTGGCCCTGCGCCAGGCCATTGCCAACCGCCACCGGCAGCGCAGCGGCCAAGCGGTCAGCGCAGACCAGGTGACCGTGTTGGCGGGTGCCCAGTGCGCGTTGTACTGCGTGGCCCAGTGCGTGCTGGACCCGGGCGACGAGGTGATCGTTGCCGAGCCCATGTATGTCACGTACGAGGCCGTGTTCGGTGCTTGTGGTGCCAAGGTGGTACCGGTGCCGGTGAAGCCGGAGAACGGCTTTCGCGTTTGCCCGCGAGACGTGGCCGAGCGCATCACGCCGCGCACCCGCGCGCTGGCCCTGAACAGCCCGCACAATCCCTCGGGTGCAAGCCTGCCCCGTGCGACCTGGGAAGCACTCGCCGAATTGTGCATCGCCCGTGACCTGTGGCTGATTTCCGACGAGGTGTACAGCGAGCTGCTGTACGAGGGTGAACATGTGAGCCCAGCCAGCCTGCCGGGTATGGCCGAACGCACCGCCACCCTCAACAGCCTGTCGAAATCGCATGCCATGACGGGCTGGCGGGTGGGCTGGGTAGTCGGTTCGGCTGAACTGGCCACGCACCTGGAGAACCTCGCCTTGTGCATGCTGTATGGCTCGCCAGACTTCATTCAGGACGCTGCGGTGGTGGCGCTGGAGCAGCAGTTGCCCGAACTGGACGCCATGCGCGAGGCCTATCGCCAGCGCCGTGACCTGGTGTGCGAGCAACTGGCTGGCTGCCCGGGCCTCAAGGCGTTGAAGCCCGATGGTGGCATGTTCGTGATGGTTGATATCCGCGAAACCGGCCTCAGTGCCCAGGCCTTTGCCGACCGCCTGCTGGACAGCCAGGGCGTGTCGGTATTGGCCGGCGAAGCCTTTGGCCCCAGCGCCGCCGGGCATATTCGCCTGGGGCTGGTGCTGGGCAACGAGGCGCTCGTCGATGCCTGCCAGCGCATCGCCCGCTGTGCCAGCGAGCTGATGCAAGGCTAAGCGACGGCGGCAAAACAACCTGTTTTGTGCAAGGAGAACACGAGTGAATGTACTGATCGTCCACGCTCACCCCGAGCCACAATCGTTTACCGCCGCACTGCGCGACCAGGCCGTGGAAACCTTTCGTGCCCAGGGCCACCAGGTGCAGGTCAGCGACTTGTACGCCATGGGCTGGAACCCGGTGGCCAGTGCCGAAGACTTCACCCAGCGCGAGAACCCGCAATACCTGGTGTATGCACTGGAGCAACGCCAGGGGGTCAAGCGCGGTGCCATCGCTGCGGATATCCAGCAGGAACTGGACAAGCTGCTGTGGGCTGACCTGCTGGTGCTTAACTTCCCGATCTTCTGGTTCTCGGCGCCGGCCATGCTCAAGGGCTGGATCGACCGGGTGCTGGTGTCGGGGGTGTGCTATGGCGGCAAGCGCTTCTACGACCAGGGTGGTTTGACGGGCAAGCAGGCGCTGGTGACCGTGACCTTGGGCGGGCGCGAGCACATGTTTGGCGAAGGGGCGATTCATGGCCCGCTGGAAGACATGTTGCGGCCGATTCTGCGGGGTACGCTGGCCTACGTGGGGTTCGAGGTGTTGCCGCCGTTCGTGGCTTGGCATGTGCCGTATATCAGCGATGAGGCGCGCCAGGGCTTCTTGCTGCAGTACCGACAGCGGCTGGAGCAGCTCTCGGATGATCAGCCGCTGGTGTTCCCGCGGTTGGCGCAGTTCGATGAGGCGCTGTACCCGCTGACCTGATCTTTCTCCTGTACCAACCCTTGGGGCCGCAACGCGGCCCCAACCTGTTATCGGCCTACGACATTGCGCAAACCTGGCAGTGCCGTCTGCCAAAAACGACCACCCACACATTCGGGGTATGTTCCCCCTCGGCAAATCCCCCGATAGTGAACCCATCGGCTCGATCCGGAGCATTCACACGATGGAGTTGCCATGCGCAAGGTACTGAAGGTGATGGGTGGTCTGCTGCTGGTGGCTGGCGCAAGCCTCGCCCAGGCGGGAGAGGTGGACAGCGGTAACACGCTGCGGTTGTACAACTGGACCGACTACATCGGCGAAACCACCCTGGCCGACTTCGAGAAGGCCACCGGCATCAAGGTCATCTACGACACCTTCGACGGCTACGAAACGGTACAGACCAAACTGCTCACCGGCCGCTCCGGCTACGACCTGGTCATGCTCAACGCATCCTTGGTACCCCCGCTGATCAGTGCTGGGGTGTTCCAGGCGCTGGACAAGCAGCAACTGCCCAGCTGGCACAACCTCGACCCGCAAGTGGTTGACAACCTGCAGGGCTACGACCCAGGCCTCAAGTACTCGGCGCCCTACACCTGGGGCAGTTCGGGGGTCACTTACAACGTCGACAAGATCACCGCGCGCATGCCCGACGCCCCCATCGGCTCGCTGGCCATGCTGTTCGACCCCAAGATCGTCTCGCGCTTCGCCGACTGTGGCGTCACCCTGATGGACGCGCCCACCGAGGTCATTCCGCTGGCCCTGCAATACCTGGGCAAGGACCCGCGCAGCGCATCCGCGGCCGACCTCAAGGCCGCCGAACAACTGTTGCTGAGCATCCGCCCCTTTATTCGCAAGTTCGACTCGGTCAACTACCTGACCAGCCTGCCCAACGGCGATGTCTGCCTGGCACTGACCTGGTCCGGTGACTACGCCACCGCCCAGGCCCGCGCGGTGGAAGCGAAGAAGGACATCAAGCTGTCGTTCTTCATCCCCCAGGAGGGCTCGTTGATCTGGTTCGACAACCTGTACATCCCCAAGGATGCGCCCCATGCAGCCAACGCTCACCGCTTCATCGAGTTTTTGCTGCAGCCGCAGACCATGGCCAAGGTCACCGACTACATCCACTACGCCAACAGCAACGCTGCTGCCACTGCGCTGGTGCGTGACGACATCCGCCAGGACCCGGCCATCTACCCCGATTCATCCACCCGCGAACGCCTGTTCGCGCAGAAAACCCAGAGCCCCAAGGACATGCGTGCCATCACCCGGGTCTGGAGCACGGTCAAGACCGGTTTCTGAACACTGCCCAACGATTCCCGCCAAGGAGCTGCCCATGGCCACCCCAAGCAAAGCATTCGCCATCGCCCACGACCCGCTGGTGGAAGCCGATAAGGCCCACTACATGCACGGCTACCATGTGTTCGACGAGCACCGCGAGCAAGGCGCACTGAACATCGTCGCCGGCGAGGGCGCGTACATTCGCGACACCCACGGCAACCGCTTCCTCGATGCCGTTGGCGGCATGTGGTGCACCAACATCGGCCTGGGCCGTGAGGAGATGGCCCTGGCCATCGCCGACCAGGTGCGCCAACTGGCCTATTCCAACCCGTTCTCCGACATGGCCAACGACGTGGCCATCGAGCTGTGCCAGAAACTTGCGCAGCTGGCCCCCGGCGACCTGAACCATGTGTTCCTCACCACCGGCGGCTCGACCGCTGTCGACACCGCCTACCGGCTGATCCAGTACTACCAGAACTGCCGCGGCAAGCCACACAAGAAACATATCATTGCCCGCTACAACGCTTACCACGGCTCTACCACCCTTACCATGTCGATCGGCAACAAGGCCGCCGACCGGGTGCCGGAGTTCGATTATCACCATGACCTGATCCACCACGTCTCCAACCCCAACCCGTACCGCGCGCCGGACGACATGGACGAGGCCGAGTTCCTCGACTTCCTCGTGGCCGAGTTCGAGGACAAGGTCCTCTCGTTGGGCGCTGACAACGTGGCAGCGTTCTTCGCCGAGCCGATCATGGGCTCGGGCGGGGTGATCATTCCACCCAAGGGCTATTTCGAACGCATGTGGCAGCTGTGCCAGACCTACGACATCCTGTTCGTCGCCGACGAGGTGGTGACCTCGTTCGGGCGCCTGGGTACCTTCTTCGCCAGCGAGGAGCTGTTTGGCGTTACCCCCGACATCATCACTACCGCCAAGGGCCTGACCTCGGCCTACCTGCCGCTGGGGGCGTGCATTTTCTCCGAGCGCATCTGGCAGGTTATCGCCGAGCCGGGCAAGGGCCGTTGCTTCACCCATGGTTTCACTTACAGCGGTCACCCGGTGTGCTGCACGGCGGCGCTGAAGAACATCGAGATCATCGAGCGCGAGCAGTTGCTGGAGCACGTCAAGGACGTTGGCAGCTATCTGGAACAACGCCTGCAAAGCCTGCGCGAGTTGCCGCTGGTGGGGGATGTGCGCTGCATGAAGCTGATGGCCTGCGTCGAGTTCGTGGCCGACAAGGCCAGCAAGGCGCTGTTCCCGGATGAGGTGAACATTGGTGAACGCATCCACAGCAAGGCCCAGGCCAAGGGGCTGCTGGTACGCCCGATCATGCACCTGAATGTGATGTCGCCGCCGTTGATCATTACCCATGCGCAGGTGGATGAAATCGTCGAGACCCTGCGCCAGTGCATCATCGAAACCGCGCGCGAACTCACCGCGCTTGGCCTGTACCGGGGCCGATGAACCTGGCGCAAAGGGCTGTGCGGGGGCGTGCCTGGCAGGCTAGACTGCCGGGCATGACCCAGGCCACCCCCGACACCCCGCTTACCCTCACCATGGGCGCGCTGCAGCAATGGCATGCGGCGTTGCAGCGTGCGCTGGCCAATAGCGAAACGCCTGAGGCGCTGGAGCATGTAGCCGCTGCCATCGGCCAGCTGGTGCAGGTGGAATCGATGATGATCAGCCTGGAGTGCCAGGGGCGGGCGCCGCAGCTTTTATACCAGCAAGGCATTCCCGAACGGCACCGCGCCGCGGTGCTGGAACGCTACTTCAGCGCCGGTTACCTGCTCGACCCGTTCTGCCTGGCCGTGCAAGGCGGCCTGGCCGAAGGCTTTTACCACCTACAGGAAATCGCCCCCGACAACTTCTTCGACAGCGACTACTACAAGGCCTATTACCTGGGCACCGGTTGCAGCGAAGACAGCTACTACATCGTCGACCTCAGCGCGGGCCGCAAGCTATCGCTGAGCCTGTTCCAGGGGTGCAGCGGTACGCCCCTGAGTGCCGGGCAGATCGACCTGCTGCGGGCGCTGGAGCCTATGGTGCGCGAACTGCTGGGGCGCTATGCCCGACACAACCTGGAGCCTGGCACTGCATCGGTCGAGCGCGGCGGCTTGCAGGCAGCGTTCGACAGCTTTGGCTGCCAAGTGCTGACCGACCGCGAGCGCGAGGTGGCACACATGATCTTGCGAGGGCATTCGGTGAAGTCGACCGCGCTGGAGCTGGGTATCTCGCCTGAGACGGTGCGCATGCACCGCAAGAACCTGTACCTGAAGCTGGAGATCAACTCCCAGTCCGAGTTGTTTGCACGGTTCATCGACTGGTTGCGCGGCGACCCCCTCGAAAATTAGAGACTGATCTTGGCCAGTCGAGCTTCCAGCGCGGCAATATGTGCCTGCAGCCGTTCATGTTCCTGGCGCTCGGCGCTGATGTCCTCGAACACGCTGATCAGGTGTTCAGGCTCGCCATTGGCATGGCGCTGCAACGAGGTGCGGGCGCGCACCCAGATGTACTCGCCGTTCTTGTGGCGCACGCGTTTTTCTACCTCGTAACGCTCGGTCTCACCGGCCAGCATGCGCTGCAGCAGTTGCAGGTTCTGCGCCAGGTCGTCAGCGTGGGTGATCTGCTGGAAGGTCATGCCGTAGAGCTCTTCGGCTCGGTAGCCCAGCAGCTCGCACAGGCTGTTGTTGACCCGCTGCCAGGTGCCGTCCGGGTCGATGTAGGCGAGGGCGCCCCAGGCCAGTTCGAAGATCGCCCGGAAGCGTTCCTCGCTTTGGCTAAGCGCTTGTTGGGCCACCTGACGTTCGGTGTTGTCCATGCTGATACCGACCATTTTCACCGAGCGCCCGGCGCTGTCGCGTACCACCGTGGCGCGGGAGGAAATCCAGCGTACTTCGCCATCGGGGCGGGTGATGCGGAAGTCGCACTCACAACCCGTGCCCTCGGCTACCGCCTCGGCGTACATCGCCTGCATGCGCTGCACGTCTTCGTCGGGCAGGTGCTTCCAGAAGTCTTCGTTGTGGTGCACCGGCCAGCCGTACACCTGCTCGACGTTAGGCGAGTAGGTGACTTCGTCACTGATCAGGTTCCACTCCCAGGTGACGATGCGCGCGCCTTCCTGGGCCAGCTTCATGCGCGTTTCGCTTTCCATGATCTCGGCGGTCAGGCGCCGGCGCAGGTCGGTCATCGGCAGCTCGACCACCTGCGGTTGCTGGATGTTCTGCAGGGCTTCGTCGCCATAGCGCAACCAGATCCAGTTGACCTTGAGAAAGTCGGCCAGCTTGCGCAGGTTGTCGTAGTCGATCTCGCCGCCACGGGTCCACTTGTGTACTGCGGTGCGTGAGATGCCCAAGGCCGTGCCCACGGCTTGCAGGGTCAGCTTGTGATGCTCGAGCAGTTCCTTTAGGCGGAAGGCGAAGCTGTTTTCCAACATCGGCAGGGTGTCCTGATCTGGGCCAAGAGCCTGCCAGTATACGCAAGCCGTCAACTTTTGGTTGACGGCCTTTGCAGCGGTCACTTACAGATCCAGCACCAGCCGCGCCGTACGGGCGCGCGAGACGCACAGCATGATGCTCTGCTGGGCAGCCTTCTCCTCGTCGCTCAGGTACTGGTCATAATGCTCGGCCTCGCCCTCCAGAATGGCGGTCTCGCACGTACCGCACACGCCTTCGCGGCACAGGCACTCGACCTTGGCGGCCTTGGACTTTTCGATGGCCTGCAGAATGGTCATGCCTTCTTCCACCTGCAACTCCACGCCCGACTGCGCCAGCACCACGGTAAAGGCGCTGCCGGTGACGGGGGTGGCGGCAAACTGTTCCCAATGCACGCGGTGCTCGGCAATACCAGCCTGGGCAGCACAGTCGATGACCGCGTCGATCAGCGGTTTGGGGCCGCACACGTACAGGTGCGCTTGCTCGTCCAGCCCTGCGCACAGGGCGGCGAGGTCGAGCTTGCGGTCGAGGCTGTCGATGTAGAAACGGGTATTGGCCGCGTGCGGGCCGCAGACCAGTTGCTCCTGAAACGCGCCGTGCTCCGGTGCGCGGAAGGCATAGTGGAGCTCGTAGTCGGTGCTGCCGCCTTCCAGCTCATGCAGATGCGCAAGGAACGGGGTAATGCCGATACCGCCGGCAATCAGCACATGGCGGCCAGCCGAAGGGTCCAGGGCAAACAGGTTGTTGGGTGACGAAATGGTCAGGCGAGTGCCGACTTCCACCTGCTGGTGCATGAATGCCGAGCCGCCCTTGGACCGCTCTTCCAGTCGCACGCCAATCTGGTAGCTGCGGGTGTCGCGCGGGTCGCTCATCAGCGAGTAGGCGTTACTGAACTGGCTGCCATCGGCGCCTTGCATCTGCACGATGACGTGGCTGCCACCGGTGAAGGCGGGCATCGCCGCGCCGTCTTCGCGGGCCAGGGTAAAGCGCTTGATCAGCGGCGTGGCGTGTTCCACGTCGGTTACGCGGACGCTGAACATTTCATAAGTGTTGGCCATGGTTCACCTCAACTGCCTGGGTGCGCGGCAGGCCCTGCCGCGCACCTTTTAAGTGCATATAAACGTGGAGCGGTTGCCATCAATCGTCGAGGTGGGCCACGGCGATCAGGTTGTGGAAGTGGGCAATGCCGTGCTCGCTCATACCGCTGCGTTCGCGGTCGGCCATGATGCGGCCCTGGCCGCGGTAGCCACGCGACTTCAGGCCCTTCTGCACGCTTTCGACCAGACGCAGGTCTTCTGGGCGGAACACTTCGCGGTACCAGTCGATCAGCTTCTGCTGCTCTTCGCTGATGTCCTTGTTGAGGAAGTAGATGTCGTAGTGCTGCAGGGTGGTTTCGGCATCGACCGGGAACTCGTAGATCACGGTCATGAAGTTGGCCCCTGGCGGCACATTGAACATGGTGCATGGCCAGGCCCAGAAACCGGCGAACGACGGGTCTTTCACGTTTTCGTCAAATTTGAACGACTGCTCCGAAGGCTTGGCCAGGCCGTACTGCAGGGTCCAGTTGCCGTGCAGGCTGTGGCTGTACTGGCCAACGTCCACCGAGTCGGAGAAACCAGGGTGGGCAGGGGCGCAGTGGTAGCACTCCAGGTAGTTGTCGACGATCGACTTCCAGTTGGCCGGGGTGTCACTAACAAAGCGCGCAGCCAGGTGCAGGTCGTCGATCACCGCGCAGGCTTCACGCATGCGCGCTTGCATGCCTGGCAACTGGTCTTCGACGGAGCCTGCGTCCATGTCCATATTGATGAAGATGAAGCCGGCGTATTCCTCTACGCGCAGCTGCACCAGGGTGGAGTTTTCCTTGTCGAAGTTGACCACGTTGTCGCAGTTGCGGGCGTGGGCCAATTCGCCGTCGAGCTTGAAGGTCCAGGCGTGGTACGGGCAGGTGATGACGTTCTTGGCCTTGCCGCTGCCGCTGAGCAGCTGGTGGCCACGGTGCGGGCAGACGTTGTAGAACGCACGCAGCACGCTGTCACGGCCGCGCACGACAATGATGCTTTCGCCAATCACTTCGCGGGTGATGTAGGCGTTGTTGTCTGCCACTTCGCTGCGGTGGCCTACGCAGATCCAGCTGCGGGCGAAGATGGCTTCTTTCTCGTGCTCGAACACCGCAGCCTGGGTGTAGAAGGTGGCCGGGATGGTGAAGGCCTCGTCGGCATTCGCGCAGAAATCGGCGGGCAGGCGTTTGAAGTCGTTCATGACAGGTATCTCACAAGCTCGGTTTATAGTTGTTGGTTAACGAGTATCTGTTGGTTAACAGATCAGGCAAAAAAATTTGCAGTCCTTCGAGGGGGCCGCAGTGCAGCCCCCTTTGATTTAATCAATGCACGGCAGCAGCGCTGCGCGGGGCCTGATCGGTGGGTTCTTCACCGGCCATGCGCGCAGCTTCCTCCTCGATGACATGGGCCGGTACCTGGCCGTAGTCGGCGATCATCCACTTGAAGAAGCCGTAGATCTTCACCAGCAGAATCACCATGAACGGGATTGCAGTCAGCACCACGGCGGTCTTCATGGTCGACAGCGAGGCCTTGGCGAACAGCATGGCCAGCGGTACCAAAGTCAGCACCACGCACCAGAACAGGCGGTGGGTTGGCGTCGGGTCGTCGCCTTCACGCAGGTTGCGGGTGCTGGTGGCGGCCACCGCGTAGGCTGCGGCATCCATGTGCGAAGCACAGAAGATGGCCATGATGAACAGGTACACACCGAGGAACACTTGGCCCCACGGCAACGCCAGCAGCAAGTGCGTCACGGCCGATTCGCCACCTTGCTCGGCGAGCATCTTCGGTACATCCACCGCGCCGGTGATGAACTGGTGCATGCTGTAGCTTTCCAGCGCACCGAAGAAGAACCAGCAACCGAAGCTGCCACCCAGCAGCAGGGCCAGCACCACTTCCTTGATCTGTCGGCCACGCGAAACGCGGGTGACGAACATGGCCACGCCCGGTGCGTACGACACCCACCACAACCAGTAGAACACCGTCCAGTTGCGGGTGAAGGCACCGTCCCCGGCCGGGTCGGTGAACAGGCTCATGTGCACATAGTTCTGGATCATCAGGCCAATCGAGTTCGCGGTGTTGTTGAGGGTGAACTGGGTCGGGCCCACCAGCAGCACGATCGCGGCAAACACCAGCGCGCCGATGCACACCATCTTGCTCAGGCGCTGCAGGCCGCCATCGATACCGATGTAGGAGCTGAGCGAGAACATCACCGCCACGCCGCCGATCACCATCAATTGCACGGTGAACGTATCCGGGGTGCCGGTCAGGTCGTGCAGGCCGCGCGTCAGGGTAGAGGCGGTGAGGGCCAGCGACACGGTCAGTGCGCCCATCATGGTCAGCAGGAAGATCAGGTCGACGGTACGGCCTACTGGCCCAGTGGCCTTGAAACCTGTCACCGCTTCGATGACCGAAGCCAGGTTCAGGCCGCTCTTCTTGCGTACATGGAAGTGGTAGGCCATGGCCAGCGAGGCCAGGGCGTAGATCGACCAGGCGCTGATACCCCAATGGAAGAACGAGTAGCCCACGCTGTATTCCAGCGCCTTGGGCGTGGCGGCGGCGATGTTCAGGCCTGGGGTCTGGTAGTAGTAGGCCCACTCCATCACACCCCAGTAGAGGGTCGACGACCCCATGCCGGCGCAGATGAACATGAACACCCAGGTGGCGGTGGCATATTCAGGCTTGCCGCTGCCCAGGCGGATATTGCCGTACTTGCTGAAGGCCAGGTACAGCACGGCCAGGGTACTGGCGAACACCAGTACCTGCACGCTGGTACCGAAGGTGCGGGTGGACAGTTCGAACAACTGGTTGGCGGCGCTTTCAGCCTGGGAGGGGAAGGCTGCAAGGCCGATCACGGTGAGCAGTACGGCAATCAGGCTCACGGTAATCAGGAACACATCAATCTTTTTATTCTTGTGCGACATCATCGTCTCCTGGACGTTGGCGTACTTGTTATACCCGGCAGGCATCCGGGGTGCTGCGGTACTGCTCCTTCCTTGGTGGTTAACCATTGGTTTACAATAATCTAATAGTTAACAGATTTTGCATACAATCCACGCCGCTCGCAAGAGGCAAGGGGCCGATTGTCAGACACTTCTGACAATCGGCCCCTGTGCATTAGGCTTCGACCAGCGCGGTAATGGCCTGGCCCACTTGTTGGGTGGACTGCTGGCCGCCCAGGTCGCGGGTTACGTCACCGGCGGCGATGACCTGCTCGATGGCCTTGAGGATGTCGTCGTGGGCAGCCCGGTAACGTGGGTCGGTGCCGTCGTTGCCGAGGAAGTCGAGCATCAGCGCGCCGGACCAGATCATCGCGATCGGGTTGGCGATGTTCTTGCCGTAGATGTCTGGCGCCGAGCCGTGCACCGGCTCGAACAGCGACGGGAACTTGCGCTCGGGGTTCAGGTTGGCCGAGGGCGCGATGCCGATGGTGCCGGCGCAGGCCGGGCCGAGGTCGGACAGGATGTCGCCGAACAGGTTCGAGGCCACGACCACGTCGAAGCGGTCTGGCTGCAGCACGAAGCGGGCGCAAAGGATATCAATGTGCTGCTTGTCCCAGCTGATTTCGGGATAATTGGCTGCCATGGCGGCGGTGCGCTCGTCCCAATACGGCATGCTCACGGCCATGCCGTTGGACTTGGTGGCCGAGGTGACGTGCTTGCGCTCGCGGGTCTGGGCCACCTCGAAGGCGTATTTGAGAATGCGGTCGACGCCACGGCGGGTGAACACCGATTCTTGCAGCACGAACTCGTTCTCGGTGCCTTCGAACATGCGCCCGCCCAGCGACGAGTACTCGCCCTCAGTGTTTTCGCGGATGACCACGAAGTCGATGTCACCGGGTTCACGGCCAGCCAGCGGGCACGGCACACCCGGGAACAGGCGCACCGGGCGTATGTTCACATACTGATCGAAATCGCGGCGGAACTTGAGCAGCGAACCCCACAGCGAGATGTGGTCCGGCACCTTGTCTGGCCAGCCCACGGCACCGAAGTACAGGGCGTCAAAATCCTTGAGCTGTTCGAACCAGTCGTCCGGCATCATCTTGCCATGGGCCAGGTAGTAGTCGCAGCTGGCCCATTCGAAGAACTCGAAGCTGATGTCCAGGCCGTGCTTGCGTGCAGCGGCCTCGACCACGCGAATGCCTTCTGGCAGTACTTCGTTGCCGATGCCGTCGCCAGGGATTGCCGCGATTCTGAACGTCTTGCTCATGGGGGTGCACTCGTTGTCTAGGGAACAGGTGCTGGCCATGCTATAAGGGCTTGGCTTGGAGATAATCTGGCCAATCATTGATTCTTGGAACACGCTACGTGAATAATCTGCCCAGCCTCGACGACCTCAACATCTTCCTGCTGGTGGCCAAACGTGCCAGCTTCGCGGCCGTGGCCGACGAGTTGGGCATGTCGGCGGCGTACATCAGCAAGCGCATTCGCATACTCGAGCAAACCCTGGAGGTACGCCTGCTGCATCGCACTACGCGAAGGGTGACGGTGAGCGAGGAGGGCGAGCGGGTATATCAATGGGCATTGCAGATATTCGATGCCGTGCAGCGCATGGGTGATGACATCAGTGCCCAGCACCGCGAACCGGCCGGGCAGCTGCGTATTGCCAGCAGCCTGGGACTGGGCCGGCGCTTCGTGGCGCCGGCGTTGTCCGAATTGGCCGAGCGCTATCCACGGCTGGATGTTCGCCTGGATGTGCACGACCGCCTGGTGGACCTGATTGCAGAAGGCGTGGATCTGGACATTCGTGTGGGCAACGCCATTGCCCCCAACCTGATCGCCAAGCCGCTGGCGCGCAACCGTCGGGTGCTATGCGCCGCGCCGGCTTACCTGGCGCGGCGCGGTACGCCCAAAGTGCTGGGCGACCTTGCCAGCCACGACTGTCTGGTGATCAAGGAGCGCGACCACCCGTTTGGCGTGTGGCAACTGATGGGGCCGGACGGCGAAGAAGGCGTGCGAGTGACCGGCGGCCTGTCGACCAACCATGGCGAAGTGGCGCACCAGTGGTGCCTGGACGGGCGGGGGATACTGCTGCGTTCATGGTGGGATGTGCACGATAGCCTGCAGGACGGGCGGCTGGTTCAGGTGCTCGAGGACTATCACCAGCCGGCGGATATCTGGGCGGTGTATACTTCGCCGCTGGCCAGTTCGGCCAAGGTGCGGGTGGCGGTGGACTTTTTCCGGCAGTATTTTGCCGAGCGTTACAGTTTGCCGGAATAGCCACCGATCAGCCTTCAGGACACGGGTATCCGCGACACCGCCTTCACTTCCCGCAACGCCAGGCTCGACTGGATCGAGGCAATGCCCGGCTGCCTGCGCAAAACCTCTTCCACAAACCGGCCATAGCTCTCCAGATCAGTCGCCAGCACCGTCAGCACATAATCAGCCTCGCCGGTCACCTTGTGGCAGGACAGCACCTGCGGCAGCTTCAAGATCACTTGCTCGAAATCATCCGGCGCATTGGCCGAGTGATTACCAAAGCGCACCTGGGCAAACGCCATCACGTCGTACCCCAGCTTCCTGCGGTCGAGGTTGGCTTGGTAATCCTTGATGATACCGAGCTCCTCCAGCCGTTTGCGCCGGCGCCAGCAGGGCGTCACGGTCATCGACAGGCGCTCGCCCAGCGCAGCGCTCGACAGGGTGCCGTCCTCCTGCAAAAGGCGCAGCAGCTCGCGGTCGGTTTCGTCTAGTTCTTCAATAGCAAAAGCTTTGCTCATAGATTGTAATTACCGTTAATACTTTGCTCAAGCATCGGGTTTATCTGAGCATAAAGCAAAGCATTTTCAGGGCTATCTCGCGAAAATTGGTTATCTGGTAACCCCTTGAAAAAGGACATTCGCGTGCTGACAGTCTTTAGCAACAAACACCGCTTGCACCACGGCTCGGAACTCAAGGATGGCGCCATCACGCCATCGTTCGAAAACCCCCGCCGCGCCGACACCGTACTGGCCCGTGTGCACAGCACCGCATTGGGCGATGTGATCGCCGAGCAGGCCTTCGACCGTGCCTGCTATGTGGCGGCGCACAGTGAACGGTATGTAACCTTCCTGGAAAACGCCTGGTCGGAATGGGCCGCCACCGGCAAGACCCACGATGCACTGCCGCTGGTGTGGCCGGTGCGCGACCTGGCCATCGACCGTGAACCCGGCTTCATCGACGGCAAGCTGGGCTTCTACGCCATGGATGCCGGAGCACCGATCACGGCGGGTACCTGGGAGGCCGTGCGCAGCAGCGCCAACGTTGCCCTCACCGGCATGCAGCGCATCATCGACGGTGCCAACAGTGCTTTCGCCCTGTGTCGCCCACCGGGGCATCATGCCGCCCGCGAATACATGGGCGGCTATTGCTACCTGAACAACGCCGCCATCGCCGCCGAGCGCTGCCTGAGCCAGGGCGCCAAGCGCGTAGCTGTGCTGGACGTGGACTTCCACCACGGCAACGGCACACAGAACATCTTCTATGACCGCCCTGATGTGATGTTCGCCTCCCTGCATGGCGACCCGCATGTCTCCTACCCGTACTTCTCTGGCTATGCCCATGAAAAGGGCGCAGGTGCAGGCGAGGGCTTCAATGCCAACTTCCCAATGGGCAAGGGCACTGTCTGGGCGCAGTACCAGGTGGCCCTGCAGGCAGCGCTCAAGCGCATCGTCGCGCACAAGCCCGAATTCCTGGTCGTGTCGCTAGGTGTCGACACCTTTGAAGATGACCCGATCAGCCATTTCAAACTCACCAGCGATGACTTCCTGCGCATGGGCGCCGAGATCGCCAGTGCCGGCATCCCGACCCTGTTCGTGATGGAGGGTGGCTACATGGTCGACGAAATCGGCATCAATGCGGTGAACACCCTGCAAGGGTTCGAAAGCGCGCGCTAACCCGCGCACAAAGCGCTGGCGAGGCCGGTAAACGGCCTTGCCGCAGTATGACAGACCAACAATAACAAGAGGTCGCCATGCAAGACATGCCCGCAAGCCTTGAGCAAAGCAAACCGGTAACGCCCGACCGTGACGGGCACCTGCAACGCACGCTGGAAAACCGCCACATCCAGCTGATTTCCATCGGTGGCGCAATCGGCACTGGCCTGTTCATGGGCTCGGGCAAGGTCATTGCGCTGTCCGGCACCTCAATCCTGCTGGTTTACGCCATCCTCGGGTTCTTTGTGTTCTTCGTCATGCGCGCCATGGGCGAGCTGCTGTTGTCCGACCTACGCTTCAAGTCGTTCGCCGATATCGTCGCCCATTACCTGGGCCCGCGCGCCGGCTTTGTGCTGAGCTGGTCTTACTGGCTGAGCTGGAGCGTGGCAGTGGTTGGTGACGTGGTCGTGGTGGCTGGGTTCTTCCAGTACTGGTATCCCGATGCACCGGCCTGGTTACCCGCGTTCTTCACCCTGTTCGTGCTGTTGGGGTTGAACATGCTGGCGGTGCGGATATTTGGCGAGGTGGAATTCTGGTTCGGCATCATCAAGATCGTTGCCATCGTGCTGTTGATCATCACGGCGGTGGTGATGATCGCCACTTCCTACACCTCACCCAATGGCGTGGTAGCGTCGCTGTCCAACGTGGTCGCACCGGGTGCGGTGCTGCCCCACGGCATCAGTGGCTTCTTCGCCGGGTTCCAGATTGCCGTGTTTTCCTTTGCTGGCACCGAACTGATAGGCACCACCGCCGCCGAGGCGAAGAATCCGCATCGTTCACTGCCCAAGGCCATCAACACCATCCCCTTGCGTATTCTGCTGTTCTACATCCTGGCGCTGGTGTGCATCATCAGCGTGGTGTCGTGGGCCGAGGTGCCGGCCAACCGCAGCCCCTTCGTCGAACTGTTCCTGCTGGCCGGCTTCCCGGCGGCGGCCGGCATGATCAATTTCGTAGTGCTGACCTCGGCAGCCTCTTCGGCCAACAGCGGGGTCTATTCGGGCTGCCGGATGCTGTTCGGTTTGGCCGAGCGGCGTAACGCGCCGGCCCTGTTCGCCAGGCTTTCGGCGCTCAGCGTACCGGTGTACAGCCTGGTTTTTTCCGGTGTGTGCATGCTGATCGGGTTGAGCCTGCTGTTCATCATTCCCGAGGTGATGACGGTGTTCACGCTGATCTCGACGGTTTCGGCGATTCTGGTGATCTTTACCTGGTCGATGATCCTTGCAGCGTACCTTGCCTATCGCAAACGCAACCCGGTTGCGCACCAGGCTTCGCAGTTCAAGCTGCCGGGCGGGGTGCCGATGGCCGTCACGACCTTAGGCTTCCTTGGCTTTGTGCTGGTGCTGCTGGCATTGCAGCCGGATACACGGTTGGCGCTGTGCGTGATGCCGTTGTGGTTCGTGTTTTTGCTGGTGGCATACCGTCGCCGTACTGAACCACATTGAATGTGGTTTTGCTCATCCAACCTGCCGTTCGATCAACGCCATGCACCGTTGCACGACCGGGCTCACATCCCCCTTGCGGCGGCTAAGAATGATCGGGCTCACCGCGCCGCTATCCAGCAAACCGACATACTCGATATCGGTACGGTGCTGCTGTTGCACCGACGCCGGCACCAAGGTCGCCCCCACGCCCACCGCCACCAGGCCGATGGCGGTTTGCAGTTCGTTGGCCCACTGGCTGACGCGAATGCTCATGCCGTGCTGGGCGAACAGCGCCAGCACATGGTCGGCATAACTGGGCCGAGGGTTGGCCGGATAGAGGATGAACGCTTCGCCTGCCAATTGAGCCAGGGTAAGTGGGGGGCCCGCCAGCGGGTGGCCCTTGGGCAGCACGGCCACCAGCGGGTCTTCACGCAGAACCTGCTGGTGGATGGCGGGATCATCGATACGAATGCGCCCAAAAGCGATATCGATACGCCCGCTCTTCAGCGCTTCTACCTGCTGCAGCGTGGTCATCTCGCTCAGGCCCAGCTCCAGCTCGCTGTCCTGGCGCAGCTCGCGGATCAGCTCCGGCAGCACGTTGTACAGGGTCGAGGGGGCAAAGCCGATGCCCAGCCACTGGCGCTGGCCCTGGCCAATACGCCGGGTGTTGTCGCTGATATTCTGCAATTGCTGCAACACGGTGCAGGTCTGCTCATAGAAGAAGCGACCCGCCTCGGTCAGCCGCAGCGGGCGTTCGCGTACCACCAGCAGGGTACCGAGCTGGTCCTCCAGTTGGCTGATCTGCCGGCTCAGTGGTGGCTGGGCAATGTGCAGCAGCTCGGCGGCGCGGGTGAAATTGAGGGTTTCGGCCAGGACTTTGAAGTAACGCAGGTGGCGCAGCTCCACAAGACCTCCAGGGTATGGTGGGAGATTCATTTGATATTGGACGGTCACCAGGGTCTCGCGCAATCCTTGAACACGCAAGTAAATGCACCATTCGGGATTGCCACTGGCAGCCCGACCTGACGGGACCTGGCTACAATGACAAGCGCGCTGATTGAACGCATAGAAGCAATTATCGTCGACCTGCCGACCATTCGCCCGCACAAGCTGGCAATGCACACCATGCAGCAACAGACCCTGGTGGTATTGCGCGTGCACTGCAGCGATGGCGTGGAAGGTATCGGCGAGGCCACCACCATCGGTGGCCTGGCCTATGGCTACGAAAGCCCCGAGGGCATCAAGGCCAATATCGATGCGCACCTGGCGCCTGCGCTGATCGGCTTGGCGGCAGACAACATCAACGCTGCCATGCTCAGGCTGGAAAAGTTGGCCAAGGGCAATACGTTTGCCAAGTCGGGTATCGAAAGCGCGTTGCTCGACGCCCAGGGCAAGCGCCTGGGCCTGCCGGTCAGCGAGCTTCTGGGCGGCCGTGTGCGTGAGAGCCTGGAAGTGGCCTGGACCCTGGCCAGTGGCGACACTGCCCGCGACATCGCCGAAGCTCAGCACATGCTGGAAATTCGCCGTCACCGCGTGTTCAAGCTGAAGATCGGTGCCAACCCGGTGGAGCAAGACCTCAAGCACGTGGTGGCCATCAAGCGTGAGCTGGGCGACAGCGCCAGCGTGCGCGTCGACGTCAACCAGTACTGGGACGAATCCCAGGCCATTCGCGCTTGCCAGGTGTTGGGCGACAACGGTATCGACCTGATCGAACAACCGATTTCACGCATCAACCGGGGTGGCCAGGTGCGCCTGAACCAGCGCAGCCCGGCGCCGATCATGGCCGATGAGTCGATCGAAAGCGTCGAGGACGCCTTCAGTCTGGCCGCCGACGGCGCGGCCAGCATCTTCGCCCTGAAAATCGCCAAGAACGGCGGCCCGCGTGCCGTATTGCGCACCGCGCAAATCGCCGAGGCCGCCGGTATCGCCCTGTATGGCGGCACCATGCTCGAAGGTTCGATCGGCACTTTGGCGTCGGCCCATGCCTTCCTTACCCTGCGCCAACTCACCTGGGGAACCGAGCTGTTCGGCCCGCTGCTGCTGACCGAAGAAATCGTCAACGAGCCGCCGCAGTACCGCGACTTCCAGCTGCACATTCCCCGTACCCCAGGCCTGGGCCTGACCCTGGACGAACAGCGCCTTGCGCGCTTCGCTCGTCGCTGATCAGCAAGCAAGGAGAAATCATGCTGTTCCACGTGAAGATGACCGTGAAACTGCCAGTCGACATGGATCCGGCCAAGGCTGCCAAGCTCAAGGCCGATGAAAAGGAACTGGCTCAGCGCCTGCAGCGCGAGGGCACCTGGCGCCACCTGTGGCGCATTGCCGGGCACTATGCCAACTACAGCGTGTTCGATGTGCCCAGCGTCGAGGCGCTGCACGATACCCTGATGCAACTGCCATTGTTCCCGTACATGGACATCGAGGTGAACGGCCTGTGCCGGCACCCTTCGTCGATCCACAGCGACGACCGCTGATTCGCACCTGACTACCCGACAAGAACAATACGAGGTAAGCACGATGACCGTGAAAATTTCCCACACTGCCGATGTTCAAACCTTCTTCAACAAGGTGGCTGGCCTGGACCATGCCGAGGGCAACCCACGCTTCAAGCAGATCATCCTGCGCGTCCTGCAGGACACCGCGCGCCTGGTCGAAGACCTGGAAATCACCGAAGACGAATTCTGGCACGCCATTGACTACCTCAACCGCCTGGGCGGCCGTAACGAGGCGGGCCTGCTGGCCGCAGGCCTGGGTATCGAGCACTTCCTCGACCTGCTGCAAGACGCCAAGGACGCCGAAGCCGGCTTGGGTGGCGGCACACCGCGCACCATCGAAGGCCCGCTGTACGTGGCCGGTGCGCCGCTGGCGCAAGGCGAAGCGCGCATGGATGACGGCACCGATCCGGGTGTGGTGATGTTCCTTCAGGGCCAGGTGTTCGATGCCGACGGCAAGCCGCTCGCCGGTGCCACCGTCGACCTCTGGCACGCCAACACCCAGGGCACTTATTCGTACTTCGATTCGACTCAGTCCGAATACAACCTGCGCCGCCGCATCATCACCGATGCCGAGGGCCGCTACCGTGCGCGCTCCATCGTGCCGTCGGGGTACGGCTGCGACCCGCAGGGCCCGACCCAGGAATGCCTGGACCTGCTCGGCCGCCACGGCCAGCGCCCGGCGCACGTGCACTTCTTCATCTCGGCACCTGGGTTCCGCCACCTGACCACGCAGATCAACTTCGAGGGCGACAAGTACCTGTGGGATGACTTCGCCTACGCCACCCGTGACGGGTTGATTGGCGAGCTGCGCTTTGTCGAAGATGCCGCTGCCGCGCGTGATCGCGGTGTTCAGGGCGAGCGCTTTGCCGAACTGGCGTTCGACTTCCACCTGCAGGCGGCTGCAGCGCCGGAGGCCGAAGCGCGCAGCCATCGGCCGCGTGCGTTGCAGGAGGGCTGAGTTCTAGCCTGGATTCACAGTGTTTTGGCCTGGGCCTTTCCGTGCGGGGAGGGCCTGGGCTTTTTGCTGTCGGCCGCTTGTCATCTAGAATCGGCCTTTTACCCCGAGCCCGCACCATGCTCCCGATTGCACTGTTACCGACTACCGCCGACCAGGCCCCGCTCATCCGCAACCTTTACCAGTTCTACTCTTACGAGTCCTCCGACTGGGAGCAGGAAGATGTCGAAGTGGATGGCCGCTTCTACATCCACGACGAGCACCTGCAGCGCTACTGGCAGGACGACGGTTGGGGCGCCTACCTGGTGCTGGCGGACGGCTTCATCGCCGGTTTCGTACTGGTGGAACGCAGCGAGCTGCCGGGCCTCGATGCCCTCGAACTGGCCGACCTGTTCATCCTGAAGAAATACCGCCGCCAGGGTATTGGGCAGGCGGTGGCGTTGCAGTTGTTGAGCGGTGAGGGCGACTGGTTGTTGCGCTGCTACGCACAGGATCCGCCCGCTGTGGCGTTCTGCAAGGCTGTGCTGGCGAACCTGTCGCGCCCGGCACAGGCGATTGCCTTGGACGATGAGCCTGACTTGCTGAATTTCCTGGTGAGTGGCGCCCGCCATTGAGGCTGTATCTGTCTTCGTTCGTCCTTGAAGGGGAATAGCGAGATTTTTGTGAGCCGCTTCACAAAATCGTCATGAGCGGCATAATGCCATCAACGCATACCAAGACCCGGCCACAGTGTGCCGGGGTCCCTTCTCATGCCCCTCGAGGGTTCAGGTAAAGTTCATGTCGCTAGCTGCAAACCCCGACATCATGTACCGGCTGTTGATCCAGAGCGTGGTGGACTATGCCATCTACCTGCTCACCCCCGAGGGTATTGTCGCCAACTGGAACCCCGGTGCCCAACGTGCCAAGGGCTACCATGCCGATGAAATTGTCGGCCAGCATTACTCGTTGTTTTACACCGATGCCGAGCGTGCAGCCGGGCTGCCGGCGCTGAACCTGGAGCAGGCGCGCAGCACCGGGCGCTTTGAAGAAGTGGGTTCGCGCCTGCGTAAGGATGGCACTGCCTTTCACGCCCATGTGGTCATCGAAGCGGTGCATGACGATGCCGGGCAACTGGTGGGGTTCGCCAAGGTCACCCGCGACATTTCCGAGCGCCACCACCAGGAGCAGGAGCTGCTGAAGGCCAAGGAACTGGCCGAGCAGTACAGCCAGGAAATGACCAAGCTGTCTCAGTTCCTGGATTCGGTGATTGCCAACATTCCTGCCAGCGTCATCGTCCAGGACCTGGAAAGCCAGCGCATCCTGTTGGCCAACCAGCAGGCCGAGCGCCTGTTCGGCGGGCCGGGGCGCAGCATGATCGGTCAGTTGCCCGGTGACTGCCTTGCCCCCGCAGCGGCCGGCTACCTTGAGCAGCAACTGGCGCGTGGTGCCCGCAGTACCAAGGGCCATGCCGCCGAAACCCGCGTCGACACGGCCCGCGGCCCGCGCACCCTTCGCAGCCGCACCTTGCTCAGCCAGAACCGCGAGGGCCAGGCTGACTACGTGCTCTTCGTCGCCGAGGACGCCACTGAAGAGTTGGCCGCCCATGCGCAGATCCACCACATGGCGCACCATGATGCGCTCACCGGGTTGCCCAACCGAACGCTGTTCAACGAACGCCTGCGACAGGCCCTGGTGCGCGGCAGCGAAAACGCCAAGCTGACCGCTGCCTTGTGCCTGGACCTGGACAATTTCAAGAACATCAACGACTCGTTGGGCCATGCCTTTGGCGACAAGCTGCTGCGCGAGCTGGGCAAACGCCTGCGCCGCGAGTTGCGCGAGCACGACACTCTGGCGCGTCTGGGTGGTGACGAGTTTGCCGTGGTGCTGACCGGCCTGGATGGCCGAGATGCCGCATGCAACACCGCGCAGCGGTTGATCAACGCCATCTGCCCGCCGTTCCAGATCGAGGGGCACCAGTTCACTGTGGGGGTCAGCATCGGCATTGCCATCGCCCCCGATGACAACGACCAGGCCGAGCAATTGCTCGGTTATGCCGACATGGCGCTGTACGAGGCCAAGCGCAATGGCCGCAACCGCTACGAGTGTTTCGACGTCGAGCTGGACGTCGCGGCCCGCCAGCGCCGCCTGGTGGAAACCGACCTGCGTACCGCGCTGCATCTGGGCCAGCTGCAGCTGCACTACCAGCCGGTGGTCGACCAGCAGACCAGCAGCGTTACCGGTTACGAGGCGTTGCTGCGCTGGGAGCACCCGACCCGTGGCATGGTCATGCCCATGGACTTCATCCCCATCGCTGAAGAAACCGGGCTGATCCACGAACTGGGCACGCGTGCACTGAACCTGGCTTGCCAGGAGGCGGCCAGCTGGGACAGCGAGCAGACCGTGTCGGTCAACCTGTCGGCCGTGCAGTTCAAAAATGGCAACCTTGTCCATATTGTCGCCCTGGCGCTGGCCGACTCAGGCCTGCCGCCGCAGCGGCTGGAGCTGGAAATTACCGAATCGGTACTGCTGGGCAACAGCGAAGAAAACGTGCGCACCTTGCGTGCGCTGAAAGACCTGGGTGTGTCCATTTCGCTGGACGACTTCGGGACCGGCTACTCATCGTTGGGGTACCTGCGGTCGTTCCCGTTCGACCGGATCAAGATCGACAAGTCGTTCGTGCACGACATGTGCGACAGCCGCGAAGCAATGTCGATCATTCGCGCCATTACCGACCTGTCCAACAGCCTGATGATCAAGACCACGGCCGAGGGGGTGGAGTCGGAAGAGCAGATGCGTCGGTTGGCGGCGGAAGGGTGTTCGCACTTTCAGGGTTACCTGTACGGGCGGCCGGCACCGGCGAGCGAGCGGTTGAAGCAGGTCATTACGCCAGGCTGACGGCTTACGCGGTCTTACTCAAAATCTAAAAACTTGTGCAATCCTTATGGGAGCGGGCGTGCCCGCTCCCATAAGGCCTGTGTCGCGCTTATGAATTTCAGCTATTCCAGTCCGGCGCAAACGCCGGGCTCACTACGCGCTGATCCTTCGGCAACCCGGCAATCGCCGCACGGTCTTCGTCATCCAGTTGCACGTCCAGCGCTGCCAGGTTGGCCAGTTGGTTTTCGCGGCTACTGGCCTTGGGGATCGCCGCTACGCCGTCCTGGTCCAGCAGCCACTTCAGTGCTACCTGGCCAGGCAGCACACCATGCTTACGGGCAACTTCCTGGATGACCGGCTGCGCCGCTGCCTGGCCACGGGCCAGTGGGGTGTAGGCGGTGAGCAGCAGGTCATGGCGGCGCGCGTAATCAAGCAGCGGTTGCTGGCCAAGTAGCACATGGTATTCCACCTGGATCGCCGACAACGGTGCGCCCAGGGTTTCCATCACCTGGCGCAGCAGCCCAAGCGGGAAGTTGGCCACGCCGATGTGCCGCGCCTTGCCTTCGTCACGCAGCGCTACCAACGTTTCGATGCTGCGGGCCAGGTCCCAGTCCTGGCCGGGCCAGTGAATGTGGAACAGGTCGACGTGCTCGGTGCCCAGCGCGCGCAGGCTGTCTTCCAGTGACTGACGCATGGCCTTGGGTTCCAGGCGGTCCCACCACACCTTGGTGGTCAGGTGGATCTGCTCGCGCGGCACGTCGCTGTCGCGCAGGGCCTGGCCGACAGCCGCTTCGTTGTCGTAAGCGGTGGCGGTATCGATGTGCCGGTAACCCACGTCCAGCGCCTGGCGCACGGCCTGGGTGCACGCGGTGCCAGTCATCGGCCAGGTGCCCAGGCCGATTGCGGGCAGGGCCAGGCCGTTACGGGTGGTGAGCCTTTGCATGTAAATTCCTTGTAGGGTGTGCAGGGTTCGCGGTCGATGGTCGGCGATCAGCACGGCACGGGCCATGCGTGCGGGGCACAAAGTGGTCGATCAGCGAACAGAATTTGCAGTCGGCCTGGACAAGCGGCAATTGAACTTCCTTATGCTGCGCCATCTCTTCTAGAATCCGAACTGTTGCACCCGCCAGGCCATGCCTGTGCGGCCTTCCCTGGGCGCTGCCTGCTGGCGCGCCGTCATCGAGAGAGCCATGAGTTCCAGCACACCGCTGTCCGGCGTCAACCAACCTCTGCGTGGCATCACCCTCGTCGTGGTGGCGACGTTTCTGTTTGCCAGCCACGATGCCTTGTCCAAGTTTCTTGGCGGCCTGTACCCGATCATCATGGTGGTGTGGGCACGCTATTTAGTGCATACGCTGCTGATGGCCGGCATCTTTCTGCCCAAGTCGGGTATGAACGTGCTGCGCACCCGTCGGCCGCTGTTGCAGACGCTGCGTGCCTTGAGCCTGCTCAGCACCAGCCTGTTGTTTACCGCTGGCCTGCAATACCTGCCGCTGGCCGAGGCCACGGCAGTCAACTTTCTTGCCCCGGTGCTGGTCACCGCGCTGTCGGCGCCGCTGCTCAAAGAGCGGGTGACGGTGGGGCAGTGGGTGGCGGTGGTGTTGGGCTTTATCGGCGTGCTGGTGGTAGTACACCCGGGGGGAGCAATGTTCACCCCTGCCATTCTGTACCCGTTCGGTTCGGCGCTGGGGTTCTGCTTCTACCAACTGCTGACCCGCATCCTGGCGGCGCACGACAGCCCGACCACCAGCAACTTCTATGCGGGGCTGTGCAACACCTTGGCGTTGAGTGCGCTGGTGCCGTTTTTCTGGGAAATGCCGCGTTGGGACCATGCGCTGCTGATGCTGGCGTTGGGGGGCTTTGGCATGACGGCGCACCTGCTGCTGACCCAGGCCTTCCGCCATGCGGCGCCAGCGTTGCTGGCACCGTTCAGCTACTGCCAGATCGTGTTTGCCGGGTTGCTCGGGTTCGTGATCTACAGCCAGGTGCCGGATACCTTGAGCCTGGTGGGTATTTCGGTTATTTGCCTCAGTGGGCTGGGGGCGGCGTGGATGCAGCGGCGTAAATGAGGCGCTCGATCTCACAAACGCCAAACTTCTTCAGCCAAGCACCTACCGAGCCATAAACTGCAAAATACGCTCGCGCAACCAGCGCTCGGCGGGGTCGTTGTCCTGGGCACCACTCCACACCATCGACAGCTCTGCCTCGGTGATATCGAACGGCGCCGGGTCGGCACGCAAGCTGCCGTCGTCGGCCAGGGCGCAGGCGGCGTAGTCCGGCACCGTGGCGATCATCTCGGTATTGCGTAGCAGGGCGCGCAGGCTGCCGAACTGCGGCACTGCCAGCACCACCTTGCGGCAACGACCGATGCGCGCCAGGTCCAGGTCGATATTGCCGCTCATGTCGCCGGAGAACGACACCATCACATGCGGGCGGGCGCAGTATTCGTCGAGGGTCAGCGGGCCGGGGCGGTCGTCGGCGCGCAGTACCCGCACGCCGATGTTACGCAGCTTGCGGCGTTTGGCGGTGGCCGGCAGGTCGGTGGTGTAGCTCACACCGACCGAAATTTCACCGCTGGCCAGCAAGCCGGGCATCAGCAGGAAGTTGGCACGCCGTACCACCACGCTGATATCCGGGGCCTCTTCGCGAAGGGCCTGCAGAAGCGCTGGGAACAGGCCGAACTCGGCATCGTCCGACAGGCCCAGGCGGAACACGTTGCAACTGCTGGCCGGGTCGAACTCGCGGGCTCGGCTGATGGCGGCGGAAATCACGTCCATGGCCGGGCCCAGCTCGGCGAAGATCTGCATGGCCCTGGGCGTGGGCTCCATGGCCCGGCCGCTACGGATCAGCAGCGGGTCGTCAAACAGCTCGCGCAGGCGGGCGAGGGCGGCGCTGACGGTGGACTGGGTGATGAACAGCTTTTCACCCACGCGGGTCAGGTTGCGTTCGATCATCAGGGCTTCGAACAGCACCAGCAGGTTCATGTCGACGCGGCGCAGGTCGTTGCGGTTCATTGGGCTCGGGTTCCGGGGGTAGAGGGCTTGGCGGTGTATTGAAGCATGTGGGCGGCCTGCTTGCCTTGTATGGATGTGCCTGCCAACGCCTGACAGAGCCAGCCTATCACCCCCTAACAGCCACTCTATTAGAAGTCTGCCCAAGCTCGGCTAGTCTTTCCCCTGGCCCCGCGAATTCCGCGAGCGGGCGGTGTGTCAGCACCTGCGTGCAAGACCGCACCGGCCCGCCGTGACAGCTTCGCAAGCCCCGTGTAGACCTGATGAGGGGTAGCACGAGCCCACACGCTCGGCTGAAAGAACACCTGGCATAGACCGGAAATCTGGATAACCGACCCAAAGGTACCCGCAGATGTCGAACGAATCGAAATGCCCGTTCCATCAAACCGCAGGTGGCGGCACCACCAACCGTGACTGGTGGCCTGACCAGCTCAACCTGAGGATTCTTCACCAACATTCGTCCAAGTCCAGCCCTGACCCGGACTTCGATTATGCCAAGGCGTTCAAGAGCCTGGACTTCCAGGCCCTGAAAAAAGACCTGACCGCCTTGATGACCGATTCGCAGGACTGGTGGCCCGCCGACTTCGGCCACTACGGCCCGCTGTTCATCCGCATGGCCTGGCACAGCGCCGGTACCTACCGCATTGGTGATGGCCGGGGTGGCGCCGGCTCGGGTCAGCAGCGTTTCGCCCCGCTCAACAGCTGGCCGGACAACGTCAGCCTGGACAAGGCCCGGCGCCTGCTGTGGCCGATCAAGCAAAAGTACGGCAACAAGATTTCCTGGGCCGACCTGATCGTGCTTACCGGCAACGTCGCCCTCGAATCCATGGGCTTCAAGACGTTCGGGTTCTCGGGCGGGCGTGCCGATGTGTGGGAGCCCGATGAAGACGTGTACTGGGGTTCGGAAAAGGTCTGGTTGGGGGGCGATACCCGCTACGGCAAGGACCAGGTCAAGGCGCAGCCGCCAGGCCAGGGTGACCTGGTGGCCGAACCGGCCAAACATGGCGAAGAGCAAAACCGCGACCTGTCGGCCGAGCGCAACCTGGAAAACCCACTGGCCGCCGTGCAGATGGGCCTGATCTACGTGAACCCGGAAGGGCCGGAAGGTAACCCCGACCCGGTGGCTTCGGGCAAGGATATCCGCGAGACCTTCGGCCGCATGGCCATGAACGACGAAGAAACCGTGGCACTGATTGCAGGTGGCCACGCCTTCGGCAAGACCCACGGTGCCGGCCCTGCCGACAACGTCGGCCCGGAGCCGGAAGCTGCAGGCCTGGAGCTGCAGGGGTTGGGTTGGGCCAACAAGTTCGGAAGCGGCAAGGGTGGCGATACCATCACCAGCGGCCTGGAAGTGACCTGGACCTCGACCCCCACCCGATGGAGCAACGAGTACCTCAACAACCTGTTCAACTTCGACTGGGAACTGACCAAGAGCCCGGCCGGTGCCCACCAGTGGCGGCCGAAGGAGGGCAAGGGGGCAGGCACCGTGCCGGATGCCCATGACCCGGCCAAGCGCCACGCGCCTTCCATGCTCACCTCCGACCTGGCGCTGCGCTTCGACCCGATCTACGAACCGATCGCTCGCCGCTTCAAGGACAACCCTGAGCAGTTGGCGGATGCTTTCGCCCGCGCCTGGTACAAGCTGATCCACCGCGACATGGGCCCGCTTGCGCGTTACCTGGGCCCGGAAATGCCCAATGAAGAGCTGCTGTGGCAGGACCCGTTGCCCAAAGCTGAGGCATCCACTCTCAGTGAACAAGACATCGCGGCCCTCAAGGCCAAGGTTTTAGCTTCGGGCTTGAGCGTGGGCGAGCTGGTTTCCACCGCCTGGGCATCGGCCTCGACCTTCCGTGGCTCCGACAAGCGCGGTGGTGCCAATGGCGCCCGCTTGCGCCTGGCGCCGCAGAAGGACTGGGCTGCAAACCAGGGTGTAGACAAGGTGCTGGCGGCGCTGGAGAAGATTCAGGCCGACTTCAACAATGGCGGTAAAAAGGTCTCGATGGCCGACCTGATCGTGCTGGCGGGTACGGCCGCCGTTGAAAAGGCCGCCAAGGATGCCGGCTACAGTGGCAGCGTTGGGTTCCGCCCGGGCCGTGTCGATGCGTCCCAGGCGCAGACCGATGTCGAATCGTTTGCCGTGCTGGAACCGTTGGCCGATGGTTTCCGCAATTTCACCAAGGCTCGCTATAGCGTCAAGGCCGAGAAGCTGTTGCTGGACAAGGCCCAGTTGCTGACCCTGACCGCGCCGGAGCTGACCGTGCTGATCGGTGGCCTGCGCGTGTTGGGCGCCAACCATGGCGGCAGCAAGCAGGGCGTGTTCACCGACAAGCCCGGCACCTTGAGCAATGACTTCTTCCGCAACCTGTTGGACATGGGCGTGGAATGGAAGGCGACTTCGGCAGACAACGAAAGCTTCGAAGGCCGCGATCGCAAGACCGGGCAGGTGAAGTGGACCGGTAGCCGGGTTGACCTGGTGTTTGGTTCGCATGCCCAGTTGCGGGCGCTGAGTGAGGTGTATGGCAGCAGTGATGGGGGTGACAAGTTCGTCCGGGACTTTGTGGCCGCGTGGCAGAAGGTCATGGAGCTGGATCGCTTTGACCTGAAGTAGCAGTGTTTCCGGGGGCGCATCGCGCCCCCTTTGCAGTGGCCATCCCGCCAATTCCAGGTCGGATAGATACAAAAGCGTCCTCGTCGGTTCTGTTGCAATGCTTCTCAGGCGGCAAGCCTGAACAGCGTGCTTACAACGACAAGGAACCCCGACCATGCAAATGCCCAAGACCCTGAAAATCCGCAATGGCGACAAGGTGCAGCCAACCTTCTCGGCCCAGGAATATGCGGCCCGCCATGCCCGGCTGCGGGCCTACATGGACGAGCAGGACATCGAAGCGGCGATCTTCACGTCGTACCACAACGTCAACTACTACAGCGATTTTCTCTACTGCTCGTTCGGCCGCCCCTATGCGCTGGTGATCACCCAGGACAAGGTGGTCTCGATCAGTGCCAACATCGACGGCGGGCAACCCTGGCGGCGCACGGTGGGCACTGACAACATCGTCTACACCGACTGGCAGCGCGACAACTTCTTCGTCGCCATCCAGCAGGCCCTGCCGCTGGCCTCGCGCATTGGCGTGGAGCATGACCACCTCAACCTGCAGAACCACGGCAAGCTCGCCGCCTGCTACCCCAAGGCCGAGCTGGTAGACATCGGTGCACCCTGCATGCGCATGCGCATGATCAAGTCGGCCGAGGAGCAGGCGCTGATTCGCCATGGCGCGCAGGTGGCCGATATCGGCGGTGCGGCGGTGGTAGAGGCGCTGCGCGATCAAGTGCCTGAATATGAAGTGGCATTGCATGCCACCCAGGCGATGGTCCGGGAAATTGCCAAGCGCTTCCCCGATGCCGAGCTGATGGACACCTGGACCTGGTTCCAGTCCGGGCTCAACACCGACGGTGCGCACAACCCGGTAACCAGCCGCCGCGTGGGCAAGGGTGAAATCCTCAGCCTCAACTGCTTCCCGATGATCGCTGGCTACTACACCGCGCTGGAGCGCACACTGTTCCTCGACCATTGCCCGGACGAGCACCTGCGCCTGTGGCAGGCCAACGTCGAGGTACACGAGGCCGGGTTGAAGCTGGTACGTCCGGGCATGCGCTGCAGCGATATCGCCCGTGAACTGAACGAGATTTTCCTGCGCCACGACCTGCTGCAATACCGCACCTTCGGTTATGGCCACTCGTTCGGCACCTTGAGTCACTACTACGGCCGCGAAGCCGGGCTGGAGCTGCGCGAAGACATCGACACGGTGCTGGAGCCGGGCATGGTGGTGTCGATCGAACCGATGATCATGCTGCCTGAAGGGCGACTGGGGGCGGGCGGGTATCGCGAGCATGACATCCTGATCGTCACTGACCACGGCGCTGAGAACATCACCCGATTCCCGTATGGGCCGGAGCACAACATCATTCGCAAGTAAGCATCGGTGGTGCCTCGTCGCGGCTTCAGCCGCGATGAGGCCAGCCCAGACAACAAAAAAATCACTGTATGACCACCAGACCCTGCCTCCAATTAAAAGAACCAGAGGGTACCCGTCATGTCCAGCACCACACTTGACCCATCCACCGTCGACGGCCCCGCGCTCAGTGCCGAACGCCAGGCCCTGCGCAAGGCCGCCCGGGCCAGTTTCATGGGCAACTTCGTCGAGTGGTTCGACTACGCCGCCTACGGCTACCTGGCCACCATCATCGCCGCCACCTTCTTCCCGCAAACCGATAAGACCACCGGCTTGCTGGCCACCTTTGCAGTGTTTGCCCTGTCGTTCCTGGTGCGGCCACTGGGCGGCATTGTCTGGGGCCATTTCGGCGACCGCCATGGCCGGCGCAACGCACTGTCGTGGTCGATCCTGATCATGTCGGTATCCACCTTTTGCATTGGCCTGTTGCCCGGTTATGCGCAAATCGGCCTGTGGGCACCCTGCCTGCTGTTGCTGATCCGCCTGGTGCAGGGCTTTTCGGCTTCGGGCGAGTACGCCGGTGCCGCCGCGTTTTTGGCTGAATACGCACCGCCTGGACGGCGCGGCTTGTACACCAGCATCGTGCCGGCCAGCACCGCAGCGGGGTTGCTGTTTGGTGCGGCATTCGTGGCGGTACTGCACGAGCTGCTCAGCAGCGAAGCCCTGCATGAATGGGGCTGGCGGCTGCCGTTCCTGCTGGCGGCGCCGTTTGGCCTGGTAGGGCGTTATATCCGCATGAGCCTGCAGGACACCCCCAAATTTCTGGAGATGGAGCAGCGCCTGGAAAACAAAGCCTGCATGGCGCAGGCGCCAATACGCGAACTGATGAGCCAGCACCGCCGCAGCCTGGCCATCGGCATTGGCGTTACCTGCCTGAACGCCGTGGCGTTCTACCTGCTGCTTAGCTACATGCCGACCTACCTGTCCACTGAAATGGGCATGAGCGAGCGGGATTCGTTCATTGCCTCGACGGTGTCGCTGGCCACCTATATCGGCTTGATCTTCCTGATGGGGCGTTTGTCCGACCAGTTTGGCCGCAAGACCATGCTGGTGGTGGCGTCGCTGTTGTTCCTGGGGCTGACCGTGCCGTTGTTCCGCCTGCTCGATGGGCAGCCGCTGGTGGTGATCCTGGCGATCCAGATTTGCTTCGGGGCGGTACTGGCGATGAACGACGGGACCTTGCCGTGCCTGCTGGCGGAGATTTTCCCGACCCGGGTGCGTTTCAGTGGCTTTGCCCTGAGCTTCAATCTGGCCAACGCGCTGTTTGGCGGGACTGCGCCGTTCATTGCCACCTGGCTGATCCAGGTGACCGGCAGCAAGCTGGCGCCGGCGGGGTATTTGCTGGCGGCGGCACTGGTCGCGCTGGTGGCCATGCTGATGTGTCGGGAAACGGCGCACTCGGCTCTTGAAGATTAGTTGACCTGTACCGGCCTCTTCGCGGGTAAACCCGCGAAGAGGCCGGTAAAAGCGATACAAAAACTTGAATTAATGCAGCGAAGCCTGCCGCCGCTCCCCCAGCGGCGACAACCCGAAGAATCGGCTATAGCTCTTGGAAAAATGCGCCGGCGAACTGAACCCGCAAGCCAACGCCACCTCCCGCACCTGCGCATCGCTGCGCAGCAGCAACTCCCGCGCCCTCGACAGCCGTAACTCCAGGTAATACTGGCTGGGCGTACGCTGCAGGTACTTGTGAAACAGCCGCTCCAACTGGCGCACGGTCACTTCATTGAGGCTGGCCAGCTCTTCCAGCCCCAGCGGTTCTTCCAGGTTGGCTTCCATGATCGCCACCACCTGGCTCAGCTTGGGTTGGGCGCTGCCCAACAGGGTGCGCAGCGGCACCCGCTGGCGCTCGCGCTCGCCCCGCATGCGGTCGCACAGCAACAGCTCGGCCGCCTTGGCCGCGATGTCCTGGCCGCCAGCCTCGCGGGCTACCAGTTGCAGCATCATGTCCATGGCTGCCACACCGCCCGAGCAGGTGTAGCGGTCGCGGTCCAGTTCGAACAGCTGGCTGGAGATCACGATGCCGGGGAAGTGTGCCTGCAATGTCGGCAAGTCTTCCCAGTGGATGGTGCAGCGGTAGCCCTTTAGCAGTTCGGCCTTGGCCAGCAGGTAGCTGCCGGTACAGATACCGCCCAACGGCATGTGTTGGCGGGCCAACTGGCGCAACCAGTCGATCAACGGACGGTTACCACGACTACGGTCGATGGGGTTGGCACCCACCACCAGCAGGGTATCCAGTGCGGGCGCGTTGGCGATGCTGTAGTCGGGTAAGACGCGCATGCCGTTGCTGGCCGTCACTGGCGCATCGTCTGCTGCGATGAGCACACTGCGAAACAGTGGCTTGCGCGCGGCCAGGTTGGCCATGCGCAAGGTTTCTACCGCCGAGGCCAGGCCGATGGTGGTGAAATTGGGCAAAATCAGAAAGCCGAAGGTCTTCGCGGAACAACTCTTTACAATAGACGGCGATGGGGTTGCAGAAGCGGGGTGGACCATTGCGCTGTTCCTGTGCAAGCTGAGGCATAGTTCGTCAGGGGCAGTGAGAAAATACAGCCTCGCGTGGTTCTTGTTTTTATAGGTCGTTGCCGGGTCGATCTTACACCCCCGGCGCAGCGACCAGGAATGGCCCCGCCGGCTGGCAGGGCCGACAGTGATTGCACAGAGAAGGTGATCGTTCGTGAACCCCGAATCCATGCTGGCGGCATTGCCAGGCTACGCCATGTCGCCCGAGTCGATCCAGGTGCTGCCCGATGCCAAGGCCTACCGCGCCTGCCTGTTCGAGCGCATCCGCGCTGCAACCCGGCGCATCGTCATCGTTGCGTTGTACTTGCAGGAAGACGAGGCCGGCCAGGAAGTGCTGGATGCCTTGTACCAGGCCAAGGCCGAGCGGCCGGGCCTGGAAATCACTATCGTGGTCGACTGGTTCCGTGCCCGCCGTGGCCTGCTCGGGGCCGGTCGCCAGCCGGGTAACGCCGCCTGGTACCAGGCCCAGCGCCAGTTGCGCGGGCTGGATATCGTCATTCACGGGGTGCCAGTGCAGACCCGTGAGTTGTTCGGTGTGTTGCACCTGAAGGGCAGCATCATCGACGACTGTGTGATCTACACCGGCGCCAGCCTGAACAACGTGTACCTGCACCGCTTCGACCGTTATCGCCTGGACCGCTATCACCTGTTCCAGTCACCGGCGCTGGCCGACGCCATGGTCGGCCTGGTAGCGCGCCTGCTGCACCACACCGCCACACCACGCCTCGACTTGCCCGCACCACCCGCCACCCGTAGCTTGCGCGGCGACATTCGGCGCTTGCGTGCGCGGTTGCGGCGCATGGCGTACGAGGCACCGGCCGCCGTGCCTGGGGAGGGGTTGCGGGTGGTGCCACTGTTGGGCGTGGGCCGTGGCAACCCGTTGAACCGGGCGCTGTGCGCCCTGCTAGCGGCGGCGCGCACGCACATCATCATCAGCACGCCGTATTTCAACCCGCCACGGGTGGTGATGCGCGAGCTCGACCATGCGCTGGAGCGGGGCGTGCACGTTGAGCTGATCGTGGGTGACCGCACGGCCAACGACTTCTACATCGCCCCCGGTGAGCCGTTCAGTGCCAGTGGCGCTTTGCCTTATCTGTATGAAGACAACCTGCGAGGCTTCGCCCGGCGCCGCCACGCGGCCATTACCCGTGGCCAGCTGGAAGTGCGGATCTGGAACGATCCCGGGCATACCTTCCACGCCAAGGGCGTGTGGGTCGACCAGCGCTATTCGCTGCTGACCGGCAACAACCTGAACCCGCGGGGGTTCAACCTGGACCTTGAGAACGGCCTGCTCATCGATGACCCGCTGGGGCAGTGGCTGGCGCCACGAGAGGCGGAGCTGGCCGAGTTGCGCCGGTTTGCGCCGAAAATCGGCTCGGCCGAGGCGTTGGGGGTCAAGGCCGAGCACCCCAAGGAAGTGCGCAAGTTCCTGCGGCGGTTGCGTTATAGCCGGTTGGAGCCGTTGATCAAGCGGATGCTCTGAGCCCTTGCACTCTTCCAAAAGCCGTGCCCGCGCCTACAGGGACCGCGCCGGCTCGGCGACCTTAGCTAAGCCTGTGCTTGTCTGAGTGCTCACGGGCGGGCAACGGGTGCGTTTTCTTGGGTGAATGCATCGCGATTTGAGTGGTGAACACGACCGCTTGATGTCAATATGATATTGCTTGCGCACGACCATGGACAGGGGCTGGGCTATCATTTGCAGGCAACCGTGCAAGGCCCCTCTGAAAAGTCATCACGAGCGCATACAATCGGGCCTTTTCTTCGTTAACCAGATAGGCCAATGCGTATATGGCGCTAGATCCACCCACGATGCTGACCATCTCGGTCGCCCTGGCAGCAGCAGCTGCGTTGTACCTGGCGATTGAGTGGCGCAGCGTCCGCGAAACCTCTTTGCTGTTCTGGAGTGCAGGTTTTGCCACCATTACTGTCGGCTGTGTTCTGGCCTTGCTACGCGGGATCGGCTTGCTGTTCATCGGCATCTGGTTCGCCAATGGCTTGCTGGTGGTTGCGCACTGGTTTTTCCTGATGGGCGTGTTGCGTTTTACCCAAGACCGTTTGTCGCGGGCCTGGTTATTGGTTGTGGTCGTGTGGTTCGCCTTGCTTTTGCTGCCCGTGGGGCCGCAGTGGTCGAAGGTGATGTTGATGGTCAACTCGCTGCTGGTGGCCGCGCTGACGTTGAAGGCCAGCTTCCTGTTGCGGCCGCACGGCAAGTCGCTGAGCGTGGGCGCGGTGCAGCTGCGCTATGTGTTGCTGCTTCACGGGCTGTTCTACGTGGCCAAGGCGGTCATTGCGATCACGCCGGGCACCTTGATTGACCTGGCCACCTTTGGCGGGCTGATCATTCAGATTTCCCTGGTCGAGGGGGCGATGGCGATCATGCTGATTGCCTTGTCGATGACGGGGACCGTGCGTTATCGACGCGAGGAGCGGATTGCCAGGTTGGCCGCGCGCGACCCGTTGACTGCGCTCTACAACCGCCGCGCGCTGGAAGTGCGGGCCGGGCATTTCTTCAAGGAAGTGAGCCCGGCGCAACCCGGGGCCTTGCTGCTGATCGACATCGACAACTTCAAGCTGGTCAACGACCTGCATGGGCATATCGCGGGTGATCGCTTGCTGATTGCCCTGAGCGAACTCATTCGCACAGGGCTGCCCGAGCGCTCGCTGGCAGCGCGTTTGGGCGGTGATGAGTTCGTCATCTTGCTGTGCGGGGCGAGCAGCGAGCGGGTCATGGAGTTGGGTGGGCTGTTGCGTGAACAGTTCCAGCAGTACGCCAGCAAGACCGTGCCTACACCGCAGGCGGTCACCTTGAGTATCGGTGCCAACCTGTTCGAGCAGCCGCCGGCCAGCCTGGCGGCGTTGATCGAGCAGGGGGATGTGGCGTTGTACCAGTCCAAACGCAGTGGGCGGGACAGTATCCAGTTTGTAGAGCGGCCTATGGCAGACCTTAGCCAATAGGCCATCGGGGCCGCCAAGCGGCCCCGATGTTATGGGCTATCAGGTCACCACCTGGTAGCACGGTACATACGCCGCGCCGCCGGGCAGCTTCATCCGGTGCTGGTCGACGAAGGCCTGCAACAGCCGGCCCAGCGGGTCCAGCACGGCGCTGTCGCCACGGATCTGGTACGGCCCGTGCTCCTCGATCAGGCGGATGCCCTTGTCTTTCACGTTACCCGCAACAATGCCGGAAAACGCCCGGCGCAGGTTGGCTGCCAGTTCATGGGGCGGCAGCTCGCGGCGCAGGTCCAGCTCGGCCATGGCCTGGTGGGTCGGGTCGAACGGGCGCTGGAAGCTCTCCTCGATCTTCAGCAGCCAGTTGAAGTGGAAGGCATCGTTACGCTCGCGGCGGAACTGCTTGACCTCTTTGAGCCCTTCGACCATGTGCCGGGCAACTTCCGCCGGGTCGTCGATGATGATTTCGTACAGCCGGTGCGCTGCTTCACCCAAGGTGGCGCCGACAAAGGCATGCAACTGCTGCAGGTAAGGCTCGGCACTGCGCGGGCCGGTGAGTACCACCGGGAACGGCAGGTCGTGGTTGTCCGGGTGCATGAGGATGCCCAGCAGGTACAGGAACTCCTCGGCCGTGCCGGCACCGCCCGGGAAGATGATGATGCCGTGGCCGACACGTACGAAGGCTTCCAGGCGCTTCTCGATGTCCGGCAGGATCACCAGTTCGTTGACGATAGGGTTGGGCGCTTCGGCGGCGATGATGCCCGGTTCGGTCAGGCCCAGGTAACGGCTGCCGTGCATGCGCTGCTTGGCGTGGGCGATGGTGGCGCCCTTCATCGGCCCCTTCATCACGCCAGGGCCGCAGCCGGTGCACACGTCCAGTTTACGCAGGCCAAGCTCGTGGCCGACCTTCTTGGTGTACTGGTATTCCTCGGTGCTGATCGAGTGGCCGCCCCAGCACACCACCATTTTTGGCTCCACGCCCGGGCGCAGGGTGCGCGCGTTGCGCAGCAGGTGGAAGACGTAGTCGGTGATGCCCTGGGAGCTTTCCAGATCGATGCGCTGGCTGGCCAGTTCGCTTTCGGTGTAGACGATGTCGCGCAGGGCGCTGAACAGCATTTCACGGGTGCTGGCGATCATTTCGCCATCGACGAAGGCGTCGGCCGGGGCATTCAAGAGCTCCAGGCGGACACCGCGGTCCTGTTGGTGGATTCTCACCTCGAAGTCCTTGTAGGCCTCGAGAATGGTCTTGGCATTGTCGACATGGGCGCCGGTGTTGAGGATGGCCAGGGCGCACTGGCGGAACAGGGTGTAAAGGCTACCGGTACCGACTTCACTCAGTTGCTGCACTTCACGTTGTGACAGCGTTTCCAGGCTGCCTTTGGGGCTGACGGATGCATTGATGACATTGCGTTGAGGCATCTAAGTCTTTCCTGTGCGGGTAAAACATCCTTCTTTGACAACACCATACCGAGAAATGTGGGCGGCAACGAGAGGGCTAGTGAAAAAGCTTGAGGCCGGGTTGGCTTCTTCGCGTATTTACCCGCGAAGAAGCCAACCCGGCCTCAAGTCAGCCCAACAGCTTCTGCACGCCGACTGTAATCGCCAAACCACCCCCGACCAGCCACAGGTTGAGAATCGCCCCGGTCGCCAGCGCCTTCGGCCCAGCCTGGCGGATCTGGCTGAAGCGGGTTTCCATCCCCAGTGCCGTCATGGCCATGGTCAGGGCAAAGGTGTCCAGGCTGTTCACCGCCTGGGTCACGCTACCAGGCAGCACCCGCAACGAGTTCACCAGTACCAGAGCGAGGAAGCCGAAGGCGAACCAAGGCATGGCGATACGCCCATTGCCCTGCGCTTGGCCGGCTTTGCGCGAACGGCTGATCCACAGGCCTACCACCAACAGTACCGGCACCAGCAACATTACCCGGGTCATCTTGACGATGGTTGCGATATGGGTGGCTTCAGGGCTTACGTTACTGGCGGCGCCAACCACCTGGGCCACTTCATGAATAGTGCCGCCCAGGAACAACCCGGCACCCATCGTGTCGAGGTGCAGCCAGCCGGCGTTGATGGCCAGCGGGTACAGGAACATCGACAAGGTGCCGAACAGCACCACGCTACCGACTGCCATGGCGCTCTTGTGCGGGGCACTGCGCAGTGCCGATTCGAAGGCCAGCACCGCAGCGGCGCCGCAGATGGCGCTACCGGCGGCCGTCAGCAAGGCAGTATCGCGGTCCAGCTTGAACAGTTTCATGCCGCACCACAGGCCGATCAACAGTGTGCTAGATACCACCAGCAGCGACACGATAAGCCCCGACCAGCCGACTTCGGCGATCTCCTGCAGGCTGACGCGCAGGCCAAAGAAGGCCACGGCGATGCGCAACAGGCCGCGCGCAGAAAAGTTGATACCCGCCGCCCAGCTAGCCGGTACGCCGTCACGCAGCGCGTTGCCATACAGCGCACCGGCGACAATACCGACGATCAGCGGGCTGATGCCCAGGTTGGCGATGGCGGGCATGGCGGCCAGCTGAGTGACCGCGAGCGCGAACAACGCCACGAACAGGATGCCATTGAGCCGCCCTCGGGTAGAGAGGGTAGGTGCAAAAGCAGGGTTGGACGGAACCGTGGCCATGTGAGTCCTCCGGAAAGGTATTTCGACAAGGCCTACGTTAATCTGGTTATAAGCTTATAAAAAATCGTAATTTAGGATGGCAAATATCCGAATAGCTGATATTTTTCATTCATGACCCCAGAACAGCTGATAACGTTCGCCACCGTTGCCGAGCATGGCAACATCAGCCATGCGGCCCAGGCCCTGCATCTGTCGCAGCCGGCTGTGTCCGGCCAGCTCAAGCTGTTGCAGGAGGCGTTTGGCGAGCCGCTCTATCAACGTGCCGGCCGTGGTGTACGGTTGACGGCGGCTGGCGAGCAACTGCTGGCCCATGCCGAGCGCCTGCGTGAAACCTTTCGTCAGGCGCAGGCGCTGCGCGAAGCCATGCGCGGGCTGGAGCGCGGGACCTTGCGCATCGGTGCCAGCACCACGCCGGCCAGCTACCTGCTGCCTTACTTGATTGCCGATTTCCACGGGCGCTATCCAGACGTGCTGGTCACCACTTCACATGGCAACACGGCGGAAATTGTTGCCGCCCTGGACAGTGTCGATATCGCCCTGATCGAAGGCCCGCCGGGACAGGAGCTGCCGCTGGGCACGGAAGTGACGGCATGGCGTGAGGACGAGATCGTGGCCATCGTGCCACGGGGTCACCCCTTGGCTGACAGTGATCAGCAGACGCTGGCGTCACTGGGAGCCTGCCCACTGGTGCTGCGCGAAAGCGGCTCGGGTGTGCGGCAAATCGTCGAGCGGGCGTTTGCCCGTGAGGGTGTGGCGATGCGCGTGGCGCTGGAGATTGCCGGGGTGGAAGGGGTGAAGGAGGCGGTACGGGCCGGGATGGGGGTTGGCTTTGTGTCGGCGATGTCCATTCGCCATGAAGATGGGGCGCTGCACCGGCTGCAGGTTACGCCGCAGGCGCTGGTGCGTCGGTTCTCCATTCTGGTGCCGCATGCGGCAACCCCCTCGCGGGCGGCTGCGCGGTTTCTTGAGTTGTGTGTTGGCAGGCAATTTGGCTGGGGCGGCGTGCGGCTACGATAGTTCCGGATACCGCGGGACTACGCAGAACCCAAGCGATCGCTACAGCCGCCGCACCGACCCCGTGCCTGACACCGATATCTGCCATGACTTCTACCAAAGCGAGGTTCTTGCTTAGGCGAGGTTCCTGGAAATCCGCGCTGCGCGTTTTTCGCCAGTCGTCATCGGGCAGTTGTGCAATTCGCTCGCGGCTCATGCTTCCCGTCAATGGGCCAGATTGCAACGTTGAGTAGGCAATGACTGACCTGGTAAAAATATCAGTTTCCAAACCACGAATGTCTATCTAGGGTGAAGGCATCTGAGGCTTGGGATAGTTTTGCCATGGATTGTCTCCTTCGGGGTGTAAGTCTCCAGAGTCGTCCGAACCTTGATCTAGCCTATACGGTTTACGGTTTCTCTGAGCTGTCACAACATTCGTCCATTATCGGATTCGCCGGACAGCGGCGTGACGCAGTGCATGGCTTGTATCCGCTAGGAAATGGTCGGCGTCTGTATAGCCCTTCAATCTGCCGCTTTACCAGCCCTGACTCTATAAGCCCGTTTGGTAGCGGGGGGATAAATGCGTATGCCTATTGCTCAGGTGATCCTGTGAATTATGTTGACCCTTCTGGGTCTTCCAGAAATGCCTCCAGGGGACAAGTGAACCCTCGAATGAGTCTGGATATCAATGTTTTGCAAAAAGAGGGTTTTCCATCAAGCTTGCAGCCACAGCTTTCACATTTCCGGAAAGTGGCGAACGGAATACATCGGGGGACGATGGAAAAGAGTGTTGTAGCTGCACGGTTATATAAGCACGGGGCTCCGCACTATGGGTACACCCGATGGGATCTAAAATACAATTTTGAAACCGATGGGTTTGCAGCGGATTTCGTGGCTGGCAGCCCCATTTTTCATTTGCCGGTTGGTCACTATGAGACGAAGCTGAATATCTTTGTGTTGGGCGTGGGACCTTTTAAACCCGCACGAGGGCTCGGAAATTATAAATCTTACGAAGTCAGTAAAAGAGATCTTAGGAGTTTCTCTCTTCCTGCTGCTCAGCACGAGAGACCGCAGCTAGCAGGGTCAGCGTGGCGTGAAGTTGCTAAAGCAATGTGGGATGTGCGTTTCCAAAGGGAGATTGACCGGTTTGATAGGATGCTTGAGCGCTATGGACCACCAGAAGCGCCGCCTTCTCCACCCCCTAGGCGAAGCTAACTCTAGAAGTAAGCCTTCTCGCTTTCGTCAAGCAGGCGCGGCATGCGTTGAGCCGCGCCCAGGACAGATATTCAGTGCGCGCAGCGACTGGTGTCCCCTTGCTCCGCAGGTGCTTTGCGCGCGTCAGCTAGAATAGTCGCCAGCACGATCAGCGCAGCACCCGCAGCCATGCGCAGGCTCGGTTGGTCACCAAACAACCACCATGCCCCGATGATCGCGCACACCGGCTCCAGCGCGATGATCATGCCGGCAATGCGGGCTTCCAGGCCTTCCAGGCGCTTGACGAACAGGAACTGCGACAACCCGGTGCAGAACACACCCAACAAGGCCAGGTCGACCCAGTCGCTGCCTGCGAGGCGGGTGCTGCCCAGCAGGTCGAAAGTCGGTACCACCAACACCAGGCCGGCGGTAACCATCTTGCGGGCGATGTGTGCTTGCCTGATCGCGATATCGGCAGTTGCCTTGCTACGCCGCGTCACTCTTCGCCGTAGTTCATGATCGACAACAGGCGGATGGGCACCTGCACCAGCTGTTCGGGGCCATGCGGGGTTTCACCGTCGAAGGTCAGGCTGTCGCCAGCGTGCATGTGATAGAGCTGGTTGCCATGGCGGTACACCAGTTCGCCTTCCAGCAGGTGGAGGAATTCGGTGCCCGGGTGGGCGAAGGTCGGGAACTCTTCGCTGGCGTCATCCATGCTCACCATGTACGCCTCGAAGTTCTTTTTCGGCCCCCTGGCGTGATTGAGCAAATGGTAGGTGTGGCCCTTCTCGGTGCCGCGGCGCACCACCTCCAGCCCTTCGCCGGCCTTCACCAGCAAGGCATTGCCGTCGGGCTGGTCATATTGGCTGAACAGCTTGGCCATCGGCATGCCCAGTACGTCGCACAGGCGGCTGAGGGTGTCGAGGCTGGTGGACACCTGGGCGTTCTCGATCTTGCTCAGCATGCCCTGGCTGATGCCGGCGATGCGCGCCACATCGGCGAGCTTGAGGGACTGGGCCTGGCGCTGGCGCTTGATCTGCAGGCCCAGGTACTGCTCCAGGCGAAGGCGCGGTTCGGTTTCGGTCGACATCGAATGTCCTGCACGGTTTCAGTTCAAGAATAAAGATTTCGCACTGGGAAAGTGCGAAAAGCAGCTGCGTTGGCTGCTTCTTTCCTCGGGTGAAAACAAGTTTCCCATAAATAGAGCTTAAATATCAGCCTGGGTTTTGAGTTGCCTGTGCGGGCCTCATCGCGGTCAAGCCCGCTCCTACAGGGGCTGCGGTGTTTTTTTGCAGGAGCGGGCTTACCCGCGATGAGGCCAGATCAGGCGGTACACAAGGGCGCTGTGGACAGAGTTGGCAAGCGCATTGCATTCCTGTGAGGAAATTAAGTTTCTCATGCGGAATCATTGCCCCTTACCCAGGAGTGTTCAACCCATGTTGCCAGCAGAAACCCAGCGCACCCTCGACCAGCACGGCATCAAGTACGTGCTGGCGCAGTTCGTCGATATCCATGGCTCGGCGAAGACCAAATCGGTGCCGGTCTCGGGCCTGAAGATGGTGGCCGAAGAGGGCGCCGGCTTTGCCGGGTTCGCCATCTGCGGCATGGGCATGGAGCCGCACGGCCCGGACTTCATGGCCCGTGGCGACCTTTCCACCTTGATCCCGGTACCGTGGCAGCCGGGGTACGGCCGGGTGGTGTGCGTGGGGCATGTCAACGGCCAGCCCTGGCCTTACGACAGCCGCTATGTGTTGCAACAACAGGTGCAACGCCTGGCCGACAAGGGCTGGACCTTGAACACCGGCCTGGAGCCGGAATTCAGCCTGTTCCGCCGTGACGAAGGCGGCAAGCTGCAACTGGTGGATGCCTCCGACAACCTCGACAAGCCTTGCTACGACTACAAGGGCCTGTCGCGCTCGCGGCTGTTTCTCGAGCGCCTGACCGAGGCCCTGCAACCGGTAGGCTTCGACATCTACCAGATCGACCACGAAGACGCCAACGGCCAGTTCGAGATCAACTACACCTACAGCGACGCCATGGAGTCGGCCGACCGCTTTACCTTCTTCCGCATGGCCGCCGGTGAAATCGCCAACGACCTGGGGATGATCTGCTCGTTCATGCCCAAGCCCGACCCCAAGCGTGCCGGCAATGGCATGCACTTCCACCTCTCGCTGGCCAGCAGCACCAACAAGAACCTGTTCCACGACGCGTCCGACAGCAGCGGCATGGGCCTGTCGAAGCTGGCCTACCACTTTGCCGCAGGGCTCCTGGCCCACGGCCCGGCGTTGTGTGCCTTCGCGGCACCGACGGTCAATTCCTACAAGCGGCTGGTGGTGGGGCGTTCCTTGTCGGGTTCGACGTGGGCGCCGGCCTTCGTGGCCTGGGGGGCCAACAACCGCTCGGCGATGGTGCGCATCCCGTATGGCCGCCTGGAGTTCCGCCTGCCGGACGCCGGCTGCAACCCGTACCTGGTTACCGCCGCGATCATCGCCGCCGGGCTCGATGGCATCGACCGCCAGTTGGAGCCGGGCGAGATGTGCAACGAGAACCTTTACAACCTCAGCCTTGAAGAAATTGCCGCACGCGGCATCAAGACCCTGCCGCAATCGCTGAAGGAAGCCGCCGACGCGCTCGAAGCCGACCCGTTGTTCCGCGAGGTGTTGGGCGCCGAGATTGTCGACGAGTTCATCAAGCTCAAGCGCATGGAGTGGGTGGAGTACTGCCGCCATGTCTCCGACTGGGAAATCCAGCGTTACACCGAGTTCTTCTGACCGCCCCAATCCTCTGGGCGGCCAATACGACAGCGACCGCCCACTGCCTAGTAAGGAGCATCACCATGTGTGGAATCGTAGGTCTGTACCTGAAAAAGCCCGAGCTGGAGGCCCAGCTTGGCAAACTCTTCGAACCCATGCTCGAAGCCATGACCGACCGTGGCCCGGACAGCGCAGGCTTTGCCATCTACGGCGACGAGGTGGCGGATGGCTGGGTCAAGCTGACCCTGCAAGCCACGGATATCAACTACGACTGGGCCACCCTGATGGGCCAGCTGGAGGGGCGCCTGGGCTGCTCGCTTGACGGGTTCCAGAATGCCAGCGCGGCGGTACTCAAAGTGCATACCAGCGAAGCGGCTGCCCGCCAGGCACTGAGCGAACTGGCCCCGGCCGTGCGCATCATGAGCGCCGGGCAAAGCATCGAAATCCTCAAGGGTATGGGCCTGCCGGCTGAAATCTCCAGCCGTTTCGGCCTGGCCGGCATGAAGGGCAGCCACATCATTGGCCATACCCGCATGGCCACCGAAAGCGCCGTGACCATGGAAGGCAGCCACCCGTTTTCCACCGGTGCCGACCTGTGCCTTGTGCACAACGGCTCGCTGTCCAACCACTTCCGCCTGCGCCAGGAACTGAAGCGCGAAGGCATCAGTTTCGAAACCGATAACGACACCGAAGTGGCCGCCGGCTACCTGACCTGGCGCCTGCAGCAGGGCGATACCCTGGCCCAGGCCCTGGATGGCGCGCTGGAAGACCTGGACGGCTTCTTCACCTTCGCCATCGGCACCCGCAACGGCTTTGCCGTGATCCGCGACCCGATTGCCTGCAAGCCGGCAGTGCTAGCCGAGACCGAAGACTACGTGGCCATGGCCTCGGAATACCAGGCACTGGCCAGCCTGCCGGGTATCGAGCATGCCAAGGTCTGGGAGCCGGCTCCGGCCACCCTGTACGTCTGGGAGCGCGAAAGCGCCTGACCTGCCACCGAACCTCTGGAGAACCTTATGAAAACGATCGACCTTTCCAGCACTTCGGTGCGTGTGCTCAACCAGTCCCTGCATGGTGACGTGCAGGACCACGAATGGCGGGTGACCCACCCCGATGGCAAACACAACCTGGCCGTGGGCATCAACGCCGCCGTGGCGGTGGATATCGAAGGCCACGCTGGCTACTACTGCGCCGGCATGAACCAGCAGGCCAGCGTGACCGTGCATGGCAACGTGGGCGTGGGCGTGGCCGAAAACATGATGTCTGGCTCGGTGCGGGTCAAGGGCAGTGCCTCCCAGGCCGCTGGCGCCACCGCCCATGGCGGGCTGCTGGTGATCGAGGGTGATGCCGGTGCCCGTTGCGGCATTTCCATGAAAGGCGTGGACATCGTGGTGGGCGGCAGCATCGGCCACATGAGCTGCTTCATGGGCCAGGCCGGGCGCCTGGTGGTGTGTGGTGATGCCGGCGATGCGTTAGGCGACTCGCTGTACGAGGTGCAGATTTACGTCAAAGGCTCGGTGCAGTCGCTGGGCTCGGACTGCATCGAAAAAGAAATGCGCGCCGAGCACCTTACAGCGTTGCAGGAGCTGCTGAACAAGGCAGGCCTGGAGCACAAGGCCGCCGATTTCAAACGCTACGGCTCGGCCCGCCAGCTGTACAACTTCAAAGTCGACAACGCCAGCGCGTACTGATCCAGGAGCATTCCCATGAGCGAACAATTCCCCCCGGTACTGCGTGAGTCGGCCACCTTCGATCGCCTGACCATCCAGGAAATCCAGCGTGCCGCCGAAACCGGCATCTACGACATTCGCGGTGGTGGCACCAAACGCCGTGTGCCGCACTTCGACGACCTGCTGCTGCTGGGTGCCAGCGTGTCGCGCTACCCGCTGGAAGGCTACCGCGAGAAGTGCGGCACCGATGTGGTGCTGGGCAACCGGTTTGCGAAAAAGCCGATCCACCTGAAAATCCCGGTGACCATCGCCGGCATGAGCTTCGGCGCGCTGTCGGCCAATGCCAAGGAAGCGCTGGGCCGTGGTGCGACCATCGCCGGCACCAGCACCACCACCGGCGACGGCGGTATGACCCCTGAAGAACGCGGTCAGTCGCAGCATCTGGTGTACCAGTACCTGCCGTCGCGCTATGGCATGAACCCGGATGACCTGCGCAAGGCCGATGCTATCGAGATCGTCCTCGGCCAGGGCGCCAAGCCGGGCGGTGGCGGCATGCTGTTGGGCATGAAGGTAACCGAGCGCGTTGCCGGCATGCGTACCCTGCCGATCGGCGTCGATCAGCGCAGTGCCTGCCGCCACCCCGATTGGACCGGGCCGGACGACCTGGCGATCAAGATTGCCGAGATCCGTGAAATCACTGACTGGGAAAAGCCCATCTACGTGAAAATCGGCGCCAGCCGCCCGTACTACGACGTCAAGCTGGCAGTGAAGGCCGGTGCCGATGTGATCGTGCTCGACGGCATGCAGGGGGGGACTGCGGCGACGCAGGAAGTGTTCATCGAACACGTCGGCATCCCGATTCTGCCGGCCATCCCGCAGGCAGTGCAAGCCCTTCAGGAAATGGGCATGCACCGCAAGGTGCAGCTGATTGTATCGGGTGGCATTCGCAACGGTGCCGACGTGGCCAAGGCCATGGCACTGGGCGCCGATGCGGTGGCCATTGGTACGGCGGCGTTGATCGCCCTGGGTGACAACCACCCGCGACTGGACAGCGAACTGAAGAAGATTGGCTCGGCGGCCGGCTTCTATGACGACTGGCAGAACGGTCGCGACCCGGCCGGCATCACCACCCAGGACCCGGAGCTGGCCAAGCGCCTGAACCCGGAAGAGGCCGGGCGCCGATTGGCCAACTACCTGCGCGTACTGGTGCTGGAAGCGCAGACCATGGCACGGGCGTGTGGCAAGTCGCACCTGCACAACCTGGACCCGGAGGACCTGGTGGCGTTGACCGTGGAAGCGGCGGCGATGGCACGGGTGCCGCTGGCGGGGACTGCGTGGGTACCGGGCCAGGCGCAGTACTGATCTACCCCGACACCGCCGGCTGCCAGCCGGCGGTTTTCATTGCACAGGAGTGACTCCATGAAGCTTGCCCTTGCTGTTGTGCTGTTCGCACTGACACCGCTGGCCTATGCCGCAGAACCCACCCTGGACACCGGCAACACCGCCTGGATGATCTGCGCCGCGATGTTCGTGCTGATGATGTGCATACCCGGCCTGGCGCTGTTCTACGGTGGCATGGTACGGGCGAAGAACTTCCTTTCGGTGTTCACCCAACTGTTTGCCGTAGCGGGTGTGATCGGCATCCTTTGGGTGCTGTTTGGCTACAGCCTGGTGGTCGACACCACGGGTATGGTCGAGGGGCAGTTGACCTTCAACAGCTTCATCGGCGGCCTGGACAAGGCGCTGATGCTGAACATCGGCCACGACAGCCTGGTGGGCACGATCCCGGAAGGTGTGTTCGCGGTGTTCCAGCTGACGTTCGCCATCATCACCCCAGCGCTGATTGCCGGTGGTTTTGCCGAGCGCATGAAGTTCAGTGCGTCGTTGCTGTTCATGGGGGCCTGGTTCGTGCTGGTGTATGCGCCGATCGCCCATATGGTGTGGGGCGGGCCGGGGGCGCTGATGGTCAACTGGGGCGTGCTGGACTTTGCCGGCGGCACGGCGGTGCATATCAACTCCGGCGTCGCTGCCTTGGCGGCTGCGTTGATGCTGGGCAAACGCAAGGGCTATCCGCAGGTGGCCATGCCGCCACACAACCTCGGTTTTACCCTGGTGGGTGCCGGGTTGTTGTGGGTGGGCTGGTTTGGCTTCAACGTGGGGTCGGGGCTGGCGGCCAACGAAGGAGCAGGGGTGGTGATGCTGGCGACCATGGTGGCGGCCTGCGCCGGGATTGTCGGCTGGTTGCTGACCGAGAAGGTGATGCATGGTCGGCCGACTGCCCTCGGTGCGGCTTCCGGCGCGCTGGCAGGCTTGGTGGGGATTACCCCGGCCTGTGCGTTTGTCGGGCCTTTGGGGGCTGTAGTGATTGGCCTGTTGACCGGGGCCATCTGTTTCTTTGCCGTGACCCGGCTGAAACAGGCATTGGGGTATGACGACAGCCTGGACGTGTTCGGGCTGCATGGTGTGGGCGGGATGGTCGGTGCGATTCTGACCGGCGTATTTGCTGCGCCGGTGTTGGGCGGTTATGTAGAGGGCGTATCGCCGATAGGGCAGGCGCTGGTGCAGTTGAAGGGGGTGGCGTTCACCTTCGTCTACTGCTTCGTGGTGAGCTGGGCGATTCTTGGGGCCATCAAGCTGACCGTGGGCCTGCGGGCCAGTCGGGAAGAGGAAGAGCAGGGGCTGGACCTGGCGGAGCACAATGAGCGGGCGTACAACCTCTGATGGCAAGTGGTCTGTGCTGGCCTCTTCGCGGGGTTGCCCCCGAAGAGGCCAGCACAGGCTGAATCAGTGCCCCATGGCCAACTTGGCACTCATCTGCCGACGACGGTAGGCACTGTCACGCGAAGCCAGCCACCAGTACAGCGGCGAGGTAATCGCCAAGCCCACCAGCCAGGACAGGTCAGCCCCGTTGATGTGCTCGGAAATCGGCCCGACATACAGCGGCGTGTTCATGAACGGGATCTGCACCACGATGCCCACGGCATAGGCGATCAGCGCCTGCGGGTTGTAACGGCCGTAGATACCGCCATCGACCTGGAAGATCGACTGGATGTCGTAGTCCCCCTTGTGAATCGCGTAGAAGTCGATCAGGTTGATCGCCGTCCATGGCACCAGCACCACCAACAGCACCAGCACCATGTCGACGAAGTGGCCGATGAAGTCTGCCGAGGCGAACACCGCCACCACACAGCAGGCCGACAGCACGATCAGCGAAAGCACCGCGCGGCTCTTGGCGGTCGGGATCCAGCGGTAGGCGAAGGTTTGCACCAGGGTGATGATCGACAGCACAGCACCATACAGGTTGAGGGCGTTGTGGCTGATGACACTGAGCAGGAACAGCACCAGCATGACCGGGCCAAGGGTGCCGGTGGCCAGCTTGACCGCGTCCATGGTGTCCATGCCGGCCGGGATCGCCAGCACCGCCACGGCGCCGAAGATGAACGACAGGCTCGAACCCAGGGCCGAGCCCAGGTAGGTGGTCCAGAAGGTCGAGCTGACTTTCACATCCGCCGGCAGGTAGCGGGAGTAGTCCGACACATAGGGCGCAAAGGCGATCTGCCACAGCGCCGCGAGCGACACGGTGGCCAGCCAGCCGGCCAGGTTGAAGCCGCCGCGGGTGAGGAAGTCGTCGCTTTGCACATGGGTGAAGATGTAGCCGAAGCCCACCACGATGCCGATGCCCAGCACCCAGGTGCCGATACGGTTGAGCACGTGGATGAAGCGGTAGCCGATGATGCCGATGATGCCCGAGCCCAGCGCACCGATGACGATGCCCACCGGTACCGGTACGGCGTCGACCACGCCATGCAGCGACTTGCCGGCGAGCACGATGTTGGAGGCGAAGAAACCGATATACATGACCCCGGCGATCACCACCACCAGCAGCGCGCCAAGGGTACCGAATTGGGCGCGGCTCTGGATCATCTGCGGGATGCCCATTTGCGGGCCCTGGGCCGAGTGCAGTGCCATCAACACACCACCAACCAGGTGGCCGACCAGGATGGCGATGATGCCCCACACCAGGTTCAGGTGGAACAACTGCACGCCCAGCGCGCCGGTAACGATGGGCAACGGCGCGATGTTGCCGCCGAACCACAGTGTGAACAGATCCCTTACCTTTCCGTGGCGGTCTTGCGGCGGTACGTAGCCGATCGTGTGTTTCTCTATGAGGGGTGCCGAATTGGCTGCACTGGTCATGATTGACTCCAAGGCAAGGTAGGGCATCGGGAACTGCCCGGGGGCGTGCCGGCGAAGGGCGACGCGTTCTTGTTGGAGGGATGATGCGGGGCGCGGGGATAACGAGAAATTAGTAAATATGTACCCATAAACCTTAAAAAACCTAAGGCTGACAAAAGCTTAAGCGGTGGACGGTAGCAAGGAGGGTGCCAGTTGGCGGGAGGGCTTGTAGTAGAGGGGTTTGTGGTCTGGCGGGCTGATTTTAGTGGGCTGTGCTGGTGCGCTGCGCCCGTTTTCAGGGCGCAGGCAAAACAGCTACATCGGCAACAACCGATCCTGAATCACCTCTTTCATCACCAGTGTCGAGCTCAAGCGCTTCACATTGGGAATGCTGGTCAGCTTCTCGTCATACAGCTTCTGAAACGCCGGCAAGTCCTTGGCCACCACGTGCAGCAGGTAGTCCGGGTCACCGAACAGTCGCTGCGCCTCGACAATCTGCGGGATCTCGGCCACTGCCGCTTCAAAGTCCGCCACCGGCTGGCGGGTGACTTCGCGCAGGGTGACGAATACCAGCGCGGCAAAGTTCAGCCCCACAGCGCTCGGCGCCAGGCGGGCGTGATAGCCCAGAATCGCCCCGGACGCCTCCAGTGCCTTCAGGCGCCGATGGCAGGGCGAGAGGCTGAGCCCCACGCGATCAGCCAGTTCGGTCACCGAGAGGCGACCGTCTTTTTGTAGCTCGGCAAGAATCTTTCGATCGGTCCTGTCCATTGAGAAGGATCTTCCAGTAATTGAACCACGAAGGGGAATATACGAAAGAAAATCCCTGAGCGGAATCCGTAATCTTTCGACATCCCAAGGCAGTGGAAAAAGGAAGATTCAAGTGGCTATCAGTGTTCTGACGGCATTCTGGGCCGTGTCGATGCTGTTCGTGATTACCCCGGGGGCAGACTGGGCCTACGCTATTTCGGCGGGCATGCGCGGGCGCTGGGTGATGCCGGCGGTGGCGGGCATGCTGTCGGGGCATTTCCTGGCCACCCTGGTGGTGGCGGCTGGGGTCGGCAGCCTGCTGGCCGGCCACCCGTTGGCGCTGACCTTGCTGACCCTGGCAGGGTGCAGCTACCTGTTGTGGTTGGGCGGCAACCTGTTGCTGAGCCCGGCATTACCCGAGGCCGGGCAGGGCGGTGTTGGAGAATCGGGCTCGCGCTGGGCGTTGAAGGGTTTTTGCGTCAGCGGGTTGAACCCGAAAGTGTTCCTGCTGTTCCTGGCCCTGTTGCCGCAGTTCACCGACCCGCAGTCAAGCTGGCCGGTGCCGTTGCAGATTCTGCTGCTGGGCCTGGTGCACCTGTGCAGCTCGCTGGTGATCTATTCGTTGGTCGGCTATGGCGCCAAGGCGGTGCTGAGCACCCGGCCGGGGGCGGCCAGGCTGGTCGGGCGGGTGTCGGGGGTGGCGATGATCACGGTGGCCTTGGGCTTGATAGTGGGGCAGATCAACTGAGTTCACCGGTTTCAAAAGGCTTCAGATAAACTCGCAGCAGTCCACAGCACAACCAGGATGTGCCCGATGCCCGAGATAACCCAACTGTTAACGTTTGCCCTGATCTGCCTCGGCATGGTGCTGACCCCGGGGCCGAACATGATCTACCTGATTTCCCGCTCGATCTGCCAGGGGCGCAAGGCCGGCTTGATTTCCCTTGGCGGCGTAGCGCTGGGTTTCGTCATCTACATGTTCTGCGCTGCACTGGGCATCACCGCCCTGGTGATGGCTGTGCCTTTTGCCTACGATGCGCTGCGCATTGGTGGCGCGCTGTACCTGCTGTACCTGGCCTGGCAAGCGCTGCGCCCGGGCGGTCGCTCCCCGTTCCAGGTCAAGGACCTGCCGGCGGACAGCCCGCGCCGGCTGTTCACCATGGGCTTTGCCACCAGCCTGCTGAACCCCAAGATCGCCGTCATGTACCTGTCGTTGATGCCGCAGTTCATCGAGCCAGGGCATGGCAGCGTGCTGCTGCAGTCGCTGGTGCTGGGGTCGACGCAGATCGCCATCAGCGTTTCGGTCAATGCACTGATCGCAGTCATGGCCGGGTCGATCGCCGTATTCCTCGCCGGTCGCCCGTTGTGGCAGCAGGTTCAGCGCTGGCTGATGGGGACGGTGCTGGCGGGCCTGGCCGTGCGAATGCTGGCCGAAGGGCGGCGCTGATCGCTAGGCCTCAGGCGGCGGCTCCTGGGGCAGGTACAAGGTAAAAGTGGTGCCCTGGCCCGGCACACTGTTCACCTGCACATCGCCCCCGGACTGCTTGGCAAAACCGAACACCTGCGACAGCCCGAGCCCGGTGCCTTCACCCGGTGCCTTGGTGGTGAAGAACGGGTCGAAGATGCGCTCCAGCAGTTCGGCGGCAATGCCGACACCGCTGTCGCTCACCGAAATCGCCGCGAACTGGCCCGGCTGTGGCGCCTGGCCACGCAGGGTGGGCAGGTGCTGGTCGGCCTGCAGGCGCAGCTGCAAGGTGCCTTCGCCGGCCATGGCATCGCGGCCGTTGAGCATCAGGTTGATTACCGCGGTTTCCAGCTGGTTGAGGTCGGCACGGATATGGCAAGGCGCCTGCGGCAACTGCAGCTCGACCTGGATCCGCGCACCGGTGGCCGTGTCGAGCATGTCGGCCATGGCTTCCAGTCGTGGCCCGACCTCGAACACTTGCGGGCTCAGGGCCTGGCGGCGGGCGAAGGCCAGCAACTGACCGGTCAGCCTGGTACCGCGGTCAACGGTGTCGGACATGGTTTTGAGGTAGCGCTCGCGACGCTGTGCGTCGAGGTTGGGGCGCTGCAGAAAATGCAGCGATGAGCGAATGATGGTCAGCAGGTTGTTGAAGTCATGGGCCACGCCGCCTGTCAGTTGGCCGATGGCTTCGAGCTTCTGGGCCTGGCGCAGCACGGCTTCTGTGTGTAGCAACTGGCTGGTGCGTTCATCCACGCGCTGTTCGAGGGTGGCATTCAACGCCTCCAGTGCCGCCATGGCCTCGCGCACTTCGGCGTGGGCCTTTACCCGCTGGACATGCGCCCAGGAGCGCTCGGTGACTTCGCTGATCAGTGCCTGTTCATAGTGGGTCCACTCCCGTGGCGCCTTGTCGTGGATGGCCATCAGCGCGGTCAGCCGGCCGCCTTTGATCAGGGGCATGCAAATAGTCGCGGTAATGCCGATGGCCTGGAAGGTGGCAGCTTCCTCCGGGGACAGCTCGCTCAGGTTGTCCCGGATGACCAACGGCAGGCCACTGCGCAGGCGGCCGACCGCCAGCTTGCCGAAATCCTCCAACCGATAGCGGCCCAACAGATGCGGCGAGCCTGGCGCCACGGCGTCACCGCAGATGGTGAAACCGTCCTCGTCGGGCTCCATCACCGCATAGGCGCAACTCGACAGTTGCAGGTGTTCGACCAGCAGGCGCGTGGTAGTGGCAAGGATCTGGTCCGGGGCGGTGGCGTCGGCCACGGCACGGCCCAGGTCGTCGAGGAATTTCAGGCGCTGGTTGGCGAGCACGCTGGCGGTGGTTTCGGTGACTGTATCGAGCATGCCCAGCACCTTGCCGTCGTGGTCACGGATGGGGCTGTAGCAGAAGGTGAAATAGGCCCGTTCGGGGCTGCCGTTGCGGTCGATGACGAGCGGGAAGTCTTCGATGTACACCGCCTCGCCGGCCAGGGCGCGGTTGGCCATGTGGCCGATGTCGGCCCAGGCTTCCTGCCACACGGCGCGGAAGGGGATGCCCAATGCCGAAGGCTTTTGCCCGAGAATCTGCGAAAAGGCGTCGTTGTGCAGGGTGAGCAGGTCTGGCCCCCAAAGCACGGCTTGCGGGAAGCGCGAGGCCAGGCACAGGGCCAGGCTGGTTTTCAGCGGGTCGGGCCAGTGCTGCAGCGGGCCCAGTGTGGTGGCGGCCCAGTCGTGGTTGCGGATGCGCTCGGCCATCAGCCCGCCGCCGTCTAGCCATTTTGCCATTTGCTCTGCTGGTCCTTTTGCGTAAGGCCTTAAGGGTGCATCCAGAATAGACGTTTGGCGAGAATTTTTGGTGGCTTGCCGGCGATAGGGCCGATACAGGCTAGCGAATGAAGTGCACCTTGCCAGTGTCGTCATTGCCCATGTAGATGCCATAAACACCGGCCTGCCGTTCGAGGATATAGCGCTCGAGAATCTGCCGGATTGCCGGATAGTAGATCTCGTCCCACGGGATCTCGTCCGGTTCGAAAAACTTGTACGCCAGCGTCTCGGCCCCGTACTGCCCGGTTTCTTCGATGACGATGGCGCGGAAGATGATATACACCTCGCTGATTTTCGGCACGCTGAAAATCGAGTAAGGCGAAACGATGTCGGCACGTACGCCGCTTTCTTCCCACACCTCGCGCAGCGCCGCCTGCTCGGTGGTTTCGCCGGCTTCCATGAAACCAGCCGGCAAGGTCCAGGTACCCGGGCGCGGGGGGATGGCGCGCTGGCACAGCAGGTACTTGCCATCGCGCTCGATGATGCAGCCGGCGATGATCTTCGGGTTCACGTAGTGGACGTAGCCGCAGCCGTTACAGTGCAGGCGTTCGTGGGTATCGCCTGTGGGAACGCCCCGGGCCAGTTCCGTGGTGCAGTGCGGGCAGTAGCGCGGGGCGTTGGGCATGATCAGCGGCCTATGCGGTTCTTATATACGTGGATCCTTCAGGGCCAGGGGCTCGACCATGTCGCGCACCTTGGCGTTGTCATCCTGCTTTTGACGCAGGTAGTCCAGGGCTACCTTGGCGGCAGCGCGGACGTGGTCGACAGAGGCCTGGTGGGCCACCAGCGGGTCGCCGCCCTTGATCGCCTCGACGATCTTTTCCATTTCGCGGTTGCTGGCGCCACGGCGGTTTTCCTGCGACACCGAGGTGGCACGCAGGTAGCTGATGCGCGCCTGCAACTGGCGCAGCTGCTGGGCCGCCACCTGGTTACCGGAGCCTTCCAGCAGCACATCGTAGAAACCTTGAACCGAGTCCAGCACCTGTTGCAGTTCGCCTTCTTCGAGGGCCTCGCGGTTGACCTCCAGCGCACGTTCCAGGGCACGGATGTCCTTGGCTTTGGCGTTGAGGGTGAACAACTGCACGATCAGCCCTTCGAGCACGCAACGCAGCTCGTAGATGTCGCGGGCATCTTCCAGGGTAATAATGGCTACACGCGGGCCCTTGGCGTCGGCGAATTCCACCAGACCTTCGGATTCCAGATGTCGCAGCGCTTCGCGCACCGAGGTACGGCTGACCCCAAGGCGGTCGCAGAGGTCACGCTCGACCAGGCGGTCGCCTGGCAGCAGGTGGAAGTTCATGATCGCGGCGCGCAGCTTGTCGAGCACGATTTCGCGCAGGGTAACGGGGTTGCGGTTGACCTTGAAGCTGTCGTCGAGTGGCTGGCGTTTCATCAGGTGCGCTCTTTATGAGGCTGTTGCGCCAACATCGCGGAATACCCCGAACCGAGGCGTTCCATGCAGTGGTTCGAACAGCCCGTTGTTAACGGGTTGGCTCCGCATCGGCTTCGGCAAACGCTTCACGGGCCAGGCGGAAGCTGTCCACCGCCGCGGGTACGCCGCAGTAAATGCCGACCTGGAGCAGGATTTCGCGAATCTGTTCACGGCTCAGGCCATTGCGCAGTGCGCCCCGAATGTGCAGCTTGAGTTCGTGGGGCCGGTTGAGCGCGGAAATCATGGCCAAGTTTATCATGCTGCGCTCTTTGAGCGACAAGCCTTCGCGGCCCCAGACGTGGCCCCAGCAGTATTCGGTGACCAGTTCCTGCAACGGCTGGGTGAACGCGTCGGCGTTCTGGATCGAGCGGTTGACGTAGTCCTCGCCCAGCACCTGGGTGCGGATGGCCAGGCCTTTCTCGTACTTTTCGTTGCTCATCTGCAGTACTCCGGAATAAAACAGGGGCCGCAACCGAGGGTGAGACGATGAGCGCGGCCCCTAAAAGGGTGATCAGCCAAGCGGGGGCAGGGCGCCCAGCTTGCCTTTGTGGTACACCATCGGCGTTGCCGGCTGCTCGGGCAGCACCAGGTTTTTCACAGCGCCCACGATGATCGCGTGATCCCCGCCGTCATACTCGCGCCACAGTTCGCACTCGATGATCGCCGTAGCCTTGGCCAGCAGCGGGTTGCCCAGCTCGCTCAGGTGCCAGTCGATGCCTTTGGCCTTGTCCTTGCCCTTGCCGGCGAAGGCATAGGCTTCGGCGGTCTGGTCGGCGGACAGCAGGTGGATCGCAAACTGCTTGCTGTCGCGCAGGATCGGGTAGGTGTCGGAGGCGTAGTTGGGGCAGAACAGCACCAGCGCCGGGTCGATCGACAGCGCGCTGAAGGCGCTGGCGGTGATGCCGACGATGGCGCCGTCGGCGTCCAGGGTGGTGACTACCGTGACGCCGGACGGGAAGGAGCCCATCACGTCTTTGTAGATGCCGGGTTCGATCATCTCGTGTTCCTCTTAGCGCATCACGAACGGGTCGGGCATCGGCGCGGTGGACAGGTTGATCCACACGGTCTTCAGCTCGGTATAGGCCAGCACCGAATCGATGCCGCTCTCGCGGCCGTAGCCGCTGTTCTTGAAGCCGCCGATCGGCGCCATGGCCGACACGGCGCGGTAGGTGTTGACCCAGATGATCCCCGAGCGCACGTCGCGGGCCAGGCGGTGGGCACGGCCCAGGTCGCGGGTCCAGATGCCGGCGGCAAGGCCGAACTGCGAGTCGTTGGCGATTTCCAGTGCCTCTTCTTCGGTCTTGAAGCGGATCACCGCAGCAACCGGGCCGAACACCTCTTCCTGCATGATGGTCATCGCGTTGCTGTCGCACTCGAACAGGGTCGGCTCGTAGAACCAGCCGTCACCTTCGACCTCGGCACGCTTGCCGCCCATGTGCAGCTTGGCGCCTTCGGCCTTGGCTGCAGCGACCAGGCCTTCAACCACCGCGAGTTGTTGCGCGGTGGCCATGGGGCCCATTTCGCTGGCGTCGTCCTGCGGGTTGCCGATGCGGATGCGCTTGGCGCGGGCGATCAGGCGTTCGACGAACACGTCGAAGATTTCGTCCTGTACCAGCAGGCGCGAACCGGCCACGCAGCTTTGGCCGGAGGCGGCATAGATGCCGGCCACGGCGCCATTGATGGCGCTGTCCAGGTCGGCGTCGGCAAAGATGATGTTCGGCGACTTGCCACCCAGCTCCAGCGACAGCTTGGCAAAGTTTTCGGCGCTGCTGCGCACCACATGGCGCGCGGTGGCGGCGCCGCCGGTGAAGGCGATCTTGCGCACCAGCGGGTGGCGGGTCAGCGCCGCGCCGGTGCTTGGGCCGTAACCGGTGACCACGTTGACCACACCTGCCGGGAAACCGGCCTCAAGGGCCAGGCGGGCCAGTTCGAGGATGGTCGCCGAGGCGTGCTCGGACGGCTTGAGCACAATGGTGTTGCCGGCGGCCAGGGCCGGGGCCAGCTTGATCGCGGTGAGGTACAGCGGGCTGTTCCACGGGATGATGCCGGCCACTACGCCAATCGGCTCGTGCACGGTGTAGGCGAACAGGTCGGGCTTGTCCAACGGCAGGGTGCCGCCTTCGAGCTTGTCGGCAAGGCCCGCGGTGTAGTGGAAGAACTCTGGCAGGTAGCCCACCTGGCCGCGGGTTTCGCGGATCAGCTTACCGTTGTCGCGGCTTTCCAGCTGGGCGAGGTGCTCCTTGTTTTCGGCAATCAGGTCGCCCAGGCGACGCAGCAGCTTGCCGCGCGCGGTAGCGGTGATGCTACGCCATTCCTTGCTGTCGAAGGCACGCTGGGCGGCCTGCACCGCCAGTTCGACGTCGGCTTCATCGGCGTCGGGCAGTTGCGCCCAGGCCTGAGCGGTGGCCGGGTTGAGGCTGTCGAAGGTCTTGCCGCTCTGGGCATCGCGCCATTGGCCGTCGATGCACATCTGGAAACGAACGAGGGTCATGCAACAATCCCCTTGGCGGATTCTGTGAGGGTGCGGGCTTGCGCGAGGAAGTCCAGCAGCATCTTGTTGACTTCACGCGGTGCTTCTACCGGCATCATATGCCGTTGCTCGGCGAGGACCACACTGTGCGCACCAGGAATGCTGGCGGCGAGCTGGCGGGTCATGGCCGGGGTAGAGCCCGAGTCGAGTTCGCCAGTGGCGATCAGCGTCGGCACCTGGATGCTGCCCAGGTCGTTGGCGCGGTACATGTCCTGGGTGGCGAACAGCGAATAGGTGGTGTGGTAGCCCTGCGGGTCGTTGCTCGCCAGCACTTGGCGGATGGCGGCGACCTGCGCCGGGTTGGCAGCCTTGTATTCACGGCTGAACCAGCGGTCCAGGGCGGCGTCGACGTTGGCGTCGGGGCCCAGCTGCGCAGCCTGGGCGGCGCGGGCAATAACGCCGGCGCTCTGCTCGGGGGTGCGGTTGAACACGCTGTTGAGTACCACCAGTGCTGCCAGGCGTTGCGGGTAGTTCAGTGCAAATGCACGGGCAACCAGGCCGCCCATGGAGAAGCCGATCACGGTGGCTTGTGTGATTTGCAGGTGGTCAAGCAGTTCGGCGAGCTGGGCGGCATAGCCTTCCAGGCCGATGTCGGCAGCCGGCAGGGCGCTTTGGCCGTGGCCGAGCATGTCGTAGGCGATGACGCGGTAGTCGTTGGCCAGGCCAACGATCTGACCGCCCCACATTTCCTTGTTCAGGCCCACGCCGTGGATCAATACCACGGGTTGGCCCTGGCCGACGGACAGGTAGCTGGTGCCGGCAGGGGTGTGTTCAGCGACAGGCTGAATCATGGAGGGCGCTCCTTGAAGGTCGGGCGCGGCGGGTAAGCACACCACGCCCCGGCCCCGTTTTGGTTGTTGTTATTGAGCGCTGGCTTTTTCGGCAGCCAGTTCTTCCAGGTCGATGTAGCGGTTGCCGATGCGCGGGTGCAGGCGGCCGCCGTCGGCAGCGCCCAGGACCACGACGATTTCATCGGCACGCGGGGCGTCTTCGATCTGCATTTCCAGGGTGATGTAGTGCGAACGCAGGCCCTCGTCGTCCTTCTGCATCATCGGGATCTGAATCGAGGTGCCTGGGCCGCCACGTTTGTTGGTGAAGCTCAGGTAGCTCTTGGCCTGTACCGCTTCGCGGTAGTGGTTGCCGAAGCGCAGGGTGTGGATCACCGCCGAGGCGTGCTCGATTTCGCCATCGGCGCCCACTACTGCAGCTTTACCGTAGGCTTCGATCTTGTCGGCACCGCCGATGGCGGCAGTCAGGCGCTCGACCATCAGGGCACCCAGGTCCGAGCAGTTGGCGCGGATTTCCGGCTTCAGATCTTCAACGAAACCGCGACCGGCCCATGGGTTCTTGATCACGACGGCCAGGCCGACCATGGTCACCGGCTTGTCGGTGGCCTTGCCGCCTTCGATGCGGGTCTCTTCGGAGTAGGTGACGATCTTGCGGATTTCGAAACTCATGGGTGGCTCCTGGTGAGGGTTATCAGCTCTTGTTGTCTGATGGTATACCATAATATTTGTAGTGCAAGAGGGGGCTGAACATTTCTCTTGCTGGGAGACGAAAGGTGGCGTGATGCCTTGATTCTTGTCGTGTCTGTACTGGCCTCTTCGCCGGCAAGCCCGCTCCCACAGGGATCGCACAGTCTTCCTGCCTTGCGCCGATTTCATAAAAAAGCCCGCTCACGCAGGCCTCAGAGGCCCACGGGAGCGGGCGCGTCCCGCAATGATTCAGGCAATGGGAATTCAGGCGAACGCCGGCACCACTTCCTTGATGAACAGCTCCAGCGACTTCTTCTTCTCGGCGTGGGGCAGGCTGTTGTCGCACCAGAAGCTGAACTCGTCGACACCGAGCTCCTGGTAGTACTTGATGCGCGCAATGATTTCTTCCGGGGTGCCGATCATGGTGTTCTTGCGGATATTCTCCAGCTCGAACGCTGGCACTTCGGCGAACTTCGACTCCGGGCTTGGCTCGAGGAAGCCGTTGACCGGGGTGGTCTTGTTGCCGAACCAGGCGTCGAAGGTGCGGTAGAAACGCGAAATGGCCTGGGCGCCGACCTTCCAGCCTTCCGGCTCGGCCGGGCTGTGCACGTGGGTGTGGCGAAGCACCATCAGTTGCGGGCGCGGTACGTCCGGGTTGTTGTTCAGGGCGGCCTGGAACTTGTTCTTCAGGTCCAGCACTTCTTCGTCCCCCTTCATCAGCGGGGTGACCATGACGTTGCAGCCGTTGGCCACGGCGAAGTTATGCGAGTCCGGGTCGCGGGCAGCGATCCACATCGGTGGGGTGGCGTTGAACGGCTTCGGTACGCTGGTGGAAGTGGGGAACTTGTAGACTTCGCCGTCGTGGGCGTAGTCGCCTTCCCACAGCTTGCGCACCACCGGCACCATCTCGCGCAGCGCCTTGCCGCCGTCGGTGGCCGGCATGCCGTTGGCCATGCGGTCGAATTCGAACTGGTAGGCGCCACGTGCCAGGCCCACTTCCATGCGCCCGTTGCTGATCACGTCGAGCAGGGCGCATTCACCCGCCACGCGGATCGGGTTCCAGAACGGCGCGATGATGGTGCCAGCGCCCAGGCGGATCTTGTCGGTGCGTGCGGCCAGGTAGGCGAGCAGCGGCATCGGGCTTGGCGAAATGGTGTACTCCATGGCGTGGTGTTCGCCAATCCACACGGTGCTGAAACCGCCGTTTTCGGCCATCAGGGTCAGTTCGGTCAGGTCTTCGAACAGCTGGCGGTGGCTGACCTGTTCATCCCAACGTTCCATGTGTACGAACAACGAAAATTTCATGGGGCTTTCCTCAACGCTTGAAAGGGGCTGGCGCCGGGCAGGGGAGGCGCCAGGGGGCTCGATTCATGATTGGCTTCAGGCAAAGGCCGGCAGGCTGGCCATCTTGCCGCGGCAGTACACCATCGGCCGTGGCGCTTCTGCTGGGACGATCAGGTTGTGCACCTTGCCGACCATGATGGCGTGGTCGCCACCTTCATATTCACGCCACAGTTCGCATTCGATAACGGCGGTGGCGCCGGCCAGGATGGGGTTGCCCAGTTCGCTCAGGGTCCACTCGATACCACTGGCCTTGTCCTTGCCCTTTTTGGCGAACGCATAGGCTTCTGCTTGCTGTTCACCTGAGAGCAGGTGAATGGCGAAACGCTTCTGCTTCATCAGCACAGGGTAGGAATCGGAGGTGTAGTTGGGGCAGAACAGCACCAGCGGCGGATCCATCGACAGGGAGGAGAAGGCGCTGGCAGTCAGGCCGACAACCGAGCCGTCATCGTCCAGGGTAGTGATGACGGTAACGCCGGAGGGGAAGGAGCCCAGGACGTGCTTGTAGACGGTTGCGTCGATCATCGGGTGTACCTCTAAAGGGCTGCGGTGGTCCGCGGTTTTTATCATTGATGTGTCTGATGGTATACCGTAATACCTAATTTGCAAGCGGAATTTTCAAGCCTGTTGTTCCACGATGAACGGCGCAAACCCACGAATAACGTGGCCTTGAGTGGTGAGGTGGTTTGTCGCAGGCGTTTCACGAGCAGATCAGCGGCCGTTTTTTCCTGCGGATCAGTGTTGTCAAAAGTTTGGAATACCATAATATGGTCCGCAGCTGAGAGGCCGCCCTGGATGCGGTTTCCTTACAACGATAAAAACGACCTTTCGAGCTGAATCCTATGTCCCAACCGTCGTCGCAACACCCGTTTGTCGAGAATCACACGGTCGATTACGTTCCACCTGCCGAGCGCCATGGGAAGGCGCGCGACCTGTTCACCCTCTGGTTCAGTACCAATATTGCGCCACTGCCTATCGTCACCGGCGCCATGGTGGTCCAGGTGTTCCACCTCAATCTGTTATGGGGGCTGATCGCCATTGTGCTGGGCCATCTGGTCGGGGGCGTGGTCATCGCCCTGGCCTCTGCGCAGGGACCGCAGCTGGGCATTCCACAGATGGTACAGAGCCGTGGCCAGTTCGGCCGCTACGGCGCCTTGCTGATCGTGTTCTTCACCGCGCTGATTTATGTCGGCTTCTTCATTTCCAACATTGTCCTGGCGGGCAAGACCATCCATGGCATCACCCCAAGCGTGCCGATGCCGGGCGCGATCGTGATCGGTGCCCTGAGCGCCACTGCCATTGGCGTGATCGGTTATCGCTTCATTCATATTCTGAACCGTATCGGTACCTGGGTGATGGGTTCGGCACTGCTGGCCGGCTTCATCATGATGTTCGCCCAGGACCTGCCGGCCGACTTCTTCAGCCGTGGTGCATTCAACCTGTCGGGCTTCATCGCCACCGTATCGTTGGGCACGATCTGGCAGATCAGCTTCTCGCCATACACCTCCGACTACTCGCGCTACCTGCCGCGTGAAGTAGGCATTGCCCAGCCGTTCTGGGCCACGTACTTCGGCGCCACCCTGGGCACTATCCTGTGCTTCAGCTTTGGTGCGGTAGCGGTGCTGTGTGTGCCGGAAGGCACCGACGCCATGGATGCGGTGAAGCAGGCCACTGGCTGGTTGGGCCCGATCCTGATGGTGCTGTTCCTGCTCAACATCATCAGCCACAACGCCCTCAACCTGTATGGCGCGGTGTTGTCGATCGTGACTGCGATCCAGACCTTCATGGCCGAATGGACACCAAGCATCAAGGTGCGGGTGTTGCTGGCATCGGTGATTCTGGTGGGCTGCGGGATGGTTGCACTGAATGCCTCGGCGGATTTCATTGGCCACTTCATCGGCCTGATCCTGGCGCTGCTGCTGGTGCTGGTGCCGTGGGCTTCGATCAACCTGATCGATTTCTACCTGATCAAGAAGGGACAGTACGACATTGCGTCGATCTTCAGTGCCGATGGCGGTATCTATGGCCGCTTCAATCACCACGCGATCATTGCCTATGCCTGCGGGATTCTGGTGCAGCTGCCGTTTGCCAATACGTCGCTGTATGTGGGGCCGTATTCCAACATTGTCGAAGGGGCGGACTTGTCTTGGTTGTTCGGGTTGATCGTCACGGTGCCGCTGTATTACTGCCTGGCGACGCGCGGCAAGGCTGTCGAGAAGGCTGGGCGGGTTGTGAGTGTTAACGACTGATAGATGACTTTTGCTGTAAATGGGGCTGCTTTGCAGCCCCTGTTGTTTCAGGTCAAACCTTGAACTGCGCCACCATGCCGTTCAGGTCCACCGCCAGTCGCGACAGATCCTGCGCCGCCGCACTGGTCTGGTTCGCACCCGCCGACGTCTGCATCGCCAGATCACGAATGTTCACCAGGTTACGGTCCACCTCGCGTGCCACCTGCGCCTGCTCCTCCGAAGCACTGGCAATCACCAGGTTGCGCTGGTTGATCGCCGCAATCGCCTCGGCAATCACCTCCAACGCCTGGCCGGCGCCTTGTGCCACTTCCAATGTGCCCGATGCACGCCCCTGGCTGCTGTGCATCGCCGTCACCGCCCGCTCGGTACCGTTCTGGATACCGGCGATCATCTGCTCGATCTCCGCCGTCGACTGCTGGGTGCGGTGGGCGAGGGCGCGAACCTCGTCTGCCACCACCGCAAAGCCACGGCCCGCCTCGCCTGCGCGGGCTGCTTCGATAGCGGCGTTCAGCGCCAGCAGGTTGGTTTGCCCGGCAATCGCGCCAATCACATCCAGCACGCGGCTGATCTCGTTGGCATTGCTGGCCAGTTGCTCGATTTCGGCCGAGGTGCCCGTTACGTCAGCCACCAGATGCTGAATGGATGCCAGCGCCTGATTGACCCGGTCGCGGCCATCGCGGGTGGTCTGGTCGGCGCCCTTGGAAGCATCGGCAGTGCTGACCGCATTGTTCGCGACCTCTTCGACGGCGGCGGTCATCTGGTTGACGGCGGTGGCCGCCTGGTCGATTTCCGCGCTCTGCTGGTGCAGGCCGCGGCTGGTGTCTTCGGTAACGGTGTGCAGCTCTTCCGAAGCCGAGGCCAGCTGGTCGGACGACGCGGCGATCTTGCGCAGGGTATCGCGCAGGCTTTCCTGCATGCGGGCCAGGGCGCGTAACAGCAAGGCTGGCTCGTCGCGCCCGGTCACGCGTATTTCCCGGGTGAGGTCGCCGGTGGCCACGCGTTCGGCAACAGCCACGGCATCGGCCAGTGGTGCCACGATGCTGCGGGTAAGCACGGTGGCAATGGCGGCCAGGGCAAGCATGATGACCAGCAACGAGGCGATGATGGCGGTGAACGCTTCGTCGGCCACATCGCTGCTGCGCTGCGAGGCATCTTCGGCACCTTTGCTGTTATAGGCGAGCAGGGCGGTCATGGCCTTCATCATGGTGTCGGCGCGCTGCGTGAGGGGGCCGTTGATCTGCTGCTTGGCATCGTCCATGCGGCCTGCAGCAATGTCCTGCAGCACTTTCACCTGCAGGTCGAGGTACTGCTGGTGTGCGTCATTGAGGGTGTTGAACAGGGCGCGGTCGTCGGCCGCGATGAGGGTGTCGGCGTAGTCTTTCAACCCACCCTTGAGCTCGGCGTTGATGCCTTCGAGCAACTGCAGGTTGCGTGCGCGCTCGGCGGGGTTGTCGTCCAGTGCGGCGCGCAAGGTGATAGCCCGTGCGCGGCCGAGGTTGCTGCTGATGTCACCCAGGGCTACCACGGCGGGCATCCAGGTGACACGGATCTCGTCGGTGGCCTTGTCCATCTGGCGGGTTTCATAGAGTGCGATAAGGCCCATGAACAGGACCAGGAGGCCCAATAGGGCAAATACGCTGGCAGCGCGAATGCCGATCTTCATATTCCGTAACTGCATGGAATGCTCCTTGACGGTGGCGTGCAGGCCTCAGGAGCTTGGTCGTAAAGCCGGGTCACCGGTATGGCGCAAGGCTCTTGAGGCGCTGCGGATTAGTAGTGTTACCTCACCCTCTTGAATACTTTTTTGGTTTAAATGATGCCATATGGCCATCATTATTGGACAGTCCAACAATGTAACGACATAATTGACAAAACCGTCGTTTATTGACGGTTTTGTCAGGATCTTGCTGTCAAACGATCGCAATCATCGGGTCGGCAGCAGCCAAGGCCACGGCACGATCAGCCGCTGGCGGGTAGATCCATACCGAGTTGATCTGGCGCTTGAGGTCCTTGCCTTCCTGGCCTTGCAGCTTCAGTTCGCGCTCCCAGCCTTCGCTGTACGCCGCGCCCCATTCACCCAAGTCAAGGCAGGTGACGTACTTCGGTTGGCGGTATACCACCGGTGCCACCCCAAGCAGATCAGCCATGGCGTTGTTGCCGCTGTGGCGACCCATGGGAATGGCGTGCTGGCAAGTCATCAGGGCGTGGTTGCCGACTTCATCGACGGCGGCCCAGGCGGTATCACCGGTGGCGTAGATGTGCTGCTGGCCCACCACTTTAAGGTGGTCATCGACCTTCAGCCGGCCGAAGTTGTCACGCTCCCCGGCAACCTGTGCGGTCAGCGGGCTGGCGTTGACACCGACGGTCCAGATTACGGTGCTGCTGGCGATGTACTCGCCGTTGTCGAGGGTGACGCCGCCTGCATCCACAGCCACCACCGAGGTATTGGTCAGCCATTCGACGCCAGCCTGCTGCGACGCGGCGACGATCGACGGTTTGATGCCTTCGCCCAGGGCCGCGCCAATACTGGCGCCACGGTCAACCAGCAGTACTCTGACATCGTCACCCAGGACGGCACGCAGTCGGGCGGGCATTTCGGTGGCGGTTTCGATACCGGTGAAACCACCGCCACAGACCACCACGGTGTTGCGGGCAGGCGAAGCTGGCAGGGCCACCAGGCCCGTAAGGTGCTGCTCCAGGCGAACAGCCGATTCCATCTGGTCGACATCGAACGTGTGCTCGGCCAGGCCCGGGAGTGCCGGGCGCGCTACCTGGCTGCCGGCGGCGAGGATCAGGCGGTCGTAGGCGATCTGATGGCGCTGGCCGTGGCTGTCGATGTAGCTGACGCTGCGTGCATCGGCATCGATGGCCTCGGCGTTGCCAGTGATGAAGCGCACGCCAACGACTTCGAACAACTCACCCACAGGGGCCTTCAAGGTATGCGCGTTGGCTTCATAGAAGCGCGGACGGATACGCAGTTCTGCTTGCGGGGCGAGCACGCTGATGCTCAGGTCGTCGCGTTGGGCCTGGTCGAGCAGGCGAGCGGCGCTCAGGGCGCTCCAGACACCGGCAAAGCCGGCACCGATGATGAGGATGTTCGTTTTCATGTAGGGGCTCCGCAAGGTTCGAAGAGGGCTTCGAGGACGGGTGAGTGTCGCTCGAATAACTACGACTGTATTTGTCGTAGTTATTCCCTGCAAGTCTTTTTTCGAACACGCCGGTGCCTCGTGACGCCCAAAAAGGGAGAAACTGGCCGTGTTTAATGGTTCAGAGGGATGGGGTGAACCGAAAGGCGGCCACTGTCTGCTTTGCCCATTCAATGAGATCGGCGTATTATTTGCGACAAGATTGGTCGGAGATTGATATGTCGCTCTACAGTGCTGGCGTCGAATACGGCATCCATTGCCTGCTGTTCCTGGTGGACGAACGTGGTGATTCGCGCGAGTCCAGCGTGCGTGACCTGGCAGAGTTGCAGGGGGTGCCTCAGGAGTATCTGGCCAAAGTTTTCACCAAACTGGCCCGTGCCGGGTTGGTCGCCGCCACCGAGGGTGTTCGCGGCGGTTTTCGCCTGGCGCGGCCGTCGGACGAAATCACGGTGCTGGATATCGTCAATGCCATCGACGGGCCGAAGAAGATTTTCGACTGCCGCGAGGTGCGTGAGCGTTGCAGCCTGTTCGACGGTTCGCCACCTGGCTGGGCGACCGAGGGTACCTGTGCGATCCATGCGGTGATGCTGGGGGCGCAGAAGCGCATGGAGGAAGCGCTGGCGCAGCAGACCATTCTTGACCTGGCCCGGCGGTTCGGGCGCAAGGCGCCGGCCGAGTTCGGGCAGCAGGTGAGTAGCTGGATGGGTGAGCGGCGCGAAGGCAAAGGTGGCGGGGATATACCGGTCAGCCAGGTCTGAATGTGGTGCCTGTACAGGCGTAACGCTTTCAGCGCCCCTCATGTTGGCGCCGAAATGCCCCCGGCTGCACCCCCACCGCCTTGGCAAACGCCCGGGTAAACGCCGCCACCGACTGGTACCCCACCTGCGCCCCCACCTGCTCCACGGTATTCCCCGCCCGCAGCAACTGGCTGGCATGGCGCATACGCAGAGCCAGCAGCACCTGCCCCGGCGATTGCCCGGCCAGCTCATTGAAACGCTTGAAAAACGCCGAGCGTGACAAGCCGGTGCAGGCAGCCATGCTTTCCAGTGTCCAGGCCTGCCCCGGTTGCTCGATCAATTGCTCCAGCAAACCGGCAAACGCCGGCTGGCGGGCGAGGGCGACCAGCCCGCCCAGTGACTGCCCGGCAATTACCTGCTGGCGCAGCACGTAGAGGAACAACAGGTGCGTCAGCCGCTCCAGCAACGCCTGTGACGGCCCAGCGGCTCGCCGGCATTCTTCCAGAATCAGCTCGAACAGCGCCCGCGCCGCACTGCCAGCGGGGTCTTCGGCGCGCAGCAAGATCCAGTCAGCCAGGCCTTCGACAATCAGCGAAGACAGGCCGGACTGAAAGTGGAAGAAGCCGCAGACCAGCCCTACGCCGTCACTGGCCTCACTGTCCAGCGCCTGCATGGCCTGGCGCGGCTGGGCACAGGCATCGGCCGGGTCCTGGTCGCTGGACAAGCGATAGGCAAGGTCGCGTAACAGGAATACTGCATCGCCCTTTTCCAGGCGCACCGGTCGCGCCTTGCCGTCGATGTGCAGCCAGCAATGCCCTTGCACCACCAGATGGAAGCTGGCTCGGCCCATGCCTTGGGTGCTGGCGTGCCAGCCACCACAGTAGCGCCCGACATGAAACAGGCTGGCATCGAGCTCCAGGCCCTCTAATAACCAATCGACAAGGTGGCTGGACGAAATCATCTAATACAAACACTCAGGAGCAAGGAAAGGCGACTGATGAATATGGAGGGTAATTCTTATAACCAACAGACTGTAGTGACCCCCATCAAAGGAGACCACTCCATGTCCTCCCGCATTACTTTACACACCCTGCAAAGCGCCCCGGAAGCGGCCCGTCCATTCCTCGAGAATGCCCAGAAAAACTCAGGCTTCATCCCTAACCTGCTGGGTGTGCTGGCCAACGCCCCGGCGGCGCTGGAAACCTACGTGACCGTTTCGGCGCTCAACGGCAAGTCCGAGCTGAGCCTGGCCGAGCGTGAAGTGGTGCAACTGATTGCCGCTACCCAGCATGGCTGCGACTTCTGTGTGGCCGGCCACACTGCTGTGGCACTGAACAAGGCCAAGCTGCCGCAGGAAGTGGTCGATGCCCTGCGTGCCCGGGGCGAACTGCCCGACGCCCGTTACGAAACCCTGGCAGCGTTTGCCCGCGAAGTGATCGCCACCCGTGGCAATGTCAGCGAGGCCACCTACCAGGCCTTCCGCGCCGCCGGCTTCAGTGAAGGCAACGCACTGGAGGTGATTCTGGGCGTGAGCCTCGCAACCCTGTGCAACTTTGCTAATGTTTTCGCCCAGACGCCGCTCAATGAAGAGCTTGGCAAATACCGTTGGCAGCCTTCTGCGTAACCCTCCCGTGATAGCGGCCTTGATGCGGTCGTTGTAGAAGCGGCCTTGTGCCGCGAATGGGCCGCAAGGCGGCCCCGGCGTTCCCAAAGGAGCAAGACCATGCAAGATTGCGCATTTCGTCACTGGCTGGATGCCAATGCCGAGGCCATCGACCGGGGCCTGTGCGAACCGCAACAGGTGCTGGCACAGATCGCCGAATCACAGCTACTGCGCATTGGTGTCGACCCGGCCTTGGGTGGCACGGGCGGGCAAGTGACCGACGCCGTCGAGGCCATCGCCGCGATTGCCAGCCGTTCGTTGGCTTCAGCCTTTGTCTGCTGGGGCCAGCGTGCCTTCATTGAATACCTGTTACACAGCCCCAACCAGCCATTGCGCGAGCGCTTGCTGCCGCGCCTGTTGACGGGCGAACTGGCGGGTGCCACCGGGCTGTCCAACGCCATGAAGTTCCTGTCCGGCATCGAAGCGCTGCAGGTGCGTGGCCGGCCGGTAGCTGATGGCTGGCACCTGGAAGGGCGTTTGCACTGGGTGACCAACCTGCGCAAGAGCGGTTTCGTGGTGGCGGCGGCCATCGAAGACGAAGCCGGCGGTACGCCGTTCGTGCTGGCCATTCCTTCCGAGGCCCAGGGCCTGACACGCTCCGATGACTTGCAACTGATGGGCCTGCAATCGAGCAACACGGCGGCGCTGGCTTTCCACCAGGTGCCGCTGGCGCGTGACTGGTTGCTGCACGAGAACGCCCGCGAGTTCCTGCCGCGGGTACGCCCGGCTTTCCTGGCATTGCAATGCGGGATGGCCATCGGCTTGGCGCGACGGGCGCTGGAAGAGGTGCAGGGGCATCTGCATGGACGTGCCTCGTTCCTCGATGAAGCCCGTCAGGTACTCAGCGAGCGCCTGGAAAACACCGTGAGCGAGCTCAAGCAGGGGTTGCTCGATGGCCGCTTCCAGCAGCAGCCAGCGGCTTTGTTCAAGTTGCGCATCACCCTGGCTGAAAGTGCCGCCGATGCCGTGCAACTGGAGTTGCAGGCCAGCGGTGGCAAGGCCTACCTCAGCGAATATGGCGAAGGCTTTGCCCGCCGCTGGCGCGAGTCGGCCTTCGTGCCGATCGTCACCCCCAGCCTGGTGCAATTGCGCGCCGAACTGCAACGCCAGGCGGGCGCCGCATGAGCCACGTGTTGCTCGAAGCTCGCGATGTCAGCCTGGGCTACCCGCGTGAGGGTGGCTGGCAGCAAGTGCTGGCGCAGTTTGACTTGCAATTGGCACCGGGCGAAGTGGTGAGCATTCTTGGCCCCAGTGGCGTCGGCAAGTCCAGCCTGCTGCGGGTGCTGGCGGGGCTGCAGCAGCCCCGCGGCGGCAGCGTGACGTTGCACGGCCAACCCTTGCAAGGGCCGCACCCACGGCTGGCGGTGGCCTTCCAGGACCCGAGCCTGCTGCCCTGGCTGAGCCTGGAGAAGAACGTCGCCTTTGGCCTGGACTTCGCCCGCCAGCCCAAGCTGGATGCTGCCGAGCGGCGCGCACGTATCGACCATGCGATTGCCGCCGTGGGCCTGGCCCACGCCCGTGGCCAGTACCCGGCGCAGTTGTCCGGCGGCATGGCCCAGCGCACGGCGCTGGCCCGTTGCCTGGCCCGCCAGCCCGAAGTGCTGTTGCTGGACGAACCGTTCGGCGCGCTGGATGAAGTGACCCGGGCCGACATGCAGCAACTGCTGCTGCAACTGATCGCCACCCACAACACGGCGGCGGTGCTGATCACCCACGATATCGACGAAGCCCTGCTGTTGTCCGACCGGGTTCTGCTACTGGGCAACCACCCAGCGCACATCCTCGGCCAATGGCACATCGACCTGCCGCAACCACGCGCGCAGCGGGTTGAAGAACTGGGTGCCTTGCGTATCGAAATCCTCAAAACCCTTCGGCGGGCAAGCCGCACCGTAGAACCTACCCCAACCCCGTTGCCCTCGGAGGCTGTCCATGTGCATGGATGACTGCTGTTCCTCTTCTTCGCGTCGCGATTTCCTCAAGCTTGGCGCCATGCTTACGGCGGCGGGTGCACTGCCATTGCTGTCGAGCCTGCAGGCGCGCGCTGCCGCCGAGCCGGACGCGCCGGTGCGCATCGGCTACCTGCCGATCACCGATGCCACGCCGTTGCTGGTGGCGCACAACAATGGCCTGTTCGAGGCCGAAGGCATCAAGGCCGAGCGCCCGGTGCTGTTGCGCAGTTGGGCACAGGTGATCGAGGCGTTCATTTCCGGCCAGGTCAACGTCATCCACTTGCTGTCGCCGATGACGGTGTGGGCGCGTTACGGCAGCAAGGTGCCGGCCAAGGTCGTGGCGTGGAACCACGTGGGCGGTTCGGGCCTGACCGTGGCTCCGGACATCACCGACATGAAACAGCTCGGTGGCAAGACTGTGGCCATCCCGTTCTGGTACTCGATCCATAACGTGGTGCTGCAGCAAATGCTCAACGACAACGGCCTGACGCCAGTGTCGAAGCCGGCCAACGCTCAGTTGGCTGCCAACGAAGTCAACCTGCTGGTGCTGCCGCCCTCCGACATGCCGCCCGCTTTGGCCAGCAAGCGCATTGCCGGCTACATCGTCGCTGAGCCGTTCAACGCCCTGGCCGAAAACCTCAAGGTTGGCCGCGTGCAGCGTTTTACTGGCGATGTGTGGCGTAACCACGCGTGCTGCGTGGTGTTCATGCATGAGCATGATCTGAACAACCGCCCGGAGTGGTCGCAGAAGGTGGTCAACGCCATCGTCAAGGCCCAGCACTGGACCCGCGACCACCGCGCTGAAGCCGCTGCCTTGCTGTCCAAGGCCGGCCCCAACAAGTACACCCCGCATGAGCCTGCCGTGCTGACCAAGGTGCTGGCCCCGGCCGCCGAGGACCGTGCCGGCTACATTGCCAGTGGTGCCATTCGGCATCAGCAGTGGGACGAAAAGCGCATCGACTTCCAGCCGTATCCGTTCCCCAGTTACACCGAGGAACTTGTCAAACGCCTGAAAACCACCCTGATCGAAGGCGACAATGCGTTTCTTGCCGGGCTTGATCCGGCGCAGACGGCCCGCGACCTGGTCGACGACCGATTCGTGCGCAATGCCATCGCTGCGGTGGGTGGCCCGTCGGTGTTCGGCATTGCCGACAACTTCGAGCGTAGCGAGGAGTTTGCGGTCTGATGCGCACGCATGTCGTACATGCCGGCCTTGGCCTGGCCGGGTTGCTGGGTTTGTTGCTGCTGTGGTGGGCCGGTGTTGCCTTGTTCGGCCAGGCCGACGGCCTGTCGGCGCGCTTTTCTCCGGCGGCAACCTTGGCCAGCCTGTTCGAGTTGCTGGGGCAGGGTGAGGTCTACGGGCATATCTGGGTCAGCCTCAAGCGCATCCTGGTCGGGCTGTTGCTGGCACTGCTCATCGGCGTGCCGCTGGGTTTGCTGGTCGGCAGTTACCGGCACCTGGAGGCGGCAACCACCCCGGCGTTCCAGTTCCTGCGCATGATCTCGCCGCTGTCGTGGATGCCGGTGGTGGTGATGCTGATGGGGGTGGGCGACCAGCCTATCTACTTCTTGCTGGCGTTCGCCGCGTTGTGGCCGATTTTGCTGAACACGGCGGCCGGGGTCAGGCAGCTGGACCCACGCTGGTTGCAACTGAGCCGCAGCCTGAGTGCCACGCGTTGGGAGACGTTGTGCAAGGTGATCGTGCCGGGGGTGATTGGCCACGTGCTGACCGGTGTGCGGCTGGCCATTGGCATTTTGTGGATCGTGCTGGTGCCGTGCGAAATGCTCGGGGTGAGTGCGGGGTTGGGGTATTTCATTCTCGATACCCGCGACCGGCTGGCGTATTCCGAGCTGATGGCGATGGTGCTGCTGATTGGTGTGCTGGGGTTTGTGCTGGATGCCTTGGCGCGAGGGCTGCATCGGCGCTGGGTGCATGGCTGACGGGCCAGTGGGGCTTCTTCGCGGGCTTGCCCGCTCCCACAGGTACTCCATCGCCCTTGGGCTGGTGGTATCCCTGTGGGAGCGGGCAAGCCCGCGAATAGGCCCTCGGATCAATGCACAGTCTTGCGCTGTCGCACACATTCTTGGGCTTGAACGGTCAATTCATCCAGCCGCTCGTCCCGCATCTGTTCGGCTTCGATCATCGCATCCTCACCCTGTTGGTTAAGCAGGTAGGTATGAATCTGCAGCACTTCTGCCGTCTGATAAATCGGCGCAATGTCCAACCGCCCGATCAGCGCGCCACTGGCCTGCCCGGTACTGCTCATCAGTACCTGCGGCCCATTGGCGGCTACAACTTGCATGCCCATCGCCTCGAACCAAGGCACCTGATTGGCAAAGGCATTCAGTTCCACACAGGCATGGCGCGCCTGCAGGTCGCCCAGCAAGGCCCGTGCGATGCCCTGGCGGCGATGGCTGGCGTTTACGGCCAGGAATGCAAGCGCACATGACTGGTCATCATCCTTGGCCGGCAGCGACAGGGCAAAGCCCAGCAACTGGTCCGGCGCTTCGGCATCCAGCGCCAGGGTCAGCGCCACGGCCAGGCCGCGGGTGCCGTCCAGCGCTTGCAGGTACTGGTGCACTTCCATACCAACGCCGTACTGGTACAGCGGGTACAGCGGGTTGTCGGCGGTGATGGCAACACTGCTCAATTCACCGACATTGTGGATCACCAGTTCGCGGATCTGGTTCTGGAAAGATTCGGGCGGCACGCTGTCGAGGCGGCTCAGGATGAACATCGGGGGGCAGGCTCCGGCGGGTAGGAATACAGCCCACGCCGTGTAGGCGCGGGTTGTACAGTTTAACCGGTTTTGCCCCATCAGCCTTGTGCCTGTAGTGCACCGAGCATCAGGTCGAGGTTTTGCACCGCAGCACCCGAGGCACCTTTGCCCAGGTTATCGAACACCGCAGTGAGCAACACCTGCCCATGTTCGGGGTTGGCGTACAGTGCCAGGCGCAGGTCGTTGCTGTCGTTCAATGCTTCGGGGTCAAGGTTGGCTGCTACGCCTTGTTGGTGCAGCGGCATCACCTGCACGTGGCGGGCCCCCTGGTAGTGCTGCTCCAGGCAGGCCTGCAGCTGATCGGCGCTGACCTGGCCGGGTAGCAGGCGCAGTTGCAGCGGGATGCTCAACACGATGCCCTGGCGGTAGGCCCCATAGCCGGGCATGAACACCGGCCGTGCCGACAGCCCGGCGTGCAGTTGAATTTCGGGTACGTGCTTGTGTGCCAGTTCCAGCCCATACAGTTGCAGGGTCGGTGCCTTTTCGGTACTGGGGTGTTCGTGGCGCTGGACCGCCGCACGGCCACCGCCGGAGTAGCCGGAAATGGCATGGATGCCCAGCGGGTAGTCGGCGGGTAATAACCCGGCCTTGACCAGCGGGCGCAGCAGGGCAATGGCGCCAGTAGGGTAACAGCCTGGGTTGCTGACGCGTTTGCTTAGGGCGATGCGCTCGGCTTGCTGCTCGTCGAGTTCTGGCAGGCCATAGACCCAGCCCGGTGTGGTGCGATGCGCCGAGCTGGCGTCGATCACCCGCACCTGCGGGTTATGGATCGCCGCCACGGCCTCACGGGCGGCGTCGTCGGGCAGGCACAACAGGGCGATGTCAGCGCTGTTGATGGCCTCGCGGCGGCGTTGCGGGTTTTTGCGTTCGGCTTCGGGGAGGGTGAGCAGGCGCAGGTCGCTGCGGCCTTGCAGGCGTGCATGGATCTGCAGGCCGGTGGTGCCTTGGTCGCCGTCGATGAAAACAACAGGGGTGTGCATGGTCAGGGTCCGGTAGGGTTGGGATGACCTATGCTCGCCTGTGGCTGAGTTAATGGAAATTTGAATATCATGATGCTGATGTTCATGTTTCATGAATGAAAAGGCCAGCACAGACCATGCGTGAAATCAGCCTCGACCGCCTGCGCACGCTGGTGGTCATCAGCGACCTGGGCTCCTTCGCCGAGGCCGCTCGCCAGCTCAACCTGGCACCGCCCACCATCAGCCTGCATGTGGCTGAACTGGAGTCACGTATCGGTGCCCCGTTACTTAGCCGTGCCCGCGGGCAGGTGCGTCCTACTGCCATTGGCGAAACATTGCTGGCCCGCGCCCGGCGCTTGCTGGCCGACGCTGACCTGGCGCTGGACGAAGTACGCCGACAGGTCGAGGGGCTGACCGGCCGGGTACGCCTGGGCGCCTCCACCGGTGCCATCGCTCACTTGTTGCCACAGGCGCTGGAGCACCTGCGCGTGGAGCACCCGGGGATCGACGTGCAGGTCCAGGTGCTGACGTCCCAGGCATCGCTGGCGCGTTTGCGTGAAGGCGCGCTGGATATCGGCCTTGTGGCCTTGCCGCAAGTCGCTGGCAAAGGGCTGACAGTGACGCCCTGGCGGCGCGATCCGATCCTGGCCTACGTGCCGGTCGACTGGCAGCCACCGGCCAGGGTTACCCCGGCCTGGCTGGCGCAAAGGGCGTTGATCCTCAATGACAGCAGCACCCAGCTCTCGCGAGTGACAGGGGAGTGGTTTGCGGCAGCGGGGTTGTACCCAGAGCCTCGGATCGAGCTGAATTACAATGATGCGATCAAGAGCCTGGTCGGCGCCGGGTACGGGGCGACGTTATTGCCGCAGGAGGGCGAGGCGGCCGAGCTGGACCGGCGTATTGCACGTCGGCCACTGCGGCCTGGGTTGTGGAGGCAGTTGGGTATCGCTTGCCGGGAAGGCCAGGTTGAGCGGGCAACGGCGTATGTGTTGCAGGCATTGGAGCGGTTGCGGCAGTAGCGATTACCGGCTTTACCCTCGCTCTCGTGCCCGCACCACGGTCACCGTCCCGCCACCCACTCCCCAGTTATCGGGAGTTTTCGCCAGGATGGCGGCCACATCGAGATCGAAACCCAAGGCGCATTCACCTGCCTGGGCGACTTCCTTGCCACGGCAACGCTGGTACGCCATGGCGGCGGCTTGATGCAGGCTTACCGCTTTACCGTGCAGGACGCATTGGCCAGCGGCGAGTTGGTGGAGGTGCTTGCTGAGTTTGGCGGGACGACACGGCCGTTCATGTTGATCTACCCGCACGGCCCGCACATGCCGTTGCGGGTGCGGGTGTTCATTGATTTTCTGTTTGCCGAAGGTGCACGGCCCCAGGGCTGAGCCGAAGCGCCGGGGCGTAAGCCCGACTATGCTGTTTGCTGCGTCGAGCCAATGTCATCTCGATGACCCTTCCGGTTTCCCAGGAGAACACTCCATGAAATCCATCGTACTGCTGGTGATTGCTTCTGTGTTGAGTTTTGCCGCCCATGCCGACCCGGCGAGCAACTGTGCAGCCAAGGTCAAGGAGCTTGAGGATTTCCACAAGGCCAGTGGCCAAGCGATGCACGGCGGCATGGCCCATGATTTCAAAGTCCACATGCAAAATGCCAAGGATGCTCAGAGCAAGGGTGACTATACCCAGTGCCAGGCCTCGGCGGACCAGGCCAAGACCATTTACAACAAGGCACGTAGCAAATAAGCCTTCGCGGGCCTCATCGCGGGTAAACCCGCTCCTACAGGTACATCACCGGCCTCGAACCTGTTGAAAATCCTGTGGGAGCGGGCGAGCCCGCGAAGAAGCCAGTGCAGGATGGCCCCACTGTCAGAACCAGCGATCGTTCTTCTTCCGCCCCCGGGTCAGCGCCGGCAGGATCAACCCCGCCAGCAACCCCGCCCCGGCAATGCTGCCGCCATACACCATGTAGCGCATCATCACCTGTTTGTTCTCGTCACCCAGGCGTGCCTGGGTATCGCGCAGGTCCGACTGGCTCTGGTCAAGCTGCTCGCTCAGTGCCTTGTTGCGCGCCTCCAGTTCGTCGTTCAGCTTCTTGCGTGAATCCAGGGTTTCCTGCATGCCCTGCACGCGGCTTTTCCAGCTGTCGTCGATGGTCTTCAACTGCCCGGTCAGTTCCGCGACCTGGGCATCGAGCTGCGGCAGGCGCTCGTTCTGCCCCGGCACGGCCTGCAGGTCGTTGCTGAGGATCCACACCACATCGCCGTTCTGCCCGCGCACCTGGCTGTAGTTGCCCTGGCTGCCGATCAGGGTCAGCTTCTGCCCGGATTTGAGGGTGCCGACGATGCGGTGCCCATCGGTCGGGCCACTACGCACGTAGGTGCTCAGGCTGTCGCTGACCCAGCGTGCATCACTGGCGGGCTCTTCGGCGTACGCCGGTACGGCGAGGGCCACCAGAGCGGCAATCAGGCCGCCGCGCAGGGCAGGGAGGGCGGAAGCGGTTGGGCGGAAATCGGGCATGTTCGGTCTTCGCTGAAACAGGACAAAAGTAGGCCCGGTGACTGGGCCGATGAACCGGTCGGTGAGTTGACCGTCAGCGAAAGACCGTTTTTTTGTAAGCAGGTTCACTACCTGATATCGGAAATGTCTGCAGGATGTTGCAGGAGCTTTATCGGAGCTAGCGCTAGAATGAAAGGTTGACACCTTCATGGAGCAAGACCATGACTGCCAAGAACAGCGTCTGCCTCTGGTTCGACAACGATGCCGAGGAGGCTGCCAACTTTTACGCCAGCGTATTCCCGGACAGTAAAGTGATTGCCCTGCACAAGGCGCCAAGTGACTATCCTTCGGGCAAGGAGGGCGATGTCATCACGGTCGAATTCACCGTCATGGGCATACCCTGCGTGGGGCTCAATGGCGGCAAGGCCTTTACGCATTGCGAGGCGTTTTCGTTCCAGGTCAGTACCGAAGACCAGGCCGAAACCGACCGCTTGTGGGATGCCATTGTCGGTAATGGCGGGGAGGCCAGCGTCTGCGGCTGGTGCAAGGACAAATGGGGGATTTCCTGGCAGATCACCCCTCGTATCCTGATCGAAGCCATCGGCCATCCCGACCGCGCCGCAGCCAAACGGGCGTTCGAGGCCATGATGCAGATGGGCAAGATCGATGTGGCAAAAATTGCGGCGGCATTGAAGGGGTGATGCCGGTCTATGCGCTCTGGTTATCGTTTTGTCCTGGAAAACATCGCTTATCGAGGCGTGCCGCCGTTCCTGAGCTCAGGTGGCGGCACCGATTCATCCGCTGCTTTCGTGGACGAGATCGACCGCCTGCTGGGCTTGGAACTGGGTGCCCGTGCATTCCAGGCGCGCTACCGGGGCGTGGCATTGGAGCTCACACCCTTGGAGTTCCGCATGCTGGCAGCGTTGGGACCGCGCAGCAGCCCCGGTTTACAGGCCGGCCCGGTCAGCTACCGGTCACTTCGGCTTCTGCCGCGACCTTCACTGAGGCCTTCTTCTCCTGCACCACGATGTAGAACTCCTCGCCATGCTTCACCGCGCCATACAGCACGGCCTTCTCGATCAGCTCGTTACCGCGCAGGTGGCGCAGCATCATCGGGTCTTTGCGCAGGTCGCGGTACAGGGCCAGGCACAGCAGCACCATCACCACCACAAAGGGCAGGGCCACGACGATGGTCAGGTTCTGCAACCCCGTCAGCGCCTCGCCGGGGGCCCGTGGGTCGCCAATCGCCAGCATGATCGCCGCCACGGTACCGGTCAGCGCGCCCCAGAAAATCACCGTGCGCCGCGAGGGCGCTGTGGTGCCGTGTTCCGACAGTGTGCCCATCACCAGCGAGGCGGCATCGGCACCGGAAACGAAGAAGATGCCCACCAGGATCATTACCAGCACCGAGGTCGCTGAAGCCAGCGGATAGCTGTCCAGCAACTGGTACAGCGCGTGGTTGCTGTTGACTGCGCCATTGGCCAGCTGGAATGCGCCTTCGCGCACGGCATCGATGGCCGCACCGCCAAAAATGGTGAACCACACCAGGCTCACCAGGCTGGGCACCAGCAGTACACCCGTAACGAACTGGCGGATAGTGCGGCCGCGGCTGATGCGGGCGATGAACATGCCCACGAACGGTGTCCAGGAAATCCACCAAGCCCAGTAGAACACGGTCCAGCCGGCCAGCCAGCTGTTCATCTGCTCACCGCCGCTGGCGTTGGTACGGGCCATCATTTCCGGCAGCATCTTGATGTAGATGCCGAGCGAGGTCGGCAGCAGGTTGAGCATCAGCAACGTCGGGCCGACCATGAAAACGAACACTGCCAGCACCAGCGCCAGCACCATGTTGGTGTTGGACAACCACTGGATGCCCTTGCCGATGCCCGACACCGCCGAGGTGACGAAGGCAATGGTCAGCAGGGTGATGATCGAGATGTAGAACAGCTTGCCGGGGCTCTCGATCCAGCCGTTGTACTCCAGGCCGCCGGCAATCTGCAGGGCCCCAAGGCCCAATGAGGCCGCCGAGCCGAACAGCGTGGCGAAAATAGCCATCATGTCGATCATGCGCCCTAGCGGGCCGTTGGCGTGCTTGCCGATCAACGGCCGGAAGGCCGCGGAAATCAGCTGTGAGCGGCCACGGCGGAAGGTGCCATAGGCAATCACCAGACCGACGATGGCGTACATGGCCCAAGGGTGCAGGGTCCAGTGGAACAAGGTGGTGGCCATGGCCACCTGCATCGCTTCACTTGTCTGCCCGGTGGCCGAGCCGGGCGGCGGCGACACATAGTGCGACAGCGGCTCGGCCACGCCGAAGAACATCAGGCCGATGCCCATGCCGGCGCTGAACATCATGGCCACCCAGGACACCGTACGGAATTCTGGCTGCTCGCCATCACGCCCCAGTGGCACCCGGCCATAACGGCTGGCGGCCAGCCACAGCACGAACACCACGAACAAGGTGGATGTGAGCACGAAGAACCAGCCGAAGTTGAGAATGACCCAGGACTGCGCGCTGGAAGCGCTGCTGGCGAGGCTGGCCTGGTTGAGGAAGCCCCAGAGCACGAACGCGATTGCCAGGAGGCTGGTGAAACCAAACACGACGCCGTCGAGTTTGCCCTCGAAATGCCGGTCCTGGCGGGCCTCTGCGGTTTTCGAGGGGTCCGTCACGCCGAGGTCGAGCGTTTCGGTGATGTGTTCCTTTGCCATGAATGATGAGGCCCCTTTGTGGCTTACCTGCATGCACAGGCTTGTTGTTGTGTGGGCTACCGAGTTCGATGACGGCCTCGGCGGGGTGGAATGCTGGCGCGATTATCCTGCGCGGGAAAAGGCGCCCCCTGTCCCGATAACGCCCTGGGGCGTCCATTGCGCGACTTGGCAAATACTTTTAGTTCTGGGGGCAATAGCCCTTTCTGCCTCGGGTTCTGGTACCCTGATGGGCATTACCCGGGCCCGCTCATCCGAGCACCGTAGAAGCGCTGCTGCTTGCGGGCCTGGCCGTACCAGGAAACGGAGATTCGTCAAAATGGCCACTGATCGTGTGAGCCTGATTCATTTCGATAAATTGAGCATGAGCCCTGCCGCTGCCGATCGGTTCCAGAAAGCCCTCGACGCGCTGGCAGCGCTCAAGCTGCAGGACCGTTACGTGTACCTCATCGCTCCTTATCTGGGTGATATCGCTGACGCGTCTGACGCCGAGCAACTGGACACCGCCTTGGGCCAGTGCATCCAGGTGGTTGATGAGCTGCTGGCTGCCAGGTCGGTGAGCAAGGTCAAGGCCGAGGAAGTGCGCCAGGTGTTTCACAGCGCTGCCGAGCGTGCGCGGGCAGAACTGCCTGGCTGAGTGGTGGGATGGCCAAAGACATCGAAAACCCCTGCGTTTCGTTATGCCAGCTCAACAGCGAGCTGTGCGTGAGCTGCGGCCGCACCCGTGACGAAATCCGCAAGTGGCGGGGCATGAAACGGCCGGAAAAGATGGCCACCGTGCAACGCGCGGCAACGCGGATGAAGGCTATCGTCAAGAAGGCAGCCAAGCGGCAGAATACCGACTGAACCCTCGCGCCCTGTACAGGGCCTTTCCTGATTTGCCTGAAGAGCCTGAAAATGGATGTTCACTCGCTGTTAGCGTTTACCCTGGTTGCCGCCATCGCGATCGCCAGTCCCGGCCCGGCCACACTCATGGCCATCAACAACAGCCTGGCCCATGGCCAGCGCAGCACGATCTGGTCGTCGCTGGGCAATGGCTCGGGCCTGTTCTGCCTGTCGGCAGCCGCCATGCTGGGCCTGGGCGCCCTGCTGGCCAGTTCTGAAGTGCTGTTCAATGCCGTGAAAATCCTGGGGGCGGGCTATCTGTTCTACCTGGGGGTGCGGCAGTTGCTGAAAAAAGGCCCGATGCTGGCGCAGGCTACTGCCGAGGGGGCGGCCAAGGTTCGCCCCTCGCCGCTGAAGCTCTACAAGTCGGCGTTCCTTACCGCAGTGACCAACCCCAAGGCGACCATGTTCTTCACGGCGCTGTTCCCGCAGTTCATCGACCAAGGGGCCGCACTGTTGCCGCAATTCCTGGCCTTGACCGGTATTTTCGTGGCGTTGTCGCTGGTTTCGCTGAGCTTGTATGCCGCGCTGGCTGCACGGGCGAAAGGCGTGCTGACCCGGCCGTCACTGTCGCGCTGGGTGAGCCGGGTGGTGGGCACTACCTTTATCGGGTTTGGTGCGGCGATCCTGGCGATGCGTCGTCAGGGCGCCTGAGTGCCAGAGAGGGTAATCGACGGCTCGTTCACCGTTAGCCGACCATCTACTTTTCGCACAGGGTCCAGACTGTCTGCAGCCCGCACAGATGAATGCTGCAGTTGATCACAGGATGTGGCAGCCTTTGGCCACCACGCCGGGTCACCGGATGTAACTTGTGCCGAGGGTTGTAGATGATCGAGCGTTGTTTTCGCCACGGCTTGCTCCTGTTGTCGTGCCTGCTGCTGCCGTTGGCTGCGGTAGCTCAAGAGCCTTGCCGGCGGTTGACCGCCACCGGCAACCCGGAGTACCCCCCGTACCTGTGGCGCGACCCGCAAAACCCCCAGCAACTGATCGGTGCCAACGCTGACCTGCTCAAGTACCTGGGCAAGCAGTTGGGGCTGGAGATCGAGGTGGTTTACGTCGGGCCGTGGTCGCGCGCCCAGGAAGAGGTGCGCACCGGCCGGATCGACTTGATGGCCGGGTACTTCATGACCCAGGCCCGGCAGCAACAGATGGACTTCATCACCCCGCCATTTCTGCACACGCCCAGCGTGGTCTGGGTTCGCCAGGACAATGCCTTTGCCTACCACCAATGGGCAGACCTGAAAGGTCGCAAAGGCGGGACCTTGGTCAACAACAGTCACGGTCAGCAGTTCGACGACTTTGCCAGGGCCAACCTCATCCTCGAAGCAGTACCCAGCGCCAGGCAGGCATTCGAAAAACTCATGCACAAACGCAGCGACTATGTCGTGTACGAGCAGTACCCCGGCATGGCGCTGGCGCGCACCTTGGGTATTGCCAGCACTGTGCAGGTGCTGGAACCGCCAATCTCCAGCGAAGGGCTGTACCTGGCGCTTTCGCATGATTCGCCCTGCAATCGGCCGCATTTGCGTGAAGCGCTGGCGCGGCAAATGGAAAAGATCGTGGCCGGGGCGTTGCCGCAGCAGTTGTTGCAGCAGAACCTGAAGCGGTGGCAGTAATCAGCGAGGAAGGTGCGCGGCCTCCCGTGCGTGCTTGGCCCGGGTCACGTTGACCGCGCCAGGCAGGGTGACGTCGTTCTTCGCCGCGAGGATTTCGGCCATGACGCTGACGGCGATCTCGGCCGGTGTCTTGCTGCCGATGTAGATGCCAATCGGGCCATGCAAGCGTTGCAGCGACGCCTCGCTTTCGCCGAAGTGCTCGATCAGGCGTTCACGGCGCAGTTGGCTGTTGCGCCGCGAGCCGATGGCGCCAATGTAGAACGCCGGGCTGTGCAAGGCTTCGAGCAGGGCCAGATCATCCAGTTTGGGGTCGTGGCTGACGGCGACGATGGCGCTGCGCAGGTCCGGCGCGAAGGCGCGGACTACGTCGTCGGGCATGCCGGCCAGCAGGTTGACGCCGGGCACGCTCCAGCCTGCTGTGTACTCAGGGCGTGGGTCGCACAGCGAAACGTTGAAACCATTGAACAGGGCCATGGTGGCCAAGTACTCGGCCAGTGCGCCACCACCGATCAGCAGTAAACGATAGCCCGGCCCAAGGGTGCTGAGCATGTGTTGGCCATCGAAGCTGAACAGGTCAGGCGTGCTGGTGGGGGTAAGGCTGATATCACCGTTGTGCAGGTTGAGCCCGCGGCGGACCAGGCTGCCCTTATCGAGGCAGGCCAGCAGTCGTTCGAGGTGCTGCAGCGGCGGTGCGAACTCCAGCACAAGCTCCAGTGTGCCGCCACAGGGCAGGCCGAAACGGTGTGCTTCATCGGCGCTGACGCCGTAACGCACCACTTGAGGCAGGCCGTTGGGCATGCCGGGGCCGCTGTAGGCGGTGGTGTAACGGTGAATGAGGTCATCCTCGATACAGCCACCGGAGACACTGCCGACCACCCGGCCGTCACTGCGCAAGGCCATCATCGAGCCCACCGGGCGCGGGGAGGAGCCCCAGGTGCGGGCGACCGTGGCCAGCAGGACGCGGTGCCCGGCGGTGAGCCAGTCTCGGGTGGTGCGCAGCACCAGCAGGTCGATGCTTTCCATGGAGGCTCCCGTTCAGCGCATATGCAAAATGATCGGGCTACTGCTGGCCGGGTCGGTATGCCCACGCAACGTGCCCACCGCCTGTGCATTCACGACACCGCCCTGGTTTCCCCAGGCCGTGCGCACGAAGCTCAGCACATCGGCAATCTCCTGGTCATTCAGTTGCTCTCGGAACGCCGGCATGCGGTAGGCATCAGGCAACCCCGCCGTCACCACCCGCTGCGAACCGTTCAGGGTAATGTTGATCGCCGAAGCGTCTTCTTTCGCCAGCGCCGAGGTTGCCCCCGCCAAAGGCGGCATCCATTGGTCCTGGCCCTTGCCCTCCAGCCCGTGGCACGAGGCGCAGCGAGTCACGTAGGTATGTGCGCCCGGGCTGTTGAGCTGTGTTGCTGCCGACTCGGCCACGTACTGCCACGGCGCCCCATCGCGCTGCGGGTCGCCGGGAAGCGATTTGAGGTAGTGGGCGATGGCCCTCAGGTCATCGTCGCTCATGAACTGCGTGGAGTTGTTGAACGCCTCGGTCATCGAGCCGAATACGACGGCATGGCGGTTGCGGCCGGTTTTGAGAAACTGCGCAATCTCGTCTTCGCTCCAGCGCCCCAGCCCTGTGTTGTGGTCGGCACGCAGGCTCGGTGCGTACCAGCCATCGAGCAGGGCGCCCGCCAGGAATGGTTTGCCGCTGTCATCCAGCGCCTTTTCGTTGAAGGCCAGGCCACGGGGCGTGTGGCAACTGCCACAGTGACCAGGGCCCTGAACGATATAGGCACCCCGGTTCCACAGCGCATCCTGCCCGGCCTTGTCGGCGTAAGGCGTGGTGGCGGCGAACAGGCCGTTCCACAGGGCAATGGGCCAGCGCAGGTTCAGTGGCCAGGGGATGTCGCTGGCCAGGTTGGCCTGCCGGGCCGGTTGCACGCCGTGCATGAAAAATGCGTACAGCGCCTTTACATCGTCGTCACTGAGCTTGGCGTAGGACGGGTAGGGCATGGCCGGGTACAGCCTCCGGCCGCCGGGCGCGACACCCTGACGCACGGCGCGGTCGAAGTCGGCGAGGCTGTAGCTGCCGATACCGTTGTCGCGATCAGGGGTAATGTTGGTGGCGTGAATAGCCCCCAGCGGGGTGGCCATTTCCAGCCCGCCTGCGAACGGTTTGCCGTCCGGCAGGCTGTGGCAAGCCACGCAGTCGCTGAGCCGGGCCACGTACTCGCCACGGCTGACCAGCGCCGGGTCGGCGGCAATGGCCTGTGCATCGACGAACGGCGAGGCAGGCTCGCGGGTGACATACCAGGCCATCAGGCCTGCCGCGACCAGGCACGGCAGTGTCAGCCAGCCAGCGGTTCTTGCGAAGCGATGGGTCATCGGGCGATCCTTGTGCGGTCAGCTGAAGGTATGGCGGCTCAACGGCAGGCTGCGCACGCGCTGGCCAGTCAGTTGCGCGACGGCGTTGGCCACCGCCGGGGCTACGGCCGGCAACGGAGGCTCGCCAATGCCGCCCATCTTCGCCCCGCTTTCGACAATGCGCACATGCACCCGGGCCATGCGTGAAGGCGGCAGGATCGGGTACAGGTCATAGTTGCGCGCTCGTGGTTTGCCGTCCACGTATACCGCCTCTTCCACCAGCGTCTGCGACAGGCCCAAGGCGACGGCGCCGTTCACCTGATGCTCGATGATCGCCGGGTTGACGATGCTGCCCGGGTCGATGGCTTGCCAGATGTCGTGCACCTTCACCTGGCCGTTCTCGATCGACACCTCGGCGATGACCGCTGCCTCCGAGCCGAATGGCGAGGCCATGGCCACGCCGCGTGCCCGCTTGCTGCCATCCTCGGCGGTGAACGGGCCGCGCTTCCAGCCACCGGACAGGTCGGCGACCGCGTTCAGCAGATTGGTCAGGCGCGGGTTGTCGCGCAGCAGGTGCAGGCGCAGTTCGAACGGGTCCTTACCGCCTTTGTCGGCCAGTTCGTCGAGGAACGACTCGTAGAAAAAGTCGTTCAGTGAGTTGCCCACCGAGCGCCAGTAGCCGAGCATGGCCGGGCCTTTTACGTAGATCTGCGCGATGCGCTTGTTGGCGATGGCGTAGGCCTTGCCCGACAGCCCTTCAAGCGCGGTCGGGTCGATCTTTTCACCTTGTTTGCCGGCCAGGGCCTCGGTCGGGCCTTCGGTGGCGCTTACCGCTTCGAGGGCCACTGGCATGCCGTCGGCATCCAGGCCGGCGCGGAACTTCACCCCGGCGACCGGGCGTAGCACATCACGCAGGAATTCCTCTTCGCGGCTCCAGATAAGCTTCACCGGCCGCCCGACCGCCTTGGCCAGTGCGATGGCCTGCGGGTAGGGGTTGGCCGAGTCGTACAGGAAGTGGCGGCCAAAGAAGCCGCCCAGCAATGGCGAATGCAGGTTGATCTGCGCAGCCTCCAGGCCTGTACGTTTGGCAATGTCGTCGCGGAACATGTCCGGTGCCTGGTTGGGCAGCCACACGTCCAGGGTGCCGTCCGCGTTGAAGCGGGCGAGGGCAGAGGGCGGTTCCAGCTGGGCATGGTTCAGGTACTGGTTGTGGTAGCTGGCCTCTACCTTGGTCTTGGCGTTGCTCAAGGCACCCGTGATATCACCCTCGTTCTCTTCATCACGTGCCGGGCCCTCGACCGTGGTCAGGTGCTCGCGCCAGCCATCGCTGGAGAAGTCTGCCGGCATCGCCCGCACCTTGGTGTCGGCGGTCGCCTCTTGCCAGTCCACCTGGATAGCCTCCACCGCGCGTTTGGCATGCCACCAGCGTTCGGCGACCACGGCGACAGCGCCCGGTAACTGATGCACGGAATGCACGCCCTTCATGGCCTTGACCTGCTCTTCGTTGCGCAGGCTGCCCACGGTCATGCCCAAGCGTGGCGCGTGCTGCACGGCGGCGTGGAGCATGCCGTCGACCTTGATGTCGATGCAGTACTGCGCCTTGCCGGTGGACTTGTCGTAGGCATCCAGGCGACGCACTGGCTTGCCGATCCAGCGAAACTGGCTGGGGTCGCGCAATTTGACGCTGTCCGGGGCGGGTACTGGCAGGTCCATGGCGCGGCCGGCAAGTTCGCCATAAGGTACTGAGCGCCCGCTCATGGTATGTACTACGTTACCCGGTGTGGTAGAGAGCTCCTCGACCGGCACGCCGAGCTGTTCGGCGCCCGCCTGCAGCAGCATGGCCCGGGCGAGGGCACCCAGGCGGCGCATGGTCGGGTAGCTCATGCGCACCGACATGCTGCCGCCAGTGATGCGCATACCGTTTTCCATGACGACATAGGCTTCGCCCGGTGGAGCGGCGTCGACCACGAAATGGGCAGGGTCGACATCCAGCTCTTCACCTACGATCTGCGCCATGGCGGTGAAGGGCCCTTGCCCGCCCTCCATGAAGGGGCTGAGCAGGCGCACCGTGCCATCCGGGCGAATTTCCAGAAACGCGGGCACTTGGGTGCCGCGTTGCGGGGCGGCTGCAATCGCCGCCTGCACGCGTGCTGGCCCCATTGGCAGGCCGAAGCCCAGCACCAGGGCACCGACGGCCGTGCCGGCAAGAAAGCGCCGACGCGACAGGTTGACGGTTTCGCCCATTTGCAGCTTGAGCAGTTCGGCCGGTGTATCGACGGGCGTGTTCATCAGGCCTGCTCCCCTTGGGCCAGTGCATTCACGGCAGTATGGATGGCGTTGTAAGTGCCGCAGCGGCACAGGTTGACCATGGCCGCGTCGATCTGCGCGTCACTGGGCTTAGGGGTGTGCTTGAGCAGCGCCGTGGCCGCCATCACCTGGCCGGACTGGCAGTAGCCGCACTGGGCCACCTGGTGCTCGACCCAGGCCGCGACCACCCGTTTGCCGACGGCATCGGCTTCGATTGCCTCGATGGTGGTCACCTCGCGCCCGACCACACCGGCCACCGGGGTGACACAGGCGCGCACCACGTTGCCGTCCACCAGCACCGAACAGGCGCCGCACTGGGCCAGGCCACAGCCATACTTGGTGCCGGTCAGCCCCAGGTCGTCGCGGATCACCCACAGCAGGGGCGTGTCGGCGTCCACCTCGACCTGGTAGGTCTTCTGGTTGATGCGTAGTTCCATGGTTCACCTGCCAATCATCGGTTGCTATCGCTGTGTTTTTTCTGGGCGGGGAATACGTTGTTCCCCAGAGAAGAAACGCTAGCACAGGGGGATGACCGCTGGTCTGGTGGCGGGGGCAGGTTCAGAGGATCAGGCAAGCAATCCGGTGGAATGCGCAAGCGACGAGGTAAACAGGACTTCCAGGCTGAAAACCCGGATAATGCCGGCCACTTTCGTTTTGCACGCTTAAATCACGGTAAACCCGCATGGAAATCAAGGTCAATTTTCTCGACAATCTCCGTCTCGAAGCCAAGTTCGACGACTTCACGGTGATCGCCGACCAACCGATCCGCTACAAGGGTGATGGTTCGGCCCCAGGCCCGTTCGATTACTTCCTGGCGTCTTCGGCCTTGTGCGCGGCTTACTTCGTCAAGCTGTACTGCCAGACCCGCGACATCCCCACCGAGAACATTCGCCTGTCGCAAAACAACATCGTCGACCCGGAAAACCGCTACAACCAGATCTTCAAGATCCAGGTCGAGCTGCCCGAAGACATTTCCGAGAAGGACCGCCAGGGCATCCTGCGCTCGATCGACCGCTGCACCGTCAAGAAGGTGGTACAGACCGGCCCCGAGTTCGTGATCGAAGTGGTCGACAACCTCGACGCCGATGCCCAGGGCCTGCTGATGCCGGTGTCGGACAGTACCACCTACATCCCTGGCAAGGACCTGCCGCTGGAGCAGACCATCGCCAACATGTCGGGCATCCTGGCCGGGTTGGGGATGAAGATCGAGATCGCTTCGTGGCGCAATATCGTGCCCAACGTGTGGTCGTTGCATGTGCGTGATGCGCAGTCGCCGATGTGCTTCACCAATGGCAAGGGTGCCACCAAGGAAGCCGCGCTGGCATCGGCGCTGGGTGAATTCATCGAGCGCCTGAACTGCAACTTCTTCTATAACGACCAGTTCTGGGGCGAGGACCTGGCCAACGCGCCGTTCGTGCATTACCCGAACGAGCAGTGGTTCAAGCCTGGCCCACGCGATGCGCTGCCCGCCGAGATCCTCGACGAGCACTGCCTGGCAATCTACAACCCCGACGGTGAGCTACGCGGTTCGCATTTGTACGACACCAACTCGGGCAACACGGCGCGCGGCATCTGCTCGCTGCCGTTCGTGCGCCAATCGGACAAGCAGGTGGTGTACTTCCCGTCCAACCTGATCGAAAACCTGTTCCTCAGCAACGGCATGAGCGCTGGCAACACCCTCGCTGAAGCGCAGGTGCAGTGCCTGTCGGAAATCTTCGAGCGCGCGGTCAAGCGCGAAATCCTCGAAGGCGAGCTGTGCCTGCCGGATGTGCCGCAGGACGTACTGGCCAAGTACCCGGCCATTGTTGCCGGCATTCAGGGCCTGGAAGAACAGGGCTTCCCGGTGCTGGTCAAGGATGCTTCGCTGGGTGGCGAATTCCCGGTCATGTGCGTCACCCTGATGAACCCGCGCACCGGCGGCGTGTTCGCCTCGTTCGGCGCCCACCCAAGCCTGGAAGTGGCACTGGAGCGCAGCCTTACCGAACTGCTGCAGGGCCGCAGCTTCGAAGGGCTGAACGACCTGCCGCAGCCGACCTTCGAAAGCCATGCCCTGACCGAGCCGAACAACTTCGTCGAGCACTTCATCGACTCCAGCGGTGTGGTGTCGTGGCGCTTCTTCAGTGCCAAGGCGGACTTCGAGTTCGTCGAGTGGGACTTCTCCGGCCACGGCGAGGATTCCAATATTCAAGAGGCCGCAACCCTGTTCGGCATCCTCGAAGACTTGGGCAAGGAAGTGTACATGGCGGTGTACGACAACCTGGGCGCCACCGCCTGCCGCATCCTGGTGCCGGGCTACTCGGAAATCTACCCCGTCGAGGACCTGATCTGGGACAACACCAACCGCGCCTTGTCGTTCCGCGCCGACATCCTCAACCTGCACAGCCTTGAAAGCCGCGCCCTGAAGCTGCTGCTCAAGCGCCTGGATAACTGCGATGTGGATGACTACACCACCATCACCACACTGATTGGCGTGGAGTTCGACGAAAACACGGTGTGGGGCCAGCTGACCATTCTGGAACTGAAGCTGCTGATCTGCCTGGCAGTGCAGCGCTTCGAGGAGGCCAAGGGACTGGTCGAGGCGTTCCTGCAGTTCAACGACAACACTGTTGAGCGCGGGCTGTTCTACCAGGCCCTGAACGTGGTGCTGGAAGTGCAACTGGATGACGAGCTGGAGATGGACGACTACGAAGCCAACTTCCGCCGCATGTTCGGCAACGCACGCATGGATGCTGTGCTGGGCTCGTTGGATGGTAGCGTGCGCTTCCATGGCCTGACCCCGACCAGCATGAAGCTCGAAGGCCTTGATCGCCACCTGCGCTTGATCGAAAGCTACAAGAAACTGCACGCAGCCCGGGCCAAGTTCGCCTGAGTGCACAATCGGTTGCAGGGCTCGCAGCCCTGCCCGATATCCTGACGCCTGCGCGTTTACTGTGGGAGCGGGCTTGTCGAACCGCCGCGAACACCGGCGCAGCCGGTGCCATATATCGCTTTGATCACGGTCCTATCCCCAATTCGCCTTTCCGCTTGGCCTGAGAGGCGCGTAACATTTTGCTCCCCAAATCCATGGCGCGTTAACCGCCAGAAGGACCTCGGCCGCGCACAGCAAAAAGGCGCAGACCATGACCACCCCTTTGGATACCAATGCCCTCAAAGCCCGTCAGCAAGCCGCCTGGGCCAGCGGTGACTACGCGGTAATCGGCACCACCCTGCAACTGGTTGGCGAGCGCCTGGCAGAAGCCTGTGACCTGCGCTGGGATGAGCAGGTGCTGGATGTTGCGGCCGGTAATGGCAACGCCACACTGGCGGCTGCCCGACGCGGTTGCCGCGTCACCTCCACCGACTATGTCCCCGAACTGCTAAAGCGTGGCGAAGAGCGGGCACGGGCCGAACACCTGAATGTGCTGTTTCAGGCTGCCGATGCTGAAGCGTTGCCGTTTGCCGATGGCACCTTCGATGCGGTGCTTTCCACGTTCGGTGTGATGTTTGCCCCTGATCAGGCCCAGGCCGCACGTGAGCTGGGGCGGGTATGCCGGCCCGGTGGTCGTATAGGCTTGGCCAACTGGACCCCGCAAGGTTTTGTCGGGCAGATGTTCAAGACCCTCGGGCGGCATGTGCCGCCCCCCGCCGGGGCCTTGCCGCCCTCGCGGTGGGGTGACGAGGAACAGTTGCGCGTGATGTTCGAAGGGGTGCTGGGTGAGCTGAATGTCAGTCGCCAGCACTTCAACTTCCGCTACCGCTCGGCGGCGCATTTCATCGAGGTTTTTCGTACCTGGTACGGGCCGGTGCACAAGGCGTTTGCTTCGCTGGATGCGGAGAAGGCCAGTGCTTTGGAGCGAGACCTTGCTCAGTTGCTGGATGACTGCAATGTGGGAGGGCCTGCATCGTTGGTGGTGCCCAGCGAATACCTTGAGGTGGTGATCATTCGCGGGCGGTAGCCAACACACCTTCAAAAGCCTCGGCGGGTGGGGGTGCCGCGCGGACATTGAAGAGCTTGCAGATGAGGTACCAACAGATGGCGACGGTAAGGTTTCGGGGCCATGGGCCATGAAGTGGCGCAGATGCCATTTCGTGTCAACGTCAGTTATACCAAGTGACAAGGCCTGCTCTGCAGATAGTAACTTTGGTCCGTAATGCTCGTTGTGCCAAGCGTAGACTTCAGTTTGTAGCGAGGCGAAAGCAGGGAGTTTCTTCTCATAGTCCAAGGTGATGTCGGGGCTCGCCCTGGCTGAAGCTGCTGACCAGGCCGTGTACGTACCGTACGGGGCGTTCACCCTGCCAGATGGTGAACAGCACGGGTTTGTCGAGCAGGTGGCCGAAGTCGATGCCGTGTTCGAAGCTGATCAGCTCCAGGGTCAATGTAAACGGTTGGCTGAGCGCTTCTTCGAGCTTGAATGACACCACTTCGAACTCAGCGTTGCAAACGAGTGGCTGGAAGCTTTATCGCAAGTCAGATTGGCTGGGCATAAGCAGTCCTTGTCGGCCGTCTGAGGTTTCAGAAGTCCGGGCAGGCTGGCCTGCCCGGTTGCCGTACTGTCAGATCACACGGCTGTCTCTTTGGGCTTGCGCCAGTCATCCGCGCCTGCGGTGCTTGCAGTGAGGTGCTCCCACTCGATGCCGCGGTAAGCCATCGAAACTTTGAAGAACTGGGTGAAGTCGCTGTTGCCCTTGTCCTGCACGTGTGGCATTTCAAGGTCGATGTCGATGATTACCGCGTCGATCAGTTTGGTCGTGAAGAACCGTTCCTGTGTGCCTTCGACCGAGGTCCGGTACCAACTGAGCTCGACGTTGGGCAGCATTTCACCGCTGGACAGCGCGCTGTACAGCAGCGGAACTGCCTTGTTCAGGGCGCAGGTGATAATCAGCGGCCCATGTACCCGCTGGCCTGCTGGCTGACCACTTTGAGGGTCCGTGGGCACGGTGATGCGGTGTTTGACTTCCTGCACCAGAATCTGGTCTTCGTGGCCTTCTACGAAAATGTTGCCGACGGAGTCGGCAGTGAATGCACCTGCGGTGATGTTGCCTTGTGTCTTGCCTTCGATCTTGATGTAAGCGGGTGTTGGCATGGCAGTTTCTCCTGCGTCCATGTGGATTAGCACGCACACCACAGGTGGCGTGGCCATCGAAAACGATGGGCTTTTCAATGAGGCAGATGCCTCGCTAATGGGGTGAATTCGGTGGGTGCATGTAGCCTTCGCCTACTGCTGCAGGATGGCGTTGAGCGACTCCAGTACTTCGGTGGTAATCAGGTGCAGCCGGTAGCTGTAGATGCCGTAGGCCACCGCCATGGCGATGGCGGAAATCACCAAAGGGCTCCACCAGGGCCATTGCCGGTTCATGCGGAAGTTCCGTGGGGCCACATTGGTGTAGGGGTCGCAGACTTCTTCAGGGGTGGGGCCACGCAGTTCGCGGATGATCCCGTGCAGTTGGTGAATCAGTGCAGTGATGGTTTCTTCACCTTTCGGCGCCAGCGCATACTTGCCCCTCAGCCCAAGGCAAAGGGCGAAGTACATGAACTCCAGCACGTCCTGATAACGCTTGGGCTCCTGCATCAGGCGCGAGATCACGGTGAAGATCTTTTCTCCGCCCCAGGTCTCGTCGTGGAAGATGCTCAGCAAGGGTTCCTGGCTCCAGCAGCTGCTTTTGCCCCAGGGCCGCTCCATGACGGCTTCGTCGATGAACAGGCACAGGCCGTAGGTATACGCCAGCAGCTGAGCAGGCTCGTATCCGTGCTGGCGCATTTCTTCCTGAATGTTGTCGATCTGGTTGCGCACTTGCTGGTGCACATCTTTGATATTTGGCAATTCGTCCAGCGTACGCAGGCGTATGACCAAGCCAAACAGCGGTGATGCGGCATCCAGCATCAGGTTGGCGAACCCGCCCCGCAGCTGAAACTGCGGGTCGGCGGGATAGCCTTCGTAAACAGGCTCAGGCTTTTGCGCAGAGGCTTGTGCGTTGGCCGGCGCGGCCTGGTCGTCGGGTGCTGACGGTTTAAGGGTTGTAGTCAGCTGACTGACTTCAGCGTTTGTTGCATCGGTGCGGGTAGTCGTGTCATCTGCCATATCACTGACTCCTGATCGCCCAGAACTGCAGTTCGAGGCCCTGGAATTCGCCCGCAATGTGGAGACCAAAGCCATTGGCCTCGGCCATGCACGCCCAGGCCGGGTCGCGCCTGTTCACTTCGAAGTAACTGAAGCCCGCGTGAAAAGGCAGGTCGCGCGGCGCCACCGGCAAAGGCAACAAGGGGATGCCCGGCAGTTGCAGCGGCACCAGGTCGTACAGCGACTCCAGTGAGGTGATCTTGGCTTTCTGGATGAACATCTGGCGCAACACCTGCGGTGGCAGGTCGGCGCGCACGGCAAGGATGAAGTCGGCTTCGTCGATCAGACGGCGGTCTTCCAGCCTGGTCGTCATCACACCGAACGCTTCGTTCACCAGCGGCAGTGAAACGGCGCGCGGCTGCAGGACGGTGCTCAGGGCGCGGCGCAAGGTGTCTTCCAGCGGCTTGAACGAAGTACGCAGCGCCGTGTGGTGGTACGCGGGGTAATCTTGCGGGAGCCTGTTTTCGTCGGTGAACGTGACAAACTCGCCACAGGCCTGGCTCATGCACAGGTAAAGCTGCTCGGGATGCGTTTGCGCTTGCCGGGCCAGGTGCTGAAAGCACGGCCACCAGCGGTTCATGGCCTGCAGCAGGTTGAAGTCGCGAATGTCGGCGATACCGGACTGGCCCGAGGCGCCAATACGCTTGGCAAGGCCTCGCGCTCGCTCGCGCAGGGTGTTGGTCATTTCGTCTAGGAACCGCTGCAGTGCCGGCACCGCTCGCACCGACACGCTGGTGGGGTAGAAGGTTTCGTCCAGTTGCAGGCTGCCGTCGGGGCGCCGCTCCAGGATGCGTGCCATGGCCAGGCGTGCGTAGGCACTGCTGTCATCAGCCTTGCGTTTTAGCTGCAGGTTGGGCATGGCAAGGTCTACCTGTACCAGGTCACCGTCCGCAGAATGGGTGTCCTTGATCTCCTGTGGCTGGGCGGTGTAGCGGAAGTTGGCGGCATTGTCGGGCCAGCTCACTTCGCAGCCGCCCTCGGTGCGCAGCGGCAGGCACAGATACACCTCGCTGTCCTTGCACGCGTCGTCGTCGATTTCCAGCGGTGGCGGCGGCGGCAGGTCGGCGGGGATGTCGAACACCGTGCCGTCCGGCATGACGCCCCGCGCCCGGGTGATGGCGATCTTGCCCAGGCTCAGGTACTCGTCGTTCAGCTGTAGCTCGCTAAAGCCGTAGTAGGCTGCGTTCAGGCTGGCAAGGCGCTGGTGGAGAGCTGCTTCACCCGCCCGGGCTGCTTGCTGGAAATGCTGTGGTTTTACGAACAGGCCTTCGGGCCAAAGAACGGGATTGCGTGAACTCATGGGCACTCCGTGTCAACGTGAGTAAGCGGGAAGGGCAAAGGGGAGTAGACGTGTCATCAATCTTCTTCCTTGAGCACGATGTGCGTGTCGTTGACCAACACCGACAGCATGATCTGGCGGCCACGCGGCGGAATGCGCAGCACTTGCCGCCAGCTGGCGTCCTCAAGGCCTCGGTAGTCGGCAATCACCGCCACGAAACGGGTTTCGGCATGGATGGGTTCGAACGGGATGTACTTGAACTGGCCAGGGCGCAGCAGGTAATCGTCATCACGGATGTAGGTACTGCGCAGGGCTTTGGCCGGGTCCTGGTCCAGCAACTGGTACACGGTGTTACGCAGTAGCGAGTCGTCGCGCAGCTGCAGGATCTTGATGGCAATCGGCGTGGCGACGGGTTCCGAGGCCACGGTTGTGGTGTGCGGCAAGGTCAACGTTACGGTCGGGTCGTCGTAGCTGCCAGGGGTGCTCTCTTCCAGAGGAGAGCGAGCCGGTTCATCGTTGCCTTCCTCGTCCACCTCGACGGGGGACATGGCTGGAAACTGCTCGTGCAGGTACTCCAGTAGGGTCACGATCTTTTCCGTCAGTGCATAAGGGTCGCCCGCACTCAGGGTGACGGCGTAGGGGCTGGGCTCCAGGGTGCTGTGCTGTTCTTCGGCCGCTACCTCAAGGCTGTTCGGATTACCATTGAGGGTAGGGCTCGCGTTGATGCTGAACGCAACTTGGGTCGGGTGATCCTTCGGCGGCCCGATGGGCAACGTGTGGTCCATGGCAACTTGGCCCATCCTGCTTAACGAGGTGCAGCCGGCACCCCCGAACATTGCAACCAGCAGGGCCGCGACCAGCAACGGTTGGCGGGTCATGGGCGGTCTCCGGCAATCAGCCGCAGCAGCGGGCTCGACGGGGAAGCCTCTGACTCAGCGGCTGCATCCAGCGCTGCCAAGGGATCGTTGCCCATGGTGGGCTCGAAGGCCGAGCAGATCTCGGCAGCCGGTTGCGTAGCAGAGGGTTCGATCGGCCAAGAGGCTGCTGTTTCTTCGGCGATCAGGCGGTCGAGTACCCTCTGATCCGGATAGAACATGTCCTCCAGCGAACGCGTGGCGGCGGGGTCCTGGGCGTACTGAACCTGTAGCCGATAAGCACCCACCCGAAGCTGGTCGCCTTCAAGCAGGCGTCTGGGTGGGTATGCACCCAGGCTGGTGGCGCTGCCATTCAGATAGGTGCGCTGGCAGTGATCGATCACACAGAAGCTGCCTTCTATCCAGCGGATCTCGCAGTGGATGGGCGCAACGCTCTGATTAGGATCGTCGAGCTGCCAGCTTGTCTGTCCGCTGCCAATGGTTCCGCCCTTGCAATCGAATCGGTGCCTGGCGATAACGCCATGTCGCAGTTGGTCCAGGTTGGTGATGCTCACGGTCAATGTGTTCATGAGCGCCCCCTGAACCGTACAACGGGACTGATCTGGCCATGCCGGTCGTCGATGAAGCTGGTCCAGCCCAGGTAGGCGCCCTGGCTGCGGTGCAAGCAGAAGGGTGACAGCGCGTTCTGCTTCAGGCGCAGCTCCAGGTCGTAGGCAAGGCCGTCACGCAGCAGAACGTCGATCAATGCACGCAAACGGCCGAAGTTGATGCCGCTGGGTAGCAGGTCCCGCAGTTGCGCCTGGTCGAGTTCGCTGATCACGATGGTGAACTTGCTGCTGCGTGTGCGTGTACGGCTGCCGATCATGAACGTGCTGCCCAGCTGGCCGTTGGCGCGCCCCAGGCTTACGCGTTGCCCGGCCGCAGTGGGTACCGAGCGGGTTTCGAATTCGCGGATCTGCACATGCTTGAGGTCGAAGCAGTGCGCAATGATGCCGGCCACGGTGCCTGGCGCACGGCTGCGGCTGGCGATGACCCCGGCAAAACTGAGCAGGCGGCTCCAGGGCAGTGCCGTATCCCCTCGCAGTTGCTTGTCGTTCAGCCCCAGCAGGGCAAAAACGTACTGCGAGAACCCGTCACGGGCACCCGGCTGGAAGCGGATGTAGTACCGGTATTTGCGCCAGCTGCGGTGCAACAGGCTGAGCAGGTAGTGGTTGAAAAAGTCGAAGAATGCCGGCCGTACACCGATGCCTTGCGCATGTTCATAGGCCACCTGCTCCAGGTAATAGGTGGGCAATGGTGAATCGGTACCGTGTAACCCGAGGAACGTGGCAACGACCCGGTAGCGCGCCTCTTCGTCGGGCATGCGTTGGGCTTTGTAAACGTCCGATACGGGGAAGGTCAGCCGTGGGTCACAGGCCAGGCGCACGCGCAAGCGGGTAGCCTCGTCAGGCCAACGGGGTTCCAGATCGTCGCCATGCAACCCATGCAGCCGCTCCAGCAACTGGAAGAAGTTGTACTGGTGCGCCTCGGCGAGCAGTCTGTCGGCTAGATCAGCGGTTGTTTGCCGGTCTGTATTGGCCATGTGTAGTGCTCGTTGTTGGTGATGTTGATCACTTCCAGCTGATGGAAGGAATTGATGCTGGCGTACAAGGCAAAGAAGTGGGCAAGCACGCAACTGAACAGGTACAGGTCGCCTTCGCAGAGGAAGGCGGCCTGGTCCAGCTTCAGCCGGGTGTGCAAGCCGCGAATGGGTTGCCCCTTGATAAGCCAGTCCATGGGCTTTGTATGGATGTCGCGCATGCCGTCCAGGCGCTTCTGGGTGGTCCGCGCCTGCTGGATGTCGTGCAGGGCGACGAAGTCGTAGGCGCGGATCACCGCTTTGAGCGGCTCGACCGAGAGCAGGGACAGGTAGTTGAGCGACATGTTGGAAATCAATGCCCATTGCAACTGGCCGTCCAGCACCGGGCGACAAGGGCGGGTGGGCTTGCAGATGTTGGTGTAGGTGGCCAGTGGCGGCGTAAATTCGGTACGCGCGTTGATGTCACCAATGCCCAACGCCAGCGGCAGGTCTCGGTTGGTGCACGTCAGGTCGATGGACGCAGTTTCCAGCTCGCCGATATAGCTGTTGGCATCGGCACGAACGAAGGCGATGCGGTGCGTGACGCCATCGCCGCGCAGGCACGCCTCCACCTGGTAGCGGTAGTACAGCGCAGTGCGTCCTTGAACGTGCTCGATCTCATGGGCGAACGACTCGAAGGGACGGAACGTTCGCAGGTGCTCACCGACACTCCCGTCGGCCGTCGTTCGCGTGCTGATGACCTGGTCGACACTGAAAATTTCGTAACCGTGCGGCTCGGCTCCCTTGGGTTTCAGTGGGGCCAAGGCGTCCTCGCTGGACAGGTCGATGGGCTCGGCACTGTGCTGAAACAAGTTGACTGCAGGTGCGCAGAACAAACTGAAATCTGCGTTGCTGACACGCAGTGTGTCGGGTAACTGGCGCGTGAAGTGAAACTCGAGGCTTACCGCCAGGCTGTCATGCGCTGGCCAGGCTTTATCCAGCCCGGTAACGCTGAAAAAGTGGAAGCGCTGGGGGAAGACAAAGTACTCCTGCAGGATCCTGTAGCCATCAAAGACGTTCTGCGGGTAGGGCAGCAAGGCGTCGTCGGGGCTAAAGCCCGGGAAGGAGATGCTGCCGGCCGGCAGCCGACGAACTTCACCCTTGACGATCACGTTGATGTGCTTGAGGTATTGGGAAACCCACAGGTACAACGTGCGGGCGGTGCGAATATCACCGCTGAGGTAGAAGTCGAGACTGGAGCAGCCCAGGCTGTTCAGTGGCCGGTCGACCAGTGCCTGCAGTCCGATGCGGATCACCGCGTTATCGAGTGTCTGGGTTGCACTCACCGTGTCGATCTTGAACGGATGAATGTTCACCGCAGTGCACGTGCGGAACTCGCAGGCTACGCCGTCCACGGGTTCCGAGCACAACCTCGACCCCTTCGGAATGTGCTGTGACTGACTGAGGGACTGCTTGACCGGGGTGAACTGGATGATCGTCGCGCTGGGCAAGGGCCGCAGGTAATTGGGCCACAGCAACTGCAGCATGGGGTGAGTCAGCTCCGGCAGGTCGTCTTCCAGTTTGAGCCGCAGTTTGGCGGTCAGGAATGCAAAGGCTTCCATCAGGCGTTCGACATCGGGGTCACTGGCACCTGTGCCAAGCAGCCTTGCAAGTTGTGGGTTGTCCTTGGCGAAGTCGTTCCCCAGTTCGTGCAGGTAACGCAGCTCTTCGCTGAAGCGGTCTTTCAGTGACATCGGTCACCTCACTCGGGTGTAGCGGTTGTGCCCGTTGACCAGCAGCTCGAGTTGCAGCTGCTCTGCGTGGTTGTTGACCTGCACCTGGCAATCGAGCCTGAAATGCAGCTCCAGCGGGGCATGGCTATCGGGCACTACCTTGAGCGTGCGTATCTGGATACGTGGTTCGAAGCGCTGGAGGGTGCGGCGAATATCCGCGCTCACGTGTACGAGCAAGTCGCCGCGGTTCACGTCATGCCAGTTGAAGTCACGCAAGCCCAGCTCAGGACTGCTCTGAGAGCACCCCTGGCGGGCGTTGAGCAGCGTTTCGAGGTGGCGTTTGATGGTGGCGAACGTGTGCGCAGCGCTTTCCTGTCGAGTGGCCTGCGGACGGGTACTCTGATCCACCGTCAAGCGTTCAAAAAAACCACTCATTGCGTATCGAGCCGCCCGACCAGAGAGATCTCGAAGTTCGCGCCCATGTACTTGAAGTGCGGACGCACGGCGATCGAAACCTGATACCAGCCTGGGTCACCGGCAACATCCGAGACTTCAATACGGGCGGCACGTAGCGGCCGGCGGCTGCGAACGTCGGCAGAGGGGGTTTCCTGGTCGGCGACATACTGCTTGATCCACTTGTTCAGCTCGGACTCAAGGTCTCGGCGTTCCTTCCAGCTGCCGATCTGTTCGCGCTGCAGCACTTTGATGTAGTGTGCCAGGCGGTTGACGATGAACAGATAGGGCAGCTGGGTCCCCAGCTTGTAGTTGGTCTGTGCCTGCAGCCCCTCGGGGGTTTTCGGGAAGTTCTTGGGTTTTTGCACCGAGTTGGCTGAGAAGAACGCTGCATTGTCGCTGTCTTTGCGCATGGTCAGGGCGATGAAGCCCTCTTCGGCGAGCTCGAACTCCTTGCGATCGGAAATCAGCACTTCGGTAGGAATCTTGGCCTGCAATTGCCCCAGTGACTCGTACAGGTGGACTGGCAAGTCTTCGACCGCACCACCCGATTGCGGGCCGATGATGTTCGGGCACCAGCGGTAGCGGGCGAAGCTGTCGTTGATGCAACTGGCCAGCAGGAAGGCGGAATTGCCCCACAGGTAGTGGTCATGCCGCCCGGCGATGTCTTCGTTGTAGTTGAAGCTCTCGATTGGCTTTTCTTGCGGATGGTAGGCGGAGCGCAGCATGAAGCGTGGTCCGGTCAGCGCGACATGACGTGCGTCTTCGCTTTCGCGAAAAGCGCGCCACTTGGCATGACGTGGGCCGGCGAAGAGGTCTTTTATTTCCTTGAGGTTGGGCAACTCTTCAAAGCTGCTCAAGTTGAAGAACTCGGGGGAAGGTGCGGCCAGGAAGGGCGCGTGGGACATGGCACCTACGGAGGCCATGTAACTCAACAGTTTGATGTCCGCGGAGGCAGGGCCAAAGTTGTAGTTGCCTACCATGGCCGCAACCGGCTCTCCCCCGAACTGGCCGTACCCGGCGGTGTAAACATGTTTGTAGAGGCCGCTGCAGGTAATGTCTGCGGCATTTTCGAAGTCGTCGAGCAAGTCCTCTTTGCTGATGTGCAAAATTTCGAGCTTGATGTTCTCCCTGAAGTTCGTGCGGTCGACCAGAAGTTTCAGGCTCCGCCATGAGGATTCAAGCCGCTGAAACTCGGGTTGATGCAAAATGGCATCCATCTGTTTGCCGAGAACCCGGTCAACCTCAGCAATCATCTGGTCGACCCGGTGCTTGTTGATCAATTGATCCGGGTCATTGCTCTTGAGGATTTCGGCGATGAAGGCAGATACGCCCTGCCTGGCAACCTGATAGCCCTCCTGAGTAGGTACCAGTTTGGTTTCTGCCATGATCTGGTCGAGCAAGGTGCCATTGCCCAATGTATCGATGGTTGCGTCTGTGGTGAGGGTGGTGGTGTTTGGATTAGGCATGGGGACGCTCCATTGTCTCAGTCTTTTTCTGGCGCTTCAGGTACCAGGTCCAGTTCTTGTGCGAGCTGTTTACGGGCTTGCTCGTTGTTCAGCAGGTGTTGCAATTGCTTGCGGAAGGCCGGGACGTTGCCAAGCGGGCCTTTCAGGGCGACCAGCGCCTCGCGCAGTTCCAGCAGCTTGTTCAGCTCGGGTACCTGCCGCGCGATACGGTCCGGCCCGAAATCGTTGATGGACCTGAACTGCAGATGGACCGCCAGCTCGGCATCCGGGGCTGCACTGAGCACGGAAGGCACAGATACCGCCAGGCTCACGTTGGCGTCGTTCAACACGCTGTTGAACGTGTGTTTGTCGACTCGCATCACCTGGCGGTCCTCGAGCGCGCGGTCTTCGTCCAGGCCGAAGTCGCCCAGTACCAGCATTTTGTGGGGCAGCTCCACCTCAGCCTGCTCATCGCTCGTAGCGGGGACGTATTTGATATTGACGCGTTCTTTAGGCGCGACAGAACCCGTATTCCTAGACATTGGTACGTAACTCCCTGTTGGTTTGTAGGATGTTTAATTATGGGGCATGTTTAATGTGCTGTTTCTCTTGTAAGAAGTTTCTTACATATGTTTATCTGGCGGGGTGAGTTGCCTTGTTCCTATAAAACCATGCAGGGTGAAGTGCTCTTTGGTCGAGCGTGAAGATGTAAGTAAATATTTGTTTGTGTTCAGTCGTCGCTGTGTATTAGTCTCCGTCCGGTTTTGTTTTGGCTGGCTATTTTTTGGCGTGTGAGCCTATATGTGTTTATAGGAAAATGGGTGCGGTCATATAGGCGTTTGTACTGTTTTTGGAGAGTGAATCAGGATGATTAACCGTTCTGTATATGGCGCCGGTCTTTCGTTGCTGTTTTGTTTGCAGCCGGTACTGGCAGGCCCCACGCGGGACTGTTCACGGATTGTGTCGAACGTCGAGCGACTGGCCTGTTTCGACCAGGCTGCGAACACGCCGGCATTCACGGCAGAACGGCAGTGGTCTGCACCAGAGCAGCAGGCCCCGAGCGTGTTGCGCGTGATGGCGAATGAAGCAGCGCGGGCGCCAGATGACCTGACGTTTCACATCGGTAGCCGAACCGATGACGGTGCCGGCGTTTCAGCGCTCGTGATATCAGCGCCTGCCATCGCATCGGGTAACGAACCTGCTTACCTGGCAATCAGTTGCATCCAGGCCATCTCCCGGTTGCAACTGATTGCCAAACGCCCCATCGAGGCAAGCTGGGTCAAGGTACGGCTGACAGGGCAGGGCTGGTCTACCCGTGAAACGCCCTGGCAGGTCATGGAGAACGGGCAGGTAATCGATGCCGGCCGGGGCTTGCCAGCGATCGAGCAGATCAGGAAGCTGATTGGCGCTCATCGCATCGAAGTTGTGAGTGAGCACAGCGAGCTCGACGGGTTGATCTTCGATGCACAAGGGCTGAGCCCGTTGATCAGCCAGGCGCGAAACACATGCCGGTGGTAGCGCAGGTGTCAGGGGGCAAGCTCACGCGACTGCTGGCGCCGATCGATCCGGCAGTACCGGCTGGCCTGTTCGATGTCGAGGACGAAACCTACCAGGCGATCGACCAGGAGATGGTCAAGCTGGGCGGGCTGCAGGAGGCGATGATCGACTGGGTGTACATCGAAGAGGCGTCCTGTCAGTACCTGAGCCGGCAATGCAAGCACCTGCGAATCGTCGCGCACTTGAGTGCCGCCTGGTTACGCAGCCGCTGCTGGGAGCGTTGGGGAGATACCTTGGCGTTGCTGGCCGGCATGATCGAGTGCTATTGGGAACCCGCCCACCCCAAGCCAGGGCCGAAAGGCTTCCTGACCAAGCGCAGGCTGGTCGGGCTGGTGATCAACCGCTTGACCGAGGCGCTGCCGCGTCTCGACCGTTTCACTTATACCCCTGCCCATGCCGCAGCAGCGCAGGCGGCGTTGAAACACCTGCAACAACAGCACGCGGCACAGCTGGAGGCTGCTGTTCTCGACGGGCTGGAGCGCCTGCTGTGCAAACACACTGAACGTGTCAGCGGTGCCGGCGAGGCTGCCGTGCCCAAGGCGCCCGCTGTAAACGTGAAGCCTACGCCGCTGGCCGATGTCATCGCCGCGCCCATGCCGCGTGTGTCGATGGGCAGTGAACGTGAGACACGACGGGCCATACTGGCCATGGCCGAACTCATCAACCAGCAGGATCCTTACGACCCAACCGGCTACCAGTTACGGCGTTTCGGTTTGTGGGCACACATTCAGGCGGCGCCTCCGGCCAGGCAAGGCACCCGCACGGAATTGATGGCGGTGCCACTGGATATAACGCGGGTTTATGAAGAGGCCATTGCCAGCACAGCGATTGACCCGGCCTTGCTTCAGCGCATCGAAAAGAGCGTGGCGGCGTGCCCCTACTGGATTCGTGGCAGCTTTCTGGCTGCAACTGTCGCCACGCGGCTGGCGATGAGCGATGTGGCTGAGGCCATCCGTTGCGCGACCGCCCGGTTTGTACAGCGCATGCCGGCACTTCAGCAGCTGTGCTTCAGCGACGGATTGGTATTTGTCGATGACCAATGCCTGGCGTGGCTCAAGGGCGCGCAAGGGCCTTCTGGCCAAGCGGCCCCGCCTCACGCGTTTGGTGGCCTGCACGAGGAACTGGCCGGCCAGCTGGACAGCGGCGGCGTAGAGCCCGTGCTGCTGAGGCTGCAAGCACTGCAAGCGGACCTGGGTACCCCTCGGGACCGCTGCCATACCACCATGATCGCAGCCGACTTGCTGGCCGCACGGGGCGTGTCATGGCTGGCCCAGGACTTGTGCGCCGGCGTTGCCCGTACGATGCAGCAAACCACCGCCAGTGCGTGGGAGCCAGAGGTATTCCAGCGGCTTCAGCAGTACGCAGCCCCTCCAACGCTGGCTGATCAACACAAGGACCAGGAGCCTCGATGAATCATATATGGAAGCAATTCAAAGGTTGGGGCTTGCCGTGGGTAACGCGCATTGGCCTGGCGCTGCCGGTGTTACTTGGGTTGGCGGCAACGCTGCTGCTGGTCGCCATCTGGTGGCTCGGCCCGCAATGGACGTGGCGTGAGCAACAGCCACTGGCCAGTGTGGCGCACCGCAGCGTGGCAAGCCTGGTACTCATGCTCGTGCCGCTAATAGGCTGGCTGGTGGTGCTGCGTAGACGCTTTCGTCGATTGCAAGCGGAGCGCCGGCAGGCACAGGCTGCCGAACGGGATCGCGCGCTGCCGTTGGTGCAGGCGCAAGAGAAGGCGCTGAGCCAAGGGCTTGACCGGTATCTTGACAATGCCGGTGGGCCACGTGCCTTGTACCGGCTGCCCTGGTACCTGGTGATGGGTGATGAACAGGCCGGTAAAACCAGCTTCATCGACTGCACCGATCAGCGTTTTACCCTGACGCGTATCGATCAGGTCCAGGCACAAGGGCGGCAGACTGAAGCGCTGGCCTATCCGGTGGGCTGGTGGGTCAGCGACGATGCCGTGCTCATCGACCCACCCGGTGCGTTCATCCGTCAGCAGCCAGCGGCAGGCTCGACAGCCGACGCCCCCACCGAGCCGGAGCCCTCCTTCGTGCCGGGGGCCCAGGCCAGGTTGTGGGACCACCTGTTGGGCTGGCTACTGCGAAATCGCAGCCAGCGAGCGCTTAACGGCGTGGTGCTGGTCGTCGACTTGCCGGAACTGCTGCATGGCACGCCTGAGCAGCGCGTTGCGCTGGCCCACAGGTTGCGCACCCGCCTGTACGAAGTGAGCAGCCACCTGGGATCGCGCTTGCCGCTCTACGTGGTACTGAGCAAATTCGATTTGCTGGACGGCTTCGATCAGTTCTACGGCAAGCTTTCGGCCGCCAGGCGCGAAAACCTGTTGGGGTTTACCTTCAAACTGGATGCGGTTGACGCGTTCGACGTCTGGCTGGATGAGTATGACGAGCACTACGGTCGGTTTCTCGGCACGTTGCAGGAGCAGCTCATCGATCAACTGGATGTACTGGTGAAGGCTCCACCCTGTGGGCGCCTGTTTTCGCTGTATGGGCAGCTGGTCGGGTTGCGCCCCATACTGCTGGCATTTCTGCGCGAAACCCTGGTGAGTGACCGTTACTCCACGCCCGCCCTGGTACGCGGTGTGTATTGGTCGTCTGTGATGCAGCAAGGCGACATGCGCAATGCCTTTGTGCGTGAAGCCGCACAACCCTACAAGACGAAACTTCCGTTGCGTGAAGGCAAGGCACAAGGCAAGGCATTGGCCTTCTTCATTCAGCAAGCCTTCAGGCGGGTCATCTATCAGGAGGCCGGCCTGGCGGGCGACAACGTTCGGGTGGCGCGCAGCAAGCGTCAACTGCTGTGGGTCAGCTCGGGCGTGGGCATCCTTGCGTTCAGCATCGCCTTGGCGAGTTGGCAACGCTATTTCGATATCAATGGGTCCAAGGCCGCCAGCGTGCTCGCCAAAAGCCAGGAGTACAGCCATCACCAGGTCGATCAGCGCCTAGACCCGACCGGGCGCAACCTGTTGGCGCCACTGGACCAGATCCGCGATGCGGTGGCGGTGTTTGGCGACTATCGCGTGGCATGGCCAGGGGTTGCCGATCTTGGCCTTTATCAAGGGCGCAACATTGGCCCCACGGTTGACGAAGCGTACCTCAGCTTGTTGTCCAGGCGTTTTTTGCCGGCCTTGGCCAGCGGTGTGATCGATGCCATGAACGCAGCACCGCCGGGCAGCGAGCAACAAATGGCGGCGCTCAGGGTTTACCGGATGATCGAGGACCGCCACAGTCGCCGGCCTGAATGGGTGGAAGACTGGATGGCGCGCCAATGGCAAAAGGCGTTCCCTGGTCAGGGGCAGTTGCAGCGAGACCTCATGCACCATTTGGAATACGCCCTTGCCTACGCTGACACCGATTTGCCGCAGTACCGTGAGCGCGTCAGCGAAGTGCAGCAGGCATTGCGTAAATTGCCTCTACCACAGCGGGTTTATGAGGGGCTGAAGCAACAGGCTCACGAGCAATTGCACACCGGCCTGAACCTGCGTCACCAGGTAGGCCCTGCATTCGATGTCGTGTATCAGCCTTCGTTCGGGGCCAGGCAAGGGGAGGAGGATGTGCAACTGCCCCCCATGCTCACAGCCAAAGGCTTCAGGGAGTACTTTGAACCGCACAGCCAGCGGTTCGCTGAAATGGCGATGGTCGATCAGTGGGCGCTCGGGGAGCGCGCCCAGCTCGATTATTCGAGCGTTGATCGAGAGGCGCTGACCGAACGGCTGCACAACCTTTACAGCGCCGATTACGTCGACAGCTGGCGTCGCGCCTTGAACGCCTTCACCGTGGCAGACTTCCGTGATCTGAACCATGGTGTCACCGTTCTGGAGCAGTTGACTGGCCCGGCAGCACCGTTGCAGCGGCTGCTGTATACGGTCAGGGATAACACGTCGCTTGCGTCACCCACAGTTGTCGAGGCACCGGGCGAGGTGGGTTCGTTGCGGCCACAAACAGGCAACCCCGAGCAACAGCAAGCACAGGCCATCCAGCGGGCTTTTGCAGGCCTGGGCGCCATGTTGCTGGTGACAGGAGACAAACCGAGCTACTACGACGAAACCCTGGGTGCCGTATCGGCTGTGCTGGACTATGCCAAGGCCGTACAGGACAGCCCGGACCGCGGCAAGGCTGCGCTGCAAGCCGTGCATCAGCGCTTCTCGATGACCGGGCAGGACCCGATTGGCACCCTGCAACGTGTTGCCACAGGTTTGCCGGAACCGATCAACCACCAGGTCAGAAAGCTTGCCGACCATACAGCCAAAGTGCTGAACGTTGAAGCACTGCGCGAACTGGAGCGACGTTGGGATGCTGAGGTGTACAGCTTCTTCCAGCAACGTCTGGCAGGCCGCTACCCCTTTGTGGTGAGGGCACCTGATGCTTCACTGGATGACTTCGAAGCATTCTTTGGGCCCAAAGGGCGTTTGAAGCAGTTTGATGATCAGTATCTCAAGGTCTTCCTCAAGGACAACCTTGAGGCGTTGCAGTCTGGCCAGCACGGGCATTCCCTGATTCGCCCCGACGTGATCGAGCAGCTCGAGCTGGCCGAACGTATTCGCGAAACCTTCTTCGATCAGCGCGGCAAGTTGAGTGTGCAGTTCAGTGTCGAACCGTTGGGGCTCAGTGCGAATCAGCGTACCAGCCTGCTGGACCTGGATGGCCAGTTGATCTCCTACACCCATGGGCCTACCCAGATCACCGGTATCGTCTGGCCCAATACCATGGGGCAGCAGGTACGCAGCAACCTGACTTTACTCAGGCAGAACGGCAATAGCAGCAGCCTCGAATACCGTGGCCCATGGTCGATGTTCCGCTTGCTCAGCCGCGGCTCGCTCAATGGGCGAACGGCGACCAGCGTGGACCTGAGCTTCAGGACAGGCGACGGTGTAATGCGCTATCGGTTGAATGCTGAAAAGGCCTTCAACCCCATTACCCAGCAACCGTTCAAAGGTTTCCGCTTGCCACGCGGGTTAATGCAACAGCCAACCAAGGTTGCTCAAACCGGGCAACCGCATGAACAGCCTTTATGACGCCATGTCTCGCTGAGGTCATGCCGAGCCCAAGCCGCTCAACGCCCTACCGGCCAGATACCCAAAGGTCATCCCCGGACCAAGGGTAATGCCGCCGCTGGGGTAGTGCCCACCCATCACGCTGTGCATGTCGTTGCCCACCGCAAACAGCCCGGGTATCGGCTGCCCTGCGCGGTCCAGCACCCGGGCCGAGGCGTCGGTGCCCAGGCCGGCGAAGGTGCCCAGGCTGCCCGGCAGTAGCTTCACGGCGTGAAACGGCCCATGCAGCAAGGGCCGCAGCGACGGGTTGGGGGCTTGCAACGGTTCGCCCTGAGCCCGGTTGTAGGCCGATGCGCCACGCTGGAATACGGGGTCCTCACCTTGGGCTGCATGCCGGTTGAAGTCGTGCACCGTGCGCTGCAGCTGCGCGGCATCGATCCCGCAGCGCTGCGCCAGTTCCGCCAGGCTGGCGCTACTGTGCAAGTAGCCACGGCGTTGATAGAAGCGGGTTGAGAACGGAAAGGGCTTGGCCCAGCCAATGCCATAGCGGCGTTGTGCTGCGTGGTCGCAGATCAGCCAGGCTTCAGGTGTTTCGCCGTGCGGTGTTGCGGCGAACAGTGCGTTCATGAAGTCATGGTAGCAATCGGCTTCGTTTACGAAGCGTCGGCCATCGCGACGTACCGCGATGAAGCCAGGTTTGGCGCGGTCCATCAGGTGCGGGAAATGGCCGAAACTGCCATCGCCGCATGGCACCTTCGATACAGGCGCCCAGGCGCCAGCCTGGGCCAGTGCCGTACTGACCAGGCCACCGGCTTGTTCACCCAACCGCAGGCCGTCGCCGCTGTTTTCCCTGGGTGCAGCGGAGTAGTGCTGGTCACCCTGCGGCGCATGCGGCATCAGTTGCGCGATGCGCTGGCGATCATGCGGGAAGCCACCGCAGGCCAACACCACACCACGGCGTGCCTGGATGACCTGGCCGTCGGCAAACAGTGCGCCACTGACTCGGCCTTCGCCCAGCAGGTGGCAGGCCGGTTTGTCGGTCAGCAATGTCACATCAAGGTCGAGGGCGCTGCGTAGCAGGCGCGCCATCAGCGCATTGCCATTGACCAACTGCTGGCCGCGACGATGCAGCAGCAGGTCTCGCCCATGGCGCAGCAGGCGCTTGCTGACATGCAGCGCCGCCTTGGCCGAGCGCGTGGCGTTGAAGAAGGCGGCCATGTCTGTGCCACCGGCAATGCCCATGCCGGCCAGGCTGACGATGTCCAGCGGTGGGCGTAATGTGTGCAGCCAAGGCCCGAGCTGGCGCCCGTCGTAGGGCAGGGCACACAGTGAGCGCCCGCCGTGTGCACTGCCATCGCCTTCACGCATGTCGGGCATGCGGCTGCCGCTCTGGAACTGTACCGCCGTGTGCTGCTGGAAAAACGCCACCATTTCCGGGCCATGGCGCAGGAACGCACGTTGACGCGGGTCCAGTTCGTGGGTGTGGGTTTGCGCACGCAGGTAGCGCTCTGGGGCATCGTCGGCTTCGACGATGCCTTCGGCGATGGCCAGCGGGTTACGCGGTATCCACAACCAGCCCCCCGACCAGGCGCTGGTGCCGCCCAGCTGGCGGGCTTTTTCCGCAACGATCACATGCAGGCCGTGATGCGCGGCGGTTACGGCGGCAGCCAGGCCCGAAGCGCCGGAGCCAATGACGAGTACGTCACATTCGAGGGGGTGCATGAAGGGGTCCGCTCAGGCGTTGGTAGAGGGTGGCGCGCTTTACTGCAGCGGCGAAAAACCGGTGGGCCGCAGCAGCCGCGATTGCAGGCGCACAACGGCCCCGAGCTCGCGGTTAAGCCGCGAAAACGCTGCCCAGCGCGGGTCCGCTGCCATGGCTGTGCGCCGTGCGATGCGATCGTCGAGGCTGGCATAGCCCCAGATGTGCACCACCTGGTTGACGTCGCCGAACTCGCTGGTGAAAAAGCCGACCAGGTTACCCAGGTGTTCGCTTTGAACGTCCAGCGCATGGCTTTGGTACAGGGCTAGCCAGTCGGCCATTTTCAGTGGGTCGAGGGTGTAGGTTCTCAGTTCGTAGTACATGCCGGGGTCTCCGTGTGGGTGGCCGGCGCCTGCAGGCGCGCGGTGATGTGGTTGGCAGCGAGCCAGCCGAAGGTGAGGGCAGGGCCCAGGGTGATGCCGGGGCCGGGGTAGGTGCCCTTCATCAGTGAGTTCATGTCGTTGCCGACCGCATACAGCCCGGCAATTGGCTGGCCGCTACGGTCAAGCACGTTGGCGTCGGCGTTGGTCACCAGGCCACGGGCCGACCCGAGGTCGCCGGTGTGAATGCGGATGGCGTAGAACGGCCCGTTGCTCAACGGCGCCAGGCAGGGGTTGGGCGTGTGTTGCGGGTCGCCCATGTAGCGGTTGTAGCTGTTGCCGCCTTTGCCGAACGCACGGTCGATGCCATTGCGGGCATCCGTGTTGAACTGCTCGAGGGTTTGCGCGAACACTTTGGGCTCTACGCCAATGGCCTGGGCCAGGGCTTGCGGTGTCGCGGCCCGGTACAGGTAGCCGGCGTCGATCAACGCCTGGTTGTTCACAGGCTTCGGCCGCGCCAGGCCGAGCCCATAGCGGTTCATCGCCTCGGCATCGCACACCAGCCAGCAGCTGGCAATGCCGTTGGCGAACATGGTCTGCACGAAGTGGTGGTAGGAGTCGGACTCGTTGACGAAGCGCCGCCCGGTCGGGTCTACCGCAATCACGCCAGGCTTGGCGCGGTCGGTGACCAGGTGCGGGAAGCGCTCCCGCTGGCCACCGGGATGGCGCCGTTCGGAAACCGGCGCCCAGAAGAAGTTGGCCGCCAGGCCTTCGCCCTCGGCGGCCGACACCGCCTGACCAAGGCGCAGGGCGGCACCGTCGTTGAAGGGGGGCGACATGGTCAGGTGCGGCGCCTCTTGGGCGGGGCGGTAGCTGGCGGCCAGTGCGCCTGCAGCGAACCCGCCCATGGCGCACACCACACCGCCACGTGCCATTACCCGCTGACGCCGGCCCTCGTGCAGTACAACCACGCCGGTCACCACGCCTTGCTCGACAATCAGCTCTTCGGCTTCGCTGCGCAACCACAGTTGCGTGCCATGGGCGAAGGCACTGGTGGCCAGGCGGGCGATCAATGCGTTGCCGGTGGTAAGCCGAGTGCCACGCGGGTGCTTTAGGCGGTCCCGCGTGTAGCGCACTATCAGTTTCAGGCAATGCCACAGCGAGCCGGGCGAGCGGCGGATACTGAGAAAATGCTGGATATCCACGCGGTTGACCATCATGCCGCCGAACAGCAGCATGCCGGGCGGTGGCATCTGCAGGTCCTTGAAGCGCGGGCCAAGGTGCTTGCCGTCGTACTCGACCATTTCCAGTGCCCGGCCGAACTGCGTGGCGCCGGGTGCATCCGGGTAATAATCGGGTGAGTGCGGGCGTAAGGCATAGCGCAGTTCGGTGTGGCGCTCCAGCCAACGCAGTGCCTGGTGCCCATGCTCGATGAAGGCGTCGCCCAGCATGGGGTCGTAGCCATCACCGATGACGTGTTTGAGGTAGGTGCGCATGGCCTCGGGGGAGTCCTTGGCACCCGCGTCCCGGGCCTGATCGGTGCCGTACAGCCATACCGCACCGCCTGAAATCGCCGAGGTGCCGCCAAAGCGTTCGGCCTTTTCCACGACCAGCACCTTCAGCCCGCGGCAGGCCGCCGTGGCCGCCGCAGCCAAGCCGCCGGCGCCACTGCCCAGTACCACCAGGTCAACGCTGTGTTGTGTGTGTTCAAGGGTCGCCATGGCTTCAGATCTCCAGCGGCGTCACGCCCATGAAGGCGCCAAGGTGGCCGAGTTGGGCGTAGGCCATTTCCGGGCCCGTCTGGATCGGGCAGCCGACTTGCCGTGCGCGGTTCAGCAGTGGGGTGATTTCGGGCGAAGTGACCACGTCGGCCACCAAGGTGTCGGGTTGCAGGGTAGCCAGCAGGGCGGCGGGCAGTGGCAGCTCTGCGCTTGTGCCCATGCCGACCGGGGAGGCGTTGGCCACCAGGTCGAAGTCTTCCAGCCCACTGAACTGTGTGCTGACCGTAAGCCCGGGGAAGGCATTGCCGAGCAGTTCGCACACCGCCCCCATGCGCGTTGTGCTGGGGTCGCTGAGGGTAATGTTGGCAATGCCTGCCTCGCCCAGCGCATAGGCGATGGCACTGCCAACACCGCCGCAACCGATCACCAATGCCCGCTTGCCCGTCGCTTTGAAGCCATGTTTGCGCGCAGCGCCCAGGAAGCCGGCGCCGTCGACGTTGTCGCCCAGCAGGCGCCCGTCGCGCTCGCGGCGTATCACATTGACCGACCCCAGTGCCGCCGCACGTTCGCTCAGGCTATCCAGGCGGTTGGCCAGGGCCTGCTTGTACGGCACGGTGACCACGCAGCCGCGCAGGTTTTGCCAGCCGCGCAGGGTGCCGGCAAAGCTGTCCAGCGCCGCCTGGTGCAGGTCGATGGGCAGCATGGCGAGGTTGCAGTTTTTGTGGGTGAACCAGGTGTTGAAGTTTTCCGGGGACTTCACCTGGGCGATGGGCGAACCGACGATGGCGACCAGTTCAGTGGAACCACGAATCATGCTGACCTCCTTATTGGCGTTGTTATGACGGCAAGCGTGAAGCAGCGGGGTGCGGGCAACAATGCGCTAATCGGTGGTTTAGTGCGATAATCGCAATCATGTTCCGGTTATCGCGTTAATCGGCTGTTTTTTCTCCCCACTTGCGAGTTGAAGGCATGAACACCCCCGCCATTCATCCCCGTGACCTGATTGCCGGCTTGCAGAAAGGCCTGGCCCTGATGCAGCTGTTCAGCGCCGAGCAGCCACGCCTGAGCGTGCCGCAGGCAGCCAGGCTGTCTGGCCTTACGCCCAGCGCCACCCGGCGCTTTTTACTGACTTTGGTGCATGAGGGCTTTGCCGAAACCGACAGCCGCGAGTACTGGCTGACGCCCAAGGCGTTGCGCCTTGGCCAGGCGTATGTCGACTCGGCGCAACTGCCGCGCATGCTGCGGCCGATCGTCGAGCAGGTGGCGCGGCAGACCCAGGAGCATGTATCAGTGGGCACCCGCGATGGCGACGAGATCATCCACCTGGTGCGCAGCCGCTACAGCCATGTGGCGTCGTTGTCGATCAGGCCTGGTTCGCGGGTGCCGATGTATTGCACGGCGGGGGGACGGATATGGCTGGCTTGGCTGGATGAAAGCGAGCGGGATGACTACTTTGCACGCAACCCGCTGCGGGCACTGACGCCTTACACACAGACTGACCGTGGGCTGCTGGAGGCGGAGTTGCTGCGGGTGAAAACGCAGGGCTTCTGTATTGTCGACCAGGAATATGAGATGGGTATGCGTGTGTTGGGGGTACCGCTGCTGGATCGGGCCGGGCAGTTGAAAGCAACGCTCACCATCACGACCCATGCTTCGCGCCTGAGCGTGGATGAAATTCGGTTGCGGTATGTGCCGACACTGTATGAAGCGCAGGCGTTGTTGCAGCCAGTGATGGCTTGAGGCGGCATGGCTGGGGAATTGCGTAGCCATCTTCGCGGGCAAGCCCGCTCCCACAGGTATCGTGCAGAGTGCCGGGCTTGCGCAATCCCTTAGGAGCGGGCAGTACATACCCTTAGAAAATATTGAGCGGGTACTCGGTAATCACCCGCACTTCATCAATCTGGCCGCCACGCTCGGAGCTACGGTAGCTGGCCTGCCGCACCCGGAACGACAAGTCCTTGGCTACGCCGGCCTGCACCACATAGCGTACTTCAACGTCACGCTCCCAGGCCTTGCCATCCAGGTCGCCGCCGGTGCCGCTCTTGAAGTCGGTGCCTTTCACATAGCGGGTCATGAAGCTCAGCCCTGGTACGCCATAAGCGGCCATGTTCAGGTCGTATCGGGCCTGCCAGGACTTTTCGTTCTCGTAGTCGAAGTCCGAGTACTGCACCGAGTTGGCAAAGTTGTAGACCGCGTTGCCGTCTGGCCCGTACACGTAGTCGCCGGTGCCGGACACCTTCTGGTAGGCCAGGGTGAAGGCATGAGCGCCCAGCGTCCAGGTCCCCCCCAGGCTCCAGATGCGGTTGTCCAGGTCGCCACTGCGGGCCTGGCCGATGCTTTGCGTGTCGTAGGCGTTGAAGTCGAACTTAAGCGACTGGCCGGAACCCAGCGGCAACAGGTAGCGGGTGTTCACGTAGTACTTGCGAAAGTGCTCGGCAGTTTTGGCGTAGTACAGGCTGCTGGAGAGCCGCTCATTGAACGTGTACACCCCGCCCAGGTAGTCCACGGCGGTCATGCGCCCGCTGTCGCGGGATGACTGGTTGCGGTTGGTCAGGCCGGTGAAGTGCCCCGCGTCCAACTGCAGATTGCGGATTTCCTTGCTGGTGAGCGAGAAGCCGTCGACGGTTTCCGGCAGCAGGCGGCTGTCGGAGGTGGCCAGCACAGGCACTGCCATGACCTGCGTGCCGTATTTGAGCACGGTGTTGGACGCGCGCATTTTCAGCACTGCCCCGGCTTTGCTCATGTCTTGCTTGGCGCCATGGTTGTCCTGCTCCAGCAAGCCCGTACCGCCCCCCGTGCGGCCGTCACCCGTGTCGAGCCTGAAGGCGTACTGGCCGATCAGGTCGATGCCAAAGCCGACGGTGCCTTGGGTGAAGCCGGACTGAAAGGTACCGATAAAGCCCTGGGCCCATTCCTCGCCGTAGTTTTGCCGTGCGCCGCTGGCGCGGTTGTCACGCTGCATGTACATGTTGCGTGCCTTGACAGACAGCTTGCTGCCTTCGATGAAACCCGCCGATTCGGACTGCTCGCTGGCCTGCAGCAAGGGGCTGGCAGACGCCAGCAACAGGGCGGTGACGCCGAGTGTGTTGATGCTCATTTCATGCTCCGTTTGCTTGTTCTAGTTAGGTGGCAGCGTGATGCAAGGGGTGCCTGAGCCGTTTTGCAGGCGTGCAGAAGCCCTGTCCGCGCCTGTGCAGGGCAGAGCATTCTTACGTTTACAGATGGCTCAAGCGGGTGGTGCGCCCGCTGGCCGGCATCCGAGGTACCGGCCAGCGGGCCAGGTGGCGTCGGCCTATCGCTCGATCTGGCGATTCCAGCGGGCGTTCCATTCCGGACGTTGGGTATTGACCTGGTCCCAATCGATGGTAACGGCCGTTTGCAGGTAGGTCTGCATGGCCTCGACCTGACCACGGGTCTTGTCGCTGGTCGGGGTGTTGGGGTTGGACGGGATCTGGTCACCTAGCTCCAGAGCCGGAGCCTGCGCTTCGGGGCTCAGCAGGAATTCGGCGAGCTTTTGCGCAAGCTCCGGCTGGTCGTTGTTGGCGGTGACGCATTCGGCCTGGTTGAGCACCACGGCGCCTTCCTTGGGCGCTGCGTACTCCACCGGGATGCCTTTGAGCTTCAGTGCCGTCACTTGGGTGGGGGTGAGCGGGAACAGCGCGGCTTCGTCGGTTTGCACCATTTCCGAGAGCTTGGCCGAGTTGGGGATGTACTCCAGCACGTTCGGGCCAACGTTCTGCTTCCAGGCAGCGAAGCCCGGGTTGACGTCGGTATCGGTGCCGCCGTGCAGGCGGTTGTACATCAGAAAACCGTGCAGGCCGAAGGTGGACGAGGCCATCGACTGGAACACTACCTTGTCTTTGAAGCGCGGGTCGGCCAGGTCATTCCACGAGGTGGGTGCGGCCCAGCCCTTTTCCTTGAACAGGCGGCTGTTGTAGGCCAGCCCGGTTACCCCCAGGCTGACGGCGGCGGCCTTGTCCTTGATCAGGGCTTTTTCCGGCAGCTGGGCCAGGGTTGGGTTGGGCTTGAGCGTGCTGCACAGCCCCATGCCAATGGCGCGGTACATGATGCCGTCATCCAGCACCATCACATGGATCGACGGCTTGTTCGGCGTAGCCTGGACCTTGGCCAGGATGTCGGCCGACGTACCGGGCACGATCACCACCTTTACATCGTTGGCCTTCTCGAACCGGGGCAGGATGTTGTCGCTGAACAGCCGTTCCATGGTGCCACCGTTCATGCCCAGGTACAGCGTGGGTTGGGCCATGGCGGGCAGGCAGGCGAACAGGCCGGGCACGGTGCAGAACAGGGCGAGCAAACGTTGCTTGTGCGTCATGACAGGTTTTCCTTGTGGTGGTGGTTGGGCTGAAAACGGTGGATGGAGAAGGCCGCGAGGCTGATGGCGGGTGTGCCCTGCAGGATGCATTGCGCCAGTGCTTCACCCGCCGCCGGGCCAATCTGGAAACCCGCGCCGGCAAAGCCGAAGCCGTGCAGCAGGCCGGGTCGGTGCAGGCTGGGGCCAAGCACCGGTTCGTCGTCGGGCAGGTAGCCTTCGGTGCCGCTCCAGGTGCGGACGGCCTGGGCACCGGCCAGGGCCGGGTACAGCTCAGTGGCGTTGCGCAATATGTCGAGCACGGCGGCCTGGCCCGGGCGTGCGGTGGTCGGGGTCAGGGCAAAGCCGCGCCCGCCGCCGAGCACGCAGTTGCCACGCGCTACCTGGCGGGCGTAGATACCGCCGCCTTCGACCCCGGTGCTGGCGGTCATGAACAGCGGCAGCGGCTCGGTGACCAGCATGGCCGGGTGGGCGGCGGTGAGTGGCACCGGTTCGCCGAACTGTTCGGCCAGCTGCGCCGACCAGGCGCCGGCGCAGTTCAACAGCCAGGGTGCCTTGAAGCACTGGCCGGTGCTGGTGTGTACGCTGAAGCGCTGGCCGTCGTGGTCCACATCAAGCACGTTGCACTGCTCGTGCACCTCGGCACCGCTGTGCCGGGCTGCCTGGGCGAACGCCGGCGATACAAGGCGAGGGTTGGCGTGGCCATCCTCGGGGCAATACGAGGCACCGACGGCGATGTCGCCCACCCAGGGAAAGCGTTGGCGCAGCTCGCGGCGTTCCAGCAGTTGCAGGCGCAGGTCAAAGGCCTGGGTACGGCGTGCATAGGCCTTCAGGGCATCGAAATCGGTTTCGCTGCGGGCCAGCTTCAGGTGGCCGCTGCGGGCGTACTCGCCGTCGATGCCGATCCATTCGCGCAGCTGCCCCCAAATGGCATGGGCGCGCATCGACAACGGCAGCTGGGCCAGCGAGCGTCCCTGACGGCGCACGCCGCCGTAGTTCACCCCGCTGGAATGCGAACCGCAGAAGTCGCGTTCCAGCAGCGCCACCTGCTGGCCAGCACGGGCCAGGGTCAAGGCAGCGCTGCTGCCGACGATGCCGGCACCCACGATGATGGCGTCCACTTCAAGCAGCCTCATGGCTTTATCTCCAGACCAAAGGGCAGCGGCTTGACCGGTGCCTGGCCGCGCAAGCGCCCGACCTGATCAAGGGGCCGACCGCTTTCGCAGGCAATCAGCTCGGCGGCAGCGGCGCCGCACACACGGCCTTGGCAGCGGCCCATGCCGACCCGGCACATGGCCTTGACCCGGTTGATTTCCCAGTGCCCGGCGCGCACGGTTGCGCGGATTTCCCCGGCGCTGACCTGCTCGCAACGGCACACGGTCAGCAGGTCGGAGGCTTGGCTGGCCCATTGTTCGGGGAACGGGAAGGCTTGCTCCAGGCCCTGACGAAAGCGCTGCAACGTGGCCAAGCGCTTTTCCAGCTGTCGCTGGCGTTGCGGGTTGCCAGGCTTGCCGAGATCGTCCAGCAGCGTCAGGGCTGCCAGTTCACCGGTCATTTCCGCACCATCGGCACCCAGGATGCCGGCACCGTCGCCCGCCAGGTACACGCCGGGGCTGCTGGCGCGGCCCTGGGGGTCACGTACCGGTAGCCAAGCGCGGTTGAGGGTGTTCCAGGCAAACTCGCAGCCCAGCAGGTCGGCCAGCTGGGTTTCGCTGCGCAGGGCGTGGGCGAAGGCCACGGCGTCGCAGGGCAGCTGATGCTGCTGACCGTTGAGTGACCAGCGAACGCCGCTGGCGCGTTGTTCGCCGTCAATGCCGAGCAGGGTTACTCCCTGGTGCACCGGTATGCCTTTGCGGGCAAGCCAGGCGCGGTAGTAAAGGCCTTTGGCAAAGGTGCCCGGCTGCAGCAGCAGGCGTGGCAGGGCACGTACCTGGGCGCTGAACGGCGAGGTGTCGAGCACTGCGCTGACCGTGGCGCCGGCCTTGGCGTACTGATAGGCCACCAGGTACAACAGCGGCCCACTGCCTGCCAGCACCACCCGCTCGCCGATGGCGCAGCCCTGGAACTTCAGGGCAATCTGTGCGGCGCCCAGGGTATAGACCCCAGGCAAGGTCCAGCCGGGGATCGGCAACACGCGGTCGGTGGCGCCGGTGGCGACAATCACCCGGTCGAACGCCAGGCGGTCGGCCAACTCGCCCTGTTGCAAGGTGTCCAGCACCTGCTGCTCGGCGTTCCACACCAAGGTATCCGGGCGGTAGTCGAGTTGCCCGCGCAGTTGCTCAAGGGTGGTATGCACGGCTTGTGCCTTGCCAGCCTCGAAACCGTACAACGCCTTGGCCGACCGGCGAAAGTTGGCTGGCTGCTGGCGGTAGATCTGCCCACCGCCGCGGCTGGCTTCGTCCAACAGCACCGGGCGAACGCCGTGGGCCACCAGGGTTTGCGCGGCGCGGATGCCGGCGGGGCCGGCACCGATGATCACGATTGCAGTCATGGCCGGCGCCCCGGATCGCGGGTGATGCACTGGCCGGCTTCCAGAAAGGTCGAGCAGGCGCGCACCCGGCGCCCATCCTGCAGGCGTACCCAACAGTCCTGGCAGGCACCCATCAGGCAGAAACCGGCGCGCGGCTCGGCGCTGAAATCGCTGCCGCGCAGGTGCGTGGCATTGGTCAGGATAGCGGTCAGCAGGGTGTCGCCGTTCATGCCCTGGGCTGGCTGGCCGTCGAGCAAAAAGGGCAGCGGCTCGCGGTCGTGCTCGGCCACGCGCTTGAACAGGGGCATAGGGGCATTCCTTGTCATTGCTTGCCCACCAGGACGCGGTCCAGGCCGTAAACCCGGTCCAGGGCGACCATGGTCAGGGCGGTGACGGCGATCACCAGTGCCGAAACGGCGGCCATCATCGGGTCGATCGATTCGGTGGCGTACACGTACATGCGCACGGGCAGAGTCTGCGTGGCGGGTGAGGTGACGAAGATCGACAGCGTGACTTCGTCGAAGCTGTTGATGAACGCCAGCAGCCAGCCACCGGCCACCCCCGGCAAGATCATCGGCAGGGTCACTTTGCAGAACAGCGTGACGCGGCCTGCGCCCAGGCTCTGTGCGGCCTGCTCGGCGCTGCGGTCGATGCCAATGGCGGCAGCCAGCACCAGGCGCAGCACGTAGGGTGTAATGACCACCACATGGGCAAACACCAGCCAGGCGAAGCTGCCATTGACCCCAAGCAAGGCGAACAGCCGCAGCAGGGCTACACCCAGCACCAGGTGCGGGATGATGATGGGTGACAGCAGCAGCCCGTTGACAAAGCCCTGGCCCGGGAAGCTGTAGCGGGTCAGCGCCAGGCCAGCGGGTACGGCGATCAGGGTGGCCAGCGAGGCCGCCAGGGCGGCGAGTTTCAGGCTGTTGTAGAACGCGTCAAGGAAGTCGGCGCGCTCGAACACGGCGCTGAACCAGCGCAGCGAGAAGCCGGCGGTGGGCAGGCTCAGGGTGTTTTCCGGGGTGAATGCCACCAGGCACACCACCACCAGCGGGGCGAGCATGAACAGCATCACCAGGGCGTGAAAAGACAGGGCCAGCGGGCCGTTACGGGTCATGGGTTCAAACTCCAAGTGCGCGTTTGTAGCGGCGTTCCACCAGCCGGTTCCAGCTGAGCATCACCAGCAGGTTGATCAGCAGCAGGGCGACCGCGATGGTGGCGCCCATCGGCCAGTTCAGTTCGGCCAGGTACTGGTCGTAAATCATGGTGGCGACCATCTTCAGTCGGCGCCCGCCCAGCAGCCCGGGGATGGCGAACGAGCTGGCCGCCAGGCCGAACACGATCAGCGTGCCCGACAGCACGCCCGGCATGATCTGTGGCAGCACGATGCGGCGGAACACCGTCCACTGGCTGGCGCCCAGCGACAGTGCAGCCTGTTCGGCGGCCGGGTCGAGCTTCTGCAACGAGGTCCATACCGGGATGATCATGAACGGCAGCATCACGTGGACCAGGCCGATGATCACCGCGAACGGGGTGTACAACAGCTTTACCGGCTGCCCACCGAGGGCGCTGATGCCTTGGTTGATCAGGCCGTCAGAGCCCAGCAGCAGGCTCCAGCCGAAGGCGCGCACCACCACCGAAATCAGCAGCGGGGTCAGCACCAGGATCAGAAAGATCGAGCGCCACGGCGCGCCCATGCGGCTAAGCACCATGGCCTCGGGGATGCCGATCAGCACGCACAGCAAGGTGACCAGGGCGCTGATCCAGAAGGTGCGGAAGAAAATCTCGTAGTAATAGGTGTCGGTCACCAGGCTCAGGTAATGGCTGAGGGTGTACTGGCCGGCCTGGATGCCGCTGGTGTAGTCGAACGCGTTGAACGACAGCAGCACGGTCAGCCCCAGCGGCATCACCAGCAAGGCCAGGAACAACAGCAGGGCCGGGCTGCTCAGGCCGTAGCCCCAGGCATTGTTGCGCAGTTTTGCCGTACTCATGCCGCCACCTCGGCCGCATTCAGCACCCGCAGCAGGGCATCGTTCCAGTCCAGGCCAACCGGCGCACCTTCGTCCAGCGGCGCGCTGCCATCGTTGGCGCGGACCACGGCCAGGTTGCCCAGGGCAGTATCAACGCGGTACAGCCACTGGCTGCCGAGGAAGTAGCGGCAGCTGATGCGCCCTGCCAGTTTGCCGCTGCCCGCCGGGCCGAGGCTGATCTTTTCCGGGCGCAGGCTGAGGGTGAGCGGCCCCTGGGGCGCTGCCTGCGGTTGGCCGCCGGGGCCGGTGACACCACGCAGGCGGTTGGCCTTGCCGACAAAGTCGGAAATGAACGGTGTGCCCGGGTGTTCGTAGAGACGGTAAGGGTCATCGACCTGGGTGATGCGCCCGGCTTCCATCACCACCACCCGGTCGCTGATCGACAAGGCTTCGGCCTGGTCGTGGGTGACCATCAACGTGGTAATGCCGACTTCATTCTGGATACGGCAGATCTCGAACTGCATTTCTTCACGCAGGTGTGCGTCCAGGTTGGACAGCGGCTCGTCCAGCAGCAGCACGGGCGGTTCGATCACCAGCGCGCGTGCCAGTGCCACGCGCTGGCGCTGGCCGCCGGACAATTCCCGTGGGTAGCGGTCGGCATGCTTGTCCAGGCGCACCAGCGCCAACGCCTGGTCGACGCGGCGGGCGACGTCGGCATTGACCACCTTGCGCATGCGCAGGCCAAAGGCAACGTTGTCGCGCACGGTCATGTGCGGGAACAGCGCGTAGCTCTGGAACACCACGCCCAGGCCGCGGCTGGCTGGTTTGGCGTGGGTGATGTCGCGGCCATCGAGCACGATGCGGCCACTGGTGACCTCGACGAAGCCGGCAATCATCTGCAGGGTGGTGGTCTTGCCGCAGCCGGAAGGGCCGAGCAGGGAGACAAACTCGCCTTTTTCGATGGCCAGTGACGAACTGGCCACGGCCTCCGTGGCGCCATAGCGCTTGCAGAGTTTGTCGATCAACAGAAAGGTCATGGCTGTGCTCCATCGCAAACGGAACCGGGATGAACCGGCAGTTTCAGGGTGGGCAGAGCGCCAGCGGCGAAAAGCAATGCTTTTACGGACGTTGGCGCTCGCTTCTGTGGCGGCGGCCGATGTTGTGATATCGCCCTATGGACCGGAGAGTAGGGCAATGATTAGGATGGCGACAAAGGGTAATTTCACTGAGTGACAGCTATTTTGAAATTATTCCACTCAATGAAATTTGAAAGGGTTTAGCGAAAAATGGATTCCGATAAACGAAATGAGCAAGCCAGGGAAGTGGGTGTCAGTGCCGTGTCCCGTTTGTTCGCCGTGTTGCGTGCGCTGGGTGATTGCGGTGGCGAGGGCGAGAAGGTCAGCCAGCTGGCCCAGCGGGTTGGCCTGGCACAGCCCACCACACACCGGTTACTGCGCAGCCTGATCGAAGAGGGCATGGTCGACCAGTGTGCGACCACCAAGCGCTACCGCCTGAGCCTGGATTTCTTTGCCCTGGCGGCCAAGGCCGGGCAGGCCGGCAATTTGCGCGATGTGGTGCGCCCCAGCCTGTTGCGGCTGTCGGCTTCGCTGGGGGATTCGCTGTTTCTGCTGGCGCGTTCGGGGTTTGACGCCGTGTGCCTGGACCGCAGCGAAGGGCCTTACCCGATCCGCACCTTTACCGGCGACATCGGCGGCCGTGTGGCGTTGGGCGTGGGGCAGGGCAGCCTGGCCATTCTGGCTTTCCTGCCTGAGGAAGAACGTGACGAGGTGATCCGTTACAACCTGCCGCGGCTCAAGGATTTTCACCATTACGACGAAGTGCTGCTGCGTGCCGAAATCGACAATGTGCGCAGCCTGGGGTATGCCGGGCGCAATACCGGGGTACTCGACGGCATGGCCGGCCTGGCTGTGCCGATTCTCGACCGCAACGGCCACGCTGTGGCTGCGCTGAGCGTGGCGACCATCAGCGACCGCCTTGGGCCTAACCGCATGCCGACTGTGGTGGCCTTGCTCAAGCGTGAGGCGGCGGCGATCGGCGAGCGGGTGAACCCGTTCGACCCGGTGCTGCGCCGCCCCTCGCATGTGTTTGGCTAAGGCCTATTCCACCGCCTCGGCCACTCCTTGGTCCTCACCCAGGAACCCGCCGCTCTGGTGTTGCCACAGCCGGGCATAGGTGCCCTTTTTCGCCAGCAACTCAGCGTGGGTACCTTGCTCGATGATGCGGCCTTCATCCATCACGATCAGACGGTCCATGGCCGCAATCGTCGACAGCCGGTGGGCGATGGCGATGACGGTTTTGCCTTGCATCATTTCATCCAGGCTTTCCTGAATGGCCACTTCCACTTCCGAGTCCAGCGCGCTGGTGGCTTCGTCCAGCAGCAGGATCGGTGCGTTCTTCAGCATCACTCGGGCAATGGCGATGCGCTGGCGCTGACCGCCGGACAGCTTGATACCGCGTTCACCCACCAGTGTGTCGTAGCCACTGCGGCCTTGGCGGTCACTGAGCTGGCTGATGAACCCATCGGCCTGGGCATTGACCGCAGCAGCGCGGATCTGCGCTTCGGTGGCATCCGGGCGGCCGTAGGCGATGTTGTCGCGGATCGAGCGGTGTAGCAGCGAAGTGTCTTGTGTGACCATGCCGATGGCGCTGCGCAGGCTGTCCTGGGTGACCTTGGCGACGTCCTGCCCATCAATGCGGATGACACCGCTGTCCACGTCATAGAAGCGCAGCAGCAAGTTGATCAAGGTGGATTTGCCTGCGCCTGAGCGGCCGACCAGCCCGACCTTTTCGCCTGGGCGAATGTGCAGGCTCAGGTCGTTCAACACCTGGCGCTCGCCGTTGTAGTTGAAGCTGACCTTGTCGAACGTTACTGCGCCGCCCTGGGTCACCAGTTCGCCTGCATCGGTTGCATCCTGCACCTTGGGGCCGCGGGTGAGGGTGGCCATGCCGTCCTGCACGGTGCCGATGCTCTCGAACAACGAGGTCATCTGCCACATGATCCAGTGCGACATCCCGTTGATACGCAGGGCCATGGCGGTGATTGCCGCGACTGCACCGGTGCCGACCTGGCCTTGGTGCCACAGCCACAGCGCATAGCCGCCGGAGCCGAAGATCAAGCCCACCACCAGCGCCTGGTTGACGATTTCGAACTGGCTGACCAGGCGCATCTGGCGAAAGCCGGTCTGCTTGAAGTCCTCCATGGCCGCACGGGCGAAGTGCGCTTCGCGCCTGGAGTGCGAGAACAGCTTTACCGTCGTGATGTTGGTGTAGGCATCGGAAACCCGCCCGGTCATCGACGACCGCGCGTTGGCCTGTTCCTGCCCGACCTTGCCCAGGCGCGGCACGAAGTACAGCATCGCCAGCCCGAACAGAGCCAGCCAGGCAATGAACGGCAGCATCAGCTTCAGGGCAAAACCACCCGCCAGGGCGATGATTGCAATGAAATACACGCCGATACCGGGCAGTATTTCGATGACGGTGAACAGCACCTCGCGTACCGCCAAGGCTGTCTGCATCACTTTGGTAGTGACCCGGCCCGAAAACTCGTCAGAGAAGAACGACAAGCTCTGGCGCAGCATCAGCCGGTGAAAGTCCCAGCGCAACCGCAGCGGCAAGTTGATCGCCAGCACTTGGTGCTGAACCATGGTACGCATTGCCACCAGCCCGATGCTGGCCACCAGGACGATACCGATGCCCCACAACACGCGGCTTTCCTCAGCACCTACGGCGCCCCCGGCCTGCCAGTTCGAGAGCAGGTCGACCACCTGGCCGAGGAAGGCAAACAGCCAGGCTTCGTAAACCGATACCCCGGCACTGAGCAGGGCCAGGGCAAGGATATAGCCACGGGCGCCCCGGGTGCAGGCCCACATGAAGCGCAGCAGGCCCACCGGGGGTGGCGGCACTTCGTCAGGGGGGAAGGGGTCGAGCCAGCGTTCAAAAACACGAAACATGTGGGTCTCCGCAAATCAGGTTTTGCTTACCGGGTAACCATACCGCACATCCAGGCATTCGCCTGCCGGCATAACCTTTTCTCATCAAGTCATCGCCCGAAATGTCGCTGTATGCACGGTGAACGAAAGTTCAGGCTTCTGCACTGAGCCGGCTTCGAGCTTTGCGACGCTGCAGCAAGGTCGAGGGTTGACACCCCGCGTGTCGCTCCACCATTATCCAGCCTAATCCACGCAACGGGCTTTCCCCCATGTCCATGTCCAACCACGCCATCATCGCTTCGGGCTTCATTGCCCAGGCAGGCGCGTGCGTTGCCGTTGCCAAGAAATCCAAGAAACAGCCGCTCATCTGACCGAGGCGCGCTGTCTCGTCAGGTGGGCTGACGAGACAGAAGGCGCCAGGTATCCCTGCCAGACCACTTCGGCTCTTCACCCTCTGACGCTGACTTTCGGTCAACATCAGGAGTTTTTGCATGTCGAATTTCCGTGGTATCTGGATCGCCCTCGTCACGCCAATGCGCGCCAATGAAATCGACTTTGCCGCCTTGGAAAAGTTGGTGAAGAAGCTGCTCGAGGACGGCGTGGCCGGTTTTGTGGTGTGCGGTACCACGGGTGAGGCGGCGGCACTGTCCAAGGCCGAGCAGCTGGCGGTGCTGGATGCGGTGCTGGCCTGGGTGGAGCCAGGCAGGGTGGTGATGGGCCTGTCGGGTTACAACCTGCGTGAGCTGCTAGCGTTTCAGGCTGAAGTCCAGCAGCGTGACATTGGCGGGTTGCTAGTCCCCGCACCGTGCTACATCCGCCCTTCGCAGGCCGGTCTCGAAGCCTTCTTCGCCACTGTGGCCGATGCCGCCCGCGTGCCGGTGATCGTATACGACATTCCCTATCGCACGGGCGTGCGCATCGAGCGTGAAACCCTGCGCCGAATCGTGCGCCACCCGCGCATTGCAGCGGTCAAGGATTGCAGCGGCGACAGCGAGACCACCCTGGCCCTGATCGAGGATGGCCATGCCCAGGTGCTGGCCGGTGAAGACCTGCAGATCTTCAACAACCTGTGCCTGGGGGGGGCCGGGGCCATTTCAGCCTCCGCGCACGTGCGCGCCGACCTGTATGTGCGCATGCAGCAGCAGGTCGACAGCGGTGACTGGGTGGCAGCGCGTGGCACGTTCTACCAGTTGCTGCCCTGGATCAAGCTGGCGTTTGCCGAGCCCAACCCGACGGTGGTGAAGGCAGCGTTGCAGTTGCAAAACCTGATGGCAGACGAGCTGCGCGAGCCGATGCAAGCGTGCACGGATACGACCCGGGACAGGCTACAACGCGTGCTGGGCTCACTCGGCGCCTGAAGAGGCAGCAGCTGTTGCCGGGTTGACAAGCCGCCACACCCGACATATACCGTTGGTTGTCAGGAGCTGCGCATCAATGGCGATGCCGCTGCCTCCACCCCGAACCCCCAAGAGCAAATGAGCTCTCTCCGCATGCGGAGAGGGCTTTTTGTCGTCCCTGAAAAATAACAACAAGAGGTGTTCAACATGCGTCATGGTGATATTTCCAGCAGCAACGACACCGTCGGTGTGGCCGTGGTCAACTACAAGATGCCGCGCCTGCATACCCGCGATGAAGTGCTCGAAAACGCGAGGAAGATCGCCGACATCATTGTCGGCATGAAGCAGGGGTTGCCGGGCATGGACCTGGTGATTTTCCCGGAGTACAGCCTGCAGGGCATCATGTACGACCCGGCAGAAATGATGGAAACCGCCGTGGCCGTACCCGGCGTGGAAACCGAAGTGTTCGCCCAGGCCTGCCGCAAGGCCAATGTCTGGGGCGTGTTCTCGCTGACCGGCGAACGCCATGAAGAGCACCCGCGCAAGTCGCCCTACAACACCCTGGTGCTGATCGACAACAACGGCGAGATCGTGCAGAAGTACCGCAAGATCATCCCTTGGTGCCCGATCGAAGGCTGGTACCCCGGCGGCCAGACCTACGTTGCCGATGGCCCCAAGGGCCTGAAAATCAGCATGATCATCTGCGATGACGGCAACTACCCGGAAATCTGGCGCGACTGCGCCATGAAAGGCGCCGAGCTGATCGTGCGTTGCCAGGGCTACATGTATCCGGCCAAGGACCAGCAGGTGCTGATGGCCAAAGCCATGGCCTGGGCCAACAACTGCTACGTGGCAGTGGCCAACGCCGCCGGCTTCGATGGTGTGTATTCCTACTTCGGCCACTCGGCGATCATCGGTTTCGATGGCCGCACCCTGGGCGAGTGTGGTGAAGAGGAAATGGGCATTCAGTACGCCCAGCTGTCGATCTCGCAGATTCGCGATGCGCGGCAGAACGACCAGTCACAAAACCACCTGTACAAGATTCTGCACCGCGGTTACAGCGGCATGCATTTGTCCGGCGACGGTGACCGTGGCATCGCCGAATGCCCGTTCGACTTCTACCGCACCTGGGTGCTGGATGCCGAGAAGGCCCGCGAAAATGTCGAGGCCATTACCCGGCGCACCTCGGGGGTGGCGCAGTGCCCGGTTGGCAACCTTCCCTACGACGCGAAGGAAAAGGAAGCCCGCTAAAGGGCGTGCCCGGCGTGCCTGCGGGCACGCTGTTTCACCGTTGAGGGGAAGACCATGCCGTTCTTGAACGACCTGCTGGAGCAGACGCGCCGCGACGCGTCCTCCAGCGCTGCACTGAATGCCGAAAACTGTCACACGCGGACAATCGTCGAAACCCACCTGCGTAGCGAAGACACCCTGCAGTCGCGATTCCGCTTCGATGTCGCCGCTATCATGCAGGTGTTACGCAGCGAAGTACTGGGCCAGGACGAAGCCCTGCAGGCCATCGAAGATGTGCTCACGGTGGTGCGGGCGGATATTCTCGACCCGCGCCGGCCACTGTTCACGGCGTTGTTCCTCGGCCCGACCGGGGTTGGCAAGACCGAGATCGTGCGCGCCCTGGCCCGCGCACTGCACGGTGATGCCGATGCCTTCTGCCGGGTGGACATGAACACGCTGGCCCAGGAGCACTACGCCGCTGCCCTGACCGGTGCGCCGCCGGGCTATGCTGGCGCCAAGGAGGGCCGCACGCTGTTCGACCAGGCGCTGCTCGACGGCAGCCAGGGGCGCCCGGGGATCGTGCTGTTCGATGAGCTGGAAAAGGCCAGCAAGGAGGTGTCCCAGGCGCTGCTCAATGTGTTCGACAATGGCCTGCTGCGCTTGGCTTCCGGGGAAAAGAGCTTCAATTTCCGCAATACCCTGGTATTCATGACCAGCAACCTGGCGGCAGACGAAATACGCCAGCACCGGCTTGGCCCACTGGCATCGCTGCGGCGTTTGCTGGGGCAGCGGGCAGGGCAACGGGAGCGTTTGCTGGCCGTTGTGCGGCGACGCCTGGTGAAGCGTTTTTCTGCCGAGTTCGTCAACCGCATCGACAGCACCGTGGTGTTCAACGCCATCGAACAGGAAGTGAGCGAGCGCATCGTCGAGCTTGAAGTGTCGCGCCTGAACCGGCGTCTGGCCAAGCATCACTGCCGCCTGCAACTGGATGCGGCAGTGGTCGGCAAGCTGGCCAGCGAAGGGCATGACGTGGAGTTCGGCGCCCGTGCACTCAAGCGGTTCATCCGCCACGAACTGGAGGTGCCGCTGGCCGAGTACCTGCTCGGCAACCGCATCCCCTGCCGGGCCGAAGTGGCCTGCATCACGGTGGCCGGGCACCTCGAGCGCGGGCGTATCCGTTTTTCGGTGCCTACATGATGGCTGCCACAGGACAGTGTGATGAGTAGACAAGACAGGCAATTGAAGGTGGGCTTGCTGTTCGCCGAAAGCGGCGTTACTGCAGCCATCGAGCGCTCGCAGCGCTGCGGTGCGTTGCTGGCGGCAGAACAGGTGAACCGCGAAGGCGGTGTACTTGGCCAGCCGGTGCTGACCCTGGTCGGTGACCCCGGGGGCGACCCGGACCGGTACCGCAACCTGTGCGACGACTATGTGCGCAACCACGGCGTGCGCCTGATGCTCGGCTGCTACATGTCGCATACCCGCAAAGCCGTGATGCCGGTGGTCGAGCGCGCGGATGGCTTGCTGTTCTATCCCACGCCTTACGAGGGTTTCGAGTACTCGCCCAACATCATCTACGGCGGGCCGGCACCCAACCAGAACAGCGCGCCGCTGGCGGCCTACCTGACCCGCCATTATGGTGCCAGGGTCGCCTTCGTCGGCTCGGACTACATCTACCCGCGGGAAAGCAACCACGTCATGCGCCACCTGTACAAGCAGCATGGCGGCGAAGTGGTGGAGGAGGCTTACATGCCACTGTACCCCTCGGCCGATGACCTGGCCCAGGTGGTGGAGCGGGTGGTTCGCGCTGCCCCGGATGTGGTGTTCTCGACCGTGGTCGGTACGGGTACGGCAAGTTTCTATCAGGCATTGGCGCAGCGTTACGGTAATGGTCCTCGGCCGCCCATTGCCAGCCTGACCACCAGTGAGGCCGAAATCGCCGAGATGGGCGCCAAGGTGGCCTGTGGCAACATCGTCGTGGCGCCGTATTTCACCAGTGTCGACTCGCCACAAAGCCACGCGTTCGTCAGCGCGTGTCGGGCGTTTTTCCCTGCTGATGTGCGCATCACCGCCTGGGCCGAGGCCGCCTACAGCCAGATGCGCATGTTGTGCCAGGCGGTGAATGCCACCGGCAGCCTGGAGGTGGAGGTGATCCGCAATCACCTGTACCACGCCAGCTTGGACAGCCCCCAGGGCAGGGTGCATGTGGAGCAGCAGAACAACCATTCGCACCTGTTCGCGCGCATAGGCGAGATCGATGCGAGCGGGCAGATCTGCATCAAATGGCAGTCGCCAGTGGCTATCCGCCCCGACCCCTATGTGGTAGTGCACAACCTCGATGACTGGACGGCGAGCATGGCGGGAGGCGGCCCCTCATGAGCACCTCGAACATCCTGAATACGCTGCGTGAGCTGCATGTCGGCATTGTTTGCCCGCCCAGTGAAATCACCGATGCCCTGGTGTTGCAACTGATGCGCATCGGTTGTTCGGTAAAGCAGTACTGGCCACCGCCCAAGGCGTTCGACACCCACACCGACCTGGTGTTTTGCGGGGTGTTCGAAGGGCGCCACCATGGCGAACTGGGCAAGCTGCTGGCCCAGGGCGGGGTTCGCCTGACCGCTGTCGCGCTGGTTGAGTATGAAAGCCCGACCATTCTCTCGCAGATTCTGGAGCTGGGGTGCCATGGCGTGATCGTGCTGCCGCTGGACAGCCACAAGGTGCTGCCTGCGCTGGTGTGCGCCAGAAGCAATAGCGAAGCCCACGCCCGTTTGATGCAGAAAAACGCCCAGTTACAGGAGCGCCTGGAACACCAGGCCGACATCAACAAGGCCAAGGTCCTGCTGATGGCGGCTCAGGGCTGGCAGGAGCCTGAAGCCCATGCCTACCTGTCGAAAGAGGCAATGAAACAGCGGTTGTCGATGTTGGAAATGGCAAGAAAAACCCTAGAACAATTCGAATGAGAAGAGGTTGCCATGTTGTACGGACTGGTTCTGCTGTATGTGGGTGCGGTGTTGTTCATCAACGGCATCTGGCTGATGGGGCGTATCACCGACCGTGAAGTGGCGGTGATCAACCTGTTTGTCGGGTTGCTCAGCCTGTTGGTGGCGGTCTACCTGATTTTCGTGGTGGGGGCGGCCGAAGGCATCAAGGCGGGTGCCTTGACCATCCTGTTCGCCTTTACCTACCTGTGGGTGGCCGCCAACCAGTTGTTGCAGGTCGATGGCCGCGGGTTGGGCTGGTTCTGCCTGTTCGTCAGCGTGACAGCGCTGGTGGTGACAGTCAGCTCCATCCCGGGCGCCGAGGGCCTGATGAAGGTGTGGGATGTGCTGAACTGGGCCGCGTGGACGGTGTTGTGGTTCAGTTTTTTCCTGTTGTTGGCCTTGGCCAGGAAAATCCAGCGGCTGGTGGCGGTGATGACCCTGGTATGCGCGATCTTCACCGCGTGGGTGCCTGGGTTGCTGATCCTGTGGCAGCAGATGGGCTAAGGGCAACACTATCGCCCTGAAACAGGGCCCGATTCCTGTAGGAGCGGGTAAACCCGCTACTACAGGTCTCAGCCTTCAGAGGCTGCCTCATGGGTGAGGTGCGACTCACGAGATTCACAACCCGAAGAAAACCGTTCCGCTGGGCATGGTGCCTCTGGTGCTTGCGGGTCCGGTGATATCCCACCTTCGGGCTGCAAAAGGTCTTGGGTCGGCAAGCCCGCTGCAGTCAGATGCTCAGCCAGGCCTTGGATTTGATCGGTACCAAGCAACCGGACAGAGATATCAGGCTGGTTCATTGGAGAGTCTGGGGATGGTGTCAACGGCCAGTATAGGGCCCAGAGCGCGGGCATTTTCCGGTTTTTATGACGTCCCGTAAGGCGAGTCGATTGTAAATATCTGCTTTACCGCATATTTGAATCGTCATATATTCGGTTTTCCAGATATTGGCCGTACACGCATTTCCCAGGAGGTCACATGCGGGAAACACTGACACCCCCCATCGTTTTCAAATGCCTGGCTGATGACACCCGGGCCCGGATGACCCTGCTGATCGCCCGTGAAGGCGAACTCTGTGTCTGCGAACTTACCCACGCGCTGGAACTGAGCCAGCCGAAGATCTCCCGGCACCTGGCCCAGTTGCGCGAGGCTGGAATCCTGATGGATCGCCGCAAGGGTCAGTGGGTGTACTACCGACTGCACCCCGAACTGCCGCAGTGGGTGGACGCGATACTGAAGGGCGTTGTCGAAGCCAACCAGGAATGGTTGAGCCCCGATGCATTGCGCCTTGCCGAAATGGGCGAGCGGCCGCAGAGCCCTGTTGCCTGTGCTTAAGACTTCCCTTCGCTGATTGAGTTGTAGCCATGCTGATCGCATTTTTGATTTTCCTGGTGACGATCGTTCTCGTCATCTGGCAGCCCAAAGGCCTGGGCGTGGGCTGGAGCGCCGCACTGGGGGCCGTCGTGGCACTGCTGGCGGGCGTCGTGAGCCTGTCCGATATCCCCGTGGTCTGGCAGATCGTCTGGAACGCTACCGCCACTTTCATCGCCGTCATCATCATCAGCCTGCTGCTGGATGAGGCGGGGTTCTTCGAGTGGGCGGCATTGCACGTGGCCCGCTGGGGCAATGGCAGCAGCCGCAAGCTGTTCGCCTTCATCATCCTGCTGGGCGCCGCCGTCTCGGCGCTGTTCGCTAACGACGGTGCGGCACTGATCCTGACCCCGATCGTCATCGCCATGCTGCTGGCCCTGCGCTTCTCCCCGGCGGCGACGCTGGCATTCGTCATGGCGGCGGGCTTCATCGCCGATACCGCGAGCTTGCCGCTGGTGGTATCCAACCTGGTGAACATCGTTTCCGCCGACTACTTTGGCATTGGCTTCAGCGAGTACGCTTCGGTCATGGTGCCGGTGAACCTGGTCAGCATCGCCGCCACGTTGGGCATGCTGCTGTGGTTCTTCCGCAAGGACCTGCCGCGTACCTATGAACTCGACCAACTGAAGGCTCCCGAAGCCGCTATCCGCGACAAGGCGACGTTCGTTGCCGGCTGGTGGGTGCTTGCGCTGTTGCTGGTCGGCTTCTTCGCCATCGAGCCGCTGGGTGTACCGATCAGCGCCATCGCTGCTGCCTGTGCGCTGATCCTCTACCTGATCGCAGCGCGCGGGCACGTTATTTCTACCCGTAAGGTGCTCAAGGACGCGCCTTGGCAGGTCGTGGTGTTCTCACTTGGCATGTACCTCGTGGTCTATGGCCTGCGTAACGCCGGCCTCACCGAGTACCTGACGCAGATCCTCAATGTCTTCGCCGGCTATGGGATCTGGGGCGCATCCCTCGGGACGGGGCTGCTCGCCGCTGGCCTGTCGTCGGTCATGAACAACATGCCCACCGTGCTGGTAGGGGCCTTGTCGATCCATTCTGCCGAAGCCACCGGCATTGTGCGCGAGGCCATGATCTACGCCAACGTCATCGGCTGTGACCTCGGTCCGAAAATCACCCCCATCGGCAGCCTGGCCACCTTGCTGTGGCTGCACGTGCTGGCCCGCAAGAACATCGTCATCACCTGGGGTTACTACTTCCGCACCGGCATCGTCCTGACGCTGCCGATCCTACTTGCCACCTTGGCCGCATTGGCCATCCGCCTGAGCTTTTGAACCGGAGATACCTGATGAAAGTCTTGTTCATGTGCACCCACAACAGCTGCCGCAGCATTCTGTCCGAGGCGCTGTTCAATCATCTGGCCCCCGAGGGTATGGATGCTGTGAGCTCGGGCAGCTTCCCAAGCGGCAAGGTCAATGAGCGGGCACTGAAAACCTTGGAAGCCGCCGGTATCCCCACCGCTGGTCTTTCAAGCAAGGCCTCGGATGCCTTCGAGAGCTCTCCTCCCGACATCGTTGTCACCGTGTGCGACCGCGCTGCTGGCGAAGCCTGCCCGATCTTCTTCGGTCCATCGCTCAAAGCCCACTGGGGCCTGGCCGACCCTTCGGCGGTCACCGGGAGTGAGGCAGAAATCGAAGAAGCCTTCCAGACCACACTGGCGAAGATCGATGAGCGCGTGCGCGCCTTCATTGCGCTGCCTTTCTCGCAACTGAGCCAAGCTGAACTGAAAGCCGAACTTGCCCGCATCGGCGCGCTGTAGGCCCTGGATTGATGGAGACCGAAATGAACGACCACCTGCCAAATGTCCAACCAGACCTGATTGATCTGCCGTCGCTTGAGCGCCTGGCGCCGAAGGATCCTTCCACACACAAACCGCGCATCCTGCTGCTGTACGGATCGACCCGCGAACGCTCATTCAGCCGCTTGATGGTCCAGGAAGCTGCGCGCCTGCTGGAAGAGTTCGGCGCCGAAACCCGTATTTTCGACCCTTCCGGCCTGCCGCTGCCGGATGACGCCCCGGACTCCCACGAGAAGGTGCTGGAACTCCGCGCGCTGATGCAGTGGTCCGAGGGCCAGGTGTGGTGCTCACCCGAGCGGCACGGCTCAATGAGTGCTGTCTTCAAGGCGCAGATCGATTGGGTACCGCTGGCCATGGGCGCCGTTCGCCCGACCCAGGGCAAGACCCTCGCCGTGATGCAGGTTTGCGGTGGCTCGCAGTCTTTTAACGTGGTGAACCAACTGCGTGTGCTTGGCCGCTGGATGCGTATGTTTACCATCCCGAACCAGTCGTCGGTGCCGAAAGCCTTCCTGGAGTTCGATGAGGCCGGGCGCATGAAGCCGTCTTCTTTCTACGATCGACTGGTCGACGTGATGGAGGAATTGACCAAGTTCACGCTGCTGCTGCGTGATCGCCAGGATTATTTGGTAGATCGCTACTCCGAGCGCAAAGAGTCGGCGGAAGAACTATCCAAGAGAGTCAATATCCGGTCTATTTGAGGTCATGAGCATGTCGTATTCTTACTCATTGAAATCGTTGCCCCACACTCCGGGTGAACTGATTTTTACACCTTGTCCGGGCACGCCGTGGCGATGGTTACCCTGATGTCGGATACAGAACTTCAGTAAAACGGCATTGGCGGCGCCTGGGTTTCCAGCACATCGGTACTTTTGCGCAGGTCGGATTCAAGCTCGATGCTTGGCATGGTGTGGGGTATTGGCGGTTTTTGATTTCGCAGACGAAGGCCTTCGCACCGAGGCTCCAATGAGCTTCCTATCTCAAATCCCAAGGCCACGTTAGAGCGTCCCAGTGGGTTTAGCTGTCTTGCGCGAAAGGCAGCTATGGGTCGATAGCTGCCGGTCGTGAATGACCGCTATCGACCCATAGCGGACATTGGCTGCGAGCCACTGATATTTCGGTTGAGCGTTAATGCGAAAGGTGCGACAACGCCTGGATGACTTTTACCGTCATTTTTCAATGCTGATCGTCCCCGTCAACCTGCAAGATGAGATAATTCGCTACTTCAAGTATTTGCCATCAAGGAACGGACATGGCACTGACCAGCAAGATCGCTCTCTACAACCCCGCATGGCCCCTCCAATTTCTGGCAGACAAGTCACTCATCGCTTCGGCCTTTGGCGATGAACTGGTTGCCATACACCACGTTGGAAGCACTTCTGTTCCAGGTCTCGCGGCGAAGCCCGAGATCGATGTACTCATCGAGGTCCGCGATCATTGCAATGTCTCGGCGCGAGACGAGGTGTTAAAGGATTTGGGGTATGTTCGAGGAAGTGACCTATCGGAAGGGCATTATTTTTACCGACGAAATGTGGATGGGATCCGCACGCACAAGCTCCACGTTTGTTCCCGCGACCACATTTCGATCACTCAGATGCTTGGGTTCAGAGATTTGCTCAGGAGCGATGCCTCGATCCGCCAGCAGTATGAAGCGCTGAAGCTTCAGTTGGAGTCGAGCAATACTGGTGGAATGGCTGAATATCTTGATAAAAAGGGACCATTCATTACCGCCGCGCTCATGAACGCTGGTATCCATGGTTGAATGATCGTTGGGCCGCAAGGGAACTCCATTTTAGAATGTCCACTATGGGTCGAAAGCAGCCGTTCACGCGTGTCCGCTTTCGCCCTTGGCAGGCATAGCGTTCGCTGCTGATTTGGGCACTTCAGTAGGTCTAAACCCATCAGAGCCAACAACCCTTGAGATTGCGCCTTGCGTTGGCGCAGACTCGATCAGCCCGGTCATGGCTTGGGCCACAGGCATGCCGAAGGGGTTGCGCGCCTGATTGACGCGCACCTTGCCTCCTGACGGTCGTTTCAAGCTGCCGTAGCCACGACTGGCCTAGCCTCGCCAATCAGGATGTCTTCAAAAAACGCCCCGACGGGTTCGGTAGGGTGGCACAACTGTATTTCCAGTACCCATACCACCTCGCTAGGGACGATCTCTATCTCGGCCAGTTTGTCCTGCCCATAAAGCACATGGGGGAAATCGGCGATGCGGTGCCCGGCCAGGTTGCGCTCGAGCTGCCAGCCTTTGGCCTGGGCACTGCGCTCGGCGAAGTCATACAGTTCGCGCCCCGTCAGCCCACGCCCCCAGGCCTGACGGGTTTCGTCGAACACGTCATGCAATGCCTTGACGCAGGCGTGGTGCAGTGCGTGCTCGCCGAACACGAAGGTGTCCCCATAGTCACCTTCGTAGCCATCCCAGACCGGGCCGACGTCGACCACGACGATATCCGTAGTGCGTAGTACGCGTTGAAGATCAATACCTTGCCGGGGGGTACGCACGGTGTCATCACCGAAGCGGATGTAGGTGGGGTGCCAGGTGTGCGATGCGCCCATGGCCTGCAGGGTTTGTGCGGCCATCTCAAGCGCCTGGGCAGTGGTCATGCCGACCTGCAGTTGGCTGGCAATCGCGGCCACGGCCCGTACCGACTGCTCGCGGGCTGCAAGCATGCCGTCCAGCGAATAGCGCGGGCCGACCTTTTCCAGCTCTGGGTGCAGTGTACTGGCCGATGAGGCCTGCGCTGCCGGTGTGCCACTGGCGACGAAGGCTTCGGCGACAAAACGATGGGGGTGTACGCCTGCGGCAATGCAGTGTTCGCGGGCCTGGCTGATCATTGTGGCATTTCCGCAGGCGTAGACCTGGGTATCGGCCCAGCGATGCGGGTGGGCCAGCGCGGCCTGCTGCACTTGCGCCTGGTCCGAGCGTATCGGGTACCAGCGAAAGTGAGGGTGCGCACGGCTGGCCTGTTCGAGAAAATCATGGTCGTAGAAATCCGCTTGCGATGAACCGCCCCAATACAGCGTGACCTCGGCATCGCGGGCCAAGGCAGTCAGCAGCAGGGGCTTGATACCGGCATACCCTGTGCCGGTGGCGAACAGCACCAACGGGTGTTGGTCCTCGTGTTGCCAGGTGCACGCGCCCAGTGGGCCTTCGAGCGTTACTGAAGCACCTGCTTGCAGGGCGGGCAGCACGCCTTCGGAGAACAGGCCACCGCTGACCTTGCGAATGTGAAACACCAGTTGCCCCTGTTCCAGGGCCGGCAGGTTGGCAATGGAGAAACAGCGGCTGTCGCCATTGCCCAGCTGGAACCGCACATACTGGCCAGCCCGAACATCCAGTGGCTGGGCAGGCTGCAGCACGAGCTCGACGATATCTGTGCTCAGCGCGCGCTGGCCAACAACCTGGGCGCCGACTTCCAGTGCCGGGGTATCCAGTGACCAGCCGGGTATCTCCAGGCGCATGTCGCTGCAGGCGTGGCTCTGGCACAGCAGCATCTCGTCGGCAGCCAGGGGATAGGAGGGGGCCGGTGTGTCCGCCTCTCGCTGCTTGTCGTGATACTGCCCCGACACCACCTTGACCTTGCACGAGCCACAGGCGCCTCGGCGGCAGGAGAAAGGTACCGGCAGGCCGCTGGCGAGCATGGCATCGAGCAGCAATTCGTGGCTGGCTTCGAACGTTTTGCCCGAGGGTGACAATTCAATGACGTGGCGGCTTTGCATGAACACCTCGGCTCAAATGGAGCTTCCGATTGTTGCTATAGTCCAGGACCAGCAGAACCTCCAGATTTGGATAATTCACATGGTCCAGCTTCGTAAATGGCAGCCGCTGCTCAAACTCGACGGGGCGCAAGCTTCGTACCGGCAGATTGTCGAGGGCTTGGTGGCCGCGATCAGCGAGGGTCGCCTGCGCCCTGGCACGCCCTTGCCGGGCACGCGGGAGATGGCGCAATTGCTGAACGTCAACCGCAAGACGGTGATCCTGGCCTATGAGGAAGCCGAAACCAAAGGCTGGCTGCAAAGCGTGCAGCGCCGGGGCACCTTTGTCAGTCAGCAACTGGCGGCCAGCGCACGGGCCGAACATGATGCCACCCGGCGCTTTGCCCTGGCGCTGCCCGAGGAACCCGCCGTTGCCTACTTTGCGGCGAACGAGCAGGCCGCCGCGCAGCAGGGGCGGCCAGGTGCGTTGTTTTTCGACAACGGTGCGTGTGACCACCGCCTGCTGCCGCAGGCTGTACTGCACCGCTATTACCGCAATGCCTTGCGCAGCAGCTTCACCAGCAACAGCGTGCGCCACGGCAGTGAATGCAGCAGCCGCTACCTGCGCAGCGCCCTGGCCGACATGCTGCGGCACAATCGCAGCCTGAACGTTGGCGCCGAGCATATCTGCCTGACCCAGGGGGTGCAGATGTCGTTGTCGCTGGTGGCCAGCGTGTTGCTCAAGCCGGGTGATGTTGTGCTGGTCGAGCGCCTGAGTTATCCGCCTGCGTGGGAGATTTTCCGTCAGCGGGGTGCCCGGCTGGTCACTGTGGAACTGGACCATGAGGGCTGCCGGGTCGATCAGCTCGATGCCCTGTGCAGGCAGCACAAGGTACGGATGATGTACATCACGCCCCATCACCAGTTCCCCACCACGGTCAGCCTGCCGGCCGGGCGCCGGCAGCAGTTGCTGGAGCTGGCGCGCCAGCACGACTTTTGCGTGGTCGAGGAAGACTACGACTACGAATACCACTTCTCCGGGCGGCCCTACCTGCCTTTGGCCAGCGACCGCCAGCAGCGGCATGTGATCTACATTGGCACGATGTCCAAGCCCTTGGGCAGCACGTTCCGCTGCAGTTATATCGTGGCGCCCGTGGAGGTGATTGCCGTGCTGGAGCGCAGGGCGACGCTGACCTTGGGGCAGGGCGATGCGGTGATGCAGCGCATGCTGGCGGACTTGATCAATGAGGGCGAGCTGAAGAAGCACTTGCGCCGGGTCAACCGTGAGTACCGTCGACGCCGTGAGACCCTGTTGGCGTGTTTGCACGAAGCGTTTGGCGAGCACATTTGCGTACAGGAGCCGGAGGGGGGACTGGCGCTGTGGGTGCGCTTTGCCGACGAAATCAATGTGGATGAGTTGGTCGAGAAAGCACTGGAGCTGGACCTGGTGGTGCGCAGTGGGCGGCAGTTTTCCCCGTTTGGCCATGCCGAGAACGCCCTGCGCCTGGGGTTTGCTTCGCTGGATGTGGATGAGATCCGGCTGGCCACGCAACGTTTGGCACAGGCCGCACAGCGGCCCCCTTGTCGAGCCGCTATCGCCGCCGCCACACCTCGCCTTGCTCGCTGACCACCCAAGGCCTGTCCGCCGCATCGATCAGCACCCCGCCAACCCAACGCGGTGCGGGGTTGCAATCAAGCCACTGTACCTTCCCGGCAAGCACCTGTTCGGCAAGCGGGCTCAGCCGCAATTGCCGCTGTGCCCAGGCCTCCCCAGGGCCTCGCCTTTAACGGTGTAGCGTACCGGGTTGCAAACGATAGTTTACCCATGCCGTGTGGCACGCCTTATAGTGGCGGGCTTTTCCAGGTTCAAGTCAAAGGAATGGCCACTATGCGTGTACGAACCCTGCTTGCGGCAATCGGTGCCAGCGTTGCCCTGTCTTCGGCGTTAGCCGCACCAGGCCAATCAGTACCTATGGCTGATGAACGCATTTCTGTGCAGGTCGAGGGCGCCGGGCCAGACGTTATCCTGATCCCTGGGTTGGCCTCATCGCGTGAAGTATGGGCAGGGCTTGCCAGTGCGCTGCGCCAGCAGCACCGCCTTCATCTGGTGCAGGTTGCAGGTTTTGCCGGCGCGCCTGCCGTGCCCGCTGCGCAGGGGCGCGTGGCAGCTCCCGTGGCCGAGGCAGTCGCAGGCTACATCCGCAGCCAGCACCTGGAGGCACCGGCCATCATTGGTCATTCGCTGGGCGGCGAGGTTGCGCTGATGCTCGGCGCGCGTCACCCCGAGCAGGTGGGGCGGCTGATGGTGGTCGACGCGCTGCCGTTCTACACGTTATTGATCGATCCGGCGGCAACCGCTGAAACGGCAGCACCACAGGCTGCCGCCTTGCGCGATGCGATGTTGGCGGCACCGGCAGCGCAGGCCGAAACGATGCAGCGGGCAGCCATCGACCGGTTGGCCAAGACCACAGCGGCCAGGCCTGCACTGGTTGATGCAGCGCTGCGCTCGGACCGCAAGACGGTAGCCGATGCCACCCATGAACTGATGACCACCGACTTGCGCCCGGAACTCGGGCGTATCCAGGCACCGGTAGAGGTCGTGTATGCCTATGATCCCCTGTATGGCATACCCGCGACCCGTGTTGATGCAACCTTCGCTGATGCCTATGCCGGCACGCGGGGCATCAGTTTCAAGCGGATCGACGGCAGCTTCCACTTCGTCATGCTGGATCAACCCCAGGCGTTCGCCGAGGCAGTGGTCGATTTCCTCGGTCGCTGAGTTTTTGTTGGCGCTTGGCCGATCATCAATGCGCAGCCGTCGGCAGCATGCCTGAGCGTTGGGCGTTGTGTGCGGCTTCAATCAACTGCAGGTTGCGATTGCGCAGCGCGTGGTTGGCCCCGACACGCAGGTTGGAACGCAGCGCCAGCGTCTCTGCCTGTTCAAACTGCCCTTGCTGCAGGCGCAGAACGCCAAGGTAGTGCAAGGTTGCCGGGTTGTTCGGCTGGATGTGCAGCGCGCGCTCAAGGGTTGCCGCAGCCTGGTCCAGTTTGCCGTCGGCATACTGCTGCGAAGCCGTTTCGATCAGCACGGTCGATGCCGTGTTGCTGCGTGCAGGCGCCGAGCGCTCGCCGGCCAGCGAGTGGGTTGTTGCCACTACGCTCAACAACAAAAGCAAGGCTGACAGGGCAGGTGTGCTGGGCATTGGCAGTGAACTCGACAGGTCTTTGGCAAGCCGCTCGCGGGTAAGGGGCGAGGGGTCGCTATAGACCGGGAACCCGGGATGAAGTTCAAACGTGGGCGGCGCACTGCCGCCGCTCCCGCCCCTGGGCTGGGCAACATCTGTTCGGTTACCGCCCATAACCGCTTCCAGGCACCTCAAGCCTGCGCCGGCACCTCCGATAGCAGCACACCCACCGTCGAATCATCGACCAGAAGTGGTGCCAACCAGGAGTACTGCCCGCATGCTTGCCAACCTGAAGATACGTACCGGAATGTTCTGGGTATTGTCGCTGTTCAGCCTGACCTTGCTGTTTTCTACCGTGAGCGCCTGGTGGGCAGCTGTGGGCAGTGACCAGCAGATCACCGAACTGGACCAGACCGCACACCAGTCGGACCGGTTGAACAATGCGTTGCTCATGGCGATTCGTTCCAGTGCCAATGTGTCCTCGGGTTTCATCGAGCAGTTGGGTGGCCATGACGAGAGCGCAGGCAAGCGCATGGCGCTGTCGGTCGAGCTGAACGACAAGAGCCAGAAGCTGGTCGACGAATTTGTCGAAAGCGCGCGCGAGACCGCCCTTCGCACACTGGCTATCGAGCTGCAGGCTACCTTTGCCGAGTACGCCAAGGCGGTGGCGGGGCAGCGGGAAGCGACCCGCCAGCGTTCGCTGGAGCAGTACTTCAAGGTCAACAGCGATGCCGGCAATGCCATGGGCCGGTTGCAGGCGTTGCGTCAGCAACTGGTTGGCGCACTGAGTGAGCGGAGCCAGCAGATCATGCTTGAGTCCGACCGGCGCCTGGCCCGTGCGCAATGGTTGAGCCTGGGCCTGCTGGGTGTGACCTTGCTGTTGGCGGTGCTGTGCGGGGCCTTCATTGCCCAGCGGGTACTGCGCCCGTTGCGTGAAGCCGGTCGGCATTTCCAGCGCATTGCCGGTGGCGACCTGAGCGTGCCGGTGCAAGGCCAGGGCACTAACGAGATCGGCCAGCTGTTCCATGAGCTGCAACGCATGCAGCAGAGCCAGCGCGATACCCTTGGGCAAATCGACCACTGCGCCCGGCAGCTGGACGCTGCTGCCACGGCTTTGAACGCAGTCACCGAGGAAAGCGCCAACAACCTGCGCCAGCAGGGGCAGGAGCTGGAGCAGGCCGCTACCGCCGTGACCGAAATGACCACGGCTGTGGAGGAGGTTGCACGTAATGCCATCACCACTTCGCAGACCACCAGTGAGTCCAACCAGCTGGCCGCACAAAGCCGTCGCCAGGTCAGCGACAACATCGACGGCACCGAGGCCATGACCCGCGAGATCCAGACCAGCAGTGCGCACCTTGAGCAGTTGGTCGGGCAGGTACGGGATATCGGCAAGGTGCTGGAGGTGATCCGCTCGGTGTCCGAGCAAACCAACCTGCTGGCGCTCAATGCCGCCATCGAGGCCGCCCGCGCGGGTGAGGCCGGCCGTGGCTTCGCGGTGGTGGCGGATGAAGTGCGCACATTGGCCTACCGCACACAACAGTCGACCCAGGAAATCGAGCAGATGATCGGCCGCGTGCAGGCCGGTACCGAGGCCGCAGTGGCTTCGATGCAAGCCAGTACCAACCGTGCCCAGTCGACGCTGGACGTGACCCTGGCCTCAGGGCAGGTGCTGGAGGGCATCTACAGTGCGATCGGCGAAATCAACGAGCGCAACCTGGTCATTGCCAGTGCGGCCGAAGAGCAGGCCCAAGTGGCGCGGGAGGTGGACCGTAACTTGCTGAACATTCGCGAGCTGTCGAACCACTCGGCGGCGGGCGCACAGCAAACCAGCGAAGCGAGCAAGGCGCTGTCGGGGTTGGTCGGGCAGATGACAGCGCTGGCGGGCAGGTTCAGGTTGTGACGTTCAGTGCAGGGTGCGCCTGTATGCAGACGCGGGCTTGCCTACAAGGGGCTGCACAGCAGCCCCGGCAATACAACTCAGCCCGGCTGCGCCACCAGGCTGTTGCTGACGTTGCGGCCCAGCACCAACACCGTGACAAAGCCGCAGCCTACCAGCGCCGTGGCCAGGCTCAGCAGCACCGCTGTGCCCATGTGGTCGACCACCTGGCCGCCGAAGAATGAGCCCACGGCAATGATCACCTGGAACATGGCCACGAACAGCGGCATGCCACGCTCGACATCCTTGGGGGCTACGACAAACATCCAGATGTTGGCGCAGGCCGGGAACGCACCGAAGGCGAAGCCCCACAGTGCGATCAGCATCGCGGCGCCGGTCATGCCGGTGGCGAAGTGCGGGAACAGGGCAGTGCTGACGGCAATCATCAACGCGACCAGCATCAGGGTATGCCGCACGCTGCGGTTGGCTGCAAAGCCGGCGAAGATGTTACCCATGAAACCGGCCACACCATACAGCAGCAACAAGGAGCCGATCGTAGGCCCGTCGAACCCGGCATTTTGCTTGAAGAACGGTGCGACATAGGTGTACGCGGCAAAGTGCGCCAGGCCAATCAGCAACACGGCGATCAAGCCGACCCGTGCTTGCGGGTTGATGAACAGCGCCGGCAGGTCGCTGATGCGAATGGCCTTTTCCGGCATCAGCCGCGGCAGCAGGAACACTTGGGCCAGCAGCACAGGCACACCCACCAGTGCGGTCACCAGGAAGGTCATGCGCCAGCCCATCAGGCCACTGAGCCAGGTGCCCACGGGTACACCCACGACGGTTGCCAGGGTTACGCCAGCCATGATGATGGAGTTGGCCTTGGCCACGCCCATGCCATCAGGTGCCAGTCGGCCGCTAAGGGCAATGGCGGTCGCCCAGAAACCACCAATGCTCACACCCAGCAGCACGCGGCCGACCAACAGCAGGTTGAAGTCGCCGGCATAGGCCACGATCGCGTTGGCGATGATCATGATCAGTGTCAGGCCGATCAGCAGGTAGCGTCGGTCCAGCGCACCCACGCCGACGGAAATCAGGGGGGCGGCCAATGCGGCCATGATGCCGGGCAGGGTCACCATCAGGCCGGCAAGGCCGGCACTGATGCCCAGGTCGCTGGCCACATCGTTGAGCACCCCCACCGGGAGGAACTCACTGGTGACCAGGTCGCTGGCCACATCGTTGAGCACCCCCACCGGGAGGAACTCACTGGTGACCAGGGCGAAGGCACCCACGGCGACCGAGAGGATTGCCAGCCATTGCTGCAGGACACTCTGTTGACTATGTTCGGGAAGGCCGCGAGGGGCCTGGCGGTTGCTTGGCATGGGTTCGGTTCCATGAGGGATATCGCCTGTAGCAGGCGCAGGAGCGGGGGGATTTGCAGGGGATTATAGGGACGCCCTTGTCAGGACGACAGGCAGGCTGCTTGATAGTAAACATCAGCGCAATCGATGAAACACCGTGAGCAGAGCGCTTGCAATGGCAGTGTCACTGTAGGCAGTTGTTGCGGAACCTGGGAATGCTGCGGGTAGGGCAGCATTCGGAAAAAGGCTGCCCGCCTGGTCCGGTGTGTTATGGCGACACCAGCACATCACACTGCGATTCGTTCAGTACATGCTTGGTGACGCTACCCACCAACAGCTCCTCCAGCGCGCTAGTACCCTGCTTGCCGACCACGATCAGGTCGCATTCCAGCTCCTGTTCCTGTTCGGCAATGCGCCAGCCAGGGTCGCCATGCACCACGATCTGCCGTGCATCGGACATGCCGGCTGCCTGGCTCAGGGCGGCAAGCTGTGTCACAGCATCCTTGCGGATCACATTGCGGTAATGGGTGAGGGTGTCGTGGTCGATATGGGCGAAGCGCACGCTGCTTTCGAACGGTGCTTCGTACACATGTAACAGAATGATCTCGGCCTGTGGGGCAATACGCCTGGCCAACTCGATGGCGCGCAGCGATACGGGGGAAAAGTCGACGGGAACCAGCACGGTGCGGTAGGCATCGCGAGGGGCAGGCTTGACCACCAGCAAAGGGCAGGGCATGCGGTTGAGCATTTTCTGCACGGTCGAGCCCAGCAGCAGGCGCCGGGCCACGCCTTGGCCCCTGGCGCCGCACACCAGCAGGCTGCTGTGCTTGTCCTGTACCACCCGGGTGATTTCCGTGGTCACCGAGCCGCTGGCAACCTGCACACCTGCAGAGATGTCGTAGCGCTGGAACAGCATGGCGGCCAGCGCATGGATTTTTTCTCCGGCGCTATCCAGTACGCGCTTCAACAGGTCGTCGTCAGGCACTACCAACTGCTTCAGGCGCTCGAAGGGTGCAGGGTTGGCAACGTAGAGCAGGTCAAGCGAGGCCTGTTGCGCTTTGCTCAGGTAGGCGGCGCGCTCCGCAGCGTTGCGGGCATAGGGGGACAGGTCGGTGGCAACCAGTATGTGTTTCAGCGGGCTCATGTGGGGCTCCTTGTCCAAGGCCGCGCACAGTGATATTGGATAAATCCCTATTGCTGTGCGGCTGGCGGTGCTTGAGTCATTCCTTGCTTGAAGCCATCCTCGCGCGAACCCGGCGTGAGGGCTTGATGTGTGTCAATGGAATGGAGAAGCTGCAGCTGCAGCTGCAGCGAATCATGCTGGCAACAGCACGCGCAGCACCCCTGTGACGACAATGGCAAACACCACCACCGGCAAGAAGGAAAACCATTGTTTCTACTTTACGTTGGGCAGCAGGGGGCTGCCGGGCCGTTGTTGCAGAATCTGGGTAGCTTGTGGACGGCGCCGTTGGTACAGCTTTCGGTCTGAAGGTCTTTTGGCAGGTACTATCGCCGGGAGGCCTTGTCCTCTGTGTCGGGGTTGGCTGCCGGTTATGAGGTCACCCCGATAGATCCCGATTCAGCGCATTATTCCGGCTCAATGTTATCAAGTAGTTGGATTGAGTCTAGGCGGTAAAGGTGGTATTTCGCCACGGACAGCAGCGTTGTCCGTGGCGAGAGAGTTAGATCCATTTCCTAAGTTAATTTCAGATTGTATTGCCGTTTGTAGCGGATGTCCCTGGGGTAGGGTGTTTAATATCATTATGTTATGTTCGTTGGCATAGTTCTGTCGGCTTGCTTGGTCGAAAATGTTAAATGAGCCGATATCAATGTCGTTCTGAGAATAGGTGCGTTTATTTTTCAGGATGGATTTTGGTTCGTCGTTGACTCCGTGAGAGATATTACTGGGCATCAGATGTTTATTGAAGTGCACGGATCTTTTGTCGCCGGATATTAGTTTCTCCCCTTTGATAGGGTGTGTGACGCTATCTCGTTGCAATGGGGGGCGTTTGCTTAGGTCTTTGGATGCCTGGGCTTGGCGTTTGATTACCTGGGCTTTTACTCCTCCGCGAGGTACGCCGATATTACTGACTACGCGTCTTGTCTGTGCGGATGGGTCTGAATAGTTAATGGGGTCGGAAGAGCAGTAAGCGTATGTGTTTATCCCTCCGTCCCTGAAGGGGCTTAAGCTGTCAGGGCTTAGGAAGCGCATAAGAATAGGGCTGTAATTGCGATGCCCCGCTCCAAGCGCGTAACAGTTTGTCATGGAGTCCAATGCCTGACCAGTGAAGCTGATTAACTCCAATATTGAGTTTTCAGCGGGGTCATAGCCATAGGGTGAATAAACATTTGTTTTTTTTGGTTGGTGTTTTGGTAGTTAAGAACTGAGTGGCTAGCATTGATTGCAATAAGGCAGGAATCACCTGTTTTGCTCGAATCCATTAGCGCGAGTGGCTGTTCGCCATTTCTGAAAGCAGAATGAGTTCTAGCGTGCTCTTTGATTGAAATAAGACTTTTGTTCTGGTAAAAATATAACCTGAAAATAGGTGTGGCATTCATCGTGCTATTACCTCGGTCCATTGAGAAGTGTGCAAGCGTGCAGGTATAAGTCTCTCGTGATTTCAAGTCGGGTACTACTGGCAAAAATGATAGGTATACGCATCCATGGCCGGCTGACCAAGGCGGTCACGGGTTTGTACCTGTTACCTTGCGCCGTGGCGGTTGCAGTAGCTTGGGTAACAGGGTTGGTTGGCCATTTATCCAGGCTTTTTTAGTAAGACCGCAGCGAAGGTCATGTCGAAGCCGTAGTTGCGCGGGTCGCCGAGCAACGGCCCGATTTGCGCGCCAAGGCTGGTGAAAGCCACCCAGGTGGCCCGCCGGCACAACGCTATGCCCATGAAGTATCGCAGGCTGAAGGCGCCGCGCTGATGTGCGCGCCACCTGCGTCACCTTCGAAGTGGTGCGCTCGCGCTTTGTCGACCGCAAGAGCGTCGGCTGGCCAAGCTTCGTGGCGGACAACGTGGGGTTTGAAGCCTTGGTCGTGGGCAGCAGCCTCGGCGCAGGCATCGACGTGCCTTTGCTGGCCGACCTGGCCGAGACCACCGAGGTGCATGTTGATGGCGAACTACGCGTGCGGGGCTTGACGGGCGATGCCGCAACCGACCCGTTGGTGTCGCTGGCCCACCTGTATGCCCATGCTGCCGAACGTGGCTTTACCCTGAATGCCGGGGATGTGGTAACCACGGGGGCCATGTGCCAGCCCTTCGACCTGAAGGCAGCAGGGCATCAGGTCAGTGCCAGGTTCCTTGGCCAGACGTTGTCGTTCACCCTGTAACGGCCGACCACTGTTCGAATGCCGCCTGCATCCGCTGCCGTGTCTGCGGGTCGGCAGGGATCAGGTGCTCGATGCGCAGTGATTGCACGGTAATGTCCTGCGGCATGCCGAATGTGGTGAACGTGGACAGAAACGTCAGCACACCGTAAGGCGTGCATACACGGGTGAGCATCACGGGAGCCGCCGCCGCCGTTTCAAGTGGGCTGGCCGGGGCCGGCAGGCTGTGCAAGCGCTCGGCCAGTGCCGGGTTGCCGGCGGCCTCCCTGGTGGCGCGCTGCCAGGCAGCGGCGCGGATCTCTTGCGCATTGGCCAGGTGGTCGCCCAGGCCGCCAGGGCAGAGCAGTGTTTGCAACAGGTTAAGCCCTGTCACCGGTTGTGCCGTAACGCCTGCCATCGCCAACAGCAGGCCCGTACTGGTATTGGCGGCGATGACGTCCCAGTTGCTGTCGATGACGATTGCCGGTGCGGGGTTGTTCACCTGCAGGATATGGTCGATAGCGGTGTGTACCAAGGCCAGTTCAGGCGCATCGAGTGGCGAGGCCGCGTAGCGGGGCGCGTACCCGGCGGCGACGAACACCTCATTACATAACGCCAGCGACGCGCCAAGCGCCGAAAGCAGGGCATGCAAGGTGCTCGGGCTGGGCTTGGCGCGCCCGGTTTCCACACAGCTCAGATGACGCTGCGACAGCCCCGCCAGCAGCGCCAGTTCCAGTTGGCTGAGGTTGGCCTGCCGGCGCAGCTGACGCAGATGCTGGCCCGCCGTGGTCTGTGGGGCAGGGGTATTTCGATGGAAAAGATGCGGATTCATGCGTTGCCCTGATCGTCCTTGAGTGCAATGTCCATGACCTCACGGGTCATTGAGCGCAAGCAACCCTATCACTACTGTGCTGGCAAACCCTACCAAGGAGAGGACGATGGGCTTGCATGTCTTTGCGCTTTGCGTGGTCGCGTTGTTCCTGAAGATGTTCCTGGTCTCCTGTTATCAGGGTTACCACCGCTTGCGCGTTGTCGCGTTCACCAACCCGGAGGATGCCGCTGTCTTCAAGCGCGCCCCTCAGCCAGCGGAGCGCCCGCAGGTAATCCGCGCCTCCAGAGTGTGGGCCAATGATCTTGAGAACATCCCGGCTTTTTTTGCCCTTGGCGGGCTGGCCATTGCACTGGATTCGCCTGCCGCACTCACTGCCTGGCTGTGCGTCGTGTTCACCTTGGCCAGGGGCCTGCACACAGGGGCCTACCTGGCGGCGCTGCAGCCTTGGCGAACACTTTTCTATGGTATCGGTGTGCTCTGCCTGCTGGGCTTTTGCGTGCTCATCCTGATGAGGGTATTCAGCCTTTACCGGGCCTGATGACCGCCCGCGCAATTTTGCATGAGTCAGCTTGATGCTTTCCTCTAGCAGTACTAATACTAAAGCACTGCCGAAGAGGGATGATCATGCAGACGCGCTTCGTTGTGGTTCCTGCCGTGCCGCTCCAGAAAGAAATCTACCCGCGCCGCCTCGGCTTTCCTGCCGTGTTGGGGGAGGGCTACGACCTTTATGACACGCAAGACAAGATGCGCCTGAGCCTCAACTTTCCGACCCGGGCTGCGGCGGAGTTCGAGTGCCTATGCCGTAACCGCTGCCCAGAAACAGATGAGGGGGGTATTGCCGGCCTTGGTTGATGCCGGTGAGCCGCGCATGGCATCAATCTGCCGTGATGGCGCAACCAGAAAGCTCTAACGTGCGGCCTGCCATTCAATAGTCACAAAGCTGTAACACAGCTGATGCAAAGTGTGCCGGCCATCACACGGAGCACATTTTGATGAAACGCCTGATGAAGTCTGCTGCACTCGCTGTTGCCGTTTCCCTCTGCGCCACTTCGGCAGCCTTTGCTTCCGAAAACGTTCGCCTGACCGGTTCCGGTGCCAGCTTCCCTGCACCCATCTACCTGACCTGGTTCAAGGACTTCAGCAAGAACACCGCTGGCGTCACCGTTGATTACCAGTCCAAGGGGAGCGGGGCGGGTGTACAGGACTTCCTGAACAAGACCGTCGACTTCGCCGCCAGCGACTCGGCCATGAGCGAAGCAGACATTGCCAAGGTTGGCGAAGGCGTGCAGTTGCTGCCAATGACCGCCGGTGAAATCGTGCTGGCTTACAACCTGCCGGGCAACCCTAAAGGCCTGAAGCTGCCGCGCGATGTGTACTCCAACATCTTCCTCGGCAAGATCACCCAGTGGAACGACCCGCAAATCGCTGCGGCCAACCCTGAGCTGAAGCTGCCTGCCACCCCGATCACCGTGGTGGTACGTGCCGACTCCAGCGGTACCACCGCCGTCTTCACCAAGCACCTGTCGGCCATCAACGCTGACTTCAAGCAAGGGCTGGGTGAAGGCAACACCGTTAACTGGCCGGCCACTGACAAGTTCATCAAATCGCCGAAAAACGATGGCGTAACCGCCACCGTCCGCCAGACCCCAGGCGCCATCGGCTACATCGAGTACGGTTTTGCCAAGCTGGCCAAGGTCGACTTCGCCGTGCTGCAGAACAAGGCTGGCCAATACGTCGTGCCGAACGCCGAGAGCGGTGCCGAAGCACTGGCTGCGGTGAACATGCCGGAAAACCTGGTGGCCTGGCTGCCAGACCCGACCGGTGCCAAGTCCTACCCGATCACCTCCTACACCTGGATGATCTTCCGCAAGGACAACGGCAACCCGGCCAAGGCCAAAGCCATGCGTGAAATGGTCGAGTACAGCCTGACCAAAGGCCAGACCATCGCCGATTCGATGGGTTACATCCCGCTGCCACCGTCGGTTGTCGACCAGGTGCGCAAAGCGTCGGCCAACATCCAGTAATACCCAGGCGCTCCCGGTATGGCAGTGAAGCCGTGCCGGGCGTGTTTGTCCCTTGTCCCGGAATTTGCCCATGAACACACCCTTTGCCATACCGGATAACCCCGACTCTGCGTGCCAGCCACCGTCAGCGAAAGACTTCCTGGTTGATCGCACCTTCCGTGCGCTTGCGCGCATTGGTGTGGTGCTGGTACTGGCGCTGGTCGTCGCGCTGGTCTACGAAGTGGGCCGCAAGGCACTGCCAGGCATTGAAAAACACGGTTTTGACGTGCTGTTCGGCAGCGTCTGGGATGTTAACCAAGGCAAGTACGGTATTCTGCCAGCGATCTGGGGCACGCTTTACAGCGCCTTCATCGCACTGTTGATCGCCGGTTTCTTCGGCGTCAGCATGGCCATTTTCCTCACCCAGGATTTCCTGCCGGCACGGCTGGCTGCCGTGTTCCGCACCATTGTCGAGTTGCTCGCCGCCATCCCCAGCGTGGTTTATGGCCTGTGGGGCATCTACGTCGTTATCCCGGCCATCCGCCCGCTGACCACCTGGTTGAACAGCGAGCTGGGCTGGATCCCGTTTTTCGGCACTTCCTTGAGCGGGCCAGGCCTGCTGCCTGCGGCGCTGGTGTTGGCCATCATGATCCTGCCGACCATTGCCGCCGTTTCCCAGGATGCGCTCACCAGCGTGCCGATGAAAACCAAGCAGGCGGCCTACGGCATGGGGACTACCCACTGGGAAGCCATCCTCAAGGTGATGGTGCCATCCGCCGCCACCGGTATTTTCGGTTCGCTGGTGCTCGGCCTGGGCCGTGCCTTGGGTGAAACCATGGCGCTGGCCATGCTGGTCGGCAACGCCAACACCATTTCCGTGTCCCTGTTCGCACCGGCCAACACCCTGGCGGCGCTGTTGGCGCTGAACTTCCCGGAAGCCGGCCCGAACGAGGTCGAAGTACTGATGTACGCCGCACTGGTGCTGATGTTCATCACCCTGCTGGTGAACGTGCTCGGCTCGATGATCATGCTCTACGCCCAGCGGGGTAACAAATAATGACGGACCTCAGCACCCCAACAACTGCTTTGCCCAGCCTGCAGCGCAAGCTGGAAGGCCGTGCCCTGCGCAGCCTGATACTGACCACGCTGGCCTGGGTTGCGGCGCTGGTGGCCAGCGTGCCGCTGATTTCCGTGCTGTACATGCTGGTTACCCGCGGCGGTGCACGCCTTAACCTGGAAGTGTTCACCGAGCTGCCGCCCACCGGCTTCGAGATGGGCGGTGGCTTCGGCAACGCCATGGCCGGTACGTTCGTCATGGTCGGTATCGCCGCAGCCATCGCGGTGCCGGTTGGCATCCTGGCGGCGGTATTTCTGGCCGAACTCGGGCCGGACAGCAAGCTGGCCAACGCCGCGCGCTTTGCCGCCAAGATGCTCACTGGCCTGCCGTCGATCCTGGCCGGTGTATTTGCCTACGCCCTGGTGGTGATGACCACCGGTACCTATTCGGCGCCGGCAGGTGGCGTGGCACTGGCGGTACTGATGCTGCCGATCGTGGTGCTGACCGCCGAAGAGTCGATGAAGATGGTGCCCAAGATCATGAAAGATGCTGCCTACGGCATGGGTTGCACCCGTGCACAGGTGATCTGGAAGATCGTCTTGCCCACCGGCCTGCCCGCCATCCTGACCGGCGTCATGCTGGCCGTGGCCCGCGCCGCTGGCGAAACCGCGCCACTGCTGTTCACCGCGCTGTTCAGCAACTACTGGATTTATCACGACGGCAGCCTGGCGGTCATGAACCCCACGGCCTCGCTGGCCGTACTGATTTACAACTTCTCCGGCATGCCGTTCGACAACCAGCTGGAGCTCGCCTGGGCGGCTTCGCTGGTACTGGTAATGATCGTGCTGGTAATCAACATTCTTAGCCGTGTTTTCGGCAAGCCCAAGTATTGAGAAAGGGAGCATCCAAACTTGAACGTATCCACTGCGCAAAAGGTCGCTCCCGTGGTCAACGAAACCCCCATCGTCATGGACTGCAAGCTGGACAAGATCTTCTACGGCAACTTCATGGCCGTACGCGACAGCCATGTGCCGATCCGCAAGAACGAGATCACCGGCTTCATCGGGCCATCCGGCTGCGGCAAGAGTACCGTGCTGCGTAGCCTCAACCGCATGAACGACCTGGTAAAGGGCTTCCGCTTCGAAGGGCATGTGCACTTCCTGGGCCAGGATGTCTACGGCAAGGGCGTCGACCCGGTAGTCGTGCGCCGCTACATCGGCATGGTGTTCCAGCAGCCCAACCCGTTCTCGATGAGCATTTTTGACAACGTCGCGTTCGGCCTGCGCCTGAACCGCTACAAGGGCGACCTGGGTGACCGCGTGAAGCACGCGCTGCAAGGCGCCGCCCTGTGGGACGAAGTAAAGGACAAGCTCAAGGTCAGCGGCCTGTCCCTGTCCGGCGGCCAGCAGCAGCGCCTGTGCATCGCGCGCGCCATCGCCACCGAACCGGAGGTGCTGCTGCTGGACGAGCCGTGCTCGGCACTCGACCCGATCGCTACCCGCCGCGTCGAAGAGCTTATGGTCGAACTGAAGAAGGACTACACCATCGCGCTGGTAACCCACAACATGCAGCAGGCGATTCGTGTCGCCGACACCACCGCATTCTTCTCGGTCGATATCTCCCAGGGTACCCGTACCGGTTACCTGGTCGAGATGGGCCCGACCACGCAGATTTTCCAGAACCCGCGTGAACAATTGACTGCCGACTACATCAGCGGCAAGTTCAGCTGATCACTTTTCAAGGTGGCCGGGCGTTGCAGCCAGGAAGGGTGCAACGCCCGGCCGCGTTACCTTCCGTTAAAGTGTTACCCGGGATTTCCAATGCCAGCGATGCGTCGTCTTGATCTGTCAGCGGTAGAGCGCGCACTGCGCGAGGTGCAAGGCCGCTTTGCCGAACTCAGCCAGCATTTCACCGAACCGAGGGACCCGTTCACCGACGAGGTGCTGCTGAATGTGCTTGAAGGCTATGCCCTGATTGACGACTATGTCGCTCGCGGTATCGACCTGTTCGACCTGCAGCAGCTGAACCTGATGCTGGAAATCAATGCCACCGTGCTGTGCGGCAGCGACCCGGCCAGCCGCCTGGAGTTCGCCCCCCACCTGGCTGCAACCGAGGCGCACTTTTTCAACAACGTCGAAGGTGGCATCAAGGATTTGTACAACTGGTACTGCGCGTACCGCAGCGATTCGGTCTGGAAGCGGGCTGCCGGTGTGTATGTACGTATCCTCAGCAAGCCGCAGCTGTTCATCGAAGGCAACAACCGCACGGGTTCGCTCATTGTCAGCTATTTGCTGATGCGTGCCGGGCTGCCGCCATTCGTGCTGTCGCTGGATAACGCCGAGGGTTACTTCAACCCGTCCTCGGTCATTCGCAACTCCGCCAAACACGGTGTCAAGGCTTTGTACGAACTACCCAAAATCAAGAAAAAGTACGCCGCTTTCCTTGAAGCGAAGGCGCCTGAGCCCGGCAAGTTCTTCCTGAGCGGTACGCCCGTGCCTGCCTGCGAGAGGAGCCGCTGATGCTTCGTTCATCCATGCTCCAGCGCGGGCGCCAAGCCATCGAGCGCAAGCTCAAGCGTGGCCAGGTACGTATTTCCTTCGATATCGACGACACGCTCGCCTGCCTGCCTGAGCACGCTGACGCCGAGGACAGCAAGCTGCCGGGCTTCGTCCACCGCTGGTTGGGCGAACCCCTGCGCAGTGGCACGCGTTCGCTGATCCGCGACCTGCGCCGCCAGGGTTGCAGCATCTGGATCTATACCTCCTCGGGGCGCACCCCGGCCTACATTCGCCGCTGGCTGATGCTGTATGGCATCCATGTCGATGGCGTGGTCAACAGCGACCGGCACCAACACATCCTGGCCCAGAAAGGCCTGGAGAATTCCCCCTCGAAGTTACCCTCGGCGTTCGATATCGACCTGCATGTCGATGACTCCGAAGGTGTGCGGCTGGAAGGTGTCGACCATGGTTTTCGTGTGGTGGTGGTGTGCCCGAAGGATGAGCACTGGGCCCAGAAGGTGAAGGACGCGGTGGTCGATGTGCAGGCACGGCTGGCCTGGCAGCAACCGCACCGCTACCAAATGCCACTGCGCCAGCGTTCGCAGGCGCTTGCTTCCTGAAGCTAAGCGATTGCTGTCAGGTAGTGTAATTGGGGCTGCTTTGCAGCCCTTCGCGGGCTCGCCCGCTCCCACAGGTACTGCATAGCCCTTGGCAGCGGTGCAGTCCCTGTGGGAGCGGGCGAGCCCGCGAAGGGCCGCAAGGCGGCCCCGGTTCGTTCAGGTGTATCAATACCCGCCAGTCATTCATGCGTACACCCTAAGTCCTGCACCCCGACCCAAGCAGGTACCAGCACCAAATCACCGCACCCCATCCTCCAATCCAAAGCACCCAAAACCCCGCCCCAAAGCAGCGTATCTGGCAATTTGCCCTGTTCTGATAATCGCCTCCGACATCCAGTCCCCTGTTTGGAGCGCGCCATGTACAACAACAATAAGCACCTGCCGCCTCGTTTCCTCGCCGCCGCCATCGCCAGCTTTTCTGCCCTGGGCCTGAGTGGCGTCGCCGAAGCCGAGATCATGCTGTACGACAAAGACCAGACCACCTTTTCCACCGACGGCTACATCAATGCCTTCTACGTCAACAGCAAGGTCGACCGCGAAGGCGAGCAGTTCGATCGCCGCCAGTCGCGGGTGAAAATGGGCTTCCTGCCCAACTACCTGGGCTTCAACATGGGCAAGCAGGTGGATGACCTGAAGCTCGGCGCACGTGCCTCGTTCTGGGTCACCATCAACGACAGTGAAACCAACGGCACCGACACCGCCATCGACGTGCGCCAGTTCTACGGCACCGTGGCCAATCCCGAATGGGGCGAGGTGCTGATCGGCAAGGACTTCGGGCTGTTCGCCCGTTCCAACATCCTGCTCGACGAACTGCTGGCCGGCTACGGCCAGGTCAGTGACACCTTGGGGCTGGTGGATGGCGGCGGGGTGTCGTTCGGCAACATCGGCAGTGGCTACCCGTACCCGTTCCCCACCTCGCAGATCACCTACCGCACCCCGGTAATGGACGGCCTGCGCGTGGCGGTAGGCATCATGGACCCGGTGGACACCAACGACAGCAGCCCGACCGGCAAGGCCTACCAGGAAAACCCGCGTACCGAGAGCGAGATTACCTACCAGTTCGACCTGGGCGGGGCGCAGATCTACAGCTGGGTCAACGGCAGTTACCAGACCTCCGACAACACCGACTCGACGGTGGAGACGATCACGTCCAAAGGTGTTGGCTATGGCGTGCAGGCGAAGATGGGCGGGCTGTCGCTGACCGGCTCGGGGTTCCAGGCCAAGGGTATCAACCCGTTCTTTACCAACAATGCCGGCGAACCGGTCTTGCGTAACGTCGACAGTGACGGCTACCTGTTGCAGGGTTCGTACAAAGTCGGCAAGAACCGCATTGCCTTGTCGTATGGCAAGACCAAGGACGACGGCAACGGTGCGGTGGGCAGCGGGGCGGACTACGAGACCCGTGGCGTGGCACTGTTCCATGACGTCAACGACAACCTGAAGCTGGTGGCCGAGTACAACCAGTTTTCCATCGATGGGCATGACACCAGTGCGCAGAACGAAGACACCGATACCTTTGCAGTGGGTGCGGTGTTGACCTGGTAGGCACCCGGGGCCGCAAAGCGGCCCCAACATTTACGCCCATGGAACCGCCCACCCGCTACCCAAGTAGCATTCGTCCCCCGCAAACACCTTCGTACACTGACCCCTCAGCCACCCCGCGCCGGAGACCCCAATGCAGCAGGCTCAAAACGACGGTGTGGTCAGCGCCATGTCCCAGGCCACCGACGCCCGGTTGGCCGCCCAGGACCTGGCGCGGCAATTGCTGCACCCGCACCTGGGTTTCGTGCTGTTCTTCTGTTCCGCCGAATACGACTTGCAGGCCTTGGGCGAGGCCCTGGAGCAAGGTTTCGGCGGCATCCGCCTGGTCGGCTGCACCAGCGCCGGCGAAATCACGCCGCAGGGCTACGGCCGTAATTGCGTCACAGCCGTAGGCTTTGATCACCGGCACTTTTCTATCGCCACTGCGTTGATCGATGAAATGGAGCGCTTCAGCCTGATCGACGCCCAGCAGATGGTCGAGCGCCTGGTCGGCACCTGCCGCAGCAATACGTTAGCCCCCATCAAGGGCCACAGCTTTGCCCTGACCTTGCTCGACGGCCTGTCCAGCCGCGAGGAAATGGTGCTTGCCGCGCTCAGCGCGGCGTTAGGTGAAATCCCGCATTTCGGGGGCTCTGCCGGTGACGACAACTACCTGACACGTACCCACGTGTACTACGGCGGCGCCTTCCACAACGGGGCGGCCGTGGTGGTGCTGGTCAACACCTGGCTCGATTTTGAAGTGTTCACCACGCACCACATCTTGCCACGCCAGGAAAAGCTGGTGGTAACCGGCGCCGACAGCGCCCAGCGCCGGGTCATTGAACTGAATGCCGAGCCCGCAGCCGAAGAATACGCCCGCCACATCGGTGTACCGGTGGCTGCGCTTGACCATAGAGTGTTCGCCGCTCACCCGCTGGCCGTGCGCATTCACGACCAGTACTACGTGCGAGCGATCCAGCAGGTGCACCCGGACCTGAGCCTGAGTTTTTACTGTGCAGTGGAAAACGGCATCGTGCTTACGGCCATGACCCCAGGCCCGCTGTTGCCTAACCTGCACCAGCTGTTCGACGGCCTGCGCCAGCGCCTCGGGCCGCTGTTGCTGACCATTGGTTGTGATTGCTTCCTGCGGCGGCTGGAACTGGAGGCCCGGCATGGCCTGGAACCGGTCGGCGCGTTTCTGCGTGAGCAGCGGGTGATCGGTTTCAACACCTACGGAGAACAGTTCAATGGCATGCACATCAACCAGACCTTCACCGGGGTCGCCATTGCCCGCAACCGGCCTCCTGTCGGGCGCTGAGCTGCAGGCCGAGGTCACCCGGCTGCAGCACGAAAACCAAAAGCTGCAGCGGATCAACGGCGCGTTGATTGAACGCATCGAGTCTGGGGTAACCCGGGGTAACGATCCCTATGCGGCGTTTCAGCATTCCGTGGTGCTGGCCGAGCAGGTGCGTGAACGCACCGATGCCCTGAACCAGGCCATGGCCGAGCTCAAGGCCGTCAACCGCTTGCTCAGCGAGGCCCGCCAGCGGGCCGAGACCGCCCACCAGCATCAGATTCGCCTGATTACCGATAATGTACCGGCGCTGATCGCTTACCTGAACGCCGATCTGGTCTACGAGTTCACCAACAAGGTGTATGAAGAATGGTATTGCTGGCCCCACGGCGTAATGCTTGGCCAGAGCCTGCGCGAGGCCCACAGCGAACAGCATTACCAGCGCCTGGAAGCCTATGTGGCGCGGGCGCTGGCGGGGGAGAGCGTCACCTTCGAATTTGCCGAAACCAATATCAATGGCCAGGAACGCTACATGCTGCGCTCCTACGTGCCGAACCGCCTGGCCAGCGGCGAGGTGGTGGGCATCTTCGTGTTGATCCGCGACATTACCGAGCGGCGCAACACCGCCCAGGCGCTGCACCAGGCCTATCAGCACCTGGAGCAGCGGGTGCGCGAACGCACCGCCGAACTGACCAGCCTCAATGACCAGTTGCTGCGTGAAATCGAAGAGCGAAGCCAAGCCGAGGCTCGCCTGCGCGAGGCCAAGCGCGAGGCCGAACAGGCCAACTTGTCGAAAACCAAGTTCCTCGCAGCGGTCAGCCATGACCTGCTGCAACCGCTGAACGCGGCGCGGCTGTTCACCAGCGCATTGCTGGAGCGCCGCGACCCGCAAGACAGCGCCCACCTGGTACGTAACGTCAGCAATTCGCTCGAAGATGTGGAGAACTTGCTCGGCACTCTGGTCGACATTTCCAAGCTCGATGCCGGGGTGATCAAAGCCGATGTCGCCCCGTTTGCCCTGCGCGAACTGATGGACAACCTTGCTGCCGAATACGCACAGGTGGCGCGCAGTGAAGGCCTTGAACTGCATTTCGTGGGCTGTTCGGCGGTGGTGCGCAGTGACATTCAGCTGCTGGCGCGGATCCTGCGCAACCTGCTCAGCAATGCCATTCGCTACACCCGCAGCGGGCGTGTGGTGCTGGGCTGCCGGCGCCTGCGTGGCGGCCTGCGGATCGAAGTGTGGGACAGTGGCATCGGCATTGCCGAAGAGCACCTGGACGACATGTTCCAGGAGTTCAAGCGCGGTGATGTGCAGCGCCCGGACCAGGACCGCGGGCTAGGCCTGGGCCTGGCGATTGTAGAAAAGATCGCCGGCATCCTTGGGCATCGGATACGGGTACGTTCATGGCTTGGCAAAGGCTCGGTATTCGCCGTCGAAGTGCCACTGAGCACCACCGCGCCCAAAACCCAGCCGAGCCAGGTGGTCAGCGAGCCAATGCTCGAACGCCTGCGCGGGGCGCGGGTGTGGGTGCTGGATAACGACGCGGCGATTTGCGCCGGCATGCGCACCTTGCTGGAGGGGTGGGGCTGCCGGGTGGTCACGGCGCTGTCGGAGGAAGACCTGGCACGCCAGGTGGACAACTACCATGCCGAAGCCGACCTGCTGATAGCCGATTACCATCTGGACAACGACTGCAACGGTGTCGACGCCGTGGCGCGGATCAATGCCCGGCGCACCCAGCCATTACCGGCGCTGATGATTACCGCGAACTACAGCAACGACCTCAAGCAGCAGATTCGCGAGCTGGGCCACACCCTGATGCACAAGCCGGTGCGGCCGATGAAGCTCAAGACGGCGATGAGTCACCTGCTGGCCGGCAGCATGACATAGCCGCTGGCCTCTTCGCGGGCTCGCCCGCGAAGAGGCCAGAACAGGCTAACGCCGCAGGTAGTCGGCAAAATCGATATCCCCGGCACTGAGAATGGCCTGCACCCGGTTATGCACATTGAGCTTGCGCAAGATCGCCGAAACATGAGCCTTCACCGTGGTTTCGGCGATGTCCAGCGTATAGGCAATCTGCTTGTTCGACTCACCCTTGGTCATGCGCTCCAGTACCAGCAGCTGCTTGCGGGTCAGGGCCTGGAGCATTTCCGGCGGGAAGCTCGGCGCCTCGTTGTGGCGCCGGCTGGTGTTGCTTTTCTGGGCGCGGATGATGTCGGGCGGCAGGTAGACATTGCCGTTGAGGATCTGCTCGATCGCTTCGATCATCTGCGAACGGGGCGAAGACTTGGTAATGAAACCCACGGCACCGTAGGTGATGGCCTGCAGCACGATCTGCTTTTCCTGCTCGGCCGAAACGATCACCACCGGGGTGGTCGGCGCCTCGTTGCGCAGGGTAATCAGCCCGTTAAGGCCATGCATGCCGGGCATGTTCAGGTCGAGCAGGATCAGGTCGAGGTCGTCGTGCGCCTGGGTCAGGGCCAGGGCGCTGTCCAGGTCGGCGGTTTCCATGACCTCGCTGCCCTGGAAGCCATCGCTGATGACGTTGTGGATGGCTTCGCGAAACAGCGGGTGATCGTCGGCAATCAAAATTTTGTACATGGCCTTTTCACCTTGTTTTTATTGGAGGGGGCGGGGCACGCATTTACAGGCAGTTCAGGGAAAGGGTACAGGTTGCGCTGGCTGCAGCGGCAGGTTGGCCTGCTGCCAGGCGTCCAGGCCGTCGCGGTACCAGTACAGGTTGTTGTAGCCCAGGGCTTTAGCGCGTTTTACCGCGTTCCAGCTTAACCAGCAATCGGAGCGGCAATAAAAAACCAGGGGGTGCTCCGGGCGCCCGGCAGTGGCTTTTTGCAGGTTGCGCACGAAGTAGTCCTGCCAGGCCGGGCTCAGCTCGCCGTCGCCGGTGTTGGCCAGCCAAAGGCTACCCGGGAGGTTGGCGTGCGGTTCGTCTTCGATGAATTGGCCTTGCAGCCATTGGCGGCGATAGACGTCGATCAGTACTGGCCTGGGGCTTTGTGCCAGCAGGTTTTGCAGCGTGGCGGTGTCGATGACCTGGCCGCCCTCGACCTGTTGCGGGGTCGGGCTGCGGTAGAGGGTGGCGCGGTAGCCTTCGGCGGAAAACAGCGGGGTGGTGTCGGCCTGGGCGATACCCAGTGACAGACACAGCGAAAGGGCAGCCAGCAAAGGGCGCGGGGCACGTGGCATGGTTTTATCCTTTTTGTTATAGGCCCATTACATGCCAGTGGTGGTGTGTTGTGAATGCGACGATCAGACAGCAAAGGCAGTACTAAAGTAGTAGGCACTGCTCAGGAAGATGGGGCCATAAAGCAGCCCCAGGCAGGAGGCTTCAGCGCGGCTTGCGCAGCGCGGCATGCTGAGGGTTGAAAGTGAGTATCGCCAGCAGGGTGAACAGCACGGTCAAGCCAAGGCATACAGCCAGTGCCAGCAGGTTCAACCGCTCATACAGGGCGAACCGCACCAGCTCCACGGCATGGGTGAACGGGTTCACCGCACACAGCCAGTACAGCCACTGGCTGGCCTCGCGCATCTTCCACAGCGGGTACAACGCCGAAGACAGGAAAAACAGCGGGAAGATCACGAAGTTCATCACCCCGGCAAAGTTCTCCAGCTGGCGGATCGCGTTCGACAGCAGCAGCCCCAGGGCACTGAGCATCAACGCTACCAGCAGCATTGCCGGCAGCGCCAGCAGCAGGCCCGCCGCTGGCGGCTGTACGCCGTACAGCCAGGCGATGGCGAGGAAGGCATACACCTGCAGCAGGGAAATCAACGCGGTCGCCAACAGCTTGCTGCCCAGCAGGAACGGCCGTGGCAACGGGCTGGTCAGCAGCACGCGCATGCTGCCCATCTCCCGGTCATACACCATCGACAGCGAGCCCTGCATGCCATTGAACAGCAAGATCATGCAGGCCAGGCCCGGGATGATGTACACCTCATAGGGAATGTAGGTGTCGTAGGGCTCGATGATGGCAATGCCCAGGGCCGCACGAAACCCGGCGGCGAACACCAGCAACCACAGCAGCGGACGCACCAGCGCACTGAGCAGGCGCGTGCGCTGCATCACGAAGCGTAGCCATTCGCGCAGCATGATGCCGTTGAAACATTGCCAGTAAGCGTTCATTGGGCATTGGCTCCTGAGGGCGCGCTGGTCAGCCGGGCAAAGGCATTGTCGAGGTCGCCACCGTGCTCCAGGCTCAGGGCGTCGGCGGTACCGCGTGCTACCAGGCGGCCTTGATGCAGAATCAGCAGGTCATCGCTGGGCTGGACCTCGTCCAGCAGGTGGGTGGTCCACAGCACGCTGAGCTGCTGCTCGCGGCACAGCCGCCGCACGTGCTGGTTGAGGGCCAGGCGGCTGGCCGGGTCGAGGCCGACACTGGCTTCGTCAAGCAGTAGCAGGCGTGGTTCGTGCAGCAGGGCGCGTGCAATCTCCACCCGGCGCCGATGGCCGATATTCAGCGCACGAACACGCTCATGCCGACGTTCGCCCAGGCCTTGACGGGCCAGTTCGGCGTCGACCCGTTGGCTGCTCTGGCGCCGCGACAGGCCATGCAGCGCCGCGTGGTAGCGCAAGTTCTGTTCAACGGTCAGGTCCAGGTCGAGGGTGCTTTGCTGAAACACCACGCCCAGCTGGCGCAAGGCCGGGCGTGCGGCATTGCGCAGCGAGCAGCCGCCTACGCGGATGTCGCCGTGCTGCAGGTCGTACAGGCGCGTAAGCAGGGCGATAAGTGTCGATTTGCCGGCCCCGTTGGGGCCCAGCAATGCGGCGAATCGCCCTGGCGCCAGGCTGAACCCGACCTGTTTGAGTGCCGCGCGCTGGCCATAGGCAAAGCTTACATCACTGACGTCGAGGGCGTTCATGGTGTGACCACCACACCCCAGGGGTAGCGCCCGACCTTCACCGACTTGAGCACTTTGAGGTTTTTTGCATCGATGACCGAGACATCGCCGCTGACGCCGTTGGTGGCCAGCAACTGGCTCTGGTCCGGGGTGAACGCCAGCTGCCAGACACGCCGCCCGACCAGCAGGTAGTCGAGCACCTCGTAGGTGTTGGCATCGATCACCGCCACATGGTTGGCCGGGCCCAGGGCGACGAAGGCGTACTTGCCATCGGCGCTGAGCTTGATGCCCACCGGCTGGACCTTGTCCGGGTGTACGCCCTTGATCTGGAAGTTCAGGGTTTTGAGTACCTGGCGCGTGGCCACGTCGAGAATGGTCACCGTGCCGCCGATTTCCGCCGATGCCCACAGCCGCGAGCCGTCCTTGTTGAACTCGACGAAGCGTGGCCGCTGATCGACCAAGGTGCTGTCGGCCAGGGTCTGGGTGCTGGTGTCGATCCAGTGCAGCATGTTGGTGGTTTCGCTGGTGTTGACTGCCCATTTGCCGTCAGGGCTGACCGCCATGCCTTCGGGTTCGATGCCAACGTCGATCTGCCCCAGCACCTTGTCGGTGACGGTGTCGATCACTGTCACCAGCGCGTCGTCCTCGTTGGACACGTACAGCCAGCGGTCGTTGGGGTGCAGGGCGAACTGCTCGGGGTCCTTGCCGGAGGGCAGCTCCTTGATGATCGTGCGGGTGGCCACGTCCATCACCTGCACCCGGTCCGAATCGCTGGCGCAGATGTACAGCAGTTTGTTGTCGTGGGACAGCAGCAGGCCGCGCGGGCGCTGGCCGACCGGCAAGGTGTCGGTGACTTCAAGCGTTTGCATGTCGATCAGGCTGAGGCTGTTGTCCTTCTCGTTGGAGACCCAGGCAGTGGCAGCCATGGTGTGCCCGCTGGCCAGTGCCAAGGCGGCCGATAGCAGGCTGGGGCAAAGCAAGGCCCTGTGAAAGAGGCGGCGCATGGCGGATTCCTTATTGTTGTGGTGATCGGGTCAGGGGTAGCTGCAGGTCACTTCGGGCTTGTCGTAGCCCAGGCTGTCCATTTCGTTGAAGGGGTGCAGGAAACCTTCCTGCGGTGAGGTGCTGACCAGGGCGCGCGGCTGTACCAGCGGGATTGGCTGGCGCAGTTCGCCGTTCCACGGGCGGTAGCTGAGCTTGCGGCCCTTGAACCCGTCTAGCGGCAACTGTTCGCTGAGCAGCAGTTGCTGCAACGCACGTGGTTCGGTCTGGCGCAGTTTGCTGACTGCACTGGCGACGCTGCGCACGGCCATCCAGGCGGCGAAATCGCGGTCGTTCATCCAGCGCCCGGCCTGGGCTTCGAAGCGTTTTTGCAGCTGCGCGGCGCCGAAGGTTTCCACGGTCTTGTGCCAGCCGGTGGGGGTCAGCCCCTGGGTGCCTGCCACCGGGCGCGGGTACCAGGTCTGGTAGGGCAGGTACTCGCCGAAGTCGCCGCGTTCGTCCGCCACAAGCACCACGTCGTATTCGGCGGTTTGCGTGAACAGCGGCATGTCGGCCTGGGCGCTGCGGCGCTGGTCGTTGTCGAAGGTCCAGGCTTTTTCTGCAACCAGCTGCATACCAAAGCGCTTCATCGCCCTGCGCAGGGCGGCGGCGTACGCCTGGTCGTCTTCGGTCTGGCCGACCACCAACAGTGCCCGCTGCCATTTGCGCAATACCATGAACTGCACCAGGGCGTCGGCCAGCATGGCCCGGCTCGGCAGGCTGTGCAGCACATTGCCCAGGCACTGGCTGCTGCGCAAGCTGTCGTCGGGGCTGCCGGCATTGAACAGCAGGCTGTCGGGCAGGGCGGCAGACAAGGCGCGCAGGCTGGCGGCCGGGGCATTTACCACGAACAGCCGCAGGCCCTGGTCGTGCTGGGCGTTGGCCGCCTGCAGCAAGGCTTCGGGGCTGTCGGCCGTGGCCTTGGTCAGTTGGAATCGCTGGTTCAGGAAGCGCCCCGTGCTGTTGCTGTCGACAATCGCCAGTTCCGCGCCTTGCAGCCCGGCATCGGCAGGTTCGGGGATGATGTTGGACAACAACGGGCCTGGCTCGGGGCGATAGTTCAGGTAGCCGATGCGTACCTGCAAGGGTTCTTCGGCGGGTGCCAGCGGTGCGCACAGCGCTGCGGCCAGGGCCAGCAGGCAGGTCAGGGCAAGAGGGGCAGGCTGGCGCATAACATACTCCACGGCAGATGGCGCCAGCATAGGAAGCCCACCGGGAGGGGGAAATATGCAGAAAGTAGCGCCCGGCCGGTACCAAGGTAGTAATTCGGCGTAGGTGCTGCGGCTTTACGATGGGAAACACGATGGGCTACAACGCCCAAGGAGAATCGTCTGTGCGCCCTGTCAACCTGTCGGCCCTGTGGCGGATCAACCTCTGGGTCACGTGCTGCTTCGCCCTGGTGACGCTGGCCTGTGCCGGCGTGCTGTTGCACCAGGCGGTGGCTGATGTCGAGCGTGAGTTGCAGTCTGCCGAAGCCGTGGTGGCTTACCTTGGCGACACCGCCGAACGTGACCCGGCAAGCCTGCAACCCCGGCTGACCCAGAGCCTGCGCCATGTGCGGGTACACTGGCTGGCGGCGGGGGAAGCACCGCAGCTACCGCCGCAGAGCGGCCTGGATGCCTGGCTGGGCCGCCAGCTGTTGGGTGAGCGGCACAGTAGCAGCCGGCTGCTGGACCTGAATGACGGGGCGCGGGTGCTGATCGCTGTAGATGCGCGGGATGAGATCGACGAAGTCTGGGATGCCTTGCAGCAACTGCTCGGCTTGTTCGGCCTGGCGTTGCTATTGAGCCTGTTGACCATCCGCTGGGCGGTACGGCGGGGCATGGGTTTGCTGGATGAGCTGCTGCAAGCCTTGCGTCAGGTCTCGGGCGGGCAGTTGACGGCCCGCCTGCGCGAGGCCGGCCTGCCGGAGGCCCGTCAGCTGGCGGAACACTTCAACCGCATGGCCGCCACCCTGGAGCAGACTCAGGCCGACAATACGCAACTGACGCAGGCCCTGCTGGCGGTGCAGGAGCAGGAACGCACCCACCTGGCGCAGACGCTGCACGACGACCTTGGCCAATACCTGGCAGGTATCCGTGCCCAGGTGTGCCTGTTGCGCATGGTGGCCGACCAGCCGACCGTGGTGGAGCAGACTGCGCAAGCCCTGGCACTCAATTGCGAACGCCTGCAACAGGGCTTTCGTGCGTTGGTACGTGACCTGTATCCGGTCGCGTTGCAACACATGCCGCTGGCTGAAGCCTTCGACCTGCTCGTCAACCAGTGGCAGGCCAGCCAGGGCATTGAATGCCGTTTGCGGGTTGGCGGGCACCTGCCAACGCTGCCCGGGGCGAGCCGCACGCACCTGTACCGGTTGCTGCAAGAGGCGCTGACCAATGTCGCCCGGCATGCCGGTGCCAGCCAGGTGCGGGTACGCCTGCAACGCAGTACCAAGGGCCTGCGCCTGCTGATTCGCGACAACGGCTGCGGAGCCCGTCAGCCGCAACGGCCCGGCGTAGGCTTGCATTCGATGGCCGAACGCGCCCGTAGCCTGGGGGGCGAACTGCGCATTTTCAGCCGCCCCGGGGTTGGCTGGGCACTGGCTCTGAATATTCCCTTGGAGGTGTGATGAATATTGTATTGGTCGATGACCATGCCGTGGTCCGCCAGGGCTATGCCAGCCTGCTGCGGGCGGTGTTGCCCACGATGGAAGTACGAGAGGCTGCCAGTGGCGAAGAGGCCTTGGCCCGGGTTCAGGAGCAAGTGCCTAATCTGGTGATCATGGATTTTGGCCTGCCTGGCATTAGCGGCCTTGAAACCACCCGCCGCCTGCGCCAGCGCCTGCCCCAGTTGCGGGTGCTGTTTTTCAGCATGCATGATGAGCTGCCGCTGGTGCGCCAGGCGCTTGAAGCCGGGGCCTTGGGTTACCTGACCAAAAACTCGGCGCCCGAGGTGTTGATCGAGGCGGTGCAGCGGGTGTTGGCCGGGCATGCCTACATCGAGCAGCCTTTGGCTACCCAGTTGGCTTGCACTTCACCACAAAACGCCAATGACCCGCGTTTGCAGCGCATGACCCAGCGTGAGTTGGAGATTTTCACGATGCTGGCCAAAGGCACCCCGGCGCGGGTGATTGCCGAGCAGTTGTGTATCAGCGCCAAGACCGTGTCCAATCATTTGACCTTGCTCAAGAGCAAGTTGCAGGTCAGCTCGCATGCCGAGCTGGTGCATCTGGGGATTGATCTGGGGGTGGTGAGGGTGGCGGGGTGATTCGACGTGCGGGATGCGGCGCCTGTGAGACCCAGCGCCGCCCGCGCGGCGCTGGGTCTCACAGGCGCTGAAGATGCCACGGCGAACCCTTCGCTCAATTATCCCAAGTCTCTGGGCACCCCTTGCACCCCTCCATGTTGGCCTCCTGAAAGTTCCCGTAATGCTGCCGCGCCCCGCGCAAATCGGCGCGTTCCAGGTTGCTCTGGCCAAATTTGGCTTCTTGCAGATTAGCGTCCCCCAGGTTGGCCTCTTGCAGGTCCGTCTTGCTCAGCCAGGCCATTTCCAGGTCTGCGGCCTGCAGGTTGGCGTGGTGCATCTTTGCCCCTGACAGCCGGGCGAACTGCAAGTAGGCCGCGCCGAGGTCGGCTTTCTCGAACTGCGCGCCTTGGGCGAACATGCCCCAGCCTTGAATGGCGACCAACTTGCTATTACTCAGGTCAGCCAGGCGCAGGTTGCTTTGCTGCAGGCTGGCGCGGGTCAGGTTGGCGCCTTGCAGGCGGGCCTTTTCCAGGTTGGCCAGGTCCAGCCGGGCATGGCGCAGGTCGGCCTCACGCAGGTCGGCGCCGGCCAGGTTCATCTTGCGCAGGTCCTGGTTGGCCAGGTTGGCGCCGCGAAGGTTGGCCCCCGGGCACTGGCTGGCTTCGGCAATCACGCAACCGTTGACGGTCAGGGGGGCATCGTTGCCATCGTCGTCGGCACCCACCGCCATGGCGGGTGACAGTACCAACAGCAAGGCAAATGGCAGGTAGTTCATGGTGAAAGGCTCCTGGCGGAAGATGAACAAAAGCGGGGAGGGGGTTGGCCCGCTCCCCGCTGGCGATCAACGTTGCGCGGTCTTGTTGTCCCAACTCGGGATCTTGAACACCCAGAACGAACCACCCTGGGCCACCGGCTTGGTCAGCTCAGCCATGTCTCCGCCCCATAACGGCACGGCGCCGCCGTAGCCCACGGTCACGCCGATGTACTGTTCGCCGTCCTGCTCCCAGGTAATGGGCGGCGAAACGATGCCGCTGCCGGTCTGGAACTTCCACAGCTCTTTGCCCGTCTTGGCGTCAAAGGCCTTGAAGAAGCCGTCACCGGTGCCGGTGAACACCAGGTTGCCTTTGGTGGCCAGTACGCCGGCCCATAGCGGCAGGTGCTCCTTGTGTTCCCACACCAGCTTGCCGGTGGTCGGGTCCATGGCCCGCAGGGTACCGACGTGGTCGTCGTACATGCGCTTGATGCGGAAGCCCATGCCCAGGTACGCCGAGCCTTTCTTGTAGTTCACTTCCTCGGTCCAGTACTCCTCCTTCCACTGGTTGCCGGGGATGTAGAACAGGCCGGTGTCCTGGCTGTAGGCCATGGGGTTCCAGTTCTTGCCACCGAGGAACGGCGGTGACACTTCCACCGGTTTTCCCTTGGTTTCACCCGGCAGCGGCTTGGCCGGGCGCTGGCCAGGGTTTTCTACCGGGCGACCGGTTTTCAGGTCGATGTGGCTGGCCCAGGTGATGTTGTCCACGAACGGGAAGGCATTCTGCAGCTTGCCGTTGTTGCGGTCGACCACGTAGAAGAAGCCGTTGCGGTCGGCGTGGGCGGTGGCCTTGACCACCTTGCCGTCTTTGTCCTTGTAGTCGAACAGCACCAGCTCGTTGTTGCCAGAGAAGTCCCAGGCATCGTTCGGCGTGTGCTGGTAGAACCACTTCACCTCGCCGGTGCTCGGGTCGACGCCGACCTGGCCCGAGGTATAGAGGCTGTCGTAGTCGTGGGGGTTGCCATCCTTGGAGGTGCGTGCCCAAGTGTTCCAGGGGCCGGGGTTACCAGCGCCGACGATGATGGTGTTGGTCTCGGCATCGAAGCTTGCACTTTGCCAAGGGGCGCCGCCGCCGTGGCTCCAGGCTTCGACCTTGCCGGTTTCGGTGGTTGGGTCATCTGGCCAAGACGGCGCCTTCACATCGCCGGTCGGGGTACTGTCCTTGCCGTTCAGGCGGCCCATGTGGCCTTCGACGAAGGGCCGCATCCACACTTCTTCACCCGTTTCCGGGTCGCGGGCGAACAGCTGGCCAACCACGCCGAACTCATCGCCGGAGCTGCCATGGATCAGCAGCACCTTGCCGCTGGTCTTGTCCTTGATCAGCACCGGGGCGCCGGTCATGGTGTAGCCGGCGCTGTGGTCGCCGAACTTCTTGTTCCACACCACCTTGCCGGTGTGCTTGTCCAGGGCGATGACCCGCGCGTCCAGGGTGCCGAAGTAGATCTTGTCGCCGTAGATCGCCGCCCCGCGGTTGACCACGTCGCAGCACGGGCGAATGTTGTCGGGCAGGCGGTGGTTGTAGGTCCACAGGCGTTTGCCGGTCTTGGCATCCAGGGCGAATACCCGCGAGTAAGAGCCGGTGACGTAGACCACGCCGTCACTGACGATGGCCTGGGATTCCTGGCCGCGCTGCTTCTCGTCACCGAAGGAATAGGACCAGGCCGGGGTGAGCTTGAATACGTTCTTGTCGTTGACCTGGGCCAACGGGCTCCAGCGTTGGGCGTTGGTGCCCATGCCGTATTGCAGCACGTCCTTGGTGGTCAGGTGGTCGTTGGCGATGTCTTCCCAGGTCACGTTCTTGCCGGCAGGTGCCGCTGGGGGAGTGGCCGCGATGGCCGCGTTGCTCAGGGCCAGGCTACCGGCCAGCAGCAGGGCCCGCACGCTGAGGGCCAGAGGGGAGAGGGCGGGTAGCGTTCTTGTTGTCATGGTTGCAGTTCCCTGTGGAGGTTTTGGCCTGCACAGGGTGCGGCGAGGCAGCCTTGGGCGGATACGGAAAATATCCCGCCTTTGCCGGGAAGAGTTCCCGAGCGGCACCTCAATTGGCCCTTCACCACAAGCCCTACTACCAAGGGAGTAAGGCCCGGCCACCAAAGCAGCATTCGGCCGCCTGCGGGCTGTTTTTAAGATGGCGGCACGGCCTCTGTGGTTGAGGCTTTGCGTGCAATGGTGAGGGCATAACAATGACAACAAAACGCAATGTGTTGCTGGCTACGGGGCTGCTGGCTGCGGCTGTGCTGAGCGGTACGGCCTGGGCTCATGGCAACGTGGTGCCCCAGGCGGTAGAGACCAAGGGCCTGACCCCGATCAAGGACGCTGGCGTAAGCCTGGACGGCGACGGCTGGGCGGCGGTCAACCCGTACCGTACGTCGCCGGAGCACGACAAGGCCGTGGAAATCGGTGCCTCTGCCTACAACCAGAACTGCGCCGCCTGCCATGGCCTTGAAGCCAAATCCGGGGGGATTGCCCCCGACCTGCGCATGCTCGATGCGGGTGAGGCGGGCGATGAGTGGTTCGTCGAGCGGGTACGCCATGGCGCGGTTCGCGACGGCCGCGTGTATATGCCGAAAATGGCCGACTACCTGAGCCAGGAAGCCTTGTGGGCGGTACGTACCTATCTGGACAGTGTGCACGTCGAGGAGTGACGGCCATGCGTCTGTGGGCGGTGCTGTTGAGTGGCCTGCTGCTGTGTTGCGCAGCGGCCCAGGCGCAGGTGCGCAACTATGACGCGATCATCGCTGCCGGCGAGTTGAAGGTGGCGGTGTACAAGGATTTTGCCCCCTACAGTTTCGAGGACCACGGCAAGCCCCGCGGTGTCGATGTGGAGCTGGCGCAGGCTCTGGCCACGGCCATGGGGGTGCGCCTGCATCTTATCTGGGCGCCGCCCGGGGAAAAGCTCGACGATGACCTGCGCGACTATATCTGGCGCGGCAGCCCGCTGCGCCACCAGCAGTTGGCCGACCTGATGATGCGGGTGCCTTATGACCACGACTATGCACAGAAGCGCAACGACGTGGGCGAGCTGGAAAACGGCCAGGTGGTGATGTTCGGCCCGTATCAGGCAGAGCGCTGGCAAGTCGCGTACGACCGCCGTCGACTGGCCTCGGTGGCCAGTGTGGCAGTGTTCCAGCAGCACCCCATCGGGGTCGAAGTGGACAGCGTGCCGTCGTTCTACCTGACGTCGGTATTCAACGGCATGCTCAGTGCCAAAACCCATCATTACCCCGGTGTGCAACAGGCATTCGCCGCGATGCAGGCCGGGCAGGTGGACGCGGTGATGGCCATGCGCGGCGAGGTTGACTGGCAGTTGCACCAGGCTGCCGACCCGCAACTGGCGCTGGCGGAAAACGCCTACCCCAACCTGGGCAAGCAGGCCTGGGAGATTGGCATGGCGGTTCATGAAAGCAACCGCCAGTTGGCCTATGCCGTGGAAGAAGCCCTCGAAGCGATGATTCGTGATGGCCGGCTCAAGGCCATGTATGCCGCTTACGGCCTGCGTTACGAGGTCCCGGAGATGTATCAATAGGAGCAGGCCATGAACTGGCGAGCGACTTTTTTGCTGGCCTGCTGGATGCCTTGTGCGGCCCTGGCGGCCACGCAAGGGACCCAGACAGACCCGGTACCCTCGGTAATGTGGGACTTCTACCACAAGCAGTTACTGGGACAGGCCGCGTTCGTCTTCGACGACCGGGTCAAGCTGCTGGCGCCGCCGTTTGCCGAGGACGCGCGCCAGGTGCCGCTGGAGATCGATGCCCGGGCGTTTTCTGGCGATGTGGTACGTATCATCGCCTGGGCGGAGCTGAACCCCTTGCCGCGTATTGTCGATTTCCAGCCCGGCGAGCGCGTGCTGCCCTGGTTGTCGATCCGCATCCGCATCGAACAGGCCACGCCGCTGCGCGCCGCGGTGCAGACGCGCGACGGCCTGTGGCATGTGGGCTCGACCCTGATCGACGCCGCTGGCGGTGGCTGCACCGCACCCAGTGTGGTGCGCACGCAACCGGGCTGGGAGGAGCACCTCGGCGAGGTGCTGGGCGGGCGCTACCCGCGTGGCGACAGCAGCCGCTTGCGCCTGCAGGTGGCTCACCCGATGGATAACGGCCTGGTCAGCGGCGTTCCCGAGTTCTTCCTCAACCAGGCCGAGTTGCAAGATGCGAACGGCCAACGCCTGGCCCACCTCGAGCTGTACCCGGCCGTCAGCGAAAACCCCAACCTCGGGTTCGACATCCAGGGCCCTGGGCCGACCCGGCTGGTGCTGCAGGACAACAGTGGCAACCAGTTCGAGGCGGCGGTGCCCTGACCCTTTTGCCCGACTTCACCCGTGACCAGAGGCGCCTGTATGCGTTGGATAGCGTTGTTGTTGCTGTGCCTGGGCCTGCCGGCCTGGGCTGACCTTGATTATCGGCTTGCACCTCGGCAAATAGCCGCAGATACCTGGCTATTGGAAGGCAGCACCGACAATTTCGCCAGGAGCAACGGCGGCAATATCGTCAACACCGCGTTCATCGTCACCGACAGCGGGGTGGTGGTGATCGACAGCGGGCCGTCAAAACGCTACGGCGAAGCCTTGCGCCAGGCCATTGCCGCCACCACCGACAAACCGGTGCTGGAGGTGCTGCTGACCCATCATCACCCCGACCATGTGCTGGGCAACCAGGCCTTCACCGATGTGCCTATCGGGGCCTTGGCGGGTACTGGTGATTTGTTGCGCCAGCAAGGCGATGCCATGGCCGAGAACATGTACCGCCTGGTCGGCGACTGGATGCGCGGCACCGAAGTCGTGCTGCCAACCCGTGTGCTGGAGGCGGGTATCCACGAGGTCGGCGGGCACCGGTTGCGTCTGCTGGCCTTGGGCGGACATACCGGTGCCGACCTGGCGATTCTGGATGAAAAGACCGGCGTGCTATTCGCCGGCGACCTGGTGTTCTACGAACGTGCCCTGACCACGCCCAACAGCCCGGGGCTGGAGGTGTGGCTGAAGGACCTGGACACCCTGCAAGCGCTGCCCTGGAAGCAGCTGGTACCCGGACATGGTCCGGTTGCCAGCGATGCCCGGCCCTTTGTGCAGATGCGCGACTACCTGGGCTGGCTGGATGGGTTGATGCGTGACGGCGCGGCGCGTGGCGATGACATGGCCGAGATGATTCGCAGCCCGATACCCGAGCGGTTTGCCGGTATCAGCCTGACGCGGTACGAGTTGATTCGCAGCGTCAGTCACCTGTATCCGCGTTATGAGCGTCAACAGCTGCGGCGCGTCGATCGGGACAGCGGGGATTTTTAGGGCTTGCCACGACATTTTTGCGCCTGTGAGATCGAGCGCCGCACGGGGGCGCTCAATGCGCGCGTCCACACAAATCCCAAGCCTATACCAAGGAACTAGAAATCTCCGCACTGCGGGCAATTGTTGGCAACCGGGTCGGGACCAAGAATTCCCGGCACACCGGGAAATTTTCCCGGATACAACAAAAAAATCCAAAGGTAGCCGTCATGACCCGATCCCCGCGTCGCCCCTTGTTCGCCGTGAGCCTGGTGTTCAGCGCCATGCTGCTTGCTGGCGCGGCCCACGCCGCTGTCAGCAACGAAGAAATCCTTCAGGACCCGAAGAACCCGCAGCAGATCGTGACCAATGGCCTAGGCGTGCAGGGCCAGCGCTACAGTCCGCTGGACCTGCTGAACGCCAATAACGTCAAGGAACTGCGGCCAGTCTGGGCGTTTTCCTTTGGTGGTGAGAAGCAGCGCGGCCAGCAGGCCCAGCCGCTGATCAAGGACGGGGTGATGTACCTGACCGGCTCCTACTCGCGGGTGTTCGCCGTGGACGCCCGCACTGGCAAGAAACTGTGGCAATACGATGCGCGCCTGCCGGATGACATTCGCCCGTGCTGCGACGTGATCAACCGGGGCGTGGCACTGTACGGCGACCTGGTGTTCTTCGGCACGCTGGACGCCAAGCTGGTGGCCTTGAACAAGGACACCGGCAAGGTGGTGTGGAGCAAGAAGGTGGCCGACCACAAGGAAGGCTATTCCATCAGTGCCGCGCCCATGATCGTCAACGGCAAGTTGATCACTGGCGTGGCCGGTGGCGAGTTTGGCGTTGTGGGCAAGATCCAGGCCTACAACCCGGAGAACGGCGAGCTGCTGTGGATGCGCCCTACCGTGGAAGGGCACATGGGCTACGTGTACAAAGACGGCAAGGCCATCGAGAACGGTATCTCCGGCGGTGAGGCGGGCAAGACCTGGCCAGGCGACCTGTGGAAGACCGGCGGCGCTGCGCCCTGGCTGGGCGGTTACTACGACCCGGAAACCAACCTGATCCTGTTTGGTACCGGCAACCCGGCACCATGGAACTCGCACCTGCGCCCTGGCGACAACCTGTATTCCTCGTCGCGCCTGGCGCTGAACCCGGACGACGGCACCATCAAGTGGCACTTCCAGAGCACGCCGCATGACGGCTGGGACTTCGACGGCGTCAACGAGCTGATCTCGTTCAACTACAAGGACGGCGGCAAGGAGATCAAGGCCGCCGCCACCGCCGACCGTAACGGTTTCTTCTACGTGCTGGACCGCACCAACGGCAAATTCATCCGTGGCTTCCCCTTCGTCGACAAGATCACTTGGGCCACGGGCCTGGACAAGGACGGGCGTCCTATCTACAACGAAGCCAGCCGTCCGGGCGCACCGGGTAGCGAGGCCAAGGGCAGCTCGGTATTCGTCGCGCCGGCCTTCCTCGGTGCCAAGAACTGGATGCCGATGGCCTACAACAAAGACACCGGGTTGTTCTACGTGCCGTCCAACGAGTGGGGCATGGACATCTGGAACGAAGGCATTGCCTACAAGAAGGGCGCGGCGTTCCTCGGTGCCGGCTTCACCATCAAACCGCTCAACGAAGACTACATTGGCGTGCTGCGTGCCATCGACCCGATCAGCGGCAAGGAAGTGTGGCGCCACAAGAACTACGCGCCGCTGTGGGGTGGGGTGCTGACCACCAAGGGCAACCTGGTGTTTACCGGTACGCCAGAAGGCTTCCTGCAGGCCTTCAACGCCAAGACCGGTGACAAGGTCTGGGAATTCCAGACAGGCTCTGGCGTGCTTGGCTCGCCGGTAACCTGGGAAATGGACGGCGAGCAATACGTCTCGGTGGTGTCCGGCTGGGGCGGCGCTGTACCGCTCTGGGGTGGCGAAGTGGCCAAGCGGGTCAAGGACTTCAACCAGGGCGGCATGCTCTGGACCTTCAAGCTGCCCAAGCAGTTGCAGCAAACGGCCAGCGCCAAGCCTTAAGGCCGAGGCCCTGCCGCCTACTACCAAATGAGGAGAGCCCCGCTGCCAACGATGCATTCGCCTGGCACGCGGGGCTTTTTACCATCGCTGCATCCCCTGTCGCTGGACAGGCACCGACCCACAGAGGCTCAGCATGATCTACGCACAACCCGGAACTCCAGGCGCCGTCGTGTCCTTCAAGCCACGCTACGGCAACTTCATCAATGGCGAGTTCGTGGCGCCGTTGGCTGGCCAATACTTCACCAACAGCTCGCCGGTTAATGGCCAGCCAATCGCCGAATTCCCGCGTTCAACCGCCCAGGACATCGATCGGGCGCTGGACGCTGCGCATGCCGCCGCCGAAGCCTGGGGCAAGACCTCGGTGCAGGACCGCGCCCTGGTGCTGCTGAAAATCGCCGACCGTATCGAGCAGAACCTGGAAGTGCTGGCCGTTACCGAAAGCTGGGACAACGGCAAGGCCGTGCGCGAAACGCTCAATGCCGACGTGCCGCTGGCGGCCGACCACTTCCGCTATTTCGCCGGCTGCATTCGTGCCCAGGAGGGCGGTGCGGCCGAGATCAACGAAGGCACCGTGGCCTACCACCTCCACGAACCGTTAGGCGTGGTCGGGCAAATCATCCCGTGGAACTTCCCGCTGCTGATGGCGGCCTGGAAGCTTGCCCCGGCCCTGGCTGCCGGCAACTGCGTAGTGCTCAAACCGGCTGAACAGACGCCGCTGTCGATCACCATTTTTGCCGAGCTGATAGCCGACCTGCTGCCGGCCGGCGTGCTGAACATCGTCCAGGGCTTTGGCCGTGAGGCTGGCGAGGCGTTGGCCACCAGCAAGCGCATTGCCAAGATTGCCTTCACCGGCTCTACCCCGGTGGGCTCGCACATCATGAAATGCGCCGCCGAGAACATCATCCCGTCTACTGTCGAACTGGGCGGCAAGTCGCCGAACATCTTCTTCGAAGACATCATGCAGGCGGAGCCCGCGTTCATCGAAAAGGCCGCCGAAGGCCTGGTACTGGCGTTCTTCAACCAGGGCGAAGTGTGCACCTGCCCGTCGCGGGCGCTGATCCAGGAGTCGATCTACGAGCCGTTCATGGCCGAGGTGATGAAGAAAATTGCCAAGATCACCCGGGGCAACCCGCTGGACACCGAGACCATGGTGGGCGCCCAGGCCTCGGAACAGCAATACGACAAGATCCTCTCTTATCTGGATATCGCCCGGGAAGAGGGTGCCCAGTTGCTCACCGGTGGTGCTGCCGAGCGGCTGCAAGGCGACCTGGCCACGGGTTACTACATCCAGCCGACCCTGCTCAGGGGCACCAATGCGATGCGCGTGTTCCAGGAGGAAATCTTCGGGCCGGTGGTGGGCGTGACCACCTTCAAGGACGAAGCCGAAGCGCTGGCGATTGCCAACGACACTGAGTTTGGCCTGGGTGCCGGCCTGTGGACCCGCGATATCAACCGTGCTTATCGCATGGGCCGTGGGATCAAGGCTGGCCGCGTGTGGACCAACTGCTATCACCTGTACCCGGCGCATGCGGCGTTTGGCGGGTACAAGAAGTCGGGGGTGGGGCGTGAGACCCACAAGATGATGCTTGACCACTATCAGCAGACCAAGAACTTGCTGGTGAGCTACGATATCAATCCGTTGGGCTTCTTCTAAACCGCATCGCGTTCTTCACGGGTAAACCCGCTCCCACAGGGATTGCACAATTTTCAAGACTTGTGCGGTACCTGGGGGAGCGGGTTTACCCGCGAATAGGTCGGCACAGGTGTCTTCTCCCTCCTACCAACGCACCCTGCAACTTCCTTCCAAAGTAGCATTCGGCTCAGTCCGTCCCCGTGCATTAATGCCTCTACCGGAATCCCCCGGCATAAGAAGAGGATTGCCCATGTGGAATAAACCCGCCTTTACCGACCTGCGCATCGGCTTTGAAGTGACGATGTATTTCGCCAATCGCTGATGTGCCGCCCGGCCATCGCCACGGTGGCCGGTTCCCCCTGATTACCTGTGGTGGAGCCAGTGCCACGCTTTGGTCTGGTTGCTTTCGCTGCGGGATGCTTTACGCTGGCAGTTACCTTCCAGAACAATAAGAACAGGCTTCACGATGAGCCAGAGTTTCAGCCCGCTTCGCAAGTTTGTATCGCCTGAAATCATCTTCGGTGCCGGTTGCCGGCATAACGTTGCCAATTACGCCAAAACCTTCGGCGCCCGCAAGGTGCTGGTGGTCAGCGACCCCGGCGTGATTGCCGCCGGCTGGGTGGCGGATGTGGAAGCCAGCCTGCAGGCGCAGGGCATCGACTACTGCCTGTACACGGCTGTATCGCCCAACCCACGGGTGGAAGAGGTGATGCTCGGCGCCGAGATCTACCGGCAAAACCACTGCGACGTGATCGTCGCCGTGGGTGGCGGCAGCCCGATGGATTGCGGCAAGGCCATCGGCATCGTGGTTGCCCATGGGCGCAGCATCCTCGAATTCGAAGGTGTGGACATGATCCGCGTGCCAAGCCCGCCGCTGATCCTGATCCCCACCACCGCCGGCACTTCGGCGGACGTGTCGCAGTTCGTGATCATTTCCAACCAGCAGGAACGCATGAAGTTCTCCATCGTCAGCAAGGCGGTGGTGCCGGATGTATCGCTGATCGACCCGCAAACCACCCTGAGCATGGACCCGTTCCTGTCGGCCTGTACCGGTATCGATGCGCTGGTGCATGCCATCGAAGCCTTCGTGTCCACCGGCCATGGCCCGCTGACCGACCCCCACGCGCTGGAAGCCATGCGCCTGATCAATGGCAACCTGGTGGAAATGATCGCCAACCCCACCGATATCGCCCTGCGCGAGAAGATCATGCTGGGCAGCATGCAGGCGGGGCTTGCGTTTTCCAACGCGATCCTGGGTGCAGTGCATGCCATGTCGCACAGCCTTGGCGGTTTCTTGGACCTGCCCCATGGCTTGTGCAACGCCGTGCTGGTGGAGCACGTGGTAGCGTTCAACTACAGCTCGGCGCCGGAGCGCTTCAAGGTGATTGCCGAGGTGTTCGGCATCGATTGCCGTGGCCTCAACCACCGGCAGATTTGCGGGCGCCTGGTGGACCACCTGATCGCCCTGAAGCACGCCATCGGCTTCCACGAAACCCTCGGCCTGCACGGCGTGCGCACGTCTGATATTCCGTTCCTGTCGCAGCATGCGATGGATGACCCGTGCATTCTCACCAATCCCCGCGCGTCGAGCCAGCGTGATGTCGAGGTGGTCTATGGCGAGGCCCTCTGACGAGCAGCAGCGGGCGTTGGCCGGGCTGCTGGGGCTTGGCGACCACTCCGCGCGCAAAAGCCACTATCCGGAGCTTTCTGCCCGCCTGGACGAACTGGAGGCCGAACGCAACCGCTATAAATGGCTGTTCGAAAACGCCGTGCACGGCATTTTCCAGGCCAGCCTGCAGGACGGCATGCGGGCCGCCAACCCGGCGTTAGCGCGCATGCTTGGCTACGACGACCCGCAAGCCGTGCTGTTTTCCCTGACTGACCTGGCCGCTCACCTGTTTGACGGCGGTGCCGAAGAATTGCAGGCGATTACCGCGATCCTCGCCCGTGACCGCAGCCTGCATGGCTACGAAACCCGCTTGCGGCGCAAGGACGGCAGCCACCTCGATGTGCTGATGAACCTGCTGCTCAAGCCCGGGCAGGAAGGGCTGGTGGAAGGTTTTGTCGCCGACATCACCGAACGCAAGCAGGCCCAGCAGCGTTTGCAACAGCTCAACGACGAACTGGAGCAACGGGTTGCTGCGCGTACCGATGAATTGCTGGAGGCCCGGGATGCCGCGCAAGCCGCCAACCGCAGCAAGGACAAATACCTCGCCGCCGCCAGCCATGATTTGCTGCAACCGCTGAACGCCGCCCGCCTGCTGATTTCCACCTTGCGCGAGCGGCCATTGCCAGAGGCGGAGCATGTGCTGGTGGAGCGTACGCACCAGGCCCTGGAAGGTGCCGAAGACCTGCTGACCGACCTGCTGGATATTTCCCGGCTCGACCAGGCAGCGGTCAAACCCGACGTGGCCGTGTACCGTCTCGACGAAGTCTTTGCGCCGCTGGTCTCGGAGTTCTGCACAGTGGCTGACGCGGCAGGCCTGAAGCTGCACGCGCGCATCGCTGACCATGCCATCAGCACCGACCTGCGGTTGCTGACGCGCATTTTGCGCAACTTCCTCAGCAACGCCTGCCGCTACACCGACGAAGGCCGGATTCTGCTGGGGGCCAGGCGCCGTGGCGAGCATCTGCGGCTTGAGGTGTGGGACACCGGCCGGGGCATTGCGGCGGATCGGCTGGATGCCATTTTCCTCGAATTCAACCAATTGGACGTCGGCCGCGCTGCGGATCGCAAAGGGGTGGGGCTGGGGCTGGCTATCGTTGAACGGATTGCCAAGATTCTGGGTTACCGGATCGAGGTGCGTTCATGGCCGGGGCGCGGCTCGATGTTCAGTATCGAGGTACCGATTGGCAAAGAAGTGCCACTGGCCGTTCACCAGGCTGTGCCGCTGCCAAGTGCCGGCAACCCGCTGCCGGGCCGTCGCTTGCTGGTGCTGGACAACGAAGTGAGCATCCTCGAGAGCATGGGCGCGTTGCTGGGGCAGTGGGGCTGTGAAGTGGTCACTGCAACCGATCAGGAGGCAGCTTTGCTGGCGTTGAAGGGGCGGGCTCCGGAATTGATCCTGGCCGATTACCACCTCGACCATGGTGTGGTGGGCTGCGAGGTGGTCAAGCACTTGCGTGAGCATTTTGCGGTTGCGATACCGGCGGTGATCATTACCGCAGACCGCAGCGACCAGTGCCGTCGGGGCTTGCAGAAATTGGGTGCACCGCTGCTGAACAAACCGGTCAAACCGGGGAAATTGCGGGCAGTGTTGAGTCAGTTGTTGAGAGAGGCCGCAATGTCATTAAACCAATAGAGCACTGCCGAAAGCGCGCCATCTAGCGCACTTTCGGCATTCTGCTGACGGGTCAGTAGTTGATCTGCTTATAGCCGTTATCAATGCCACCCCGCGTGTGTGTGACACCTGCAGGAAGGCTTGGCCAAGCAGTAAGGTTAGGTACTTCAAATGTACCTGAGTATGTGCCTCTGAAGCATCGGTTGTTCAAGGTGTAAGGGACCGTTAGACAAAGTGGCCCTGAAAGGCCCGTGACTTTCAATGAGGCGCCCGCCCGCTGAGGAAAGCCGGGACAGAGCTTGGATATAGTCTTCATCGCCCCGGGCGTCAGTTCCATCTCGCAAAGTGTGCCGCCAAAACTATTGTTTGAATACAGTTTGACCTTGACTGTACGGGCAGGGGGCGGGGTTAACTCTGCGAAGGTATCAATGTTGTATTTGTACTCTCCTTTGTGGGTTACATGTTGGTAACTGTCGACTTGAAGAATATGGTTGTTCCAGTCAAATAAAAGCCTTAGCCAGGTTTTATTCATCAGGGCGCCGCTTCGGAATACAGGCACCTTCCCTAATACGCCTATTTTCCCTAAATCCAAATGAATGTCTCCTGCAAAAATGCCAACGACCTTATTGTTTTTGACGAGATCAGCGAACTTGCCTGTGCGAACACTGTCATCCTTCCAGTTGCCGTATTTATGCATGTTGACGATCGTATATTTGCCACGCGCTTTCGCAGCCGTCAGGTCGTTTTCAAGCCATGCCATGGAGCTGCTGATGATGAAGCGTGTGCCAGCGATAGGGTCCCCGGTGTGGAAGTTTACAGTGTAGGTAGGTTCAAGGTTGAGTTGCACCACATGGAGGTTACCAATATCGAAAGAGTAAGCGAGCGACCCCCTGTGGACTGTTTCATTTCCCTCTTTTTTGACGCTATGGTCGAAACTGACACCCGATGATTTGTTCTGGATGGTCTTGGTCCAGATAATATGGTCGCAGACAGCGTCTCGCGCACACCCGTTGTTTGCACAGTCGTTCACATTGTTTGCGTAGTCGTGATTTCCGAGCCCGGGCAGGAAGAGTGGCCCCTTTTGCGATCCCTCAGCCTTTACAATCTGTTCCCGGAAGCTACGCCGCTCATTGCCGTGGCCGAACTCTGTGAGATCACCATTGATGATGAGCGGGAAGTACTCGCTGCCGCTGCGTTGTGTGTTCATCATGTTCATGATGACTGACATTGTGTTTCGCCAGATAGGTTCTCCAATGTCATTGCTGCCATCGTCCCGGTAATACCTATAGGGTTGGGGGTCTGATGTTATCAGTAGTTTCTGGACGGGGTGGCCAGATTGCCAGTTGCCAGAAATATAACTTTCGAATGTGGTGGTATCAGTCGATCCGCATCCTGTGTCTACTGCTTGAATGACGTCTTGATTGATTGATTGATTGGTTGGTTGATTGTTTGTTTATATTGGAACAGCCACTGAGAGAGGCAGCAATCAGCATTGCTCCCAAGGGAAGATATAACTTGAACATAGGCCTAGTTTCCTGTGGTTTTACCACAAAGTACTCCCCGGCGCGAATCAGGCACAACTGACAAAAATGCCAGTTTTCGCTTGGCGACGTTGTCAGTATTCTTAATGGTTTGTAGTGCTTGGCCTTGCGCAGGTGTTGGTGACAGCCGATCCGATTTTTCAGAGCGTGAGTGATCTATGTTGCAGACGTAGGCCTGACTGGACGTTCTTCGGCCCATAGGCAAACGCGTCTCCCAAGCCGGCCACTGAGTGCCAATTTCGTCACGATCCCCGGCTCCAGAAGTGAGCCTGGGTGACGGTCAGTAGAGTGCAAGCAGCGAACCAGAGCGATCAGAAGCTGCTGTGGGGTTTTGGATCCCGTAGTAATAAAACTTTCCATTCGGTCAGCTTGCAAAAAAGTTAGGGTGCTAATCAATGTGGTCTTAAATACCGCTGGTCGGTGGTTGTGTTCGAGAAGTGAACGATTCTGCTGCTGGCGGCTCCTATTAGTCAGCAGGTGCATTCCTCCAGAACTGCACTTCGCCCCATTCCCCAGGTAATAATGGACGTTCAACCTCATTTGCATCGCAGGGATGCACATGGGGATTTTTTTTACCGCTGAACAATGGAGTAACACCATGCCCAGCCGAGGTTCAACGGCTGAGCCACTGTGTGAAGTAACAATCCGCTGTTTCAATTAACGATATGAATCGGGCCTTGCCGTTGCGATCAACGCGTTCGCACGTCTGTTGCAAGGCCCTCTAGCGCTAATGCATTACGTGGAGAAGACGTCGTGGAGATTAATACAATTATTAGCCTGTTCGGGCAGAAAGAATCCATGGAGCTGGTGCGGTTGTCGGTTATTTATGTTCACTTGCTGGCCTGCTGTGTCGCCATCGGGCTAGTGTTTGCCAGTGATGCCGAGATGGTCAGGGACTTGCTCAAAGGTCATAAACAGGCCGGGCATGACGGTCAACATATGGCGCGTTTGCAAACGTCTGTGTCCAATGCCTTGATATTCTTGTGGCTCACAGGCGCTGCTGTTATTGGTATTGATTATCTTGAGAAGGGCATGAGCTATTTTGCCAACCCTAAACTTCATGCCAAGATTATTATTGTCCTGTTGTTGACGTTCAATGGCATGTTGTTGCATCGCTATGTATTGCCGGCCTTGCTCAAGGCAGGTTCTTTGCTCGACCTGAATATCGGCGTGCGCATGTTCGCGTTGTTTTCCGGCGCGCTGTCGGGCGTGTCCTGGTTGTATGCGGCGATGTTGGGTGTCGGTCGGCCGCTGGCGTGGAAATATTCGCTGACCGAGTTGCTGTTGGCCTACCCGGTCATGATCCTGCTGGGCTTTGCCTTGATGGCCGGCCTGACCCAGTGGGCGCGAAAACGCAGCCAGGTCAAAGAGACGCAAGCGCCTGTCTGGCCACTGGCGGGTATACCGTGCTGATCGCCTGAGCAATGCCGCGAACCGCAAACCCGGTTCGCGGCGCTTTACTACAAGATCGACAGCGGATAACTCACGATTATCCGACCTGCAGATGATGTTGCACACCAGTTGTTCGGAACTGTGCGAACGCACGGCGGATGTGATCCTCAGCGAAGGGCACTTCCTGCGGCACCTGATGCGCCTGCAGGACCGGGTGCGGGAAGCCACCGCCGGTGGGCTGCGGGTGCTGGACGAACTAGGTGCCGAGGTGTTCTGCCGGCCGGAGCAAAGCCTGTACCTGTGGGCGCGCTTTCCGGGGATCGACGACACTGCCGTGCTGACCCGCGAAGTGCAGGGCAGGGGAGTAACGCGGGCGCCGGGGGCGATCTTCCAGACCAACCAGAAGACCGTGACGCCCTGGACCCGCGAAGAGGCCAGTACAGGCAACCCATTCAAGGGCCGTGACAAGCGTAGCCTACAGGTTGCGGCCTTTCGCCAGATAAGCCTCAAACTCGGTTTCTGGAACCATGCTGCCGCCCGTTCCCCACACAAGGTGAGTGGCATTTTGCAGATGAGTTGGGGTAAAGCCCTGGCGAGCCAGATACTCGTCTGCCTGTAACACCCGTGCCATGCCAGGTACGCCAGCAAGCGCAGAAGGCTCCAGCTTGACCCTGTCCTGCTCGTGGGCGATGGCCATCAAGCGGTACAGTTCTTCGTCGGTCACGGTGTAGTAACCATCAATCAGCCGTTGCATGGCTTTGCCGACAAACCCGGATGGGCGCCCGACCGCCAGGCCGTCGGCGGCGGTGATATTGTCGATGCCGAAGTCCTGCACACGGGTTTCATCGTGCAAGCCGGTGTACACCCCCAGCAGCATGCACGGGGAGTGGGTGGGTTCGGCAAAGATGCAATGCACCGCATCGCCGAACACCAGCTTCAGCCCGAATGCGACACCGCCGGGGCCGCCCCCTACGCCGCACGGCAGGTACACGAACAATGGATGATCAGCGTTCACCTGGATGCCGGCCTCGTCGAACTGCCGTGCCAGCCGTTCGGCTGCTACGGCATAGCCGAGGAACAGCTGCGGGGAGTTTTCATCGTCGACAAAATAACAGCTGGGGTCTGAAGCTGCCTGCTGGCGACCTTGCTCGACTGCCACGCTGTAATCGCAGGCGTGCTCTACCACCGTTACGCCGTTGGCGCGCAGCTTGTCCTTCTTCCATTGCCTAGCGTCAGACGACATGTGCACGCTCACCTGGAAGCCCAGCTTGGCACTCATGATGCCAATCGACAGGCCCAGGTTGCCGGTCGAGCCCACGGCGATCTTGTACTGGCTGAAGAATGTGCGGGCCTCATCGTTGGCCAGTCTGGTGTAGTCATCCGACGGGGTGATCAAACCGGCCGCCAAGGCCAGGTCTTCGGCGTGCTTGAGCACTTCATGAATGCCGCCCCGGGCCTTGATGGATCCGGAGATAGGCAAGTCGCTGTCAGCCTTGAGCCACAGGCTGCCCACGTTTTGCAGTGAGCCTTCCTCGATAAGCCGTTGGCGAAGCTGCGGCAGCGGGGTGATGTGCGACTCGATCACCCCGCCGGCAGCTGCCGTTTCAGGGAACACAGTGGCCAGGTAGGGTGCGAAACGCTGCAATCGCGCGCTTGTCGCTTGCACGTCGTCAGCCGTCAGACCTACGTCGTGCAGGGCTTCGGCAGCCTTGGCGATACCAGGGTTGAACCAGCTGGTTTCTTTCAGGGCAACCAGGTCGGCGATGATCGGGTGGCTTTTTTGCCAGGCTTCCAGGGTTTTTCCGTGAATCATGGTTTCACCAGTAGCGCAGTATTCGCCCAATTAGAGCTCAGTGGCCGGTGAGACTCAAACGATGACTCCTCACAGCATGCACAAGATCATCGCAGCCTTCAGGTTATGCGCAGTACTTGTGGGAGCGGGCTTGCCCGCGAAGAGGCCTGCACAGGCAGCAGATGTTTCGAGCCGTGTGTTCATTCAGCCATAAGGCGGTGCAGGCAGCTCCGCCAACAACCGCTTCAACCCATCACTCCACTGCCTGCGAATCTGCTGATAATAGGCATCCTCGTTGGTGATGCGCTTGCGCGTCATGCTTTCGAGGCTGCCTTTGCGATACACCAGCAAGTCCAGCGGCATGCCCACCGACAGGTTGCTGCGGATGGTGGAATCGAACGAAATCAGGCCGCAACGCAACGCTTCATCCAGTGGCGTCTGGTATTGCAGGTTGCGGTCGAGAATAGGCCGCCCGTACTTGCTTTCGCCCAGTTGCAGGAACGGGGTGTCTGGCGTGGCCTGGAAGAAATTGCCCTGCGCGTAGACGTTGTAGATGGCCATGGGGGCGCCGGCTATCTGGCCGCCGACAATGAATGAACTGCTCAGGTCGATGTCGCCCGTAAGCTTGCTGCGGTCACGGTTGACCACTTCGCGCAGGGTGTCGGCGACCAGCACCGTTGCATCGTAAAGCGTGGCAACGTTCAGCAGGTGAGGGCCGCTGCCCTGGCTGCGTTGCTGCAGCAGGTTCACCACCGACTGCGAGGTTGCCAGGTTGCCGGCGGTCTGCAGCACGATCAGCCGCTCGCCCGGCACGCTGAACACGAACAACTTGGCAAAGGTGGAGATCTGGTCAATGCCGGCGTTGGTGCGTGAATCGCTGATGAAGACAAGCCCGTCCTCAAGGTGCATGGCAACACAATAAGTCATGCGGTTTCCCTTGTATTGGGTATGGAGTGGTCTTGCCGCACCTGCGCGGCAAGACCGGCCTGCAGCAAACGTGTCACTGGCGGTGTACGTGAACGCTGGCCTGCATCGATTCGATACCGCCGCCGCGGCGCACGCCCCGGACCGGGCAGGCATCGAGGTAGTCCAGGCCAACCGCCAGCTTCAGGTGACGGTCTGGCCGCGTCAGGCGGTTGGTGATGTCGAAGCTGTACCAGGCGTCGTCGATCCAGGCTTCTGCCCAGGCGTGGCTGGCCAGGTGCTGCTCGTCCTCGGTGCACAGGTAGCCCGAAACGTAGCGTGCCGGCACCCCCAGGCTGCGGGCGCAGGCCAGGAAGGCGTGGGTGTGGTCCTGGCACACCCCGGCGCCGCCGTTGAATGCTTCGATCGCGGTGGTACCCACCGAAGTGGCCCCGGGGCTGTAGGGCATGTGCTCGGCCAAGCCTTGCATCAGCCCCGTCAGTGCCGCCCGGTCGCGGTGCTGGCCACATTGCCGGGTGGCGAACGCCTTGAGTGTGTCATCGGCCTGGGTCAGGCGGCTGACACGCAGGAATGGCAGGGGAGACTGGCTTTCGGCCTCCTGCTCGCAGTCCGGGTCGATCTCTACCTGCCCGCTGGCAGTCAGCGCCAGGTGGCCGTGGGGTTTGTCCAGGGTCAGCACATGCAGGATGTTGCCGTACGGGTCGATCTGGCTCTTGACCTTGCAGGGCAGGCCCAGTTGCCATTCATTGATACGCTGGCGTGCGCTGCTGCGCGGCGTCAGGCGCAGGAACTGGATGCTGTTGCTGACATCGCTGGCATAGCTGTAGGTGGTGTCGTGGCGAATGGACAGTTTCATACAACCTCCAGGTAGGAGTGATGGACCGCCTGGCCCAGTTGGTTGACGCGGCCGATGAAGTCGCTCAGCCAGGGGTGTAACCCTGCATCGAGGATTTCATCGATGGCGGTGTAGCGCAGGCGCGCGTTGAGTTCGGCGGCCATGCGCTGGGCGGCGCGCCCGCTACTGCCCGGCAGACCGGCCAGGATCAGGTCCAGTTCCTCGATGCAGGCATGCAGCGAGCGTGGAACATCCACCCGCAACAGCAGCAGCTCGGACACCGGCCGCGCGCTGGGGGCGGCGCGATAGATCTCGTTGAAGGCTTCATACGAGGTCAGCGCACGCAGCAAGGCGCTCCACTGGTAATAACCACGGGCGGAATCGTCGCTCACCTCTTCGGAGGTTTCGCCGAACATTTCATAGCGCGCATCGAGCAGGCGCAGGGTGTTGTCCGCCCGCTCCAGGAAGGTGCCCAGGCGAATGAAGCTGTAGGCATCGTTACGCATGATGGTGCCGGAGGTGGCGCCACGGAACAGGTGCGAGCGCTCCTTGACCCAGTCGCAGAACTGGCTGATGCCATAGCGGCCAAGGCCATTGCTGGCGATATTGCGCATCTCGATCCAGGTGGCGTTGATGTTTTCCCACATGTCGGCGGTGATGCGGCCACGCACCGCATGGGCATTGGTGCGGGCGGCCTGCAGGCAGCAATAGATGCTGCTGGGGTTGGTCGCGTCGAGGGCGAAGAAGTGCAGCATGCGCTCGGTGTCGAGCTCGGTGTGCCGGCGGATGTAGTCGTCCAGCGTGCCGGATGCCAGCAGCGACATCGCCAGCTCGGCATGGCCATCGCTGCGCCCGGCCTGGGGCATCAACGACAGCGAATAGCTGACCTCAAGCATGCGCGCGAGGTTTTCTGCACGCTCCAGGTAGCGCGACATCCAGTACAGGTCGGAAGCGGTTCGCGAAAGCATGGTTCAGTCCTCCACCACCCAGGTGTCCTTGGTACCGCCGCCTTGCGACGAGTTGACCACCAGCGAGCCTTCCTTCAGCGCCACGCGGGTCAGGCCGCCGGGCACCAGGCGGGTTTCACTGCCCGAAAGCACAAACGGGCGCAGGTCGATGTGGCGTGGCGCGATGCCGCTGTCGACAAAGGTCGGGCAGGTGGACAGGCACAAGGTGGGTTGGGCGATATAGGCGTGCGGGCGGGCTTTGATGCGCGCGCGGAAGTCTTCGATCTGGGCACGGGTCGATGCCGGCCCAACCAGCATGCCATAGCCGCCGGAGCCCTGGGTTTCCTTGACCACCAGTTCGGGCAGGTGGGCCAGGACGTGGGACAGATCAGCAGGCTTGCGGCACTGCCAGGTGGGCACGTTGTTCAGGATCGGCTCTTCGCCCAGGTAGTAGCGGATCATGTCGTCGACATAGGGGTAGATCGACTTGTCGTCGGCCACGCCGGTGCCGACGGCGTTGGCCAGTACCACATTGCCGGCGCGGTACACCGAGATCAGCCCCGGCACACCGAGCATCGAGTCCGGGTTGAACGACAGCGAATCGAGGTAGTCGTCGTCCAGGCGGCGGTAGATCACATCGACCTGCTGCGGGCCGGCGGTGGTGCGCATGTAGACATGCTCGTCACGCACGAACAGGTCTGCGCCTTCCACAAGCTCGATGCCCATTTCCCGGGCCAGGAACGCATGCTCGAAATAGGCGCTGTTGAAGCGGCCGGGGGTGAGCAGCACGGCCGTGGGGTTGTCCAGCGGGCTGGCGCTCTTGAGTGTGTCCAGCAGCAGGTTGGGGTAGTGGTCGATGGGGGCGATACGCTGGGCGGCAAACAGCTCAGGGAACAGGCGCATCATCATCTTGCGGTCTTCGAGCATGTAGCTGACGCCGCTGGGGGTGCGCAGGTTGTCTTCCAGCACGAAGTAGCTGCCATCGCCATCGCGCACCAGGTCGACACCGGCGATGTGGGCATACAGCCCTCGGTGCAGGTCCAGGCCCTGCATGGCGATCTGGTAGCCCTCGTTGGCCAGCACCTGCTCGGGCGGGATGATACCGGCCTTGAGGATGCGCTGGTCGTGGTAGATGTCCTGCAGGAACAGGTTAAGCGCCTGCACACGCTGTATGCAGCCACGCTCGACCGTGCGCCACTCGCTGGCGCGGATGCTGCGCGGGATGATATCGAAGGGGATCAGGCGTTCGGTGTCCTGGCTGTCGCCGTACAGGGTGAAGGTGATGCCGGCACGGTGGAACAACAGGTCCGCTTCACGTCGGCGCTGCTCCAGCAGCTCCAGCGGTGTGTTCGCCAGCCAGCGGGCGAACTCCTGGTAATGCGGGCGGCAACTGCCGTTCGCTTCGTACATTTCATTGAAAAAAGCCCGGGACATACCCACTCCTTGCCGCCGTTGCCGGCAGCTTCATTGCGGTTCATCTGCGTTTTTCAGGGTGCTGCCTTGCTGGGGTCGGTGGGTGCCGTGTCTCGCGTGAGCCTCGGTTGCGATTGATCACCTGTGCGGTGACCACAACAAGCATTGCAATGAAGGTGCCGAAAACGCAGTGCAGCGGGGATGTTTAGGGGGAAGCGCCGCGAAACACGGGATGTGGGCGGGTAATTCGTGTCAGTACGGGCCGGTGTTTGCTTTAGCTGCGAGTGAGCAACGCCGGGCCGACAGCCAGGCGTGCATCAAAAAAGGGCGCTTTGAACCCCGTTACCGATTTTGACCCGAACTGGGGCGTGGTCCGCCAAGGCCGCGCAGTTGTCAGCGTACGGGCCCTGACGCCACGCTGACACCTGCCAGCGTGGTGAAGGAGATGTCCTTGGCGGTGAGCAGAAAATCACTCACGTATGGCACTTCCAGCATGTCACTGCGCAGTGCAGCGTAGAGCCTGGCCTGCAAGCCATGTTCGCCAAGGCGCTTGGCGGTTACATAGCCACGCGAGCTGTACTCATGCACTGCCCAGTTGGGCAGGCTGCAGACGCCGCGCCCGGACGCCACCAGCTGCATCATCATCACGGTCAGTTCCGAGGTGCGTACCTGTGCCGGCTCGACGTCGGCCGGGTCGAGAAAGCGGGTGAAAATATCCAGACGAGTGCGTTCGATCGGGTAGGTGATCAGCGTCTGGTGGGCGATATCGGAAGGTTCCAGGTAAGGCTTGTCGCGCAGGGCGTGGTGGTTGTCGATGGCCAGCAGTGCCTCATAAGCGAATAACGGCACATAGCTGATGCCCGGCAGTGTTACCGGGTCGGAAGTGACTACCAGGTCCAGGTCGCCGCGCTCCAGGGCTGGCAGTGGTGCGAAGGAAAAACCGGAGGCGAGGTCCAGTTCCACCTCTGGCCAGGCGCTGCGAAATTCATCCACGCAAGGCATCAGCCACTGGTAGCAGCTGTGGCATTCGATGGCGATGTGCAGCCGCCCGGCCGAGCCCCCGGCCAGCTTGCCAAGGTCCCGTTCGGTACTGCGGATTTGCGGCAACACCTGGTCGGCCAGCTGCAACAGTTTCAGCCCCGCACTGGTGAAGCGCACCGGCCTGGATTTGCGCACGAACAGCGGCATGCCGATACGCTCTTCCATGTCGCGGAACTGGTGCGACAGGGCTGATTGGGTCAGGTGCAGGCGCTCGGCGGCCTCGTGCAGGCTGTCGGTTTCACGCAGTGCGTGGAGGGTTCGCAGGTGGCGTAAATCGATCATGGGTAAAATACGGGTCAGCTCAATTTGGGGCTTTTGTCTGCACAGGCTTCAGCGTGCGTTGACGAGTTCCTGGCGCACGATTGCTGCGCCTGCACTCAACGCCTTGAGCTTGCCGCTGGCTACCTGACGAGGCAGCGGTGCCATACCGCAATTGGTACACGGGTAGAGTTTGTCGGCATCGACGAACTGCAATGCCTTGCGCAGGGTGTCGGCAACCTGCTCCGGTGTTTCAATGGCATGGCTGGCCACATCAATGGCGCCGACCATGACTTTCTTGCCGCGAATCAGCTCGATCAGGTCCATTGGAACATGCGAGTTATGGCATTCCAGCGAGATGATATCGATGCCGGACTGTTGCAGTTTGGGGAAGGCTTGCTCATAGTGCCGCCATTCCGAACCCAGTGTCTTTTTCCAGTCAGTATTGGCTTTGATGCCATAGCCATAGCAGATATGGACGGCTGTTTCGCACTTGAGGCCTTCAATGGCCCTTTCCAGGGTGGCCACGCCCCAGTCATTCACTTCGTCGAAGAAGACATTGAATGCCGGTTCGTCGAACTGAATGATGTCAACACCGGCCGCTTCCAGTTCCCGGGCTTCCTGATTGAGAATCCTGGCGAATTCCCAGGCCAGTTTCTCGCGGCTTTTATAGTGGGTGTCGTACAAGGTATCGATCATGGTCATGGGGCCAGGCAGCGCCCACTTTATCGGCTGCGTAGTGTGTTGGCGCAAGAACTTGGCATCTTCGACAAATACGGGTTTCTGTCGAGCGACAGCACCCACCACGGTTGGCACGCTCGCGTCGTAGCGATCGCGGATTCTAACGGTTTCCCGCTGTTCGAAATCAACACCACTCAGGTGCTCGATAAAGGTGGTGACGAAGTGCTGACGTGTTTGTTCGCCATCACTGACAATGTCGATACCGGCGTGTTGTTGTTCTTGCAAGGCCAGGCGCAGGGCATCCTGTTTGCCTTCGATAAGCTGCGCGTCTTGTAACTTCCACGGTGACCAGAGTGTTTCAGGTTGGGCAAGCCAGGACGGTTTAGGCAGGCTGCCGGCAGTGGACGTGGGGAGTAGCGTGTTCATGAGCGATGACCTTGTACTTTGAATGATTCAACGGGTGTATTGAGCGGACCATTGCTCAAGCGTGGCCTGGTAGGGTTTGACAAAGTTCGCCTCGGCAAATTTCCCCTGTTCGATCGCCAGCCGGCTGCGTTCATCCCGATCGTAGACAATACGCGTGAGCGAGTAGTCCTGGTGCTTCAGGCTGGGCTGGTAGGCCTTGCCGGCTGCAGAGTTGGCATTGTAGATTTCGGGGCGGTAGATCTTCTGGAAGGTATCCATGGTGCTGATGGTGCTGATCAGCTCAAGGTTGGTGTAATCCGCGAGCAAGTCACCGGCAAAATAGAATGCCAACGGGGCAACACTGTCCGGTGGCATGAAATAGCGAACCTTCAAACCCATTTTTTTGAAGTATTCGTCCGTCAGCGAGTATTCATCCTGCTGGTATTCAGCGCCCAGTACAGGGTGCTGGTTTTCGGTGCGGTAGTAGGTTTTGCTGCTCGACACACTCAGGCAGATAACCGGCGGTTTTTTGAAGTGCTGCTGGTAGGTTGGCGAATTTACGAAACACTTGAACAGGTTGCCGTGCAGCGTGCCAAAGTGCTCGGGCGTGCTGAAGGTTGCCCGATGCTTGTTGTGCTCCAGCAACAGGACACTGAAGTCGTAGTCGCGAACGTACGAGGAAAGGTTATTGCCTACCATGCCCTCGATGCGGGTATTGTTCGTGCGGTCGACAATATGGGTTTTCAGTATTTCTATCAACGGCAGGGTAGTGCCGTGCTGTTCGGCTTCCATGTTCATTTCCACCGAGATGATTTCGAGCTCGACGTGGTAGCGGTCATTGTCGGGATTATCCCAATGCGCCAGGGCGTTGAAGCGGTTGTTTATCATCGTCAAGGTGTTGCGCAGGTTTTCCTGGCGGTTCGCCCCCCGCGCCAAATTGGCGAAATTGGTGGTAAGGCGGGTGTTATCGGCAGGGTGATAATGTTCGTCGAAGGCAATGCGTTTGAGGCTGAATGTAGGTGCTGTATTCATGGTGCGCGGTGTCCTGATGTTTGAGGTCGAGCACTTCCAGTGCTGTCCAGTTGCACCTTCTGGGGCCTTCGCTCAACAAACTTTATGCTGATGCATGATCAGGACGTAGTTTAAGCAGGGCGTCTACATGAAAGGTATTGAAGATAATTCACAGGTTTTTTAGCGTTGCTCATGATGGGTGTCATGGCCAGTAGCAGGCGTGTGCCTGATGGACGCGCCGAGCGAGCCCTTGGATGACAGCCTGTTCAGTTGATGAACGCTCCTCGGGCCATGCCTGGTTCTCAAGCGCGCTGAAGGTATTTCTGGACTTGGCACGAAAATCTCATGTCAATCCAAAGCCATACTATTCTTTTGCCTTTGCAACCACCCTTCATGGAAGAACAATAAAAGGGGGCTTACATGAGTTGTCTGATCTGCGCAGGGCAGGCTGAAACTGTCGAATGCGCCCACGGATGGGAAGCGCGGTGTTGTTCCCGATGTGGATGTTACCGAATGTCCCAAACGCTCATCCTGACCATGATGGAGGAGGGGCAGATTTTCGATACTGCGCGAATGCGCGAATGGCTGACGGCTCGGCGCGTTCAGGACGCTGTGCCTTCGATCGACCATCATCAGGCGATACTGGCCCGCTGACAGGGTAATCAATCCGGTACGGCAACCCCGGACATTTCGATCAGACTGCGGCATCATGGTTTGCTCAATCATCACCTGATGCCGGAGACAACGATGATCAAGACTGGCGATCAACTGCCCGACGTTACCCTTTACGAATACAACAACGATGCTGGCGTCTGCGCGATCGGCCCGAATGCCTTTTCTGTTCGCGACCGCTGCAAGCAGAAAAAAGTGGTTATTTTCGGCTTGCCTGGCGCGTTCACGCCCACGTGCTCCGAACGCCACGTTCCGGGTTACGTAGCGCAGGCGCAAGCGTTGTTCGCGGCTGGCATTGACGAAATTTTCTGTGTTTCGGTAAACGATGCCTTTGTCATGAATGCCTGGGGTAACAGCCTGCAGGTGGGCGATGCGGTGAAGATGATCGGCGATGGCAATGGCGAGTTCAGCGACGCACTGGGCTTGATCCAGGACCTTTCGGCCCGCGGGCTTGGGCGCCGTTCGCTGCGTTATGCCATGGTGGTCGACGACCTGATCGTCCAGCACGTAGCGGTGGAAGCGCCTGGCAAGTTCGAGGTCAGCGACGCGGGGAGCGTTTTGGCTGCGCTGCGCTAGGTTTACCCGCCCCCAAATCTGACACCCTTGATGAAGCATCCGATGATGACCGCCTTGGGCGGGCCATAGGACGTTGCGCGCGTAAATCCTGACGTAACCCTAAGCCCCGCCACTAATGGGGCGGGGCTTTTTCAGGCTCCGGTCATGATCACCCGTGACAAGGAGCGTGAGCATGTCCCCAATGCCACTACGTTCTACCGTCGATGTGGTTATCAGCGGGAGGCTGAAGGAATCTACACCTTGCCTTCAGGGCTTGAGCTGGCCTGCACACCCATGCACAAGCGATTGACTGGATACGCATGGCAGGGATAAAGCCTGAGCAGTTGACTCTCCCGTTAGGGGCAGACTTTACCCTGCACGCTTTCTGTTCAGGATGAAGTGATGATGAGCAAACGAGTACTCGTGGTGCTGGGGCACCCGTCAGGCGAGAGTTTCTGTGCAGCGCTGACCGAGAGTTATGTCGAGGCGGCCAGAACTGCCGGCCATGATGTAAGGGTGTTACGGCTTGATACCTTGAGCTTCGACCCGGTGCTGCGCAGCGGCTACCGGCAAGCGCAGCCATTGGAGCCCGACCTGCTCAGGGCTCAGGCCGACATCACCTGGGCCGAGCACTTAGCCTTTATCTACCCCATTTGGTGGGGCGGTATCCCTGCATTGATGAAAGGCTTTTTCGACCGCGTGTTCTTGCCCGGTTTCGCGTTCCGGTATAGGGCAGGCAAGGCTTTCCCCGAGCAACTGCTCAAGGGCCGTACGGCGCATTTGCTGGTGACGATGGATACACCGCCGTGGTACTACCGTTGGGTGTATCGCATGCCTGGCCTTCACCAAGTGCGCAAGACCACGTTACAGTTTTGCGGTATCAGACCGCTGCGTACCCTGATGTTCGGTCCGCTGCTCGGCTCCAGCGCGCGGCGGCGCGAAACCTGGCTCCAACAGGCACGAAGCATCGCCGGCTGACCTGCGCCTATGAGGTTCCCGAACCGCTGGCGCCGTGCAATGATGCGCCGCCCACTTATGAAAAGGACGTTCATGTACATCGGCAAAGCCGCCCAACTGTCGGGCACCACGGTCAAGACCATCCGCCACTATGAAGCGATTGGCCTGTTGCCGCCGCCCGAGCGCCAGGGGCAGTACCGCGTTTACAACCAGCAGAGTGTCGAGCTGCTGACGTTCATCAAATGCGCGCAGCAGTTGGGTTTCAAACTGAAGGAACTGCAGGCGATTCTGCCGAGGCATCAGGGTGCTGATTTGCCGTGGGAGTTGGCGGGCAAGGCCATTGCCGACAAGAAACGCGAAGTGCTGGGGCAAATCACTGGGCTACAACAGATATACGCAGGGCTCCAGGCGTTTGAAGCACGCCTTGAAGGTACCAGGTATCAGTGCGGGCTTGACCCGCAAGTACGGGCGTAACCCGTGCCAGGCAACCCTATTTCCTGGACTGGCGGCATCCGCGTGAAAGGTGCGGCTCGCAAGTGACCGCTCCCAATCCAAGCGGACACTGAGAGTTAGAGGGCTGTTGTGGCCTGCCGAACAACATTCGAGCGCCGCCAGCAGGCAAGCATGCAAACTGTCCTTACGCTGCGCTCGATGAAACGTGACCCTGTGCTCAGTTCGCGGGCAAGAGGATCACGAAGTTCTTTTTCATGTCTTCCAGCACGGTCCATTTGCCCTTGGCGCCCGGTTCGATAATGAACGTGTCGCCAGCGGCCAATGTGGTGGGGGCGCAACCCTCGAGCTCGATGACACAGCGTCCACTCAGGACATGGCAGAACTCCCAAACTTTGTAGTCGATGCGCCACGCTCCGGTACTGGCTTCCCACTCTCCGGAAATACGACCTTGCTGTTCATCGTGATAGTACTTGGACGTCAGCGTATGAGGGGTGCCCTCCACGACCTCTTCAAAAAAGGGAAGGTCGCGCACCGGTTGAATGTCCAGTTCGCGGAACACGGTCAGTTTCTTGTTCATGGTTTTTTCTCGAGCACGTTGTGGTTGGGGCGATACATCAAATAGGCTTCACCGGTTACGCCCAGCATCGGGTGCGGAACGATCTGGCAGGTTTTAACAATTTGAAAACCGTGACGTTCATAGAAACGGCGTGCACCGTGGTTTTCTGCATAATCGATCAGGCATAGCCCATCCAGGTCAGCGTCCTCAGCGCGCTGCTGGGCGTGGCGAAGAAACTGGACGCCCAGCCCCTGGCTGCGCCAGGCCTCATCCAGGGCCAGGCTGGATATGTACAAGGTGTCGGGTATTTCCATGTCGGAATACGGCGCGAGGACCGGGTCTGTCTCGACCGGCCTGTCAGAGGTCTCGCGCAAGGCATAGCTGTGCATCATGCCGATGACGTGCCCTTCGTAAGTGGCCATCAGGCAGTTTTTGTAGGAAAAGTCGCCCTGTTCCCTGGCATAGCGAGACGCACCGACACTCAGCAATGCTTCTCCAGGTGCGGCAAGCTTGCTCCAGATGTAATCGGCCATGCCTTCCGATGTCAGTTGAAAGAAGCGCGCAATATCGTGCGCGTCCGAGGCTTGAGCGGGTCTGAAGTCGATAGGCACGTACGGTGCTCCCATGGGATCGGGTGGTTAGTTTTCAAGGATTACGCCTTAGACAGGGAGGCAGGGTAGGCGGGTTGAGCGGTTCCCATCATGCTCTGGGCGAACACCGTCCGCACCGCGTGCGACTACCGACCGGAAACTACCGGTCAGTAGCGATGAAGTCGTAGCGCGCCACGAGGTTGGTGACGGCGTAGCCGCCCTGCGTAAAGGTGTGCAGGGCGGCACCGGTTTGCCGTGAACCCCTGCGTTCAGGTTCAGAGCACCTTGAACCCATGGGTGCCATCGCGCTCGAGTTGCGCGATCAGACCAAACTCCCAGTCCAGATACCCCTGCATCGCCTCGCGAGGATTGTCCGTACCCTCGTAGGGGCGCCGGTAGCGGTCGCTGCGTGGTACGGCAAGCTGCGTTTCGCCGGTTTCCAGCGGTTTCCCGGCAGCGATCCAGCGCGTGGTGCCGCCTTCGAGCAGGTAAACGGGAGTGCGGGTGAGGGCCTGCAGGTCACGCGCGGCGAAGCGTGCCAGCAGGCTGCTGCCGCACGTCAGTACGTAGCGACTGGCCTGTGGCACCCGTTCCAGGGTTTCGGCCAGTTGCGCGCGAATCGCCCAGTGCGCACCGGGGATATGACGCTTGACGTAGTTGGCGCTGGTGGTGAAATCCAGCACCACGGTGCCGTCTTCCTGCAGCCAGCCTTGCAACTGTTCGACACCGATCTCATTGGCCTTGGGTAGCTCCGGCAGCGGCGCCTGCCAATCGCCGACGGCGCTGAAATCAGCCGCCGACAGCCCGTCCAGCACCGCCACCTGCCAGCCCATCTGCGCCAGCCACGACGCGCTCATGTTGGCGCGCACGCCATCGTCGTCCACCAGCACGATGCGCGCGCCGCGCACGCTGGCGACGTGGTCGGTTTCCTGCACCAGCTGCCCGCCGGGCACGCTGCGGCTGCCGGGCAGATGGCCTGCAACGTATTCTTCGGGCGTGCGCACATCGAACAGGTAAGTGGTACGGCTGGCGTCGGCCTGCCAGGCATCAAGCCCGGCGCGCTCCAGGCGCAGCACGCCGGCGCGGTCGGCCACAGCACGAGCCTGGCGGGCGGCGTTGGCACGGGTGCCGGCGCTCACCTGGGCGAAGGTCTTGTCCTGGCCGTGAGCCAACTGCTGCCCGGCCAAGGTCCAGCCGATGGTGCCGTTGCGCAGGGCGGCCACCGGGTTGGGGATGCCGGCGTTGACCAGCGACTGGGTGCCGATGATGCTGCGGGTGCGGCCGGCGCAGTTGACGATCACCTGGGTGGCCGGGTTCGGCGCCAGCTCGGCCACCCGCAGCACCAATTCGGCGCCGGGCACGCTGATGCCACCGGGAATGCTCATGGTCTGGTATTCGTCGAAGCGCCGGGCGTCGAGCACCACCACGTCTGCCTTGTCATCGAGCAGCGCCTGCACCTGCTCGGCGGCCAGCGAGGGGGTGTGGCGCACGCTCTCGACCAACTCGCCGAAGGCTTTGCTGGGGACGTTGACGTCACGGAACAGCTCACCGCCTGCCGCGCGCCAGCCGGCCAGGCCGCCGTCGAGCACGGCCACGTCGCTGTAGCCTAGCGCGAGCAGGCGCTGCGCCGCCACGGCGGCCAGGCCTTCGCCATCGTCGTAGACGGTGATGGCGGTGTCACGTCGCGGCACACGGGCGAAGATTTCCAGCTCCAGTTTCGACAGCGCCAAGTTGGCGGCGAACAGCGGGTGCTCCTGGGCGAACGGGTCCTCTTCGCGCACATCGATCAGGGCCAGTTCCTCGCGGGCCAGCAGGGCGCGGCGGATGTCTTGGTAACGGCGGGTGGTGACTGTGCTCATGGGGCAGGGTTCTCTTTGGACAGGTCCCAGATGTTGGGCAGGCGGGTATTGGAATAGCCGGAAATGAACGCTTTTTCGCTGCCGTCCTCGGCGTAGACCGCGCGCTTGACCGCGCCGATGTTGCCGCCGTAGACGTGGATGCTGATCGACACCTGATCACTGAAGGCATTGCTGACCTGGTGAATGTCACCAATGCGCGGCGACACGGCCTCCACCTGACCTGGCGCCAGGCGCACCGGTGCGCCGCTGGGCTGCAGTGCGCCCTGGGCGTCGCGGGTGAAGTTTTGGGAGTATTCGGCGCCGCGCAGCATCCCGATCAGCCCCCACACCCGGTGATCGTGGATGGGTGTGCGCTGCCCTGGCCCCCAGACGAAGCTCACCACCGAAAAGCGTTGGCGCGAGTCGCAGTGCAACAGGTACTGCTGGTAGCGGTGCGGGTCGGGCTGGGCGAGGTCGTCTGGTAGCCAGTCGTCCTGCGCCACCAGGCTGGCCAGAAGGCCCCGGCCGCGATCGAGAAGGGTGGCTTCGTCGGGCTGCTGTTCGAGCAACTCGGCCAGGCTGTCGATGAAGTGGCGCAGGCGCTCCGGGTTATGGCTCATGGTTCAGGCTCGATGTTCAGGTTTCATATCACCCTAGCAAAGCCTGTTTCTATTCTCAAAATGCAAAATAATCATAAGCTAATATGCAAATAATGCATTTACAGCAGAGCGTTTCTGCTTTCAAATCGCATTACGCCGAAGGCATGAGGTTATGCCCAAAGCGCATTTCACAGCGGCTTGATTGATCTATAGATTATAAAAATCGATCGAGTAAGACTTAAAAGATATAAAACCGTTGCCACGAGACCGCACCTGCGGATCGGCCCTGACGTGCCCCAAGCGGGCATCTGGAGACCCCCGTGCGTTACTTCAAGCAACTGGCCGTCACTGTGCTGGCCACCACCTTCAGCCTTGCCGCCGCCGCCCAGACCTTGGTCGTAGGCGACCAGAGTTACAACGCCCGCGCGGTGATGGAAGCGGCCGGGGTACTCGACAACCTGCCTTATGAGCTGGAGTGGAAGCAGTTCACCGCAGGCTCCCCCGTGGCCGAGGCGCTCAACGTCGGCAGCCTTGACATTGGCCTTCTGGGCGATGCACCGCCCTTGTTTTTGGGCGCCTTGGGCGCGCCGATCAAGGTGATCGCGGTCAGCCGCCAGAACCTCGAAGGGGTGGCGATTCTGGCGCGCAAGGATTCGTCGATACACAGCCTGCAAGACCTGCGTGGCAAGCGCGCGGCGATCTGGAAGGGTTCGTGGAGCCAGCAACTTTTGTTCAGCGCCTTGGACAAGGCCGGCGTACCGCGTGATGCATTGGAGCTGCGTTACCTCAGCGCGCTGGACGCTTCCCACGCCCTGGATGGCGGCTCGGTGGACGTGATCGCCACCTGGGAGCCCTACGTTACCCAGCAAGAACGCCAGGGCGCCCGCGTACTGGCCACTGCCGAAGGCGTAATACCGGCGCAGAGTTTCGTGGTGGCCAACGCCAAAGCGGTGGACGCCAAGCGCACGCAGATCGCCGACTTTCTGCAACGGCTGAAAAAAGCCCGCGACTGGACCCTGAGCGACCCGGCCCACACCGAGGCCTACGCCGACGCCTGGGCCAAGCGCACCCGCGCTGACCGCGACATCGCCCGCGCCTGGTTCGCCCGTGCGCGCACTGACCTTGCGCCGCTGAACCCGCAGGTGATCGTCGACGCGCAGAAAACCGTGGACTTCTTCGCCGGGCTCGGGCTGATCCAGACGTATCCGGCCAGCAGCTTGTTCGATACCTCGTTTGGTGCGGCTATCGAGCAGCCGGCTGTCAGCCAGCACTGAAGCTCTGCGCTGGCTTCTTCGCGGGCAAGCCCGCTCCCATAGGCAAGCGCAGATCCCTGTGGGAGCGGGCTTGCCCGCGAAGGCCTCCCCTTGATTGCAAAGGACTCCCCCCATGACCCAACGCAAAATCAAACTCGGCGCCCTGACCATGGGCTGCGGCGGCCCCGGCCGGCACAACCTGTGGCTGGACCCCGAACTGCCGGCGGACGCCAGCGTCAACATCGACTGGTACATCGACATCGCCCGCCAGGCCGAGGCTGCGCTGTTCGACCTGATGTTCATCGTCGACAGCCAGTTCATCACCCCTGGCTCCCCCTCGCACTACCTCAACCGCCTGGAGCCGCTGACCCTGCTGTCGGCCCTGGCCGTGAGCACCCGCCATATCGGCCTGGTCGGCACCCTCACCACCTCCTACAACGCCCCGTACAACGTCGCCCGCCGGCTCGCTTCGCTGGACCTGATCAGCAAGGGCCGCGCCGGCTGGAACGTGGTCACCAGTGGTGATGCCGGCACCGCCGGCAACTACGGGCTGGACGAACACTACGACTACGACACCCGCTACGCCCGGGCTCAGGAGCATGTGCAAGTGGTACAGGGGCTATGGCACTCCTACGAGGACGACGCCTTCCCCCGTGACCGCGCTAGCGGCCGCTTTCTCGACCCCGCCAAGCTGCACGGGCTGAACCACAAGGGCGAGCACTTTTCGGTGGTGGGGCCGCTGAACATCCAGCGCTCGCCCCAGGGCCAGCCTGTGATCTTCCAGGCCGGCGACTCCGAGCAGGGTCGCGACCTGGGTGCGGCCACCGCCGATGTGGTGTTCACGCATGCCGCCAGCATCGAGCAGGGCCAGGCGTTCTACCGTGACGTCAAGGGCCGCGCGGCACGCCTGGGGCGTGATCCGGAGCAGTTGCTTGTGCTGCCGGGCGCGGAGATCTACGTGGGGGATACTGACGAGCACGCCCGTGAGATCGAACGGCACTATCACCAGGCCGATCACAGCTTCGAGCTGGCGCTCAAGGAGTTCGGGCGCAATTTCGGCTGGCACGACTTCAGCCAGTACGAGCTTGACGCCCCATTCCCGCAAGAGAGCCTGGAGTATGCCCGCAGCAGCTTCTTCACCAATGCCAAGCGCATCGCCGACCAGGCGCGGGACAAAGGCTTTAGCCTGCGCCAGGCGGTGGAGTTCGGTCGCCAGTTGCGTCCCGGCGCGTTCGTAGGTTCCGCGCAGACGGTAGCGGCGAAGATGGCCGAATGGTTCGAGGCGCGGGCTTTGGATGGGTTCAACATTTATATAGGGCATCCGGGGCAGTTCCGTCGCTTTACCGAGGAGGTGGTGCCGCTGTTGCAGGAGCGTGGGGTGTATCGCACGGCGTATGAAGGCAGCACCTTGCGCGAGAGCCTGGGGCTGTCGATTCCGCGTTTTAGCCGGTAGATCGCCGGGGCTGCAACGCAGCCCCCCTTTTCAGAAGTTGTATGTCACCCGCCCAAAGTAATACCCCCCGGTAAACCCATACGGCGAGTACACCCCATACCCCTTGACCATGGTCTTGCTGCTCGGTGCCTGGCGCTCGGGGTACACATCGAACAGGTTACGTGCGCCCACCGCCAGCTCCAGGTCCTTGGTCAGCTGGTAGCCCACGTCCAGGTCGGTGATCCAGCGCGCTTTGTACTCGCGGTCCAGCGAGCGATCATTGGCGGCGTTGACCTCGCGCCACGAGCCATAGCGCGTCAGCCCCAGGTTGACCCGGTAGCGGTCCAGCCGCCAGTTGCCGCCCAGGATCAGCTTGGTGTGCGGCTGCACCTCGGTGAGCAGGTTGCGGGCCTGGCGGTCCATCAGCGTGTAGGGGGCGCCGAGAATGTTCACGCTTTGCTGGTAATCGAGGATCTCGGTGTCGTTCCAGTTGAACGCTGCGGTCCACTTCACGGTGCCGGCGCTGCCTAGATCCTGGTCGTAGCTGCCCACCAGGTCCAGGCCCTTGGTGCGGGTGTCGGCGCCGTTGGTGAAGTACTGCCCGCCGGAGGTCGAGTCGATGCCGTTGTCCAGCAATGCCTGAGTGACTTCCGGGCCGAGCAGGGTGCCGGTGAGGGTGATGCGGTCGCGCACGTTGACCAGGTAGGCATCGGCGGTGAAGGCCAGGCGGTCGCTGGGTTGCCAGGTCAGGCCGAGGCTGTAGTTGGTGGATTTTTCAGGTTTGAGCGCTTCGGCTCCTAACGCCTTGGCCGCCGCCGAGTCCACCGGCAGTACGCCGTAGTTGATCGACTGATACACGCCATTGACCACACCATAGGTGGTGGAGCGCGCGCTGAACAGGCTGTTGGCCAGTGATGGTGCACGGAAGCCGTTGCTCACCGTAGCCCGCAGTGCCAGTTCCGGGGTGAACTCGTAGCGGGTGGTGAGCTTGCCGCTGCGGGTGGCGCCGATGCCACGGTCGTAGTGCTCGTAGCGCACCGCTGCGCCCCAGTACCACTGCGGCAACGGGTTGAAGCCCACATCCAGGAAGCCGGCGTAGCTGTTGCGGCTCGCGCTGGTAGCCTCGGCCGGTGAGATGCCGTTGGTCACCTGGGCGCCGGAGGCGGCGCAGTTGCCTGGGGTGGGGCAGTAACCGCCGTCGGCCCAACTGGCCCAGTCGCCGGCTTGCACCTGATACGTGTCGCGGCGCTGTTCAAGGCCCCACGAGAAGTCCAGCGGCTTGCTCAGCCCCACCTCGAAGCTGCGGTGCAGGTCGAGGTTGCTGGTCAGTTGCGAGCTGACCCAGGTGCCGGACTCGAAGTGGTTGGGCGTCGCCTCGCCCAGCGAAGGGTTTTGGTTATTCCAGGTGCCTTGGGCGGCTTCGTTGCGCCCGTAGGTGCTCGACAGGTCCCAGTCCCATTCGCCGGCCAGGCCCTTGGCACCGAACGCTGCCTGGTAGTCGTGCTCTTCGATGTACCAGGTGGGCGTGTAGCCGGACGGGCGCCCATTGGGCCCGGTGGTGATGGTGTTGGCGATGGTCGGCAGACGGAAATTCTGGCCCTGCTCGGCCTTGCGGTACGACCAGGTGCTGAACGAATACAGGGTCAGGTCGTCTTGCAGGGGCAGTTCGGCGTTGTAGCCCAGGGTCAGCAGGTTGATCTTCGGCGTGCCGTAGCCGCCGTAGGTGACCTTGCCGGCGCGGTCCAGCGCTTCGGCCTGGCTGTAGCCGTTGGCACTGGCCTTGTTGTCGTCGTTCTGGCTGCGCGCATCCATCGCCAGCTGCAGGATGCCGTCACGGCCGATCTCGAAACCCTTGTTCAGGCTTTGCTGCACGGTCTGCTTCTTGCCGTCGTAGCCCTGGCCGGCAGTCGTCACAGCGGTACCGCTGGTATCGGCCTTGAGGATCACGTTGATCACCCCGGCGATGGCGTCCGAGCCATACTGCGCGGCGGCGCCGTCGCGCAGCACCTCCACATGGTCGATGGCGCTGATGGGGATCAGGTCCAGGTCGCTGGGCGCAGCACCGGCGTTGATGCCGCTGATGTTCAGGGTGGCGCTGGTGTGGCGGCGCTTGCCGTTGACCAGCACCAGCACCTGGGCGGCATTGAGCCCGCGCAGGTTTGGCGCGCGGGCCATGCCGCTGGCGTCCCAGCCGGTCTTTTCCGGCAGGGTGAGCGAGGGCACGCTGGCGCTCAGGGCTTCCATCAGGCCGGGCTTGCCGGTCTCCTGCAATTGCTTGGCGCTGATCACGTCGATCGGCACGGGGCTTGTGGTGACGGTGCGCTTCTCGGCGCCACGGTTGCCGGTGACGATCACCGTGCCCAGGGCCTGGGCACTGGGTTCATCGGCCAGTGTCGGGGTAGTTTGCAGCCCCGCGGCGAGGGCCATGGGGAGTAACGAGGCAGAGGTAAAGACTTGCTTCATGCACGCAGTTCCTTGTTGGGCGGGGTGGCGCGCTCAGGGCGCCTTGGCCGCGATAGCGTCGATTTCCACCAGCGCGCCCGGCAACGGCAGGGCCACCACCTGCAAGGCGGTGCGGGTCGGGGTGCGGGGTTGATCGGCGGTGGCGAAGAACTCGGTGTAGGCCGCTTGCAGTCCGGCGAAATCGAGGTTGCCGCCATTGGCCGGATCGCCCACCAGGAACACCCGCAACTGGACGATGTCGCCCAGGTCCAGGCCTTGGCTCTGCAAGGCTGCGCGCAGTTTCTTCAGCACCGACCGGGCCTGTGTTTCGGTATTACCCAGGGCCGCGACGCTGCCCTTGGGCGCCTTGGGGTCTGCTACATCCGGCAGGGTGCCGCTGATGAAGGTCAGCTGACTGCCGGCCGGCACCGTGACCAGTTGCGAGATGGGGAAGTTCGAGCCAGGTGGCGCGACGCGCTTGATGCCGTCGGCGTGGGCGTTGAGGGTCAGGGACATGAGCACTCCGGCAAGTAGAAGAAGACGAGGCATGGGTAGAATTCCTGCAGGGTCAGGCGGCAGCGCCGCGGGTGGTCTGGCTGGCGTGTCGGGCGATCAGGCTGACCACGCGGCGGGCGGATTCGGCGGCGCTGTTCTGCCAGATGCCCACCCCGCCATGGGCCAGGGCGTCACTGGCCAGCCAGGTGCGGCCCTGGGGCTGGTTGAGCCGGTCGTAGCCGGGCTGGGCGACTTCGTCGTGGACGATCCACGGCGCCTCGCTGAAGGGGATCTTCGACCAGTTCACCACCACCGGCCGGCCGAGTTTCTGGCTGTGACCGGGGTGCAGCGATTCCACCGCCTGGCGCGACGAGGCAATCTGCGCGGCCAATGGCTTGGCGGCGAACTGCTGGGCCACGCCACCGGTGTTGTAGGTGGCCACCAGCACGCCTTGGGCGCTGTTGAGACGATCACTGGGGTACCACAGGGTGCGCGCCTCGTGGTTGATGTAGCTGAGGCCGCCGTAGATCTGAAAATCCGTTTCCCAGAACCGCGGCGACTGCCAGGCCACCTTGTTGGCCTTGTCGCCTTCGGCGCTGGCGATGGCTTGCTTGAACGGCGCGTCGAAGTTATTCGGCAACTTGGCCAGCAGCGGCAAGGGCAGGGTGACGATGGCGTAGTCGGCCTGTTCGACGTGCTGCTGGCCGCTCTTGCGATCACGCCACACTACCTTGGCGCCGGTGTCGCCGGTTTCGACCCCGAGCACCTCGGCGCCCAGGCGTACGCTGTCCTGGACCTGGCGGTAGAAGGCCTTGGGGATCTGGTCCATGCCGCCCACTGGCTGGAACATGGTCGAGGAAAACTCGGGGATCTCGTCGAACACCAGCGGCAGTAGCAGGTTGCTGTCCAGCAACTGATCGAGCGGCACGGGTTGGCGCTGGATCGGCGTCTGGTCGCCGGCGCCAGCGAAGCGGGTGTAGCCGGCGCGCACCGAGCCGCGGTACTGCTGTTGGCTGTCGAGGTCACCGTAGACCTTGAGGAAGTCCAGCAGCGCCTTGCGCTGGCCACTGCTGAGTTCGGCATCCAGGCTGTTGCGGCTGACGCTGCGCGCCAGCAGTTCGCTGAAATGCCCACGGGTGTCGTTGACCGCCTGGCGCAGCAGCAGCGGTGGACGGGCAAGGTCGGGTTGGGCCAGGGCGTTGCGGCTGCTGTTGACCAGCACCTGCAACTCTACGCCCAGTTCGCGGCAGTAACCCAGGATGGTCAGGTGATGGCTGGGCAGGCGCGCGGCGCCGGCGTTGAAGAACTGGCCCTGGTCGAACTCCACGCGCTGCGTGGTGCCGTCGTTGTGTTCGATACGGTCGCCCTGGCGCAGGGTCCAGACCCGGCCGCCGACCCGCTCGCGGGCCTCCAGCACGGTCACATTGAAGCCTGCCTTGCGCAGCTCGTAGGCCGACACCAGTCCGGAAATACCGGCGCCGACAATCAGCACGCGCTTGCCGTTGCCACCGTTGGCGGCCAGTTGCAGGGGTTCGAAGGTGGCGGCCAGGGCGTTCTGCCCCAGCGCGCCCAGTGCCGCCGAATAGCCGCCGATGGCGGCGAGGCGGGCGATCAGATCTCTACGGGACAATCCCATGTCGCGGTCTCCGAGAAGTTGGGTTCGGATGTGCGCAACAGGGCAGGCGGACGCATGGCGAGGCCCGACGACGGTTGGCACGAATCCATTTGCCTCCGCCAGGTCGGGGTCGGTTTACAGAACTTAATGATCTTTACGTGGGTTGTGAAAGGCTTTTTTGTTCTAAGTTAATTATGTAATTCAATCATTATGTTTGTTTTGCTAAATGCGTTATTTGTATTTTGTGGTGTGTTGTTCATTCATTTGGCGGCAACATGAAAAGGCCCCTTCGCGGGGCAAACCCGCTCCCACGATGCACAGCGGTCGTGCTTTCGTGGAAGCGGGTTTGCCCCGCGAAGGGGCCGTTGCCGTTATGAAGATCTAAGCCGTACGCGCGCTACGCTCACCTTCCCGCAGCGCAACCAGCGCCTTGATCCGCGGAATCAACGCCTGCCCATACTCCACCGCATCGCGCAACTGATCGAACCCCCGGAACAAGAAGGTACTCACCCCCAGCTCGTAATACGCGTGCGCAGCCTCGGCCACCTGGTCCGGCGTGCCCACCAGCGAGGTGGAGTTGCCCGCACCGCCGCCGAGCGCGGCGATCTCGGTCCACAGCCGGGTGTCGTGCACCTTGCCGGCCAGCTGCACCAGCCGTTCGGAACCCACGTTGCTCTTGCCGAAGTTCTTCTCGCGGCGGTTGCCCTGGCGGATGCCGATACGCTGCTTGGCGTCGGCCAGAATGCGCTCGGCGCGGGCCCAGGCTTCGTCCTCGGTGGCGCCGAGGATCGGGCGCAGCGACAGGCTGAAGCGGATGTGCTTCTCGCGCCCGTAGCGGGCGGCGGCCTTGCGGACCTTGGCAATCCGCTCGCGCACCTGCTCCAGCGGCTCGCCCCACATCATGTACACGTCGGCGTGCTTGGCGGCGACCTCCACGGCGGCGTCGGAGGCGCCGGAGAAGTAGATCGGCAGCTTGCCCACCGGTTTGACCAGGGTCAGGTTGTCTTCCACCCGGTAATGTTCACCCTGGTGGTCGAAGGGCTCGGTGCGGGTCCAGGTGTTGCGCAGCACCTCCAGGTACTCGTCGGTGCGTGCGTAACGGGCGTCCTTGTCGAGAAAGTCGCCATCGCGCTGCAGGTCGCCGCTGTCGCCGCCGGTGATGACGTTGATCGAGGCGCGGCCACGGCTGAGCTGGTCGAGGGTGGCGAACTGGCGGGCGGCGAAGGTCGGTGCCTGGAAGCCTGGGCGGTGGGCCACCAGCAGGCCGATGCGCTCGGTCAGCGCGGCCACGTAGCTGGCCAGGATCATCGAGTCCGGCGCGCTGGTGTTGACTGCCAGCAGCGCCTTGTCGAAACCGCCGTATTCCTGGGCCTGGGAGAACGCCTTGATGAATTCCAGGTCTACCAGCGGGCCGCGCGGGGCCTGGGATTCGCTGCCTTCCTGGGGGCCGATGAGGCCGACGAATTCGAGAGTCATGGAGCAAAATTCCTTTTCTGGGGGTATGGGCGGGCTGGGGCCGCAAAGCAGCCCTGGCGGTCTCAAGCCACTGCGCTTTGTTCGCGGCGCAAGGTATTGCGGTTGGCCGGCACATCCAGCCCGAAGTTGGCGCGCAGGGTGTCGCCTGCGTACTCGCCGCGTACCAGCCCGCGCGCCTGCAACAGCGGTACCACCAGCTCGGTGAAGTACTGCAGGCCATCGGGCAGCAGCTGGTTGATGATGAAACCGTCGGCGGCGCCGTGCTCGAACCAGTCCTGCAGGGCGTTGGCCACTTGCTCGGGGGTACCGACGAAGTCGCGGCGCGGGCGCGAGAAGCGCAGGGCCAGTTCGCGCAGGGTCAGTTGCTCGTCCCGGGCCAACTGCTTGAGCTGGTCGGCGGTGCCTTTGTGGCTGTTGTCGCCCAGAGTGCCCAGGTCGGGGAAGGGCGCGTCCAGCGCGTGCTGGCTGAAGTCGTAGTCGTTGAACGGGCGGCCCAGGGCGACGATGGCATCCTCGATGCTCACCAGCTCCACGGCCTGCTGGTAGCGGTGTTGCACTTCCTCCTCGTCACGCCCGACGATGGGGCGGATGCCCGGCAGGATAAACAGCTGCTCAGGGTCGCGGCCATGCTTGGCAGCGCGCTGCTTGAGGTCCTGGTAGTAGGCGCGGGCGTCACTGAACGACTCGGGGCTGACGAAGATCGCATCGGCGTTCTGGGCGGCGAAGTTACGTCCGTCCTCGGACACTCCGGCCTGGAAGATCAGCGGCTGGCCCTGGGGCGAGCGCTGGATGTTCAGCGGGCCTTTGACCTTGAAGAACTCGCCCTGGTGGCCGAGGGTGTGCAGTTTGTCCGGGGCGAAAAACTCGCCGGTGTGTTTGTTGCGGGTGAAGGCATCGTCCTCCCACGAATCCCACAGGCCCTTGACCACCTCGACGTGCTCGCGGGCGATGCGGTAGCGCACGGCATGCGGCGGGTGCTCGGCCTTACCGAAGTTGTCGGCAGTGCCTGATAACCACGAGGTGACAACGTTCCAGCCGGCGCGCCCGCCGCTGATCAGGTCCAGCGAGGCGAACTGGCGTGCGACCTGGAACGGCTCGGTGTAGCTGACCGTGACCGTGGCCACCAGACCGATGTGCGAGGTGACTGCGGCCAGGGCCGAAAGAATGGTCAACGGCTCGAAGCGGTTGAGGTAGTGGGGGCTGGAGCGGGCGTGGATGTGCAGGCTGTCGGCGATGAAGGCGAAGTCGAATTTGGCGGCCTCGGCCAGCTGCGCCTGCTGCTTGTAGAAGCCGAAGTTGACACTGGCATCGGCCAGCGCCTCGGGGTGTCGCCATTCGCCCCAGCCGTGGCCGACACCGTGGATCATCGCGCCGAGTTTGATTTGTCGCTTGCTCATGGGGAGTCCTTCTGCAATCAGGTGATGGAGGCCTCCGCCGGGTGTGGGGTCGGACTGGTAAAGGGGACGTTAGCGTGGAGGGGAGGGGGTTGTGAAAGGCTTTGTGGTTCTAAGCTAATTATGCATAAGTATTATTTGAGAAATTAAATAATATGCATTGTTTTTTGTTTCTGCCTGATCCTGTCGCAGGCTTCGCCAGCTCCCATAGTGTCCGGTGTGAACCTTGTGGGAGCTTGCGACAGGGCCGTCAAGGCAAATCAGGGGATCCGCCTTTACACCGCCACCGGCAACACACTGCGCGAATGCCCCGGGATCGCCGCAATCAACTCCCGGGTATAGGCACTGGCCGGCCGGCTGAACACCTCCAGCGCCGGCCCTTGCTCCACCACCTGCCCGCGCCGCAGCACCAGCACCTGATCGGCCATGCTGGCCACCACCGCCAGATCATGGGACACCAGCACATAGGCGATCCCCAGCTCGCGCTGCAACTCATCGAGCAGCGCGAGGATCTGCGCCTGCACCGACACATCCAGCGCGCTCACCGGCTCGTCCAGCAGCAACACGTGCGGCTCCAGCGCCAGGGCCCGGGCGATCGCCACCCGTTGGCGTTGGCCACCGGACAACTCCCGCGGCAGGCGGTCGAGAAAGTGCACTGGCAACTGCACCCGGGCGATCAATTCACGCGCCTTGCGCTCCAGAGCCTGGCCCTTGAGCACACCAAACGCCACCAGCGGCTCGACGATGCTGTCGAACACCGTGAAGCGCGGATCGAGCGCGGCGAAGGGGTTTTGCTGCACCAGCTGGATACGCCGGCGCAGTGGCCTGAACTGGCGCCAGCTGTAGTGGGTAACGTCCTGGCCTGCAAACTCAACACGGCCCTGGCTGGGCGTCTCCAGCCCCAGGGCGATGCGCAGCGCGGTGCTCTTGCCCGAGCCCGATTCACCGACGATGGCCAGGGTTTGGCCTGCTTTGACCTCCAGGCTCAGGTCGTGCAGGGCAGTGAAGTTGGCGTCCTTGCCCGGCAGCGCAAAGCGCTTGCCGACGTTGCTCAGACGCAGCAGCGGCGTTTCTCCCAGGGCTGTGTTCGGCCGCTGGCGCGGCACGAAGGCGGGCGCAGCGGCGAGCAGGTCGCGGGTGTAGGGCTGTGGCGTGCCCCACAGCACCTGACGCGGCGAGGCGTGCTCCACCAACTCGCCGTGCTTCATCACCAGCAGGCGGTCGGCGCGGTCGCAGGCCATCCCCAGGTCGTGGGTGATGATCAGCAGCGAGATGCCGCGCTCGGCCACCAGCCGTTGCAGGTGGTCGAGAATGCGCCGTTGCACGGTCACATCCAGCGCGCTGGTGGGCTCGTCTGCGATGATCAGGCGCGGATCGCCGGCCAGGGCGATGGCGATCAGCACCCGCTGGCGCATGCCGCCGGACAGCTCGTGGGGGTATTGGCGGGCGCGCAGGGCCGGGTCGTCCAGGCCCACTTGGGTCAGCAGCTCCAGCACATCGGTGTCCAGCCCCGGATAACGCCGGCCGCGGGCCAGCAGCAGGGCTTCGGCGATCTGCCGGCCAATGCGCAGGGTGGGGTTGAGGCTGACCATCGGGTCCTGCGGTACCAGGCCGACGGTACGCCCGCGCAACTGGCGGCGGGCCGGCTCGCTGGCCGTGGCCACATCGACCCCGGCGACCAGCAACTGGCCCTGGTCGATCCGTGCGTTGCCCGGCAGCAGGCCCAGCAGGGCGTTGGCCAGGGTCGACTTGCCCGAGCCTGACTCGCCGACGATGGCCAGGGTTTCGCCCTGGTTCAGGCTGAACGACAGTTGGCGTACGGCTTCGGTACGCTGCCCGGCGAAGTGGTAGCTGACACTGAGGTCGCGGACCTCGATCAACGCAGGCTGGCTCATCGGGCATGCTCCTCGACGCTGCGCGCCAGGTGGTTGAGGCTGAACACCACGGCCACCACGAATAATCCCGGCAACAGGGACACCCACGGGGCGGTGATGAGGAAGTGGCGGCCATTGGCGATCAGTGTGCCCCATTCGGCCGCCGGTGGCGCAGCGCCAAAGCCGAGAAAGCTCAGGCCCGCGGTGGCGAGGATGGCCGCGCCGAAGTCCAGGGTGGCGAGCACCGCCACTGGCCCCCAGGCATTGGGCAGCACATGGCGCAGGAGCGTGCGCGCCCAGCTGGCGCCGCCCAAACGCGCGGCCTCGACATAGGGCAGGGTCTTGATGCGCAGCACCTCGGCGCGGGTGGTGCGGGCAAAGCCGGGGATGATGCCGACGCCCACGGCAATCGCTACCGGCACCGTGCCAAAGCCGATGGCGGTGACGATCGCCAGGGCCAGCAACAGACCGGGCAGGGCCAGCAGCACGTCGATCAGGCGCATCAACGCGGCGTCCACGCGCCCGCCGGCAAAGCCGGCCAGCACGCCCAGGCCCAGGCCGCCGGCCAGGGCGATGACCACCGCCAGCAGCGCGGCCTGCACGCTCAAGCGCGCGCCGTAGACCACCCGGGTGTACAGGTCGCGGCCCAGCTCGTCGGTGCCGAACCAGTGCACAAGGTTCGGCGCGCTGAGTTTGTCGGCGGGGGAGGTGGCGTAGGGGTCGAAGCTGGTCAGCAGTTGAGGAGCCAGCGCGCTCAGCAGAGCGAACAGCACTACCAGCAAGGCCAGGCTGAAACCGGGGCGGCGCAGCAGCGGGGCCAAGGCCTCGTGCAGGCGTTGCCAGCGCGTGCGGCGTTGCCATTGCTGTGCAGCCGTTGAGGGGACTGGATGATAGAGGCGAGTATCGGAAGTCATATCAGCTCACCTTGGCGGTATGGGTGATGCGTGGGTCGAGGTACGGGTACAGCAGATCGACAATCAGGTTCACCACCACGAAGGCCGCCGCTGACACCGCGACGATGGCCAGCACCACCGGAATGTCCTGGCGTAGCACGGCTTCCTGGGCCAGGCGGCCGACGCCGTTGCGCGAGAAGATGGTCTCCACCAGCACCGCACCGGACACCGTGTTGCCCACCTGCAGGCCAACCAGCGTGAGCAGAGGCAGCGCCGCGTTGCGCAAACCATGCCGGGCCTGCACCTGCGCCCGGCTCAGGCCCTTGGCGAAGGCGGTGGCGATGTACGGCTCCTGCCACACGCCTTGGAAGCCTCGTTGCAGCACCTGGGCGTACACCGCAGCGCTGGGAATGGCCAGTGTCACGGCTGGCAGCACCAGGCTGGCAAAGCCCTGGCTGCCGGTGGCCGGGAACCAGCCCAGACCAAAGGCGAACACCTGGATCAGCAGCAGCCCCATCCAGAACACCGGCACCGAAAAGCCCAGCGACGGCAGGCGGGTCAGCGCGGTCTTGAGCGGGCGCCATTGCAGGTAGGCGGTCAGGTAGGCAAGGCCCACGCCACCCAGCAACGACAGCACGATCGCCAGGCCGGCCAGCGACAGGGTCTGCGGCAGGCGCTCGGCCAGCAGCGCGGTGACCGGCCGGCCCAGCGAAAGTGACTGGCCCAGGTCGCCGTGCACGGCGCGCCAGAGCAGGTCGAAATACTGCTCGAACAGACCCTTGTCCAACCCGTAGTAGGCGCGGGCCTTGGCCAGGTCTTCGGGCGACAGGCCGTCGGCTTCCATGCCGGAGGCGCTGAGCATGATTGCCAGGGTGTCGCCCGGCAGCAGGTAGAGGATGAAATAGCTGATGGTGTAGGCACCCCACAGCACCAGCAGCGCCTGGCCGATGCGGCCGATCAGGTAGCGCTTCATGGCTGGCCGACCTGGATGTCACTGAGGAAGGCGAAGCCTTCGGCGGTCCAGCGGAAGTCCTTGACCCGTGGTGCGGTGGCCGCCTGCCAGACCCGTTCGTACAGCGGGAAGGCTGCCGCCTCGTCCACCAGCAGGTCCTGCAACTGGCCGTAGGCGGCGGCACGCTGCGGGTCGGCGGTGGCGGTGATGCCGCTGTCGAACAGCGCCTGGACCTTGGGCAGGGTGTGCGGCTCGTAGCTGTTGGTGGCCAGCGTTGCGCTGTTGGCGGCGCGCGGGTCGAGGATGGTCTGCAGGATGATCGGGTCGGCGCGGGTCATGTAGGTGGACGTCAGGTCGTAGTTGCCGGAAGTGTTGCCGGCCACCCACTCGGCGCGGGTCAGCACATTGAGCTTGAGGTCGATGCCTACTTTGCGCAGTTGGTCCTGCACCAGCACATCGCCTGCGCTTTCGGCGGGGGTGAGGTTGTAGCGCAGGGTCAGGCGCTGGCCGTTCTTCTGCCGGTAGCCGTCCTCGCCCTTGTGCCAGCCGGCGGCTTCGAGCAGTTGCTCGGCGCCCTTGGGGTCGTAGGCCAGCTTGTCGGCCTGGGCCTTGAAGTACGGCGTGGTCACGTCGTACACCCCGCTGACCACCGGGAACTCGGCGTTGTACACGGTGTGCGCGTAGCTGGTGCGGTCGATGGCTTTCTGCAGGGCAAGACGCACCTGGCGGTCGCCCAGCAGGCGGTTGTTGCGGGTATTGGGGTAGAGGTTGAGCGCAGGCCCCGGCAGCGACCGGCTCTGGATGGTCGCGCCCTTGGACTGGAACAGCTTGAGGTCGACCTCCGAGAACGGGGTGCGCGGCCACAGGATGTCGGCTTTGCCTTGCAGGAACAGGCCGTTGCGCACGCTTTCTTCGGGAATGTAGCTGACCTCGACGGTGTCCAGGTGGGCAGCGCCCTGGTTGCGCACGTTGGCCGAAGCCCAGGCGTAGTCCGCGCGTTTGACCAGCTTGGCGCCGACTTCCGGCGTGTAGTGTTCGAGCACGAACGGGCCGGTGCCGATGATCTTGCCCAGCGAGCGTTCCTGGGCGGTCAGCTTGTACGAGGCCGGGGCGAGGATCGCCAGGTTGGTGGTCGAGGTGGCTTGCAGGAAGCCTGCATTGGGCTTGGACAGCACCAGGCGCACGGTGAAGTCGTCAATCACTTCGGCGTGATCGTAACCGGCCAGGTAGGTGGCGCCGAAGGTGGCGGGGAGTTGCGTGGCGAAGGCCTTGTTGCTGTCGAAGGCTGTCTTCACGGCGTGTGCGTCGAAGCGCTCGCCGTTGCTGAACGTGACGTCCTGGCGCAGGTGGAAGGTGTAGCTCAGTGCATCGCTGCCGATCTCCCAGTTTTTGGCCAGCCACGGGATGATGCGTCCGGTGTCCGGGTCCTGGTCGGTGAGCGACTCGGCGACGTTGCGCAGCAGCACGCGGTGTTCCAGCCAGTAGACCTGGAACGGGTCGACGCTGACCAGGGTGGTGTTGTCGCCCCAGAAGGCGATGTTGAGGGTCTTGCTGGCGGCGGTGTTGTCGGCGGGGGAGCAGCCGGACAAGACCAGGGCCAGGGAACTGATGGCGAAAAGGCGGTGCAGTGAGGGCATGGGGTGATCCTTGATCAAGATGGAGTTCGCCAGTACCGGCCCTTTCGCGGGCTTGCCCGCGAAAGGGCCGGTACTGGCAGCAGATGCCTTCAGTCAGTCCTGATAGTCCCGCCCCTCCCGATCCAGCTGGCGAATCAGCGCATCCCAATGCCGCTGGATCCCCTCACCCTGGCCGTCGGAAAACCGCTTGGACTGCTCATGCACTTTGGCAATCGCCGCCGGCGCCGCATGCAGCAGCTGATCATTGCCCCCAGCCTGGGCCGCCACCTGGATATTGCACGCCCGCTCCAGCCCGTGCAGCTCGCGGAAGGCATGCTCCACGCTGACACCGCCCGTGAGCAGCCCGTGGTTGCGCAGAATCAGGATGTTGCTCGCGCCCAGGTTGGCCACCAACCGCTCTTGCTCGTCCAGGTCCAGCGCCACGCCTTCGTAGTCGTGGTACACCACGCGGCTGTAGTAGGCCAGGGCGTGCTGGGAGATCGGCAGCAGGCCATCGCGCTGGGCCGACACCGCCGCGCCGTCGCGGGTGTGGGTGTGCAGTACCGCCTTGAGGTCGGGGCGGGCACGGTGGATGGCGCTGTGGATCACGTAGCCGGCCTGGTTGATGCCCAGCCCCAGCGGGTCGTCGATGATCGTGCCGTCGACATCCACCTTGACCAGGTTGGAGGCGGTGATTTCATCGAACAGCAAGCCGAAGGCGTTGATCAGAAAATGCTCCTCCGGCCCCGGTACGCGGGCCGAGAAGTGCGTGTAGATATGGTCAGTCCAGCGAAACAGCGCGGCCAGGCGGTAGGCGGCGGCCAGCTTGACGCGTACTTCCCATTCCTCGGCGCTGACCCGTTGGCGAACGCTCTGGGCGGTATTGCTGGTGACGGCAGACAGTGAAGTCATGGTGTGTTCTCCGGTGGTCAGTAGCCGCGCGCGGTATCGACCAGGTTGGCCAGGGGCGCCTGCTCGCGGTAGCGGTGGAAGTTGGCGATGAAGGCGTCGAGGAAGGCCGGGTAACCGTCCTCGGAAATAGCCGAGGTGTGGGGTGACAGGAACACCCGTGGGTGGTGGTACAGCGCATGGCCCGCCGGCAGCGGCTCGGGCTCGGTGACATCGAGACTGGCGCGGGCGATCAGGCCGCTGTCCAGCGCGTCGAGCAGCGCCTCCTGATCGAGCAAGCCGCCCCGGGCGATGTTGATCAGGTGCAACCCGGGGCGGGCATGGGCCAGCACCTGGCGGTCGATCAGCCCGCGGGTGGCGGGGGTCAGCGGGGCGGCCAGCACCAGGTGGTCGCTGCCAGCGAACAGCTCACGCAGATCGGCGGCACGCTCCACGCCGGGAATCTCGGCGATGGGGTGGCCGGGGCGGCTCAGGGCCAGCACTCGCAGGCCGAGGGCCTGCGCCTTGCGCGCCAGGCTCTGGCCGATGCTGCCAAAGCCGAGAATGCCCAGGGTGCGGCCACGTACCGGGGCCAGTGGGGTCAGGCGCCAGTCGGCGTCCTTGACCCACAGCTCCGGCAGTTGCTTGGCGGCGGCGAACACCAGGGCCAGGGCGAACTCGGCCACGTGCTCGGCGTTGGCGCCCTTGCCGCTGGTGACCGGCGGGCCCTGGAACACCCAGTCGGGGTAGAAGTCGATGCCTGAGGACACCAGTTGTACCCACTTCAGGTTCCACGGCCAGCCCGGCGGCGGGGTGTCGACCCGCTGTCCGCGGATGTTCACCGGGCGCAGAATGAAAACATCGGCGGGTACATCGACGTGTAACTGGCCGAAGGGGATATCGATTACCTCATGGTCCACCAGTCGCTCGCGCAAGACTTGGTTGGCCTGGGTGTCCAACTGGCTGGCGATGATCGAACGGCTCATGCTGCGACCTCCGTCAGCGCGTTGCGGCCGACCTGGCCGAACACCACATCGTCCTGGGGCGTGTGAATGCGGCTGCACAGCACGTCGCGGTAATGCCGCTCCAGTGGGTTGCGCCGCGACAGCCCTGGGTTGCCGGCGGCTTCGATGGCCAGCTCGACGGCCTGGATGGCGTTGGCGCTGACCAGGTGCTTGATTTGCCCGGCATGACTTGGGGCGATGTGCCCGGCAGCGGCCGAATCGAGCAGGCTCTGATTGGCGAACAGCAGGGTGTCGATGCGCCCGAGCACGTCCTGGAAGCGCGGTAGGCTGGCCAGTGGCGCGCCGAGGTTGGACGGCGTGCGCTCGTTGAGAAAGCGCGCCAGCCAGTCCCGCGCGGCGCGGGCCACGCCGTCGTACACCGCCGGCAGCAGCACGGCCATCCACAGCAGCCCCTCGCCATCAAGTTCGGCGCGCGGTGCGCTGGCGGGACTGACACTGACGGCGTGGTCGAGGGGGATCAGGACGTCGTCGAAACGCACTTCGTGGCTGCACGTGGCGCGCATGCCCAGGTGGTCCCAGTCGTCGATGATGCGGATGCCGGGGGTATCGCGGTGGACCAGAAAACCACCGACCAGCGGGTCGCTGTCATCGCTGCGGCCCCACACCAGGTACCAGCTCAGGCCATGGCTGCCGGTTGAGTAGATCTTGCGCCCGCTCAGGCGCCAGCCTTCGGCGGTGCGCCTTGCCACGGTGGCCGGCAGCCCGCCACGGGCCGGGGTACCCAGCTCGGGCTCGACACGCAGGGCATTGATCAGGGCTCCGTGGCGCACGGCGTCGTCGGCCACGCGCTGGCGCAGGTGGGCGGGCCAGCGGGTGTCGTCTTGCAGGCGAAAGTGTTGCAGGTACTGCATCACCAGGATCAGCGCGGTGGCCGGGTCACCCTTGCCGACCGCGCCGATCACCCGGCGCGCGGTGGCCAGGTCCGCGCCGCCGCCTCCGAGGGCGCGGGGCACGGTGAGGCCCAGCAGGCCGTGGCGCTGGAGCAGGTCGAAGTTGTCTTTGGGAAACTGCGCGCTGCGATCGTAGCGCTCGGCGTTGGCCGCTAGGGCCTCGGTGAGTTCGGCCAGGGCGCTGTCGGAAGGGTGACTCATGGGGGTTCATCCCTGAATGACGGTGTGTGACTAAGACCGTATTCGTATGAATGAGCTCTGTAAAAGTCTTTTTTGTTCTATGCTAATTATCAGTTTATGGAATTTATATTTTTACTAATTATGCGTAATTTGCATTTAGAGGGGCGTGGCGGGCTTCCCCGCGATGGCGATGTCAGCGTTGTACCGCTATCGCGGGGCAAGGCGTCACGCTTTCACCCTAACAACCGATGTCCCGCCACCTCACCAAACAGCTCCACCGGCTCCTGCAAGTTCCCCAGATAGCGCGGATGGAACAGCCACAGATCCACCTGCGGCTTGAAGTCGCTCACATTCAGGACCTCCAGGGTATCGCGGTGCCGGCTGGCCATCAGCAAGGGCTCGGGCACCAACCCCAGGCCTTGTCCGTTGGCCACCAGCCCCAGTTGCAGCTCGGTGCCGAAGGTCTCCAGGTTGATCGACAGGCTCAGTCCCTGTTCGCTCAGCGCTCGCTGCAAGCCTGCGCGGAAACCGCAGCCATCGGGGTTGAGCACCCAGCCACGGGTGTAGCAGTCGCGCAACTTGTAGTTGCGTTTGCCGGCGCTGCCCTTGGCAGCCACCACCTTGAGCGGCATGCGCGCGATAGACTGGCTGGCGATGCCCTCGGGGAAGATCTTGCCCGGCGGGAACAGCGCGGCGGCGGCGTCCAGCTCGCCGTTTTCCATGCGCGCGATCAGGCTGCTGCCCCAGCCGCTGCTGACCTGGGTGCGCAGTTGCGGGTAGGCCTCGCGGATCTGCGCCAGGGCGTCGAGCAGCACCACATCGCCCAGGGTTTGCGGCACGCCCAGGCGCAGGGTGCCGGAGGGGGCGCCGTCGTTGGCCACCAACTCGCGCAGTGAATCGATCTCGCGCAGGATCGCCTTGCACTGCTCGTACACCCGCAGGCCCATGGGGGTTGGCTTGAGCGGCTTGGTGTTGCGGTCGAGCAGGGTCGCGCCGAGGTCTTCCTCGAAGTTCTGCACCCGGCGGGTGATGGCCGGTTGGGTGAGTTGCAGGGCCTCGGCGGCGAGGTTGGTCGACTGGCAACGAATGACCGCCACGAAGGCGTCCATGTCATCGATTTTCATGTTCGGTGCTCACGCAAGAGAACGGAAAAAATAAGGTATTAGCATAATCCTGGTTCTATGTAATGCCATATATTCTTGCAGGAGAGCACCCAGCCCCGCTGGGCTGCGCTATCGCGCAGAGAACTGATTTCGCCAGCGCGCCGCGTACCCTTGGGGAGCGGTTTTCGCCGCGAAGCAGACAACGCGGTGCATGGCACCGGCTACGCCGGTGTTCGCGGCTAAAGCCGCTTCCACAGGTTTTCTGTAAATTTGCATATTAGGTTATTCCTAAAATCACTTTTTGTAATTATGCACTTCTCGCTACAGTCGCAGCTCCCGGGCCGCAAGACGCCGCCCGCCACGACACCGAGGAGCGCCATGTCCATTCGTTCGAAGTTGCTGACCCTTGCCGCCGCTGCGCTGCTGGCCAGCCAGGCTGCCGCCAGCGAGCGCCTGACCCTGCGTATCGGCGACCAGAAAGGCAATATGCGCGCCCAACTGGAGGCCGCCGACGCCCTGCGCGATTTGCCCTATGACATTCACTGGGCTGAGTTTCCCGCCGCCGCACCGCTGGCCGAGGCGCTCAATGCCGGCGCCATCGACGCCGGCATCATCGGCGATGCGCCGCTGTTGTTCGTGCTGGCCTCGGGGGCGCCGGTCAAGGCCATCGCGGTGGACAAATCCGACCCCTATGGCACCGCGCTGCTGGTGCGCCCGGACGCTCAACTGCACAGCGCCGCCGACCTCAAGGGCAAGCGCATCGCCACCGGTCGCGGTTCGATCGGGCATCACCTGGCGCTCAAGGCGCTGAATCAGATCGGCTTGAGCGAAAAGGAGGTGGAGTTTCGCTTTCTTGGCCCGGTGGACGCCAAGATCGCCCTGGCCAACGGTTCGGTGGACGCCTGGTCGACCTGGGAGCCCTACACCGCGCTGGCCGAACTGAGCGGGCAGGGCAGGGTACTGGTGAACGGCCGCGGCCTGTCCAGCGGCAACAGCTTCCTCGCCGCCACCGACAAGGCCCTGGACGAACCTGCCCGACGCGCTGCGCTGCAGGACTACCTCAACCGTCTGGCCGGCGCCCAGGTGTGGGCCAACCAGCACCTGGACACCTACGCCAAGAACCTGGCCGCGATCATCGGCTTCCCCGAGGACGCCGCGCGCCTGCAATTCGAGCGACGCCAGTTGCGCTGGCAGGTGATTGACCCACGCACAGTGGCCGAACAACAGGAAACCGCCGACTTCTACCAGGCCCACGGCCTGATGAACCAACGCCTTGATGTGGCGCCGACCTTCGCCATCGGCTTTACCGTGCCGACCAACGCCAAGCTGGCCGCACAACCCTGACCCGGAGACCCGCCCCATGACCTTCAAACCCCTGCGCCGTGTGGCCCTGGTGCTGCTGGCCAGCGCCTTGCTGCCGAGCTTTGCCAGTGCCGAGCAGACCCTGCGCATCGGCTACCAGAAATCCTCGACCCTGCTGACCCTGCTCAAGGCCCGCGGCACCCTCGAACAACGCCTGCAAGCCGAGGGCATCCGCATTAGCTGGCACGAATTCCCCAGCGGCCTGCCGCTGCTGGAGGCACTGAACCTGGGTAATGTCGACCTGTCGGCGGACGTCGCAGATACCGTGCCGGTGTTCACCCAGGCCGCCGGCGCCAAGCTTACCTACTTTGCCCGGGAAACCCCTTCACCCACGGCCCAGGCGATCCTGGTGCCGGCAGACTCACCGCTCAAGACCCTGGCCGACCTCAAGGGCAAGCGCGTTGCGGTGACCAAGGCCGCAGGCAGCCACTACCTGCTGATCCAGGCCCTGGCCAAGGCCGGGCTGACCTTCAAGGACATCACCCCGGCCTACCTGATTCCCGCCGACGGCCGAGCCGCCTTCGAGAACCACAAGGTCGATGCCTGGGTGACCTGGGACCCGTACGTGGCCAGTGCCCAGCGCCAGCAGAACGCGCGTATCCTGGCCGATGGCAGCGAGCTGGCCAGCTACCAGCGGTACTACCTGGCCGGTAGCGACTATGCCAAGACCCATCCCGAGGTGCTGCAGCAGGTGTACCTGGCTCTGCGCGAGGCAGGTGCCTGGACCAAGGCCAATCCGGCGGAGGCTGCGCGTATTCTCGGCCCATTGTGGGGCAACCTGGACAGCGCCACGGTGCAGCAGGCCAACGCGCGGCGCAGTTATGACGTGCAGCCGGTAAAGCTGGACAACCTGGCTGAGCAGCAGCGTATCGCCGATGCGTTCTATCGCGAGGGGCTGCTGCCAAAGGCGGTGGATGCCAGCTCGGTGAGCCTTTATGAGCCGGCACAGGACTAGCCATTGTTCTTAGGTCAAGCGTCACCGAGCTGAAGACTGTGCGTGGAATTGTTGGGCAGCCTGCGCCTGTGGTCAGAAGTCGTAGGCGATTTTGCTGTACCAGAATCCGCCGCCAGGATGGAAAGGGGGGGATCCGTAGTTGTACTTGTAGGCAGCCTGGGTAATGCCGTTGTTGTCGGGGCGCACGTTGAACAGGTTGGTGCCGCCGATGCTGAGCGTCAGGCTGTCGAAAAACACGTAGGACAGGTCGAGGTCGGTGATCCACTTGGCGCCAAATGAACGGTCATTGGCCGCATTCTGTTGCCAGGTCTCGACCTTGCCGTAGCGGGTGGTTTGCAGGTTGGCGGCGAAGTTTCCAAGTGTCCAGTTCGCGCCCAGTATCCATTTGCTGCGCGGGGTGGCCGCCACCAGCAAACCCTCTGCGGCGTGACCAACGACACTGATGCCCGCATTCTGCAGTGCGGCCGGCGTACCGCGGCTGCCTTCGACGGTCGTCTTGTTGTAGTTGAAGGCCGCGCTCCAGCGCACATCGCCCCAGGCGCCGAACTGGCTGCTGTGATCGGCTACCAGGTCGATGCCACGCGTACGGGTATCGAAGGCGTTGGTGTAGTAACTGACCCAGGTATTGCGTGCCACGCCGACGGATTCGAGGATGTCGCCGATCGCGCCGTTGCCGTTGCTGCGGTCATACAGGTTTTCACTGAGCAGGATGCGGTCGTCGATGTCGATCACATAGGCGTCGGCGGTGAAGCTGGTACGCGCAGCTGGCTGCCAGGTGATACCAAGCCCTGCGTTACGCGATTTCTCTGGTTTCAGATCCGCTGCGCCCAAGGCTTGAGCTACCTGGCTGTCCGGCGTTGCGGTGTAACGCAGGGCGGGTACTGCGTTGCCATTGGCATCAGCCGCCGTACGGTTGTCCGTTACGGTGTAGCCGAGCTGGGTCAGAGAGGGCGCTCGGAAGCCGGAACCCAGGGTACCGCGGACGGCAACCTGGTCAGTAAGCGCGTAGCGGGAGTTCAGCTTGAAGCTGTAGGTGTTTTCCTTGATGTCATCATAATGTTCGGCGCGCCCGGCGAGGCCGATGTACCAACGTTGGGTGAGATCGAAGCCAAGATCCAGGTAGGCTGCAAAGTTGTTGCGTTTCAGATCGGCCTCGTCTTGCGGGCGGATGGCCAGCACGCCTTGGGCGCCCGTTGAAGGTTGGGCACCATTGGCGACATACAGCTGACTGCCCACCGGGAAGGTGTAGGGGCCGACGCTGTAGGCGCGTGGGTCATTCCCGGCAAATGTCCTGAAGCGCTCCCAGCGGTGCTCCAGTCCAACGGACACTTGGGTGGGGACGGACACACCGAAAAGCCCATCGAAGTGGCGCGTGATATCCAGGTTGTTGACCCACTGTTCGAACTGCAAGGTCGCCAGGTCATCCCACTTGGTCGGGGACTGGGGGCCATAGGTCGGGTTGGCAGTCAGGTCGCTGGCATGCTCGATCTTGTTCCGGCCATAGCTGGTGGACAGGTCCCAGTCCCACTCGGCCGCGTTGCCTTTACCCCCGAACAGGATCTGATAGTCGGTGTCCTTGAGGTTGTTCAAGGGGTAGTAGCCATCCGGAAACAGCTCCGGGATCGATGCCCCGCCGTTGGCCGCGCGCAACTGGTTGTTCGCTTCGGTCTTGCGCTCGCCATAGGTGGCATAGGAGTAGAGCTTGAGGTCGTCGGCCAATGGCAGCTCGGCATTGTAGGCCAGATTGAATGCTTTCAGATCCGGGTCGCCGTTCTTGGTGCTCACATGATCCCAGGCGGCTTGGCGATCATCCTCGAAAAACGCACGGACGCTGTCCGGTGACTTCCCGACCCACGTAGCGGTACCGCGTTTGCGGGCATCTGCAGACAGGTGCAGGAAGCCCCCGTCACCCAGCTCGAAACCATGATCGGCAGCGCTCTTGATGGTTTCACCCTGGCCCGAGAACAATTGACCGTAGCTGGCCTCGGCATGACCACCAGAAGCACTGCTCTTGAGGATGATATTGATGACCCCGGCTACTGCGTCCGAGCCGTATTGGGCTGCAGCGCTGTCCTTGAGCACCTCGATATGGTCGACGGCACTGATCGGGATCATGTCGATGTCGACAGCGTTGGCGCCACTGGTATCGATGCTGCCATTGGCGGGGGCAGCGCCGTTATGCCGACGTTTGCCGTTGACCAGTACCAGCGTGTAGGCCGGCCCAAGGCCGCGATTGCTGAGCGGGCGTACTTGCGAGTTGACCCCGGCGATGTTGGTGCCGAAGTTGAACGATGGCAGCAATTTCGATATGGCTTCCGACAGTTCCGCCCGACCGGTCTTGAGCAGTTGCTCGCTGTTGATGATGTCGATGGGCGCTGGGCTGTCGGCGACCGTACGTTGGTGCCCACGCAGGCCAGTGGAAATTACCGAGACGGTGTCGAGCCGAGTCTCCTCCTGCTCGGCTGCCTGCACTGAGAGTTGCGGCAGCGCCAGGCATGCGACGAGTGCTGTCAGCCCTGATCGCAGTGGAAAGGGCGGGCGTTGGTTCATGTTGAGCTTTCCTTGTGTTGGCAAGCGGCAATCAGGGGCCGCGTTTTGTTAAGCCAGCACTGGCCCTTGGTGCGGGTACAGGATGCTTAGTCCCGATACAGTGGGACGTGTTGTATGGTGGGTGGGTTGGCCTGAGCGTGGGGGCGTTGGCATGCAGCGTTGGTCTCTCATCACGGGTGTAGGGGGGCAGATCGCAGCGCCGCTCGCTTTAGCGCCCCAGCGTGATGAGGTGGCCGTGTAAGACCGTATTCTTATATTTTTCCTCTGTAAAAGGCTTTTTCGTTCTAAGCTAATTATTACTACTACTGATTTATCGTTGTTTGAAATATGCAAAACTAGAATTTTAAACTCCTGGATGGCTAGCCTTCCATTGACCCGCACGATTCAGGGCTGCATCGATATGAATGTAACCCGGCTACGTTGACGGCGCATGGATGGGGACAGACAACAACAAATGGAGAGGTGCGTTATGAGTGGTGTTCTGATTGATGCAAGCCAGGCGACGTTGCTGGTTGTCGATGTGCAGGAAAAGCTGATAGGTGCCATGCATGAGGCCGAGCGCCTCACCGCACGGGTCGAGTGGCTGGTGGCTGCCTGCGCGCGGCTGGCCTTGCCGGTGGTGTTTTCCGAGCAGTATCCCAAGGGCCTCGGCCCGACCCTGGCACGGCTGAGGGAAGCCTGCGCTTCGGCGCCGGTGGTGGAGAAGCTGCATTTTTCGTGCGTACCCGCCGAATGCCTGCCGCAGGCGATGATGCAGCGTGAGCAGGTCATTCTCTGTGGCATCGAATGCCATGTGTGCGTGCTGCAGACCGCACTCGACCTGCTGGCCAGCGGCAAGCAGGTGTTCGTGGTCGCCGACGCCACGTCGAGCCGCACAGCGGAAAACCACCTCGCGGCGCTCCAGCGCATGGCGGCGGCTGGCGTTCAGGTCGTCACCCGCGAAATGGTCGTGTTCGAACTACTGCGCAGTGCAAGCCACGAACAGTTCCGTGAAATCAGCAAAGCCTTCCTGGCGGGCGAGCAGCCTTAGCTGACCCATGCAGGGTAGCCTGGGTAGTTGTGCTGGCGGCAATCAGAAGCCTTCCAGCACAATCTTGCCGCGCGCTTTTCCACTTTCGATCATGGCGTGGGCGCGCTTGAGGTGCTCGGCGTTGATCGTACCGTAGTGCTCGCCGAGGGTGGTTTTGAGCACACCACTGTCGACCAGTTGCGCAACGCGATCGAGCAGTTGGTGCTGCTTGATCATGTCTTCGGTCTTGTACAAAGAACGCGTGAACATGAGTTCCCAGTGCAGCGACAGTGACTTGCGCTTGAGCGGCATGACATCCAGCTGCGCCGGGTCGTCGATCAACGCAAGCTTGCCTTGTGGGCGAAGCACTTCTACCAGTTGCGGCAGGTAGGTGTCGGTGTGGGTAAGGCTGATCACGTAATCGACCGGGCCCAGCTTGAGCGCCTCCAGCTGAAGCGGGAGCGACTCGGCGTGATCGATCACATGATGGGCGCCCAGTGCCTTTACCCACGCCTGGGTTTCGGGCCTTGACGCTGTGCCGATGACGGTCAGTCGAGTGAGTTTGCTGGCAAGCTGGACCAGGATGGAGCCAACCCCGCCACCGGCACCGACCACCAGAAGGCGCTGGCCTTCGCCACCGTTTTCTTCAACGCCCAGGCGGTCGAACAGCAGCTCCCAGGCGGTAATGGAAGTGAGGGGCAGGGCGGCGGCACTGGCATTGTCCAGGCTGCGAGGCTTGTGCCCGACGATGCGTTCATCCACCACATGCAGCTCGCTGTAGCTACCCGGGCGGTCAATGGCGCCGGCGTAGAAAACTTCATCGCCCGGACGGAACAATGTGACCTCAGGCCCGACCTCGCGGACAACGCCGACAGCGTCCCAGCCCAGCACCTGTGGCTGGTCACCGCCGCGGCTTGCACGGATTTTAGTATCAACCGGGTTGACGGCAATGGCCCTGACTTCGACAAGCAGGTCCCGGGCACCGGGTTTGGGGGTGGGCAGTTCCGCGTCGTACAGCGATTGTGGGGCGTGGATCGGCAAACCGGGTTGGGTGTAAACGACGGCCTTCATTGGCGCTACCTCCAGGGTGGTCGAAAAGTGCATTCAGGCTATGCGATTCGATTTGCTCAAAAAACAGCCTGAATGCAGTAAGACTTTCTCGTTTTCAATGAAAATGAACGGTGCGGCTTGGGCTCATCTTGATCACTAGGCCCTGTAGCGGGGCGCGAGCTGGTTGCTGGACAGTTGGCCGAACAAGGCCTGGCGGCTGGCTTCGTAATGCTCGAACGCTTGCAGGTCGTGTACCGAAGGCAGGGAGATCAGCACACCCTTGTCGAAGTCCTGCAGGGCGCCGTCCACCAGGTCCTCGGCCGACATCACGATGGCAGGGTCGAGGTTTTCGAGCGGCAAGCCACCTGTCTGCCAGAGGTCAGTCGCCGTGGCCCCGGGCAGGACAGCCTGGACCTGGACGCCTTTGCCGGCCAGTTCCTTGTCAAGCGCCTGGGTGAACGCGGTGACATAGGCCTTGCTGCCGCCGTAGACGCCGTTAAGCAGTTCCGGTGCCAGGCTGACGATGGACGAAATGTTGATGACCGCGCCTTGTTTGCGCGCCACGAAGCCAGGCACAGCCGCGTAGGTGAGGCGGGTGAGGGCGGTCACGTTGAGGCTGATCATTTCGGCCATGCGCTCGACGTCACTTTCCAGCAGGCCGGTATGGGTACCGATACCCGCGTTGTTCACCAGCAGGCTGATGCTGGCGTCTTCGCGCAGTTTGCGTTCGACCTTGGCGAGGTCGGCTGCGTTGGCCAGGTCGGCCGGGAACACTTCCACGTTCTGGCGGGTTTCGCTGGTTAGCCGGGCGGCCAGTGCGTTAAGGCGTTCGCGGTTGCGTGCTACCAGCACCAGGTCATAGCCACGTCGGGCCAGATGGTCTGCGTAGATCGAGCCGATGCCGGTGGAGGCGCCGGTGATGAGCGCGGTGCCTTTGAATTGCTGCGTCATGGTGATGCTCCTGTGTTTGGGTGTGGAGCCATCATGCAAAATGTATTTTGTGACTTAAATGACGTATATGATACGTTTTCAGGACATCGCAAAGAGGGCTTCAATCATGCACCGGGTTGGCTACCTGATACCCGAAGGCTTCCAGGTCATGTCCCTGGCAACACAAACCGTATTCGAATTCGCCAATATCGTGGCGGGCGAAGCGGTTTACAGGATCGAGAATTTTTCCATCGGGGGTGGCACGGTGCGTTCTTCCCTGGGGATGCATATCGACACGTTGCCATTGAGCGCACCGGGCCTGGCCGACACCTGGATGGTCGCCGGTACGCTGACCCCGCTCACGCCCCCCAGTGAAGAGGTACTCGCCAGCGTGCGTGGATTCGTCGACGGTGCGCGCCGCACCGCAGGCCTTTGTACCGGCTGCTTCATGCTGGCGCAGGCCGGTGTGCTGGATGGCCGGCGCGCCACCACCCACTGGGCTTATGCAAACAAGCTGCGCGAGTTGCACCCGAAGATCGACGTCGAGGAAGACCGGATTTTCATTGTCGATGGGCCGGTATGGACGTCCGCCGGCATGACCGCCGCCCTGGACATGGCGCTGGGCATGGTCGAAAAAGACCTGGGCACCGAGCTGGCAAGGTCGGTGGCGCACAAGATGGTCATGCACCAACGCCGCTCTGGTGGGCAATCCCAGCATTCCGAACTGTTATCGCTTTCGCCCAAGTCGGACCGTATCCAGAGCGCGCTGGATTACGCCCGCAAACACCTCAGCCGCCCGCTAAGTGTGGAGGAACTTGCCGATGTGGTGCACCTGAGCCCGAGGCAATTCACCCGTGTATTCACCGCTGAGACCGGTGAGTCACCCGCCAAGGCCGTTGAGCGCCTGCGGCTGGAGGCAGCCCGTTTGATGATAGAGCAGAGCCGGCATAGCCTGGATGTTGTAGCCAGGGAGACCGGGTTCAGGGACCGCCGGCACCTGCGAGAAGTGTTCATGCGTGGGTTTGGTGTGCCTCCACAGGCTGTGCGCAGGGATGCCAGGAGGTTAGTGTCCATTTGATAGTGGGCGCTAGGGTGGCGGGGTGTTAACACCCTGATGCCGCAAGATAAAAATAGGTGCGTGCCTCACTTGCGGGCCGCCAGGACTCGGCGCACCCGCAGGAGGTGACTGGCAGGCTAACCGGCGTTCAAAGGCTTGGCGTTAGCGGCCTTTCTCATGCTTATGGCTCCCCACAACAGCCCGACTGTTGCTGCAATGAGCGAGCCGGTAAGGATGCCGAGCTTGGCTGCACCCAGTGAACCTGGGTCAACAAAGGCGAGGTTGGCGATAAAGATCGACATGGTGAAACCGATGCCTGCCAGCAAGCCGATCAAGGTAATGCCACGCCAGGTGACACCCTTGGGCAGTGCACACCAACCCAGGCGAACCATCAGCCAGCTGATACCGACGATGCCCAGGGGTTTGCCCAGGACAAGTGCCAGGGTGACAGCGAGCATGACGTGGTATGGCCCTTCGGAGGACAGGTCGACCCCAGACAGCCCGACCCCGGCATTGGCCAGCGCGAACAGGGGCATTATCACGAAGGCGACCCAGGGGTGCAGTGCACTCTGTACCCGCACCACAGGCGGTACCAAGTCACGCTGGGCAAGCCGCAGGCGTTTCAGCGGGTCGATCAGGCTGCTGCTGTCTTGCTCTGGCGCTTTTGCACTGCCGAGCAAATCGTTGGAGAACCGCTTGACGGCGTCCACAGGGCGCTCACCCATGGGGGCTGAGCGCACGGGTGTCATGAGCCCAAGCACCACACCCGCCAGTGTGGGGTGGGCGCCGGTCATCAGCACGCCGAGCCAGGTAATGGCGCCCGGAATAACGTACGCATAGGCCGAACCAACGCCGATCTTCTGCAACCCGACAACCAGCAGGATGCCAATGATGGCAACGCCAAAGCCGGTGTAGTCCAGGCCCCCGGAATAGAAAATGGCAATGATCAGCACCGCGATGATGTCGTCGATGATCGCAAGTGCCAGCAAGAAGATACGCACGTTGGACGGGATCGATTTACCGAGCAAGGCGAGCACGCCAACCGCGAAGGCGATGTCGGTGGCCGTGGGGACAGCCCAGCCGTTCTGTTCTTGCGGGGCATGCGCGAACGCCAGGTAAATCAGGGCGGGTACAACCACGCCGCCAACGGCTGCCGCCATGGGCAAGGTGGCCTGGCGCAGGCTCGCCAGCGCGCCTTCGTGAATTTCGCGACGGATCTCCATGCCGACCACCAGGAAGAAGATGGTCATGAGGCCGTCATTGATCCAGAAGTGCAGGGATTGCGAGAAGACCATCGACCCCACACCGAACGTTAGCGATGTGTGCCAGAGCGTATCGTAGCTATCCGCGAGGGAAGAGTTTGCCCAGGCGAGTGCAGCCAGGGCGGCTATGAGCAGTACGACACCACTCACGGCCTCGACATGCAGGTAGCGTTCAAGCGTGGTGAACGCGCGACGGGCCAGTTGTTGGGCGAGGGGAATTCGAATTTTTTGCATAGGCACAAGCAACCCCGCAAGGCGGCCCGACCTGCGCTGTTCTTTAACCTGCGTCGCTGCCTCATGCAGCTAGCACCCGGGGGGAGTCTATCATCCAAAACGCGGTTTTGCGGTGATAGATTGTGACGCTCCTTTTCCGCAGCTCAGGATCAGGTGGCGTGCGCCATGGAAAACGGCGGAAGAACAACTGTCACTCAACCCCGCGCTAACTGAAGCAGAAGCAAAGGCTAACGCTTGCCAGGGTTGTCAGGCCAAAAAGAGCGGGGCTGGCACCGACCTCGGCCCACGCCCTTCAGAGCAGAATGTAGTCGCTGAACTGTCGGACACCCGCATGCTCGCCCTTGACCAGATGCACATAGCGGCCTGCCACCAAGTCGACCGGCAGGCAATCGTCGACATCCAGCACAGCGTCGATATGTGGCTTGAGCCAATCTTCTGCCATGCGTTGCTTGCCCAGGCGCTTGGCCTCGGCCTTGTCGACAGCCGCCACCAGCAGGTACCGGTGAGCTTCGCCGAAGACCTGCCGTTCATAACCGCCCAGGTTCAGGAAAAACAAGCGCATGGCGCCGGGGCCGGGGGCTACTTGGCTCAGTTCGACACGGTAGCCATCGACCCCGCCGACTTCCAGCCAGGAGTCGATGTGCAGGCCTTGTGCGCTGCCGAACCAGGCTTCGCGCAGTTGGGGATGGAGCTGCTCCAGGGTGTCGGCCTGGGCGAAGACCACATCGTGGACTTCGATACGGGCTCGAGGGTGGCGACCGCCGAGCATGACGATGTAGAGCATGAGTAATCCTTTGGGGCAGCATCAAGCGCTGTAGTGTGAACACCCTAGCGCTGTTCGCCAAGCGCACAATCGGTCGGCACGGCGCCGTTCAGCACGCGTCATAGCAGCCAAGGAAAGGCAGCGCCTGGCAGGCCGGGATCCTTCAGGATCGATGCACTGCTGGCAATGTCCGGCGCCAGCCAACGGTCCTGGGCATAGGCCGGCACCCGTTCGCGCAACAACCGCCAGGCTACGTGGGTCCCTGCGCCAAAGCGCTGCTCCTTGAGGAACTCGAATGCCTGGGCCGCCAACAGGTATTCGATGGCAAGGATCTGTGTACAGTTTTCCAGGGCGCGGTGCAGCTTCAAGCCTGCGTTGGTGCCCATGCTCAGGTGATCCTCCTGCAGACCAGAGGTGACGTAGTTGTCGACGACTGCCGGTTGTGCGAGCTGACGGTTTTCTGCACACAGTGAAGCAGCCACGTACTGGACAATCATCATGCCCGAGTTCACACCCGGTTGGCTGACCAGGAAAGCCGGCAAGCCGCTGACCAACGGGTTGATCAGGCGATCGAGTCGGCGCTCGGCAATCGCCCCGATTTCGGCCACCGCGATGGCCAGCAAGTCGGCCGCCATGGCCACCGACTGGCCGTGCGGATTCGCCTGGGACACCACCCGATATGACTCGGGTGTACCGAGCAACATGGGGTTGTCGGTCGTGGAGTTGAGTTCGGTTTCGATCTGCCGCGCAGCGTGATCCAGCTGATCGCGCGCGGCGCCATGAACCTGCGGAATCGAGCGAATGCTCAAGGCGTCCTGGGTGCGAATGCCATGGCTATTGGCAATGATTTCGCTGCCGTCGAGCAGGCGACGCAGGTTACTCCCCACGCGCTGCATGCCGGGGTGCGGTTTCATCGCGATGATTTCGGGGTCGAAGGCGTCGAGTTGACCCCGCAGGGCCTCGAAGCTCATGGCGCCGATAACGTCCGCCCATTGGCTCAGGCGCGTGGCGTCGTCCAAAGACAGGCAGCTCAGGCCCGTCATGCAAGGGGTACCGTTGACCAGGCACAGGCCATCCTTGGCGCCCAGTTTGACCGGCGCCAGGCCGACGTCGGCCAAGGCTTGCCGGGCCGGCACGATCTGGCCGCGATAACCGACCTGGCCGACGCCCAGCAAGCTGATGCTGATATGTGCCATGTGGGTCAGATACCCCACAGACCCCTGTTTCGGAACCTGCGGGGTGATGTGCTGGTTAAGCAAGGTCAGCAGCGCCTCGACCACCGTGCGCTGAAGGCCGGAACGGCCCTGGCAGAAATTGATGATCGCTGCGCACATGATCGCGCGGGTCTGTTCGTCTGACAGCGCTGTGCCCACGCCACAGGCATGGCTGAGCAAGGTGTTGTGCGACAGCTGGCTGAGTTGTTCGTCCTGCAATGAGACATTGCACAAGGCGCCAAGCCCGGTGTTGACGCCATAGGCGCGTTCACCGCTGGACACGATGCGCCGGACAATCGCCTGGGCGTTGTCGATCCGCGCCCAGGCCGATGGAGCCAGCTCAAGCTTCGCCCCGTGTCGGGCCACTGCCACCACGTCCTGCCAGCGAACTGGCGCGTCGGCGATGATGATCTTTTCGGCAAGTGACATACACGCGGTTCCTTAAAGCGAAGCTACACGGCGCTGCACGAAACGGTCTACGTATTCGTCCGCAGGCTGGTAGAGGATTTCTTTCGGCGTGCCGACCTGGATCAGGCGACCGTCCTTGAGAATGGCAATCCGGTTGCCGATACGCACCGCCTCGTCCAGGTCGTGCGTGATGAAGACGATGGTCTTGTGCAGGGTCTTTTGCAGTTCCAGCAACTGGTCTTGCATCTCGGCGCGAATGAGCGGGTCAAGGGCACTGAAGGCTTCGTCCATCAGGATGATGTCGGTGTCGGCGGCCAACGCACGGGCCAGGCCGACGCGCTGACGCATGCCGCCTGATAACTGGTGCGGGTACGATTTTTCGTAACCCTTCAGGCCCACGGTGTTGATCCAGTGCAGGGCACGGTCGGTGCACATGGCCTTGCTCTCGCCACGGACTTTCAGCCCGTAAGCGACGTTGTCCAGCACAGTGCGGTGCGGCAACAGGCCGAAGCTCTGGAACACCATGCTGATCTTGTGCCGGCGGAATTCGCGCAGGGCTTGCAGGTCGTATTGCAGAATGTCTTCGCCATCAACCAGGATCTCACCGCTGGTCGGGTCGATCAGACGGTTGAAGTGACGCACCAGGGTTGACTTGCCCGAGCCCGACAGCCCCATGATCACGAAGATTTCACCGCTGCCGATGGACAACGACAGATCGTTGACCCCGACCACGCAGCCGGTTTCGGCCAGGACCTGATCTTTGGTTTTTTTCTGGCGGATCAGTTGCAGGGCATCTTCGGCGCGGGCACCGAATACCTTGAAGACATTTTTGACTTCGATCTTGTTCATAGTCTGCTTGGCGCTCATTTGCCCACCCCATGCCGTGGCCGGCCATAGGCCTGGGTAATGCGGTCGATCACAACCGCCAGAATCACAATGGCCAGGCCCGCTTCAAGGCCGCGGCCCACGTTCAGGGTCTGGATGCCGACCAGGACGTCTTCACCCAGGCCACGGGCACCGATCATCGACGCGATGACCACCATCGACAGGGCCATCATGGTGGTCTGGTTGATACCGGCCATGATGCTCGGCAACGCCAGTGGCAACTGCACGCCGAACAGTTGTTGCATGCGATTGGCACCGAATGCATTGATCGCCTCCATGACCTCGCCATCCACCTGGCGAATGCCCAGGTCGGTCAGGCGAATCAGCGGCGGGGCGGCATAGATGACGGTGGCAAAGATCGCCGGCACCTTGCCCAGGCCGAACAGCATCAATACCGGAATCAGGTACACGAAGCTGGGCATGGTTTGCATGATGTCGAGCAGCGGCATCAACACCGCCCGCAGGCGATCGTTGCGCGCCGACAGGATACCCAGCGGAATGCCGACCAGGACCGATATCAGCGTTGCCACCAGCATCAGCGCCAGGGTCTGCATCAGCTTGTCCCAGAGCCCGACCGCACCGACCAGAAAGAGCAAGCCGACGATCACGGCAGTGGGCACGACCTTGCGGGTGGCGTGCCAGGCAATACCGGCGACGATGGCCAGCATCAACCACCAAGGGGTTGCGCGCAGCAGGCCCTCGAGGTTGACGATGGCCCACAGCAGGGTGTCGGAAATGTGCCGGAACACCTCACCGTAGTTGGTTACAAGCGCATCGACCCAGCCATTGACCCAGTCGGCAATGGAAAACGTGAAGTTTTTGGGAAACATGGAATTCTCTCGAGCAAGTGTATGAAGCGGACTGTCGTGTCTTACCCGGCAGGCGCCGGAGGAGCCCACACGCTCAGAGTGCCGCGTCTACCTTTTTGGCTGCGTCTTCGCTGACCCAGCTGTGCCAGACTTCGGGGTGTTCCTTGAGGAACAACCTGGCCAGTTCCGGCGACTCGATACGTTCCTTGGTCATGCGCCCCAGGTTCTGGTTAAGCAGATCGACCGGCAAATTGACCTTTTCCAGCACCGCCACCAGTTCAGGCGCCTGCTCGTGGAAGGCCTTCGATACACCCACCTTGATGGTCAGGGCTTTATTCACGCCCGGCTTTTCGTCCAGCTTGACCAGGTCCAGCTGGCCCATCAGCGGCGTCGGCGACCAGTAGTAGAACAGGATGGGCTCGCCACGCTTGTAGCTCGACAGTACGGCAGCATCCAGTGCCGGGCCGGTGCCAGGGCGGAAGTTGGTATAGGTGCTTTCCAGGCCGTAGCTTTTCAGCATCTCGCTGTTGTCAAGCTCGCAGGTCCAGCCGGCCGGGCAATTGTAGAAGCGTCCCTTGTCCGGCTCTTCGGGGTCCTTGAATACCTGGGCGTATTGCCCCAGGTCGGCGATGTTCTTGAGGTTCGGTGCCTTGGCTTCAAGTTTGCGCTTGGCATCGCCCTCAATCACATAACGCGGCACATACCAGCCTTCGACCGCGCCAACGACCGGCGAACCGATGCCAATCACCTTGCCGGCAGCCGCAGCCTTGTTCCACACCTCGCTGCGCCCCACCCACTCTTCGGCAAATACCTGAATATCGTTGCTGCTCAGTGCGTTTTCCATGGAGATAGAGTTACCTGGCAGGCTATCGGTATCGCAGCCATAACCATGCTTCAGCACGAACTGCATCACGTCAGTGAGCAGCATCCCGCTTTCCCAGTTCAAACCGGCGAACTTCACCGGTTTGCCAGACTCGCACCAACCCGCTGCCTGGCTGGTGACAGCCGCTGCCAGCAGCCCGAAAGAAAGTGTCGTGGTCAACAGAGCCTTTGTAATTTTCATTGTGACGCTCCCAAACAAGAATGGAGTGCGGCAGTTGAGGGCATCCGGCCCAAAGAGGGTCGCCAAACTGGCTGATAAGCCTTGTAATCGGCGTTGGCGTGGCACTTCTGATCGGTGGCCACTGCGTAGGAGAAATATTTCACAACCTCAAAAAAGGATAAAATAATATGTGCTGATGTATCACAACGGAAAAAACTATGAAGTTCACACTGCGTCAGCTTCGCTATGCGCTAGCAGCTGCCAAGCACGGTAACCTGACGACCGCTGCCATGGAGCTTCATGTTTCACAGCCTTCCATCTCGGCGGCCATCACCGAACTGGAAGAGGTGTTGGGCCAATCCATTTTCGTGCGCCAACGTGGCCTCGGCATATCGCTGACCCCATTCGGTCGTACCGTCATGGTCCAGGCCCGTCGCGTTCTGGCAGAGGCTCGGACCTTTGCCGAGATCAATGCCAATGCAGGGGAGTGCGTCGGCGAACTGGTGGTCGGATGTTTTGAAGACCTGGCGCCCTATTGCCTGCCACAAATTGTGCGGCGGATGCAGGAGTCCTGCCCAAGGGTCACTGTCGACATGCGCGAAGGCAGCTTCGATTATGTTGGCAAGCGGCTGGGTGAAGGGGCGATAGAGTTGGCAATCACCTACGATCTGGGTTTGCCGCCGAATACGCAATGCACCCAGTTGTGTGAACTGACTGCTCAGGTACTGCTGTCGGCCGATCACCCGTTGGCCAAGGAGTCGCGTGTCAGTCTCAAGGCGTTATCCGAACATACGCTGGTCGTTACCGATCAGGTCCACAGTTGGCAGCATGTGTTGGACCTGTTCAGCTTTTACGATCTTTCACCCGCCGTTGTGCACCGTGTGCGCACGTTCGAGCTGCAGCGTAGCCTCGTCGCCAATGGGTTTGGCGTGGCGCTGATTTATACCCGGCCGTTTGGTGACCGCAGTTATGATGGCCAAGCGCTGGTCTGCAGGCCGACTGAGGAGAAATTGCCAACGCATAGCATAGTGCTGGCGCATGATCAGCGCTATCCGCTGACGCCTTCGGCCGAGGCGTTCAAGGAGCTGGCGGTGGCATGGTTTGCGGAACGACCGTCGTTTGCATCCGAGTGAATAATGGGTGGCGGGATTACGCGCTGTGTCACAACCCGTTTGTTATTTCCCGGCAGGGTTTGCAAAAGTGTGAACATGACGATTGGGCAAGTAACCCTGGACGTAACGCACCGTCTTTTCCAACGTTCGCGCCATGTCAGGATGTGCCAACTGATACTTTCGTTCCAGTTGCTGGCTGTCACTCATGTCGAAGCGCTGTGTCTGGATGAAGTGCAGTGACTCGGCGCTGATCGATAATCGGGTGGCCAGTCCGGGAATCGCCAATAGCCACTTCAGTAACCCTATCGGTACATGCTGGCGCGGGGCCTTTATCTCCAGCGTTTGTGCCAATTGCTCGAGCATACCCTGCAGGTTCGGCGTGTGCTCATACAGCGCCAGCACCTGCCGGTTGGCCATTGACGGGTCGAACGCCACGCAGGTCATCATCTTTACCAGGTAATCGACGCTGACCAATGGCAACCAGTGCCTGGCGGAACCAGGGATAGCCTTGAACCGGCCCAGTGCCAGATTTCGAATGAGATCTACCAGGGGTTGTCCTTCAGGGATGTGCCCACTCTCGCTGTGACCACACACCGTAGCAGGATGAACGATCGCGTAATCTGCGCCTACCTCCTGCATGTAACGGATGACAGCGAAATGAGACTCCAGCTTGCTGCCTTCGTAGCCACCCACACGGCCGTAGACTGCAGGCCAATGGGTGTTTTCAGGGTGCTCGTTATCAACCCCGATACTTGCAAGATGGCTAAGGTTCTGCAGCATATAACCGCCCACCATCAGCAAGCGCATGCGCTGGTTCGCCGCGAGCCTGGCGACGTTCAGCGCCCCTTGTACATTGACTGTGCGGGCCTGCTCCATTGTCAGGCCCCAGGTAAACTGTGCTGCGAGGTGGAAGACCACAGCCGCCGAAGATACGCATTGCCTGTCTGCTTCGCTGAGTCCAAGCCCATCCCTGCTGATATCTCCCCCGACTGCATGGATATACGCAGGGTTACCTCCCAGTTGCCCTACTTGCTCCTGGAGGCGTCCGATGTTTTCAGGGGTGCGCATGAGCACCCAGGTCTTGTGCCCTGCCGCGGTAAGACGGGCCAGCAAATGTTGACCCACAAACCCACTGCCGCCGGTGACGAAGCATTCCACGCTCATATCTGAATCCTTGTCTGAATGATCGGCGCAGGCTAAGGTGTAGAGCGTACTCTACAGTCAAGGAGTTTTTACTGTGAATGTTGGAGAGTTGGAGCGCCGGAGTGGAGTGGGCCGCCATACATTGCGCTACTACGAGCAACTCGGGCTTATCGTGGCCCATCGTCAGGCCAACAACTACCGAAGCTACAGCGACCAGACCGTTGTTGATCTGGCCTTTATTCAAAGTGCCCAGAGCGGCGGTTTTTCGCTCGCCGAGATCGGTGAAATACTTGCGGCCAAGCGGGGCAATACGCTCGATTGTGCGCAAGGCGCGATGTTGGTAGCCAGCAAGATGGCCGACATTCAAGCGAAGATCACCACGCTGCAAGCCGCCTATGCCCTTCTGGGCGCGGAGCGCGCAAAGCTTGAAGCCAGTGCCGTTGCCAACGGGCTGACCATTGCTCACCTTCCTGCTATTTAGCATACCGCAACGCGGTAGCTTGTTTATTCGCAATTATTTCTCATTTACACTTGTGTCTTGTTTCGGAGCCTACCTCTTATTCAGGATGCATCGTGTCGTTCGATCCCGCCAAACCGACGTTGCTGTCTACATTGGTACGTCACTATGACGATCTGGTGGACCACATTCGCCGACGCTTCGGCGACAGAAGCATGGCGCGTGATGTTGTGCATGACGTGTGCGTGCAATTGCTTGAGCGCGGTGAGAAAGAAGACGTTCGAACCCCATTGGCCTTGTTACGAAAAATCTCCCGCGACTCCGCCATGAGTCGCTATCGTAGCGATCGCCGCCGAGGCGCCTGGATAGAGGCGATCTCCGAGCTGCCTGAGGTGGCCTGCCCGGCAGCCACCCCGATGACCAGGTATGACAGCGAGCGCGAGTTTCAACTGCTCGTCGACGCGATCACAGACCTCCCACCTCGCTGCCAAGCTGTTTTCGTCATGCACAAGATTCACCAAATCCCCCAGGCAGAAGTAGCCACTCGCCTCGGTATTTCCATCAAGACTGTGGAAAAGCACCTGCGCCTGGGGCTGGCGGCATGCAGGCAACGGCTTGGGCGCGATGAGGTGCACCCATGACGAAGCAACCCGAACAGGTGCCACTGGACGAGGCTCTTGGGCGACATCGTGAAGAGCTCAAGCAGCTGTTCCCCATGCCGCCGTCCAGGCCTGCGCCCTCGAAGGCAGCAAAGTCGGCAGGTATCACGCTGGCGGTTGCGATCGCCTGTGCAGGCTTGGCCTGGCTGAACCCTGCCTACAAGAGCGAGCGTTTCGCTACCGCCATTGGTGAGCGGCGTGCTGTGCTGCTGAACGATGGAAGCAAGCTGCTGCTCGACAGTGCCACGCATGTCGATATCAGCTGGCGTCTGCTCAGCCGCGACGTCGACCTGCGCGCAGGGCAGGCGCTTTTCGATGTCTCCTCGGCCGTGTATCGCCCCTTTGTAGTGTCCGCTGGCCTGGCGAAGGTCGAGGTGCTCGGTACGCTGTTCAATGTCCGCCGCCTGGATAACGACGCGGTGCGTGTGACCCTGGCCCATGGACGCGTGGACGTCACCGCTACAGCTGCAGAACACGCGCCGGTCACCCTCAGGCCAGGGCAACAGGTCGACTCGATTGGCGGGCAACTGATGCCGGTTGCGAAGGTCGACGCCTTGAAGGCGATGGCCTGGAAAGATGATCGCATCGTGTTCGAGCAGACGTCGCTGGATGAAGCGGTGTCGTTGCTGCGTCACTACCGCAAGGCATCCATTGAGCTGAGCGACCCAAGCTTGGCTGCACTCAAGGTGACAGGGGTCTTCGAGGCGCACAATGTCGATCGACTGCTGGATCTGCTACCGAGCATCCTGCCCGTCGCCGTGTTGAAAACAGAGGATGGCAGCGTCAGGATTCAACGTAAATCGGCAATAAAATAATGCTCATGCGCAGGTAGGGTTTCTCGATTCCCATGGCGGCTATTGAAAAAAAGCCCAACCAACAAAGGAACTCGAGACGTGCATTTTCCCCTCCGCAGTCGCCAACTACGCCTGTCATTGCTCGCCAGTAGCCTGCTCATCGCAATGTCGGCCCAGGGCCGGGAAAAGGTGAGCGTGGATCTCCCCGCCGCGCCGCTGGGGGAGGCCATCAACGCCCTTGCGCAGCAGTCTTCGGTACAGGTCATCTTTGCCAGCGATCTCGGTGCAGGCCGAAACGCGCCTGCGGTGAAAGGGCGGTTCACACCTGAGGAAGCGCTTCAAACGCTGCTCAAGGACAGTGGCTTGCAGGTACAGGCCAAGGATGAGCGTACGTTCGTCATCGTCGCGCAGGGTGCCCCTGCATCCAGCCTCGTGACCCCGAGCGTGCCCGTGGAAATGGCGCAGATGGAAATCACCGCCTCGCGCACCAGCAGCAGCCTGGTTTCCGCAACGCGGCAATCCACCGTTCTTGAGCATGAACAACTGCAGGAGCTGCGCCAGGGTTCAGAGAGCCTGGCCACGGTACTGGCCAAGGCGATTCCGGGCATGTCCGACTCCAGCCGCACCATCACCGAGTATGGCCAGACCCTGCGCGGGCGCAGCATGTTGGTCATGGTCGACGGGGTGCCGCTCAATACCAACCGCGACTCTTCGCGCAACCTGGCCAACATCGACCCGGCGCTGATCGAACGGGTCGAAGTCATCCGTGGCAGCAGCGCCATCTACGGCAGCGGCGCCACGGGGGGCATCATCTCCATCACTACACGGCCTGCCGGTGGTGAAAACCGTGCCGAAACCAGCCTGAGCGCTACCTCGCCACTTACCCGCCTGGGCAGCGATGGCCTGGGGGGCCAGTTCCAGCAGTATTTCGCGGGCTCTCAGGGAGCGGTGGACTACGCGTTCGACTTCGGCACCCGCCACATCGGTGCCTCGTACGATGCGCATGGCGGCCGGATCGCCCCGGAGCCCAGTCAAGGCGACCTGTTCGATTCGAACATCTACAACATCGGCGGCAAGCTGGGGCTGCACATCGACGAGAACCAGCGAATCCAGCTTGCAGTCAGCCACTACGATGCACGCCAGGACAGCGACTACGCTACAGACCCGAGCGTCGCGAAACTCCCCGCAGGCTCTGTGCCGGCCAATGCGATCAAGGGCCTGGATCTTGATGAACAGAACCGCATTCGCAACACGTTGGTGAACCTGGAGTACGAGAATCTCGACATTCTCGGCAGCCGGCTTTCTGCCCAGATGTACTACCGGGACTATTTCACCCGCTTCACGCCGTTCGACGCCCGGGCCGTTGCCACTCGCGGCGGCAACGTGGACCAGATCATGCAGAACAGCGAAGTGTTCGGCAGCCGGCTGACCCTGCGCACGCCGCTTGGCGAAAGCGGGAGTACCGAGCTGGTGTGGGGTGGCGACTATAATCAGGAGCGCAGCGACATGCCGCTCGATGTCTTCGACCCTGCGGTTTATGACGCCAGTGGCGGCCTGGTCTTCGACAAGACCGGCAAGCTCACCTACATGCCCCCGCTGAGGACGCGAAGCGCCGGTGCCTTCGCCCAGCTACAGCATCGTTTTGATGAGCATTGGTCTGTCGACGGCGGCCTGCGCTACGAATACTCCACTGCCGAATTCGATGACTTCGTTCCCTTGTCCGAATCCACGGCTGCCTCCCCGGTGGCGGTGAAGGGGGGCGAAGTTCATTACGATGCGCTGCTGTCGAACCTGGGCATCGTCTACTCACCGGTACTCGGCCAGGAGATCTACGCCTCTTTCAGCCAGGGCTTCCAATTGCCCGACGTGGGTATTCAATTGCGCAATGCCCGCCGTGGTTTCGACATCGGCGCATCGAACCTGGAACCGGTCAAAACCAACAACTATGAGCTTGGCTGGCGAGGAGAGCTGGGCAGCAACACCCTCGGCACCTTGGCGCTGTTCTACACCACCTCCAAACTGGGGGATGTGCAGAGTTTCAACAATGGCCTGATTCTGACCCGCACCAAGGAGCGCATCTACGGAGCTGAAGCCAGTGCAGATTGGCTGTCGGACGATGCGGTGTGGGGCGCAGGGGGGAGTGCGACCTGGATGCGCGGACGAGAAAAACCGGACGGCAAAGGCTGGCAAGACATGACCGGCTATCGCGTTCCACCCCTGAAGCTGACCGCCTACGTCCAGTACAAACCGACACTGGAGTGGAGCAACCGCTTGCAAGCTACGTTCTTCGACGCCAAGGACTACAGGCTCGACGGCGTGGACAGCTTTGGTCGGCATCAAGTGAGTAGCTATACAACAGTGGACCTGGTCAGCCAGTACCAGATATCCGCTGACGACAAGGTAAGCGTCGGCATCCAGAACCTGTTCAATCGCGACTACTACCCGCTCTACAGTCAATTGCTGCGCAATAACAACAACACCAGCCACTTGCCAGCACCCGGCACTGTGTTGACTGCCAGTTATACGCACAATTGGTAAGGTGATTAACATCACCGGGCCGGTATGAAGCCTGGTGATCGTTTACAGGGCGAGACGCTTTGTGGAACGTGATGCAGTAACCTTGCAGTGCTCGCAGTCATACGCTTTAACCGCCCTCGGAAAACGCTACCATGCCCATCGAGATCGAACGAACGCGAGCCTGTGAAGAGCGCTGCACCGGCAGAGAGCCTCGTCAGGCCGGAACCTGTCCATGGATATGATCTGGCAAACAATCCTGGCCGAATTCGCCGATATTGGTGATGAGCGCGAGATCGTGCGAATCCTTGTACGCTTGGTGATGGCTGCCGTGCTGGGCGCCGTTCTGGGTTTCGAGCGCGAGCACAAGGGCAAGTCTGCCGGGGTGCGCACGCACATGCTGGTTTCGTTGGGCGCGGCGCTGTTCGTGCTGGCACCGAGCATGGCAGGTGCCGATGCGCAGGCGCTCAGCCGGGTGATTCAGGGCATCGTTGCCGGTATCGGCTTTCTGGGTGCTGGCACCATTCTCAAAGGCAATGGCCAGGACACCAGTCACGTCAAAGGCCTGACCACTGCTGCCGGGTTATGGATGACGGCTGCCATCGGTACGGCAGCGGGGATGGGGCGCGAAGCCACGGCGCTGGTCAGCACGGTGCTGGCGCTGTTGGTGCTGGGCACGATGCCCTTGCTGGTGGACAAGGTCGAAGGGCCGAACGAAGAAAAACAGAAGGAAGAGGGCAGGAAGCAATGAGGGGCGTGGGTCGCCGCCACAAAGCCTGCCTGCCCTTGTTCAGACCGACGCTGAGCCATTCAGGCGCTCGATTGCGTCGACCAGGTCGTCATAACCCACTGGCTTGTTCAGGTGGCGGTCGAACCCGGACTGGCGAGACTTGTATTGGTCAGCGCTTGCGCCATAGCCTGTCAACGCGATGGCAGGGATGTAACGCAGATGCTCCAGGCCGCGCAGCGCCCGGATCAGTGCATGGCCGTCCATGCCAGGCATGCCGATGTCGGAAATGATCACATCGTAACGCGCGTCCGCCGCCGATTGCAGCGCCAGTTTCGGGTCGCTGTAGGCATCGACGTCGGCATCCTCCATCAACAGCAATTGTTCCATCACTTCCAGCACATCGAGCGAGTCATCCACCAACAGGATGCGAACGCCTTTCAGGCGACCTTCTGGTGGCAGCACGTCGCCCTGATCCTGGGGTTGCTGGGTATACACGCGCAAAGGCAGGGTGATGATGAACGTACAACCCTGGCCTATTCCAGGAGACTCTACGCTGACCGCTCCGCCATGGGCCTCTACCAATTGACGGACCAGGGAAAGGCCAATGCCCAGCCCCTCACGCCCATGGCCGGTTGATGCCGCCTGGTTGAATAGCTCAAAAATATCTTCCAGCGAGTTTTCGGCGAGGCCTATGCCCTGATCGATGACTTCAAGGCGTGCCTGCTCATCCTGCCGAGTCAGTTTCAACAGAATTTCGCCATCGGCAGGGCTGAACTTCAGAGCGTTGTTCAACAGGTTCCAGATGATCTGCTCGACACGTGTGCTGTCGGCCTCCACATAGACCGGTTCGCCATCGGCCGGGAGCGCCAGCCGAACATTGCGGCCGCGTTGCTCGTTGCAGGCTACAGAACAGATACCTTGTAGCACGGCACACAAATCGACAGGCTGCGTCTTCAGTTTGAGCTTGCCCGTGCGGATGCGCGCTACATCGAGCAAGTCATCGATGATCCGCGCCTGGCTGGTGACCGCTTCGCGAATGACGTTGACCGCTTTGCTCGCCATGTCGGTACTTGTGACCGACGGTATACGTCGCAAGATATCCGCATTGAGCTGAATCAGGTTCAGTGGGTGCTTGAGCTCGTGGGACATCACCGCGAAGAACTCATCCTTCATGTGGCTTGAACTCTGCGACTCGGCCAGGCGCTTGCTTTGTTCGTCCTGCAGGCGCTTGTGGCCGGTCAGGTCACGGGCGATCTTGACGTAACCGCGCAAGCTGCTGCCCTTGAGGCGCGAGACTTCGCCACTGCAGTAGAAGCGGCTGCCGTCCTTGCGCACATGCCAGCGTTCGTCCTGGCCACGGCCATGCAGACGGGCGGCGCGCAGCTCACGCGCCGGCTCGCCATTTTCGCGGTCCTGCTCGGTGAAGATCAGGGAATAGTGCTGGCCAATGACTTCGTCCTTGGCGTAGCCGAAGATCAGCGCAGCGCCGGTGTTCCAGTCGATAATCAGGCCTTGTTCGTCAAGCAGGATGATGGCGAAGTCATGGGTACTTTCGGCAACCAGACGCATGCGCTCTTCACCCTGGCGCAAACGTTCTTCGGCGGCGCGACTCTTGGTGATGTCGATAAAGGTCAGTACGCTGCCATCGACATTCTGCTCGCTGGCCCGATATGGCAGCAGGCGCGCCAGGTACCAATGCTGGTCCTGCCCGATCACTTCACGCTCGATCGTGGTTTCGCGCTCGATCACCGCACGCGCATCGTCCGCCAGGCCTGGGTACTCCAGGCGGTGGGTGATGTCCAGTAGCGAGCGGCCGGTGTCGACCGGCAGCATGCTGAAAATATCGGTGGCCCTGGGGGTGAACCAGCGAATGTGCAGGTTGCGGTCGACGAACACGGTGGCGATCTGGGTGGAGGCGATCAGGTTGCTCAGGTAGTCGTTGACCTTGTCGGTTTCATCGACCTTGGTCTTGAGCTCGTAGTTGACCGTCAGCAATTCTTCGTTAATTGATTGCAGCTCTTCCTTGCTGGTTTCCAGCTCTTCGCTGGCCAGGCGCAACTCCTCGTTGATCGCCTGCATCTCTTCGTTGGAGGCGGTCAGCTCCTGGCTGGAGATTTCCGACTGTTCGATGGTTTCCTGCAACTGTTGGCGGGTGCGCTGAAGCTCGCGCTCCAGCGTGTTCAACACCATGCCGTCGGTTTGCTGGATGACCGGCTGGCTGTGTTGTTCGGCTTCGCGGACATGTAAAACCACCAGCAGGCATTCGCTGCCGCTGGGTTCATCCTGGTGCGGCTGGACCTCGACCTGTACCTCGACGCGATGATCGTCGACGGTGATTATCGCCGCGCCAGAGGTCACCGGCAGGCCCGTGTTCTGTGCCTGCAGCAGGCTACTGCGCAGGACAGGGCGCAGTGGTGCCAGCACCAGGTTCAGCAAGCTGGGGCTGAGTTCGCCCCCGGCATGGCGCAGGAAGCGCCCGACACCGTCGCTCATGTGCAGGATGTTGCCATCAAGGTCGACGATCAGGCTGGGCGGCGTATGCCTGGCCAATGCACGGTGGTGAACTTCGGCGTAGGACAATTTGCGCATGGGCTTGGGCTTGGCGCGCGCCGCCAGTGTGTCGGGCGTCAGCAGGCGCCCCGGGCGACGCGCCGGCTCAACCTCGCGTGCGCGGAAAATACGATGGCGCTTGTCCACGGCAATGAACAGGTCGGCCGCCACATCTGCCGACTCCGAGCTGCCCAGGAACAGGTAGCCGCCCTTTCGCAAGGCGAAGTGGAACAGACGCAGGATTTCCCGTTGCACCTCCCGGTCCAGATAAATGAGCAGGTTGCGACATACCACCAGGTCCAACTGGGAGAACGGTGGATCGGACAAGAGGTTGTGCCGGGCAAACAGCACCTTTTCGCGGATGTCCTTGCGTACCCGGTAATGCTGGTCCTCCTTGATGAAAAACTGACGCAGCCTGGCCGTGGGTACATCGGTGGCGATGGCATCGGGATAAACGCCTAGCCGGCCGAGATTGATCGCACGTTCGTCGAGGTCGGTGGCGAACACCTGTACCTTGGCACTGCGCTGCCCCATCGCCAGCTGTTCGGTCGCAATCATCGCCAGGCTGTAGGCTTCCTCTCCCGAAGAGCAGCCTGCCGACCAGATGCGCACTTCGCGTTGCAGGTCTTCGCTGTCGTCATTGGCCAGGCCCGGCATCACCTGTTGTTGCAGGGCTTCGAAGGCGTCCCGGTCACGGAAGAAGTTGGTCACGCCGATCAGCATGTCAGCCAACAGGGCGCGACATTCCTCCGGATGACCCTCCAGGTAATCGCGATAGCTGGCCAGGTCGGTCTGCGCAGTGACATGCAAGCGCCGCTCAAGCCGGCGCAGGACCGTTGCCCGCTTGTAGTGCTGGAAGTCATGGCCGGTGCTGGCATGCAGGCGGGTGAGGATGTCGTCGAGCAGCGGGTCGCTCTGCGCCGGGTCGCCTGAGCGCTCGCCAAGGGGAGGCGGCAGGCTGTCGTCTTCGATCGCCGGTAGTTTGACCTTGCGCGCCGTGCGCCACAGTTCCAGAAGCTTGCCGGGAATCTCGGCCACCGGCAGGATCAGGTCGACCATGCCGGTAGCGATGGCTGCCTTGGGCATGTCGGAGTATTGGGCGTCATCGGGCGATTGCACCAAGGTCACGCCACCCTGCTCCTTGATGCGCGACAGGCCCACGGCGCCATCGCTGCCGCAGCCTGAAAGAATCACGCAGAACGCATGGTCCTTGTGTACGTCCGCCAGGTCCCGGAAGAACAGATCGATGGCGACATGGTCGCCACGGCTACGCCTGGCCGGGCTGACCCGCAGGTAACCATCGTTGGTGGAAAGGCGGTTGGCCGGCGAAATCACATAGACGTGGTCACGCTCGATCGGTACCGGCTCGCTCACCTGGTACACCGGCATGCGCGTGACGCGCTGGATCAGGCGATCGGCCTGGCTCTGGTGGTCCGGCGATAAATGCAGTACCACGACGAACGCCATGCCGCTATGCTCCGGGGCGTGCTGGAAAAACGCCTGGACCGCCTCCAGCCCGCCGGCCGATGCGCCGATGCCCACCACTGGGAAATCCAGGTGGCTGGGGCTCAGCGCAGGGTTGTGCGGCGACGCGAGGGTAGTCTTGCTGGACGATTTCATGGGCACGAGCCTTGTGCGAACCGGGAATGAGCAGTGGCAGCGATTATAGGCCCGACACCGATCAATCGACGAGCGGGTTCAAGGTTAGGACTGGCTACGCTGGCCAAAGTGCCGCTGTCGGTCAAAGGGCCTGGGGCTGCTCGCGGTGTTGCGGCAGTGCGGTGACCTTGATGGCACGGACCGGCACGGCAAACTTGGCACCGATTCTGTTGAAGCGCTCGAGCAGGTGGAAATTGATTGCCTGCTGGATATCCATATAGAGGTTGTAGCCCGGGTCCTTCACGATATAGACGCATTCGAACTCCAGGGCCTCTTTGCCAAAACCCCGCAGGTGGGCGCGGTCGAAACGCACCTGCTGCTGGGCCTTGATCGCTTCCTCGACGATCGCGGGTGCCTGTTTTACCGCCTCGGTGGGCGTGTCGTAGGACAAGCCGAACTCGAATACGATGCGGCGCTCCTGCAAGCGCTTGTAGTTCTGGATGGTGCTGCTGATCATGCTGGCATTGGCCATGACGATCTGCTCGCCACCCAGGCTGCGGATGCGCGTGGTCTTCAGCCCCACATGCTCCACCGTACCGGCCAGCGGCCCGATGACGATGAAGTCACCGACCTCGAACGGCTTGTCGACGGCGATCGACAACGAGGCGAACAGGTCACCCAGGATGTTCTGCACAGCCAGGGCGACGGCAATCCCGCCCACACCCAGGCTGGCCACGAAGGCGGTGATATTGACGCCCAAATTGGACAGCATGGCCAGCAACACCACCGACCACAGCAGCACCCGTGCGCCCCAGGCCGAAAGCGTGGCCAGCGCACTGCCTTGGTAAAGGCCGTCGGCGCTGTGCCGGCTGAAGTAGCGGGTCAGGCCCAGCGCGATGGCGCGATTGACCCAGAGGCCGATCTGCAGGGCAGCGACCACGAACCACAAGCTACTGACCCGGCCCAACCAGCGCTCGGGCAGGTCCAGCATGCTCAAACCCACCAGCAGCGAAGCAAGCATCAGCAGGCTGTTGCTGGTGCCGGCCAGTACCTTGGCCAGCACCTGGCTCATTGCCCCGTCATGTTCGGACCAGCGCTGCACCCGGCGCATCAAGAGGCCGATGACAGCTCTGGCAACCACGAACGTCAGCACGGCAACGCACAGCGCTACCAGCAAGTTGAGAATGGAAATGCCAAAGAATGTGGTGTCGGTGAACAGTTCGATGATTCGATCATTCATGGGGAGCCCACCTCCAGATGGCTCATGGCAGGGCCGCAGGGCGGCCCCTGGGATTGCGCGGTGACGTGTGGGTTACTTGCCGTGGGTGGCTTGCAGCGCCTTGGCCTGTTCCAGATGGTGTTGCAGCGTTGGCAGCTTGTCGCTGGCGAAGGCCTTGAGCTCGGGCTTGTCGGAGGAGGCGGCCTCTTTCTTGAACAGTTCCACGGCCTTCTCGTGCGCGTCGACCTGGTTATTGACGTATGACCGGTCGAACGACTCGTCGCGCCATTCGAGGATCATCTTCTTGACCTTGTCGGTCAGCGCCGCTTCGTCGGGCACGGTGATGTCCAGCTTGCGGGCGATATCACCGAGTTCCTGGTTGGCTTTGGTATGGTCTGTGACCATTTGCTGGGCGAATTGCTTGATGTCTGCGCTCTGGCTCTTTTCCTGCGCCAGGTTGGCGGTGACCACTTCGGCGATACCGGCTTCAGTGGCCGCATCGACGAAATCGTCCGAAGACGCTGCCTGTACCTGCAGCGAAGCCAGGCCCATCAACAGGGTAACTCCGGCGATTTTCAAGAATGGTGTGTTCATGTCTCACTCCTTCGTTCTGTTGGCGCGACCTCAATGTCGCACTCGGTTGAACCGCAGGAGTGGGTGAAGGTTTAGTTTTTCTGAAAAACAGGGGTGCCGTGGCGCAATCTGCGTTTCGGGGCACCGCTCATCCGCTATGTCGTAATCAGAACGAATTCAGGGGGACAGGTGGGACTCGTTGGTTTAGGTCTTCACAAAAACGAGTAGCCATCATGAAAAACAACCTGTTCGCCATGTTGCTGTTGACTGCCAGTTTCTCGCTGCTCGGAGGTTGCTTCGACCGCGATAGTGATCATCCAGCGAAGGATGCCGACCCAAGCAAACCGTCACTTCAGATGCAGCAACCCAGTGACCCTGTAACTAACCCTCCAGCTGACACCAAACCGCAGAATCAATGAGTGAGGTACAGGGCATGGTGGCGACGACAAAGGCAGGTATAAGGCCTCACAATGCCAACTTAGGGCTGGAGCATCGCTATCGAGCGCTACTTGAGGGCCCGGAGCCCACCACCGAGGCCTGGCTGGAGGAGCAACTGCGTCTGGCCCGTGCGCTTTCCGACGACCTGCCAGATGATCCTGGGCTAATCCCGCAATGGGCCGATAACCATGCGGGCCGTGTCGCCAGCGAGCATGCGGCCTATCTGGAACAACGGCGTCAGGGCGGTCCCCGTCGTTTTTTTGCCAATCGTGCCCATGCCTTGTGGTTTTTGCAGCAAGTCGCGCCGACCAAAGCGGTCGACGGCGCATGGCTACACGGAGCCTTACGGCATTGGCAGGACCCGCGCTTCCATGGGCTGATCCGCACCTTCCTCGAAGAACTCGGCGACGGCGACCCACGCTGCAATCACGTGCTGATCTACCAGCGCTTGCTCAGCCGTCTGGGTTGCTCACAGGAGCGGCCGCTTGACCCCGCTCGTTACCTGCAGGGCGCGCTGCAACTGGCCTTGGGGCAGCACTGCCAGCGATTCTTGCCGGAAGTGGTCGGTTACAACCTGGGTTACGAGCAACCGCCCTTGCACCTGCTGATCACCACCCACGAGCTGGCCGAGCTAGGTATCGACGCCCATTACTTCCAGTTGCACGTGACCATCGACAATGCCGCCAGCGGCCACGCGAGGCGTGCCGTGGAGTGCTTCACCGAGCTGGCACGGGATCAGGGGCCGGCGTTCTATGAACGCGTGAGACACGGCTACCGGCTTAATGACCTGGGTATAGACACGCCCTCGTTGATCGCCTCGTTCGACCTGCATGCGGAGTTGCTAAGTACATTGGAACGCAAGCGCATCTACGGGCAGTGCATGCATTCGGACCGCTGTCGCCTGCAAGGACGCACCATCAACCAGTGGCTTGCTGAGCCCGGTGCGATGCCCGGGTTTCTTGAAGCATTACAGGCTCAAGGCTGGATCAAGCGTGACAGCGATCCTGGGCAAAGCCGCTTCTGGTCGCTGATCGAGGGCCCGACCGCAGCCATGTTCGGTGTGTTCGATGCCTATGAAAAGCAACTCTGGCATGACTGGATCGCCGGCTCCTGGCAAGGCACCGGAATCCGTCGGGTGCCGCCAGGGCAATGGGAACATGCCTTGCAACTGGACGATAAAGTCCCCATCGCATCCCAGGTACCGGACATACCTGCGCTAATCGATGCAATGGCCGGCAATCGGCACGCCACCCCTCAGGGCCTGCACGCCACTCATGCGTTCATCCAGGCCACCGGTTTGATGAACGGAGGGCTTCATTGATGCTGCTCGACCAAGACCAGATCCGTGCCGATGAGGCCTTGCTGCAGTTGGGGAACCGCTTGCGTGCCGACGGCTATCGTTTTACCTGCGTGACGCCGGCGACCCAAGCCAGGGTCAATGCCCGGGACGATGCGCAGCAGGCGCGTACCTTGCGTGATGTGTTCGGCTGGAGTAGGCCATTCGCCGCGTCACTGCTAAGCCCCGACGAACTGGAGCAGCTGCGCCTCGCTGGCGTGCTGGAGGCCCAAGGTGCACTGTGGCGCAGCACTGTGCGCTGGTCCAGCCTGGACGATCTGTTGCTGGTACATGCTGCCTGGCCAACGGACAGCCGCGACGCGGTGTTCTTTGGCCCGGACAGCTACCGTTTCGCCCAGCTGATACACGATCATTTGAGAAGCACGCCCGAGCGCGTGCAGCATGCCGCAGACATCGGCTGTGGCAGCGGTGTAGGGGCGTTGCTGGTCGCTCGCGCCGCCCAACACGCGCAGGTTTGCGCAGTGGACATTAACCCTATGGCATTGCGCTACACCGCCATCAATGCCGCCTTGGCCGGTGTGGCCAATGTTTCGGTCGAGCGCAGTGACCTGCTCAATGACATCGCGGGTACGTTCGACCTGATCGTCGCCAACCCGCCGTACATGCTCGACGCCGGCCAGCGCGCCTACCGCCACGGCGGCGGCGCACTGGGTGCCGAGCTGTCGCTGCGCATCGTCGAGCAAGCCCTTGAGCGCCTGTCGCCCGGGGGGACGCTGCTGCTCTACACCGGTGTCGCCATCGTCGAGGGGCGCGACGCGCTGCTCGAAGCCATGCGGTTACGCCTGGCGGGGCCTGCGTTCAGTTGGTTCTATCGCGAGCTGGACCCAGATGTATTCGGTGAGCAATTGCTTGAACCCGGTTACGAGCAGGTCGAGCGCATTGCCGCCGTGGCCCTGACCGTCACCCGTCGCGGCTGATAGCGTCGTGGCGCGGCAATGTACGTTTGGCATCGAGGAAGAATACCTGCTGGTGAAGCTGGCCACCGGGCAGGTCATGGCTGCTCCGTCAGCCGCCGTGGCCCGCTGTTGTCGGGATGCACTGGGCCCGTGGTTCGCCGAGGAAATGTTCCACAGCCAGATAGAGGCCGCTTCGCCCATATTCGACGCACTGCATCAGGCGCGTGATTTCTTTGGCGAGCGGCGTCAGCGCCTGGCCCAGGCGCTGGCCGAGGAGGGCGCCGGCCTGTACGGCGCGGCGAGCCACCCCAGCGCCCGGTGGCTGCGCCAGCGTCCCCGTGGCACTGCGCACTATCGCCAGTTGTTCGACGATTACCAGCTGGTGGCCCGGCGCAGCCTGTTGAATGGTCTGCACGTGCACGTCGGCGTACCGGTGGGCATTGATCGGATACGAGTGATCAATCGGGTGCTGTACTGGCTGCCCTTGTTGTTGGCGCTCAGTACCTCGTCTGCGTATTGGGGCGGTGAGGATACAGGCTACATGAGCTACCGCCGCGCAGTGTGCGGGGAATGGCCGCACATGGGCCTGCCAGAGCCTTTGCCGGACTGGAGCGCGTACCAGCGCTACCGGGCATTGCTGCAACGGACCGGTAGCCTGGCCGAGGACGGTGACTTCTGGTGGGCGATCAGGCCCTCGCGGCGGTTTCCGACGGTCGAGCTGCGTATCTGCGATGGCTGCCCGCGGCTGGAAGATGCGCTGGCCGTCGCCGGCCTGTTTCGCCACCTGGTCGAGCAGGCGCTGGCCCGCCACGATGACCCCGCCAGCCGCGAGATGCGCTGGGTCACCCAGGAGAACTACTGGCGCGCCCTGCGTCAGGGCCGCCTGGCCACCTTCATCGGTGTCCACGAGCAACAGCCGGTCAGCGCCGAGGGCTGGCTGATGCAGTTGCAGCAGCAGTGCCCGGCTGACACCGCCGATGCCGAGCGTTCATTCATTCAGGCCCGGCACATCCTGCGCGAGGGCAGCAGCGCCGATCGCCAGCGCCAAGCCTTCGCGCTGGCCCGTGAACAGGGCCTGGATAACCGCCAGGCGATGCGCGCAGTAACCGGGCAGGTGATGCGCGACTATCGGTAGGGCCGGTGGCGAGCCGCTGCCCTGATGGCCTGACTTGGAAATCCGGATAAACCTTCGCGGCGCTGCGCAGTCAGTTTCAGAAAGGGGCCCGGATACTCAAGAGGGTCAGGGAGGTGGCGGATGAAACTCGTCTGTCTGCTGCGGGGCTGCCAATGGCGCAGCCTGGTGGTGTGTGAAGTCGCCGGGCTTCACTGCCAGTGTTGCGAACGCTGCGGCGCGTTGCGCTACAGCCAGCCCGGTCAACCTTTAAATGTGTAGGAGCGGACCATGGCCCGGTCAATCTGGAAAGGCGCGATCAGCTTCGGCTTGGTGCACATCCCCGTCTCGCTGAATACTGCCGTGCGCAGCGAGCGTGTGGACTTCGACTGGCTGGACAAGCGCAGCATGGAGCCGGTTGGCTACAAGCGGGTGAACAAGGTGACCGGCAAGGACATCGACAAGGAGCACATCGTCAAAGGGGTGGAGTACGAAAAGGGCCGCTACGTGGTGATCAGCGAGGAAGAAATCCGCAAGGCCAGGCCCGAGGCGACCCAGACCATCGACATCTTCTCGTTCGTCGATGCCGGCGACATTCCGCTGCAACAGTTTGACACCCCCTACTACCTGAGCCCCGACCGTCGTGGCGGCAAGGTCTATGCCTTGCTGCGCGAGACCCTGCACAGCACCGGCAAGGTGGCCTTGGCCACCGTGGTGTTGCACACCCGCCAGCACCTGGCCCTGCTGCGTCCGCTGGAAGATGCACTGGTATTGATCACTCTGCGCTGGCCGGAAGAGGTGCGCGGGCTGGAGACGCTGGAACTGGACAAGAGCGTGACCGAGAGCAAGGTCGACAAGCGTGAGCTGGAGATGGCGCGGCGCCTGGTGGAGGACATGAGCGGGCAATGGACGCCCGATGAGTACCATGATGCGTTTCGCCAGACCATCCTCGATTTGGTGGAGGAGAAGGCCAGCAAAGGCAAGATCGAGACCGTGGACAAAGGCGAAGGCGCGGCGGCGGAGAAGGGCGCCGACATCATCGACCTCACCGAACTGCTCAAACGCAGCCTCGGTGGCAAGACCAAGACAAAGAAACCGGTGGCCAAGCGGCCACGCAAGGCCTCTTGAGCTACGGTAGCTGCCCCTCCAGCCCGGAGAGATAATCCCCGAAGCCCTGCCGCGCGCGGCTGTCCACCCGGCTGCTGGTGGCCACGCTGTGCGCCGCGGTCCAGACGATCTGTGCGCCGCTGGCTTCAAGGGCCAGGACCAGTTGCACATCTTCATGCGCCGGCAACGGCTGGAAGCCGCCCACACGCTCGTAGGCCTTGGCGCATACGCCGAGGTTGGCGCCATGGATATGCCGATGCCCTTCACGGGCCTGATAATGGCTGCGATACAACTGGCGTAACGCTGCGTTCTGCCACGGCTGCCAGCGTTCGATGTGCACCGTGCCGCACACCGCGTCCGCGTGCCATTGCAGCTGTGACACCAGCCAATGCCTGGGCACGCGACTGTCGGCGTCGGTGAAGGCCAGCCACTGGGCGCCGCGCTCGATCATCCACGCTGCGCCCAGGCGCCGGGCGATGCCGACGTTGCCGGCCTCCAGTTCCAGGGTATGCACGCCATGGCGGCGGGCGATGCGCGCGCTGGCGTCGACACAGCGGTCGAGCACCACCAGGACCTCCACTGCCAAGCCCGCCGCTTTGGCTTGCGCCCCAGCCAGCTTGACAGCGGCCAGGCAGTGCCCGAGGCGACGGGCTTCGTTGTGGGCGGGGATGATGACGGCGATCATGGGCAGGTCTCGTCAAGGTCCACCACGCTGGGCTGACACGACCAATATTCGAGCAGGAAGTCTGCCTCCTCGTGGCGCAGCAGTGGATAAAGTGGCAGATGCCGGGCGAGCAGGGCATGCACCTCGCGGCCATCCTGCGGGCAACCGGCGATGGGATGGCGCCAGTGGCAGGCCAGCAAACCACCGTCATACGCCAGGCTGGCCACCGACTGCTCGATCACCTGCAACCAGTCGGTGGGGTCCAGGTAGTAGCCGATCTCACTGAGCACGATCAGGTCAAACTGACCGCCCGGCCAGTCGCTCGGCAGGTGGCCCTGTTCGACATGGGCGTGGCTCACACCTGCAAGCCGCTGACGGGCCAGGGCCACGGCTGTCGCGTCGATGTCCTGGCACGACAGGCTGGCGCAGCGTTCGGCCAGCAGGATGCTCAGCTCGCCGTTGGCGCAGGCCGGCTCGAATACGCGCTCATAGCATTGGCGCGGCAGGCTGGCCAGGGTCAGCTCGTGCTTGCGCCGCTCGTACCAACGGGTACGAAAGGCCCAGGGGTCATCGCTGCCGGCGTACAAGTCGGCGAAGTACTGTGCGTCCAGGCTCATGTTGCCTCCGTTGACAGAAAGATCAGCTCGAATGGTTGCAACAGACAAGCCTGCAGCTGTTCTGGCACAACCGGGGGGCGATCACCATCGGGCTGCAACTGGCTGGCATGGGCGGCAAGGGCTTGGCGCTTGAGCGCCAGATGCTCATCGCACAGCTGCAGGCGGTGAGCCCGGGGCCAGGGCAGGCGCGGGTCATCGGGGCTTGCCCAGTGCCAGGCCCAGACCGGGGCCTCTGCGAGTTGTACACGCCTGGCCTGGGCCGCCTGGGCACAGGCGCGACCTGCTGCTTCGTGGTCGCAATGGCCGTCGCCGCGCCAAGTGGTCAGCAGCAGGTCGCCAGGTTTGAGCAACTGGTTCAGGTGGTTGACCAGGAAGGCTTCATCGTGGGGCAGCGCGCCATCCTTGAGGTTGAGTCGTCGCCAGTCGAGGCGGGTGAGATCCAACCCAAGCAATTGCAGGGCATGACGGCTTTCCAGTGGGCGCTGATGGCGCAGGCGGCGCTCTGGCCATTGTGAGGAATGCGGGTGGCTGCCCTCGCCATTGGTGGCAGAAACAAGCAGCACGTCCTGTTCTCGTCCCTTGAAGCTGGCCAGCAGCCCGCCGGCCATGAGGATTTCGTCGTCCGGGTGCGGAGCCAGCAGTACCAGGCGCCTTCCAGGTGGGCACAACTGCTCGGGCAGCGTCCAGCTGGCGCGGGCCAACTGAGCAGAATGCTGCCAGGCGCTCCATGGTGTGCCTTGCGCAGCCCGTATCAAGTTCTTGCTCATAGTTGCCATGCTCCCGCCGGCATGCCGGTCAGTTGCCGGCCCAACTCGGCCAGGTCGCGTTCGGCGTGGCTCTGGCGTATGTATACCGGCAGGTCGGCACTGAGCCGGGCGAAATGGCTGCTGCAACAGAACGGCGTGGCACCGAGCGCCCGGCCGGCATGCTGAATGACCTGCTCGACCGCCTGCTCGACCTGGGCGCGGGTGCGCCGCACCTGGAAGCTGGCGTCGTTCTGAGGGTGGAGGTCGATCCACGTGGCGCATTCGTGCAAGGCTGCGCGGGCACCGTACAAGGCTGCATCGACTGCGCCCAGATGCGCATCGGCATGCGGGTCGCGCCGGGGTTTGCGGCACTGTTCGCGAAGGTAGCCGGCCAGGGCCTCGGCGGCGCCATACCAGCAAGCGGCGATACCCGCGCCGCCTTGCCAGAAGCCAGGACGTGATAGGTACTGGCCTGGCGAACCGATGGCCAGCCCTGGCGAGCCGTCGAATTCGATCACAACGCTGCTGGTGGCGGCCATGCCTACGGCCTGCCAATGCTCGGTCAGGATGCGCTGGCTGGGATGGGGCAATTCGATGGCCACCAACTGAGGCTGGTCGTCTTCCCAGGCAGTCAGCAGGGCACGGTCGATCTGCAACGCGCCCGAACACCAAGCCTTGCGGCCTTGCAGGCGTACGCGTTCACCGTCCCGCTCGACGATGTATGCCCGGGCATCCGGCGGCTCGGCGGCCCACACGCCCCAAATGCCGTCGGAGGCATGCTGGGCGGCACCGCATTCGGCGAGGATTGCCAGGGCGTCGGTATGGCCTTCATAAAGTTTGGCCAAGCTTAGATCGCAACTGGCGACCCGCGCCAGGGCGCGCCAGCGTTCGAGCGTGCAACCCTGGCCGGGTAACGGGAGCACGTCGAGCCGTTCGGCCTGCAGGGCCTGCATCAGTTCTATTGGCGAAGCGTCGCGTTCGATAGCCTGCGAACGGTGAGCAAAGCGGTGTAACAACGAATCGAAGTGGGTCAGTTCCATCATGCAATACCCAACTGCTTGCGCATACGCAACGTGATCGACTGGCGGGTCTTGCCCATTTCGGCCCATGGGTCTTCGACCTGTGAGAGCCGCGTGTGAAGGTTGCCGATGTTCCACTGGTTGGCACCCTTGAGCTGGTTCAGTTCCTCACGCCAGATCGGTACCGACACCGGCAGGCCCTCGCGGGCCCGCAGCGAGTAGGCGGCGGCGGTGGTGGCACCCTTGCCGTTACGCAGGTAGTCGATGAAGATCCGCCCGACCCGGTTCTTCGGCCCGGACACGGCGCTGAGACGGTCAGGGAACAGCCCGGCCATGTGGTTGACCAAGGCATGGCTGAAGTCTTTCACCTCGTCCCAGCCAGCGCGTCGGGTCAACGGTACGACGAGGTGCATGCCCTTGCCGCCGCTGGTCTTCAGAAATACCTTCAGGCCTAGTTCGTCGAGCAGGGTAAGGGTCAGCTGGGTGGCCTCGAGCATGGCTTTCCAGGGCAGCGCCGGGTCAGGGTCCAGGTCGAGGACAAAGCGGTCGGGTTTATCGAAATCCTTGGTGGTGGCATTCCAGGTGTGCAGTTCAAGCGTGTTCATCTGCACCGCGCCCATCAGGCTGTCGGCGCGGTTGAGCACCATGGCTGCCTGGCCGGCCTGGGCCTTGTTGTAGCTGAGCACGTTGGGAATATTCAGCTGGCCGGCGTTTTTCTGGAAGAACAGCTCGCCGTCCAGACCATCCGGTGCCCGCACAAGGGCTACAGGCCGGTCCTTGAGCTGTGGCAGCAGCCAGTCGGCGACCTGAGCGTAGTACTGGGCGACCTCGCGCTTGGTGGCACCCGTGGTTGCGTCTACCACGCGGTCGGGGTGGGTCAGGCGCAGGGTGCCCAGGTTCTCGGGTTCTGTCTGTACTGCGCGCTTGGTGGGCATTGCTCGCTCCAGGTCGATGGCGGTGGCAGGTTTGTCGTCACGCAGGCCGTGGAACACCGAGTGGCGAACGATGCCTTCGCGGGTCATCTGGGCATAGGCGACTTCTGCCAGTAGCTGTGGCTTGAGCCAATGCACGCCGCGGGCTTCGGCACCGGTGGGTGGTTTGGGCAAAGGCGATTTGTCTGTCTGCAACGGCTTGAGGCGGGCGTGAATGCTATCCAGGGTGGCCGCGCTGAAACCGGTGCCGACCTTGCCGGCATAGCGCAACGGGCCGCTGCCGTGGTCGTGAAGGGCGAGCAGCAGGGCGCCGAAGCCGTTGCGGCTGCCTTTGGGGTCGGTGTAGCCGACGATCACGAATTCCTGACGCTGCTTGCACTTGAGCTTGACCCAGTCGCTACTGCGCCGGCCAACGTAGGGGCTGTCGGCACGTTTACCGATCAAACCTTCGAGTTCCAGCCGGCAGGCGCTGTCGAGCAATGACGCGACGGGCTCCTTAAAATCGGCGGAATACCTGATTACCTGCGACGCATGGCCTTCCAGCAACCGGGCGAGGGTTGCACGGCGCTGTTGCAGCGGCAGTGCTCGCAGGTCCTCACCGCCCAGCCAGGGCAGGTCGAACAGGTAGTAGGTGATGCGCTCGTCATGCTCGGTGTCGAAGGCATTCTGCAAGGTCTGGAAGTCGGCCACGCCGTTGTCGTCGACCACTACCATCTCGCCGTCCAGCCATGCCGAGTCGAGCCCCAGGGCCTTGAGCGCCTCGACCTGCCGGGGCATCTTCGCACTCCAGTCGTGGCCATTACGGGTAAACAGGCGTATATCGTCACCGTCGATACGCGCCAGGATGCGGTAGCCGTCGAACTTGACTTCGTAGCGCCAATCGCCGCTTGGCGGGGAAGCGACCAACGTGGCCAGTTGCGGCTGGAGCGCATCCGGCAGGGCTTTGGGGTCGGTTTTCCGCTTGTGCCTGACGGTGGTCGCCTTGCCCGGGCTGCGCGGGGGCAGGGTACGTTCGCTCAGCACGCTGTCCGGCAGGGCCTCGACAATCCTGTAGTCCGTTTCACTGCGCGCCTGCCCGTCATGGGACTTGACCAGCATCCACTGCTCTTTCTTGCCTGCCAGGTGAGTGCGGAACAGGTTCCAGACCCCCGACAGCTTCTCGCCCTGCAGGCGAAAGCGCAGCTTGCCCTTTGCATAGGCTTCGCGTGGATCGCCCTCGGGCTCCCAGACACCCCGGTCCCAGACGATCACATCGCCGGCGCCGTAGTGGCCTTCAGGGATGCGGCCTTCGAAGTTGGCGTAGTCCAGCGGATGATCCTCCACATGCACTGCCAGGCGCCGGACCTTGGGATCCAGCGAGGGGCCCTTGGGGATGGCCCAGCTCTTGAGGGTGCCGTCGAGCTCCAGGCGAAAATCGTAATGCAGGTGGCTGGCATCGTGCTTCTGGATGCAGTACTGCAGCGCATGGGCCGAGCGGGGGCGGGCGCGTTTGCCAGCCGGCTCGGGCGTGGCATTGAAGTCGCGCTTGCGCTGGTACTCCTGCAGGGGCTTGGCCATGACGGGCTCCGGAAGGGTTTGCGGGTCTCAGGATTGGGAGGTGGCGGCGCAGCGAGGAGTTCAAAAAAAACGCGGGACGGGGCTGGCAGAAACTCTGAATCATTTGCCGCTGGGGAGGGTCGACCGAGTGAAGCCCACTAACGGAGACCGTTCATGTCCACACCCAATGACCCAAGACCGCCCATTGAGATCGACGACATCGAGGACCGCATGGGCAGCGTCCACGAGCTGGATTTCAGCGAGCGCCGTGATGAGCGCCAGGGGCGTGTCGGCGACGAGCGTCCGGCGCGGGAGCTTGCCGAGGATTACCCGCCCCGGCGTGTCGCCGAAAGCGGCATGACCGGCGGCGAGGCGTTGAGCGACAGCCTGCACGAGGACAATGTCACCCTCGATGACCTGAGCCCGGATACGTTGTTCGATGAGACCGGTGCCCGCGATCCGGATGAGCCTGGCAGTGGCGGCCCGGCGGACAAGGCCTTGCGCCAGGTGGAGGCCCACGAGATCGGTGGCGGTTTCGGCCTGGACGAGGCCGAACTGGCCCGCTCGGCGCCGCTGGACGGCGAGCCGTGGACCGATGACGTGGTACCCGATGACGAAGGGAGAGAGCCGAGATGAACGAGCAACGCTGTTCCTGCACCCATTGTTCTTGCACCGTGGATGCCAATGCTGTGGTCCAGGATGGCAAGGCCTACTGCTGCGAAGCCTGTGCGACGGGCCATCGTAACGGCGAGCCCTGTCGTATGAGCGACTGCAAGTGTGGTGAGTTGGCTGAGTCGAAAGAGTCCAATGTCGATAATGCATTGGATGAAACATTCCCGGCGAGCGATCCGATTTCGCCATGAGGCCCAGTGGCTTACAGATGTGAGACGGGAGAGCGACAGGACGTCATTTAGATCATGTGGAACCTCACCCGTCACGCATCTGGTTTGGGTTACGCCCTCAATGGGTCTGCCAGACACCGTTGTTGCGCTCGCAATCGCTGCGTGCCTGGCCCAGGCTAGGGGTGTCGTAGTAGTAAGTGATGATCCGCGCATCCTTGGGTAGTGCAGGGCGGGTGGCAGGTTCATCCCGCCCAGCGGCATCGGGGTTGGCCAGTGTCTCCTGCGTCAGTGGCGCGATACAGCTGCCAACGCTGCCGTCGGGGCAACGCTCCACCCGACGCTTCTCGCTGTTCAACATCTGCTTGCTTTCGTTGCTGCACGACCAGGCAATCGCCTCAGCGGGCGTGTTGCTGTAGCTGTAACAGGTGTGTTGCTGCAACGGTTTGACCGCCTCGCTGGATGAGCGGGTGACCACGTCGCAACCTTCGGCCAACACCTGCCCGCTGCCAAGGGTGCCCAGCATTGCCATATACAGAGCGAATCGCATGATATACCTCCCGGGCACCAGGGCCAGTCAGCGCTTGTCGAGGGCTGCCCCGGCCTGCCTGCGCAAGGCCTTGGCACGCTTTTCGAGGATCAGGTAGGTCACCACCGCCAATAGCAGCGGGATCAGGTAGTACAACGTCCGATAGCCGAGCAGTGCGGCAACCAGGGTGCCTTGCCCTAGTTGGCCATGGAGCAGCGCCAGGAATACGGCTTCCAGTACGCCGAGCCCGGCGGGAATGTGAGCGACCACCCCGGCGACGCAACTGATCAGCAACACACCCAGCACCGAGGGATAGAACAGCTCGGGCGGCAACAGCAGGTCAATCAGCGCTGCCATCAGCGCCCAGTTGCTAGCGCCCAGTGCCACTTGGCAGAGCGCCATACGCAGGCTCGGCAGGGTGACTTCGTGCCCGCGCAGCGCCCAGGTGCGCCGAGTGGCGAAGGCACAGGCGCACAGGTAAGCCAACGCTACCGCCACCATCAATACGCCGATCAGGCGCAGGCCGCTGGCACCCACCGCCCAGCTTTCCGGCAGTTTGACAAAGCCCAGGGCGAATACCGTGCCGGCCAGCAGCAGGTAGCCCATCCAGTTGGTCAACAGCCCCAAGGTGAGGATGCGGGTGATGGTTGGGGTATCCAGGCCCAGCCGGCTGTACAGGCGATAACGCAGGGCAACGCCACCGACCCAGGTGGTGAAGTTAAGGTTGAATGCATAGCAGACGAACGCTACCGGCAGCACCTGCCGGGCCGGCAGGCGGTGGCCGGTGTAGGCGCGGGCGAGCAGGTCGTAACTGGCGAATACCAGGTAGCTGCAAAGGGCCAGCAGTAACCCCAAGGCCAGGGTCGAGGGCCGGTACGCCAGCAGCGACTGGCGGACTTCGTTCCAGTCCAGGTTACGCGCCAGGGTGAACAGCAGCGCGGGTATCAATACCAGGAACAGCACGGTCAGCAAGCGTTTGCCCCAGGTCTTCCAGCGTGAAGTGGCCATCAGGTCTTGCCCCCGTGGTAGTCGGCGGGGGCCTCGCCGTCGGCTTGCAGCGACTGCAGGCGCTGCCGGTGTGCCGGAAACCAGCCGGCGATCCGCGGGAAATAGCGCGTGATGTGGAAGCCCAGAAAGATCAGCGGGGCACGCCACCAGTAGCCGCGCACCATGCGCTCCAGTGTCACGGTCTTGCAGTGCTCCCGGCTCAGTTCGGTCAAGTGCTGGTACAGTTGTTCGTTGAACGCGGGGTCTTGAATCAGCAGGTTGGCCTCAAGGTTGAACGACAGACTCAGTGGGTCGAGGTTGCTTGAGCCCACGGTGGTCCAGTCGTTGTCCACCAACGCAACCTTGCCATGAAGCGGCCGCTGGCAGTACTCATGGATGCGCACGTCGTCGCGCAACAGGTAGTTGTAGAGCAGCCGCGAGAGCGCACGCACCCAGCGCATGTCCGGTTGCCCCTGGAGGATCAGCGTCACCTCGACCCCGCGCCTGGCGGCGTTGCGCAGTTCGCGCAGCAAGCGGTAGCCCGGGAAGAAGTAGGCGTTGGCTACGACGATACGATGCCTTGCTTCACGGAAAGCCTGCAGGTAGCAGGCTTCGATATCGTTGCGATGGCGCTGGTTGTCGCGCTCCACCAGCACGGCGCTGGCCGGGCCTGAAGCGATGCCGCCCGCCTGAACCCTGCTGGAGGCATCCAGCACCGGTGCGAGCATGCGGCAGGAAGAAGCATGCACCTGGGCCACCACCGGGCCGACGACCTCCACGGCATAGTCCTGCTTGGCCTGTGGGCCGAAGTCACCCAGGTGGTCGGCACTGTAATTGATGCCGCCGATGAAGGCGCGTTGCCCGTCGATCACCAGGATCTTGCGGTGCAAGCGGCGAAACAGGTTGGTGCGCATGCCTACCAGCCGTGGTTGCGGATCGAACGAATGGAAACGCACCCCGGCCTCGGTCATCGACGAGATGAAATCGTCAGGCAGGTCGGCGGTGCCGTAGCCGTCCACCGCCACCTCGACCCGCACCCCGCGCCGCGCGGCATCGATCAGGGCGTGGCGCAAGGGTTGGCCGACTTTGTCATCGTAGATGATGAAGGTTTCCAGGAGGATTTCCTCGCGTGCCTGGGCCATGGCCTCGAATACGCGGGGGTAATACTGCTCGCCGTTTATCAGCAACTCGACGCGGTTGCCGTCGCACCAAGGCAGCTTCATAGTGTCACCTGCGCCACCAGCGGGGCATGATCGGAGAGGTGGGACCACGGGTATCTGGACAACACCCGTGCTTCGCAAGCTTGTGCGTTACGCAGGTAGATGCGGTCCAGCCGCAGCATTGGCAAGCGCGCGGGAAAGCTGCGTGCCGGTTTGCCGAAAGCCTCCGCCAGGTGGCCCGACAGCCTCGCATCTGCTTTCAGGCGCCAGTCGTTGAAGTCGCCGGCGACGATGACCGGCTCATCCGGCGGCAGGCTGTCCAGCAATGCCAGGAGCAGGCCGACCTGACGCTGACGATGCGCTTCACGCAGGCCCAGGTGTACGCAGACTGTGTGCACCTGTTCATGGCCCGGCACTTCCAGCTGGCAATGCAGCAGGCCCCGTTCTTCGTTGCCATGGACCGAAACATCCAGGTTGTCATGGGCACGGATGGGGAACTTGGACAGCAGGGCGTTGCCATGGTCGCCATGGGGGTAGACCGCATTGCGGCCATAGGCGAATTGCGGCCACATGCTGTCGGCGAGGAATTCGTACTGAGGTGTCTGTGGCCACTTGGGATGGCGCTCGGCATGGTGTTGATGACTGCCATGCACCTCCTGAAGAAACACCAGGTCGGCGCCGGTCGAGCGTACCGCCTCGCGCAGCTCCGGCAAAATGAAGCGGCGGTTGAACAGGGTGAAGCCTTTGTGCACATTGAGGGTCAGTACCGTCAGGTGATGTACGGCGGTCACCTTGTCGATGATGCAGCGGGGGGCGGGCAGTGTCGGGTTCATAGCGGCTCCTGCGGCTCGACGCCTGGTTCGGTCACCAGCTCGCCGTCAAGGCCTAGCTTGTCCAGCAGGCGGCGGGCATCGTAGGGGGCGTGGACTTTCTGGTCGTTGTCGAAGTAGCAGTAGACATCCCGGGAAGTGCGTTTTGCCGGGGCGCGGCGCACCACACGCTGAGCATCCTCAGGCTGGCTGCCCGCCGCCCAGGCCTGGATGCGCAGGCGCCAGCGGCGCAGCGCCCTGGCCGTGTAGCCGCTGCTGTACAGTTCGACATCGCCATGCAGGCGCAGGTACACGAAATCGGCCGTGAGCTCTTCGACATAGGGCCATTTGCCCGCGCTGTCGGCGACCACCAGGGCAACCTTGTGCCTGCGTAGCAGGTTGATGAAGGTGTCGCAGAGGAAGCTGGGGTGGCGGATTTCCACGGCGTGGCGAAGGCGCGCATTACCCGGCACGGCAGTGCCGCCGTTGCCTTGCAGGCGTTCGGCGGCGTGTCGCGCAAGGCTGCGGGCGGCTTTGCGGTCGCGTGGCAGCTTGGCCAGAAAGTCGCTGAAGCGCTGCGCGTCGAATTTCAGGTTCGGGGGAAACTGCCACAGGAAGGGGCCCAGCTTGTCACCCAGCAGCAAGGGGCCCGATGCGAAGAAGTTGGCAAGCGCCTCGTCGATTTCGCGGAGCCTGCGTACGTGGGTGATGTAGCGCGGCGCCTTGACCGAGAATACGAACCCCTCCGGTGTCTCGTCACGCCACTTGCCATAGCGCTCGGGCGTTTGCAGTGCGTAGAACGAACCGTTGATTTCGATGCTGTTGACTGCCCGCGAGGCAAACGCCAGCTCGTCGTCCTGGCGCAGCCCCTCGGGGTAGAAGTCCTTGCGCCATGGGCCATAGCGCCAACCGGAAATTCCGATGCGAATCTCGCTCACCATAAGTCCCTGCGCTCCTGTACGTAACAGTAGCGACAGGTACCGGGACCGGATTGTTCAGTGGGATTGACGAGTGGATGGCCATGCAAAAAGGGAACTTTACCGGTATTGCAATCCTCCACCGGGTGCGTGGGTTTCACTGAGGTACACCATGAAGGAGGCTCAGCCATGAAGTTTGATCGGTTTGCACAATGGCTAGCCAAACATAGCGGGCGGCCGTTGACCTTCATTATTGCCTTGATGCTGATCATTGCCTGGGGTGTAAGCGGGCCCTTGTTTCATTTCAACGACACGTGGCAGTTGGTCATCAATACGTCGACCACGATCATCACGTTCCTGATGGTGTTCCTGATCCAGAACACCCAAAACCGTGAGAGCGACGAATTGCACATCAAACTTGACGAACTGTTGCGCACTACCCAACGGGCGCACAAGGCGTTGCTCGACCTTGAAGACATGGGGCCAGCTGAACTCCATGCGCTTCGAAAGCGATACCAGCAACTGGGGGAGCACGACGAAGCGGGGCCAGACTGGGAGGACTCTCATTGACGCGTTCAAGCACACGCCATGGCGTTGTTCAGAAAGGGGCAAGACCATGACGGTGAAAAACTCACACTTCGGAGACCAGTTGATGAACAAACCCGACGATCAGCAGCAGAAAGGCCCCCATTCTTCCGATCATGCAACAACTGATCAGGACTTGGGTTTCGACCCGGACTCTCCGGATCTGGACGACCCTCAAGTGGACCCCCAAGGCCCCGCGAAACCACCCAGAGACGTGGAAAAGAAAGCGTAAGCCTGACTACCGTGGACGAAGGCCTGCCGCACGCATCCATCTGTTGCCCGGCGCGTCTTCCACAGCTCGACATGCCTGCCATGCCGGCGCAAACGGCGCTGGTTTGTTGAACTGGCAAACCAGGTGTTTGCCAGTTCACGGGTCAGGCAGCTAGCCAGCAAGGGCTTTGATCAGTTGCTCGCTGAAGGCGGGGATATCATCCGGCTTGCGGCTGGTGATCAGGTTGCCGTCCACCACTACCTCTTCATCTACCCAGTGGCCACCTGCATTGCGAATGTCATCCTGCAACGTCTTGTAACTGGTCATCCGTTTGCCCTTGGCCAGTCCACTCGATACCAGCAGCCAGGCGCCGTGGCAGATTACCGCCAGCGGCTTGCTGGCCGAGTTGTGGCTTTTGACCAGTTTCTGGGCGCCCGGTATCAGCCGGATGGTGTCGGAATTCTGTACCCCACCCGGTAGCACGATGGCATCGTAGAGGTCGAGGTGGGCGCTGTCGAACGTCGCGTCCACCGCAAACTCGTCGGCCGGCTTGTCATGGTTCCAGCCGCGGACAGTGCCTTCCTTGTCACTCAGTATATCGATCACGGCCCCAGTTTCCTGCAAGGCTTCACGAGGTCCGGTCAACTCCACTTGCTCGAAGCCATCGGTGACCAGAAAGGCTACGCGCTTGCCACTCAGTTTTGCAGTCATCGTTCAATCTCCGTTTTCGTCATGTGTGAATGTGGGACGTCTCGGAAGGGGTGCGAAGTTCCAATGCACTGCTTCAGCGGTAGGGAGGCTGACCGGCTGACCGTTGCAGTTGAACATTGCGCGGGGCTTGAGCTCTCACTAGCAGAGATAGAACGAGGCGGCCGTCATGAGCATCGAACGCAGCATTCCTGAACTTGAAGCCTGGTACGCGCAGTACGACGACATCAGCTACCGGCGCGAATCGCCGGACGCCTACTACCATGAACTGGTTCGCACCGCCGAGGCGCTGCGGGACGATGGTGCCATTGACTGGGATGACTGGTTGGCGCTGAAGGCACTGGCCGACGAGGCACATATTCGGGCACTGGAAGATGCCGTGCAGGCTCACGTGAGTGACCCTGACGCATGAAAGCGCTGAAGATCGCCACCTTCAATATCAATGGCATCCGCAGCCGCCTGCCCGCGCTGTTGGCCTGGCTGGAGCGGGAGCAGCCGGACATTGCGTGTTTGCAGGAACTAAAGGCGGCCGATCAGCAATTTCCTCGCCAAGCCATCGAAGCGGCAGGTTATGGCTGCCTGTATCAGGGGCAACCCTCCTGGAATGGCGTGGCGATCCTGGCGCGCGATAGTGAGCCGCTGGAGGTACGGCGCGGGCTGCCCGGCATGCAGGACGATGAGCAGAGCCGCTATCTGGAAGCTGCGGTGCACGGTGTACTGGTGAGCTGCCTTTACCTGCCCAATGGCAACCCGCAACCCGGCCCCAAGTTCGATTACAAACTGCGCTGGTTCCAGTGCCTGATCAAGCATGCCCAAACACTGCAGGGCAGCCACCATCCTGCGGTGTTGGCGGGCGATTTCAATGTGGTGCCCACCGATCTGGACATCTATAACCCGCGCTCATGGCTCAAGGACGCGCTGCTGCAACCTGAATCGCGGGCGTGTTTCGAACAATTGCTGGCGCAGGGCTGGGTCGATGCTGTGCGTCACCTGTATCCCGAGCAGCGCATCTACACATTCTGGGACTATTTTCGCAATCATTGGGCGCGCAATGCCGGGCTGCGCATTGATCATCTGCTGCTCAACCCCAGTCTCAGCCCTTACTTGAAGCGGGCGGGCGTGGATGCCTGGGTGCGCAACGAAGCCAAGGCCAGTGATCATGCGCCGGTCTGGATCCAGTTGAGCGGGCGTCGAAAGCAATGCTAGAGGGGCACGACCTTCCGCTTATCCCTGCCCATAGCATAAGTGTGGTCACGCCGTCGCTTCCAGTTGTGTATTTTTTCGCCACCCTCGCAGATTCATGGCGCAGAGACAGAATTGAAGGATGATCAATGCCCACGCTTCTGCTTGCCAGCCCCACACGGCCCACAATACGTTGCTTGCAATAAAGCAGCAGAAACCTGCCTTCCTCCGCCCCGGACGGCGCGAACCGATGCACCACGCTGCCAGCACGGTCATCAACATCGCAGGCCATTCAAGTAACCCAATCCAATAATCCATGACACCTTCCGACTGATGGTGGGGTATGTGAAGCTGATTACCTGCCAGCGGCCTGAGCGCTGGCAGGTAATCGCTTGACTAAGCTGCTTGCTGCTCGCTCTTGAGCATCTTTTTCTGCATTTCCATGGTTTGCCCAAGCTCCTCGAGGGTGTCCTTGCTGAGCAGCTTCTTCGCGGTAGGGAAGAGCTCGCCTTCCTCTTCCTCGATGTGATGCTCCAGCAACTCTTTCATGACCTTGACCCGCCCCGCGAATTCGACGGTACCTGTGTCGGTATGCAGGAGGTCGGGTAAGACGAGGGCGTCGACAGTGCGGTGTTCTTCCTTGGCCTCGTAGTACATCTTCGCTTCTTCCTTGCCACCCGCTTGCTTGATGGCCGGGTAGAGTATTTCTTCCTCGAGCGCGGTGTGGATCTGCAACTCTTGCTCGATCCTGTGGAGTAACTCGGCCCGTTTCTTCACTGCGCGCTCGGTAGTGGTCGACAGCTCTTCGAGCAGCTTCTTCACGAGCTTGTGGTCCTGGATCAGTAAGTCGATAGCGTTCATGGCGTTCCTCGTCACGGATTAAATCAAGAACCTGCTCGTGGTGGAGTACACGCAGAAAGAAACGGTTCAATGCTTAAGATGGCTGGCATCCCCCTCAGGCGCGCTCGCCGAAGAAGCGAACGTGACCTCGCAATGAGACCACGCTCATTCCTCGGTACGCAGACCTCCTCTAGCTATCCCTGCGTCGTGAATGTGTGAGTGTGAAACCCACAAGGATTCCCAGCGCCGCTGCGCCGATCAGCAGTGGCGTTATGTTTTTTGGCTTCCTCCAGCCTCCGTCGATACCCCTCCTGCCATTCGAAGGCTCAAAGAGGGCCCCCGATGATTCTTTGGCTTTGGGACTGCGATTTATCCAAGCGCCACTATCAGGCACTTCTCGTTCCGTACCCGATGCACCGGGGGCAACTGGGACAATGGTGTCACTGGCCTCGATCCGTGATAGCTCAAGCGTGGTGCCATCGACCAGAGTCAACGTCAGCCCTTCGACCGTGCCTGCCTCCCGGTTTGGAAAAACGGGTTCACCTGCGGCATCCAGGCTGTCGTAGATGAAGCGGGTACCTTCAAGCCAGCCCACGGCGGTGAGAAGCTCAGGGCCGAGATAATACTTCCCGTCCTGGAAGAAGCCTGGAAACTGATGAGCGCGCTCCACGTTTTCCACGCGATAGCGTTCGCCTGATTTCATGCCTGTCGCTTGATCGATCATGTTGAAAACCCCTGTAAGTGGCGCTCAGAACTGTCAGCCTTTGCTGTATTCGTCGGAAGTGGGCCCTGAGTGCCGGGTGCAGCGCCTGGCACGAGGATGACCTTGCGGCAGTTTTCCTGCTTCTGATCGAACATCTTGTAGCCCATGGCTGCTTCTTCGAGGGCCAGGCGGTGAGTGACGATCAATTCCGGTTGTAGACGTCCTGCTTCGATGTGTTCCAGCAGTTCAGGTAGGTATTTCTGAACATGGGTCTGGCCCATCTTGAAGGTAAGGCCCTTGTCGAACGCGTCGCCGAACATGAACCCGTGAATGAAGCCCGCGTACACACCGGGCACACTCACGACGCCGCCACGCCGCACGGCAGCAATGCTCTGGCGCAATGCTTTGCCACTGCTGCCTTCAATCTTCAGGGCCGTCATTACCGTTTCGGCAGTGCTGCCCTTGGCCTCGAAACCGACCGCGTCGATCACCGCATCGACTCCGCGCATGCCTGGCGTCTGCCGGATGATGCTGTCGGCTGGATCGTCGTCCTGCTCGAAATTGATCGGTATGACCCCGTAAGCTTCGCGGGCGTAGACCAAGCGGTAATCGTTGTCATCGACCATGAAGATGGTCTGAGCGCCGAGCATTCGCGCACAGGCGGCGCTCAGCAAACCCACCGGCCCGGCGCCGTAGATCGCCACCGACGACCCTTGGCCTATTTCGGCATTGATGACGGCCTGCCAAGCGGTCGGCAGGATGTCAGAGAGAAACAGTACCTTGTCATCGGCCAGCTCGGTGGGCACTTTGAACGGGCCAATGTTGCCCTTGGGCACCCTGACGTAGTCCGCTTGGCCGCCTGGGATACCGCCATAGAGATGGCTGTATCCGAACAGCGCTGCGCCCGGGGGAATGCGCTTCTTGTTGATGATCGCGCCCCGCCCCGTGTTGGTGGTTTCGCAGGCAGCAAACAGGTCGTGCTGGCAGAAGAAGCAACTGCCGCAAGCGATTACGAAAGGAATCACTACGCGGTCGCCGACCTGGAGATTGGTGACTGCATTTCCAGTGTCCTCTACGATGCCCATGAATTCATGGCCGAAGATATCGCCAGCTTCGGTTTCAGGAATTTTGCCTCGGTAGAGGTGTAGGTCGGAGCCGCAAATGGCTGTGGCGGTGACCCTGAGGATGATGTCGTCGTCTTGCTCGATGATGGGATCAGGAACGTTGTCGACCCTGACGTCGTTTGCTCCGTGGTAAGTCAGTGCTCTCATGAAAGTCAGCTCCTGCAGCCGCGTATTTCCGTTATCGGTATGCAGGGGAAGCCACGGCGGACAGTAAAGTTCAGACCAACACGTCAGGCGGTACTGGTTTGCTGCGTACCCGAAAACAACGCGGGACGACAGAACCGCTAGAGAAGTCCGGCCCGGGTTGTCCCGAACCGGCGCCACGCAGGCGTTTATCGGGATTTAACTTGAACATTGCCACCGTTATGTCGGTCATCTAACGGACACACGGGCGATTTACGCTCGGCAAGGACCCTGCCGGATCCAGACCGGCCAACTTCAAGGGCAGCGCATGAAGGCAATGGACACTGCAACAGCGAAACGCAAAGGCATCAAGCTGCGCGCCACCATCATCTACCGCAAGGATGGTGAGGTTTTGTTCGTTCGCAAGCGCAAGGCCAAGTGGAACCTGCCGGGTGGCCGTGTCGAGCGAGACGAAACGCCGCTTGAGGCGGCTATGCGGGAGATGGCCGAGGAAACTGGCCTCGCGTTCGACGAGCTTCGTTACCTCACGATGTTCCGGGAGGACAAGGTCATCCATTATCTGTTCGAAGCCCGAAAGGCCGACGATAAGCCACGCCCTCGAAACGAGATCGAGGCTTGCCGTTGGATCAAGGCCAGGGATGTGGCGAAGCGCCGAGTAAGGCGCCCGATCAAGACCCTCCTGAAACGCTGCGCCTGATCATCCCAAGCCGTATCACATCACTTTGTCGAGCGTGATCGGGAATTCCCTCACCCGTTTGCCTGTGGCATGGTAGACCGCGTTGGCCACCGCAGCGGCCACCCCGACGACGCCGATTTCGCCCACGCCCTTGGACCCCAGTTCGTTGACAATGTCATCGTGCTCTTCAACGAAGATCACTTCGATATCCCCGCAGTCTGCATTGACCGGGATGTGGTACTCCGCCAGGTTGTGATTGACGATGCGGCCCAACCGGTGGTCGGTCAACGCTGCTTCGTGCAGGGCCATGCCCACCCCCCAGACCACGCCCCCCAGGATCTGGCTGCGTGCGGTTTTGGGGTTTATCACACGGCCTGCCGCTACAGCGCTGACCACTCGGGCTACCTTGATCGTGCCAAGGTCCTCGTCGACGTGGACTTCCACGAATACCGCCGAATGGGTGGCGGTGGAGAACGGTTGGCGCCTGGCGCCGGGCTCTGCGTTGATCTGCACTTCGAACGCACCTTCGGGGGCGCTGGCGACGATGTCTGCCATGGCCAGGCGATGACTGCCCGCGTGCAAATAGCCATCGGCGAAAACGAACTGCTGCCGGGGTGTGCTGGCCACTTGGGGGTACATGTTGCGCGCATGTTCCAGCACCTTGGTGCGCAGAACATGGCAGGCCTGGCGCACGGCCGAGCCCACCGAAGACACCGTGAACGAGCCGCCCTGAAGCGGTGCGGTGGGCAGTGAGGAGTCACCCAGCATGAAGGTGACGTCCTGCACCCTCGCGCCGGCAGCGTCGGCGGCGATCTGAGTCATGACGGTATAGGTGCCTGTCCCGATATCGGTGGTGGCACTGCTGACGGTAAGGTGGCCCCGGGCATCGATGCGCGCCTTGGCACTGGCCTTCATCTGCATGGCTTCCCAGACGCCGCCAGCCATCCCCCAGCCGACTAACTGGTTGCCACTGCGCATGCTGCGCGGTTGCGGATTGCGACCATGCCAGCCAAAGCGTTCGGCACCGTGCTGATAGCACGCCAGCAATTCCTTGCTGGAGTAGGGCTTGCCTTCGTTGGCATTGTTGTCGGTGAAATTACGCCGGCGCAGGTCAAGCGGGTCAACCCGGGCTGCACAGGCGAGCTCATCCATGGCGCACTCCAGCGCAATCATCCCGGACGCGGCCCCAGGTGCCCGCATGTCCAGCGGGGTGTACACATCGAGCGAGGCCAGGCGGTAACTGAGCGCAACGTTATCGCACTGGTAAAGCATGCCGCTCCATTCGACCAGGTGTTCGGTGAAGTCCTCGAAGCGGGAGGTCTGGCCAAGCGCATCATGAGCGATCGCCAGCAAGCGCCCGTTTGCGTCTGCACCCAGGCGCATGCGTTGCTCGGTGCGGGGCCGGTAGCCAAAGGTGAACATCTGCTGGCGGGTCAGGGTGACGCGCACCGAGCGCTTCAGGTGCAACGCCGCCATCACTGCCAGCGGCAACTGGTACTGCGGGCGCAAGCCCGAGCCGAAGGCGCCGCCGACGAACGCCGCGCGCACACGAATGTTTGCCTTGGGCAGGCCGAACACCTTGTGCAGGTAGTCCTGGCAGTTCTGCGTACCTTGGGTCTTGTCGTGGATTTCCAGAGTGCCGTCGGCCTTGTAGTGCACGGTCGAGGCATGGGGCTCCATTGGGTTGTGGTGTTCGTTGGCCGTCAGGTAGGTGGCATCCACCTGCAGAGGCGCCCCGGCAAACTGCCCGGCGAAGTCGCCACGCGGCGCCGGTGTTTCGGCGGGTGCCGCATGCGATTGATGGCATGCGCCCAGGTCTGTCTGGTGAGCCTCCTGGGCATAGTCGATTTTGATCAGCGAGCCTGCATAGCGGGCCAGTTCGAGGGTTTCGGCGATCACCAGCGCCAACGGTTGCCCGCTGTAGAGCACTCGATCATTGAACAAGGGCCGAAACGGCGAGCCCTCGGCAGGGTCGGCATCGCTGTAGTCGTCGTCATAACTGGAGATAGGCGGACGATGGCCATGGTCGAGCACGGCGATAACCCCGGGCACGCGCATGGCCAGCGAGCTGTCGATTTCGAGAACCCGACCGCGCGCGATGGTACTGGACACGACGCTGCCGTGCAGCAGGCCCGTCTCGGGGTATTCGCCCGCATAGCGGGCCTGCCCGGTGACCTTCGCCACACCGTCCACGCGGTCCAGGGGCGTGCCGACTACGGGTGTGCTTGTGATCATGGTCGTGCCCCCCCGTTAGCGGCGCCGCGCGCCGCGTCATCCAATGCCCGCACGATTGCTCGCTGAGCGAGCGTCACCTTGAAACCGTTGTGGCTCAGGGGTTGTGCACCTTGCAGCAACGTTTGCGCGGCGCGGTTGAAGAGCGCTTTTGAAGGCACCTGGCCGGCCAGCAGGCGCTCCACAACCGGGTCCCGCCAGGGTTTGTGGGCAACGCCGCCCAGCGCCAGGCGCGCCTGCTGGATCACTTCGCCATCGAAGGTCAAGGCTGCAGCGACTGACACCAGCGCGAACGCGTAGGAGGCGCGGTCGCGTATTTTCAGGTAACGGTAATGGTGTTCGAGCACCGGGGGTGGCAGCTCGATGCCTGTCACGAGCTCATCGAATGCCAGGTTATTGTCGCGCTCGGGGGTGTCTGCGGGCAGGCGATGGAAATCCGCGAAGGGTATCTGCCGTTCACCGGACGGCCCCTGTACGTGCACCACGGCTTCGAGCGCAGCCAATGCCACGCACATGTCCGAGGGATGGGTCGCGACACAGGCATCGCTGGCACCGAGAATGGCATGGATGCGGTTCATGCCTGTACGCGCAGGGCATCCGCTGCCAGGTTCACGTTTGTTGCAGGGGGTGCCGGTGTCGTAGAAGTAGTAGCAGCGGGTACGTTGTAGCAAGTTGCCACCGGTGCTGGCCATGTTCCTCAACTGCGGCGATGCCCCCGCCAGGACCGCGTCTGACAACAGTGGATAATGCCGCTCGATCAGCGGGTGCCATGCCAGGTCGGCATTGCTCACCCTTGCACCGATCAGTACGCCGCCGCCAGGGGTGGCGTGAATACCGTTCAGCCCAAGGCCGGAGATGTCGATCAGGCGCGCGGGGCGAACCACGTTTTCCTTCATCAGGTCGACCAGGTTGGTGCCCCCGGCGATGAAGTGCGAGCAGGCGTCAGCCAGGTTCACCGCTTCGCTGACTGAGGCGGGCTTGTGGTAGCTGAAGGGCGTCATGGGTGCTGCCCTCGTTGTGCCTTGGCCCCATTCGTCATCGACGGTAAGGCTTCTTCCACGGCTGCGACGATGTTGCCGTAGGCACCGCAGCGGCAAAGATTGCCGCTCATCTGCTCGCGAATGGCCTCGCGGGTGTCGGCACGTCCCTCGTGAACCAGCCCGACCGCAGAGCAGATCTGCCCTGGGGTGCAGTAACCGCACTGGAATGCATCGTGGGTGATGAAGGCGCGCTGCATGGGGTGCAGGTCGTCGCCACTGGCCAGCCCTTCGATGGTCACCAGGTCGGCCCCGTCGCACATGATGGCCAAGGTCAGGCAGGCATTGACGCGCTTTCCATCGCGCAGCACCGTGCAGGCGCCGCATTGGCCATGGTCGCAGCCTTTCTTGGTGCCGATCAGGTCCAATTGCTCACGCAGCAGGTCGAGCAAGGTGACCCAAGGATGCACCTGCAGTGTTCGGGGCTGACCATTAAGGGTCAGACAGATGGGGTGCTCCGCAGCCCCGTTTGAAGCGATCGCGGTCATGGTAGGTCCTCACGGTCAGGGTTCGCGCACTTTGCTGCGTCTCTTTTGTGCGACCGGGCCGGCAGATCAAACGTTCAGCCGGATCGCCGGGGTGCCGATCACTTCTTGCTTGACCAGCGCGCGCCAGGTTTCTACCTTGTCGCGCCAGCGCAGGTCAGTCTTGTGCTCAAGCAACGGCAACAGTGCGCGCAATGTTTCGCTGGCGTCGCCGACCAGGTTGACCTCCATCGGGTAGCGCAGGCTGAGCATGTCGGGTTGCAGGTCGATCTGCACGCCTCGCGCCTGGCCTTCCCTCGGCGAAAACTCGGAATAGGGAAAGCCGGAGCCGATCATCAGCAAGGTGTCGCAGTCGCTCATCAGCTGATAACTGGGTTCGGTGCCGGGGAGGCCGATCGACCCGGTGACCCATGGGAGGTCGTCCGGCAGCACAGCCTTGCCCAGTAGCGCTTTGGCCACCCCGGCGCCGAGTGTTTCGGCAATTGCAACGACCTGCTCTGTCGCCTGCAGTGCGCCGGCACCCACCAGTATCGCCACCTTGTGCCCGGCATTGAGCACCTCGGCGGTTCGTTGTAGGGGAAGTCCTGCAGGTCGTTGGGCAGGATGACAGCGGTGACGCGGCGTTCGCCGACGGCCGTACGCACCGCACGGTCGAGCAGGTGGCGCACCTGCTCGGGGGTCGATGCCTGCTGAACGAACGCACCGGCAACGTCCTTGAACATCGACAGCAGGTCCAGCTCCTGCTGGTAGTGCCCACCTAATGCCGCCCGGGCCGGATGTGGCCATGCACACACCGAGCTCGCCGGTGAACTTGGCATGGGCGCTGGCCATGAAGGCTGCTCAGGCCAGAATGTCTACGTCAGACTCATTTCGTCAAATGCTAAGTTCCGGCCTGACGGGGCCTTGCTCAAGCACGTATCTATACGAGTTTCATACAGAGCCCGGACGTTCACTACTCGGCTTTTTGATCCTGATCAAGTGTGGCAAAGCTGCCAGTGCTAGTGTCCAGCTTAGTTTCGCCACGGGTTGTGCAGATGATCTGGCTCTAAAACCATCAAAGCAGGTTGCTACACATTACCCTGGTGCTATTGGTGCTGGTCTTCGGGGGTGCGGCAGGTCATGGCTGTTCTACCCAGTGCATGACTCCGCAGTAGCCCATAAGGATGTCGCTATGAGTCTGGAGGAGCATGCACACCCGTTTAAACATCTGGAGATCGCCATGTACATCACTACCAGAACGCTTGTCGCCGCACTGCTGATCGGCAGCCCGCTTCTTGCCGTGGCTGTCGATGAACACCACCCCGATCAGGCTCCGGCGGGCGCCCAAAGCCAGTCGGCGTCAGCCCAGGGCCAGGAAAAGGTCATGGCCGAACAGGTACAAAGGATGCAGGCCATTCACGACAGGATCGCTGCCGCCAAGACCCCGGAGGAGCGCCAGGCGGCCATGCATGACGGCATGCAGGCGATGAAGGATGGACTGGGCATGATGCAAAACGGTTGTGCCGGAAAGGGCATGGGTATGCACATGAAGATGATGGACCCAAAGATGATGGAAATGATGATGAAAATGTTGGATCAGCAGGCCGGCATGATGAGTTCGCCATCCAACATGAAAGACATGCCCATGCAGCGCTCCATGGAGCCGCCAGCCCCGAAGCCAGCCCAATAATCATCCGCCGCGGTTCGGGTTCCGGCCTTGCCCTGCGGAGCGCAAGCGTTCCTGGCAAGGCCTCTGAATATGATGATTATGTTGTTAGGCAATAATGTCATTGGTAGAGGGCCTGCTGATACAACCTCAAATCACAAGCCCCAGCCACATTGCTCCGAGGATGATCAGTTGGCCGGGAACAAGGTATCGCGCAAAACTGAAGCCGCCGTTGGTCAGGGCCAATATACATTTGGTCAACGTGTTTCCGGACAACGCCAGCAAGCCTGGTATTACCAGACTCTCCACACTTAGCCTGCCGACAATGACCAGTGAGGCCACCGAGGCAATTGCTGCATGAGCATCGCCCATACCGCTGACGAAGGCCGCTATATTCACGCCATTGTGGCCAAGATGCTGAAGAAGAAATGCCGAGAACAAGGCGATGCAGGTCAGGGCGACGGTAATGATTAGAGCTGTCCAGAGGCTGAAGGCCCCGTCACCCCGATGTGCTGGCGAGCCTCCGGAGGTGGCACGCCAGGGTGCCAGCAGTAATACACCATAAACCACGGTGATCAAGGCGCCGAGCCCGATCGATGGTACGAATGGTTTCAGCAGGCGTCGGTCGACGATAGCCAGCACCAAGGCGAATTGCGTGATGCTGGCGAGGTTGGACAGCACCGCTGCCGAGGCGAAGGATCTGGCAGCCGCCTGCTGCCGTCGAGCCTCGTGTGCCAACAGAGCGATAGTGGCAGAGCTTGAGGCAAAGCCTGACGCGATTGCGCTCATCGGCAAGCCATAACGCGGGCCCATCAGGCGCATGGCAATATGGCCTAATGCCCCAACGGTCATCAGCAAGACCGCCAGGGTACAGATCGTGCGAGGGTTTACCACACCGTAAGGTCCCAGGAAACGGTTCGGTGTCAATGGCAGTACCACCAGTGCTATCGTCAACAGCATCAAACCATCGCGCACTTCTTCTTCGCTTAGTTGTTGCAGCACGAAATGATGTAATTCACGCTGCAGTGCCAGCAGCACGGTCAGCACCACGCCTACCGCCGTAGCAAGTTCGGGTTCGCTCAAGCTTAGCGCGCCCAGCGTCAGCACCAGTAGCAGGGCGATTTCGCTGGTGACTTCGGGGTCTTTGTCGGCATGTTTGCGGTAATGCATGCACAGCATCAGCACCAGGCCAATGCTGGCGACCCCGACCAGCACCGGTCCGGCCAGCAACATGCTGACGTAGCCCAGCAGGGCGGTGATGGCGAACGTCCTCAGGCCGGCGGCGGCATGGTCTTCATTGCGGCCTTTCTTGCGCTCGCGCTCAAGCCCCACCAGCATGCCGACGCCTAGCGCCACAGCGCCGTGGCTGACATTCATCGTGTCGAGCATGGCGCCTTCGGAGTGTCCTTGGGCGCGACTTCCGCGCCGCCTTGCTCGAGGGCTATCAAGGCTGGCAGATCGAGTATCTCGACAAGCCTGCCACGCATACTGACGATGCTTAGCGCACGCAAGCGGGCGACCGAACGACACACGGTCTCAAGACGAAGTCCCAGGTACGAAGCCATGTCCTCCCGGGACATGCGCAGCATGAAGCCGTGGGCAGAATAGCCCCGGCTGACGAAGCGCCGTGACAACCCCACCAGGAAGCTGGCCAGGCGCTGTTCGGCGGTAAGGTTGCACAGCATCAGCACCCGCTCATGCTCGCGTACGATTTCTCGGCTCATCAAACGGTTCAGGCTTTGCTGCAGGACGGGAAAGTCGCGTGCCAGTGCCTGCAACCGGCGATAGGGGACAGGGCAAACTTCGCTGTCTTCCAGAGCAATGGCGTCGCATACGTGATGCTCGGTTGCGATGGCGTCGAGCCCAAGCACATCGCCCGCCATCCAGAAGTTGATCACCACGCCCTGGCCTTCGGCGCTGTTCAGGCTGGTCTTGAAGCTGCCACAGCGCACGGCATAAAGCGTCGTCAGCGGATCGTTGGCGTTGAACAGCGCGGCGCCTTTGCGAATGCGCATGCGTGGTCCGATCAGTGCACCCAGGCAACTGTTGTCATACACGGGCAGACCGGTGGGCAAGCACAGCCCGCTGACACGGCACTCTGTGCACAGGGTTGCTAGCGGTTTGAGATGAATCGGGGTTGCCGGGCTCGACGCTGCAGGTTGGTCGAGCAAGGTCACTTTCAGTAGACCAGTCATTTTCAGGCCTCCTTCGCGCATCGTAGACCTGCCTGGGCAGCCATCCGTGCATTGGCTTTGCCAACGTTGCCCATATCTGGGCGTGGTGACCAGTCGGCGAGCATGTCCCGTGAATGGGGCGCGTTGAGGCGCGCATTCAACCGATCGACGAAAGCTTGCGCTTCGTTGGGCGTATTGAAGCTCACCCGGCAGTCGTCCATGCGGACCCACCAGCGATCCTGTTCAGGATTATTTTCGACGTAGATGTTCATGAAAGCCTCCAAAGAGCATGCATGCGCAAACCAACTGCAAATCCATGCGTAACGAAGGCATCCCTGCCGGCAACAGGGGGGGGTAGGGCGTGATGGCCATTTTCATCACGCCATCGCGCTGGTTGGCGAATGTCTCATGGGCAACTTCGATGGTTTTCATGTGCGCCATGACACGCCTCCGGGGCATTCGATGATTGTTGTTGGTGTGGGGTCAGATTGCGCCGTTAACGGCCAGAAGCTTTGACCAGCATCAAATTTCCGCGCAGTCGGCGTTGCCGTCTGTCCGCCCAGTAATTCAGTTGATAAACATCAAATCCGCCAGGTGCGGGTGATGGATGATCCAGCAACACTCACCAACCGCTGAGGTGTGCCATGGACAACCCGCAAAGACTTCTGCTGATCGCCTCGCCCCTGATGCGGCGCACCCCGGTCTACGACCGTGCGGCTGCGCTGGCCAAGGCCAAGGGCATGGCCCTGCATATCGTTGCTTTCGACTATCTCGAAGGCCTTGCCACGGCGGGCCTGGTCAATGACCAGGCACTGGCTGTGATGCGTGAAGGTTATGTTCAGCAACACCGTGCATGGCTGGAAACCCAAGCGCTTTCGATGCGCCGTAACGGGGTCACGGTCACCACCGAAGTGGTATGGGTGCAGCATCCGCTGGACGAGATCCTCGTCCATCTGCGCGAGCAGCCATTCGCCCTGCTGATCAAGGCCTTCGAGCATGAACCCTGGTGGGTGCGGGCGATGTTCACCTCGCTCGACATTCAGTTGCTGCGCGAAGCCCGCATTCCCCTGCATCTGGTGCATCAGGCCAGCCACGCGCTGCCGCGCAAGATTCTGGCTGCCGTGGACCTGTCCCGCCCCGAGGACCAGTTCGAGGGGTTCAACGACCAGATCATCAGCGAAGCGCTGAAACTGGCATTACAGTGCAATGCCCAGATCGAACTGCTATATGCCTACGATCTAGGGTCCATGTACCTGGACTCAAGCGGCAGCCGCGAGCATTCGTTTCTGTTCGATTCCAACCTCGCCCAAACACTGCACGAGGCGCAAAGCGAGGCCTTCCAGGTACTCGCCGAACGCAACGGTATCGCCCCCGAACACCGCCACCTGCGCCTGGGAGACCCGGCCAAGGTGCTGGCGCTGTTCATGGAGAACAATGATATCGATGTACTGGTCATGGGCAGCTACCACCATCACGGCATTGGCTGGTTCATCGGTACCACTGCAGAGCGGGTGTTGCATCGGTTGTCCAGCAGCATGCTGGTGATTTCACCAGAGCATTCCCAAGGCTGAGAGACAAGGCCCGAGAGGGCCTTGTTTTCAGGTGCGAAGATCGAGTTCGTGGATGATTTCGCTGACATCGCCACCCACGTAGCGTGAGGCCCACCCCAGGGCCTTGGTCAGCCGGTGCATGGCGTAGTTGTTCGCCAGGTCCCTGGAGATCATGAAGTGAAAGCCATTGCGCTTTGCGGCTGCGATCAGGTGCTGCATCAGCAGCCGGCCCAGCCCCTTGCGTTGCCACTCTTCATTTACGGCTACGGCGCATTCGCACAGGAGGCTGCCGGGAACACTGGCATACCGACTGACCCCGATCTGGCGCAACTGCCCATCTGCATGGACCAGGGCAACGTAGGCTTCACGCTGGTGATGATCCATTGGCATATGCTGCGCATCCAGGCTCGGGGCACCGCCGCTGAGCCCGGCGATGAAGCGGAAACGCCGGGTCTCGAAGGCGATCGTGCTGAGAAAACGGCGGTCCCTTTCCCGGTCTTCCTCGCGCAGGGGGCGGATCAGCACAGCAGTGCCGTCAGAAAGCTTTTCGATCCAATGCTCGCATGCGTCTGGCTTTTCAGTCTGCTGCCTGTTCATGTCGCCTCCCGCTTATCTGGTCGATGCTTGCCAGAGCTTTTGTACCGTGCTGGGCGGCGCCGGTTCTGACAATCGTCAAGTTCAGGCTCGGCTGGTGGTTTTCTGATCTGCATCAAGCGCGAACAGGCCTGCTTTCGGACAATCGCCTACATCATCACGCCAGACGCGCAAGCCCGGAGGTTCGCCATGGGTCAATATCGACAACTGCTGGTGCTGCTCACCGAGCTCGACCCGCATTCGGCCGCGCTACGCCGGGCCCTGGCCCTGGCGCATGTCAGTGGTGCCAGTGTGCATGTACTGGGCTTGTTCGAACCGACGCAGGAGCACCTGCTGCGCGAAGAGCGATTGAACGAGGCCGATATCCAGCGTCAGTTCGACCACTACCGTGTGCGGCTGGCTGGGTTGGTCGAGCGTCACCGTGGCAGCGGCATCGCTTTGACGGTTGACAGCTTGCAGGCAGAGGACATCCGCAGCCAGGCCATCGACTACATCAGCGAACTGCAGCCTGATATGGTCATCAAGGACAGCGAAGCGACGCCAACCATGGTGCGCCTGTTCAGCACGCCCCTGGATTGCGCGTTGATGCGGGGCTTGAAGGGCATCATGCACTTCGTACCGGCGGCAGCAGCGTCACTGCCCCAACGCGTGCTGGTCGCCGTTGACACTTCCTTCAGCGAAACGCCCGAGGTCCAGGCGTCCTTCAACCGTGGCCTGATCCGCGCCGCGCAGGCGCTTGCACTGCAATGCGATGCGCAGTTGCACCTGCTCTCGGCCTACAACCTTACGGGCGTGTTTGCTTCGGACATGAACGTCACCCAGGCGTGGATCGATGAGATGCGCAGTGCCCTGAAGGAGCCGTTCGACACCCTGGCAGACGCCGAGGGGGTCGCGGCGGAACGCCGCCACTTCATGGAAGGAGGCCCGGTTCAGGTGATTCGCGAGCAGGTCGCTGTGCTGGATATCGACGCGGTGGTCATGGGCGTCGTGCAGCCAAAGGGCCTGGAAAAACTGCTCGGCGACACCACCGAACGCATCGTCAGCCGCCCGCCGTGCAGCGTGCTGGCGGTTCACCCTCAAGTGGCCGAAACCCTGGAGCCCTAGCCATGCAACTGACCTTCCTCGGCGGGACCGGGACCGTGACCGGCAGCAAGTTCCTGCTGACCCGCGACAGCAGCCGCGTGCTGATCGACTGCGGACTGTTCCAAGGCTACAAGCAACTGCGCCTGCGCAACTGGGAACCGCTATCGGCGGCGCTGCGCGCGCTCGATGCCGTGGTGCTGACCCACGCCCACCTCGACCACAGCGGTTATCTTCCGGTGCTCGCGAAGGAAGGCTATACCGGGCCGATCTACGCTACGCCGGCCACCTGTGCCTTGGCCGAGATCCTGTTGCTCGATAGCGCCCGGCTGCAGGAAGAGCAGGCCGAGCATGCCAACCGACACGGCTATTCCAAGCATTCACCGGCACGCCCGCTTTACACCGCACAGGATGCAAAGCGCGCCTTGGCATTGTTCCGCCCTGTGGAGTTGCATCACCCGACCGTGATTGCGCCGGGGATGGAGCTGCTGTTGCGCACGGCTGGGCACATACTCGGCGCCGCGACGGTACAGATCAAGGTAGACGGCCAGACCGTGGTCTTCTCTGGCGACCTGGGCCGGCCACAAGACCCGATCATGCGCGCGCCGGAACTGATCAGGACGGCAGACGTGCTGCTGGTGGAGTCCACCTACGGCGATCGCCAGCATCCAACCGAGTCGACCGAGCAATTCCTGGCCCAGGTCATCAACCAGACCCTCCTGCGCCATGGCATAACCTTGGTGCCGTCGTTCGCCGTTGGCCGTGCCCAGTTGCTGATGTACTACCTGTACAAGCTCAAACGCGATGGCCTGATACCCGACATCCCTGTCTACCTCAACAGCCCTATGGCTACCGACGCAACCACCCTGTACCAACAGTTCAGGAGCGAGCATCGCTTGACGCCAGCGCAATGCGCTGCAATGTGCAGGGGCACGCATATCATCCGTACCGTCGATGAATCCCGGCATCTGGATCAGTTGCGTGAACCTGCGGTCATTATCGCCGCCAGTGGCATGGCGACCGGTGGACGGGTTTTGCACCATCTCAAGGCGCTGGCGCCCAACCCACGTAACAGCATCCTGTTCTCGGGTTTCCAGGCCGGTGGTACGCGCGGCGCCGATATCGTCGCCGGGGCGCGCAGTGTCCGCCTGCATGGCGAAGACGTGCCCATCCGGGCCCAGGTGCATGCCATGGAGAACCTGTCTGCGCATGCCGATGCCGACGAGATCATGGAGTGGCTGCGCGGATTCGCCCGCCCCCCTCGCCAGACCTACGTTATCCATGGTGAGCCGCACGCCGCCGACACGTTGCGGCGGCGGATCAGCATCGAGCTCGGTTGGCAGGTGTACGTGCCCGAGTATCAGGAAACCGTTGCCATTGACCCAGTGCGCTAGCCTGGGCCGGGAGGTTGTCATGGAAACACAAGCAAGGTCGAAAATCCGGGCCTGGATGCATCGGCCACGGGGGAGCCTGGGTTTGATCGTGGCCATCTTCGCGGTGCTCGCCGTGTTCGCTGCCTACCGGGCGTTGAGCCCGAACTGGCGCCTGCCGATGCAACATCCACTTGTGCTGCTGGCTTTGCTCGCCTTGTGCGTGGCGTTAGGCTGGGTGGTGCAGCGTGGCGTGAAACGCACGGTAGCCAAGACCATATTCAATGGCCACGCCACGGGCTGGCAGGCTCGGCTTGCTTTCCTGCGCTCGGTCACCCAGGAGTCAAACGTGCTTTTGGGCTTGTTGCTGTTCCTGGCGTTGCTCGCTGGCGGCACGCTTTGGCTGGCGGGGCGCTCGGTGGACCGTATCGTGGAGAATTGCACAGACAGCCTGCAGGCCCGGGTGAACACCCTTGAGGATGAAAAGCTCACGGCATTGGTCGGCAAGCCGGTGTGTACCTGCCTGGCGCAAACGTTTCTCGACCGCAATGGGGTGATACGCCTGGCCTTGTTCGAAACGCCGATGCGGGAAGTGAGCGCATACAAGGCGTTGACGGCAGACGATGAACAGCGTTGCCTCGAACAGTTCGACCTGCTGCCTGAAGAGGCCCGGGTGACGGTGCCTTGAATGGTAGTAGTGCTTGCCAGTAGCTGAAACGACCGGCGCCCGTCGCGGCGAACAGCACAGCGAAGGCGGGGGAATCTGGGGCGGGCAACTCGTGCGGATGGGTATGGCCGGAGGTTGTGTGGCTTGAAGCGGACGGGGCAGCACGGTGGCTGCCCCAGGCACTGGCGCAACGGCGCTTCAGGTCAGGTTGAGGCGATGGATGACCTGGGCCGGATCATCCGGATCGGTGCTGGTGGTGAATCCTGCCGCCTTGGCCAGGTCGCGCATCGCCAGGTTGGCGGCTGAGTCGATCGAGTACATCTGCCGCATGCCCTTTGCCCGGGCATGATCGGTCAGGTGCTTGAGCAACAGGCGGCCCAGTCCATGGTGCTGCCAGCTGTCAAGCACCGTCACGGCGCATTCGCATTCATCCTTGCCGGCAATGGCGGCATAACGCGATATGCCCACCTCCTGCAGTTCGCCGTCCACATGGGCGAGGGCGACATAGGCGGCTTGTCGGTCCTGGTCGACCGCCATCAACTGGTCGAGCATTGCCTCACCGGGCTCCTTGATCTGGCACAGGAAGCGAAAATGCCGCGATTGCGGTGACAGCCGTTCGATGAAGGCCCTTTCGCGCTCCCGGTCCTTGGCTTGCAGCGGCCTGATCAGTACGTGGGTGCCATTGTCGAGGGCTTCGATCCAATGCTCGCCCGCAGGCTTGGGAAACGAGGGGGCGGTGTATTGACGGGAGGGTTCTGTAGGAGCCATGGCAATGATCCTCGTGGGTCGGGAATGAACAATGGAGGTTCAGTTTCGACGCTCGACCCTTCGTGGACTTGATAGTTGTCAATTGCCCCGGTCGCCGGCCGCTGTCATCTGTCAGGCGGGGAACAACAGCGGATCATCCGGGCTGGCGCAACCCTTTGTCGGACAGCCAGAAGAGGCCAGGTGAACCCGCTAATTTGTATTAATACCCGCATGTAGAACAGCGGAGGCATGATCATGTCAGGCCCTCTGGATATGGGGGCAAGGCCCCATGTGAAGTGCCTTGCGTGTTCGTTGAGCCGGCTATGCCTACCCGCCAGCCTTAGTACCGACGAAGTGGACAAGCTGGAGCGAATCGTGCGCCGTAACCGGCCTTTGAAGAAGGGCGAATATCTGTTCAAGGCCGATGAGCCCATGGAGCATGTGTACGCCCTGCGTTCAGGGGCCATCAAGAGTTTCCTGCTCGATGCCGGGGGCAACGAGCGGGTTACCGGCTTCGTCCTGCCGGGGGAGATGCTTGGGCTGGACGCTATCGGTGCCTGGCATTACCGAAGCTATGCACTGGCGCTGGAGGTTTCGCTGGTGTGTTCCATCAGGCTGGATCAGCTCGTCGACCTGTCGGGGCAGATCCCTGGCTTGCGCTACCAGCTGTTGCATATGCTGAGCCTGGGGATTCAGAGTAAGGACGAACACTTGCGTTGCTGCCATGGGCGAGCCGAGCAGCGGCTTTCGATTTTCCTGCTCGGCATGTCGGAGCGCTATCACGAACGCGGTCTGCGCGCAGACGTCTTCAACCTGCCGATGTCCCGAGGTGATATCGCCAACTACCTGGACCTTACCCTGGAAACCGTCAGCCGGTTGTTCAGCCGTTTCACCCAGGCAGGGTTCGTGAAGTGCGTCGGGCGGGAGGTTCGATTGGTCGACTTGCAAGGCCTACTGAACCTCAGCCGGCTGGAGGAGCCCACTTGAGCGCAGCCAGAACCCTGTCGTAGCGTTGGACCGGCCCATCCAGAGGGAGTTGATCCCCCCAGGTTGGCCGAGGCATATGATCGGACCGCAGCCAGATGCGCTGGGGCGAAACTCCTTTTTGCCAACACATGCGCGCCGCCTGCCGGGCCACCTGAGCCGGCGCGCAACCATAGACCGTATCTGGCTGGAACTCTTGCAATTGATGTGTCAGTTGCCGCCATCCGCTGGAGCTGTCGCGCGGCGCTTTCGCTTGCTTGTGAAGCCACGCCCGGCATTCGTTGGGCAGGCGCTCCAGCGGCAAGCCGTCGTGCAGTAACCGCACCTGCACCCAAGGCAGCCAGCAGCGGATTTCATCCAGCATGCACAGTAACGCCAATATTCCTTCACCACGTGTGATCGCCAGTAGCCGTGCGCTCTGCAAGGGCACTGGCCAGGCACTACCCAAAGGGCCTGAATACCCCAGAAGCTCGCCTGGCTGCCCCAGAGGATGTGCGCTACGGGTGGTCACCAGAAACCGCCCATCCACCCCGGGCAGGCTGACGTAGCTGCAAGGCCAGCGCTCGGTACGATTGGCCAGCAGGCAATACTGACCTGGCATCGCCTCGCTGAACTGCGCGCTGCACAGTGCAAGGCGCAGGCACTGTTGAATGCCCGGGCCCGGTAGGGTTTCAAGCAAGCGGACACTTCTGCTGTCGTCCCGCTCCATAGTCGCCTCGATCTTGTCTGGCTGTGTCGCGCAGTTTTCAGGCTAACCGCATGCCAGAGCGGGACTTTGATCAGTATCAAATCGACAAACGATGGTGGCAGCCAGGCGATTGATAAAGGTCAAACGCAAGGTTGACTGCCAGCGCAATATCGAGGCGTCTCCCAGGGAGGCATTACTCATTAGAGGAGGGCGCCATGTCCGAAGCAGCGAAGAAAGTACCTGTCACTTCCGCAACCACCCAACCTGCCAAGGTTACGCCGCCAAGTACCGAAACATCGGACTTGTGGCGCCCATTCCAGCAGTTGCGGCGTCAGATCGACAGCCTGTTCGACGATTTCGGTCGCCGGCCATTGCGCATGCCGTTCAGCCATACCCCGTTCGATGTCGAGCCATTCTGGCGTCGTGAACTGTTCAGCCATGGCATGCCGGCGATGGATATCAGCGAACTGGCCGATGAGTTTCGCATCAGCGCCGAACTGCCTGGTGTGGACGACAAGGACATCGAGATCAAGCTGGTCAATGGCAACGTTGTGATCCGCGGCGAGAAGCAGGAAGCGGTTGACGAAAAGCGCAAGGAGTACCACCTGTCAGAGCGGCACTACGGCAGCTTCGAGCGGGTCTTCCAGCTACCCCGTGAAGTAGACGTGGAAAAGATTAATGCACAGTTCGCGAAGGGCGTGCTGCTGGTGCATCTGCCCAAGCGTGCAGAAGCGATTCACCCCGAAAAAGTGATTCCTATCAAAGGCAGCAAGTGATTGACCCGACCGATTTCAGGAGCAGGGATGCTCCGTCTTCGCATCCGAACCCATACGCGGGCGCGCCATCGACAAGAGGGGGCGATCATGAACGATTTTCCAGGTACCGAGGAACTCGAAGGATTGGATGCCTGCTGGCGTGCCGCGAACTACCTTACCGTTGGCCAGATCTATCTGCAGAGCAACCCCGTGCTGGCCACCCCGCTGAAGTTGGCCGACATCAAGCCCAGGTTGCTGGGGCACTGGGGCACATCACCGGGGTTGAACCTGATCTACACCCATCTGAACCGGCTGATCCGCCATTACTATCTCAACATGCTCTTCGTCACCGGCCCTGGTCATGGCGGCCCGGCCATGGTTGCCCAGGCGTATCTGGATGGCACCTATACCGAGCTGAACCCTGCGATAGAACGCAATGCGCAGAAAGCTGTACCTGATCGAGCATGGCGAAGACATGCCTGAGGTTGCAAAATGGCACTGGACGCCGCACCCAGACGCCTGAGCAGGCGCTATTTGGCTTTCCAGTATTTCTGCATTTCGAGGAACAGGAACGACGCGGTCCAGGTGATCAGCACCAGGCCTGTCAATGCTTGCAGGCCGGTGAGGTACTTGAGATGGCCGGTAGGGGCGATGTCGCCAAAGCCTATCGTGGTGTAGGTGGTGAAGGAAAAGTACACGCAATCCAGGAAGCTGCCGTCGAAGTTGCCACTGAGCGAGCCCCAGCCTTCGGCGTGAGTCATTAGGTAATACACCAGGGCGAAACACCAGACCTCCAGTGCATGGGCCAGCAGCGCGCCGAATACGCCTGCAACGATCCGGAATCGGCTCCACAGTTTCAGCCGCGGTAGCCAGTCGTTCAGGCGCAGCAGGCATTCGTAGTGGATGATCACCACTAGGATCACCACCAGCATGTTGATCAATGTGACGGTGAGCATGGTCGCTACTCGGACTGGAACGGCGTGTCATTTGGCCGCATCGACCAGATTATAGATGGCAGGCTCCTTGGCCTGCGGCAGCAGTGCCGGGAATTCTTCCGGGGTGATGGTTTCCTTGGCCAACAACAGGCGTGCCCCAGTGTCCAGGTCGGCGCGTCGTTGCTCGAGCAAGGCCCGGGCACGGGCGTAGGCGTCTTCCACCAGGCCACGAATACCCAGGTCGATTTCGCGTGCAGTCTGCTCTGAGTAGTCCTTGCGATCCTGGCGCAACAACGATTCGCCCAGGTAACTGGCCTGCTGCCGCTCCAGCACTGCCTGGCCCAGTTCCGTGCTCATGCCGAATCGGGTGATCAGCTGGCGAGCAATGTCGGTGGCGCGCCCCAGATCGTCGGCGGCCCCGGTGGACACCTGACCGAATACCAGGCTTTCAGCGGCTCGCCCGGCCATCAGTACGACAATCCGGTCGCGGAGCATTTGCGCGGCACGCTGAGGGAGATTGATAAATGTCAGGCTACGGTGGGCGGCGATGCCGATACTGGGGGTGTCTTGAGCATGCGCGAGGGCACCAACATGCAACGCTATCTGCTTGCCGGATTGTCCAGCCTGCTGCTGGCATCGGCATCGGGCTGTACCCCTTGGCACGCTGAAGAATACGACGCGCGCCTGGAGTCGGCCGAGAACAATGCGGCTACCGCCCGGTTGCGGGCCGATCAGGTGTGCTACCGCATAGACCTGGTCGAGCAGACCGCCAACGAGGCGCTGCGCAGAGCGACCCAGGCACAGGAACAGGTCCAGCAGTTGCTCCAGCAGGCCAAACGCAAGTGACCGCCATGTCACGGCGATGGCTGGATCCAAGCTTGTTGATGGTCTGCGTTCTGGCCTTGCTGCTCGGAGGGCTGGCCTATGCGGCGCAACAGCCGACCTGGGCTGCGCTGATCTGGGCCTCCGGCAACGCGATCATGGCAGCGGTGCTGGCGGGGGAAATGGCCCAGCGTCTGGCCAGGCGTGAGGCGGGCATTGACCTGATCGCGCTGATGTCGATTGGCGCGGCCCTGGCCCTTGGGCAGATGCTGGTAGGCGCAGTGGTTGCACTGATGCTTGCCACGGGCCGTGCATTGGAGACTCTCAGTTTGCGTCACGCCGAGCGCGAGTTGCGGGCACTGATCGACCGGGCCCCTCAGCGGGCCTGGATTCAAGAGCAGGATGGCTTGCGTGAGGTACCGGTGGACGAAGTCCGCGCTGGGCAGAGTGTACTGGTGCGCCTGGGTGAGATCGTGCCGGTGGATGGGTGGTTGCAATCCGAGCAGGCAACCCTGGACGAAGCTGCGCTGACTGGCGAATCGTTACCCGTTACCCGCCATGCCGGTGAGCCGGTGGCCAGTGGGGTGACCAACTCCGGTGCGCCGCTGCTGTTGCTGGCCACGCATACCGCGGCGCAAAGTACCTACGCTGGCATCGTGCGTCTGGCCGAAGCGGCACGTCAGTCACGGGCACCCTTCATGCGCCTGGCCGACCGCTATGCGCTGGCGCTGATCCCGCTGACATTGCTCATTGCTGCGCTGGCGTGGTGGGCCAGTGGCGATGTGCAGCGAGTGCTTGCCGTGCTGGTGGTCGCCACGCCTTGCCCGCTGATACTGGCAGTACCGATTGCCATCATCTCAGGTATTTCGAGGGCTGCACGGCGCAACATACTCGTGCGTGACGGCGAGGTGCTTGAAGCCTTGGCCGGCATCCGCCAGGTGTTCCTCGACAAGACCGGTACCTTGACCAGTGGTCATGCCCAGTTGCAGTCTATCGAACTGAAGGGGCAAGGCGTACCCTTGCAGATGCTGCAGTTGGCCGCTTCGTTGGCCCAGTCATCCACCCACCCGATTGCCCAGGCCATCGTTCATGCTGCCCGTCTGCGCAACCTGACGCTGACCGCTCCCGAGCAGGTGCAGGAAAGCCCCGGCCAGGGGCTTGCCGGGATTGTTCAAGGCAAGGCCGTACGCTTGGGCGCCCTGACCTACGTGCAGAACGAGAAGGACGATGGCCGGTGGGCACAGGCGCGTTTGCAGCAACTGGACTACCTGGCCAACAGTGGCAGTTTCGTGGCGGTTGACGGTGAGTTGAAAGCGGTACTGCGGCTGGCCGATGACCTGCGTCGGGAAACCCCCCAGACATTGCGCCGCCTGCGGGCGCGCGGGATCGAAAAGATCGTCATGCTCACCGGTGACCGCCCGGAAACGGCGGAAATGGTTGCGCTGGCGGCGGGTATCGACGAGCTTCGCTCGGGGCTCTCTCCAGAAGACAAGATTCGCCTGGTGCAAGACGGCTGCCGCATGGCACCCTCGCTGATGGTCGGCGATGGCATCAACGATGCGCCAGCATTGGCGGCGGCCGATGTCGGGGTTGCCATGGGCGCTTCTGGCGTCACGGCGTCTGCCCAGGCGGCCGGTGTGGTGTTGCTGGTCGATCGCCTCGATCGATTGGTCGATGCCTTGGATATCGCTCGGCACGCCGTGTACATCGCCCGGCAGGGGGTATGGGTGGGCATGAGCCTGTCGTTGCTGGCCATGCTGGTTGCAGCCGCCGGTTACCTGCCCGCGCTAATGGGGGCGGTGTTGCAGGAAGCTATCGACCTGTTGATCATCGTCAACGCCTTGCGTGCGCTGGGCCCCTTGACGGCCAGGCGTCGCAGTGGGCTTGCCGTCGAGGACCTGGATCGGTTGCAGGATGAGCATCGGCAACTGGACGGGTTGCTGACGGAGCTGAGCCAGATGGCCTGCGACTTCGCCAAACGCCCCATCGAGCAGGCGCGGGACGACCTGGGCAAACTGGTCACCGGGCTGCATGACCTTCTGGAACGCCACGAGCACGATGACGAGCGTCGTTTGTATCCGCTGCTGAGCCGCTTCATGCCCGGCGAAGATCCACTGTCGGCGATGAGCCATACCCACCGGGAAATCTTCCGACTCATCCATCTTCTTTCTTGCATGAGCCAAGATTTCAGCCGGGCGGCAGCGAGCCCGAGCCCTGATGAAATCCAGCACCAGCTGATACGCCTGGACACCTTGGCCAAGTTGCATTTCGACCAGGAAGAAGCCCTGTACCGGTACCTGGATCAACGCTGAGCGCGGTGTTCAGCGCCCTGTAGGATTGATAAAAATCAAGCACCCAACACGGTGCGGCGGGATGCTGACAACAGTTGTTTTCTGCCCTGGCCTGAACGGGAGGCAATACCATGCCCCACAGCAAAATCCTGTTTCGCTCCGCAGCGCGGGAGAAAATCCTCAGTGGTGCCACCCAGCTCGCCGATGCCGTGCGCGTTACGCTAGGGCCCAAATCGAAATCGGTACTGATGCAAAGCAGTTGGGGTAAACCGACTGTCTGCAACGATGGCGTGACCATCGCCAAGCGCGTCTATCTACAGGATCCAGAGGAAAACCTCGGCGCGCAGATGCTGCGCCAGGCGGCCGAGCGCACTGGTGAAGCGGTGGGTGATGGCACCAGTTTCGGTCGCCAGCATCCTGCTGCTGACCGAGGCAACCATGACCGATATCCCGGAAAAGCCAGCACCTTTGATGCAACCCCCAATCCCTGAGTGATCGGGCGAACTGATCATCGGAGGCTACCATGAGCCACTATCAACGCCTGTTGCTGATCCTGCGCCCGGCATTGTGCCAGTCCTGTGCCTTGGAACAGGCTGCCGCCCTGGCCAGGTCAAGTTCGGCCAGCCTGCACATCGTGGGTTTGCTGGAGTCGCTGGACAACCTCAGGTTCCTGGAGACAGGTGACACTCAGAGCGAGCGGCAGGCTTACCTGCAATCCCAGCAAGACCAGCTCGAGGCCCAGACCAAGGTGCTGCGAGCCTCGGGTGTGCAAGTGACGACGGAAGTCGCCTGGAGCAGCGATCTGCAGGCGGATATTCTCGAACACGCCCTGGAGATGCAGCCAGATGTACTGCTCAAGCAGGTCGAGCACGAACCGGCGCTCAAGCGGGCCTTCTTTACCCCGTTGGACTGGCAGTTGCTGCGCCATTGCCCGATCCCGGTCTACCTGTTGGGCGCCGCCAGACCGGCCTTGCCTCGTCAGATCGTCGCGGCGGTGGACGTGGCCGATCCATCGCCTCAGGGCCAGGCGCGCAATAACAGCATCATCCAGCAGGCCAATGCGCTGGCCTTGCAGACTGGCGCGCAACTGGACCTGCTGTTCGCCTGTGACCTGACCATGGCCTACATGGGCGACATGGGGTATGGCGCCTGGGCCATTGGCGACGTCGGCGAGTCCTTGCGCCACGCCCTGGAGGACGATTTCAAGGCGCTGGCCGACCGCTACGGTGCGCCGGCCGAACGCAGGCACTGCCTGCTGGGCCGCCCGGTCGCGGTGCTGAGTGAGTATGTCGAAACCCACCCGGTGGACGTGATCGTCATGGGCAGGCCGCTTGCCCGGGGGGTGGACCGACTGTTCGGCAGCACCACGGAGCATGTGTTGTACCAGATACCCTGCAATATCCTGGCGGTGTAGGGCCATGCGTCGGGGTTATGCGCCCCAGCCCCGGCGGTTGGCAAGCAACTCGGCGACCAGCGCGCTGGTATCGACGATATCCAGCTGCTGCAGGCATCGCACGGGCAGGCGAAAGGGCGCGATGCTGTCGGCCACCAGTACCCGTTCGAATACACCGCTGTCGAATAGCTCGCCACCAGTGGTGAACAGGCCATGGGTGGCAGCGGCCAGCATGCGGCTGGCTCCGGCCTGCCGGCAGGCCTGGGCTGCGCGCAGCAGCGTCTGCCCCGTGCTGATCAGGTCGTCGAACACGATGACAGTGCTGCCTGCCACGTCGCCCACCAGATGTTCGCCGGTCAGGCCCGCCTGCTGGCGATGCTTTTCCATCATGGCCATACATACCGGGCGCCCCAGCAGGTCCGCCAGAACCTGGCGAAACTGCTCGGCGCGTTTGATGCCGCCGATATCCGGCGACACGACCGTGACTGTCTGCTCACCGAGCAGGGGGGCTAGGTGTTGGGCGAATAGCTCGGTGCATTGCAGGTTCCAGCTCGGGATTCGGTAGGCGTTGTCGAAGGCGCTGGGGTTGTGTACGTCCAGCGCCACCACGCGGTCGACGCCGCAGCTTTCCATCAGGCAAGCTACATGGCGGGTGATGGTCGCATCCTGAAACTCCACCTTGCGGTCCTTGCGGCCATAACACAGGTAAGGCGTGACAGCCGTCACCTGGCTGGCACCGGCGTCCTTGAGCGCACCACAGAAGAACAGCAACCGGCACAGCTTGTCGTGTGCGCTGTGGTGCGCGTCGCCATAGAGCGAGTGAAAGACGATGACCGATCGACCGTCGACCGATTCGCCAGGCCAGCATTTGTGTTCTCCGTCCTCGTAGTCGCGCTCTTCATGTGCTGACAGTGTCCAGCCCAGGCGTTGCGCCACGGCATTCCCATAGGCCTGGCTGCCTCGCAGGGCGAACAGTAACGGAGTTGTGTCATTCATACCCTGAGCTCCAGAGGTCGTTCATAGCAACATAAGCTGCATGGGGCTGTGCGGTTTGACGTTTATCAAATCGAACATAGCCAGCAGACAGACACTCGGCAGGTAAGAGCATGCCAAGGCCTGCGCCCCTGTACCCTGCATGGAGAGTACGCCAATGGACAAACACCAGCAAAGCCACAAGGACAAACTGGATGGCGTGAAACCAGGCGGGTGATCGTTCAACCGTGGATTGCCAGAATGCTGGAGTGAACCTTGTACAGGGTTTGCTCTGTAGTACTGCCAACGACCTTGCTCACCCCCTCGTGGTAGAGCGTACCCATCACCACCACATCGAAGCCATGCTTGTTCGCGTAGTCGCTGACCACGTTACGGGCAGCGCCTCGCACCAGGTGCAGGTGATCTGGCTTGATGCCGTAGCGGCTGCCGAACGTCGCCATGCGCTCGCGCGCGCGACCAGATATTTCCTCTACCAGCTTGTCAGTCCAGGCCACGGGTGCGGCGGCATAGGCAACGAAGCTGGTGCTGGGTTCATAGGCCTGCAGCAGATGCAGTTGCGCCTTGCATCGCTGTGCCAGTGCCTGCGCCGATTGCAGGATGTGGTCGTTGAGCTTGTCGATCACCGGGTCGTGCTCGACAAGATCCACGGCGACAAGTATGCGCGCTGGCAGCTTGGTTTCAGCCTGGGCCACCAGGTGCATCGGGATCGGGCAACGGCGCAGCAACTGCCAGTCCAAGGGGGTGAGCAGGGCACGGCTCAAGGCGGTTTCGTGCCTGATGTCCTTGATCACCATCTCCACCCGGTGCAGTTGGGCCAGCCGGATCAAGTCCGTGAGCGGGTCTTCATCGTCCAGTGTTTCGGCGTAGGCGGTAATGCCCAGTTCGCCCAGCGCCTTCACCTGGTCGGCGAGCCAAGCCTTGCGGTGCTCGGCGTCCTGCTTGCGGGCATTGCTGCGCAGCACTTGGTCCAGTGTGGCCAGGCGTGAGGGCAGTTGACTGAGCACCACCAGGTGCAAGGTGGCGCCTGTCGTACTGGCCAGCGCCTGAGCACGCGTCAGGGCAGGCGAGGGGTGTAGGTCTGGATGGCAGATCAATAGCAGTCGCGAGTAAGCGTTCATGATGGCCTCCACGGCGATGGCAGCCTCGATGAAGGCCCACCGGTATAGGCCAAGGGTGACGCACTGAGACTTGATGGCCTTGATATTTATCAAGTGCCGCGATGCATCGGGCCATGGCATTGGCTCAAGCGTTAGGTGCCTCCTTGCACGTACTGGGCATCCACACCCCCACTGAGCCTGGCCTGCCCGAGCCAGGGCAGCAAGCTTCACAACCTTCAGCGTGGTGGTGGTCGGCGTGGTGCAGCCCAGACGCTGGGCCAAGCTGATCGGCGATACTACCGAACGGCTCGTCAATCATGCCCCGTGCAGCATTTTGACAGTCAGGCCCCCGTCAGCAGATTGATTCAGACCGTATCGCCGGCTCGGCCATGGCGAATCAATTCCACGCTGAAATCCTGGCGAATCTGCAGGTCGCGGGCGAACCAGTTGGCACAGGAGCCGGAGTCGCTGGTAATGATGGCGTGGTCCGGCAGGCGAGGGGACAGCTCATGGACCACGCGTTGCGGGTTGATCGGGTCAGCCTTGACCAGCGCGCGCTTGGCCACGGTCTTGTCCCACTGCGCACGCCAGGTTTCTACTTTGTCGCGCCGGCACCCACCAGTAGCGCAGCGGTCTGGCAGCTGGAGCCTGGTAAAAGCCGACAGGCTCGAAGGTGAACCGATAAGCCACAGGAATGCAGTGGGCCTTGCACTGGGCCAAAATTTTCCCATCACCCCAGTTTATGCAGGGCTTCTACCAATTGAGCCTTGTTCATGGTCGAACGCCCTTTGAGATCTTTGCTGCGCGCCTCCTTCATAAGGCTTTCCTTGCTTTGCGACTCCAGCGATGCGCGCGAGGTGCGTGAATGCCCCTGGCGAGACTCGGCGGCGCGTTTGGCTGAGTCCGTGCGTGCGGTCTTCTTCTCGCGCGACGGCGTCTTGCTCCCCGAGCCTCCCGGCTTTTCACCGCCACCGGAATGTTTGTTCACGGTGGCCCAGGCGCGCGCTTCGGCTTCGTCCTTGCCCACGCCCTTGTCCTCGTACGATTGCTCGATGTGCTCGGCCTTGCGTTTCTGCTTGTCCGTATACTTGTCCTTGTCACCGCGTGGCATGGCATTGACTCCTGAGTGAGTTGCTTGATCAATGGCGAAACTGAAACGCCGGGCCATGAACGGGAGATCCACCGCCATTCGGCCATTCCACCTAGCTGCCCGATCCTGCGCCTGATCCACTACCGGTTGAGCCACCGCTACCACTCGCCGGACCTGCACCGCTACCGTCCCCTCCGTTCCCGCCGGAGCCCGAGTCAGTGTCGGTACCGTCACCTCCCGTGTTGTCCGTTCCATTGTCATGGGTACCGCCATTACCCGTGCCCATGCCATCGGCTGGTGTTCCTGAGCCTGTCGCACCGCCTTGGCCGTTCATGTGCCCATTGCTGTGCGGTTGCATGCCCGGGGCACGTTGATCGTTCAGGTCTGTGGCGGCCAGGGCAAGTGGCGCCGCGCAACCCAGACACATGGCGAGCAGCAACGCGTACGTTTTTTCTGCGTTCATGGTGAAACTCCGTCTCTGGTTGTTCACCCTGTGTTCGGCCTGCCGTTTACCGAAGGGTGCCCTCAGGGCGACGGAAGGTTCTGATGCACAAAGGCCGGCTGTCCGGGTGAGGCGCGATCGCGATCGAGGGGTTGCTACGCCACTTGTCTGGCTGCAGGCACTCCTGAGCCTCGCCCGCTTCTCAAGTTCAGGTGCAGATCGGCAGTGAGGCGCGTGGTTTCATGTCCGCAACAGGTGAACTGCCAGGCCGGCCAGGGCGCAAGCGAACAGTACTTCGATCACGCCCCGCTTGAAGCGGAACAAAGCGATCGCAGCTGCAGCTGCAATAGCCGCGCAAGGCCAGTCAAGCGCTCCACCAAAGCCTTTCGGCCAAAGCACGTGGTAGCCGAAGAACATGGCGAGGTTCAGGATCACGCCCACTACGGCGGCCGTGATCCCCGTCAGCGGTGCGGTAAATTTGATCGCGTTGTGGGTCGACTCTACCAACGGTCCACCGATGAGAATGAACAAGAAAGACGGCAAAAAGGTGAACCAGGTGACGAGGCTCGCCGCGACAGCGCCAGCAAGGAATGGGTGTTCGCTCCCGAACATCGGATAGACGTAGCCACCGACGAAGCCGACGAAGGCAACCACCATGATCAGTGGCCCCGGTGTGGTTTCCCCCAAGGCGAGACCATCGATCATCTGGGTGGGTGTCAGCCACCCGTAGTGCCCTACAGCGCCTTGGTAGACATAGGGCAATACCGCGTATGCACCGCCAAAAGTCATCAGTGCGGCCTTTGTGAAGAACCAGCCCATCTGCGTCAGGGTGCCGTCCCAGCCAAATGACAGCGTCAGCAACCCCATGGGCAGTATCCACAGGCCAGCACCGACCAGCAGCAACCGTACCAGGTGCCCCCAGCTGAAACGGGCATGCTCGGGGGTTGGCGTGTCGTCATCGATCACAGCCGGGCCAAAGCTGTTCTTCGCGGCCGCATGATTGCCGCCAATGACAAACTTGCGTGGAGCGAAGCGACCACCCACATAGCCGATGATGGCGGCCATCAGCACGATCAGTGGGAACGGCACGTTATAGGCGAAGATGGCTACGAACGAGGCGCCGGCCATGGCCCACAGCCAGCCATTCTTCAAGGCCCGTGAACCAATCCGGTGGGCGGCGTGGACGACAATGGCCGTGACCGCCGGCTTGATGCCATAGAAGATCCCCGCGACTACCGGTACCTCGCCAAAGGCGATGTAGACCCACGACAAACCGATCAGGATGAACAGCGAAGGCAGCACGAACAATGCGCCGGCAATTACCCCGCCGCAGCTGCGATGCATGAGCCAACCAATATACGTGGCAAGCTGCTGAGCCTCGGGGCCGGGCAGCAACATGCAGTAGTTCAGTGCATGCAGGAATCGCTTCTCACTGATCCACCGCCGGCGCTCGACAAGCTCTTGATGCATGATCGAGATCTGTCCCGCAGGCCCGCCAAAGCTGATGAAGCCCAACTTGAGCCAGAACAGGAAGGCTTCATATGAACTGATAGACTGCTGAGTTGCTTGCGGCGGCGGCTGTTCAGTCACTGCGGGGGGCGTCTCAACCATTTTGGGCTTCCTCACTTGCGAAAGCCGTCAGCAGGCCATCAAAGATGCCTCCGGCGACCATTGTCAGTTGATCGTCATCGCCAATGCTCTCTCTCAATCCGGCGAGGACACGCTCGATACCGGATGCTTCGGAAGGTTGGTACCCCCCAACATCCAGGTAGCGGATAACACCTGCCAGGCGTGCCAAGCCTGGTTGCTGAACGGCAAAGCTCTCAATGAGGGTTTCGAAGGAAACACGGTGGCCAACGTGGCTGAACCTGGCCCCATCAAAATCGAAGCCGAGCGCATCGCTTGGGCAGTCACCGGGACTGGCCAGCCAAATGAATCGGGCGTCGGGATCGATGAAACGACGGATCAGCCAGGCACATGCCAACCGGTCTACCCATGGGCGCTTTCGCGTTGCCCATCGGCGACCTTGGTATTCCCTGCGCTCCAGATGATGGCCAGCACATCTCGCTCCACGGCTTGAAACGCTTCACGGCCCACGCTTTTTTCAGGCAGCAGGTATACGCCATCCCGCAAAACTGCGGCACCCGAGGCCTTCAGGGTTCTCCAGGCGCGCATTCGCTCGGTAGCCTTCGCCGTGGGCAAACCAAGGATCAATAGCGACCAATCAAGCATGTAGAGATCTCAACAAAAAATATTTATTTGTTTACATTATGCAAGACCCACGGAAAAGCAATGACTGAGAAACAAAAGGGAAGAAGGCAGCAATGACTGAGCAGCGTGGGCATCCGATCGGAGCGCCTGTCAGCACCCTCACGCACCGCCCATGATGCGCTGGGAGGGGGCATCGGAACAGGCATGCCGGTGCTGGTTTCTCAATGCGGCTGTTATCGTATGTCTCAAGCGCTCATTCTGGTGATGATGGAAGAGGGTCAGATTTTCGATACCGAGCGAATGAGGGCCTGGCTGGTATCTCGTCGAGAACTCATGCCCATCCCTACCATTGACCATAGCCAGGCGATATTGGCACGTTGAACGGGCCAGGACTCTACTGTGAGAAGCGCCGTGCCTTACTCGGCAGGAATGATCGAAATCTTTCCATTGCGCTCGACGATAGCGAACTTCACCTGCTCAATTTTTTCGATGCCTTGGCTGTCTCGTGCTGACTCGAGGATATCGTCCTCCGTGAGGCGCGCCCGGCGCATCCGGTGGTGAAGAAATCGCCCATCCACATACCATCCCACGCGCTCGAAGCGCCAGACGCGCTGCTGCATCGGAATATCTTCTTGAACAGGGTGACGTCTGGATACCCGTTCATCTTCCGAGATGATCACCGACCTCAGGCGCGCTCGCCGCGTAACCAGCGCTGGTGATAGTGGGAAAGCCGGGTCAGCCCGAACAGGGCGCCTTGGCGCATGACCTCAGACCGCTCGCCGAAGAAACGTTGAGTGCGCGTGAAAACGGCAACGGGTTCGCCGGCAAAAGCCCAAGCAAAGCACATCGTCCCCGGTGGTATTCCGGACTCGGGCGCCGGCCCGGCTACCCCGGTGGTGGCGATCACCACATTGGCATCGCTGTCTCGCAACGCGCCCAAGGCCATTTCCCAGGCTACTGCTTCGCTGGTCAGGCCGTATCGCTCGATGGTTTCGGCGCTGACCCCCAGCAGGCGTTTCTTGGCGCTGGGTGAGTAGACGACATAGCCGCTTTCCAACACCTCTCCGGTACCCGGTATCGCCGCCAACAAAGCCACAAGGCAGCCCGCAGTGCACGATTCTGCTGTGCTCAAAACCAGTTTGTTGTTTTTGAGATAGCCGAGGGCGGCCAGTACAGGGTCGTTTTCCATTCCAGAGTCGACTCGCTTGTTTTGCGGTGGACGCGATCCTGGTGTGTTTGGTTCATCTCATCTATTGCCCGGCGATCTGGAGAAGTGAACCTGACATGAACTTTGCCCCCGCTTCGGCTTCCCTTGTTCAAAGGCAAAGGACAGGAGCGCAAGCTGATGAAACAGAGCGATAGGCAAAAGGAAGCGGGACAGACCAGGCCGCATGGGGAAGAGGAGCGAGACAACGATGCTCATCGTCCGGATGGATCCACCGGAACATCCCATGACTCGACAGCGCAAAAAACGGCCCGTGATCACCATCAGCACAAACGCTGAAACTGCCACGTAAAAAAGAGGGTGAGGCTCGCCAGCATGGCGAGCCTCTTTTTGCTAGAGGATCGGTTTGCCGCCAGTCACAGCGTAACGTGAGCCACTGATGTAACTGGCCTCGTCGGAGCCCAGCAGCACGTAAATAGGCGCGACCTCCACCGGTTGCCCGGGGCGTCCCATCGGGTAGCTGGAACCGAAGTTCTTGACGGCTTCGTCCGGCATGGTGGCCGGAATCAAAGGCGTCCAGATAGGGCCTGGCGCGACGCTGTTGACCCTGATGCCTTTCTTGGCTAGCAACTGAGCCAAGCCGGCAGTGAAGTTGGCAATGGCCCCTTTGGTCGCGGCATAGGCCAGCAGGCTGGGGGATGGATCGTCGGAATTGACCGAGCTGGTATTGATGATCGAGCTGCCCTTGGGCATGGAAGGCAGGGCCGCCTGGCAAATACGGAAGATGGCGGTGATGTTGGTATCGAAGGTCTTCACCCATTCATCATCGTCGATTTCCTCCAGGGTCTCGTGGGCCATCTGGAACGCCGCGTTGTTGACCAGGATGTCGATGCGCCCGAACTGGCTGACGGTCTTTTCGACAATGTCATAGCAGTGCTGTTTATGCGCCAGGTCTCCGGGCAACAGCAGGCATTGACGGCCTGCGGCCTCAACCCAGCGCGCGGTTTCTTGCGCGTCGTCATGCTCATCCAGATAAGCGATGGCGACGTCGGCTCCTTCACGGGCGTAGGCAATCGCTACTGCCCGCCCGATGCCGCTGTCTGCTCCGGTGATGAGTGCAATCTTGCCTTCGAGTCGATTGTGGCCGGTATACGACTGCTCACCACAATCCGGGTAGGGCTCCATCTTGCGCTGTGAGCCAGGGACATTTTGAGGCTGGGAAGGGAAGGGCGGGGTGGGGAAGTCTCGCATGGTAGAAGCTCCTGCAGTTGAGAACGCTCATACCGGTTCGAAAGGCCTGGCCCCGGCGTGTTGGTTTCAATCTGCGGTTGGTACGACGAGCGGTGCGGGATATCAATCCAATTGAATTCCATGGCCCATCGCCTGTTCTACCGAATTCAGCTCCAGGCTCATCTCTGCGCCCGGAGTCCAATTCCAGGAGTACCGAGTGCCTCGAATCATTACCCCTACGACCCCTGAGCACGAGATCAGCGAACACAATGCCAGGATGTTCGGCTCTCCCAAGGAGCGTCTGGATTTTTACCGGCGTGAGATCCAGTACGAAACCAGCATCCTGGCCAACCGCACGGACGCCTACCTGGCGGCGCAGTCGTTTCTGGTCATTGCCTTCGTCTCCTCCATGGGAAACCTCAATCAAGGATGGGGCGAGATGTTCACCCTGATCGTACCGGCGTTCCTTGCCTTGCTCGGGGTATTGAGCTCGCTCAACGCCTGGCCTGGCATCCGCGCGGCGTACAACATCATCGATCACTGGCAGCTCAAACAAAGTCATTTGCTGCGCAGCGAGCCGTTGATGGGGCTGGCTTACGACGAATCGCCGCTGTTCTGCGAGGCGGAAACCTCGCGTGCAGGGCATCGAAAGTCATTGCTGTTCTCGCTACGGACGCCGTGGATCTTTCTGGTGTTCTGGGTGCTATTGGGTAGCTACTCGGTTTACATCCAGCTGGCCTGAACACGTTTGCTTGAAAACATGGCGGTAACGTTTTGAAGACTGAGGCCTTACTGACCGAGCGCCTCAACGCCCGAGGGCCGGGCGGACAAGAAGATGAAGTGCGAAACATTGGATTACAGTGGATGCACCGAGGGGAGGGCCGGTGTCAAACGTGCAATCCCTCACCCGGCCGCGCAGCTTGTACTTTGGACTCGTCCCAGTCGCTACGCGTTGCAGCAGTCAGCGCATCCCAGTCATCAGGAGGGTTGCCGCGGCCCAGCATCTTCTCGAATACGGCGTATGGATCGGATTTGCTGCCTGCGGACCGTAGGGTATTTTCGTCGTTGACCCATGCATAGACGATGACCTTGGATGTTGAGTCGTAGCGAAAGAACAGCCGAAAGCGCCTGCCGATTTTTGCCCGCCGCCAATGTCGGTAGGCGGTGCCCAGCGTGTTGCCTTGGCGGAACTCATCACGGCCCGAGTCGGCAGGCACAGCCTCCATGATCAGATGGCTCAATGCCCGAAGCAGCTTGACGTTGGCGTTGCTTTCAAAACCTTGCGGGTCGTTCTGCTCGGCCCGGGCGGCGGCTTCTTGCAATTTGCGTAGCTGTAAAGTCACATCTTCTTGGATCAACAGTGTCCAGCCATGTCGCAGCATCAGATCGCGACCTCACCGTCGATATCTTCGTCCAGGTTTACAGACTGGTTTGCGTTGGCGAGCATGGTTTGCGCCAAGTCTTCCGGCAAAGTGGTGAGGTTGCGGGCGCCTCGGATATCAGCCTCCAGCAAACCCAGGAACGCACCGATGGCAGGGTCTTCGTGAGTGGTTTCTACGCGGCTGACCACGACTTCCCCCCCCCCGCGTACGTCGAATGCGATCTTGCCACCTGTGTCAACGCCCAGTATCTGGCGAACGGATTTGGGCAGTGTGACCTGCCCCTTCGAGGTCAACGTGGCGATTTCGTGGATGGCAGGCATGAGCGTTCTCCCAGATGTATTGATTGGGTGGTAAGGAATAATCCTTACTCGGTCAATCCTGGTTTTCTGCTGATGAAGCTTAGGCGGGGAGGACGCTCAATAGCGCCGAAAGACGAGTTACACCACTTCCAGGGACACGATCAGTCTCATAGTGAGAGTTTGAGGTGTCTAGGAAACCAGGGGCGATTCAAAGACAGAAGTGATCAGTTGAACAGCCTGCCCGACGACGCCTAAAGACTCTCAGGGTCGCCGAAGAACATCTGTATCCTCGACCGCAACCACCTTTCCGCCGGGTCATTATCCTGCGCTCCACGCCAAGCCATGTGCAGTTCGAAACTGCGCACGGGTATCGGCAAGTCCTCGGCACGCAACCCTCCCGCCGCAGTCAGTGCATCGGCCGTGTAGTCCGGCACCGTCGCCACGATATCCGTGCCCGCCAGCAAGCTCCCCAGCCCGTTGAACTGCGGCACCGCCAGCACCACATGGCGCTTGCGACCAATTTCTTCCAACGCTTCGTCGATAAACCCGGAAAGGTCACCGGCAAACGACACCAGTGCATGCGGTCGGGCACAGAAGTCGTCCAGGGTGATGCTGCCGGGCACGCTGTCGGCCCGCAGCAGTTTCGGCATGCTGCGGCGCAGTACTTTTCGCTTGGCGTTGGCCGGCAGTTCGCTGGTGTAGCTGACGCCCACCGAAATCTCGCCCGAAGCCAGCAACGTAGGCATCAGCAGGTAATTGACCCGCCGCACCACCAGCACGATACCAGGCGCTTCCGCGCGAATGCGCTTGAGCAACTGTGGCAGCAGGGCGAACTCGGCGTCGTCCGACAGGCCGATGCGGAAGACGGCATTGCTGGTGGCGGGGTCGAACTCGGCTGCGCGGCTGACCGCCGTGGAAATGGAGTCCAGCGCCGGCGACAGCAGGGCGAAGATCTCGTGCGCCCGCGCAGAGGGTTCCATGCTGCGGCCGGTGCGCACGAACAGCGGGTCGTCGAACAGGTTGCGCAGGCGCGACAAGGCGGCGCTGATGGCCGGTTGGCCGAGGAACAGTTTTTCCGCGGCACGGGTCACGCTGCGCTCGTGCATCAGCGTTTCGAACACGATCAGCAGGTTGAGGTCTACGCGACGCAGGTCGTTTCGATTCATCGGTGCGCTTCGCCTAAAGTGGGGCAGGGGTGAATCTTAAGGCCAAAGGCTGTTACCCTGCACGGGTTTAGGGGGACCAATTGCAGGGAAAGTGAGGTGCCCAATCGATGACAAGCATGTCGACTATTAATGACCGCTGATGGTCTAACCGGTAAAGCCCGGATAGAGTCAGTGGTAATTAGAGGTTCACAAAGGCGAGGTATGCGATGTCCCGCATGATCCGTTTCCACAAGTTCGGCGCTGCCGATGTGCTCCGTTGCGAGGAGCAGGCCGAACCGTCACCCGCTGCCGACGAGGTTCAGATCCGCGTCGAGGCGGTTGGCGTCAGCTGGTATGACGTGCTTTGGCGCCAGAACCTGGCGCCGTCCCAGGCACGGCTGCCTGCGGGGATCGGCCACGAAATGGCCGGGGTGGTGACGGCGATCGGTGAAGGGGTAGAAGACATTGCCGTCGGTGATCGGGTTGCCAGCTTCCCGGCTACCAGTGCCAACGACCACCCGGTGTATGGTGATGTCATTGTGCTCCCGCGTTCAGCCATTACCCGCTACCCGGATGTACTCACCCCGATCGAGGCCAGCGTGCATTATACGCCGCTGTTGATCGCCTATTTTGCCTACGTCGACCTGGCGCGGGCCAAGACCGGGCAGACTGCGCTGGTCACCGATGCCAGCCATTGCGCCGGCCCCGCCTTCGTGCAGCTTGGCAAGGCGTTGGGGCTGAAAGTGTTTGCGGCCACCAAGGAAGCGGAACAGCGTGAGTACCTGCTGAGCCTGGGCGCCGACAAAGTGATTGTCACCGAAGAGCAGGACTTGCTGCTGCAGGTTGGCAAGTATACCGAAGGTCGCGGCGTAGACATGGTTCTCGATGGCATGGGTGGCCCGCAGATGTCGCTGCTGGGCGACGTGCTGGCACCGCGTGGCAGCCTGGTGCTGTATGGCCTGCAAGGCGGTAATCAAACGCCGTTCCCGGCGTGCGCGGCTTTCCAGAAGAACATCCAGTTCTATGTGCATTGCATCGGTAACTTCACCGGCAAGCCAGAGCTTGGCATCAGCCAGGACCAGGTGGCATTGCAGCGCGCCTTGCGCGACATCAACCAGTTTACCGCCGACCAGTTGCTGACACCGCAGATCATCAAGGTGTACCCGTTCGAGCAGGTGGTAGAGGCGCATCGCTACATGGACCAATGCCCGTGCGGTGGGCGGGTGGTGCTGGACATGGCACAACACTGACGGTTGCATGCGTTACTGGAAAACCCGGGTGAGCCCCGGGTTTTTTTGTGTCTGCGGGGTGGGGTTGAAACATTAAAAATAGGAACGTTCCTACAAATAAATATAAAAATTACTACATCTAAGTGGGATGTTTTTTAATTGTCGGAAATATTCCGCCAAATAATCTGGCTTGAACGCATTCGCCATGCGCTTCAATGTGCGCTTGTGCTTCTGGTGAATGGTTTTTTTACCGCGATCTGTATCTTCAATTCGCTCTGCATCCCTCGATAATGGCTCGGTAGTAGTTTGCGCAAGGAGCGTGAAATGAGCATGGCTATGCCTAGGCCAGGGCGATGTGTGTTAGCGATAGGTCATTGTCGTGGAGGGCTTTTCTCGATGGCTTGGCGACAGTGAAGGGTTACGTCATTACTTCCATTTGATTGTAGGAAATTTCTTCTGGGTAAGTTTGGCGCAGGTTCAAGCTCAATGCAGTGGGCTCGGCATGTGTCGGCTGAATGAAGTGGGCGAGGTGATTTCGTGACAGCTATTCACGACCAGGCAATGCATTACGTCTACGAACAAGTGCTTGAACGCTTGCTGAACCACATGTCACAGGCGCAGCGTGCTTCTTTGCAACTGTTGATACAACGGCTGGTGGTTGCGGCGGGTGGGCTCGAGTATATCGGTACCTTCCGCTTGCAGGTGTTGCAGGGCAGCGATCGCCACAGTGCCAGGCTGTTGGCGATGCTGCGTGCCGCACAATTGAGTATTGCCCTGCGTGCGCCGGTAACCTTCCAGCTGCGGGTGCTGGTGGTCAGCTTGCCGGTTGCGGACAGCGCCAGGCTGGACGCGCACGAGCGTAGCTTCAGCGCACTGTTCATTCAGGATGACCCCCGGGTGCAGTTGCAGATGATCGAGGGTGACGCAGTGGTGCCGTTTCGTCGCCAGCCCTCGGCCAGGCCCGAGCGTTGGGCACTGGCGAAAGACGCTTTGTTGATGTTCGGCCACTTGGTCGACGCCAGGCCTGAAGCCTTGCTGGGTTGCCGTCTGCACCTGGAGCTGGCGGGGGCTATAGGTTTTGCGCTGCAGGCACAGGCACCTGCCGATGCATTGGTCACCGCCATACCCGGTGCCCAGCGGCGCCGATACCTGGCATGGGCCCGGCGTAACCTGCGCCTGTCCGGCGAGCACGGCCCGTATGCGATGTACCAGTGCCTGGCGTTGCTGGCCCAAGGTCTGGGCCGGTTGCATGGGGTTGTCGGGGGCGCCCCCAATCGCCAGCCGGCATTGGGCGGCGCATCGGAAAGGGAGATGGTGCGGCTGATAGCCCTCGATGACCTGCTACCGTACGTAGTCGAAGCACAGCCGCTTGATAGCATGCTGGGTTGTAGTATCGAGAACGCCCCGGGTGCCTGGCCACTGTCGGCATTCGTCGATCCGCAAGCCACGGCACAGTTGCACGAGCTGCATGCACGCAGCCTGGACCCCCAGTCCAGCCGCCCCGCGCTGCGCCTGGCCGGGCAGTCGGGTGGTAGCAAGCAACACGAAATGCATCAGTCGCAACTCGGCAAAACCTACGGCCTCAATCAGACGCAGCTGGTGTGCTTGCTATTCAGCCCTTTTGCCCGGCAAGGGAAGAACCTCGAACGTTTCCTGCAATGCCGGCATGCCGATATGTTGGTGGCGTTGCCGTACCTACACAGGGCGTTGCAGGGCAAACCCTGCCCTGATGCGGTGAAAGCCTGGCTGGTGAACACCAGTGGCTTGCCGCTGGTGCAGTTGCGGGCGATTTATAGTGGGCAACTGCCGCTGACCGCCTGGCGCCTGATGAACAACCTGGCTCGCCGCGACGTGCACTTGAGGTTGATGCCTCGGCAGGCGTTGGGGCTGCGGCGCGGCTTTGCGGGGTTGTCCTGATGGGGCGAGTGGCCCCCGGCGAGTTCGCGTATCGCCAGGTATATCGCTACCTGGAAGCCATGATCGATCAGGCGGCAAGCGGTGGCCCATGCCGCTTACCGTCACTGCGCACACTGTCCCGACGGCTGCGGGTGTCGTTGGCAACGGTGCAGAGCGCCTACAGCCTGCTGGAAGAGGAGGGCCGCGTACGCTGCTTGCCGAGGTCAGGTTATTACGTACAACACGCTGGCAAAGTGCAAGCCGTGACCACGCCCTGTCTGCCACCCCCCGTGCAACCGCTGCTGGAGCGTGCCCTGTTTGGCCACGAACGGCGTTTCGCCCGCCAGCGTGACCGCGGCGTGGAGCCCTGGGGGGCGCTTGGCAGCACCCGCCTGCGCAGTGCATTGGCAGAACGCTATACCCGTTCTTCCAGCCAGTACTGGTGTCGCGATGACGTGCAACTGGCACCTGATGTGCCGGCGTTGCTGGAGACGCTGATGGCGGCGCTGGCCTTGCAGGGCGGTACCGTGCTGGTGCATTCACCCTGTTGCCGACAAGTGCTGCGCGCCCTGACACGTGCAGGCATGCGTGTGCTGGAGGTGCCACCGGATGCCCGTGGTAATCCGGACCTGCACACCTTGGCCACGCTGCTAGGGAGCGAGCCTGTAAAGATGTTGGTCATGCCATCGTGCCTGGGCATGCCGCAAGGGCGGCTGGTTTCACCGTACTATCAGCAACAGCTTGGTCTGTTGCTAGGCCAGCACCCTGTTTGGTTGTTGGAAAACGATCTGGACAGTGAGCTCTGTTACAACGGGCCACCGAAAAAGCGCCTGCGCGACTGGGTCGACCCGCGCTGGCTGCTGGTGATGGGCGCGTTCGAGTCCACGGTCGGGGCCGAAGCACCGTATGCCTACTTGTTGAGCAAAGACACCGTGCTGGCCAGGCGTTTGCCGAACGCGCGTTTCGGCTCGCGCCACTGCGTCTGCAGGCGCTTGCGCACATGTTCGGCAAGGGGGAAATGGACGTACAACTGGTACACCTGCGCACAGACCTGCAAAGGCGAACTCACGGCCTGGCGCATGTGCTTGCGCTGCAATTTGGCCAACAGGTGAGGTTTGAGATGCCGCAAGGTGGGCACATGCTGTGGGTTTGCTTTCGCCAGCCGCTGGTATGGGAGCGTGTTGCCGTAGCCTTGGCAGGTTCAGCGTTGCGTGCACTGCCGGGCGAGCAGTTCTGCCTGCAGGGTCGTTACCCGCAATACCTGGCGTTGATGTGGCCGGGCGGGCTGCCGGACGACCTGCGCCAAGCAGTGGAGCGTTTGGCGCGGGCGCTGGAGCAAGGCTGCCGGCGCCGTGTCCGCCTCTCACATTGAGATCGAAGTGCCTGCAAGTGCAGCACAAGGCTGCGCTTGCAGGCGGTGCAAGCGTGCGTATTGCTCAGTGTTGCTCCTGCCCCTGGCGCAGGCGGGTGCTGACCAGTGCCGCCACTGCCAGCAACGCAGCAATGATCCACAAACCATTGCGGGTGCTGCCGGTGGTCTGCTCGATGAGCCCCATTACCGAAGGCCCGACGAAACCGCCAAACAGGCCACAGGTGGTAACGAAGGCCAGGCCGGCCGCCAGCGCATTGCCGCTCAGGCGGCTGGAGGGGAAGACGAAGATGATCGATTGCACCACGAACAGCATCAGCGCTGTCAGGGAGAACCCGATCAGGCCAACGAACGAGTTGGCCAGCGAGGCCAGCAGCAGCCCGGCCGCCATGGTCAGCAGGCCGAAGAACAGCAAGGTGCGGCAGCGGCGTGGTGAGGTGGCCAGCCGTGGGAAGGTGGCGGCACCGATGGCGGCGGCAACCCATGGCACCGCGGTCAGCAGGCCGACCTGGAAAGGCGATAGCGCAGCGTATGTGCCGATGATGCCCGGCAAGAAGAAAATCACCGTGTAGATGGTGATCTGGTGCACGAAGTACACCACGATCGCCAGCCAGATCTGCCGGTCGCGGAACATCTGCCCCAACTTGCTTTGCTGTGGCGCGGCAGCCCGCTCCGCAGCCAGGCGGCGTTCGATATCGTTGGCATCGGCGGCCGACAGCCAGGGCGCCGACGCGGGGCCGTCCGGCAACTTCTTCCACACCACCAAGGCCAGGGCCACGGCAGGCAGGCCCTCGAGCACGAACAGCCATTGCCAGCCGTGCCAGCCGAGTACGCCGTCCATTTCCAGCAGGGCACCGCCCAGTGGCCCGCTGAGGATATTGGCCAGGCACACGCCCAGCAGGAAATACCCCGTAGCACGGGCGCGCTGTTCGCGGTCGAACCAATAGGTCAGGTACAACATGACTCCGGGGAACAGGCCCGCTTCGGCTACGCCCAGCAACAGGCGCATGATGTAGAACGAGGTTTCACCCTGGACGAAGGCCATGCCCGCCGAAAGCAAACCCCACGTAATCATGATGCGGGTGATCCAGAAGCGCGCGCCCACCCGATGCATGATCAGGTTGCTGGGCACTTCGGCCAGCGCATAGGTGAGAAAGAACAGGCCGGCACCCAGGCCGTACGCCGCTGCCGACAAGCCCAGGTCGATGCCCATGCTGGCTTTCGCCAAGGCGATGTTGGTGCGGTCAAGAAAGCTCATCACATAGACGACGATGAGCAGTGGCATCAATTTGCGTAACAGCAGGCCGTTCAGGCGCTGCTCTGTGGTGGCGGCAGGGGCCGAAGCCGCTGCACGGGTGAGGGTTGTCATTGTTTTTTTCCCCGTGAAATGTGCTGGTGGCGTGCCGCGTAACCGCGACACGCCAAGGTCTGTGGGTCAGGAGCGGTTGATGTCGAGCCACACGGCGCCGTTGGGGTACTGGTAGCGCTCCAGGGTTTCAGCGTGCATTTCGATGCTGTAGCCCGGGCGTTGTGGCGGCATGTAGCGCCCGCGGCGGATCACCACCGGGTCGATGAAGTGCTCGTGCAGGTGGTCGACGTACTCCAGCACCCGGTTGTGCAGCGAGGCAGACACTGCGATGTAGTCGAACAGGGCGATGTTCTGCACATATTCGCACAGCCCGACGCCACCCCCGTGCGGGCACACCGGTACGTCGTACTTGGCCGCCATCAGCAGCACGATCAGCACCTCGTTCAGGCCGCCCAGGCGGGCAGCGTCCAGCTGGCAGAAGTCCAGCGCACCGGCCTGGAACATTTGCTTGAACATGACACGGTTGTGGCAATGTTCACCGGTGGCCACGCCAATCGGCGCGATGCGTTGGCGAATGGTGGCGTGGCCGAGAATGTCGTCCGGGCTGGTCGGTTCTTCGATCCACAACGGTTCGAAGGCGGCCAGGCGGCGCATGTTGGCGATCGACTCCTCGACCCCCCACACCTGGTTGGCATCCATCATCAGGGTGCGCTCCCAGCCGATTTCGTCGCGCAGGATAGTGGCACGGCGAATGTCTTCTTCCAGGTCGGCGCCGATCTTCTGCTTGATGTGGGTCCAGCCATCTTCCACGGCCTCGCGGGCCAGTTTGCGCATTTTTTCTTCGTTGTAGCCCAACCAGCCTGGCGCGGTGGTGTAGCCGGGGTAGCCTTCACGCAGCATCTGTGCCTCGCGCTGGGCTTTGCCTGGCGCCTGGCGGCGCAGCAGGGCAATGGCTTCTTCGGGGGTGAGCACGTCGGTGACATAGCTGAAGTCCAGGCAGCGCACCAGTTGCTCCGGCGTCATGTCGGCCAGCAGTTTCCATACGGGCTTGCCTTCGTGCTTGGCCCACAGGTCCCACACGGCGTTGATGATGGCGGCCGTGGCCAGGTGGATCACGCCCTTTTCCGGGCCCAGCCAGCGCAGCTGGCTGTCGCTGACGGTAAAGCGGTGCCAGAAACCACCCATGTCGGCGGTGATTTCATCGAGGGTGAGGCCGACGATCAAGGGCGCCAGTGACTGCACCGCGGCCGCGCATATCTCGTTGCCTCGGCCGATGGTGAACGTCAGGCCGTGGCCTTCGAGGGCCTCGGCGTCGGTGTGCAGCACCACATAGGCCGCAGAATAGTCGGGGGCGCTGTTCATGGCGTCTGAGCCATCCAGCGACAGTGAAGTGGGGAAACGGATGTCACGTACGCTGAGGTGGGTAATACGAATGCTCATGGTCGGCTCTTGTTCTGTTCAAGCACTGGGAGCGCTGACTGTAGGTTGTCGAGCGATACAGGCATAATCGCCAAATCTTAATCAGCGATACCGGATTCGATATGTCTCGCTTGCCGCCCGATAACGCCCAGGCGCCTGCCAGCCTTGGCGCACTGAAAATCTCCAGCCGGCAGATCACGCTGCTCAATGCCTTGGGCGAATTTGGCAACCTGCGCCGCGCTGCGGCAGCGATGCACACCACGCAACCGGCGGCCAGCCTGTTGCTGCAACAACTGGAGGAGCGTCTTGGCGTACGGTTGTTCGAGCGTTTGCCAAGGGGCATGCAAGCAACGCTGTACGGCGAGGTGATGATCCGCTACGCACAGAACGCGTTGCATGAGTTCGAGCATGCCCAGGCGCAAATCGCCGAGCTGGCGCGCGGGGCCTTGGGCCTGGTGCGCGTGGGCAGCGTCATGGGGCCGGTGCCGGGCGTGCTGACCAAGGCGATACTGGCTTACAAGCACGACCACCCCAAGGTACGCATCGCCCTGGAAGTCGGTACCAGCGATACCTTGCTGCCCGCCTTGCTGCGCGGTGACTTCGACATGGTGGTGGGGCGCCTGCCGGACCAGAGCGACAGCCAGGCGCTGAACATCGAGCTGTTCGAAGGGGGTGAGCAGATGCGCGTGATTGCCCGCGCAGGCCACCCCTTGGCCCGCGCCACCGGGTTGCAGCTGGCAGACCTGGTGAGCCTGACCTGGATCCTGCACCCCATCGGCAGCCCGATGCGCCGCCGCGTCGAAAGCGCGCTGCAGGCCGGCGGCATGGTGCAGTCGCTGGACATCGTCGAAACCGCCTCGATCCTGGCAACCACGGCCATGCTCGAAGCCTCTGAAATGATTGCAGTGGTGCCCAATGACGTAGCCGAGCACTATGCCCGCTATGGGATGGTCGCCATCCTGCCGGTGGAACTGCCGCTGGCCATGGCCAACCTCGGTGTACTCACCTTGCGTTCACGGCCCCACTCGGTTGCCCTCGATACTTTGCTGCGCTACTTGCGGGCGCAATGACCTTCACCCAGCATGAGGCCCTGCGTCTATGCCGCCGGACATGACCCATTCCAGCTTTTGCAACTGGATTCGCTACAAGCACCTGGTGCTGATCGACACCCTGGCGCGCACGCGCAACATGCATGCAACCGCCACCCGCATGAACCTTAGCCAGCCGGCCCTGAGCAAGATGCTGCGCGACCTTGAGGAGCAGTTCGGCTTCGCCCTGTTCGAGCGCTTGCCGCGCAGCATGCCACCTACCGAACTGGGCGAGTACGTGGTGCGTTACGCTCAGGGTGCGCTGGCCGAGTCGCAGCAGTTCGTCGACCAGGTCAACCGCCTGCGCAACGGCGGGCACGGCTTTATTCGTGTTGGCGGTATCTTTGCCGCGACTGCATTGGTTCTGCCGCAGGCCATCGCCGCCATCAAGGCGCGCAGCCCGTTACTGTCGATTGAAGTGGTGGAGCACTCCAGCGATCACCTGCTGGCCATGCTTGAGCAGAACAAGCTGGACATCATGATCGGCCGCTTTACTGAGGAACGCTTCAGCCAGCTGTTCGACTTCCAGCCCTTGGAGCCCGAACCTTTCAGCCTGGTAGTGAACAGCGAGCACCCGCTCAACCAGCTCGACAGCACACCCCTTGAAGCGCTAGGCGACTGGCCGTGGGTGCTGTACCCGGTGGGCACGCCGATCCGCAACCGCCTGGAGCAGGCGTTCCGGGTGGCCGGTATCGCCACGCCTGCCGACAGTGTCGAGACCATCTCCATGCCGATGTTCCTGCAGCTGCTGCAATCGGCACCTATGATTGCCATGTTGCCGCGCTCGATGGTTGCCGCACAGCTGGCCAGCGGGCAATTCAAGGAGCTGCGCAGCCCCTTGCATGTACCTGCGCTGGAGTATGGTGTGGTCACCCGTAAGGAGGAACCGCTGAGCGCTTCGGCTCGGGCGTTTGTCGAGATCCTGCTGGAGGGTGCGCAGCGTCGCAGGGCCGTATAGAGATAGCCCCGAGGCCGTGTAGCGCAGCCCTCATGGCCTCACAGGTGATTGATAATCAGGTGCTGAAATCCTCTTGCGATAACCTCAGGTTATCGCTTGATCGGATCATCTCATTGGGAATGCCACGCAAGGCTTCTTAAAGTGGCCACAGCCATAACAAGAAGTCAGCCGCACCGCCCTGAGAGGTCCCATGCAACTGATTGCCAAATCCGGTGACCCTGCCGTCATCCGCCTGAACCCGCTGGACAATGTACTGATCGCCCGTCAGCCGCTGCCGCAAGGCCTGCGCCTGGAGGCCGAGGCGATTACCGTGCGCCAGCCTATCCCCTCGGGCCACAAGCTCGCCACGGTTCGTGTGGAGCAGGGCCAGCCGCTGCGCCGGTACGGCCAGATCATCGGTTTTGCATCGCAGGCCATCGATGCCGGCGACCATGTGCATGTGCACAACGTCCAGATGGGTGACTTTGCCCGCGACTATGCCTTCGGTGTCGATACCCGCAGCCAGCCGGGCAGCGCAGCGCAGTTCCAAGGCATTGTGCGCGCCGATGGCCGGGTCGCTACCCGCAACTACATCGGTATACTCACGTCGGTGAACTGCTCGGCCACGGTAGCCCGGGCGGTGGCCGACCATTTCCGCCGCGACATCCACCCCGAAGCGCTTGCCGATTACCCGAACATCGACGGGGTGGTGGCCCTGACCCACGGTGCCGGCTGCGCCGTGGACCCCAGCGGCGAAGCCCTTGGCCTGCTGCGCCGAACCCTGGCCGGGTACGCCGTGCATCCCAACTTCGCTGCCGTGCTGATCATCGGCCTGGGCTGCGAAACCAACCAGATTGAAAGCCTGCTGGAAACCCAGGGCCTGCAGGCCAGCGCACAGTTGCGTGCCTTCACGATCCAAGGCATCGGTGGCACCTCGAAAACCATCGCGGCAGGCATCGAGCAGGTTCGCAGCCTGCTGGCCGAGGCCAACCAGGTGAGGCGTCAACCGGTCAGCGCACAGCATCTGGTAGTCGGCCTGCAATGCGGCGGCTCCGATGGCTACTCGGGGATTACCGCCAACCCCGCACTGGGCAATGCGGTTGACCGCTTGGTGGCCGCCGGTGGTACCGCGATCCTTTCCGAAACCCCGGAAATCTACGGCGCCGAGCACTTGCTGACGCGCCGCGCAGTCAGCCGTGAGGTGGGTGAGAAGCTGGTGGCGCGCATTCGCTGGTGGGAAGACTACTGCCAGCGCATGAACGCCGAACTGAACAACAACCCTTCGGCCGGTAACAAGGCAGGCGGGCTGACCACCATCCTCGAGAAATCCCTGGGCGCGGTGGCCAAGGCGGGTTCCAGCAACCTGGTCGACGTGTATCAGTATGCCGAAGCCGTGCGCGCACAAGGCCTGGTGTTCATGGACACCCCCGGCTACGACCCGGTCTCGGCCACCGGCCAGGTGGCCGGCGGGGCCAACCTGATCGCCTTCACCACCGGTCGAGGCTCGGCTTACGGCTGTGCCCCCGCGCCGTCGATCAAGTTGGCTACCAACAACCGGGTGTTCGAGCACCAGCAAGAAGACATGGACGTCAATTGCGGTGGCATTGCCGATGGCTCCACCAGCATCGAGGAGCGGGGTGCGTACATCTTCGATCAGATGCTGCGCATTGCCTCCGGGGCGCGCAGCAAGAGCGAACAGCACGGCTATGGGCAGAACGAATTCGTGCCCTGGCAGATTGGCGCCGTGACCTGATCGTCCGTTGCAGTCCCATTTTCGAGGCAACCGTAATGACCCAACCCACACGTTACAACGTGCAAGCGCTAACCGCCTTTGTCGAGCAACTGTTCGTAAAAGCCGGTGCCGATAGCGAAGTCGCCCAAGTGGTCACCCGGGTGCTGCTCGAAGGCGAACTGCTCGGGCACCGCACCCATGGCCTGAACCTGGTCAGCCGTTACATCGATGGCATCCTCAGCGGGCAGGTCAAGGCCCGCGCACAGGCGCTGGAGCACGTGTCGGACAGTGGTATTTCCAGCGTGTTCGATGGCCACTATGTACTGGGGCCATACTGCGTCAGCCGTGCACTGGACTGCGCAGCCAAAGGTGCAACCGCGCAGGGCATCGGTATCGCCGTGGTGCGCCGGGCTTCGCACATAGGTTGCCTGGCCGCCTACCTGAAGCCCTATACCGACCAAGGCCTGGTGGCCATGGTCTACTCGTCGGACCCGTCTGTGGCGTTGGTCTGCGCCCATGGCGGTATCGACCCCGTGTACACCCCCAACCCGATTGCTGCCGGTGTACCGACCCAGGGCGAGCCGATACTGCTGGACGTCAGCATGTCCACTGTCACCCTCGGGTTGGTGGGCCAATGCCGCGATGCCGGCAGCCGCCTGCCGCACCCGGTGCTGGTGAGCAACGACGGGCAACTGAGTGACGACCCGCGCGATTTTTTCACTACCCCGCCAGGCAGCATCCTGCCTCTGGGGGGGCAGGCCTTTGGTCACAAAGGCTTCGCCTTGGCGCTGCTGGTCGAAGCCCTGACCTCGGGCCTGGCCGGTCATGGACGCAAGGACGAACCCACCCAGTGGGGCGCCTCGGCCACTGCCGTGGTCATTGACCCGCGCTTCTTCGGTGGCCTGGAGGCGTTCACCCACGAAACCAGCTTCCTTGGCCGCCTGATTCTGGCAAGCCGCCCGCTCGATCCCGAACGCCCGGTACGCCTGCCCGGGCAAGCCGGCCTTGCCCTGCGTCGCCAGGCACTGGCGCAGGGCGTAAGCCTGTCGCCGCAGTTGATGGCCGACCTCGACCGCCTGGCCGGGCTGATGGAACTGCCGACATTTTCCCAATGATGCACAGTAAGGGTACACAGATGACTGATGATCGATCGAACACCCATCAACCGCTACCGCTAAGTTTTGATGCCAGCGTGTTCGACAGTGGCAGTTGGGTAGGGCGCGTCTGGTTGCCGGAACAGGGGCCGGCGGTGGTGCGGGTGAAGGCTGGCGCCGTCTACGATATCAGCAGCCATGTGGCGACGGTCTCGGCGCTGCTTGAAGTGGATGACCCGGCCGCATACCTGCGTGCCTTGCCGTTGGCCGAGCCGCTCATTGCGCTACCGGCGTTACTGGCCAACAGCGACCCCGCCCGGCGCGACCCGCGCCAGCCATGGCTGTTGGCACCCATCGACCTTCAGGCGGTGAAGGCCGCGGGTGTGACCTTCGCCACCAGCCTGCTGGAGCGTGTGGTGGAAGAGCAGGCCAAGGGTGACCCGGCCAAGGCCGATGCGATCCGTGACACCTTGGCCAGCCGCATTGGCGCCGACCTTTCGCAGATCGTGCCGGGTTCGGCTCAAGCCGAAGCGCTGCGCAAGGTGCTGGTGGAGCAGGGCCTGTGGTCGCAATACCTGGAAGTGGGCATTGGCCCGGATGCCGAAGTATTCACCAAGGCCCAGCCGCTGTCGGCGGTTGGCCATGGCGCGGACATCGGCATCCACCCCAAGTCCAGCTGGAACAACCCGGAGCCGGAAGTGGTGCTGGCGGTGTCGAGCGATGGCAGTATCAAGGGCGCCATGCTCGGCAACGACGTCAACCTGCGCGACTTCGAAGGGCGCAGTGCCTTGCTGCTGTCCAAAGCCAAGGACAACAACGCCTCCACTGCATTGGGGCCGCTGCTGCGGCTGTTTGACGAAAGCTTCGGGCTGGACGACGTTCGCACTGCCGAGGTGGACCTGCGGGTGGAGGGTGAAGACGGTTTCGTCCTGTCGGGTCGCAGCTCCATGCGCCAGATCAGCCGCGACCCCCAAGACCTGGTGCAGCAGACGCTTAACGAAAACCATCAATACCCCGACGGCCTGGTGCTGTTCCTTGGCACCCTGTTCGCGCCCAAGCAGGACCGCGACCAGCCGGGCAACGGCTTTACCCACAAGCCGGGCGATGTGGTGAGCATCAGCAACCCGCAACTGGGCACCTTGTGCAACCGCGTGACCACCAGCGACCTGGCACCGCAATGGGCGTTCGGCCTGCGCGCGCTGATCGACAACCTCGGCCGGCGTGGCTTGCTGGAGGTTGCAGCCACTGCACGCAGGCCCTGAACGACACGCTGCGCCAGGGAGGGGCGCAGCATCAACGAGGGATCGCCAAGGCGCTGACAGCGCGGCAACAATAATAATAAAGGTCGACACATGAACCCTATGAAGAAGTACCAGCGCATCACCGTCGTGTTCCTGCTGCTGATCGGCATCGTCAACTACCTGGACCGCAGTGCGCTGTCGATCGCCAACACCTCCATCCAGAAAGACATGATGATCAGCCCTTCGCAGATGGGCATTCTGTTGTCGGCGTTTTCCATCGCCTATGCCTTTGCCCAACTGCCGATGGGCATGATCATCGACCGCCTGGGCAGCAAGATCGCCCTCGGTGCCTCGTTGCTGGGCTGGTCGGTTGCCCAGGCTGCGTTCGGCATGGTCAGCAGTTTTGCCGGTTTCATGGGCCTGCGGGTATTGCTGGGGATTGGCGAGGCGCCGATGTTCCCGTCGGCCGCCAAGGCTTTGTCGGAGTGGTTCGATGCCAACGAACGCGGCACGCCAACCGGCGTGGTGTGGTCGTCGACCTGCCTTGGTCCCTGTCTGGCACCGCCGTTGCTGACGCTGTTCATGGTCAACTTCGGCTGGCGCGGCATGTTCATCATTACAGGCGTGATCGGCGTGGTACTGGCGGTGTGCTGGCTGAGCTTCTACAAAAGCAAGGCGCGATACCTGGCCGAGCTGGCAGCCGAAGGCAAGCCGCTGCCGGGTGAGCACCAGGCGCCCGCGTCCTCGGTGCACGCGCCGAAGCCTTCTTACTTTGCCGGCTGGCTCGACCTGTTCAAGCACCGCAGCACCTGGGGGGCGGTACTGGGCTTCATGGGTGTGATCTACATGCTGTGGCTGCACTTGACCTGGTTGCCGGGTTACTTCGAGCGTGAGCACGGCCTGGACCTGTACAAGACCGCCTGGGTCGTGTCGCTGGCCTACGGTTTTGGCGCGGCAGGTACTATCGTTGCCGGCCGCTTCTGCGACTGGCTGGTAAAACGTGGCATGAGTGTGCTGGGCAGCCGCAAGTTCAGTGTCATCACCGGCCTGGTGCTGGCAGCACTGTTCACCTTGCCGCTGTCGTTCGTCACCGGCCTGACCGGCTGCATCATCCTGCTGTGCCTGGCGCTGTTCAGCATCAACATGGCCAGCGCAACCGCCTGGATGATCGTCAACACCATCGTCGACAGCCAGCGCGTGGCCTCGTTTGGTTCGATCCAGAACTTCGGCGGTTACATCGCCGGCTCTGTCGCGCCGATCGTGACCGGCTTCAGCATCCAGTATTCGGGCTCGTTCACCACGGCGTTCATGATCAGTGCGGTGGTGGCGCTGTGCTCGGCGGTGGCTTACTTCCTGCTGCTGCAGGCGCCGCTTGGCAGCGTGAAGGCCGAGGCGGGGGACATGGTCACCGCGACGGAGTGACCCACGGTACTTGCCAGGCGCGCTGGTCTGTATGTATAACCAGTGGTTGTTCCAGCCGCCTGACTCTGTACTTGTGATCGCTCATTCCGTCGACGACCCGTTCTACTACCTGCACAATTTCCGCCAGGTGCTGCTGTGGGTAGAACAGCGCTACCAGGACCTGCTCGATGACCAGGAGCTGGCGTTCATCCAGGCCTTCAATCAACTGGAGGCACCCGCTCAGGCCTTGATGGTGCGCATGGTCATGCGCAAGGGCGAGTTGTTTCGCAGCGACCGGCTGGACTACGTCGAAATCGGCGATACCGCGCTGGCGCTGCAGCCGTTGCAGGCCCTCGGCTGGGTACGGGAGCCCGAGCAACTGGCACTGGAGCAACTGTTCGCCTTGCTGCGCAAAGACGAGCTGGCCCGTTGCTTCGCCCCGCAATTGAGCCGCCCCCGCGCCGCCAAGCAGGATCTGCTGGCACAGCTGCAACCCTTGGAGCTGGCTGCCCGACCTCTGAGCGAGTGGTTCCCTGACAGCGAGGTACGCATTGTCCAGTGGTGCCTGCAGCCCCTGTGCGACCGCATGCGTCTGCTGTTCTTCGGCAACCTGTACCAGGACTGGTCTGACTTCGTCCTCGCTGACCTGGGGGTACTGCGTTACGAGCAGGTACCGTTCAGCACCGATTCACGTGCCTTGCAGCAACGTGCCGAAGTCGACCTGGCCATGGCGCTGCACCAGTGCGCCGAGCGCCTGGAGCAGGGCGGCGACCCGCTGCCAATCCTCGCGGCGTTGCAGGGCCTGCACAGCGACAACCCCTGGCTGGCGCGGCGCCATGCGCGGTTGCAATTCGCCCTGGGCCAACACTGCGAGCGCCTGGCTGAATGGGACCTGGCCATGGCCGTGTATGCGCAGTGCAACCATGCTCAGGCACGTATCCGCCAGGTGCGGGTGCTGGAGCGCAGCGAACAATGGCCCCAGGCCCACGCATTGGCGTTGCAGCTGGCTGCGGCACCTGCCAATGCGCTGGAGGTGCAGGCGCTGGAGCGCATGCTGCCGCGCCTGGCGCGAAAACTCGGCGGCCCGCCACAGCGGCGCCAGCGGGTTGCGCCACTGGAGCTGATCGAACTCGAACTGCCCCGCGAGCACGCAGCACTCGGCGTGGAGGAAGCCGTGCGCCAGCATCTGGCACAAGCGGGAGGCCAGGCACACTACGTGGAGAACACGCTGTTCAACAGCCTGTTTGGCCTGTTGTGCTGGGAGGCCATCTTTGCTCCGGTGCCCGGCGCGTTCTTCAACCCGTTCCAGGCAGGGCCGCAAGACCTGCACGACAGCGACTTCCAGCAACGGCGCAGTGCGCTGTTCGATCACTGCCTCGGTCGGCTCGACGAGGGTAGCCATCGCCAGGCGATTCTCGACTGCTACAAGGCCAAGCAGGGTTTGCAGTCGCCATTCGTGTTCTGGTCCATGCTCAGCGAGGAACTGCTGGAGCAGGCCTTGGCTTGCCTGCCGGCGGCCCAGTTGAAGCAGTGCTTCCTGCGCCTGTTGCAGGACATTCGCAGCAACCGTGCCGGCATGCCCGACCTGATCCAGTTCTGGCCCGAGCAGGGCCGTTATCGCATGGTCGAGGTCAAGGGCCCCGGTGACCGCCTGCAGGATAACCAACTGCGCTGGCTGGAATTCTGCCGGCAACACGGACTGCCGGTCGCGGTGTGCCATGTACGCTGGAGCGAAACACCTTGAGCTACAGCGTGGCGGTGCGCGCCTTGTGCGAGTTCAGTGCCAAGGTCGGTGACCTGGACCTGCGCTTCACCCCGTCGCCCACCGCTCAAGAGGGCATTGAAGGGCACCAGCGGGTGGTGGCACGGCGTGCTGCCGGCTACGAGTCGGAAATTACCCTCGAAGGCCAGTTCGAAACCCTCAAGGTGCGCGGCCGTGCCGATGGTTACGACCCGGCCAGCAATCGCCTGGAAGAGATCAAGACACACCGTGGCGACCTGACGCGCCAGCCGGCCAACCACCGGCAGTTGCACTGGGCGCAGGCCAAGGTTTATGGCTGGCTGATGTGTCAGGCACGTCAACTGTCGGCCATCGAGGTGGCGTTGGTGTACCTGGACGTCGACAGCGATGGGCAGACGCTGTTCAGTGAGCATTTCACGGCTACTGAACTGCGGGCCTTCTTCGAAATCCAGTGTCAGCGCTTTCTGGGCTGGGCTCAATGCCAGCAGCAACGTTTGGCCGAACGCAATCAGGGCCTTCAGGCACTGAGCTTTCCCTACCCACAGTTCCGCCAGGGCCAGCGGCAATTGGCCGAAACCTTGTACAAGGCGGTGAGTACCGGCCGTTGCCTGATGGCCCAGGCCAGCACCGGCATTGGCAAGACCCTCGGTACCTTGTTCCCGCTGCTCAAGGCCATGGTGCCGCAGCAGCTGGACAAACTGTTCTTTCTCACGGCCAAGACGCCGGGCCGGGCGCTGGCGCTGGACGCCATGCGCCAGATTACCGATGCAACGCCCCAGCCCGCGTTGCGCACACTGGAGCTGATCGCCCGCGACAAAGCCTGCGAGCACCCGGACAAGGCCTGTCATGGCGAGTCCTGCCCATTGGCGGCGGGCTTCTACGACCGCTTGCCGGCGGCGCGCGAAGCGGCGGCAGCACTGCCGTTGCTCGACCGCGCCAACCTGCGTGAAGTGGCCTTGGCACATCAGGTATGCCCGTACTACCTGGGCCAGGAGATGGCGCGCTGGGTCGACGTGCTGGTCGCCGACTACAACTACTACTTCGATGCGCATGCGCTGCTGTACAGCCTTGCCCAGCTCAACCAGTGGCGCGTTGCCGTACTGGTGGACGAAGCGCACAACCTGGTCGAGCGTGGGCGCGGCATGTACAGCGCCAGCCTCGACCAGGGCCAGTTGCTGGCATTGCGCCAGAGCAAACCACCCGGGCTTGGCAGTGCGCTGGACCGGCTGAACCGGCAATGGAACGCGTTGTATAAAGAGCAGCGTGCGCCGTATCAGGCCAGCGAGTCGTTGCCCGAAGGCTTGTTGCGCGCCTTGCAGCAGTGCATCGGGTTGATTCAGGATCAGATGAACCAGGCGCCCGCGCACATGGACCCGCAGGTGTTGCAGTTCTTCTACCACGCCTTGCAATTCACCCGGGTGGCCGAGCTGTTCGACGAGCACTTCCTGTTCGACATCAGCCAGCGCCAGGGCCCACGCAAGCGCCGGCTGGCCACGCTGTGCCTACGCAATGTCACCCCGGCGCGCTTGCTGGCCCCGCGCATGCAGGCGGCGCGTAGCGTGACGCTGTTTTCCGCCACACTGAGCCCGCGGCATTTCTACAGCGACCTGCTGGGCATGCCAGCCGACACCGCCTGGCTGGAAGTGGCCGCGCCGTTTCGCGCAGAGCAACTTGAGGTGCGGATTGCCAGCCAGGTGTCTACCCGTTACCAGCAGCGTCACGCCTCTCTGGCGCCAATCGTCGAGCTGATTGCCCGGCAGTATGAGCGGATGCCGGGCAACTACCTGGCCTTCTTCAGCAGTTTCGAATACCTGCAGCAGGTGGCAGGGCTGTTGGCAGAGCAGCATGCGCAGATTCCGCAATGGGCTCAGGAACCGGGCATGGACGAGGCGGCCCGTCAGGCATTTCTCGATCGTTTTGTCAGCGACGGGCAGGGCATCGGCTTCGCCGTATTGGGCGGTGCTTTTGGTGAGGGGGTGGATTTACCGGGCACGCGCTTGATCGGCGCGTTTGTCGCAACACTCGGGCTGCCGCAGGTCAACCCGGTCAACGAGCAGTTCAAGCAGCGCCTTGGGCGGCAGTTTGGTGCGGGGTTCGATTACGCCTATCTCTACCCGGGGGTGCGCAAGGTGATCCAGGCGGCGGGCCGGGTTATCCGAGGTGACCAGGACCGTGGCGTACTGGTGCTGATTGATGAGCGCTTTGCCGAGCCCCGGGTGCAGCAGATGTTTCCAGGGTGGTGGCCGACGGCCATTTAGTTGGCTGGCAGGCTTGGCGCCGTACGGGCGGCCCTTGACGCTGTAAATGGGTTAAGATCTGGCCCGTGTCAGTTATAAAATCCATGAATATCAAGATGATGGCACTTCTTCGGGTTCGAATGGCGTGCGCTTGAAACGTCATTGGCCCTCGTTCATCAATCGTTTCAACTTGCTTGAGATGCTGGCCAGCTCAATACCGGCCGCCGCTTCGCTACAGGATTCACGTTTTGTCCGATCTTTCCAACAATCCGCTGCTGCAGTACATGGCCCGCCTGGCCCCATCCAGCCAGCAAACCATGCGCTACATCCTTCAGGACGCCGCCGACCGGCTGGGCTTTGTCGACTGCAACATCGTCGATGTGCCTTGGCATCGGCTCGAGCCCGGCCATGTGATCGCGCTGGTGGCTGCCCTGCGTGCCGACGGATACGCCCCCAACAGCTCGTCGCTGTACGTCAACGCGATTCGCGGCGTGATGAACGAGGCCTGGCGCCAGGGCCTGATCGATCATGAGCAACTGTTGCGCATTCGCGAGGTCAAGCCGGCCACTGGCACCCGCCTGCCACCCGGGCGCAACTTGCGGCGCAGCCTGATTCGCGAATTGATGGACGTGTGCGCGGCCGACCCTCGGCCGCAGGGCGTACGCGATGCCGCGATTATTGCCTTGCTGTACGGAACCGGCATGCGCAAGTCGGAGTCGGTCGACATCGACCTGAACCAGGTCGATTTCGAGGCGCGCAGCCTGCAGGTGGTGGGCAAGGGCAACCACCAACTGGTCAAGTACGCACCACCGTGGGCATTCGAGAAGTTGCAGGCCTGGCTCGACCTGCGCCGCCAGGACCTGCCTGCCGGTGCGGAGGATGACCCGTTCCTGTTCAACCGCATCCGCCGTGGCAGCCACATAACCCGGGCGCGCATTACCAAACATGCCATCTACTACATCGCCCGCCAGCGCGGTGCACAGGTGGGGGTGAAGATCATGCCGCACGACTTCCGCCGGGCATTCATCACCCGGGTGATCGAAGAGCATGACCTGTCGATTGCGCAGAAGTTGGCACACCATGCCAATATCCAGACCACGGCCATCTATGACCGGCGTGATGACAACGAACGCCGCCGTGCGGTGGACCGCTTCGACTACTGAGTCTTGATGTGTTTGGGGCCGCTTTGCAGCCCCGATGGCACATCTGTTGGCACCGAAACAGGGCCAGTGCGCGCCCCCGCTTTGTGCGCCATTCCCCCGTATGCCCTGTGCCAGAGCGGCTACGAAAAAAGTTTCATCTGCCTTCACCTGCGGAGTTGGCCCGCAAACTGCTATATCCAGCCTGCGAATTTGATCGAGTGGTCAGGCCGTGCGCGCTAGCAGCCGCCCGCGCCGGACCCTCTAAACGGCCATCAGGCCACGGATTTCAGGGGCCGCAGGATGTCGCTCGCGGAGCAGATCGAACAACAACAAGACGATGCAGGCTGGAGCGCCCACCTGCAGTTGCGCTTTGTCAGGCGCTACGACGTGACCCGCCTTGGTGCGTGGCGCCATTTCGGACCTCTTTTGGTGCAGCGGCCTTTCTATCCTGAAGGTGCGCCGTGCCATGTCTATGTGTTGCACCCGCCGGGTGGCATTGTCGCCGGCGACCGCCTGGAACTGGATATCCACCTGGAACCTGGCAGCCACGCGCTGCTGACCATGCCCGGCGCCAGCAAGTTCTACCGCAGCATCGGCCCCACCGCACGGCTGACCCAGCGTTTTCGGCTGGCGGCTGGCAGCACCCTGGAATGGCTGCCGCAAGACAGCATCTTCTTCTCCGGCGCCCGCGCCAGCCTCGACAGCCGTTTCACCCTGGAACCCGGGGCGCGGCTGCTGGCCTGGGAAACCTTGTGCCTCGGCCGCCCGGTCATGAGCGAGCGTTTCGAGCAGGGCAGGCTGGACAGCCGTTTGCACATTGAACTGCCCGACGAAGTCGGCCTGCACGAACGCCTGCGCATCGAAGGCGGGCGCCTGGACAAGCTCGGCGGCCACCCGCTGCTCGCCACGTTCTGTGCGGCACCGGCCGACCAGTCGGTGCTGGAGCAGGTTCGCCCGCTGCTGGATGAACTGGACACCCCGGCCGGCGCGACCCTGCTGGGGTCGTTGCTGGTCATCCGTGTGCTCGACCACGACAACCAACACCTGCAACGCACCCTGCAACGTCTGTGGCATGTGCTGCGCCCGGCCGTCCTCGGCCTGCCAGCTTGCCCACCACGCATCTGGGCCACCTGAGAGAGCGCCATGGAGCTGACCCCAAGAGAGAAAGACAAACTGCTGCTGTTCACCGCTGCCTTGCTGGCGGAAAGGCGCCTGGCCCGTGGCCTGAAGCTTAACTACCCGGAAGCGGTGGCGTTGATCAGCGCCGCCGTGCTCGAAGGCGCACGCGATGGCCGCACTGTGGCCGAGTTGATGAGCCTCGGGCGCGAAGTGCTGACCCGCGAGCAGGTGATGCCCGGCATTGCCGAAATGCTCCACGACGTGCAGGTCGAAGCGACCTTCCCGGATGGCACCAAGCTGGTGACCGTGCATGACCCCATCGTCTGAACCTGCCAAGGAGCCCCGCATGATCCCAGGTGAAATCCAGGTCGCTGCTGGCGACATCGAACTGAACAGTGGCCGGGAAACCGTCAGCGTCAGCGTGGCCAACCACGGTGACCGGCCGGTGCAGGTCGGCTCGCATTACCACTTCTTCGAAGTCAACGACGCGTTGGTGTTCGACAGAGCGCCCACCCTGGGCTTTCGTCTGGACATTCCGGCCGGCACTGCCGTGCGTTTCGAGCCAGGCCAGGCGCGCACCGTGCAATTGGTGGCCTACGCCGGCAAGCGTGAGGTCTACGGCTTTCAGGGCAAGGTGATGGGTGCACTGGAGGGCAGGGTATGAGCCGTATTTCCCGCCAGGCCTATGCCGACATGTTCGGCCCCACGGTGGGCGACCGCGTGCGGCTGGCCGACACGGCGCTGTGGGTTGAGGTAGAGAAGGACTTCACGATCTATGGCGAAGAAGTGAAGTTCGGCGGCGGCAAGGTGATCCGCGATGGCATGGGGCAGGGCCAGATGCTGGCCGCCGAAGCCATGGACCTGGTGCTGACCAATGCGCTGATCATCGACCACTGGGGCATCGTCAAGGCCGACATCGGCATCAAGCACGGGCGTATCGCGGTGATCGGCAAGGCCGGCAACCCCGATGTGCAGCCGGGCGTGAACGTACCGGTCGGGCCAGGTACCGAAGTGATCGCGGCCGAGGGCAAGATCGTCACCGCCGGCGGCGTGGACTCGCATATCCATTTCATCTGCCCGCAGCAGGTGGACGAGGCGCTGAACAGTGGCGTCACCACCTTCATTGGCGGCGGCACCGGGCCGGCCACCGGCACCAATGCCACAACCTGCACGCCCGGCCCCTGGTACCTGGCGCGCATGCTGCAGGCCGCCGACAGCCTGCCGATCAACATCGGTTTGCTGGGCAAGGGCAATGCCTCGCGGCCTGAAGCGCTGCGTGAGCAGATCGCTGCGGGCGCTGTCGGCCTGAAACTGCATGAAGACTGGGGCTCTACGCCTGCAGCCATCGACTGTTGCCTGGGCGTGGCCGAGGAAATGGACATCCAGGTGGCGATCCACACCGACACACTCAACGAATCCGGCTGCATCGAAGACACCTTGGCGGCCATCGGCGACCGCACCATCCATACCTTCCACACCGAAGGTGCCGGCGGTGGCCATGCGCCAGACATCATCCGCGCGGCGGGGCAGGCCAACGTGTTGCCTTCCTCGACCAACCCGACCTTGCCGTACACGGTCAACACCGTTGACGAGCACCTGGACATGCTGATGGTCTGCCACCACCTGGACCCAAGCATTGCCGAGGACGTGGCCTTTGCCGAATCACGCATCCGCCGCGAAACCATTGCGGCCGAGGACATTCTCCACGACATGGGCGCCTTTGCCATGACGTCGTCCGACTCCCAGGCCATGGGCCGGGTCGGGGAAGTGGTACTGCGTACCTGGCAGGTCGCGCACCAGATGAAGCTGCGCCGCGGGCCTCTGGCACCTGACACCGCCTACAGCGACAACTTCCGGGTCAAACGCTACATCGCCAAGTACACCATCAACCCGGCACTCACCCATGGCATCGGCCACGAAGTGGGGTCGGTGGAGGCGGGCAAGCTGGCCGACCTGGTGCTGTGGTCGCCGGCGTTCTTCGCGGTCAAGCCGGCGCTGGTGATCAAGGGCGGAATGATCGTCACCGCACCCATGGGCGATATCAACGGCTCTATCCCCACGCCGCAGCCGGTGCACTACCGGCCCATGTTCGGCGCCCTGGGCGCGGCGCGGCATGCCACACGCATGACCTTCCTGCCCCAGGCGGCCATGGACCGCGGCCTGGCAGAAGAGCTGAACCTGCGCAGCCTGGTAGGCGTGGTCAACGGCTGCCGCCGGGTGCGCAAGCCGGACATGGTCCACAACACTTTGCAGCCGCTGATCGAGGTCGATGCGCAAACCTACCAGGTGCGTGCCGATGGCGAGCTGCTGGTCTGCGAGCCGGCCAGCGAGTTGCCGCTGGCTCAGCGTTATTTCCTGTTTTGAAGGAGCACCGATGATTGTCTTGACCCGCCGCATCACCGAGCCCGGCACGCTCACCGAAACCGGCACCGTCACCCTGGATGTGGACAGCCGTATCAAGAGCCGCCTGCGTGTGACCCTGGACGATGGCCGCGAAGCCGGCCTGATGCTCGAACGCGGCCACCTGCTACGCGGGGGAGAGTTGCTTGCCGATGCCGATGGCAGCCAGCTGATTCGTGTGCTGGCGGCACCCGAAACGGTGTCGACGGTGCGCTGTGCCGACCCGCACCTGTTGGCCCGTGCGGCCTATCACCTGGGGAACCGCCACGTGCCCCTGCAGATCGAGCCTGGCCTGCTGCGTTTCCAGCACGACCATGTGCTGGACGACATGCTGCGTGGTCTGGGCCTGACGGTGGAGGCCGAACAGGCTCCGTTCGAGCCCGAAGCGGGCGCCTATCAGAGCGCGCCGCATGGCCACAGCCATGCCCACGGCAACGATCACCCGTTCGTTCGCCTGCCTGCCCATTCCTGAACTGCCCTGGAGCAACCCATGAAAAAGACGTTCGCCCTGTTTCTACTGATGCTGGCGCTGCCGGCTTTCGCTCACCCTGGGCATGACAGCAATCCGTTGCACGATGGCCTGCTGCACCCGCTGACGGGCCTTGACCACCTGCTGATGCTGTTGGGCACTGGCGTACTCGCTGCACTGACCCGGCGCAGCCTGACACTGCCCATGGCAACCCTGGCGGCGATGTTTGGCGGGGCAGTCTGTGGCCACTTGTTCGGTGACGTGCTGGGCATGGAAACCTTGATTGCCGGGTCGCTGCTGGTGGCCGCCGGGGCGGTGCTGCTACCAAGCCGGCAGTTGCTGCTGGCCATGGCCATGCCGGTGTTTGCCCTGTTCCACGGCTGGGCCCATGGCGTGGAAGCCACGCCGAGCGCGTTCTGGCAGTTCAGCGCCGGCTTTGTCACGGTCAGCGGCTTGCTGTTGGCGGCGGGCTTTGCCGTCGGGTGCCTGCTGCGCCGGCACAGTGGCCTGCAGAAAGCCTTCGGTGGTGGCCTGCTGGCCGGTGCCGCGCTGGTGCTGGCCGGTTGATGGACAGCGACCTGGCGTTGCTGCGCCTGTTGCAGCTGGCCAGTCCCGGCCTGCCGGTGGGCGGTTTCACGTATTCGCAAGGCCTGGAGTGGGCGGTCGAGGCGGGCTGGGTGAAGGGCGTGGATGGCTTCGCAGCCTGGCAGCGCGAGCAGGTCGAAGACACCTTGGCTTGCCTGGACTGGCCGGTGCTGGCGCGCCTGTATCACGCTTGTCAGGCCGAGGACGCCGAGGCCTTCGGCCACTGGAGCCGCTTCTTGCTGGCCAACCGCGAAACCGCCGAGCTGCGCCTGGAAGAGCAGCAGCGTGGTGCGGCCTTGGCGCGGCTTCTGGATGGCTGGCAACTGGGTCAGGCGCCGGCGTGGCGCACCAGCCTGGAATTGACCCAGTTGGGCGGTATGGCCTGGTTGGCTGCGCACTGGGGCATTCCACTGCGTCAGCTGGCCCTGGGCCATGGCTTTGCCTGGCTGGAAGGCGCGGTCATGGCCGGGGTCAAGCTGGTGCCGTTCGGCCAGCAGGCGGCCCAGACCTTGCTGCGCGACCTGGGCACCGAATTGCCCGCTGCACTTGAGCAGGCCCTGGCGCTGGCCGATGACCAGCTCGGTGGCGGCCTGCCATTGCTGGCCATTGCCTCATCGCGTCACGAAACCCAATACACCCGTTTGTTCCGTTCCTGAGGACTGCCTTCATGCAAAGCTATCAACAACCCCTGCGCGTCGGTGTCGGCGGCCCGGTCGGCTCTGGCAAGACCGCACTGCTGGAAGCGCTGTGCAAGGCCATGCGCGATCACTACCAGATCGCTGTGGTTACCAATGACATCTACACCAAGGAAGACCAGCGCATCCTCACCGAAGCCGGCGCCCTGGAGCCGGAGCGCATCGTGGGCGTGGAAACCGGCGGTTGCCCGCACACGGCCATTCGCGAAGACGCTTCGATGAACCTGGCCGCCGTTGAGGCGCTGGCGCGCAAGTTCGGTAACCTTGAGGTCATTTTCGTGGAAAGCGGCGGTGACAACCTCAGCGCCACGTTCAGCCCGGAGCTGGCCGACCTGACTATCTATGTGATCGACGTGGCTGAGGGCGAGAAGATTCCACGCAAGGGCGGTCCGGGCATTACCAAGTCGGACTTCCTGGTGATCAACAAGACTGATCTGGCGCCCTATGTGGGGGCTTCGCTGGAAGTGATGGAGCGCGACACCCAGCGCATGCGCCCGCAGCGGCCGTGGACGTTCAGCAACCTGAAGAAGGGCGAGGGGTTGCAGGCGGTGATCGACTTTATCGTCGAGCGCGGGATGCTGGGGGTTCGCGGCTGACTAAAAGCGGCCCTTGTGGGAGCGGGCGTGCCCGCGAAGCAGGCGACTTGGTGCCTGGCACCGGCTTTGCCGGTGTTCGCGGGCACGCCCGCTGGGGTGCCTTGGAGCTTAAGTGTGGCAGCAGTGGGGCTTGTCTGGCTGCCCCTGATACCGGTCGTGGTGCCGCACCCAGTCCATGGTCCCGCCTTCATTGCGCCCCAGTGGCGCAATGTCCAGGAAATTGTAGGTATTGACCAGAATGTCCAACCCACGGGCATAGGTCGAGTAGGTGTGGTAAACGCTGCCGTCCGCTTCACGGTAGAACGCACTCAGGCCAGGCAACTCGCTTTCATTGCCGTCATACGGCTCATAGTTGTACTGCCGTTCCCCCTCGCAGCCCACACTGACGCCAAAGTCCTCGTTGAAACCACTGCCCTGTGACGAGTACCAGGGGAACTGCCAGCCCATGCGACGGCGAAACGCCTGAAATTCGGCATAGGGGGCCCGTGACACCGCGACCAGCGACACGTCGTGGTGCGCCAGGTGCAGGTTGGCGCCGTCAAAGTGGTCGGCCAGGAACGAACAGCCGGGGCAGCCTTCGCTCCAGCCTTCGGCGAACATGAAGTGATAAAGCAGTAGCTGGCTGCGGCCTTCGAACAGGTCAGCCAGGCTCAGTTCGCCGTCCGGCCCCTGGAAGCGATAGCCTTGCTCGACCTTGACCCAGGGTAGGGCGCGGCGGGCTGCGGACAGCGCATCGCGGTGGTGGGTAAAGGCCTTTTCGTGCAGCCACAGTTGCCGGCGTGCCGCCAGCCACTGGCTACGGGAAACCACCGGGTGCCTGCTTTCGCTTGTGCTCATGGTGCTGTCTCCACGCTGGGGGTTCACACACTAGTCGAGCACGCGTTTGCCGATTCGACAGGCACCGGTAGCCGGGCGATGAGTGGTTATCCGCTCAGCCCGAATGGGCAATGTGGCCCTCGGTCAGTTCATCTGCGGCGTCATCCTCTCCGGGCAGCGCTGTGATCACGCTGAAGTCACTGACTTCCACCTTACCGCCGCCATACCCCAGCAAATGGAAGGAAAACGCCTTGCGCTCGGTCGGGTTGTCAAAGCTGAACTCCATCTCCAGCGGTTCGTCGGCGGTGACCTTCACCTCGGCAGGCAGGCCCAGTGGCACATCCTGCTCCAGTTGCTTGGCCTTGAGCTGGATGTAGGCGACACGCTTGGGGTCCAGCGAGCGCACCTTCACCCGCACGCGGGTGTGCGAGCCTTCCGGCATTTCAAGGTACTGGGCGCCGATCAGGTTATCGGCCCAGTCATCGTGAATGCGCTTGCGCAGCTTGATCGGCGAAGGGCCGCCGAACTGGTAACGCAGGTTGAGCGGGGTTTGCAGCAGTGACTGGTCGAGCACCCCGGCAAGGGCGCCGATCTGCTGGCCGAGCAGGCTGTCGCCCGGGCCCAGATAGCGGGCCTGGTCGGCAATGAAGCCCTCGCTGGCGTAACGTCGACAGCGCTGCTGGAAGTCACATTCGGTGAAGACGCCTTGGCCGTTGTGATAGCGCAGCATGCCATTGGTGTAGGAAATCATTTCGCGGCCGGTATCGTAGTCGCGGTACAGCGAGCGACCACCAAGCGCTATTGGAATGGGCAGTGCAAAGTAGTCGAGCACGGAGGTGGCCAGATCGATATGGCCGTATGTGCCGCGCTTGATGTGGGGCAGTTGCGCCTGTTCCGGCGCCAGGGTGAGGTTGAAGCCCCAGGACGAGGCCAGGCGCACACCGTCGATGCCGTGGGACTCGTCGGAGGTCACCACCACCAATGTGTCCTTGAGCACGCCCTGGCGTTCCAGGTTATCGAGAAACGCCCCGAGCGCATCGTCCAGGTAGGCCACCGCAGCCTGCTTGGGCGTGTCATAGCGTTCCAGGTACTCGGCGGGTGCCGAATACGGCTGGTGCGTGCCCACGGTGAGCAGGGTCAGCATCCAGGGTTTGTCCTGCTTTTGCAGCTGGCCGACGTAGTCCAGGGCGCCTTCGAAGAAGGCCCGGTCATCCTTGCCCCAAGGGAAGTCCAGGTAGTTCTTGTTGCGGAACCACTCAAGGCCGTGCACCGAATCGAAGCCGATGTGCGGCATGATGCGGTCCTTGGCCATGAAGCGCAGGCCGGCACCTTGCAGGTAGTGGGTGGTAAAGCCGGCCTGGCGCAGTTGCGCCGGCAGGCAGGCCTGGTTGCGTTCGTTCTGGGTTAGCAGCTCGACGCCCTTGGGCGTGCCGTTGGCCAGTTTGTCGTAGTCACCACACAGCATCGCGTACAGGCCGCGGATGGTCTGGTGGGTGTGCAGCACGTAGTCCGGGGTGTTCATGCCGCGCTCGGCCCACTGGCTGACCTTGGGCATCAGGTCTTCGTCGAAGCGGCTGTGCAGGGCCTGGCGATTGGGCCGCAGGTAGGCCCCGGGGATACCTTCCACCGTGATGACCAGCAGGTTGCGAGCACTGCCTGGCCCGACCAGCAGGCGCTGGCCATGCAGGTCTGATTGCGTCAGGCCGCTGCTGGCCAGCGGCGTGAACGTTTGCGTGCGACCCATCCAGCCCTCGACCTTGCGCTCCAGGGTGCCGACCCCGGCAGACATCAGTTGGTGGGTGAGGTTGTATTGCCGCCATTGATCGGCGTCGCTGGGTACCAGCTGCTGGCTGCCCCAGTGGGTAGCGAACAGCAGCGCGGGAACGGCCCAGGCCTTGCGCGGCAGCGGCTGGCTGCGCCGGGTGCGGCTGCGCCACGCGCAGGCCAGCCAGACCAACAGGCCTGCGCCCATTACCCAAGGCAGCCAGGCATGGGCCAGGCCCCCGCCGGTAGAGTTCTCCATGAATTGCGGGTCGACGAGGTACGTCAGGTCGGCGCTGGTGGGCAACCGGCCCACTGCGCTGACGAGTTCGGCCGAGGCCACCCACAGGGCTGCCCAGGCCAGCAGCACGGGCAGGGCCAGCCACCATGGCCGGCGGTGCAGCAGCAAGACCAGCAGGCTGCCGAGGGCGAGGTCGGACAGGTAACCGAGCGGGTTGGACCAACCCAGCATGGCGCGCGTACCCAGTGGGATCACCAGCACCAGGGCTGCCAAGGCGGCAAGCCGGGTACGTGGGTGGTCGGACAGGTTCTTCACAAAAACTTCCCTTTTGCCATTAAATCGTCATGCATCTGTGCTGGATGATAACAGGCCGGGAAGTGGAAAGCGGTTGGCTACAAGGCTGGTAACCAAAAGCCATGCCCGCTTGCACGGGCATGGCTGAAGGCAAGTATCAGAAGTAGTAGGGGAATTTCAGGCTGAAGGAGAAGTCTGGCGCATCATCGGTCAGACCAATGGACAGGTTGGGGACAATGGTCAGGTTGTTGGTGGCGGCGAAGGTCATGCCGATGTTGAAGTTGGCGGCGTTGTAGTCACTGTTGGAGATCGATTGCCAGTCACCACCATCCGGTTTGATCTTGCTCTTGCGGGCGAACTGGTCTGACACCGAGAACGACATACTCATTTTTTCGTTCAAGGCGAAGGCAATGCCACCACCAATTTGCCAGGAGTCGCCGAGCTTCACGTCTCCCGGCACCTTGCTGTTGACCTGTGGGCTTATGTCGCTGAACGAGTCTTGCATGTTGTAGGTGTAGGACAGGCTGCCAAACAGCACGGCCGGGTCGAAGGTCTTGACCAGCGAGATGCCCGGTGTGATCGACCACACACCGTTACCGGTCGGCAGGCTTTCCGGTACTGCCAGGTTACTGTTGCCGTCGACCTCGCGGAGCTTGATGCCATAGGGGTCTTTGCCGGTCGGTGCCTTGATACGCAGGGTGGCCACAGCGTCAGGCCAGGTCTCGTCCTCGTCGAGGAACTTGTACGCTACGCCAACGTTGATGTCGCCGATTTCCGGGTCACGGGTCACGCTGGCGTCGGAGGTGCTGGCCCCGGCGCCACCCGCGCCGCCGGACGAGTAGGTAGACTCGCGGTACACCACGGGCACGTTGATATCGAACTGCCAACGCTGCGCCAGGTTGTAGCGCGCGGTCATGTCCAGGGTCCAGTTGTCGGCCTTGATGCGGTCCAGGTTGATACTGCCGAGGAAAATCGAGTCCAGCGCCAGGAAACCGTTGAGCGTGAGCGCACGGGTATCGTAATGGGTGTAGGTCAGGCCGGTTTCGAAGCTGAACTTGCCGCCACCGAAGAAGCCGCTGGCTTCGTCATACAGGTTGGACACACTTTGTGCCGGCTCCGAGTCGGCGGTGAGTGCCTGGCCGTAGGAGCTGCCGGTGGTGCCCGGCGCGCCGGATGCGACAGTTTGTGCCCCCTTGACCCCTTCAGCGGGGGATTTGACCAGGCGTTTGGGTTGCGCCGCCGCCGGGGCTTCCTCGACCTGTCGCACGCGCTGCTCCAGCACCATCAGCGCTTGCTGCTGGGCTTCGTAACGGCGTTTAAGCTCGATCAGTTCCTGTTTGAGGGCCTCGACCTGAGGGTCGGCAGCTGCATAGAGCATTGTGGCCGGGGCCAGGGTAGTCAAACACACAAAAGCGTTGAGCGTTAAAGATCGGTGCATGGATTTGCCGTCCCTTCCGACTACTTTTGATGAGACTGAGCGTAGATCAGTATCCGAAGGTGCGAAGACCTTTGAGCTGGTCGAGGCTACCGTTCAGCGAGGCGGCCGTTGGCACGCTTTCACGCATGACCACATTCAGGGAAGTGACGTTGTTGACCAGGTTGCCATTGCCGAGCAGCGTCGAATTCTGCATCAGGCCGCCCTGGGCGAGGCGCTGCACGCTGCTGCCCTGGTTGTTGCTGGCATTGATGTTGAGCTGCACGCCCACGCCGGTCGAGGACACGCTGAGCGAGCCGGCGCCGTTTTCACCGACCAGGGTCTGGCCAGCGGCCAGTACCTGGCCTTGCTGCTGCACAGCGGGGGCCTGGTTGGCTTTGGTGACGTTGATATCAACGTTGTTGTAGGCCGTATTGTTGTCGCCAGCTGCACGCACTACCTGGGTGACACCCTCGGTGGTGGTCAGCCCGTTTCCACCTGTGACCACGCCCGTGCCCGCAGAAGCGGCACCGCTCGACGCGGCACCGGTGCCTTTTTCGTCGATCATCGAGACATAGAACTGGGGCTTGATGGTCGACTGCTGGACTTGCAGCGTGGATGTCGCCCCGATCACGTCCCCTTTGGCATTTTGCCAGGTGCTGGACATGACAATCCCGAAACTCACGATGCGCCCCGGCATCACATAGCGGCCACGCAGGTTGGCCAGCTCCTGGTCCTTGAGTTCGATGGGTTTCAGCGCCTCGGCGTGGCTTGGCAGGCTGGCGGCCAGGCAGGCCATGGCCAGCCACAATGAAGTCTTCATGAAATGCTCCCTGGAGCCTCATGCTCCTTGTCATTAGAACAGTCGTTAGAAGAAGTCGCTTTTGATGAAGCCGAAGTCCAGCAGCTCGGTGTCCTTCACTGGGGTGAAGTTGTTCACCCGGCCCTTGGCAGTCAGTGGCAGGGGCGGGTCGAGCAGGACATTGTTCTTGTCGTACCCTTGGCCGATCACGGCGAAGATGATGCCGTTCCAGCCCTTGAGGAAATCATCGATCTTGTAGCGCTTGTGGCCCAGCACCGGGTCACCGATGTACACCCAGCCTTTGTCGACCTTTTGCATGACCACGAAGTGCTTGTAGCCGCGCACGTCCATCAGCACCACGACCGGGATGCGCACACTGTGCAGGGTGTCGGGTGCTACCCGGTAGCCGCGGGCACGCATCCCCAGGCTTTCGACGTAGCGTTTCATGTCGAGCATCGAGAAGCCTTGCGTGCGCACCAGGTTCTGGTCGGCGTGGGCCAGCATGCCCTCGATGATCTGATGTTCGTCCACATCCAGCCAGTAGGCCTGGCGCAGGATGGTCGCCAGCGCGGCGGCGCCGCAACTGAAGTCGGTTTTTTGTTGCACCAGGTCGGCGAACTTGCGTTCACGCACGCTCTGGATGGGTTTGAACACCACGGCGCCGCCCGGCAGGACGGACAGCGGCATTTGTGCGGCTTCGCTCACGCTGGCCAGGCACAGCAAAAACGCCAAGGCAATAATGCGCATGATCGGATGCCTTCCGGTGGGTGTTGAAGAAAGGCCCCCCGAAGGGGGCCTCAAGCGCAGTGTTTAGAACGAGGTGTTGGAAATGGCCAGCGAGTTGCTCTGCTGGTTGCCCACACCGGCTGCCACGTTCACGCCCAGGTTGCCGCTGCCACCGTTGACCGAACCGCTAAGGGTTGCAGTATTGGTAACAGGGTTGGCCCAGCCGGTCGGGGTCAGCACTTGGAAGGACACAGTATTGCTCAAGTCGTAAGCGCTGCTTTCGCTGTAGCTCTTCGAAACGTCGTTCGAGGATTGTTTCGATTTCTCGCCAGACTTTTCAAACGCCGAGGCCGAAGCATTCTCGTACGAAGAGTCGTGAGACTTGGTGTACGAAGAGTCTTTGGACTTGTCGTAAGACGATTCGCGCGTCTTGTCGTAGCTGGAGTCGAAGGCTTTCTCGAACGACGAGTCGTATGCACTTTCGTGCGACTTGTCGACCGATACGTCCAACGATGCACTGAGCGAGCCATCGAAGGTGCTGGAGCGGGTGCGTTCGCGGCGGCCATCATCAGTGGTGAAGGTGCGCGTAGCATTGGCTGCGGCATCCAGCGAAGCGTTCAGGCTGGCGCTGCTCGACGAGCTGTTGCTGCCGCTGGCAGAGCCACTGGCATTCCAGCCGTTGGAACCGCTTGCCGACATGCTGCTGGAGCCACTGGCGTTGCTGGATTTCGAGCCGCTGGAGTTCCAGCCGCTAGAGCCGCTGGAGCTGGCGCTTTGCGAGCCGGCCACGCTGAAGCTCGACGAGGAGCTGCGGTCGTCGGTCGAGTTGAACGTACCATCACGCGAGCTCGAACCGCTGGCCGAGGTGGTAATGGTGATCGTGTCGACGCGGTAAGTGCGGTCAGCACTGTTGTTCACGACCAGGCCTGGCCCGTCCTGTTCGGCAGAAGCCGTGGCAGTGGCGTTACCCAGAGGCGCACCGGTGTTGGCGATGGCCATGGTGTTTTTCTGTTGGTTGAGGTCGCCACCGGCGATGTTGATGCCGATGTTGCCCTCAGCCCCGCTGGCCGAGCCACTCATCACAGCAGACGACTGGGTCGAATAGTTGTCGACCCGGTTGTTGTCGCTGGTTTGCACGACATCGGCAGTAGCACTGGCCATGCCGAACACGAAGCTGTTGTCCAGGCTCGACTCGGAGCCGGCGTTGGCAATGGCTGCGGCGTTATCCTGCTGGTTGCCGTTACCGGCCGCCACGTTGATACCGACGTTGCCACTGGAGCCTTCGCCCGACTGGTTCATCTCGGCTTCGTTGATGGTGCCTTGATTGCTGATACGGTTATCGGTGCTGGTTTGGGTATCCCAGGCATTGGCCGTTGCATACACAGGGATTTTGGTTGGAGGAGGCGTGTGATGACCATTGTTATGGTGGCCGTTGTGGTGGTCATTGCGCCGATCGTTCTGCCCAGCTTGTACAGCAACAGCCATGACCGCAGCAATTGCGAACACCAGAGGCTTGATTGCCATCGAGGGTTTCATGGTGATTCTCCGTACTCTATGTTGGTTAAGTGTCGTTCTTAACTGAAAGGGTCAATCCGCGACCCGGATGCTCAAGGTGTTGGCCATTCGGTTTCCCACCCCGGCACTCTGGTTCAACTGGATCACCCCGCGGCTACCGGTGAAGGCCTGGTCACTGGTGGTGACCTGGCGATGGCCTGTTGGGGTGTCAGTTGGACCGGAGTTGTTGAGCAGCGCCACGTTCTGTTGCATGAGGACGCTGTCGTCGATGCTTTGCGGTTGAGCACTGAGGGTTATGCTCAGGGCATTGGCTTGCTGGGTATTGGCGCCGGCACTCTGGTTGACGCCCAGCGCACCACTGCCGTTGCTGAACGCGTTGCCTTGAATGGTCGAGCGGGCATCCATCGTCGGGTCGGCGGGTGTGTTCAGCCGTTGCCGGATCTGCGTGCTGGCATTCGCTTGAGGCCCGACGGCGATGGCCCGCGCATTGGCCTGTTGCTGTTTGTCACCGGCGGCCTGGTTGACGGAGAGGTTGCCCTGATAGCGGCTGCCCGAGCTGTCGATGTTGGCATTGTTGATGACGGGAACCAGGGAATCGGCGAAGCCTGGCGTACTGCACAGGGTGGCCAGAATCAGCAGCATGTGCTTCATGTCACTTGCCCCCGCCGGTCAGAATCTGCAACGGCGCGAGGCCGCGTTGCACACTTGAGTTGACCATGTTGGAGATGCCGTTACCCGCGCCCCCGGTGCCACGGCCGCCAGACAGGTTGGGCAATTGGTTCTGGTTGCCGAGGTTGCCCCCCAGGTTGTTGGTCTGCTGGGTAATCATGTTGCTGATGCCGGCGCCACTGCTGATACTGGCGAAATCGCCATCGCTCAGTTCGTTGGTTTGCTTGAGCACGTGGGCAGAAGGGTTGGCGTTGACAGTGGTCGGGCTCGGGTCAGGGATCAAGGGCGGGATCGTCGCGTTGCGCACCTGTACGTCGCGCTTGATGATGATGATTCCTTTGTCTGCGTGGGCCGTGAGGCTCATCGCCCCCAGTACACAACCCGCCAACAACAGGTGATAGAGGCGTTTGTCACTCTTCCTCACGACGGCAACTCCTTCTTTGAGCGCTGGCCTTGTTCAGCGATGCAAAGGACAGAGCAGATGGTGTGCCGCTTTTGAGAATCTTTTTCAGATCAGACAGTTAGGGCGAAAGGCTGACAAACTGCGGCGCATTCTGTCTCAGCGGTGAAACAGCCAGCCGTGCGCATTGCTGGCCAAGCCAGCTGTGGCCCTGATTGGAAGGGTTTTTGCAGGGGTGTTTCATGGGGTTGACACTGCCCCCGAAACGGGGGAAAAGCCCGCAATTCCGGGGGCTTTGCCCCACTAGAGTGTGTCAGTGGGTTAACACTCGGCGGGGCAGGATGGCGCATCGCTATCAAGTAGCGTAGCAACGGCTTGCAAGGCCAGCAACTGGCGCTGCGGCCAATTGCCCTCAACTATCTGGTGCGCCTGATTATGCTGTTTCAGCCAGGCCAGGCTGTCGTCGAAAAAACGCTGGCGGTCGTTGATGTCGGGTTGGCTGCGCTGGCCATCGGCAACCCAGTCCACCCCCTGTGGGCTCAGCAGCAGGTGCAGGTCGTAGTGCCGTTCAAGCAAGGCTTGTTCCAGCCAGGCCGGGCAGTCATTGAACAAGGCGCGGCTCCAGAGCATGTTGCTGAGCAGGTGGGTGTCGAGGATCAGCAGCGGTGGTGCCTGTTCGCGCGCCCGGTCTTCCCAGGCCAGCTGGCCGTGGGCGATGGCAGGGATATCGGCATAGCAGGTATCGCGGCACTCCTGGTCGATGAAGTGGCGCACGTACTCGGCCACCACCACACCGCCGAAATGCGCCTGGATCACACCGCTGAGCCAGCTCTTGCCGCTGGATTCGGGGCCGCACAGCACCAGGACCTTCATGGCGTGTTGTGTGCTCATGCTTGCGCCAACGCCGGGTCGCGGCGCCATTCCAGCCAGCCGCGTACGGCAATCAGGGTGAGCACGACAAAGAAGCCTGCCGTGAAGTACAGCTGCTGGTGCAGGTACAGGCCTACATAGACGATGTCTACGGCCACCCACAGCGGCCAGCATTGCAGGCGCTTCTGGGCCATCCACAGTTGCGCCACCAGGCTGAAACCGGTCAGGGTGGCGTCGAGCCAGGGCAGGGCGGCATTGGTCCAGTTGGCCATGGCCGTGCCCAGGGCTGCGCTCAGCAGTACCCCGGCAGCCAGGCCGGCAAATAACGCTGGGCCTTGCAGGCGCGATACCTGGCGGGCATCTTCGGTGTGGCCGGGGCGTTTCCATTGCCACCAGCCGTACAGTTGCAGGATGGCGTAGGCCAGTTGCAGCAGCATGCCCGAGTACAGCTTTACCTCGTAGAACAGCCAGCCATAGATCAGCACCATGACCAGGCCGATTGGCCAGCACCAGGTGTTTTGTTTGACCGTGAGCCAGACAGCGGTGACGCCGAGGACGGCGGCGATGAGTTCAAGGCCGGACATCGGCGATCCTTGGCGGCTGTGGGGAGGGGCGCGATTGTAGCGGGTCGGCTGGGGAAGGTGTAGGGCGCAGTAGGTGGGATGCATCGGTTCTCTGTGGGAGCGGGCATGCCCGCTCCCACAAAAGAGGCCGGCGTCAAACCCGGAACTGGCGCAGCAACTGTTCCAATTCCTCGCTCAATTGCCCCAACGCCACCCCGGCATCACTGGACTGACGTGCCGCATCAGCCGTCTGTTGGGACAACCCGGCGGTATCCAGCACATTGCGGTTGATCTCCTCGACCACATGCGACTGCTGCAAGGTGGCGCTGGCAATGGAGGCATTCAGCACGGTCAGGTTGGTCAGTGCCTGGTTGATGGCGTCCAGGCTGGCGCCGGCTTCGCGGGCCTGCTCGACGGTTTGGCGCGAGGCTTCACTGCTGGTGTCGATGGCTTTGACCGCTGCATCCGACTGGCTTTGCAGGTGTTCGATCATGGTATGGATCTCGGCCGTCGATTGTGCCGTGCGCTGGGCCAGCAGGCGAACTTCGTCGGCGACCACGGCAAAGCCTCGGCCTTGTTCCCCGGCCCGCGCCGCTTCGATGGCCGCATTGAGCGCCAGCAGGTTGGTCTGCTCGGCGATGGAGCGGATGACATCGAGCACACCGCCGATGCGCGTGCTGTGGCCGGCCAGGTCGCGAATCACCTGCACGGCCTGGTCGATGGTCAGCGACAACCGGTCGATCTGCGCCAGGCTGCCATGAATCGCTTGCTGGCCATGGGTTACCTGCTGCTGTGCGGTGCGCATTTCCCCGGCGGCCTGTTCGGCAGTCTTGGCCACGTCCTGCACGGCATAGGTCACCTCGTTCACGGCGGTGGCTACCTGGTCCATCTGTAGCGATTGTTGGGCGCTGTGCTGCTGTGCGGCGCCTGCATTGTCGCCGACGTGCCCGGCGGACTGAGCCAGCGCGTGGGCCGCCCCTTGCAGCTGGCCGACCACACCCTGCAGCTTGCCGTTGAAACGGTTGAAGTGCTCGCCCAGGTGGGTGATTTCGTCACGGCCGTGGGTGTCCAGGCGCCGCGTCAGGTCGCTTTCGCCGCTGGCGATATTGCCCATGGCCTGCACAGCCTCCTGCAAGGGGCGGGCAATGCTTCGCGCAATCAGCAGGACCACCAGTGCCATCAGCAAGGCAATAGCCACACCCACCAGCGAGGCATCGCGCAACTGGCGGGCGAATTCGGCCTGCACGTCATCGACGTACACGCCCGAACCGATGATCCAGCCCCAGGGTTTGAACAGCTGTATATAGGAAGTCTTGGCCACCGGCTCGCTGGCACCGGGTTTGGGCCAGCGGTAGTTGACCGGCCCTGCATCCTGCTGGCGGGCCAAGGCGACCATTTCGTTGAACACGGCAAAGCCGTCGGGGTCGCGAATGGCAGAAAGGTCCTGGCCATCGAGCTTGGGGTTGGCCGGATGCATGATCATCTTTGGCCCCAGGTCGTTGATCCAGAAGTAGTCATCGTGGTCGTAGCGCAACGCACGTACCACCTGCAGTGCCTGTTGCTGGGCGGCTTCGCGGCTGAGCGTGCCGGCGGCCTCCAGCCCTTGGTAATAGGCCAGCACGCCAGCGGCGGTCTGCACCACATGGCGGGTTTTTTCCGCTTTGGCCTGGTAAAGGTCACCGTGGATCTGGCGCAGCATGAGCAGGCCCAGCACTACCAACATGGCCACCGCCACCACAAGGATCAGCCACAGGCGCCGGCTGATCGACATCGATCTCAACGTGTTCATCCAGGAGCTCCCGCATTGTTCTTTTTATTGAGGTGCATCCAAGCATGCTTTGCGACAGGCCCCCACCCGACTAATGGCTAAGTGCTATCTTTGAAATAGTCTGCAGCAGGTCGCGTAAAGCGATTGCAAAGGCGCTCTGCTAGGATTTCGGCCGCGCAAGATGAAACCTTTAGCGGGCGTGAACTTTTCTACTGGCGTTGCGCCCAACAGTCGCTGTAAAACAGCCGGGCCGCGTGCGGCAAATTCAAGCAAATCAAGAACAAGGGGCCCGCAGCAAGCGGCGCTCCATCCGGGGGAATGATGGATTTTTGGACTGCCTTCCAGGCAATCATCTTAGGCGTGGTCGAAGGGCTGACGGAGTTTCTGCCGATCTCCAGTACCGGGCACCAGATCATCGTCGCCGACCTGATAGGTTTTGGCGGTGAGCGGGCCATGGCATTCAACATCATCATTCAGCTGGCAGCGATCCTGGCGGTGGTGTGGGAGTTTCGTGGCAAAATTTTTGAAGTGGTGTTTGGCCTGGCCAGCCAGCCCAAGGCGCGGCGTTTCACCGGCAACCTGCTGTTGGCGTTCATGCCGGCGGTCGTTCTGGGCGTGCTGTTCGCCGACCTGATTCACGAGTACCTGTTCAACCCGATCACCGTGGCGGCGGCATTGGTGGTGGGTGGCGTCATCATGCTCTGGGCCGAGCGCCGCGAGCACCGCGTGCAGGTGGACCATGTGGACGACATGCGCTGGACCCATGCGCTGAAGATCGGCTTCATCCAGTGCCTGGCAATGATTCCGGGCACTTCCCGCTCGGGCTCGACCATCATTGGCGGCCTGCTGTTCGGCTTGTCGCGCAAGGCCGCGACCGAATTTTCGTTCTTTCTGGCGATGCCGACCATGGTCGGTGCGGCGGTGTATTCGGGTTACAAGTACCGTGACCTGTTCCAGCCCAGTGACTTGCCGGTGTTTGCCATTGGCTTCGTGACGTCGTTCATCTTCGCCATGATCGCCGTGCGCGCGTTGCTCAAGTTCATTGCCAACCACAGCTACGCGGCGTTTGCCTGGTATCGCATTGTGTTCGGCCTGCTGATTCTGGCGACCTGGCAGTTCGGCTGGGTTGACTGGTCGACAGCTCATGGCTGAGGTGTTGCGCGGGCAACGGGCGCAGGGCGTACGCAATGTGCGCCTGAAACTGCTGCTGTTGGGGGTATTGTGCCTGTTGCCCGGGTTGGGCGCTGCGCGCATGGCCTGGAACGACCAGGCCTGGTGGCCGCTGGCGCTGTACCCGGCCATGAGCCTGATCAGCCTGTTGCTGTATTGGCAGGATAAGCAACAGGCGCGTACCCAGGCCTGGCGTACGCCCGAGAAAGTGCTGCATGCCAGTGAGCTGTTGGGTGGCTGGCCGGGGGCACTGGTGGCGCAGCAGGTGTTCCGGCACAAGACCCGCAAGGTTTCGTACCAGCTGGTGTGCTGGGGGATTGTGCTGGTGCACCAGGTGTTCTGGGCGGACTGGCTGTTTTTTGAGGGGCGTTATCTGCCCTTCAATTGATTATTGCCTGTACCGGCCTCTTCGCGGGTAAGCCCGCGAGGAGGCCGGTACAGGTAGTTCACATCATCAACCCTACCTGCAAGCGCTTCGGCAGCCGGCGCACCACCAACTGGTGCGAGCGCTGCAGCAAATCTGTCAGCTCATCACGCCCCATGGAGTAGGGCTGCGCCATGCTGATCCATTTTGCCCGCGCCAGATAGGGCGCAGGTCTTACCCCTGGGCGGTCGCAGTAGCCGAGAAACAGTTCATCGGCCACCTTGAACGACAAACCCGCACCGGCCAGGTCGAGCACGGCGAACATCTTGTTGCCCGCTACTGAAAACACCCGAATGCCACCCCATTTGTAGTCTTCTCGGGCACCCGGCAGGCTCAGGCAAAACGCTGCCACTTCGGCTTCGCTCATCTTCCCCTCAGACATACCGTTCTCCACAGGCCTCGAATGATGCCGCCAGGTGATCGATCCATACCCGAACTGCAGGCAGTACACCCCGCCGGTGGGGGTATACCGCTTGCAGGTAGCCACCCGGTAGCGACCAGTCTGGCAGCAGGCGCACCAGTTCGCCGCGTTCCAGTTCTTCTTCGCAGAACATGCTGGGCAGCGCAGTGAACCCTAGTCCGGCCCGTACAGCAGCATTACGTACTACGAAATCATCAATGGCCAGGCGCGGCTCCAAAGCAATTTCCTGCTGCTTGCCCTGTGGACCGAGCAGGCGGAAGTGTACCAAGCGGTCGGCTTCGGCGGCCCCCAGCACGGGCAACGACGCCAACTCTGCAGGTTCGCGAATGTGATCGGCGAACCCGGGGGCAGCCACCAGCTGCATTTGCGCCTGGCGAAGGCGGCGGGTGACCAGCGCCGGGTCTTCATCGCCCAGGTCACGCACGCGCAGCGCCACGTCGATGCCTTCGGAAATCAGGTCGACCCGGCGGTTGAGCAGCACCATGTCCAGTTGCACCAGCGGGTACTGCTCAAGAAAACGGCTGATCACATCTGGCAGGAACGCGTGTGCCAGCGCCACCGGGCATGACACCCGCAAGCGCCCGCGCGGTTCACTGCTCATGCTGGCTACGGCTTCATCGGCAGCTTCGGCTTCCAGCAGCATGGCCTGGCAATGATGCAGGTAGCGTTCACCTACTGCGGTGAGCTTGAGCTGCCGCGTGGTGCGTTGCAGCAGGCGCGTGCCAAGGCGTTCTTCCAGTTCGGCGATGCGCCGCGACAGGCGCGACTTGGGGATGCCCAGCTGGCGCCCGGCTGCGGCGAATCCACCGGCTTCGACGACGCGCGCGAAGTAAAAAAGGTCGTTAAGGTCTTGCATGGGCCTGTCTCACTGTTCCACCTGTGGGACAAACTAACGCATTTTTGCCTCCTTATCAGCCATTGCGCACCCCGGTAGGATTCTCCCCATCGTGATCGCCCACTGACGCGGTCTTCAATCACAGGAGAGTCCCATGAAACTGTTGCACATCGATTCGAGCATCCTGGGCGACAATTCCGCCTCCCGCCAGCTGAGCCGCGAAGTGGTCGAGGCCTGGAAAGCAGCCGACCCAAGCGTGGAAGTGGTTTACCGTGACCTGGCCGCTGACGCCATCGCCCACTTTTCCGCCGCCACCTTGGTAGCTGCCGGTACCCCTGAAGACATGCGCGATGCTGCCCAGGCTTTTGAAGCCAAGCTCAGTGCTGAAACCCTGGAAGAATTCCTGGCTGCTGATGCTGTAGTCATTGGCGCGCCGATGTACAACTTCACAGTACCGACCCAACTCAAGGCCTGGATAGACCGCGTGGCCGTTGCCGGCAAAACGTTCCGCTACACCGAAGCTGGCCCGGAAGGCCTGTGTGGCGACAAGAAGGTGGTGCTGGTTTCCACCGCCGGTGGCCTGCACGCTGGCCAGCCGACGGGCGCGGGGCATGAGGACTTCCTGAAAGTATTCCTGGGCTTCATCGGTGTCACCGACCTGGAAATCGTCCGCGCCCATGGCCTGGCCTATGGCCCGGAACACCGTAGCCAGGCGATTGACGCTGCCCAGGCTCAGATTGCCAACGAGCTGTTTGCTGCTGCCTGATGGCAAGGATGGGGCCTGTCACGGCCCCATTGCGCCCCAGTGGAATCGCGTGCTGGCAGGACATCACCGCGTAGTTGCCAAGCTCGTCGCCCAAGGCGGAACGTATTTTTGCGCCGCGGTCGACCACTACCACGCGTAACGCGGCGTCTTCACCCAGGATTTTGCGCAGCCGTGCCGGCCTCAAGGTAGACCCTATCGAGGGTCAGCAGTGTTACCAAGGCCTGCGGGAGTGCTTCAAAATGTTGGCGGCGTGATCACCCAGATCACCACGGCATCCACTTCGCCGGGGTTGCCATAGCGATGGGGTTCCTGGCTGGAAAAGCTGAAACTGTCGCCTTCACCCAGCTGGAAATGCCGCTCGCCCACCCAAAGCTCGAAGCTGCCGCTGAGGAGGTAGCCAGCTTCTTCACCCTCATGGCTGTAGCTTTGCTGGCTGTAGGTGCCCGGGGGGAAGCGTGAGTGCAGGATTTCCAGCTGGCGGTTGGGTTGCGGGGTAAGCAACTGATCGACAATGCCATCTTCGTAATGCACGCTCAGGCGGCTGTTGCGCCGGACAACGTAACCCTGGTCTTCGGGGGCGGTGGTGGCTTCGCTGGCAAAGAACCACTGGATGGTCACGCCCAGGCTGCGGGCGATGTTGAACAACGCGGGGATCGACGGATAGGAAAGGTTGCGCTCCAGCTGGCTGATATAACCGGCAGTCAGTTCACTGTGTGCAGCCAACTCCGCCAGCGTCATGCCACGGCGCTTGCGCAGGCCGCGGATGCGGGTGCCCAGGAACTGCGGCGCTGCGCCCCCGGCTTCACTGGCGGGGGGCTGGGGAAGTTGGCTCATGCACGTCGGTCCATCGTAAAAGCCGCAGTATGTACAGCCTCAGAGCGACCAGGCAACCGTCAGGCCGTCGTGAATCGCTTCTTCGGCGGTGCGCGGCGCCAGGCAGTCGCCAACGCGCCGCACTTCCACCAGGCCAGCCAGCTCGCTGGCCAGCCTGTCTTCAGGCTGATGACCCAGGCACAGCACCAGGGTGTCGATACCCTCGAAGATCATCGGCTCGCCACTGGCGGTGTGCTGCAAGTACACCGTGTTGTCGTCGCTGCCATACAGGCGCGCGTAAGGGGTGATGGGGATGCCCAGGCGATGCAACTCGCCGGCCAGTTGATCACGCACGTACAGCGGCAGGCTTTCGCCGCAATGGGTACCGTTAACCGCCAGCTGCACGTGATGCCCCTCGCGCACCAGGCGTTCGGCGATGCCTGGGCCGATCCAGTCGCAGCGCCAGTCGATGACCAGCACCGAGCGCCCCGGCTTCACTTCATTGCGCAATACCTGCCAGGCGTCGACCACCTGCAAGTCACCGGTGCGTTCGAACGCTGGCCAGTAAGGGGTGGCACCGGTGGCGGCAATGACCAGGTCGGGGCGCTCGCGCTCGACCAAGGTGCGGTCGACCCGGGTGTTGCGCACGACTTCCACGCCGGCCAGGGCCATTTCCCGCTGCAGGTTGGTGCTGGCCCCACCGAACTCGGCGCGGCGCGGTAGCAACTGGGCCAGCAGCACCTGGCCGCCGAGCTGGGGGCCGGCCTCGTACAGTGTTACCTGGTGCCCTCGGGCAGCGGCCACGGCGGCGGCCTTCATGCCAGCTGGCCCGCCGCCGGCCACGAGGATGCGCTTGGGGCTGGCCGTGGGCGTCAGTTGCCCGTATTGCAGTTCTCGGCCGGTTTCGGGGCGCTGGATGCAGGAGATGGCCAGGCCACGGTGGAAGTGGCCGATGCACGCCTGGTTGCACGCGATGCAGGCGCGTACATCTTCGACCTGGCCGCGTTCGGTCTTGTTCGGCATCAACGGGTCGCAGATCAAGGCTCGGGTCATGCCGCAGACATCGGCCTGGCCGCGGGCCAGAATCAGTTCGGCTTCCTGGGGCTGGTTGATGCGCCCGGTCACGAACAGCGGGATAGCCAGCTGTTGCTTGAAGGTAGCGGCCTCGCGGGCCAGGTAGGCGGGCTCGATGGCCATGGGCGGCACGATATGCAGGGCGCCTCCCAGTGATGCTGAAGTGCCGGCGACGATGTGCAGGTAGTCGGGTTGGCCCTGCAAGGCAACTGCGGCGGCCAGTGACTCATCCTCGCTCAGGCCCTGGCTGTCACGTTCGTCGGCGCTGATGCGCAGGCCGATGATGAACTGCTCGCCGGTGGCGGCTCGCACGGCGGCCAGCACTTCACGCAGGAACCTCAGGCGTTGTTCCAGTTCACCGTTGTAGCCGTCGCTGCGCAGGTTCACACGTGGGTTGAGGAACTGCGCGGGCAGATAGCCATGGCTGGCCACCACCTCGACACCATCCAGCCCGGCCTGGTGCAGGCGGCGGGCGGCGCTGGCGTAGCCCTGGACGATTTCATCGATCATCGCCTGGTCCAGCGCGCGCGGCATGACGCGGAAGCGTTCGTTGGGCACCGAAGACGCCGAGTACGCCACCGCCAACAGGCCGTCTGCCGACTCCATGATCTCCCGCCCGGGGTGAAACAGCTGCGAGAGCACCACGGTACCGTGCGCATGGCAGGCCTCGGCAAGCTGGCGGTAGCCGTCGATGCAGGCATCGTCGGTGGCCATCAGCACATGCGAGGTGTAACGGGCGCTGTCATGCACCCCGGCAACTTGCAGCACGATCAGGCCTACGCCCCCCGCGGCGCGGTCACGCTGGTAGGCGATCAGTTTGTCATTCACCAGATTGTCGGTAGGCAGGCAGGTGTCGTGGCCGGTGGACATGATGCGGTTCTTCAGGCGTTTGCCGCGTATCTGCAAGGGTTCGAACAGGTGAGGGAAGGCGGTCTGCATACAGGCGGCTCCGGTGCGGTGTTGTTCTTGTTTTGTTTATGAAAGTGTAGCGCCAGTAAAAAATCAACTTGTTTTTTTACTGGTGCGCGACTAGGTTTTGTTCACCCTCACGGCGAGGGCGTGACCTCACAACAACAAGAAAACGGGCCTTCGCGGCACCGGAAGGAGGAAACTACGATGCAGGTATTCCCATGTGTGAGCGGCCTTTGTACGGCGCTGCTGGCCCTTGGCCTGGGCAGTGCGCAGGCCGCGCCAGAGATGGTCGTGGTCGCTTATGGTGGTGCTGGCCAGAAGGCTCAGGACGAGGCGATCTTCAAGCCGTTCAGTGCGCAGGACGGCAGCAAGTTGATCCAGAGCGAATACAACGGCGAGATGGCGCGGATCCAGGTGATGGCCGACACCGGTAACGTCGACTGGGACGTGGTGCAGATCGAAGGGCCGGACTTGATGCGTGGCTGTGACGAGGGCGTGTACGAGCACCTTGACTGGAAACGCTTGGGCCATGCCGCCGAACTGATCCCTGATGCAGCGCAGGACTGCGGCTCGGCTGCGCTGGTGTGGAGCGTGGCGATCGCTTACGACCGCAACAAGCTGGCCCAGGCACCGACATCGTGGGCCGACTTCTGGGATGTGAACAAGTACCCGGGCAAGCGCGGCCTGCGCAAGCGTGCGGTGTACAACCTGGAGTTCGCCCTGCTGGCCAATGGGGTCAAGGTTGAAGATGTCTACCAAGTACTGTCGACTCCGGCCGGGGTTGAACGTGCCTTCGCCAAACTGAGTGAACTCAAGCCCTACATCCAGTGGTGGGACGCGGGCGCCCAGCCAGCGCAGTGGTTGACTGCAGGCGATGTGGTGATGACCTCCACCTACAGCGGCCGCATCGCCGTGGCAGCACAACAGGGCAGCCCGCTGGCCGTCGTGTGGCCCGGTAGCCTGTATGGCATGGATTACTGGGCGATCATAAAAGGCTCGCGGCATGTGGATCAGGCCAATCGGCTGATTGCCTATGCCAATCAACCGGATACCCAGGTGCGTTATGTGCAGCAGATTCCGTATGGGCCTACCAATACCCAGGCTGCTGCCAGGCTTGACCCGGCCTTGGCCGACTGGGTGCCCACTTCGCCACAGAACCTGCAAGGGGCGCTGGCGATGAATGTGAAATTCTGGGTTGACCATGGCGAAGAGCTGGAACAGCGCTTCAATGCCTGGGCGACCAAGTAGTTTCGTGCCATTTCATCAATCAGGGCAATACCATGACCGCAACGGAACAGCACTTGCGCCAGGAGTTGGCGGCTTGTTATCGGCTGATCGCGCACTTTCGCATGAGTGACCTGATCTTCACCCACATTTCCCTGCGCCTGCCGGGGCCGGAGCATCACTTTCTCATCAACCCGTACGGCCTGCTGTTCGATGAAATCACGGCCTCCAGCCTGGTGAAGATCGACCTGCAGGGCAGGCTGGTGGAACCCACGCCGCACTCGGTCAACCCGGCCGGCTTCGTCATTCATAGCGCCATTCATGCCGCCCGCGAGGATGCCCAGTGCGTGCTGCACACGCATACCCGGGCCGGGTGTGCAGTAGCGGCGCTGGAATGTGGGCTGCTGCCGGTGAACCAGATGTCTATGGAGTTTTACGGCAAGGTGGCTTACCACGCTTACGAGGGTATTGCGCTGGACATGGATGAGCAGCAACGGCTGGTGGCCGATCTGGGCGACAAGCCGGTGATGATCCTGCGCAACCATGGCCTGCTGACAACCGGGCGCAGCGTGGTCGAAGCTTTTCTACGCATGTATTACCTGGAGAAAGCCTGCGAGATCCAGTTGGCGGCGCAGAGTGCCGGGCAACTGGTTTTTCCGCCCCCGGCGGTGTGCGCGCATACCGAGCGGCAATTCAATGACCCGGGCAGGGGGGTGAAGCAGGGGGAGCTGGCGGACCCGGATGCACTGCAATTGGCATGGGCGGCGCTATTGCGGATGCTGGAAAAGACCGCGCCTGGCTTTCGGGATTGAACGGATGCAGTAACAGTCACTGTTGCGCAACCCTTGGCCACAACTGTGCTGGTCGCTGCCGAAGGAATAGCCTTATGCTGTAACGAAATATGTCTAGAAAAGCCTGAAGAAGGAACCCGCAATGCCGCTCAAGGACCTGCTCATCGCCCTGGTGGTGATTGTCGCCTGGGGAGTCAACTTCGTGGTCATCAAGGTTGGCCTCGATGGCTTGCCGCCGATGTTGCTGGGAGCATTGCGCTTCTTGTTGGTGGCGTTTCCGGCGATCTTGCTGGTCAGGCGGCCCAAACTGCCGTGGCGCTGGCTGATCGCCTACGGGGCCACCATTTCGCTGGGCCAGTTCGCCTTCCTGTTCCAGGCCATGTACAGCGGCATGCCGCCAGGGCTGGCCTCGTTGATTTTGCAGTCGCAAGCGTTCTTCACCCTCGGTTTCGCGGCATTGTTCCTGGGTGAGCGGCTGCGCCTGGCCAGCGTGCTGGGGCTGCTGGTGGCGGCCAGCGGCCTGGCATTGATCGGCAGCGAAGACGGCGGCCATGTACCCATGCTGGCGCTGGTGCTGACCCTGTGCGGCGGTGCCATGTGGGGCCTGGGTAACATCATCACCCGGCGGTTTGGTTCGGTTGACCTGGTAGCACTGGTGATCTGGGGCGGCCTGATCCCGCCGTTGCCGTTCCTGGCGTTGTCCTGGTGGCTGGAAGGGCCTGAGCGCATTGGCCATGCGCTGGCCAACATCAGCTGGAGCTCGGTGCTGGCGTTGGCGTACCTGGCCTTTGTCGCCACCATGCTTGGCTACAGCTTGTGGAGCAAGCTGTTGTCACGCCACCCGGCTGGCAAGGTGGCACCTTTTTCGTTGCTGGTGCCGGTGATTGGCCTGAGTTCGTCTGCATTGCTGCTGGGCGAACGGCTGACCGCAACCCAAGGTTGGGGGGCATTGCTGGTGATGGCCGGGTTGCTGGTAAACGTGTTTGGTGCGCGGCTTGGCCAACGCTTGCGCGCGGCCAACGCGTAAAGCGGCCCCATCTGCCGGACTGCGCTCTGTTAGAATCGGCCTCTTTTGCCAGGCCAGCGGAGCGCACCCATGATCATTTCTACCACCAGCCAGCTCGAAGGCCGCCCGATTGCCGAATACCTGGGCGTGGTCAGCTTCGAATCGGTGCAGGGCATCAACTTCGTGCGCGATTTCTTTGCACGCTTTCGTGATGTGTTCGGCGGCCGTTCGCAAACCCTGGAGCGCGCGCTGCGCGAGGCGCGCGAGCAGGCAACCGAAGAACTCAAGGCTCGGGCACGCCAGTTGCAAGCCGATGCGGTAGTGGGTGTGGATTTCGAGATCAGTATTCCGTCGGTACAGGGCGGTATGGTCGTGGTATTTGCCACCGGTACGGCAGTGCGCTTGAAGTAGAGCGGGTTGCCACTGGTCGGGTGCCGGAATCTTGTCCGGGCGGTCCGCAAATGACCAGCTAGTCTCATTTTCACAGGCCGCGTTTCCTGGGCAGCTCTTCTGGTTGCCGACGCGACCGCCACTGGAGGGAGACAGGGCATGAGCGAATCCTTTTTCGAAGACCTGAATGACGCGTTCCCGATCAACAGCCAGGTGCGTTGCGGCCAGGCGGCCTTTCGTCTGGGCTTCGCCCACATGACGCTGGATGATTCCGAACAGCTCCAGCCTGCACACCTGCAGCGCAGCAAAAAAGGCCGCTTCATGCCGCGGGTTCCGCTGAAGAAGTGAATCCCGCCCCCTACATGACCCCGCTGAATGGCGGGGTTTTTATTGCGCTTTGTTGATCCGCCTCATGGCATTGCCGGGTAGCACTCGCCGGCTGGCCGAGGTTGTGGTTTTCTGGTGGGGCATTCCAGTAACGGAGGATTGAATGCTCATGCGAGTCAGGGAACAGACCTATTGGCAGTGGGCCGACGCCCAACTGCACAGCCGCAGCCACGATGAAGCCCTCAGTGACGGCACCACGCTGGATGTGCAGGTGCGCCTGTCACGCCTGGGGGCCACCCAGCTGTTTTTGGGGTTGTACGCTGGAGATGGGCGCGCACTGCTGGAGGAGTACTACCCGACACGGCCGGGTGAGACCATGACCCGCGCCCTGGTATGGGGTGTCAACCGCGCCCGGGCGATGGCAACCGGTGCCTTGCCCTTGCCAGAAAACTGCAGCCAGCGGCGCCAGGCATGAAAAAGCCCGGCCAAAGTGGGCCGGGCTCAGGTATAGGCGGGAACCCTCAATTGAGCGGTTCGATCACCTTGACTGCCTGCTGCTCACGGGCAGCGGGCCATTCTTGTTGCAGGGTCTGCAGCACGCGGCCAACGAACTCGGTGTCGGCGGCGGCCTTCTTGCCGACGTAGCCCTGGCCACGGCGGTAGACCTTGAAGCGTGCACGCATGCTGGGCAGGTGCTCTTCAAATTCATCTTCGACGGTGTTCGGTGGCAGGCGGTCGAGGCGCACTTCACCGGTTTGGCTGACCCACAGCAGGTGGTCGTCAAGGCTGTCTTTGCGCACGGCGAACAGCTGGGCCAATTGGTCGATAGTCGGATTGTTGTTCAAGTTCATCATAAAGCCCCCATTACCCATTCGTAGGTGATTTTCACAGTTGGCGCTACCACGGTGTAGCGCACTACCAAGGCTGCTACAGCAGCATCGCAACAGGGGCTTTCTCACGCTGCCTTTTGGACAGTTTCCCTCTCCACGGACGGCCTGCGTTACCGCGCAGGCCGTCTGGAACACCCTTGCCACCGCTCCCGATCGGGGAGACGGCTTCATCATGCACAAGGGCGATGAACGGCGTCAACCATTTTGTAGTGAATATTTTTTGGCACTACATTTCTGTCGTTTTGTTCGACAATCGCTGCTCGTACTACAGGCCGGACAGTATCTCGAAGGCGGCGCGCACCCGCGCTTCGTTCGGGTAGTTTCGGTTGGCCAGCAATACGATCGCCAGCTGTTCGGAAGGCACGAACGCGGCGTAGGCCCCAAAACCGTTGGTTGAACCGGTCTTGTTGTACCAGGCAGCCGGCTGGGCGGGCAGGGCCGGTTGCAAGCGTGTGGTTGCCTGGGGTTCACGGATCAGCCGCGGGCTGTTGCCATCGACCAGCGTGGCCAGGGTTGCCGGGTAGGGGTAGCGTTCCCAGCCCAGGCCCTGCGTCATGGCGCCGACCTGGAAGTAGCCTTGCTGGGTGATGTCGATGGCTTTCACCAGTGCCGGTGGCAAGCCTTCAGGCTGCATCTGCAGGCGCACGTAACGCAGCAAGTCGCTGGCACTGGTCTTGATGCCGTAGGCTTCGTCGGCGTACGGGCCGGGGCCAACGCGCACCGGTTTTTCGGCGGCATCGTACCCTTGGGCATAAAGGGCCTGGGCGCTGGCCGGGATGTGCAGGTACGTGTTCTCCAGGCCCATTTTCGGCAGCAGGCCTTCGGTCATCAGTGTGGCGAACGGCTGGTGCTGCGCGCGGGCGGCAAGGTCACCAAACAAGCCAAGGCTAGGGTTGGAATAGCAGCGTTGCGTACCGGGCTTGGCGTGGGGCTGCCAGTGTCGGAAGAAATCGACGACCTGCTGCGGGCTTTGCACTGCATCCGGGAACTGCAAGGGCAGGCAGTCGGCACTGTAGGCGCCCAGTTCCAGCACCGTCGCGTCGCCGATGGGCGTGCCGGCCAGCGCCGGGTGGTAGCGCTTGGCCGGCGCTGTGAGGTCCAACTGGCCCTCGGCACTGGCCAGTGCAGCCAGGGTGGCGGTGTAGGTCTTGCTCACCGAACCGATCTCGAACAGCGTGTCACGGCTCACCGGCACGTTGTCGGCCTTGCTGGCCACGCCGTAGCTGAAGTAGTGCGCGTGGTCGCGGGCGTAGATGGCCACGGCCATGCCACTGATGCCTTGCGCCTGCATCAGTGGGCGGATGATACGGTCTACCTTGGCTTGCAGCTGGTCATCGGCCTTGGCGTTGGCATGGCCCAAGGTGAGGGTAATGGCGGCCGCGAGCGCGGCCAGGCGGGAGAGGGGCATGGTGGGGGTCCTTTTGTGGAGCGTGTCCGTTGAGCGATACCAGTGGGGGTTCCGGCGTTAGCGGCGAAAAGCCGCAGACCTTATCGTTTGCCCTTGCACAATGACAAGATGGACACAGTGATGAAGTATTTGCGCATGTTATTCGACAATTTCACCCTGGCCTTGCTCGGGGTGGTGCTGATAGCCACCGTGCTGCCTTGCTCGGGCGATGGCGCAGTGTATTTCGGTTGGCTGACCAACCTGGCCATCGGCCTGCTGTTCTTCCTGCACGGCGCCAAGCTGTCGCGTGAGGCGATCATTGCCGGTGCCGGGCACTGGCGCCTGCACCTGCTGGTGTTCTCCTGCACGTTTGTGCTGTTCCCGCTGCTGGGCCTGGCCTTCAAGCCGCTGTTCGTGCCGCTGGTGGGTAATGAACTGTACCTGGGCGTGCTCTACCTGTGTGCCTTGCCTGCTACCGTGCAGTCGGCCATCGCGTTCACTTCGCTGGCCCGTGGCAATGTGCCGGCGGCCATTTGCAGTGCTGCCGCGTCCAGCCTGCTGGGCATCTTCCTTACCCCGTTGCTGGTGATGATGCTGCTGGGCGCCAGTGGCGACACCGGCTCTGGCCTGGATGCCGTGCTGAAGATCACCCTGCAACTGCTGGTGCCGTTCGTGGCGGGGCAGATTGCGCGGCGCTGGATCGGCGCCTGGGTCAAGCGCAATGCCCGTTGGCTCAAGGTGGTGGACCAGGGCTCGATCTTGCTGGTGGTGTACACCGCCTTCAGCGAGGCAGTCGTCACCGGGCTGTGGCACACGGTATCGCCGCAGCATCTGGCCGGGTTGTTCGCCGTGTGCGGGATTTTGCTGGCGGTGGTGCTGTTCGGCACTCGTCTGCTGAGCAAGGTGCTGGGCTTTGACCTGGAAGACCGTATCACCATCCTGTTCGCCGGCTCCAAGAAGAGCCTGGCGACCGGCGTACCGATGGCCCAGGTGTTGTTCGTGGGTAGCGGCATTGGTGCGATGATCTTGCCGCTGATGCTGTTCCACCAGATCCAGCTGATGGTCTGCGCGGTGTTGGCGCAGCGTTATGCCAGCCGAGAGCAGGTGGCAGAAGAGGCATCGGCGGCGTCCTGAAAAACCAAGCGCAGCGGACGCGCCCACAGCGTCGCGCACCGCTGCTGCTATCTGGCCTGGCCCGAGCCGCGTTCGCGCAGTGCTTTGCCCACCTCTGCCTCGATCTTGTAGGCCGGTCCCTCCAGGTCGTCGTAGTCGCGCGTATAGCGCCGGGCGAATTCCTCTACCCCCAGTTCCTGATATTGCTGCACATGCTTGAGCTCATGCGCCCACAAGGCCACGTTGTTTTCGGCGTCGTCGGCCCGGCGGAAGATGATCGTGTCGATCAGCGTCACAGCGTTCACATCAGGGTTTTGCAACAATGCATTGGCCGCGCTCATCTGCTGTTCGTCACCCACCCGGAAGCGCGCTGCGTCAAGCACGGCAAAGTCGTACCAAGGTTCGAGTTGCGCCCGGATATGCAGCGGGATTGGCTCGACGCCGTTGGCGGTGGCCTCATCCCTGGCCTGGCGCAAGGCGAACGTCAGGCTGGAAGACGCCATGACCTCCACATCCTTGAGAATCTGGCCGGCCTGACCAGGGTCTATCGGTGCACAAAAACACTCCATCAGGCACACTTGGTATTGCCCGGGTGGGCACGCTTGTTCGGCAAGCGCGGGCAGCGCCAGCGTGAGGCCCAGTAGCAGGCTAATCCGCTTCATGCAGAGCCTTTTCGACAAACTGGCGGCTTGCGTCCAGCACCTGCGACTGCACCCGCTCAGTGGCCAGCATGCGCCCGACCATCAACGCACCGACGCATTGGCTGATGAGCACCCAGGCCAGTTGATCATCCTCCAGTGTTGCACTCCAGGCCTGATGCAGGCTGACCAGCCAGTGCTCGGCCTCTTCGCGCACGGGTGCGGCGGCCCGGGCGATTTCCACACCCAGCGGCGGCAGCGGGCAGCCACCCTCGGCATTGTTCAGGTGGGCCAGGCTCAGGTATTGCTGCAGGCAACGGCCCAGCCGCTCGCGGCTTGCCCCCGAACTGGCCAGGCGTGCCAGCGGGCTGTTGCACAGCTCCTGGCGTACCACTTCAGTGAACAGGTCGTCTTTGGACGGGAAGTGGTTGTAGAAGGCGCCGCCGGTCAGGCCGATCGCTTTCATCAGCCCGGCCACGCCGGTGCTGGAAAAACCTCCCCGCTTGGCCAGCGCGCCGCTGCTGGCCAGCAGCCGCTCGCGGGTTTGCTGTTTATGTTCATGGGAGTAGCGCATTCACATGCCTCTGCACACGGACTTGACGATGATCGCGATCTTAACATAGCGTTCGTTTACTAAACGATCATTCACCAATGGAGGCAGGCATGGCAGAACAACAAAAAGTAGTGCTGGTGATTGGTGCGGGCGACGCCACCGGGGGTGAGATTGCCAAGCGCTTCGCCCGCGAGGGTTATGTCGCTTGCGTGACCCGGCGCCAGGCCGAAAAACTGCAACCGTTGCTGGAGGAAATACACGCTGCCGGCGGCCAGGCCCATGGGTTTGGTTCTGACGCGCGCAAGGAGGATGAAGTGGCCGCGCTGGTCGAGACTATCGAGCGTGATATTGGCCCTATCGAGGCGTTTGTCTTCAATATCGGTGCCAATGTTCCCTGCAGCATTCTTGAAGAAACCCCGCGCAAGTACTTCAAGATCTGGGAAATGGCCTGCTTTGCCGGTTTTCTCACGGCTCAAGCAGTTGCCCGGCGCATGGTCCAACGTGAGCGTGGCACCATTCTGTTCACTGGCGCCACGGCTGGCACGCGTGGTGCAGCCGGGTTCGCCGCTTTTGCCGGGGCCAAGCATGGCTTGCGTGCCCTGGCCCAGAGCATGGCGCGCGAGCTGGGGCCGCGGAACATCCATGTCGCGCATGTGGTGGTAGACGGGGCCATCGACACGGCATTCATCCGTGACAGCTTCCCCGAGCGTTACGCCCTCAAGGATCAGGATGGCATCCTCGACCCCGCGCACATTGCCGACAGTTACTGGTTCTTGCACGCCCAGCCGCGAGACGCCTGGACATTCGAACTGGACCTGCGCCCCTGGATGGAACGTTGGTAAGCCCCTCTCACCCAGCAAGGACCGAAACCCATGCACAACACCCTCGATTTCTATTTTGACCTGGGCAGCCCGGCCAGCTACCTGGCCTGGACGCAACTGCCGGGCCTGTGCGCTCGCCAGGGTGCCACACTGCGCTACCGGCCAATTTTGCTGGGAGGCGTTTTCCAGGCGACTGGCAATGCTTCGCCGGCCATGATCCCGGCCAAGGGCCGCTACATGTTCACCGACCTGGCGCGCTTTGCCGCTCGGTATGGCGTGCCCTTCGGCATGCCGCCGGGGTTCCCGGTCAATACGCTGAGCTTGATGCGCGGCGTGATCGGCACCCAGTTGCATTCACCGGAGCGGTTCGAGTCATTGCTGTCGGCGCTGTTCAATGGGCTGTGGGGGCAGCGGCGTAACCTGGGCGACAGCGCCGTTCTGGATGAAGCACTGACAGCGGCAGGCTTCGATCCACAGGCTTTTCACGCACTGACGGCTGACGGTGAAGTGAAGGCGGCGCTCAAGCAGGCGACCGAAGCGGCTGTGGCGCGTGGGGTGTTTGGTGCGCCGACCTGTTTTGTGGGTGAGGCGATGTTCTTTGGGCAGGACCGCCTGGACTTTGTCGAGGAGGCGTTGAGTCAAGGGGCTAGCAGCTTTTCCAGCTGAGTGCGCTCCCCCGGTACTGCACAAGGCTCAGGCTTTGTGCAGTACCGGGGGAGCTGGCTTGCCTGCGATAGGGCCTTGAGTCAGAAGAAGGTGCCGACAATCAGTTGCATATAGGCTCCGGTATCCCGGCTACCCAGTTGCGTGCCCCCATTATCCGCACTGCGCTCCGGCTTGTAGAACCCCACCAACGGGCTGATCAGCAGGTGGTCGTTGACCATCCATTCCACATACAGGTCCAGCTCCCGCCCGCCGAGGTTGCCCGGGTCCGTGTCCAGCGTGTCGAAGTCGAAGTACAGTGCGCCCACAGTCAGGTTGTCCCGCGGCTTGCCTTTGAGCGCCATGTGGTGCACTTGGCTGTTCTTGTTGAACGGCCCGGCATAGTTGGCCGCCACTTCACCCTGGAACCAGGTGCCATAACCCCGGCTCAGGCCATAGAACAGTGGGTCGAAACCTTCGGAAAAGCGGCTGTAGCGGTAGGTGGCGGTGGGCGACCAGGGGAGCTCGGAGAACGTCCAGCTGCCCTCCAGGTACCAGGCATTCTCACGCCCGCCGGCCTTGTCCTGGGTCACGTATTCGGCGGCCAGCTCCAGGTCTTTCACGCCCAGGTTACCGCGCCCGCGCAGGCTGGCGGTGTCCATGCCGTCGCGGTGCTCCAGACCCATGATCTGCGCGTAGCGCTGGTCAACGTCCAGGCCGCGTATCCAGCTGAGGCCCACGGTGCCGGCGTCGGCGACGTGTTCCAGGTTGGCTACTGCCAGCGACGTGTCGGCCTGGTAATGGTTGTCGGACTTCAGCCACATCAGGTCGCCGCGCCAGCCTTGTTTGCCGCCCAGGCGCAGGACTGCGGTGCGGTCGAAGGCTTTACGGGCGGCCAGGTAGTAGGCGCCGCCACGGTCGAAGTTGGCGCCCAGGTCGACCTTGCCCAGGTTCACCGGGTCACCCTGAATGAGGAAGCCGTCACCCAGTGTCACCACCTGGCGGCCGCCAGAAATGTCTACGCCATCTTCGCCCAAAGCCGGGAACAGGTTGGCCGAGCGCCAGCCCAGGTAAAGGTCTTCGATGGCGGTGCGGCGTTCGTCGCCCAAGGTCAGGCCGGCGGCGTCGCCGTCGCCCCAGGTGGCGGAGCTGAGCAGGTTGAACGCGCCGTAGAATGCGCCTGCATCGGGCAGGGCCTGGCTGCCGCTGAGGCCGTATTTGACGTAGCCCTCCTGCCAGGCGGTGCTGCCGGGCTGGCGGTTGCCGGCCTGGTTGAAGCTTTCGTCGCTGTGGAACACGCCAAACAGGGCTTCGAGGTCGGCGTTGAGGGTGGTGCCGTTGTGGTTGTACAGCTCGTGGGCCTGGGTGAGGGGGGCGGTGATCAGCAGGGTCAGCGTGCAGGCGAGAGTGTGCCTCATGGTGTGCTCCATGGTTTTTTATTGTTGTTTTCGGGCTGCCTGTGCCGGCCCTTTCGCGGGTGAACCCGAAGGGCCGGTACAGGAAAAAGATCAGAGTTTGATCAACACCGATTTGAGCTCGGTGTAATGTTCGATGGCCGCTGCGCCCATCTCACGGCCGACGCCAGACATCTTGTAGCCACCAAATGGCAATGCCGGGTCCAGCGCGCTGTGGCAGTTGACCCAGACCGACCCCGACTTGATACGCGGGATCATCCGGTGCACCGCTGCCAGGTCGTTGGACCAGATGCTAGCGCCCAGGCCATAGGGGTTGTCGTTGGCCATGCCGATCACTTCGTCGATGTCATCGAACGGCATCGCCACCAGCACCGGCCCGAAGATTTCTTCCTGCACCAGGCGGTGGCGCTGGTCGACATCGACAATCACCGTCGGCTTGACGAAGTAGCCCGGGCCAAAGCTTTCGCCTCCGCAGGCGATGGTCGCGCCCAGCTCGCGACCCAGCTCGATGTAGCCGGTGACGCGGTCCTGCTGCTTGGCCGAAATCAGCGGCCCCATTTGCACGGCCGGGTCCAGGCCGCTGCCCAGTTTCATGCCATTGGCGATGCCGGCGATGTCGGCCACCACGTTGTCGAAGTGCTTGCGGTGCACATACAGGCGCGAGCCGGCGCAGCACACCTGGCCCTGGTTGAAGAAGATCGCTGTGGCCGCACCCGCAGCCGCTTCCTGCAGGTTGGCGTCGGGCATGACGATGGTTGGCGACTTGCCGCCGAGCTCCAGGGTGACGCGGGTCATGTTGTCCATGGCCGCCTTGCCGATCAGCTTGCCGACTTCGGTAGAGCCGGTGAAGGTCAGCTTGTCCACGCCGGGGTGGCGGCTGAGCGCGGCACCGGCATTAAGGCCGGTACCGGTGATCACGTTGAACACGCCCGCCGGGTAACCGGCTTCGTCGACCAGTTCGGCCAGCTTGAGCACGCTCAGCGGGGTTTCATCTGCTGGCTTGAGCACCACGGTGCAGCCGGTGGCCAGGGCCGGGCCGAGCTTCCAGCAGGCCAGCAGCAGCGGGAAGTTCCACGCGACGATGGCGCCAACCACGCCGACGGCCTCACGGCGCACGAAGCCGTGGAACTGGTCGTTGGGCATCAACGGCATGGAGGCCTCGACAGTGCTACCCTCGATCTTGGTGGCCCAGCCGGCCATGTAACGCAGGAAATCGATGGCCAACTGCACGTCCATCACCTGAGCCACGGCGGCGCTCTTGCCGTTGTTCAGGCATTCCAGCTCGGCCAGCTGGCGGGCGTCGCGCTCCATCAGGTCGGCCAGGCGCCACAGCAGGTTTTGCCGTTCACGCGGGCGCAGGCGGCTCCATGGCGAGTCGTCGAAGGCCTGGCGTGCGGCGCGCACGGCGCGGTCGACGTCTTCGGCCTCGGCGGCGGGCACTTCACCCAGCACTTCGCCAGTGGCCGGGTTACGGAACGACAGGGTGCGACCGCTGGCGGCCTCCTGCCAGTCGGCGCCGATGCGCATCTTCAGCTTGCGTTCGAGAAAGGCGCGGGTAGCGGGCAGGATGGGCAGTTCAGAAAGCATGGGGCTGTGCCTCTTGTCATTGGGTGTGACGGGCACAGGCGCAATGGCCGTGCCAAGGTGGGCAATTGGTCGCAAGGTGTTGAAGGCATTGGGTTTTGCCTGGGTGCAAGGCTGTGATTGCAGGTGTGCGCTGTTGCACATTGAGACGCTGTGAGACGGTGGTGAAACAGTGGCTGTACTCAGGCATTTCGCAATTGCTGTGAGAGCGGGCGAGCCCGCGAAGGCCTGTGCAGTAGGCCCTGTCTCAGGATGAAACACCCTGTCGCGAAATGGCACGCTGCAATTAGCCATCCTGGATGCTGGCCAAGACCAGAAAACGGCCTAAAAGCCTGAAAGACAACGCTTTTGCAGCATCTGGCACAGTTCCTGTATCACAACTGCCACATGCACACCTGCTGTACCAAAGCGTGCGAAAAACGATAAGAACAACAACCGTGGAGGTCTGACCTTGAAGACGACTCGACTCCGGCGGCATGCGGGCAAACTGGCGCTGGTCGCCGCCGCGCTGCTGAGCACCCAGGCCATGGCGGCCGAGCAGGGCCCGAGCCTGTTGCAGAACAAGTGTATGGGGTGCCATATCCCCGAAGGCAACGATACCTACAGCCGCATCAGCCACCAGCGAAAAACGCCGGAAGGCTGGCTGATGAGCATCGCCCGCATGCAGGTGATGCACGGCCTGCAGATCAGCGACGACGACCGTCGCACGCTGGTCAAGTACCTGGCCGACAAGCAGGGCCTGGCGCCCAGCGAAACCGATGGTGTGCGCTACGCCATGGAACGCCGGCTGAACACCGTCGAGCACTTCGATACCCAGCTCAGTGAAACCTGTGGCCGTTGCCACTCCGGTGCCCGCGTGGCCTTGCAGCGTCGCCCGGCCAAGGAATGGGAGCACCTGGTCAACTTCCACCTCGGCCAATGGCCGTCCCTCGAATACCAGGCCCAGGCGCGTGACCGCGACTGGCTGCCGATTGCCCTGCAACAGGTGGTACCGGAACTTGCCAAGCGTTACCCGCTGGACAACCCGGCCTGGGCCGAGTGGCAGAAGGCCAAGCCGAGCGCCGATGTGCTGCCGGGGCAATGGGCCTTCAGCGGGCACATGCTGGCCAAGGGCGATGTGCGCGGGGTGATGAGCGTCACCGCCGACCAGGGCGATACCTTCAAGGTGGAGGTCAAGGGCGCTTATGCCGATGGCACGCCGTTCAACGGCAGTGGCACGGCAATCCTGTACAACGGCTATGAATGGCGCGGCAACGTCAAGGTGGGAGACGCCAACCTGCGTCAGGTGTTCGCGGCACTGGATGGCGAAATGAAAGGCCGCATGTTCGAGGCCGAGCACGATGAACGTGGCCTGGACTTCACTGCGGTGAAGGAAGGCAAGGCACGCCTGCTTGCCGTACAGCCGGCATTTATCAAGGCGGGCGGCGAAAGCGAGATCACCCTGGTAGGCAGCGGCCTGGACGGCAAGCCCGACCTGGGTGCCGGGGTGGAGGTGACCGAAGTGCTGGAGCAAACCCCGACCCTGGTGCGGGTCAAGGCCCGCGCAGCCGCCGATGCCAAGCCTGGCCAGCGCGAGGTTGCAGTGGGCGCGCTCAAAGGTGCAAGCCTGGCGGTATACGACAAGGTCGAGGAAGTGAAGGTCGTGCCGGCATTCTCCATTGCCCGCATTGGCGAGAACGGTGCTTCGGTACCGAAAGTGCAGGGCCGTTTCGAAGCCGAGGCCTGGGGTAAAGACGCCAGCGGCCAGCCTCTGCGCATCGGCTACCTGCCAGCCACCTGGAAAGTCGAGCCGTTCAACGAACGTGCGGTCGAGGATGAGGACGTGAAGTTCGCCGGCAAGATGCAGGCCGATGGCGTGTTCGTGCCAGGCGGTGCCGGCCCCAACCCTGAGCGCAAAATGATGACCAACAACGCCGGTAACCTGAAGGTCATCGCCACCTTGGCCGACGGTGGCCAGACTGGCGAAGGGCACATGATCGTCACCGTTCAGCGCTGGAACAACCCGCCGCTGCCGTAACGGCAGGGCGCAACGGTTTTCCAACGGATCGATTATCGGGAGGTCGCCATGGGCGCGCTACTGAACCTGGTCGAACGCAACCTGCATGAAGTGCAGGTCGATGCCGACCGCATGCTGTTCCATATTCCCAGCAGTTCGCTGTTTGCCACAGATGCCGTGACAGGCAGCATCATCGACGCCTTGCGCCAGCAAGGTTGTTCGGCCGAGGAGCTGATGCAGCGCCTGGGCCAGCAGTTTGCCGGCGACGATATCCAGGACACCCTGCGCGAACTGATCGCGCTGGAGCTGGTCAGCGACGGCTCGCCGCTGACCCCGGAAATCGCCCTCAGGCAGGTCGAGCGCACTGCGCTGAATACCGTGGTGCTCAACGTCAACACCGGCTGCAACCTCAGCTGCACCTATTGCTACAAGGAAGACCTGGACAAACCGTCCGCCGGCAAGAAGATGAGCACCGCCACCGCCGAAGCCTCGGTGGAGATGCTGCTCAAGGAATCGCCCAACGAGGACCGCTACAGCGTGGTGTTCTTCGGTGGCGAACCGCTGTCCAACCGGCCGTTGATCGAGCACATGGTGGCTTACTGCGAGCGGCGTTTCGCCGAGGCAGGCAAAGCGGTGGAGTTCATCATGACCACCAACGCCACCTTGCTGACCGAAGAGATCATCGACTGGCTCAACGCCCACCGCTTCGGCCTGTCGATCAGCATCGACGGCCCGAAGACCGTGCACGACCGCAACCGCATCACCGTGGGCGGGCAGGGCACCTATGACGTGGTGCGGCGCAAGGCCGACCTGCTGCTGTCGCGCTACACCAGCCGCCCGGTGGGCGCGCGGGTCACGCTAACCCGTGGCATCACCGACGTCGAGACCATCTGGAACCACCTGTTCAACGAAATGGGCTTCGCCGAAGTGGGCTTTGCCCCGGTCACCTCCGGCGACATGGCCGACTTCAACCTCACTGGCGAAGAGCTGGTGCAGGTGTTCGCCAATATGAAAGCGCTGGGCCGCAAGTACCTGGAGGCGGCGCTGGAGCACCGCAACATCGGATTCTCCAACCTGCACCAGTTGATTACCGACATCCACGAAGGCCACAAGAAGGCGCTGCCGTGCGGCGCCGGGTTGAAGATGCTGGCGGTGGACCACGAAGGCGAGCTGAACCTGTGCCACCGCTTCACCGGCTCTAGCCTGCCGACCTTCGGCAACGTGCACCAGGGCGTGAAGCAGGCGCAGCTCAACGACTTCCTGTCGCAGCGCCTGGACCGCAGCAACACCGGCTGCGAGAGCTGCCGTATCCGCAACCTGTGCTCTGGCGGCTGCTACCACGAAAGCTATGCGCGCTACGGCGACCCGCAGCACCCGACGTACCACTACTGCGAACTGATGCGCGACTGGGTCGACTTCGGCATCGAAGTCTACAGCCGCATCATGGCCGCCAACCCGGCCTTCATCGATCGCTACATCACTCCGCGGAAGGCGCACTGACATGAAGCACTTGAAGCCCCTGAACAACAAGGCGCGCATCCTCGAACAGGCCGCTGCCGAAGACCGCGTCGAAGAAGTCATGGCCATGAGTGCAGTGGCCGGCTGTACGGCCACCACCGACCCGGGTTGGGAAGTGGACGCCTTTGGTGGCGTGAGCTCGCTGTGCCAGCCGATGGAAGCCGACCTGTATGGTTGCTCCGACCCTTGCTGGTGGCCGGCCCAGGTGCCGGACATGATGAGCACCTATCAGGACTGGAACGCCCAGGCCACCAACTCGGCGGATGACTGGCGCAACCTCGGCACTGTGTTCCCGAAAGACAAGTGACCGGCCCAACAAGAATGACAAGGGGAAACCGCATGAAAGCTGGACGCTGCGCGTCACTCGCGCTCACCATCGCCGCCATGGCGTGTACCGGCCTGGCACAGGCCGACGATACCGGGCCGGCACTGAAGGCTGGCCACGAATACATGATCGTGACCAACTACCCGAACAACCTGCATGTGGTCGATGTGGCCACTGATACGGTGTACAAGAGCTGTGTCATGCCCGACAAGTTCGGCCCCGGCACCGCAATGATGGCGCCGGACAACCGCACTGCCTACGTGTTGAACAACCACTACGGTGACATCTACGGCATCGACCTGGACACCTGCAAGAACACCTTCCACGCCAACCTGTCCAGCGTGGCAGGCGAAGTGGGCCGGTCGATGTACTCGTTCGCCATCAGCCCCGACGGCAAGGAAGTGTACGCCACGGTCAACCCGACCCAGATGCTGAACGACCACTACGTGGTCAAGCCACCACGGCTGGAAGTGTTCAACACCGCCGATGGATTGCAGGCAAAGCCAGTGCGGACCTTCCCGATGCCGCGTCAGGTGTACCTGATGCGTACCGCCGACGATGGCACCTTGTATTTTGCCGGGCCGGATATTTACAAGATGGACGTGAAGACCGGCAAGCATTCGGTGGCCTTGCCGCTGCGCAACTGGAACCGTAAAGGCTACAGCGCCCCGGACGTGCTGTACTTCTGGCCGCACCAGAACCCCCGCCACGAGTTCTCGATGCTGTACACCATTGCCAAGTTCAAGGATGCCAAGCAGGACCCGAACGAGGCCGAGCTGTTGTACGGCTACCTGAGCGTCGACCTGAAGACCGGCAAGACCCACACGCAGGAGTTCGCCGACCTGACCGAGCTGTACTTCACCGGCTTGCGTTCGCCCAAGGACCCGAACCAGATCTACGGCGTGCTCAACCGCCTGGCCAAGTACGACATCAAGCAGCGCAAGCTGATCAAGGCGGCTAATCTGGAGCACACCTATTACTGCGTCACCTTCGACAAGAAGGGCGACAAACTGTACCTGGGCGGCACCTTCAACGACCTGGCGGTGTTCAACCCGGATACGCTGGAGAAAGTGAACAACATCAGGTTGCCGGGTGGTGACATGTCGACTACGACGCCGCAGGTGTTCATCCGCTAGATCGGTGTTGGCCTCTTCGCGGGCAAGCCTGCGAAGAGGCCGGCTCAGACAATACAAAAACAACAAGAGAACACCCATGCCCCAGCCAAGCTACTCCCAGGGCAACCCCGACAAAGCCCTGCTCAGCCAATGCATCGGCGATGCCTTCGACGCGACCGTCGCCCGCTACCCCGACCGCGAAGCGTTGGTAGTCCGCCATCAAGCCCTGCGTTACACCTGGCAGCAACTGGCTGAGGCCGTCGACCAGCACGCCCGCGCCCTGATGGCCTTGGGCGTACAACCCGGCGACCGCCTGGGCATCTGGGCACCCAACTGCGCCGAGTGGTGCATCACCCAGTTCGCCAGTGCCAAGGTTGGCGCGATCCTGGTCAACATCAACCCGGCCTACCGCTCCAGCGAGCTGGACTACGCCCTGGGCCAGTCCGGCTGCCGCTGGGTGATCTGCGCCGACGCGTTCAAGACCTCCGACTACCACGCCATGCTGCTGGGCCTGGTGCCGGGCCTGAGTACAGGCCAGCCGGGGGCGCTGATCTGCGAGCGCTTCCCGGAGCTGCGCGGCGTGGTCAGCCTGGCGGCCGCACCACCATCAGGATTTCTGGCCTGGCATGAATTACAGGCCCGTGCCGACGCAATCAGCCGTGAGGCCCTGACCGAGCGCCAGGCGCAACTGCGCTGCGACGACCCGATCAACATCCAGTACACCTCGGGTACCACCGGTTTCCCCAAGGGCGCGACCCTCAGCCACAGCAATATCCTCAACAACGGCTACATGGTCGGCGAAAGCCTGGGCCTGACCGAGCACGACCGGCTGGTTGTGCCGGTGCCGCTGTACCACTGCTTTGGCATGGTCATGGCCAACCTTGGCTGCATGACCCACGGCAGCACCCTGATCTACCCCAACGATGCCTTCGACCCACTGGCCACGCTACGCGCTGTGGCAGAGGAAAAGGCGACCGCGCTGTATGGCGTGCCGACCATGTTCATCGCCGAACTGGACCACCCGCAACGCGCGGAATTCGACCTGTCGAGCCTGCGCACCGGGATCATGGCCGGTGCGACCTGCCCGATCGAGGTGATGCGCCGGGTAATCGGCGAAATGCACATGGCCGAGGTGCAGATTGCCTACGGCATGACCGAGACCAGCCCGGTGTCATTGCAGACCGGGCCGGACGATGACCTGGAGCGCCGGGTGACCAGTGTCGGTCGTACCCAGCCACGGCTGGAGAACAAGGTGGTCGACGTTGACGGCAACACCGTGCCGCGTGGCGAGATAGGCGAGCTGTGTACCCGTGGCTACAGCGTGATGCTCGGTTACTGGAACAACTCCAAGGCCACGACCGAAAGTATCGATGAAGAGGGATGGATGCACACCGGTGACCTGGCGGTGATGGACGAGCAGGGCTATGTGCGCATCGTCGGGCGCAGCAAGGACATGATCATTCGTGGCGGCGAAAACATCTACCCGCGCGAGCTGGAAGAGTTTTTCTTCACCCACCCGGCGGTGGCCGATGTGCAGGTGATTGGCGTGCCGTGCAGCAAGTACGGCGAAGAGATCGTGGCCTGGGTGCGGCTGCACCCGGGGCATACCGCCAGTGAGCATGAACTGCGTGAGTGGGCGAGGGCGCGGATTGCGCACTTCAAGGTGCCCCGGTACTTCCGCTTTGTCGACGAGTTTCCGATGACGGTGACTGGCAAGGTACAGAAGTTCAGGATGCGAGAGATCAGTGTCGAGGAATTGTCTGCCGGATGACTTACTGCCTGTTCCGGCCTCTTCGCGGGCTCGCCCGCAAAGAGGCCGGAACAGGCGGGAGATGCCTTCAGCCTTTCAGCAACTCCGGGCTATTGAAGTTGCTCAACCGGGAATCATTTTCGGTACATTCCAACCCCTGAACCGACTCGCGCAGCAAGGCCCTCTGCAAACTCCGCTCACCCTGTGCCCAAGCCTGCTCCAGCATCGGCAGCACCCGCCGTGGCAGCACGCTGAACATCGGCTGCCAATACCCACCCTGGCGCACCATCGCCGCACTGTCATTCGCCACTGCCAACCGCAGCAGATCCTCGATCAACGCGCGGTCAACCTGCGGCGCATCGCATGCCAGCAGCACCACCCACTCATACCGCGCCACCTTGAGCCCGGCAATCACCCCCGCCAGCGGGCCGGGGAAGTCCGCCTCGGCATCGCCCACCAACTGGTCGGCATACGCCCGGTAGGCCTCCTGGTTGCGGTTGCAGGAAATCACCAGGTCGTCGCTCAGTGGCCGCACCACCCGCTGCACATGCGCCACCAGCGGTTCGCCCTTCCATTCGATCAGCCCCTTGTCACGGCCGCCCATGCGCTGGCCACGGCCGCCGGCAAGGATGAGGGTGGAGCAGGGGGGGAGTGAATCAGGCATGAAAAAGGGCTCCGGGCAGTCATTGCCGGGAACCCTCCCATGTCACGCGGGGCTTGTCCAGTCAGCTTTCCTTGGCAACCGGTTGTGTGTCGGCGTAATGCGCTTGGCGATGCCCCGCCAGCCGCATCACCACTACAAAGAACACCGGCACAAACACCACCGCCAAGGTGGCGCTGAGCATGCCGCCGATCACCCCGGTACCGATGGCCTGCTGGCTGGCCGAGCTGGCGCCGCTGGCGATGGCCAGCGGTACCACGCCGAGGATGAATGCCAGCGAGGTCATCACGATGGGGCGCAGGCGCAGGCGGGCGGCCTGCACCGCAGCGTCGACGGCATCCACGCCCTGGTCGACCAGGTGCTTGGCGAACTCGATGATCAGGATGGCGTTTTTCGCCGACAGACCGATCAGGGTAATCAGGCCAACCTTAAAGAACACGTCGTTGGGCATGCCGCGCAGGGTCACGGCCAGCACCGCACCCAATACGCCGAGGGGCACTACCAGCAGCACAGCGGTGGGTATCGACCAGCTTTCGTACAGCGCCGCCAGGCACAGGAACACCACCAGCAACGACAGCGCCATCAGCATCGGTGCCTGGCTGCCGGACAAGCGTTCCTGCAGCGACAGCCCCGTCCATTCCAGGCCGGCGCCAGGCGGCAGCTGGGCGACCAGGCGCTCGACTTCCGCCATCGCCTCGCCCGAGCTGTAGCCTGCTGCCGGTTCGCCGGAAATCGACACCGCCGGGTAGCCGTTGTAACGGGTCAGCTGCACCGGCCCGCTCACCCACTTGGCCTGGACGAACGCGCCCAGTGGCACCATCTTGCCGCTGTTATTGCGCACGTGAATTTTCAGCAAGTCTTCGACCTGGCTGCGCTGGTCGCCTTCGGCCTGCACCACCACCCGCTGCATGCGGCCCTGGTTGGGGAAGTCGTTGACATAGCTGGAGCCCACCGCCACGTCCAGTACCGAGCCGATATCGGCAAACGAAACGCCCAGGGCATTGGCCTGGCGGCGGTCGATTTCCAGTTGCACCTGCGGGCTTTCGGCCAGCGATGCTTCACGCACGTTGGTCAATACCTTGCTTTTGCCGGCACTGGCCAGCAGCGTGTCGCGGGCAGCCATCAACGCGGCGTGCCCCATGCCCCCACGGTCCTGCAGGCGGAATTCGAAGCCGGTGGACTCGCCCAGGCCGTCGATAGGCGGCGGCAGCACGGCATAGGCCACGGCATCCTTGAGCTGGGTGAAGGCCATGGTCGCGCGGTCGGCAATCGACTGGGCGCTGTCGTCGGCACCACGCTCGGACCAGTCCTTGAGCGTGGTGAATGCCAGTGCTGCGTTCTGCCCGCTACCCGAGAAGCTGAAACCCAGGATCAGCGTGGTGTTGCCTACGCCCGCTTCCTCGGCGTTATGCGCCTCGATCTGCGCGGCCACCTGTTCGGTGCGCATGCGGCTGGCGCCGGGTGGCAGCTGAATGTCGGTAATGGTGTAGCCTTGGTCTTCGGTGGGCAGGAACGCTGTGGGCAACTGACTGAAACCGTAGCCCAGCACCGCCAGCAGCACCGCGTACACCAGCAGGTAGCGGCCGCTGCGCTTGAGCGCCTGCATCACCCAGCCCTGGTAGCCATTGCTCAGGCTTTCGAAGCGGCAGTTGAACCAGCCGAAGAAGCCTTTGCGCTCATGGAGCTCGCCCTTGGCGACCGGTTTGAGCAAGGTGGCGCACAGCGCCGGGGTCAGGCTGAGGGCCAGGAATGCCGAGAACAGGATCGACACCGCCATCGACACCGAGAACTGCTGGTAGATCACCCCCACCGAACCTTGCATGAAAGCCATGGGCAGGAACACCGCCACCAGCACCAGGGTGATGCCGACAATCGCGCCGCTGATCTGGCCCATGGCCTTGCGCGTGGCCTCTTTGGGCGGCAGGCCTTCTTCGGCCATGATGCGTTCGACGTTTTCCACCACCACGATGGCGTCGTCGACCAGGATGCCGATGGCCAGCACCATGCCGAACAGGGTCAGCACGTTGACGGAGAAACCCATGGCCAGCATGACCGCGAAGGTGCCCATTAGCGCCACCGGCACCACCAAAGTCGGGATCAACGTATAGCGCAGGTTCTGCAGGAACAGGAACATCACTGCGAACACGAGCAGCATGGCTTCGAACAGGGTGTTGATGACCTGCTCGATCGACACCTTGACGAACGGTGAGGTGTCGTAGGGGATGTCGTACTTGACGCCTTCCGGGAAGTAGCGCGCCAGGTCCTGCATTTTCGCCCGCACCAGGGTGGCGGTTTCCATGGCGTTGGCCCCCGGCGACAGCTGCACACTGAACGCGGTGGCCGGCTTGCCGTTCAGGCGGGTGCCGTACTGGTATTCCTGGGCGCCGATCTCGACCCGGGCGACGTCACCGACAGTGACCGTGGAACCGTCCGGGTTGGCGCGCAGGACGATGGCGCTGAACTCTTCCGGTGTGCTGAGCTGGCCTTTGACCACCACGTTGGCGGTGATTTCCTGGGTGCCACGGGTGGGCAGGTCGCCAATGCTGCCGGGCGCGACCTGGGCGTTCTGCGCGGCGATGGCCTCGGCCACGTCGTTGGGCGTGAGGTTGAAGCCGATCAGCTTGCGCGGGTCGATCCAGATGCGCATGGCGCGTTCCGAACCGTACAGCTGGGCTTTACCGACGCCCTTGAGGCGGCGGATTTCGTCCATCACGTTGCGCGCGAGAATGTCCGACAGCGCGGTTTCGTCGAGTTTGCCATCTTCAGAGGTGAGGGTGGCCAGCAGCAGGAAACCGGTAGACACCTTTTCTACCTGCAGGCCCTGCTGGGTGACCGGGCGCGGCAGGCGCGACTCGACCACCTTCAGGCGGTTCTGCACGTCAACCTGGGCCAGGTCCGGGTTGGTGCCCGGGGCGAAGGTGGCGGTGATGGTGGCGCTGCCCAGGCTGCTTTGCGACTCGAAGTACAGCAGGTTGTCGGCGCCGTTGAGCTCCTGCTCGATCAGGCTGACCACGCTTTCGTCCATGGTCGCGGCGGAGGCGCCTGGGTATACGGCGTAGATTTCCACCTGCGGCGGGGCCACGTTCGGGTACTGGGCTACCGGCAACTGCGGGATGGCCAGCGCGCCGGCCAACAGGATGAACAGTGCGACCACCCAGGCGAACACCGGGCGGTCGATGAAGAATTGCGGCATGAATCAGGCCCTCACTGGCCGGTGTGCTGTGCGATGGGCGCTGTGCCCGTTGCGTTGTCGACCTGCACCTGGTCACCGGCCTTGACGTGTTGCAGGCCTTCGACCACCACCTGCTCGCCTGGCGTCAGGCCTTCGCTGACGACCCAGCGATCACCCTGGGCGCTGCCCAGTACCACCTGGCGGTCGCTGACCCGGGCCTGTGCGTCGACCACCAGCACCTTGGGCACCCCGGCACTGTCGCGCAGGATGGCCCGCTGCGGCACGCTCAGGCCTTTGGGTTGTACGGCCTGCTCCAGGCGCACACGCACATAGCTGCCGGGCAGCAGGTCGAGGTCCGGGTTGGGGAACTCGCTGCGCAGGGTGATCTGGTTGGTGCTGGGGTCGACGCTGATGTCGGAGAACAGCAGCTTGCCTGGCAGCGGGTAGGCACTGCCATCGTCCTGGATCAGCGTGGCGCGGGCCTGGCCGTCGCCCACCTGCTGCAGCTCGCCTGCGCGCAAGGCGCGGCGCAAGGCGTTGAGCTCGCGGGTGGACTGGGTGACGTCGGCATGGATCGGGTCCAGCTGCTGGATGGTCGCCAGCGGCGTGCTTTCGTTTTGCCCGACCAGGGCGCCTTCGGTGACCTGGGCGCGGCCGATACGGCCGGAAATCGGCGCGGTTACCGTGGCGTAGCCGAGGTTCAGGCGGGTGCGCTCCAGGGCAGCCTTGGCGGCGGCCACGTCGGCGTCGGCCTGCAGGAAGCTCGCTTTGGCGTTGTCGTATTCCTGGCGGCTGACGGCCTTGTCGTCGACCAGCTCGCGGTAGCGCTGCTCTTGCAGGCGTGCCTGGTACAGGGTGGCCTCGGCCCTGGCCAGGGTGGCGCGGGCACTGTCATGGTCGGCCTTGAATGGCGCCGGGTCGATCAGGAACAGCACATCGCCTTGCTTCACGTCACTGCCTTCGCGGTAGACGCGTTTGAGTACCACGCCCGCGACCCGTGCGCGCACTTCGGCGGTGCGCGGGGCGAGAATGCGGCCACTGAGCTCGCTGCTTATCGCCAAGGGCTGCAATTGCAGGGTTTCCACCCGCACCTGCGGGGTAGGGGCCTTTTCGTCTTGCTCGGCGCTGTCGCCACAGCCGGCCAGGGACAAGCTCATAAACGTCAGAAGCGCCACTGGGCGCAGGCGAGGGGGGAAGTTAGTAGGCATGCGGATCTTCCGATGATGACCGGGTGTATGCTACGGCAGCTGTTGCACTGGCGGCTGTTAATACCTGTAGGGTGAGTGTGAAAAAGTGTGAAGATCAATCCTCTGGGCCGGTAGGGTTATATATTCTGCGTACACCTGCACCCGGATTCTCTATCGCCTATGCCGAATATTTTCCTGGTCGAAGACGACAGCGCCCTGTCCGAACTGATCGCCAGCTACCTGCAACGCAACGACTTTCATGTCCAGGTGATCGCCCGGGGAGACCATGTGCTGGACGAGTACCGCCGGCAAAAGCCGGACCTGGTCATCCTCGACCTGATGCTGCCGGGCATCGACGGCTTGCAACTGTGCCGCCTGTTGCGCCAGGAGTCGCAGAGCCTGCCCATCCTGATGCTGACGGCTCGTGATGACAGCCATGACCAGGTACTGGGGCTGGAAATGGGGGCCGATGATTACGTGACCAAACCCTGTGAACCACGCGTGCTGCTGGCCCGGGTGCGTACGCTGCTGCGTCGCAGCAGCATCAATGAGCCGCGCCTGGACCACGACCTGATCCTGATCGGGGGGTTGCGCATCGACCTGGCCGAGCGCACGGTCAGCTGGCGTGGCGAAGAAGTGGAGCTGTCCAGTGGTGAGTACAACCTGCTGGTGGTGCTGGCACGCAATGCGGGCGAGGTGATGAACCGCGACCGTATCCTGCAACAACTGCGCGGTATCGAGTTCAATGGCACCGATCGTTCCGTGGACGTGGCCATCTCCAAACTGAGGCGCAAGTTCGACGACAACGCCGGCGAAGCACGCAAGATCAAGACCGTGTGGGGCAAGGGTTACTTGTTCAGCCGTGTCGAGTGGGAGTGCTGATCGACCATGCTCAAGATCCTGGTGCGGCTGTACCTGGTGATCATCGTTGCCTACGCCGGTGCGTTGCTGTTCATCCCCGACACCATTGTCGGCCTGTTCCGCGACCGCTTCATGGCCTACAACCTGGACCAGGCCAAGGGCGTGCAGGCGTTGATCGTGCGCCAGTTCCGCCAGGCCCCGCGCGAGCAGTGGCCAGCCGTGGCGCAAGAACTGGCCAGCGATTTCGCGCCGCTGGAATTGCAACTGCTGCGCATTGACCAGGCCAGCCTGAGCGATGAGGAACAGGCGCGCCTGGAGCATGGTTTGTACGCGGTGCGCATTGCCGAGTGGGGTTACTACGAAACGGTGCTGGCACCGCTGGACAAGGAATGGCTGGTGCGCCTGCACTCACCGCCAGACCCGCTGGACATCAACGTGTTGTCGTGGGGGGTGACCGTACTGATCGGTGCGGCCATGCTGGGGTGCCTGCTGCTGTGGGTATGGCCGCACTGGCGCGACCTGGAGCGCCTGAAGGAAACCGCCCGGCGCCTGGGCCAGGGGCAGATGGCCGAACGTACGCACATTTCGCCGCACTCCAACATTGGTGAGCTGGCCGGCGTGTTCGACACCATGGCCAGCGACCTGGAGCGCCACGTCAACCAGCAGCGCGAGCTGCTGAATGCAGTGTCGCACGAATTGCGCACACCCCTGACCCGGCTGGATTTCGGCTTGGTATTGCTGTTCGACGAAGTACCGCCGGCCAGCCGCAAACGTCTGCTGGAACTGGTGGGGCATGTGCGTGAGCTGGATGAACTGGTGCTGGAACTGCTGTCGTACAGCCGGCTGTACAATGCTGACCAGGCCCGCGAGCGGGTTGAAGTATCGTTGCTGGAGCTGGTCGACAGCGTGCTCGGTGGTTTTGCCGAGGAACTCGATGGCCGGGGTATCCGTTGGGAAGTGCAGGCCGAGGGTAATCTGCCCCGGTTCGTGCTGGACCCGCGCTTGACGGCGCGTGCGGTGCAGAACCTGGTGCGCAATGCCATGCGTTATTGCGATGAAAGCCTGTTGCTGCGCCTGCGGCTGGAGGGCGATGGTGCCTGCCTGCTGACAGTGGAGGATGACGGCATTGGCATACCGGTTGAGGAGCGCGAGCGGATTTTCCAACCGTTCTACCGCCTGGACCGCAGCCGCGATCGCAACACCGGCGGGTTTGGCCTTGGCTTGGCGATCAGCCGGCGAGCGATCGAGGGGCAGGGCGGGACCTTGACGGTCGCGCAGTCGGCACTGGGCGGTGCGCAGTTCAGGATTCGGCTGCCAGCCGGGTAGTCCACAACACAAACCGGTCTTTGCCCGTGTGCTTGGCTTCATACAGCGCCTGGTCAGCCTTGATCAGCGCCATGGTCAACGTATCGCCTGGGGACACCTGCGCCAGGCCGATACTGATGGTTACCGGGTGTGTGCCTGCATCTTCACGCACTCTGCGTACCAATGCCTCCACCTGCTGTTCAGCACTTTGCTGGTCGAGCCCTTCAAGAAAAATGGCAAATTCCTCACCGCCCAATCTTGCAAACTCGGAATCGACCATCGCCGCCTTGATGTGCAGTGCCACGCGTCTGAGCACTTCGTCACCCACGTCGTGGCCAAAACGGTCATTGACCTTCTTGAAATTGTCTATGTCGACCATCGCCAGATACTGCCTGGGCGTCGCCCGTTTCAATTGCTGCTCTGTTTTTGCCATGAACGAGCGGCGGTTGGGGATTCCGGTCAGGGCGTCGACATAAGCCTGCTCAAGCAGCACCTTCGACAGGTAGAAATTGTGCAGCTTGGCCTTGCGGATTTGCAGGTAGCTGTAGCTCACCAGGCTGCTGAGAAAAATGGCGTAGCTGATGAGCATGGCGCCTTCGAGTGCGTCCGGTTCAATGCGCGTGTGGTAGAAGGGGTTGAGCATCACCCAGGTGATGACCATGGCGCAGAAGAACGACCAGCGCCGCACCGGCTGCACCGACACGGCATACAGCACGGTGGAGACGCCGAGCACCAGCCACACCGGGCGCAGGGCTACCGGGATGCCTTCGATCACCAGGCGCATGCCCAAGGTGATGACGGTAATGAACAGCAGGTTGAGCACGTCGAAGTGATGGCTGCGCCGTGTGAAGCGCAGCACGATGGTCAGGCAGCCCAGCAGGGCGATGAACAGGTAGGACAGCCAGGTGAAACCCTGGCCGCCGAGGAAGCTGACGATCAGGTCGAAGACCAGCCAGATCAGGATACTGATGCAGAACACCAGCAGGCAGAACGGGCGCATGGACTCGAATTCGTGCTGGCGGAATTCGGCGCGCAGGGCGGCGGGGGCGACCTGCTGGCGTACGTGTGCTTCGATGGTCTTGAACATCGGTGGGCTCCTGAGACTACTGCTTGTCCAGGCCCGGCCCTATCGCTGGCCGGCGATAGGGCCGGGCCTGGTGACTCAATTCTGTGGCAACACACCTCGGGCCCAGGGCCGGTAGCGCAAGGCGAACACCGCCTCGGCATGGCACCCGCTACCCAGCTTCGGTTCGGCAGGCTCAGCCCTGAATGCCTGCCCTGGCCCGCTCACCTGGCGGAACGCCTCGCGCACCACGCCCACCCGGCACGGCAAAGCCTGTTCGTAGCTTTGGCGCACCAACGCGGGCAAACGCCCGGTCCCGGCGCCATCCTGCCACCAGACAGTCAAGCCCAACCCGGCCAGTTGCTCCAGCCACGCGGCGTTGATTCCTGGCGACAATCTGCCCGCGCTGAACGCACTGATATGCAACGGTTTGTCCAGCTGGCGGTTGAAGGCCTGCAACTGGATGTACAGCGCATCGCGCCGTTCAGCCTCGCGAAAATGCTGGTCGTCCAGCTCCATGGGGAGGTACCAGCCATCCACCGGCAACTGCCAGGCGTTGCGCAGGTGCTGGTATTGGCTGAGCGAGCGGCCCAACTGCGCTTTCCAGTAGCTGTTCTGACCTTCGCCGTCCAACGCTTCAAGGCGTTGGTAATAGGCCGGGTCCATGTACAACCCCAAGACCAGTTGCAGCCCTTGGGCATGCGCCGAGCGCAGGCTGTTTGCCAGCCAGCCCTGGGCACCGCCAAAATCGCTGTCACCATACGCGCTCCACTGCACGATCAGGGTCTTGCCACCCTGCGCCACGGTGGCGTGCCACAGCTGTTGCCACTGGGCAGGGGTGATACTGGCGTCGCGGTTCAGGGGTTGGTAGAACAGGCGTTGGTCAGCTGTGGCCGGCAGGCACAGGGCAAGCAGGCAGAAGGCGAGGATCTTGCGCATCAGAAGGTCATCTCCGCACCGACCAGCACGCCGTTGGCGCGCTCGTAAAGATTGCCGCCCAGCGACTGCTGGTATTCGGCGCGCACTTTCAGCGAGCCGCGGTAGGCGTTGTAGCGGTCGTCGTCGAACCACCATTGCCAACGCACACCCACCCCCGCACGGGCGTCCTGGCGCCAGTCGTTGCTCGGGTCCTGGCTGGAGAACTCGACAAAACCGTAGGGCATTATGGTTTGCGGTGAGCTGCCCGGCAGCTTCCAGGCATGCCCCTGCTGGTAGCGCGACAGCCAGGCATGGTCGCCGGCGCGTGTCCACCAGGCGGCGTCGAGATACAGGAAGCGCTCGTTCCAGTCGTCTTCATCCACCCGCCAGTCGTTGCGCCAGTCACCTTGGTCAAGGAATGAGGCCGTGGCGCGCAGCAACAGGTCGTTGCTCGACTCGGCGTTGTGGCGCAGGTCGCCCCAATTACCGCCGACCTTGGCCGGGCTCAACAACTGCCCCAGGCTCAGGCCGCGATAATGATCTTCGTCGATCTGTCGTTGGTGATACAGCTCGGCGTACAGGTTGAGGTTGGCCTGGCCGAGCGGCTTGTAGCGCAGGCCAACGCCGGTGCCCATGCTTTGCGCGTAATCGGTACGGCTCTGACCACCGAACAGTACCCTGCCATAGACCGAGAAGGTGCTGCCGTTGCGGCTGGGCTCTTCACCCAGGGCGTGGTCCCACATGGCCAGTTGCACGTTTTGCGATTGTGCGCGGCGCGAGCTGCCGCTGCGTTGGCCGTTGTCGAGGAACTTGTCGTTGGTCGAGGTGCCGGCGGGCGACCAGGTGCTGGCCAGGGTGATGGTGTCACGGCGTGACAGGGCTTCATGGGCCCTGCGCTGGCGGTATTTGCGGGCTTCCAGGCTGCCGTACTCGTCGTCACCGTCGACCAGGTTCTGCTCCACATCGAGGATACGGCGCAGTTCGCGGCGTGCCGAGGCGCTGTCTTCGGCTTCGTCGTAGCGCAAGGCCAGCGTTTCGCCGAGGCGGTAGTCCTCGGGGAAGTCGTGGGTCGCCCGCTCCAGGTATGGGATCGACTGGCGGCGCTGGGCCTTGTCTGTGGCGCCGGCCAGGCGCATGCCGTAATCGGCGCGGTAGCGTGGCTGATCGGGGGCCAGGCGCATCGCTTCGGCCAGCCAGGCCATGCTCTGCGCGCTGTCGCCGGCCAGCTGCGCGGTGCTTGCGGCCGCATAGTAGTGGTCGGCGCGAGGGTTGCTGGCCAAGGCTTGGCGTTGGAAGCCCAAGGCGGACGGGTAATCGCCCTGGCGCTGGGCAATGGCGGCGCCCAGCGCCCAGTCATCAGCGCTGTGGTGCGCGGCGGCGTCCCAGTAGCGTCGAGCGGCTTCTGCATCGCCGGCATTCAGCGCGCCACGGGCGGCAGTGAGGCGGGCGTTGTCGGTCCAGGCGCCGTCCGGGACGCTGCGCCAGATGGGCAGGGCCGCCTCGGAGTCGCCCGCCGCTTCGAGGGCATAGGCCAAGGGCAGGCGATCGCCGCCGCCGCCAAAACGTTCGGCGGCCTGGTAGTAGACCACCGCTTCGCCGGGCTGGTCAGGCATGGCACAGCGGCCCAGTGCGCGGTACTGGCCGGGTTCGCTCGGGGTGGCCGGTATCGCCTGGTGTACGGCATCGCACTGGCCGGCTTCGGCCAGGCGGCCGAGCAACTGGGCGCGGGTGTTGGCATCCACCCGGGGTATCAGGCCAAGCATGCGGCGGCTGTCCAGCGCCCCGTCAGTACGTGCATACAGGTTGCCCAGGCGCTGCAGCAACGACGGGCTGAGGCGGCCTTGGCGGCGGTCGTAGGCGTGCTCCAGCAGTTCCCGGGCATGTGCCACCTGGCCTTGTTCCACCAACAGGAAGGTGGCTTGCTCCAGCGCGGCCAGGTCGCCGCTTTGTCGGTAGCGCTTTTCCCATTCGCTGGCGGTACGCGGTTGCGGCGGCTGTGGCGGGTCGCCGTACAGGCGTTGCTTGAGTACAGCGTAGGCGCGTGGATCGGTGCTGGGGGTGCAGCCTTTGAACTGCTCGCGGGCTTGGTCAGGGTCCTGACGTGACAACCAGTCGACGGTTTCCAGGCAGGGGCGCTGCAGGTCGTTGCTCAGGCGGCGCAGCAGTATGGCATCATCACCTTCGCGGGCCAGCTCCCACAATTGCTGGCGCTGGTCGGGCTGATTCAGCTGATCGGGCGGCAGCGACTGCAACCAGCGTTGGGCCTGTTGGTTGTGGCCCACGGCAATGGCGCGGTTGGCCATGGCCAGGCGTGCCTGGTTGGCTGCCTGGGGGGAAGGCGCGCTGGCCAGCAGCGTGTTCAGCCCTTTTTCGTCCACCTGCTGGATATACGCATTGGCCAGGCGTTGCCAGTCTTCGGCGGGTAACTGGCCCTTGTCGGCGAGCGGCTGCAGTTGCTCGATGGTTTCCTTCCAGTTGCGCAGCTGTTCGGCAAAGTTGGCGCGGGCCAGGCGCAGTACCTGACCATCATCGCGCGGTGGCAGCTGGTTGAGCCATTCCAGCGCTTTGCCAGCACCCCCGAACTTGGCCAGGCTCAGGCTGTAAGCCTGCCACAGGCGCACCCGGTGCATGCCATCGCTGGTGGCCAGCCATTGCTCGACATGGCTGGCTGGCGGTGGATCCTGCTCGATCCACGTCAGGCGAAGTTCGAGCAGCGCGTCGGCGTATTCGGGGCTGCCGTCCAGTTGTTCGGCCAGCGCTTCGGCCTCCTTGTAGCGGCGTTGGTGGGCCAGGGCCTCTACCAGCAGTGCGCGGGCTTCGTCGTTGTTCGGCACGCGGCCCAGCACGTGACGGGTCAGGCGCTCGACCTCGGCCCAGTTCTCTTTCTTGGCCTCACGATAACTGCGGTCCATGAACGGAAAGCTGGTGAACCGCTGGAAATCGGTCATCGGTGCCGAGGCGGCGACGGGCAGTGCGGCGGAGCACAGCAACAGGCCAGTGAAGGTGAGAGTAAAACGCGGCTTCATGCCACCTCCCGGGTCAGGTCAAGGGCAGCCTGCTGTTCGCTGGCCTGTTCGTCGAGTGCTTGCTGCAACACCTGCTCGGTGATGATGCCGCGAGCGATCAGGTGCTCGCCCAGGCTCTGGTGTTCGGCGTCGAAGTCGATCAATGCCTGGTTGAACAAGGTGACGGGCACCATACCGCGCACCTGCAGCAGGGTACCGAGCATGACCTGGTGGTGGCTGACCCGTTCCAGCAGCGCCTCGTCGTCCTGATGGCGTGCGAGCGTGGCCAGCATGTCGCGGGTTTCCGGCTTCTGCCAGGGGCTTGGGTAGTGGTAGCGCAGGCCCAGGGTTACCCGGCCTTGTGGTGCCAGGCGCACGCGTACCGGGCGCTTGAGGTGGCGGCTGATTACCCCCAGTGACACTTGGCTGACCGGGCTTTCGCTGGCCAGGATCAGCGTGTCGCCGTCCTCGGCCACCGGCAGCACGCCATAGTGCGTCGCCAGTTTACGCGGCAGTTTGGCGATCAGTTGCGGTTCGAGCTTGAACGGATTCAGCGGGGCCCATGGAATGTCTAGCTGCTCGGCCAGGGTGGCCACCAACTGTTCGCTGCTTACCCAACCACGCAGCAGCAGTTCGCGGCCCAGGCGGCGGCGTACAGGGCTGTTGATTGCCTGTTGCAGCTGTTCGTCGCTGATCAACCCTTTGGCCACCAGTCGCTGGCCCAGTGGCGTGCGGGCAGGGGCAGCGATGGCGGGGAACTCGTGCGTGGTCTTGTCCCAGGCCACACGCCGCGAGTCGCCCATCTCCATAACCTGGCGCAGGGCACGCAGGTTGGCGAAGAAGTTGACGAAGTTGCTCCACATCATGCGCGGCGCCGACAGCAGGCCTTCGCCAATGCCGTAGAAACGGGTAACGAACCAGCCGCGCTGGAACAGGCGGTTGAACAGCATCAGACCGTTGAGCCACAGCAGGGTCGAGAGCAGCCAGCTGTCGCTAAGGATCGACATGAAGCGCCACGAATCCGGCGCAATCACCGTGACCAGCCACATCGCCAGCAATACCAGCAGCAACAGGTTGACCAGAAAACTCAGCAAATAGGCGAACAGCCCGCGGCGGTCGCGCCACAGGAAGTAGTTGAGCGCGCCTTTGCGGCTCCAGCCCAGGTTGCTGGTGCCCTGGAACACAATGCCGACGATCCACCGCGACTTTTGCCGGATGGCATGCTGCCAGTCGCGCGGGAAGTGCTCGCGTACGCAGATTACCTGGGAAAACTCACGGCTCATGCCCGGGCGCCATTCCTGTTTCAGGGTCAGCGCCGGGTCGCTGATGGAGTAGCGGGCGAAAATGCACTTCATGCCTTTTTGCTTCAGGCGAAAACCAATGTCGTAGTCTTCGGTGAGGCTTTGCACGTCGAAGGCGATGCCGTCGCCGTCCTCCAGCAGTGCACTGATGGCGCGACGGCTGAAACAGGTACCGACCCCGGCACTGGGTACCTGGCCCGTGAGTGCTTCGCGAACGACAACGTCCTTGCCGTGGTTTTCGGCGAACTCGTCGACATAGTGGCCGGCGGTAAAGCCCTTCCATTCGGGTGCATAGGGGTACACCGGGATCTGGATCATGTCCTTGTTCGGCAGCAGGTAATTGAACAGGCGCAGTTCCATCGGCGAAATCACGTCTTCGGCGTCGTGCAGGATAAAACCGGCGAACTCGATACCGGCGTCCTGCTGAAAGCGCAGCAGCGCGTCGATGATGTTGTTCAGGCAGTCGGCCTTGCTGGTGGGGCCGGGGCGGGCGCACACCACCTTGTGCACGTTGGGGTAGTGCAGGCACACCGCGTCGACGTCGGCCTGGGTTTGCGGGTCGTTCGGGTAGGTGCCGACAAAGATCTGGTAGTTCTCGTAGTCGATGGTGGAGGCCGCCAGGCGCGCCATTTCACCGACCACGCCCACTTCATTCCAGGCCGGGACCATGATGGCCAAAGGTTTTTCCGGGACTTCGTACAGGCGTTTCTCGTCGGCCTTCTCAAACTTGTCGTAGATGCGAAAACGCCGGATCAGCTTTCGCCCCCAGTAGCACAGGTCGATGAACAGGTCGTCCAGGCCCAGCAGGAACATCAGCGAGGCGAGGGTGATCGCCAGGATCTTTAGGCCGAACAGCACATAGGTGAGAAAATCGATGAATGCCAGGCTCATGCGGCAGTCACCGGCAGGGTGGAGTAGGCCATCGTCTGTATCCTCGCTCGGTTCCCTCGACGAAGTTGTACGACATGTCGCCGTTTGTACGGGATAAATACAAGCAGCCGAATACGAGGTTGTCCAAATTTCGGGCTTTTTCTTGTGGGCCACATCTTGTAGTTTTACAGGTCGTTTACCCAGGGAGCTGAACATGCAAGGCAAGGCGCGCAAGATCGTCCAGGCCATTCTTTACGAGGCCATCGCTGTGGCCTGCGTGGCGCCTGCACTGGAGCTGGCGTTCGGTGCCGGTATGGCGCAGTCGACCGTGCTGTCGGTGCTGATGTCGGGCATCGCGATGAGCTGGAACATGGGCTACAACTGGGTGTTCGAGCGTTGGGAAGCGCGCCAGCATCAGCGTGAGCGCACCTTCATGCGGCGCTTGCTGCATGCGCTGGGTTTCGAGGGTGGTCTGGTGGTGATTTTGCTGCCGCTGGTGGCGTACTGGCTGGACGTCAGCCTGTGGGCGGCGCTGCTGACCAACCTGGCGTTGTTCGTGTTCTTCTTCGTTTACGCCTTTGTCTTCCAGTGGGGGTTCGACAAGGTGTTCGATGTGCCGCTTTCGGCGCAGCAAGCCAAGTGTTGACTTTGTGCTGCGCTACCGGCTAAGTTCCTACCCCATGAATACTTTCCCGCACGTGAACGCCATTATTATTACCGCCATTATCAGCTTGGCGGGCTAGCGCGTACGTGCACCGAACCCGCCCTGGAGGCGGGTTTCTTCTCTCTGACTCCTGGGCACACTGAAAACAGCCAAGGAGTCATCGATGACCAGCTTCAGCGTCCCGCGTACTGCAGTCACCCCCCAGCAACTGCTGTCGGAACAGGTGCGGCGCATTCTTGCCGCCCCGGTGTACGACCTGGCCATCGAAACGCCCCTGCAAGCCGCGCCTGCCTTGTCTGCCAGCCTGTGTAACCAGGTATTGCTCAAGCGCGAAGACCTGCAGCCGACCTTCTCGTTCAAGATCCGTGGTGCCTACACCCGGCTGTCGCGCCTGACCCGTGCGCAGCGTGAGCGGGGGGTCATTACCGCTTCGGCCGGCAACCATGCCCAAGGTGTGGCCCTGGCAGCCTCGCATCTGGGCATGAAGGCTACCATCGTCATGCCCACCACCACGCCATCGCTGAAGGTGGAAGGGGTGCGTTCGCGTGGCGGCCATGTAGTGCTGCACGGTGAGAGCTTCCCGCACGCCCTGGCACACGCGTTGACACTGGCCGACAGCGAAGGCGCTACCTTCGTGCCGCCGTTCGATGACCCGGACGTGATCGCCGGGCAGGGCACGGTGGCCATGGAAATTCTGCGTCAGCGCCCGGGTGCGCTGGATGCCATCTTCGTACCGGTCGGTGGTGGCGGCTTGATCGCTGGCATTGCTGCCTATGTGAAATACCTGCGCCCGGAGGTGAAGGTGATCGGCGTGGAGCCGGAAGACTCCAACTGCCTGCAGGCTGCCATGGCTGCTGGTGAGCGGGTGATCCTGCCGCAAGTCGGCACGTTCGCCGATGGTGTAGCAGTGGCGCAGATCGGCGCCCATTGTTTCGAGCTGTGCCGGCACTTCGTCGACGAGGTGGTGACCGTGAGCAGCGATGAGCTGTGTGCGGCGATCAAGGACATCTACGACGATACCCGCTCGATCACCGAGCCGTCCGGCGCCTTGGCGGTGGCCGGGATCAAGAAGTACGTGGCACGCGATGGCGTACAGGGGCAGACCTTGGTGGCCATCGATTCCGGGGCGAACGTCAACTTCGACCGCCTGCGCCATGTGGCCGAGCGGGCCGAGCTGGGGGAACGGCGCGAGGCGATCATTGCCGTGACCATTCCGGAACAGCCGGGCAGCTTCCGCGCGTTTTGCCAGGCGCTGGGCAAACGGCAGATCACCGAATTCAACTATCGCTATTACCCCGGCAAAGAGGCGCGATTGTTTGTCGGGGTGCAGACCCACCCTGTTCACGACCCGCGTGAGCAGTTGCTGGCCAACCTGCGCGAGCAGGGCTACAGCGTGCTGGACCTGACCGAAAACGAGCTGGCCAAGCTGCATGTGCGTCATACCGTGGGTGGCCACGCCGCGCCGGGTGCGGATGAGCGGGTCATGCGCTTCGAGTTCCCCGAGCGGCCTGGGGCGTTGTTGGGCTTTTTGGAGCGGCTGGGCAAGCGCTGGAACATCAGCCTGTTCCACTACCGCAACCATGGGGCGGCGGAGGCCCGGGTATTCGCGGCGTTGGAGGTGCCGGGGGACGAGGTAGCGGGGTTGCCGTTGGCGCTGGATGAGATGGGGTATCGGTATTGGGATGAGACGGATAACCCGGCTTACAAGCTGTTCCTAGGGTGACCTGAAAGCTTGGGGCTGCCTGTACTGAGTACTGCGTAGCTATTCAGCATTGCGCGGTCCCCGTGGGAGCTGGCTTGCCGGCGCTGGGCCGCGAAGCGGCCCTAGGATTTCAGCGTTCACGCATGAAAAAGCCGGCAACGAACTTGCGGAAGGTTTCCAGGCTCTTGAAGTCGGCATAGCGCTTGAAGTTCTCGGCATCTGGCTCGGGCCCGATCGGCTGCTCCAGCAATGACACCGACAGCACGCGGTCCTGGTCCGAGGTCAGCACCAGTTCATCCATGACCTGCCCGCCGATGACCGGCCGGCGCATTTGCACTTTCACACCTTTGCTGGCCATCCAGTCAATCAACGACACCAGCGCCTTGAGCGGCTCACGCTCTTCATCGCGATACACAGGGAACAAGTGGGCACGGGACAGCACCGGTACGCTGGCCACATGGATCAGCTCATAGAAATGGCTACCGGCGCTGGTGGGTGAGTAGATCATCAGCGCCAGTAATGGCCCGGTGGTACGGCTACCGCCCCAATACAGGTGGTGCCCCTGGAAGTCGAAACCATCTTCACTGCGGTTGTTGAACAGCTTGCGCCCTTTGATCTGGTCGACACAGTCCAGCAGCAAGCCGTGGCGGCGGTGGTTACCGAACACCGTGGCTTCGCGAAGTCGGGACTTGAGCATCATCATGTGCTTCATGTCCAGGCGGGTTTCCAGGTAATTGCTGGCGGGCACCCGCTCCAGCAGCGGGTAGCGGCTGGCCACGCTGCGCAATTCAGCAAACTGGGTGGTCAGGTCCTTTTTCAGGTGGGTGGCGTAAAGATTGAGGCCGCTGGTTTCGATCCAGGTCAGCAGCAGTGACAGCAGGCGCTGTTGTTCGCGGCGGTCGTTGCTATCGCCGCTGGCACTGCTGGTGGCGCTGCGAAAGTCGCCGATCAGGCGCAGTGGCGTGTCGGGCGGCAGCCAGGCTGCAGGGGGGGCAGGGTCGTTTTCACGCTCGTCGGCCTCACGCTCGTCCTTGGTGAACGGGCAGCCGGGTGTGTGTTCTGCCGTGCCCGGGTTGTTTTTGAGAAACAGCGTGCCGGTGCTGCCGTTGAGGGTGACATTGAGCACCGGCAAGGCGTCGCTGCGGCAGTCACAGGCCAGCCACTGGTTTGCATTGCGCACTTTCATCAGCAGCTGGTTGGCCTGCAGCAGGCGTGGGCCGCCGAGGCTGCCGGTGGCAAAGCCGACCAGCAGGTCTTCTTCGGCGGGGGTCAGGCTGCGCACCTGTGCGGCGGATTTGTCGATGATTCGCATGAAGCAGCTCCGAGCTACGAGCCTCAAGCTTCAAGCAAAGTCGCGCCGCTTTCAACTTGCCGCTCAGTTGCCGCCAAACATCTTCGCGGCGCGGGCACGAATTTCGTCCGGGGTGAGGTCCTCCTTGTGGGTGGAGACGAACCAGATATTGCCGAACGGGTCTTTCAGGGTGCCGCTGCGGTCGCCGTAGAACTGGTCCGTCAACGGATGCAACTGGGTGCCGCCGGCCGCCAATGCTTGGTCGTAGACCTTGTCGCAGTCCTCGACATACAGGTGCAGGCCCACGCCTGCGCCGCTGAGTTTCTGGCTGGCGGTGAGGCCGCCCTCCATGTCGCAGGGGTCGCCCAGCATCAGTGACGAATCACCGATTTTCAGCTCGGCATGGCCCACACGGCCACCTGGCGCATCGAGGCGGAACATCTCGACCGCACCAAAGGCCTGCTTGTAGAACTCGATGGCCTTGGCGGCGTCGTTGATGGCCAAGTACGGGGTAATGCTGTGCTGGCCTTCGGGGATGGGTTTGGCTGCCATGTTCGACTCTCCTTCGCAGTGGGCGCCGGAGGGCGCCCTGTTGCTTAGAGTCGTTTGCACCGGTGGAAAATCGACAAGGGCGCTAGATCGATTTCCTATAAGCGCGGCCGTCAGAAGATGTAGTCGGTGGTCAGGAAGCTCGACTGGCGGTTGCGGATGATTTCGCTGATCAGCGCCTTGTTGGCCTCCTGGAAGCGGGTGGCGACCAGTGTGCGGATGGAGAACACACGCAAGGCGTCATGCACCGACAGGGTGCCTTCGGCGCTGTTCTTGCGTCCGTTGAACGGGTAGGTGTCCGGGCCACGTTGGCACTGGGCGTTGATGTTGATGCGCCCGACCTGGTTGGCGAAGGTGTCGACCAGGCTGCCGATGGTAGCCGGGTCGTTGCCGAACAGGCTCAGTTGCTGGCCGTAATCGGAGTCCAGTACGTAGTCGATCACGGTTTGCAGGTCGCGGTAGGGCACTACAGGCACCAGGGGGCCGAATTGCTCTTCATGGTATATGCGCATTTCGTGGTTAACCGGGTACAGCAAGGCGGGGTAGAAGAATGAGCCGCGGCTCTGCCCGCCACCTTCGTTGAGCACGCGTGCGCCCTTGGCCGTGGCATCGGCGACCAAGGAGTCGAGGTAGTCGACCTTGCCAGGCTCGGGCAGCGGTGTCAGTGCTACACCGGGCTCCCACGGCATGCCAGGTTTGAGCGCGGCCAGTTTGCGCTGGAACTTGTCGAGGAAGGCGTCGACCACATCCTCGTGGACAAACAGGATTTTCAGTGCCGTGCAGCGCTGGCCGTTGAACGACAGCGCACCGGTCACCGCCTCTTCGACGGCGTTGTCGAGGTCGACCTGCGGTAGCACGATACCCGGGTTCTTGGCATCCAGCCCCAGTGCGGCGCGCAGGCGGTGAGGGCGTGGGTGCAGCTTTTTCAGGTCGCTGGCGGCCTTATGCGTACCGATGAAGGCGAACACATCGACGTTGCCGCTGGCCATCAGCGCGCTGACGGTTTCCCGGCCTCGACCATAGATGACGTTGATCACCCCGGGCGGGAAGCTGTCACGGAAGGCTTCGAGCAGCGGGCGGATCAACAGCACACCGAACTTGGCGGGCTTGAACACCACGGTATTGCCCATGATCAGCGCGGGGATCAGCGTGGTGAAGGTTTCGTTGAGCGGGTAGTTGTAGGGGCCCATGCACAAGGCGACACCCAGCGGCGCCCGTCGGATCTGGCCCAGCGTGCCTTGTTCAAGCTCGAAGCGGCTGGAGCGGCGGTCGAGGTCCTTGAGGGCGTTGATGGTGTCGACGATGTAGTCGCAGGTGCGGTCGAATTCCTTTTCCGAGTCCTTTAGGTTTTTACCGATCTCCCACATCAGCAACTTGACCACAGCCTGGCGCTGCTCGCGCATGCGTGCCAGGAAGGTTTCGACGTGCTGGATACGCTCGGCCACACGCATGTTCGGCCAGGCACCGCGGCCCTTGTCGTAGGCCTGAACGGCAGCGTCGAGCGCGGTAAGGGCGGTGTCGGCATCAAGCAGTGGGGCGCTGCCAAGCACCACTTGGCGTTCTTCGCCGCCTTCCTTGAGCCAGATCGGGCTGCGTACCGTGGCCAGGGGGCCGTCCCAGCGCCTGAGCTCGCCGTTCACCAGGTAATCACGTTGTTCCAGGGGGGCTTCCAGGCGCCAGATTTGGGGGATGCTTTCGGCGTTGGGGAAGAGTGAATCGAGCAGACGGTCCATGGGTACTGCACCTCACTTGGCAGGGCGGTTTTCAAGCCGGGTGAATCGCTTCAGCTGCGAGCATGCACCGGCTGCCGAAAAAACACCAGTCTGGCTCAACATGGCCCCTCGTGCTTGTCGACAGGTCAACGTAGGGTTCCAGGGCTGTTATGCAAAGACGGCATCAAGGGTTATCAATTGATAGCGAAGTGATAATTGCAGCGGCCCGCGCCGGGCACGGTTATAGCAAAGTACTTGTTGGGTATGCACTTCATGCAGGAATTTTGACGCCATTAAACTTGATCTAAAGTTAGCGGGGAGCCGCTTGCCAAAGCGTTTGCAGGCATCTTAAATTGTTACTGAATGTGATAAAGAAGTTTAAGTCCATACTATAAAAATCAAGACGTTAGGTGTTTTTGCTGATTTTTTCTCTTTTTCCGATAGACCATAGAGCACTTCAAAGGACGTCGAAGAAGAAATGAAAGAGACCTTGACGGCTGTGGCGCGAAAATTCCTGTCGCCCTCCATGCGCTACGAAATGAGGCTGCTGGCCAGCAAGGTGCGTGAAGTGTTGGCGCGTGCCTGTTTCTGGCGTTGGGAAGTTGCCAGGTTTCGGATGCAGGAGGAAAGCCCGTACGAAATCCTCTACATAGGGCGCAAGCAGCAACGGGAAATGGCCAAACTGCTGATTGGCGGCAAGGGCCAGGGCAGCGCATCGGTCGTGGAGGGTGCAAGCGCGACTGCGGCGGCCAACCATGTTGTGGTGATCAGCGAAATGCCGACGTCGGGCGCGTTGTCGGTGCCACATTACCTGAGCGCCGTGGTTCCGCTGGGGCGCCCGCTGGAAGACATCACGGCCCGCTACGACAGCGAACTGCGCCGCAGCATCCGCAAGAACCGCCCGCTTTACCAGATGCGTAAAACCCTCTCGGACGACGAGATCGCCATGGCTGACCGGGACCTGCTGCGCCCCTATGCCACGGCCAGGCAAGGCATTCATGCGGCACAGTTCCCCACGGACGAAGTGTTCCGGATTGCCAAGAGCGTTGGCCGGCTCGACCTGATTACCTTGGGCGATGAGGTAATCGGCTGCCACTTGGGGTGCGAAGTGGTGCGCGGCGGCAAACGCTACTGGAGCACCTTGCGCTTTGGCTATTGCGAAGCGGTGTTTTCCGATGCCAAGAAGCTACGTGAGGTGAACTCCATCACCACGTTCATGGCCCTTGAGTGGGCCTTGGAACAGGGCTTCGATTATTACGACATTGGCCTGTGCCTGGCGCGGCCAGATGACGGGCTGTTGAAGTGGAAGCGCCGGCGTGGCGGCGATATCGACTCGTTGGGCAACCATGCCTACCTGTTCGTTCGCTTGCCCAAGGCCGGCGCGGCGAAGTTTTTGTGGGACACGCCGATGTTCGCGGTCGAAGGCGACAAGCTCACGTTGCACCTGGGGTTGCCCGAGGGGCCGAGTGAAGAAGAATTTGCCAGCCGCTACCACGAAATGGTGTTTGGCGGGCTGCACAAGATTTACCTGTATGGCGGCAACGGCGCAGGCGAACCGTTCGTGGAAGCGCTGCGCAGCCGGTATGCCAACCTGCAATCCCCTCCCGCGATGGAAAGGGTGATGTCCAACTGAGTGTTAGCCAGGGATGCGTAGAGAGGGCGCGATGCGCCCGGTTTCTCATTTCGTTACCAAGGGAGGACGCTTCATGGGAAGCGACATCTCGCAGTTCAGTGCATCGCTCGCAGCCAGGCAGCACACCTGGACACTGGCTGCCTACCGCTACATGGCCCGCAAGCGCCTGGGCAAGAACACGGCCATCGACCTCAAGAGTGTGGCTGCCAAGAGCTGGGACATTGCGCCGGGCGAGACCACGGTGTCGCCACCAGCCATCTACCTGCCCGGCCAGCTGGAGCGGGTGACGGGCTGGGAGGGCAAGCGTTTTTACCCCTACGTACACCCTGCGCGCACCATGGAGGGCGGCATCAGTACGCTGCAAGGGCCAACCCGGGGCTACCTGATCAAGAATGTGTGGTTGGTCGATGGTGCGTTGTACAAGGGCAAGGCCAGCCATTGGTTGTCACTCAAACCCAGCACCTTTCCGGGCATCATCGTGGACAACGAAATTGACCGGGCAGCCATTTATTGCACGCAAAACGGCAATTCCTGGTTCGGTACCTGGCTGATGGAAGATTGCCCGACCTATGCGCTGGCTTGCAACGAGGGCGTCCCGGTGACCACCGCACCCTCTGCCAAGTACCCGTTGTTTACCCAGGCGCCCGCCTATGAAGACTGGCTGGATATGAAGCCGCTGCGCTTGCGCAGTGCGTTTTTCCGTGAGCTGGTGCTGTTCGACGACCAGAGCAACAACCGCAGCCGGCACGCCCGCTACCGGGCCATGGGGGACAAGCTGCTGTCGCATGTGCCGCATGCCCCACACCCGGGTGTGTTCCTGCTGCGGGGCGGTGACGGCGACCTGCGTCTGCTGCGTAATGAGCTGGAGCTTGCCGAACACTTGCGGGTTACGCGTGGTTTTCGCGTGGTCAACCCGCTCAAGTCTGACGTGCCGAGCATTGTCGCAGCCTGTGCCGGGGCAAAAGTGGTCATTGGCGTAGAGGGTAGCCAACTGGTGCATGGTGTGAATGTGCTGCAGCCTGGCGGTAGCCTGCTGACCTTGCAGCCGCCTAACCGGTTCGTCAGCTACTACAAATACCTGACGGACCGCGACCACCAGCAGTTCGGCTTTGTGGTGGGCATACCGGAGGGCGATGGTTTCAGGATCGATATTGGTGAAGTGGAACGCACGCTCGATCTGTTTGCGCGATAACCGTGTAGTATCGGGGGGATCTGAGCAACGTGTGGGCGAGGGGATGATCGAGGTATCACGGTTCTGGCGTGACCCTGCGTTGCCCTTTGTCGAAGCCCGGCGGGTAGGGGACGGGCGGCAGGTGTGTTATGCCGCACACTCCCACGAGAGCTTTTCCATCGGGGTGATCACCGGTGGGCGCAGCACTTACCTGAACGGGGGCCTGCGCATTGAGGTGGGGGCCGGCACCACGGTGCTGATGAACCCGGGCGTGGTGCATACCTGCAACCCCATCGATCGCGAGCCTTGGTCCTACCTGATGCTGTTCGTCGACTTGCCCTGGCTACAGGCGTTGGGTTTCACCTTGCCGACGCAAACCTGGAGTAGCTCGCCTGCGTTGTACCAACGTTTGATGCAGGCCTTTGCCGACCTGTTCGACGCCAGCGTGCCTGACAGGGAGGCGCGCCTGGCGACCCTGTTTAGTGCATTGCCGGGCTTTCTCTCGGGTGAAACTGGCACGGGTGAAGCAGGTAACCCACGGCTGGACGCGGCGGCAGCCTTCATACGTGCCCATCGTAGCGATCCGCTGAGCCTGGAAGACATCTGCACCGCCTGCGGCCTGTCACGTTCCTACCTGATTCGTGCTTTTGGCCAACGCTTCGGGCTGACGCCGCATGGCTACCTGCTCGATCAGCGCGTACAGCTGGCCAGGGCGCAGCTGCGCCAAGGCCGCGCGATTGCCGAGGTTGCGCAGGAGGCCGGGTTTGCCGACCAGGCGCACCTGCAGCGGGCATTCAAGCAGCACCTGGCGGCGACACCGGGGCATTACCGCGATGCCGCTGGCGTCAGATAACCAGGTAGACCGCACTGCCCACCAGCAATACCGCCAACCCTCGATTGAGCAAGCGCACGTGCCGTGGGTTGCCCAGATACTGGCGAATCATGCTCCCGGCCCATGCCCAACACGCGACCGAAACAAAACAGATCGGGCCATATATCCAGGCAAAGAGCCACAGCAGGTGCTGCTCACCCCCCGTGTAAGCGCCGACCCCGGCCACTGCTGCCAGCCAAGCCTTGGGATTCAACCATTGCATCGCCACGCCGTGCCAGGCTGAAGGCGCTGTTGTCGAGTGTGTATTGGTCAGCCGGCCGTTGTCGCTGGCCAGCTTCCACGCCATGTACAGCAGAAACGCGACCCCGCCCCAGTGCAGCAGCATGCCCAGTAGCGACCAGCGTAGCAGGAGTTGATGCAGGCCCAGCCCGACCAGCACCAGCAACAGGCAGAAGCCCAGCGTGGCGCCGGCCACATGCGCCAGGCTGGCGCGTAAGCCATGGTTGGCCCCGCTGCTCAGGGCAACGATGTTGACCGGGCCGGGGGAAATCGACGCCGCCAGTGCGAAGGCGGCCATGGACAGGGACAGGCTCATGAGAAAGATCCGGTGGCTGGAAGGAACCGTGATTTTCAGCCGTTGGCTGTCGAGGGTATTGAAGAAAAGTACCCCCAAATACCGCCTCACAACTGATACAGGTTTTGTAATAGTTTTGCGCTATCACAGAAACCAGCGCTGCTTGTACGATCATTTTCCCAATTTTTTAACAAGGTCTATATGAGCACCTTCGCGGAGCCCCCCAGTTTTCGGCCGTTCTGGCCATCCTTCCCCCGTCCTCGTGACGCTTCCCCGGTGAGTACCCGCTAATGGAATGGCTAGCCGATCCCACGGCCTGGCTAGGCCTGTTGACGCTTATCGTCCTTGAGCTGGTGCTGGGTATCGACAACCTGGTGTTCATCGCCATCCTGGCAGACAAGCTGCCGCCGCATCAGCGTGACCGTGCGCGGGTGATTGGCCTGAGCCTGGCCTTGATCATGCGACTGGGCTTGTTGGCGAGTATCTCGTGGATGGTCACCCTCACCGCGCCACTGTTCGAAGTGTTCGAAAAGAGCTTCTCCGGCCGTGACCTGATCATGCTGTTTGGTGGTGTGTTCCTGCTGTTCAAGGCCACCATGGAACTGCATGAACGCCTTGAGGGCCATGTAACCCAGGCCAGTGGGGCGGTACGTCATGCGGCGTTCTGGCCGATCGTTGCGCAGATCGTGGTGCTTGACGCGGTGTTCTCGCTGGACGCGGTCATTACCGCGGTGGGCATGGTCGAACATCTGTCGGTAATGATGATCGCGGTGATCTTCTCGATCGGTATCATGATCGTTGCCAGCAAACCGCTGACCCGCTTCGTCAACGCCCACCCCACGGTAATCATGCTGTGCCTGGGCTTCCTGATGATGATCGGTTTCAGCCTGACCGCCGAAGGCTTGGGCTTCCATATCCCGAAAGGCTACCTGTACGCGGCCATCGGCTTCTCGATCCTTATCGAGCTGTTCAACCAGCTGGCCCGTGCCCGCCGCAAGCGCAGCTTGCAGCAGCACCGGCCGTTGCGTGAACGCACTGCCCATGCCGTGCTGCGCCTGCTGGGTGGCCGCCGTGTCGAGGCGGACGAAGTGGGTGAGGAAATCGCCGACCTGGTCGAGGGTGGTGAGGAGCAGGTGCTGTTCGACCGGCGTGAGCGGGTGATGATCAGTGGCGTGCTGAACCTGGCCGAGCGGCCTATCCGTACGGTGATGACCGCCCGCACCGAGGTCGACATGATCGACCTGGCGCAACCGGCCGACGCCATTACCCAGGCCCTGGCCAACTCGCCGTACTCGCGCCTGCCGCTGATCCGCAATGGCCGTGTCGACGATCCTCTGGGCTTCGTGCACAAGAAGGAACTGCTCAAGGAGCTGCTGTCGGGCAGCCAGCCGGACCTGGAAGGCATGGCGCGTGTGCCGCTGAACCTGCTGGAGAGCTTCAGCATTCTCAACGCCCTGGAGCAGATGCGAGGCCAGTCGACTCACATCGCCTTCGTGGTCAACGAGTTCGGTGACTTCACCGGCCTGCTGACCATGACCGACATCCTTGAGTCGATTGCCGGTGAACTGCCGGATGCCAGCGAGGTTGAAGGCCCCGGCATCGTCCAGGAGGGCGAGGGCTTCGTGGTCAGTGGTGCACTGAACCTGAGCCAGGTCCAGGCGCGTACCGGCTTCAGTGCCCGTGCTACCGAGGATTACCAGACCCTCGCGGGCTTGGTGATGAGCCTGCTCGACCGCCTGCCGATGGTGGGTGACCGCCTGGCCTGGAATGGCTGGACGCTGACCGTGGAGGCGGTGGAAGAGCGGCGGGTGCGCCAGGTTCGGCTTACACCGAACGGCGACGTTGACGCAGCAGGTGCTTGAAACCCTCGAGCACCAGCACCAGCACTGCGGCCCAGATCGGCAGGTAGGTCAGCCACTGATCCGGGCCGATGGTTTCGCCCAGCAGCAATGCCACGCCCACCAGCAGTACGGGCTCGACGTAGCTGAGCAGGCCGAACAGGCTGAATGGCAGCATGCGGCTGGCCAGCACGTAGGCGATCAGGGCCGAGGCGCTGATCGCCCCAAGGATCGGGATCAACGCATACAGCCCAGGGTGGGTTTGCAGGTCAGCGCTGGAAAGCGGGCCCTGGATAACGAAGTACAACGCCCACGGTAGCAGCAGGCACATGTCGCACCACAGGCCGCCCAGGTGGTCGGTGCGGCAGCGTCGGCGCAGCACGAAATAGATCGGGTAGCCGATCGTCACCAACAGGGTTTCCCAGGCAAAACTGCCGTTTTGGTACAGCTCGTGGCCCACGCCCAGTGCGGCACAAGCCACGGCCACCTTTTGCAGGCGTGACAGGCGCTCGCCGTACACCAGCCGCCCGGTAAGAACCATGGCCAGTGGCAGCAGGAAATAGCCCATCGACACTTCCAGGCTGCGCCCATGCAAGGGTGCCCAGAGGAACAGCCACAACTGTACGCCCATCAGCCACGACGTGCCGACCATGCCCAGCAACAGCACAGGCGTGCGCTTTACCCGGGCCAGCAGCTCGCCCACCCGTTTCCAGTCTTTCGAGACCAGCATGAACAAGGTGAGGCAGGGCAGCGTCAGCAGGGTGCGCCAGCCAAAGATCTCTTCGCCATCCAGTGGCGTGAGCAGCGAGGTATAGAAGTACATCACAGCGAACAGACAGGACGCCATGACCGATGAAACGATGCCTTTTGACACGAGTGCCTCGAATAGGGGAGTTGAGCGGGTGGATCAGCCGCGCATGATCTCAGGGGCCGCGCGTTGCGGCAACTGCGCAGCGCCCGGGCGTGTGGCCAGTGCCTCCAGGAACTGGGCGGCCGGCATGGGCCTGGCAAACAGGTAGCCCTGCTGGAAGTCCACCCCATGGCAGGCCAGGTAGTCGCGCTGGGTGTTCGTTTCCACACCTTCGGCCACGATACCCAGGCCCAGCTTGGCCGACAGGTCGATGATGCTTTCCAGAATGTGCACGGACAGCGCATCGCCGCCGATCATGGCGACAAAGCTCTGGTCGATCTTCAGGTAGTCGACCTGGAACTGGCGCAGGTAGTTGAGGCTCGACTGGCCGGTGCCGAAGTCGTCGAGCGCAATCATCACGCCCATGGCGTGGAGCTTTTCGAACAGTTCCAGGGTCACCGGGGTAGGCTCGATGAGTTTGCGCTCGGTCAGTTCCAGGGTCAGCACCACCCGGCCCGGCGGAAAGTGCTGCAGGAAGGTGCGGCAGTCGTCCAGCAGGCTGAGGTCGCGGCAATGATCGGCGGTGATGTTGACACCGATATGGAACCCGTCCTCCAGCAGCCCGGCATAGGGTGCCAGGCTTTGCGCGGTATGCATCATCAGCGCCCGGGTCATGGCGACGATCTGCCCGCTGTGCTCGGCATAAGGGATGAACAGGTCGGGCCTTACCAGGCCCTCGCGCGGGTGGTTCCAGCGCATCAGCACTTCGGCGCCGGCCCAGCGGTAGTCGCCTTTGCGCACCACAGGCTGGAAATACGGCAGAAATTCGTCGGCCTGCAGCGCGCGGTCCAGCTCGGCGCGGGGTGAGGTGGCCCGGCGAATCTGCCAGCGGCATACCAGCGCCGCCACGGCACCCAGCACCAGCAGCAAGCTGATAAGGGCAGGGTAGTGGCTGCGTAACAGCTGGCCCTGTTTGCCGGTGCTGTAGCCGCCCTGCACGCTGAACGGGTAACGGGTCGAACCCAGCAGTACGTTGGCGCTGGCGGCGGCAGGTGGTACGCCTTTGTGCACGACACCGTCCTTGCCCATCCAGGCATCGCCCACGCGGATTTGCAAGTCTTCGTCAGGGCCGATCAGGCGCAGTGCCGTTAGCAGGTGGTCGCCATCCACCGTGGTGATTGCCCCTTTGTCGCCCTCGCTGGCACGGTACACCAGCAGCGCGTGCCCCGGGGTGACCGAGTTGCCGTCCATCAGCCACAGTTTGCCGTCGGTATAGTCGGTGGCGTTGACCGGTTCGTCGAACTCGCCGAACAGCGAGGTGCAATACAGGTTGTTGTGCCTGAACAGGTTGGTCGAGCGCACGAAGGCGTTGCGGGTCACCTGGGCACGCAGCGTAAGCTGGGTCTGATCGCAGGGGCTGCCAGCCAGGGGCAGCAATGCATTGGCAGCACTGGACAAGTTGTCGAGGATGCGCTCGACGTGCTCCACCGTCTGGCGGGTGGTGGCCTGGCTGCTGGCCTGCATCTCGCGCTCGACCTGCCAGTTCATGATGGCCAGGCCGCACACCACTGGCAGCACACCGACGCCCCAGGGCAACAGGGTACGCCAGCTGAATGCGGCGCGGCGTTTTACGGTAAGGGGCATGCTGACCTGGCTACGATGAGAGATAACGAGAGAATAGCCGTTTGTCGGCGCTCAGGACCAACTAAAACGCGACAAACCATTTTACGCAATGTAGAATCCGTTTACGAATACAACAATAAGGTCCTTCAGCTCCGAAGGATCAAGCCCGCCGAGAATGGGTCCATATGACATACCATGGGTTCAAGCTGATCATAGGTGACTTCCTCGCCCGCAGCGTGCGGGGCATCCCGTGCTCACCGCCGTTTCTGTTCCACATCCCACGCAATCAATAATTTTTCGCTGCAGATGAGGACACGAACATGGCTGATATCTTCGACAATCCAATGGGCCTGATGGGCTTCGAGTTCATTGAGCTGGCTTCGCCTACGCCTGGCGTACTCGAGCCGGTCTTCCAGATACTCGGTTTCACCAAGGTGGCTACCCACCGCTCCAAGGATGTGCACCTGTATCGCCAGGGTGGCATCAACCTGATCCTGAACAACGAACCCAAGAGCATCGCCTCGTACTTCGCGGCGGAACACGGCCCTTCTGTGTGCGGCATGGCGTTCCGCGTGCGCAATGCCCATGAAGCCTATGCCCGCGCCCTGGAGCTGGGTGCCCAGCCGGTAGAAATCGAAACCGGCCCGATGGAGTTGCGCCTGCCGGCAATCAAAGGCATTGGCGGTGCGCCGTTGTACCTGATCGACCGCTTCGACGAAGGCAGTTCGATCTACGACATCGACTTCAACTTTATCGAAGGCGTGGATCGCAACCCGGTAGGTGCCGGCCTGAAAATCATCGACCACCTCACCCATAACGTTTACCGCGGGCGCATGGCTTACTGGGCCGGCTTCTACGAGAAACTGTTCAACTTCCGTGAGATCCGCTATTTCGATATCAAGGGTGAGTACACCGGCCTGACCTCCAAGGCCATGACTGCGCCCGATGGCATGATCCGCATCCCGCTCAACGAAGAGTCGTCCAAGGGTGCCGGGCAGATCGAAGAGTTCCTGATGCAGTTCAACGGTGAAGGCATCCAGCACGTAGCCTTCCTCACCGACGACTTGCTCAAGACCTGGGACGCGCTGAAGGGCTTTGGCATGCGCTTCATGACGGCGCCACCGCAGACCTATTACGAAATGCTCGAAGAGCGCCTGCCTGGCCACGGCGAGCCGGTGGATCAGCTGCAAGCGCGAGGCATCCTGCTCGATGGCGCCTCGCAACCTGAAGACAAGCGCCTGCTGCTGCAGATCTTCTCGGAAACCCTGCTTGGTCCGGTGTTCTTCGAGTTCATCCAGCGCAAGGGTGATGATGGCTTTGGTGAAGGCAACTTCAAGGCGCTGTTCGAATCCATCGAGCGGGACCAGGTGCGCCGTGGTGTGCTGAGCACTGACTGATCCGACCTGAGGGGCGCCGCCATCATGCATGCTTGGTGGTCGCCTCACGCCTGTGGGCGCTCGCCCTGTACAGGCCCAGATACACGATCGAGCCGGTCACGATCCCTACCAGCATCAGTGAGGGAAAGATCTGCACCATTGACTGCTGTATTTCCTGGGCGGTGAAGCCTTCGGCGTAACCGCCTTTGACCCTATACCCATACTTGCTCGACAGCGCGCTCGCAAAAAACTCGGACTGCGAAGGGCGCTGTGGGTCTCGACTATCGCCTTTGCTCCAGATGTAGCGGTCGTCGAACTCCAGCAGCAGTGTCAGCCCATCCTGAAAAGCGTCCAGTTCGTTGCGTAGCGAAATGGCATAGGCGGTCACGATCACCCCGCCATGATTCCCCTGCAAGTAATAGTTGACCAGCAGCTTGCGGCGCTTGTCGGGTTGCCCATAGGACAACTCGACCTGCTGGCCGGATCCGGCAAAGGACGATAGGTATTCCAGAGAATCTGAAGTACTGCTGCAGGAGGCTTCATTACCTTCTACCAAGGTCAGCGATCTGATCATGGAGCGGCTCACAACTTGCTCCTGTAATGCGCTCCTGACCCTGTCGCAAGGCTTGCCTGCGAGCGGCAAGGCACGCTGGGCAGCTTCATGCATCCGGTTCAGCGCCTGGTCAATGCTGAACACTGCCTCCTGAACGGAGATGGCGGCATTTTCCGCAAGTTTCATTTCCAGTTGAACAACCATTACCAGCAAACCGGAGATCACAGGCACGAGGCCCACCGTGGAGAGCAGTAGCAGCTCTCGCAGGCGGTATCCTGCGTTCAGGATTTTCAACATAGGGCAATCGCTCTCCGGGCCGAGGCTGTTCGTGGTGAACAACTGAACCCTGAGCCTATGCACTCAATGACCGATCGGCTGTAGTCCTTTTGCAGTGTGCGGCAGAGGAAAACTACAAGGTTGATGTCAGGCTTTGGCCGGCTTGAGTTGCGCCAGCACGTGTTCGGCGAGCAAGGCGGTCGAGGCCGGGTTCTGCCCAGTGATCAATCGACCATCTTCGACCACGTGTGGCATCCACGGATCATCATGCTTGCTGTAAACGCCGCCGCGGCCAACCATCTCGTTTTCGGTCAGAAAGGGAACCACCTTATCCAGTTCGGCCAGCTTTTCTTCGGTGTTGGAAAAGCCGGTGACCTGACGGTGTTTCAGCAATAGGCTGTTGTCGCTCAGTTTGATATTGAGCAGGCCAACTACACCATGGCAGACCGCCGCGATGATGCCTCCATTTTCGTAGAGTTTGCGCGCCAACTCTTGCAGCGGCTGATTGTCGGGAAAGTCGTACATCACTCCATGCCCACCGGTGTAATAGATGACGCTGTAATCGTCGGCCTTCACCTGCCCGGGGCTCAAGGTGGTGCCCAAGCGTGTCATGAAGCGTTTGTCGTCATACCATTGCCAGTCCAAGTCTGGCGCCATCTGCAGGCTGTGCGGGTCGATGGGCACGTAACCGCCCTGTGGGCTGACATAGTCCACCGTATAGCCGGCCGCATCGACCTTCTCGACAAAGTGCACGGCCTCACCCAGCCACAACCCGGTCGCCCGCTTGAGGGTTGGGTATTTGGCTGTGTTGGTCAGCACCACCAGCATTTTCTTGCTCATGACCGTGCTCCTTTCTGCAGCCTGGATAGCCGATGCTCCCTGGCCCAAGGGAAAACCTAATCAGCATAGCTGCCCCCTGCAAGTGCGCCATGGTAAGTGGTGCGTGCTGTGCTAACGTGAACAGATTCCATGGGTGAGCCTGTCTGTTCAGGCAGCACCGTGGCCAACCCGGAGCATTGCTGGAGTCACGATATTGGTCGCAAACAGTACGCCACGCGGGCCTTCGCAGCCGGCCATGCCGCAGCCGCCTGTTTCCCAACCGGTCGATTTGATGGCGCAGCGGATTGCACGTTTCGACTGGGGGCGTACTTCGCTCGGGCCATTGCCGCGCTGGCCGGCTTCGTTGCGTATTGCCGTCGACATGATGCATTTGTCACCGTTCCCTTGTGCCGTGGTCTGGGGGGCTGACCTTTGTGTGCTGCACAACGAAGGCTACAGGGCGCTGCGGGCCGTGCCGGACGCCTTGGGTACAGCGTTCGACAGGCTGTGGCACGATGTCTGGCCGGCAGTGGGACCCCAGGTGTTCCAGGCGCTGGAGGGGCGCTCGAGTTTTGTCGAGGATCCCCCCCTGAGTATTCCCGGCGTCGCGGACGAGGAGCCGATATGGTGCGCGTTCGGTTTTGCACCGTTGCATGATGAGCTGGGCAATGTGGCGGGTTTTCTGCATACGGTGATTGAAACCACGGCCAGTGTCGAGGCGCACCGCCATTGGCGCGCGCAGGCGCTGGGGTTCGAGCAGCAGGCCGAACGCTATGTTGCTGAGCGCGAACAGTTCTGGCAACTGTCGCGCGACGCGATGATGACGGTGACTGCGGAACTGAAACTGCGTGCCGTGAACCCGGCCTGGTACCGTATTCTGGGCTGGACCCAAGAGCAGGTGCAGGATATGCCGGTGCTGGAACTGGTACACCCGGCAGATCGCACCGACGTGCAGCTGGCAGTGTCGGGGCTGCTGCAAGGCATCAACCCGGAACAGATCGAGACCCGCCTGCGGCACCGTGATGGTCATTACCACTGGTTTCGCTGGAGCGCGCGGTTTGATGGCAGGCTGCTGACGGCGGTTGGCCGGGACATCACCGCAGACCGTGAAGAGGCTGTACGGCAGTCCAAGGCGCTGATTCGCAACAGCGAGCGTATGCAGGTGGTCGGCCAATTGGCGGGGGGCGTGGGCCACGAAATGAATAACCTGCTGTCCGGTGTTGGCGGCAGTCTTGAGTTGTTGCAACGGCGCCTGCAGGAGGGGCGCCTGGAGCGGGTGGAGGCCTACGTGGAAGTAGCCCGCGAGTCGGTGCAGCGCGCCATGGAACTGACCCGCCGCTTGCTGGCGTTGTCTAGCCAACAACCCTTGGCCAAGCGGCCGCTGGACTTGAATCGGCAACTGCGCCTTTGTGAGCCATTACTGCTGAAGACGTTGGGCGCGGAGGTCGGCTTGCACTGGCAGCTGGATGTAGTGGCATGGGCGGTAGACCTGGACGTTAGTGAGCTTGAAGGTGCCTTGATCAACCTTTGTACCAACGCCCGGGAAGCATGCCTGACGCAGGGCAATGTTACGCTGCGTACTGTCAACAAGCGGTTGACCGCCCCATTCACGGATGCATGTGGCCTGCCACCTGGCGATTATGTAGCGTTGGATGTCGAGGATGACGGCCTTGGAATGTCGGTAGCGGACATCGCCAGGGCCTTTGAACCGTTCTTCACCACCAAACCCATCGGTCGGGGAGCCGGATTAGGGTTATCGACCGTGTATGGTTTCGTCAGCCGATCGGGAGGGTATGTCTGGATCGAGTCTGCCCCGGAGCAGGGCACCAAAGTTTCCATGCTTTTTCCAAGGTGTCATGACCCGGTCCCGGAAGAGCCCAAGCCTGTGCCGCCGTCGCAGCGTATGGCCCGGGGCGAACGTCTGCTGCTGGTGGATGACGAAGTGAATTTGCGCGTGGTCATGCATGAATACCTGGCCGAGCGTGGTTTCAACGTGACGGTAGCAGGCGATGCGAATACTGCCCTGGCGCGCTTCCGCCATGATGGCCCCTTCGACCTGGTGATCACCGACATCGGCTTGCCAGGTGGCTTCAGTGGCCGGCAAGTGGCCAGGGCCATGCGCATGCAGATTGCGCAACAGAAAATCCTGTTCATCACCGGTTATGCGGACCAGCCCATCGAAGCGCAATTGCTTGATCAACCAGGCACCGCATTGATGAACAAGCCGTTCCTGCTGGCAGAGCTTGCTGACAACGCACTGCGCATGCTTGATGCATAGTGGGCATCACGGCTTGCCAAGAATCTGCGTCACTTGTGCTTGCAGCTGCTTCAGCTCGAACGGCTTGCAGATCAAGTGCATGCCTGCCCCCAGAAAGCCGGCTCGGGCCATGGCCGTTTCCGCGTACCCAGTGATGAACAGCACCGGCAGCTGGGGGCGCAGTGTGCGGGCTATCTCGGCCAGTTGCCGGCCGTTCATACCGGGTAAGCCGACATCGCTGATCAGTAAATTTACCGTTTGCGCCGAGCGCAGCATCTTCAGCCCCTCGTTGCCGTTGGCGGCGCTGTGGCAGGTGAAGCCGTCATCGCGCAGCGCTTGGCACAGCAACTGGCGCACATGCGGGTCGTCCTCGACGACCAGTACATGTCGGCCGCCGTCAGGGTACGCAGGTTGCACCGGCTGGCCCGATTGCCTCGCCGGGCCGGTATGACGCGGCAGGTAAAGGTCTACCCGGGTACCCTGGCCGGTCTGGCTGTGCAGGGTCACATGCCCATGAGACTGTTTGCAGAAACCGTACACCATCGATAGGCCAAGACCGATGCCTTGGCCTATCGCCTTGGTGCTGAAAAATGGCTCGAATGCATGTTCCAGTGTGCTTTGCGCCATGCCTTGGCCGTCGTCGATGATACGCAGCCGCACGTAATCGCCATTGGCCAGGGCGCCGCTGGCGAACTGGCCAGAGGTCACGTGCAGGTTGCTTGCTTCGATGCGCAAAAGGCCGCCGCTGGGCATGGCCTCGCAGGCATTGGCCGTCAGGTTGTCCAGGGCTTCGTGCAGCTGCTCGTCATCAGCCTCCACGGCCCAGAGGCCTTTGGCCATGTGTACCTGAAGGGATACCGCCGGGTTAAGGCAGGCTTTCAGGCGTTTGGTCTGTAGCAGGGTATGCAGGTCTATGCGTTGGCTGTGCAGCGATTGCCGCGACGAGAAAGCCAGCAGGCGGTGGGTCAGGCGGGCGGCCCGTGATACGGCCTCGCGGCCCATGCGCAGCAGCCCGTCCAGACCGTCGCTACGGCCCTGTCGCAGGCGTCGGTCGATCAGTTCAAAGCTGCCGCCGATGCTGGTGAGCAGGTTGTTGAAGTCGTGGGCAACGCCGCCGGCCAGTTGGCCAATGGCTTCCATCTTGCGTGCCTGGTAGCGGGCGAACTCGTCGTGTTCGGGTTCGTTGTCTGGCGGCGAACGTCGGGTTTCCAGGCGTTGCTGCAGGCCGTGCAACTGGTCGCGTGTGAGGTACTGCCTGCGCCGATTGCGCAGGGCGGACTGGGTCATGTGCAACAGCTGGGCATTTTCAAAGGGGGCGACCAGCAATACCAGGTTGCCCACTGGATGGTTGCTAACGCCACTGGCCGACCAGGCGCCCTCGGTGACCAGTACGATAGGCAAATCCGACCAGCTCGGTTGCTGATCGATGAACGCCTGCAGCGATGCGCTTGGGCCTTGGCTGAACGCTTGTTCGGCGATGATCGCCAACCCTGCACCTTCGGCCAGGCGCGCCTGCAGGTTGGCCAGGTCGACCGCGCACAGGCTATCGATGCCGGCGGAGGCGAGTAGACGCGAGGTATCCGCCGCCAGCGTCGGGGGTGCCAGGATCAAGGCACGTTCGTCCAGCGCCAATGAATTGGCCAACACGACTCTCCTGTAGGGTGACCTGATATCCACTGGACCCTGGGCACAGACTCAGGGTTCAACAAAAGTCAGTCGTTACCTACAAACCCTGTTGCAGCACGGGGTCGTCAGGGTTTTGCCGCTCCAGCTCGGCCAGCAGCACCTGGACGTTCTGCAGCTGGCCGGACTCTTTCCAGTACTGAATCAGCAGCACCCGCGCCCGGCGGTTGGCAGGCTGGCGATTGAGCACGGTTTCCAGTTGCTTCTGTGCGGCGTCGAGTTGGCCCAGCTCGTGCAGCGTAACTGCCAGGGTATAGCGGTAGTCGGCGTTGTCCGGCTCCAGCTCGACGGCGCGGGACAGGGCCAGCAAGGCATATTCGCGCTGTTCGTGGCGGTTCAGCCAAAGCCCTAGCTCGTACTGCAGAAAGGACGAGTCGGGGCTTAGCGCCAAGGCTTGGCCCAGCACCTGCCGCGAGGCATCGTGATGCCCCTGGCGCTCGAGCAGGCGTACCTGAGTAGCCAGGGCGTCAAGGTTGCCGGGGGCGACCGCCAGCGCTCGTTGCAGGGCTGTGGCGGCTTGGGTGTAGTCGTTTTCATGCAGATAAAGGCGTGCCAGGTGCACTTGGGCATCGGCATCCTCGGGCTGTTGCTCCAGCGCTTGCTGGTATTGCTCGAGGGCTGCTTGCAGCGGGCCGAAATACAGGCCGATGGCGTCGGGGTCGAGGCCCAGCAGGGCATCCACGGCGGCAAAACGCACGCTTTGCTCGTCGTCGTCCAGCAGCGGGCCGAGCACCAGGCTACGCTGCGCCGCCGGTAACAGGCGGCGGATACCGGCAATGGCCGCTCGGCGCACCAGTGGGTCGGCATGCTCCAGGTCCTGGCGGGCGAGCTTCAATGCCAGTGGCGAGGGGTAGTTGGGCAACTCGGCGTACAGGGCCGCACGCCGGATGGCGGGCAAGTCGTTACGTTGCAATTGCTGATACAGCACCCGTGCCGCACCGGGCTGGCCTTCGTGGGCCTGGCGCAGGGCCTTGGCGTAGCTGTGTGCCGGCAGGGTCGGTGCGGCTGGCGGGGTGTCGCGCCATAGGTAGCCGAACAGGGCCGATACCAGGATCAACAACAGCAAGGCGATCAGGTAGCGGTTGCGTCTGGGCATCGGACGATCCGTGGCGGGGGAAGGGCAGAGCTTGGGCCAGGTGGGGGGTAAATGCAACCGAGCCCTTGTAGTTTGGCGGCAAAACGTCGCCAATGCTTATCCACGATAAAAAAGCCCCGCAGACCAGGGCCAGCGGGGCAAACGGTTGGGGGAGGAACCAACCAAAGGAGTCGTTGAAACGGGGGGGTATCAGTGTGCGCTGGCCACAGTCTCCGGTTGCCAGCCGCCGCCCAGGGCCTTGTAGATCGAGACAATGCCGCGGTACAGCTCGACTTCGCCCTGAGCCTGCGCATCTTCTGCGCTCAACCGCTCACGCTCGGCATCCAGCAGCACCAGGTAGTCGACCGTACCCTCGCGATAGCGGATCGAGGCCAGCTCTGCCGCCTTGCGGCTGGCGTCGCTCTGGCGCATCAACGACAGCAGCCGCTGCTGGGTCTTGTCGTAATCGCTGAAGGCATTGGCCGACTCTTCCAGAGCCAGCAATACCTGCTGCTCGTAATTGGCCAGCGCCCCTTCGGCATCGGCCTTGGCGCCGCGCAGGCGGGCCCGCACGCTGCCCAGGTCGAAGGCCGCCCAGGTAATGCTTGGGCCCAGTGCCCAGGCATTGGCGGCCGAGGAGCCTATCTGCGAGCCACGCGCGGCGGTAAAGCCCAGGAAGCCGCTGAGGCTGACGCGGGGGAACAGGTCTGCCGTGGCTACGCCTACGTTGGCGGTGGCGGCCGCCAGTTGGCGTTCGGCGCTGCGGATATCCGGGCGGCGGCGCAGCAGTTCGCCCGGATCGCCTACCGGCAACGCCTTGGCGATGGCCGGCAGGGCCTTGGGCGACAGGTCTACGCTGAGTGCCTCTGGGCGCTGGCCGAGCAGGGTGGCAATGCGATGACGCGCCCGAGCCTGTTCAGCCTGCAGTTGCGGCACAGTGGCCTCGACCCCGGCCAGGCGTGCATCGGCACGCACCACGTCCAGGTCGTTGCCCACACCGGCATCGCGCAGGGTTTCGGTAATGGTCCGCGATTCTTGCTGGGTCTTGAGGTTGGCCAGGGCGATCTTCTCGCGCAACTGGGCACCGCGTAGCTGCCCGTAGGCATCGACCAGCTCGGCGATCAGGCTCACCTGCAACTGCTGCAGGTCGGCGGCGGCCGCCGCTTCCTGGGCTTCGCTGGCCTCGATCTGGCGCTGGATGCGGCCGAACAGGTCAAGCTCCCAGGCCATGTCCAGGCCCAGGTCATAGCGCTCGCTGTTCACCCGCTGCGTGGTCTGGCCGGGGATCTGGCCCTTGCCAATGTCGCTGCTGGCGCGGCTGGTGAGCACCGGGAACTGGTCGTTCTCGGCGTCTTCACGGATCGAACGCGCCGATTTCAAACGGGCGAAGGCCACGCGCAAATCACGGTTGCCGTCAAGCGAGGCCTGCACCAACTGGTTCAGCACCGGGTCATCGAACTGCTTCCACCACAGGCTTTCGAAGCGGCTACGGTCGTAGGCCTTGGCCTGCGCGTCGCTGTTCAGTTGCGCAGGTTCGGTGGCCGGGGCCTGGTAGTCCGGGCCTACCGCACAGGCCGCAAGGGCCAGTGCCAGCAGGCTTGGGGTCAGGGGTTTGAGCAGGTTCATGCATGGTTCTCCAGCACTTGAACGTGTTCGGCCTTGCGGGCCTGGCGACGCTCGACGAAACGGCGAATCAGGAAGAAGAACACCGGGGTCAGGAACAGGCCGAACACGGTCACGCCGATCATCCCCGAGAACACTGCCACACCCATGGCATGGCGCATTTCGGAACCTGCACCGGAGCTGAACACCAGTGGCACCACACCCATGATGAAGGCGATCGAGGTCATCAGGATCGGCCGCAGACGCAGGCGGCAGGCTTCCAGCACCGCAGCCAGCGGGTCGAGGCCTTTGGCCTGTTCATCCTTGGCGAACTCGACGATCAGGATCGCGTTCTTGCACGCCAGGCCCACCAGTACGATCAAACCGATCTGGGTGAAGATGTTGTTGTCGCCACCCGACACGATCACACCGGTAATGGCCGACAGCAGGGTCATCGGCACGATCAGGATCACCGCCAGTGGCAGGCTCCAGCTTTCGTACTGGGCAGCCAGTACCAGGAACGCCAGCAGTACGCACAGCGGGAACACCAGCAGTGCGGTATTGCCCGAGAGGATCTGCTGGTAGGTCAGGTCGGTCCACTCGAAGGTCATGCCGTTGGGCAGTTCCTCTTTCAGCAGTTTCTCGATCGCAGCTTCGGCTTGGCCAGAGCTGTAGCCCGGGGCGGCGGCACCGTTGATTTCTGCGGTAATGAAGCCGTTGTAGTGCATGACCCGGTCTGGCCCGGAGGTGTCGCTGACCTTGAGGAAGGTCGCCAGCGGGATCATCTCGCCCAGGTTGTTACGCACCTTCAACTGGCCGATCTGCTCGGCATCGAGGCGGAACTGCTGCTCGGCCTGGACGTTGACCTGGTAGGTGCGGCCAAAGCGGTTGAAGTCGTTGGTGTACAGCGAACCCAGGTAAACCTGCAGGGTGTCGAAGATGTCGGTGATCGCCACGCCATGGGTCTTGGCCTTTTCCCGGTCGATGGCGGCATCGACTTGCGGCACGTTGACCTGGTAGCTGGTGAACAGCCCTGCCAGCTCTGGCACGTTGTGGCTTTTGGCGATGATGTTCTGGGTTTCCTTGTACAGTGCTTCGTAACCCAGGTTGCCACGGTCTTCGATTTGCAGGCGGAAGCCACCAATGGTACCCAGGCCCTGTACCGGCGGCGGTGGGAAGATGGCGATGTAGGCATCCTGAATGTCGGCAAACTGTGCATTCAGTGCAGCCGCGATGGCTGCCGCCGACTGGCTCGGGTCCTTGCGTTCATCGAACGGCTTGAGCGGGGTGAACACGATGCCGCTGTTCGGGCTGTTGGTGAAACCGTTGATCGACAGGCCCGGGAAGGCTACCGAGTCGGCAACACCGGGTTGTTTCAGGGCAATTTCGCTCATGCGCTTGATCACCGCCTCGGTGCGGTCAAGGCTGGCGGCGTCAGGCAGTTGGGCGAAGGCCACCAGGTACTGCTTGTCCTGCGCCGGCACGAAGCCGGTCGGGGTGGAGGAGAAGCCCAGGTAGGTCAGGCCCATCAGGCCGGCGTACACGAACAGCGCGATGCCGCTGGAGCGGATGACCCGGCGTACGCCACCGACGTAGCGGTTCGAGGCGCGGTCGAAGAAGCGGTTGAACGGCGCGAACAGCCAGCTGCCCAGCAGTTTTTCCAGGATGCGCGAGAAACGGTCCTTGGGTGCGTGGTGGTCCTTGAGCAGCACGGCAGCCAGGGCCGGCGACAGGGTCAGCGAGTTGAAGGCCGAAATCACCGTGGAAATGGCAATGGTCAGGGCGAACTGCTTGTAGAACTGCCCGGTAAGGCCGGAAATGAACGCCGCTGGCACGAACACGGCGCACAGCACCAGCGCCGTGGCGATGATCGGCCCGGTCACTTCGCTCATGGCCTTTTGCGTGGCTTCCAGCGGTTTCAGCCCCAGCCCGATATTACGTTCGACGTTTTCCACCACGACGATGGCGTCGTCCACCACGATCCCGATGGCCAGCACCAGGCCGAATAACGACAAGGCGTTGAGCGAGAAGCCGAACAGGTGCATGACTGCAAAGGTACCGATCAACGACACCGGCACAGCCAGCAGCGGGATGATCGAGGCACGCCAGGTTTGCAGGAACAGGATCACTACCAGCACCACCAGCACCAGTGCTTCGAACAGGGTATGTACCACCGCTTCGATGGAACCGCGCACGAAGATGGTCGGGTCATAGACGATGCTGTAGTCCATCCCTTCCGGGAAGTCCTTCTTCAGCTCGGCCATTTTCGCCCGCACTTCGTCGGAGATCTCGATAGCGTTGGAGCCTGGGCGCTGGAAGATCGGGATGGCCACGGCCGGCTGGTTGTTCAGCAGCGAACGCAGGGCATACTGGCTGGAGCCGAGTTCGACTCGGGCGATGTCCTTCAGGCGGGTGATTTCGCCATTGGCACCGGCACGGATGATGATGTTTTCGAACTCTTCCTCGTTGACCAGACGGCCCTGGGTGTTGATCGACAGCTGGAAACTGGTGGAGCCGGGGGCGGGCGGTGCGCCCAGCTGGCCTGCTGCCACCTGGCGGTTCTGCTCGCGGATTGCAGCGACCACATCACTGGCGGTGAGGTTGCGCGAAGCGGTCTTGTTCGGGTCCAGCCACACGCGCAGCGAGTAGTCGCCCATGCCGAACAGTTGCACGTCGCCTACGCCGCCCAGGCGCGCCAGTTCGTCCTTGATGTTGAGGATGGCGTAGTTGGACAGGTAGAGCATGTCGTAGCGGTTGTCCGGCGAGGTCAGGTGCACGACCATGGTCAGGTCGGGCGAGGCCTTGTCGACGGTGATACCGATGCGGGTCACTTCCTCGGGCAGCTTGGGCTGGGTGCGGGTAACGCGGTTCTGCACCTGTACCTGGGCGTTGTCCAGGTCGGTGCCCAGGGCGAAGGTAATGGTCAGCGTCAGCTTGCCGTCAGCGGTGGACTGGGAGGACATGTACAGCATGTTCTCCACACCGGTAATGGCCTGCTCCAGCGGCGCGGCGACGGTTTCGCCGATGACCTTGGGGTTGGCACCGGGGAAGTTGGCGCGCACCACCACGGTGGGGGGCACCACTTCGGGGTATTCGCTGATCGGCAGCTGGAACAGCGAGATGGAGCCCGCGATCAGCAGCACCAGCGACAGCACCGCGGCGAAGATTGGCCGGGTAATGAAGAATTTCGAGAAGTTCATCGGTGTGGTCCCTTAACCGCGTGGCGCCTGGGCGCTGGCGACTTTCACGTTATTGCCCGCCACCTTCGGCGCCGGGTTGCTGGCCTCCAGGGCCTGGCGCTGCTGGGCGAGGGCGGCGAGGGTCTGTTCGCTGGCCATCTGGGTTTCTTCCGGCGTGACAGGTGAACCAGGGCGCACGCGTTGCAGGCCCTTGACCACGATGCGGTCATCCTTGCCCAGGCCGCTGCGCACGATGCGCAGGCCTTCCAGCTTCGGCCCCAGCTCCACGGCGCGGTAGGCAGCCTTGTTGTCCTTGTCCATGACCAGCACGAACTTCTTGCCAAGGTCGGTGCCCACGGCTTCGTCGTTGATCAGCACGGCGTCGTACTGGGCACTGCCCACCAGTTTCAGGCGCGCATACAGGCCCGGCGTGAACTGGCCGTCGCTGTTGTCGAACACCGCACGGCCACGGATGGTGCCGGTACGCGGGTTGACCTGGTTGTCGACGAAGTTCATCTGGCCCAGGTGCGGGTTGCCGCTTTCGTTGGTCAGGCCCAGGTACACCGGGGTGCTCTGGCCACGCTGGCCTTCGCGGGCCAGCTGGGTGTACTTGAGGTACACGCGCTCGTCGGCGTCGAAGTAGGCGTAGACCTTGTCGGTAGACACGACGCTGGTCAGCGGGGTGACATCGGCGCTGACGATGTTGCCGGCGGTGAACTCGGCGCGGCTGACACGGCCGCTGATAGGCGCGGTGACACGGGTGAAGCTGAGGTTAAGGCGTGCCAGGTCGAGCTGGGCCTGAATGGCATCGACCCCGGCACGGGCTTCGGCGGCAGCGCTGCTGCGCGATTCGGCCAGCTCGGCGGAGATGGCGTTGCTGTCACGCAGGCGTTCGCCACGGCGGGCTTCGTTGGCACTGCGAATGGCAGTGGCCTTGGCCTGTTGCAGCTGGGCTTCAAGGCGGCGGACTTCAGCCTGGAACGGGCGTGGGTCGATCTGGAACAGCAGGTCGCCTTTCTTGACCTGGGCGCCTTCGGTGAAGGCCACCTGATCGATCTGGCCGGAGACCCGTGGGCGTACTTCGACGGTTTCCGGGGCTTCCAGGCGGCCGGTGAACTCGTCCCATTCGTTGATCGGTTGCTCGATCACCTTGGCCACACTGACCTTCGGCGCGGCGGGAGCCTGCACGGCGTCGGGGGTTCGACCGCAAGCGCTGATCACCACCACTGCCAGGGCAGCGAGGGGGAAGCGTAAGGGTTTGAGTGATTGTTCCATGGAGAACTCCGCCAATGTATTAGTAGTGGGCGGAGTGTGAGTGTGTTGCGCGTGAGGCACGAATCGAACGGCGCGAAGGTTATTATCACGCTGAATGATATGTGTGGATCACACATCGACGTGGGCGATTATAAAGATGTGAACATGAACGCACCACGTCATTGCGAACCCTTGGGCTTGGTGTCTCAGTGAATGCTTGAGGCCAGTTCGAAGATCGGCATGTACATCAGGATCACGATCAGGCCGATGAGCAGGCCGATGAACGTCATCAGCAGCGGTTCGAACAGTTTGACGAACCATTCCACCCAGCGGCCGATTTCCTGGTCGTGGAAGTCGGCACAGCGCTCCAGCATCTCGCCCAGGTTGCCGGACTGCTCGCCGGCCCGTAGCAGGCGCAGCGACACCGGCGTAACCAAGTGCCCGGCCTCCAGCGCATCGGACAGCGGCAGCCCTTCACCTACCCGCTGGCTGGCCTGTACCAGGCCCTGGCCGGCGGCACTGCCGAGCAGGCCGCGCGCCATGCCCATGGCAGTGAGGATGGGAATGCCGCCTTGCAGCAGGATGCCCAACGAGCGATAGAAGCGCGCCAGCTCGTACATCATCAAACGTTGGTGCAGCGCTGGCAGCCGGCGCAACTGACAAGATGCCCAGCGTCGTACCCGAGGGTGGCGGCGCAGCAGCCACAGCGCCGTGACGCCACCTGCAGTGCCCAGCGCCAGTGGCAGTTGCTGCGCGTGCAGAAACAGACCGATCTGCATCAACACCCGTGACAGCCAAGGCAACTCGGTGCCCATGCCTTCGAACACCTGGCTAAAACGCGGTACCACATAGCCGAGCAGGAACAGCACCACGCCGCCACCTACCAGCAACAGCAGCAACGGGTACACCGATGCGCCCACCAGCTTCTGCCGCACCAGGTCCAGGCGCTGGCGATAGCTGATGTAGCGGGCAAGGGCGTCGCCCAGCGCACCGGTGCGTTCGCTGGACTGCACCAGCGCCACATACAGCGGCGGAAATACCCGGGATTGCTGACCAAGGGCCTGGGACAGCGAGCGCCCTTCGTACAGCTGACGCACCAGTTCGGCCAGCACCTTGCGCGTGGCGGCAGCGGGGGCCTTTTCTGCCAAGCTTTCCAGTGCGTCGATCAGCGGCAGGCCGGCATTGAGCAGGGTCGACAGCTCCTGGCTGAACAGCACTAGGTCGAACGCCGCCTCGCGGCGCCAGGCCATGCCGCGCAAGGCGCCGCCGTTGCTGCGCAGGCTGAGCACACGCAGGCCTTGGTCCTCGGCCTGGCGGCGGGCCTGGTCGGCGTCCTCGGCGTCGATCTGCAATTGCACCACACCCTGTCTGCCCAGGGCCTTGAGGCTGTAGCGCATGGCCGCTCTCCTTACTGCCAACTGGTAATTTCGGCGTTTTCCCCGTCACCACCGGGCTGGCCGTCCTTGCCCATCGACAGCAGGTCGTATTCACCGCCGTTCTCGCCGGGCTGCCGGTAGATATATGGCCGGCCCCATGGGTCTTGCGGCACGGCCTTCTGCAGATACGGGCCGGTCCAGCGAGCCTCGCCACTGGGGGCGACCACCAGGGCCTGCAAGCCTTGCTCACTGTTGGGGTAGTGGCCGACTTCCAGGCGGTACAGGTCCAGGGCCTTGCTCAGCCCCTCGATCTGCGCCCGTGCCACCTTGGCCTCGGAGCGGCCGAGCTGGCTGAAGTACTTGGGCGCGACGATGCCGGCCAACAGGCCGAGCACCACCAGTACCACCAGGAGTTCAAGCAGGGTGAAGCCACGTTGCGGGTTGGTTCTGCGCTGCATGGTGAAGCCCTCCACTGCATGGGAACACGCGTTGACAGGCACCATGCAACAGCCATGCACGTCTGCCTCGGGGCCTTGCGCCATGCGGCACAGGAAGCGGCACAGTGCTTGCGTCGTGGTCATCGACCTCGGGTTTTCCGGGGCATTTCCCCCACATCGGGGGCCACGACGAAGAGGCGACCGACATGCGTGGACTCATCCTCGGTTTGATCTGGCTGGCGGCAGGGGCTGCCCAGGCTGATGTGTACATCTCAATCGATGCCAAGGGTGGCTACGTACTGACCAACGTTCATCGGCCCGGACGCCACTATGAAAAGGTGATCAACGAACCGCTGGCCCAGGCTGGCCCGGCCAATGCGCAGATGATCACTGGGCGCCCCTATGCCGAGGTGGTTGCCACTGCGGCACGCATCCACAATGTGCCCCCGGCGTTGTTGCACGCGCTGATCAAGGCCGAGTCCGGCTATAACCCCAAGGCCCGTTCGCCGGCGGGTGCGGTGGGGTTGATGCAACTGATGCCCGATACCGCTCGCGAGATGGGCGTGGAAGACCGCCTGGACCCGGAAGACAACGTGCAGGGTGGGGCACGCTACCTGAAGCGCATGCTGACTCTGTTTGATAACGACATCACCTTGGCCGTGGCGGCTTACAACGCGGGGCCGGATGCCGTGTTGCGGCGCGGAGCGGTGCCGCCATATGCCGAAACTCGCCGTTATGTACCTGCTGTGCTGCGCGAATACCGCAAATTGCAGGGGTTGGCAGACGATGGCGCTCTCTGAGGGGGTCGGGTACGGCTGCCGTTTCTGCAGTGACCGGCTGTACGAAGTGAAAAAACGTTACCCTTCGGCGGATGCCATCAATTTAATACTATGGTTTCCCCAACTCTGGGCTATAACCTTCTGAAGGTGCCCAGATGTGGAGTCCGCCATGGACATCGCCCCTCGTTCCGAGACCATCGAAGTGCCTGTCGGTAACGAGTTGGCTGCCCCGCGCAAGCCATTCAACCTTTTGCGTTGGTATGCCTGGGTCAGCCTGGCCATCATCCTGTCGGTGGCTGCCGGGCTGGGGCTGATTTCCAGCCGTTTCATCATCGATGAGAGCGTGGAGCGCGATGCCTTGCTCACCGCGCAATTCATCACCTCCATCGCCGACGCCGAAGTACGCCACGTGTCGATCCCCAACGTGCGCACCATGGGCGAGCTGATCGACCCGCGTACCGACCGCAGCAACCTGCCAGATGTCGACCCGGATGCCCGACGCAAGGCGCGCGGTGAGTTTCTCGACCATATCGCCCACCTGCCCGACATGCTGCTGGCCAATATCTATGCGCCGGACCGTACGGTGATCTGGTCCAGCAACCCGGCGCTGGTCGGTAAGCTGATCAATGGCGACGACGACCTGGAGCGGGCCTTCGAGTACAAGATGCGGGTCTCGGCCAGCTACCATAACTTCGAACAGGCCCGCGCCGAGCAGAAATTCGTTACGCCGCCCGAGCAGCTGTTCATCGAAAACTACATTCCGCTGTTCGATGCCGATGGCGAGAACGTCACGGCAATGGTCGAAATCTATAAAGAGCCCCATGACCTGATCGTGCGCATCGAGCATGGCCTGATCCTGATCTGGCTGGCTATCACCGTGGGGGCCGCGCTGGTCTATATCGGCCTGTACGGCATCATGCACCGTGCCGCGCGGTTGCTGGCGGTGCAGCAGAAGCGGCTGATTAACAACGAGACCTACGTTGCACTGGGCGAGGTGTCGTCGGCGGTGGCCCACAGCCTGCGCAACCCGCTGGCGAGTATCCGCTCGAGTGCCGAACTGGCCCAGGCGTTCGACGACGGCCCGGCGCAACGTCAAGTCAACGATATCATCAGCCAGGTCGATCGCATGTCGCAGTGGATCCGCCAGATGCTGCAGTCACTGCGCCCGCTGAACGACGAGGCCGTGGCGGTGGACTTGCCACAGGCGTTGCAGGAAAGCTTGCAGACCTATGCCGTGCCGTTGGCACGCAGTGGGGTAAGCCTTGACCTGCAACCGTTACCGGCAGTGCAGGTATTGGGGCACCCGGCGTTACTGCGGCAGGTGTTCAGCAGCCTGGTTGCCAATGCCCTGGAGTCGATGGAGCAGGGCGGGCGTCTGCGTATCGAGGTGGTGCGCCAGAACCGTCGCTGCCTGACACTGCGCCTGTCCGACAATGGCAAGGGCATGAGCGAAGAGCAGCAGCGCATGGCCTTCCGGCCGTTTTTCACCACAAAACAGGGTGGGCTAGGAGTGGGCCTGGTGCTGGTGAAACGCATCATGGAGCGCTTCGGCGGTTCGGTTCGGCTCGGCAGCAGCGAGGGCCATGGTACGCGGGTATCTTTGACGTTCCGGTTGGTATCCTGCTTATAACAAACATTAATTAAAGTATTTAAGCTGTTGATGCTTAACGATTTTATAGGGATTGGGTGGCAATTACCCAAATGTGGGGGTTTTTCCTCAGTCTGTATTTAGAAAAGCTTTATAACGTACTGAATTATTTTGGTTTGTTACTGGCTGGCTGAGTTCTTGCTACGTGATGTGCAGAGCGCAACACGCAACACGCAACACAAGGCAGCTATCAGGCTGCCCAGGCGGGGTGCTTTCAATTGGCTGTTGGCCTTGAGGCATTTCTGGACGGACGCCCTGTGCGGGAACCACGCGATGCAGATGCTGGAAAACGAAGTTCGCGACAAGCCCGGTGCGACCGCCAGCGGCCTGGCTGTGCCATTGCGTGAGTTCAACCTGCTGCGGTGGTTTTCGGTCATCAGCCTGTTGATCATCACCGCCGTGGCGGGCGGGTTGGGTTATGTGTCAACGCGGTTCGTGGTTCGCGACAGCGTGCAGCGCGATGCCATGCTTACCGCGCAGTTCATTCAGGCCATGGCCCAGGCCGAGGTACGCCATTCGCAGTTGCCGCCAGGCACCACCATGGGTGAGCTGCTTGACCCGCGTCTGGACCTGCAGCACTTGCAGTTCACTCCCGCACTGGCCGAGTCGACCCGGGTCGAGTTCCTGGACCATGTCGAGCACTTGCCAGATACCTTGCTGGCCAACGTCTACGCCCGCGACCGCACCATCGTGTGGTCCACCAACGTCGAGCTGATCGGCAAGCGGATAGAAGCCGACGGCGACCTCGACCGTGCCTTCCGGTCGCGCAAGGCGGTGTCCGCCAGCTACCACAAGGCCGAGGAAGATCGCGAAGAACAGAAGTTTCAGCGTGAACCGCGCTACCTTTTCATCGAAAACTACATTCCGCTGTTCGACAGCCAGGGCGAGCAGGTATTGGCCATGGTGGAAATCTACAAAGAGCCACAGGACCTGGTGCGGCGTATCCAGCGGGGTTATGTGCTGATCTGGGCTTCGACCTTGGTGGGCGGGGCGCTCATCTATTTCGGGCTGTTCTGGATCGTGCGCCGGGCGGCGCAGATGCTGCATCTGCAACAGGACCGGCTGGTGGCCAGCGAAACCTACGTGGCGCTGGGCGAGATGTCGTCTGCGGTAGCCCACAGCTTGCGCAACCCGCTGGCCAACATCCGCTCGAGCGCCGAGCTGGCCCAGGAAACCGCCAACGTCGCCGCGCAGAAGAACATCACCGATATCATCAGCCAGGTCGACCGAATGTCGCGCTGGGTACGTGACCTGCTGGTGTCGTTGCGCCCGACCAGCGACGAACCTGAAGCCGTGGACCTGGTGGCCGCCATCGAAGACACCCACCTGGCCTTCGCCCAGCAGATCGAACGAAACGGCGTGCGCTTCCATTTCGAGGGGCCTGACGTGCAGTGGGTGGCCAGCCAGCCGTTGCAGCTGACGCAAATTCTCAACAGCCTGTTTTCCAACGCTCTGGAGGCCATGCCCTGCGGCGGTATGTTGAATGCCCATGTCAATGTGCAGGGTGGCCTGCGTGCCGAATTCGTGCTCACCGACACGGGCAAGGGCATGAGCCAACAGCAGGAAAGGATGGTGTTCAAACCGTTCTTCACGACCAAACAGGGGGGGCTCGGTATAGGCCTGGCCCTGGTCAAACGCATCATGGAACGTTTTGGCGGCTCGGTCAGCCTGAGCAGCCGCGAAGAGGAAGGAACCCGCGTCAGCCTTACATTCAATATCGCAGCGGGAGGGGACCATGGAGCACAGCATCCTGGTAGTCGAGGATGATGAAATTCTCGCCGACAATATTCGCACCTACCTCAGCCTCAAGGGCTACGAGGTCACCGTATGCCATAGCGCGGAGCTGGCGCTGGAGCAGATCAAACGGGCCCGGCCCGACGCGGTGCTGACTGATAACTCGCTGCCTGGCATGAGCGGGCACGACCTGCTGCGGACCTTGGTGGCACAGGTGCCGGACCTGAAAGTGATCATGATGACCGGCTACGGCAATGTCGAAGATGCCGTGCAGGCGATGAAGGAGGGCGCCTTCCATTACCTGAGCAAGCCCGTGGTGCTGGCCGAACTCAAGCTGACCCTGGACAAGGCCCTGGCTGCCGAGCGCATGGAGCGCACGCTGTCGTTCTACCAGGAGCGAGAGGCGCAGAAGTCCGGGTTGCAGGCGTTGATCGGCGAGTCGCCTACGATGCTGACCCTCAAGCACACCCTGCGCCAGGTGCTGGATGCCGAACGGCGGATGGCCAGTGACGACCTGCCACCGGTGCTGGTCGAAGGCGAAACCGGCACCGGCAAGGAACTGGTGGCCCGCGCCCTGCATTTCGATGGCACGCGCAGCAAGGGGCCGTTCATCGAGTTCAACTGCGCCTCGATCCCGGCCAACCTGCTGGAGGCCGAACTGTTCGGCCACGAGAAAGGTGCATTCACCGACGCCAAGGAGCGCCGGGTAGGCCTGGTGGAGGCGGCCGATGGCGGCACCTTGTTCCTCGACGAGATTGGCGAGATGGACCTGGTGCTGCAGGCCAAGCTGCTCAAGCTGCTGGAAGACCGCAGCATCCGCCGGATTGGTGCGGTGAAGGAGCGCAAGGTTGACCTGCGGGTGATCAGTGCCACCAACTGCAATCTGGAGCAGATGGTGCAGCAGGGCAAGTTCCGCCGCGACCTGTTCTTCCGCCTGCGCATCATTGCCCTGAAGGTGCCGCGCCTGTATGCCCGTGGGCAGGACATTCTGCTGTTGGCCCGGCATTTCCTGGCCCACCATGGCCGGCGTTATGGCAAGCCGAACCTGCGTTTTTCTGCCGAAGCCGAGAGCCTGATGCTGGGCTACAGCTGGCCAGGCAATGTGCGCGAACTTCGTAACATGCTGGAGCAGACCGTGCTGCTGGCACCGAACGAGGTGGTGCAGGCGCACCAGCTGAACCTGTGCATGACGTTGATCGACGAGCCATTGGCAGCTCAGCAGGCGCCCGTAATGTTCGAAATGCCACGGCACGAGCCGGAGCCCGGCACCAGCCTGCCCGACATGGAGCGCGACCTGGTGTGCAAGACCCTGGACCGTACCGACTGGAACGTGACCAAGTCGGCGCGGATGCTGGGGCTGTCGCGGGACATGCTGCGCTACCGGATCGAGAAACTGGGGCTGACCCGGCCAGACAAGCGTCAGTGGTAGGGCAGGCGTCTAGTGCTGACTATCGTCAGCTGCGCCACTTTGCCGGCGAATGCCCTCCTGGCCACTGCCATCCATTCCCGGCAGGTCACGGTTGTCATTCTGCTCTGCCGGCGGGCTGTCCGGGTCGTTGCCCTTGATGCGCGGGTCGGTATCCCGCGGCATGGGCTTCTCGATCGGGTTGAGGGTGCTGTCCACGCCTGGCCTTGGCGCAGTACTGTGCGGGTCGTCAGGGTAGGTCGGGCCGGTGCCGGCGGCCAAGGCCAGCGGCGAACCAAGCAGGGTGATCAGCAGAATGCTTGTGCGGGTCATGGCAGACTCCATTGCGTTGGGTAGGGCTCATACTTTTCTTCGGCCCTACCCGACCCATCCAGGTGCCATTGCCCCGATAAACGGTTACACCATCAGCGACAACAACATGATGAAGATGATGCCGACTACCGAGAGAATGGTCTCCATCATGCTCCAGGTCTTGAAGGTTTCCGCAACGGTCATGTTGAAGTATTGCTTCACCAGCCAGAAGCCGGCGTCGTTCACATGCGACAGGATCAGCGAGCCGGCACCGGTGGCCAGTACCAACAGCTCACGGTTCACACCCGGCACCAGATCGATCACCGGAGCAACGATGCCCGCACCGGTAATGGTGGCGACCGTGGCGGAGCCGGTAGCGATGCGGATCACTGCCGCCACCAGCCAGGCCAGCATGATGGGTGAAATTTCCGCCTGCACGGCCATCTGCCCGATCACGTTGCCCACACCAGTGTCCACCAGCATCTGCTTGAAGCCACCGCCAGCACCGACGATCAGCACGATGGCAGCAGTGGGGGCCAGGCTCTGGTCGAGCATCTTCATGATCTGCTGGCGGTTGAAGCCGCGAGCCGAACCAAAGGTGTAGAAGGCCAGCAGCAGGGCGGCGAGCAGGGCGGTGATCGGGTGGCCGATCAGGTCCATCCACTGGCGCACGATGTGCTCGGCCGGCAGCACCACGTCGGCGAAGGTTTTCAGCAGCATCAACGCGACTGGCAGCAGCACGGTGATGAGGGTGATGCTGAAACTTGGCAGGTTGCCCTGGTCGGACTCCTTGGCGATCTGGTCCATCAGTTCCTGCGACGGGTTGCCCGGGATGTAGCGGGAAATGAAGTTACCGAACAGCGGGCCAGCGATGATCGCGGTGGGCAGTGCGACGATCAGGCCATAGAAGATGGTCTTGCCGATGTCGGCGTGGAAAATGCCGATCGCCAGCAGCGGGCCCGGGTGAGGCGGGACCAGGCCGTGCACCACGGAAAGGCCGGCCAGCAGCGGAATGCCGATCTTCACCAGCGACACCCCGGAGCGGCGGGCGACGATGAACACCAGTGGAATCAGCAACACGAAGCCGATTTCGAAGAACAGCGGTATGCCCACCAGGAACGCGGCGAACATCATGGCCCAGTGCACGTTCTTCTTGCCGAAGGCGCGGATGAGGGTTTGCGCGATCTGGTCGGCGCCCCCGGAGTCGGCCATCAGCTTGCCGAGCATGGTGCCCAGGGCAAGGACGATGCCGACAAAACCCAGCACGCCGCCAAAACCGTCCTGGAACGATTTCATGACTTTGGCCACCGGCATGCCGGAGGTCAGGCCCAGGAAGCCGGCCGCGAGGGTAAGGGCGACGAAGGGGTGCACTTTGAAGTGGGTGATCAGCAGGATCAGCCCGACGATGGTAACCAGCGCGTCGAGCAGCAGGAAGGTATCAGTAGCCAGTCCGAACATGGTTTTAAGGCCTCGGTCTTATCGTTGTTTTGGGCGTAGCTTTTTGGAACTTTTCCCGCGTTTGCGGGATGGGGTAGCGCTGTCTTTGGTGAGCCGGAAAACCGCCAGGGTCAGGCGGTTTGCGCCAGCCCCAGCTCACCGCAGGCCTTTAGCCAGCGGTCCACCGCTTCGGCCAGTGCTTCGACGGGTTGGGTCGCATCCAGTGGCAGGGTCAGTGGCTCGCCGCGTGGCGATTCCAGGGCAGCGAACTGGCTGTCGATCAGGCTGGCCGGCATGAAGTGACCGGGGCGGGCACGCACGCGTTTTTCCGCTTCGGCAGGTGACAGTTCAAGGAACACGAACACCAGCCCAGGCATGGCATCGCGCAGGGTGTCGCGGTAGCGGCGCTTGAGTGCCGAGCAGGTCAGGATCGGGCGCTCCCCAGCCTGGGTGGTGGCCTGCAACTCCTGACCAAGGCGTACCAGCCAGCCGGCGCGGTCGCCATCGTCCAGCGGGATGCCAGCGCTCATCTTGCGGATGTTTTCGGCAGGGTGGAAAGCGTCGCCTTCGATCAGGCGGCCGCCGCTTCTGGCAGCGATGGCGGCGCCGATGCAGCTTTTGCCGCAACCGGCCACGCCCATCACCACGATGGCGGACAGGGGAGAATTCATCAGTACCTCCTGCGGGGTGAGATAGCGCTGTCTCGTCAATGACGAACAACGACCTCCCCGGTGTTATTGGTCTTGTCCTTACGCAGTATGGACGCCTGGTGGCGAGCGCGTGATGGCTGCTACCAAAGATTACATTGCCTGCGTCCTGAGACAGCGCTACCTTAGTGGCCGTTCCCTCTCCTTGCAAGTAGTAAAATTACAACATCCATGTCCCGCACCGGCTCCCGTACTACAGGTCGTCCCACCCTGGCAGAAGTTGCCAGGCTTTCCGGGGTTTCCCCGATTACCGCTTCGCGCGCCTTGCGCGGAGTCAGCACGGTTGCGCCGGAGCTGGTGGAAAAGGTTTTCGCCGCAGCGGCAAACCTTGGCTATGTCGCCAACCCGGCGGCCCGGGCGCTGGCCTCGGCGCGTAGCCAGTCGGTGGTGGTGTTGATCCCGTCACTGTCCAACCAGCTGTTCATCGATACCCTGGAGGCCATCCACGAGGTCATGCGCCCGCGTGGGCTCGAGGTGTTGATCGGCAACTATCACTATGACCTTGCTGAAGAAGAGAACCTGATCCGCAACTACCTGGCCTATCAGCCCTGCGGCATGCTGCTGACCGGCTTCGAGCGCAGCGATGCGGCCCGCCAGATGCTGGCTGCCAGTGGTGTGCCTTGTGTGCACATGATGGAGCTCAATGGCGAGCCTGGGGCATTGTCGGTCGGGTTTTCGCAGCAGCAGGCCGGGCGTGCCGCTGCCCGGCACCTGATCGAGCGCGGGCGCAAGCGCCTGGCATTCATTGCCGCGCAGCTCGACCCACGGGTGATGCAGCGAGCCGAAGGTTTCCGCCAGGCGCTGGCCGAGGCCGGTTTGCAGGCGACCGAGCTGGAGGTACTGGCGCCGGAGCCGTCATCGATTGCACTGGGCAGTGCGCTGTTCAGCCAACTGATGCAGCAGGCGCCGGATGTCGACGGCATTTTCTTCTGTAACGACGACCTTGCCCAAGGCGCGGTGCTGCAGGCCTTGCGCCAGGGGGTGGAGGTACCACGCCAGGTGGCGATGGTCGGGTTCAACGATTTGCCGGCCTCGGCGCACATGGTGCCCAGGCTGACATCGATTCGCACGCCCCGGGCTGCCGTGGGGCGTGGGGCGGCGCAGGCGCTGCTGGCGCTGCTCGATGGCAAGCGTGTGCCCAACGCACAGCAGGACTTGGGCTTTGAGTTGATGGTGCGGGAAAGCTCCTGAGTTTCACGCCTGGGCAGCAAGCGTGTCAGACGCTTGGTAATGAAAATGCACTAATTACAAAGTGATAGCACTGTGCTTGCATGCTAATGATGGCGATCTATGCTCATGAAACCGCGCATAAAGGAGCCCGGCGTCATGTTCGATTTCCACCGCAAGTCCGATTTGGTCGAGATCCAGCGCAGCCAACAGGCTTTGGCCACCGCGCAGGCCAAACTCGCCGCTATCAGCCGCTCCATGGCGATGATCGAGTTCGCTCCCGATGGCACCATTCTCGATGCCAACGAGCGTTTCTGCCAAGCCATGGGTTACAGCGTTGACGAGTTGCGTGGCAAGCACCACCGGTTGTTCTGCGATCCAGGCTACGCAAAAAGTGCCGAATACCAACAGCTGTGGCGTGAACTGGGGCAGGGCAAGGCTATCAGCGGTACCTTCGAGCGCCTCGACAAGGCCGGTCGCGAGGTATGGCTGGAGGCCAGCTACATGCCGGTGCTGGACGAGCAGCGTCAGGTCACCAGCGTGATCAAGGTGGCCGCCGACATCAGCCAGCGGGTGGTGCAGGAGCATGAAAGCGAAAACCTGCTCAAGGCCATCAGCCGCTCCATGGCGGTGATCGAATTCACCCCCCAGGGCAGGGTGATCAAAGCCAACCAGAATTTCCTCGACACCATGGGCTATCGCCTCGACGAGGTGGTTGGCCGGCATCATGGCCTGTTCTGCCTTGCGCATGAACGCGAGTCGGTCGAGTACCGCGAGTTCTGGGCGTCGCTTAACCGTGGCGAATACCATTCGCACCGTTTCGAGCGTATCGACAAGCAGGGCCGGATGGTCTATCTGGAAGCCTCCTACAACCCCATTTTCGACAGCAAGGGGCGCTTGAACAAGGTCGTGAAGTTCGCCAGTGACATTACCCGCCAGGTCTGCACCCAGCAGAATGCCGCCGATGCCGCCCATGCCAGTTCCATGCAGACCGACGCCTGCGCGCGCAAGGGGACAGAAGTGGTGCAGCAGACGGTGCAGGTAATCGAACAGATTTCCCAGGAGCTTAACGACGCTGCACGCAGCATCGATGCGGTCAGCAAGCAATCGGATGTAATCGGGCAGATCGTGCTGACCATTCGTGGCATCGCCGACCAGACCAACCTGCTGGCCCTGAATGCCGCGATCGAAGCCGCCCGTGCCGGCGAGCACGGGCGAGGCTTTGCGGTGGTGGCCGATGAGGTGCGTAACCTGGCGGCGCGCACCAGCAAGGCCACCCTGGAGATTGTCGATGTGGTGCGGCAAAACCACGACCTGTCCCTACTGGCGGTAGCCAGCATGCAGTCGAGCCTGAACCGCACCGGTCACGGCGTGGCGCTGGCCAACGAGGCCGGTACGGTGATCATGGAAATCCAGCAAGGCTCACGGCACGTGGTGGATGCCATCAGCCAGATCAGCTCGACGTTGCAATTGCATTGAGCGCATCGCGCATTTCGTCAAGCAGGGCTTGCAGGCTGGTTTGCAGCAGCGCGCGCTGCTCGACCGTCGGCAGCCCCTGTGCGTGGGCGAGCTCGATGGCTTCGCAGTCCTTGACCACAATGCGGACCCTGATCATCTTGGCGCCACCCTTGATGCGATGGGTCAGGGCCCGCACGGCTTCGTCGGCGGCGTCTGGTGCCAGGGCCCGTAAGGCGGCCAGGTCTTCGGCGACGCTTACCGACAGCTGTTCGAGCAAATGCCGCGTCAGCTGTTCGTCGTCCTGGGTCAGGTGGCGCAGTTCAGCCAGGTCGAACCCGCTATGGCGTGTTGTCGGTGTTTCTTGTTGCTGAGGGCGGACTAGGGGTAGATGGGCCTTTAGCGAACGCAGGCCAATGGGTTTGAACAGGCATTCGTCCATGCCGCTGGCCAGGCAGCGGGCGCGTTCCTCAGCCTGGGCATTGGCGGTCACGCCGAGAATCCTGCACGCTGGCAGGCCGCGTTCACTCTCCAGGGTGCGAATGCGCCGGGTGAGTTCGTGGCCGTCCATGACCGGCATGCTGCAGTCGGTAATCACCAGGTCGAAGCGCGCGGCCTGCCAGCGCGCCAAGGCGATTTCGCCATTTTCCGCCAAGGTCACGCGGTGCCCCAGGGTATGCAGTTGCCGCTCCAGCAACAGCAGGTTGGCGGGGTAGTCGTCGACCACCAGAATGTTGAGCGGGCCGCTAGTGCTTTCATGTGCTGGCGGTGCCTGCTCGGCTTTTACCGGTGCCGCACAGGTGGGCAGTTGCAGGCAGACTTGCACCCGGGTGCCGACGCCTTCCACGCTCTGCAGGCTCAAGGCGCCGCCCATCAATTCGGCGAGGGTACGGCTGATGACCAACCCCAGGCCTGCACCTTGGCGGGCCCTTGGGCCATCGGCCTGGACAAATGCATTGAACAGGCGGGCCTGGTCGGCAGGGCTGATGCCAATACCGGTGTCGCGCACATTCAGCTCGATTGCCAGAATGCCCTGACCGGCAACCTTGGGCAGCAGCAGGCTCGCCTGCACTTCACCACGGTCGGTGAACTTGATGGCATTACTGACCAGGTTGGACAGAATTTGCTTGCATCGCACGGGGTCAGCCAGCACCCAGACTGGCTCTGCCGGCAGTTCGCTGTGCAGGTGCAGGCCTTTGGCCCGTGCATTGCCCTCGAATACCCGCAGTGTGGCGCGCACCAGCTCTACAAGGTCGGTGGGCACTGGCTGCAGGCTGAGGTGGCCGGATTCGATGCGGGAAATGTCGAGAATGTCGCCAATCAGCTCGAGCAGGCCAATTGCCGAGTCGTAAGCGGTCTGCAAGGTCTGGGTGTCGCAGCGGCCGCCACGGCTGTCCTCCAGTGCCAGTTCCAGCAGGCCGATCACGGCATTCATCGGGGTACGGATTTCGTGGCTCATGGTGGCCAGGAACGTGCTTTTGGTCTGGCTGGCCTGTTCGGCGTCGTCCTTGGCCTGGCGCAATTGCTCAAGCAGCCCGCGGCTCAGCGCCAACTGTGCCTGCAGCGCGTGCTGGGCCTCTGTACGCTGGTTGATCAGCTTGCGCAGGTAGCTGTTCCAGAATATGACCCCAGCCAGCAGCAGGGCCGACAGCACCAGCACCTGCAAGGCCAAGGTGCGGTAGTCGCGCCAGGGGCTGTCGCTGACCAAGGTGCTGGTACGCCAGCGGTTGATCAGTTGATCGAGCTCTTCGGGCGGAATGCTCAGCAGCGCCTTGTCGAGAATGGCCTGTAGCTGGGGCTGGTCGGCGGCGACGGCGAAGGCGGCAACGGCCGGTTCGTCGTCGAGCACGCTGGCGATGCGCAAGCGATCCTTGAACACATGACTGATGTAGTAGGCAGCATTGATATGGCTGCTAAGGGCAACGTCGGCGGTACCGTTGGCCACGGCCTCCATCTGGCCGAGCGGGTTGTCCACTTCGACTATCTTGGCCTGCGGGTAGCGCTGATGCAGTATGGCCCGTTGCGGTGAACCACGCACCAGGGCGATGCGCTTGCCGTTCATGGCCTTGGCTTGTGCGGGAGATTCGACGTCGCTGCGGGTGACGAGCACGCGTGGACTGACCAGATAGGGGCGGGTGAATCGCAACTGCTTCAAACGGTCAGCACCATAGCCCAGCGCCCCGATCATTTGCGCCTCGCCTCGGGCCAGGCGGTCCACCATGGCCTGTGCTGAAGCACTGTCGACGGGTGTGAACTGCAGCCCCGTGCGCAGCGAGATCTGCTTGAGCAGGTCGAGGGTTATGCCACTGGGGCGATGCTGAGCGTCGTTGAAGGTCAAGGGGGCCAGCGAGGTATTGACCAGCACACGGATGGAGGGGTTGGCGGCGATCCAGGCCTCCTCTTCTGCGCTCAAGGCAGAGAGATGGCGCTGCAGCAGCAGGCTGGTGTTACCGCTGCTCCAGCGGCGCAGGATGTTCAGGCGTTCGCTTTCACTGATGCGCGCCAGCGCCTTGTCGACCAGACGGTGCATGCGTGGGTTGTCATCGGCCAGGGCAAAGGCAAAAGCCCCGGGGGCCACCTGGCAGAAGTGATCGATTTTGAGCGTGCCCTGGTAACTCCTGCCAATCAGAAAGTCGGTGCTGATGGCATCGCCCAGGTACGCATCCGCCTCGCCCAGTTCGACGGCCGCCAGCCCGGCTTGCGTCGAGCGGTACAGGCTCAGTTGCGCTTTGGGGTACAGCGTTCGAACGGCAGCGGCGGGCAGATAATGATCGACCATGGCCAGGCGCAGGCCGGCGAGGTCAGGTGTGCCCTTCAGGCTGTGCCCCTTGCGGGTGACGATGACTGGGAGGTCGTCAGCATAGGGGGTGCTGAGGCTAAGTTGAGCGTCAGCCGCCTCGAAGGCATTGGAGCTGCCCAGCAGGTCGATGCTGCCCTCACGCAAGGCGGTGATCGCTTCGTGGCGGCTGTCGTAGCGCCGTACCTCGACGGGAATGCCCAACTGCTCGGCGATAATCCCGGCGTAATCGGCGCTAAGGCCTTCGTATTCGTGCTGACTGACGTTGATTTCGAACGGTGGATAGTCGGGCCGAGAGCTGCCCAGCACCAGGTGCTGGCGTCGCTGCAGCCACTGCCGGTCTTCGCTGGACAACGACAGGGGGGCGGCGGCACTGGCCGATCGGGCCAGCAACTGACGGGGTTCGCTGCTGGCCAACAGATCGGCCGAAGCGAATAAGCCGGTAGCCAGAAAGATGCTCGCCAGCAGGCGCTTCATGGTGTGCAAACGCTCAATAAACGCTGTTGCGTTTGGCCAGGTCGACCATTTCTACCAGTGATTCAGTCTTGAGTTTTTCCATGATGCGGCCCCGGTAGGTGCTGATGGTCTTGGCGCTGAGGTTCATGCAAGTGCCGATATTCTTGTTGTTCTCGCCGCGCGCCAGGCGCCGCAATACTTCCATCTCCCGGTTGGAGAGGCTGGCCAGGCGCACGGGCTCGCTTTCCAGCGAATTGCTGTTGACCGACATCTGCGGAAAGGTCGAATAACCTTTGATCAGGGCCTTGAGGGCAAACAGCAGCGCTTCGTGGTCTTCTTCCTTGGTGACGAAAGCGCCGATACCGGCATCCAGGCAGCGTCGCACGTACAGGTCGGTGGCCTGGCCGGTCAATACCATGATCTTCGGCTCCGGCTCCAGGCACTGCAGGCGCTTGATGACTTCCATGCCGTCCAGCCCAGGCAGGCCGATATCGAGAATGACGACGTCCGGGCGCAGTTCGCGGGCCACCTGCGCCACTTCACTGCCATTGCCGACTTCGCCGACGACATGGAAGCGCTCGCGTTCAAGCAATATGCGCAAGGAAACCCGAACGATAGGGTGGTCGTCGACGATCAGCACGGTTGTCATGGGGAAAACTCCTGTCGGGATGTGGTCCGCTTCCTGGATCACTCAGGAATACGTCTGCAAGTGGGTTAATCGGAAGCGCTGCAAGATACGACCAATCCCGAAGTTTGGTAATGCCGAGTATAGAAGTGTTGAAATCACCCGCACTTGTTGTTGAAAAATCCTACAAAAAGCAGGATAGACATCACCCTATCAAAGCGGTGATGCCGGTTTTCTCCGGTCGGTCAGACGCAGGCCGCATGCGGTTTGTTTACGCGCTGGGCTGAGGCGGGGTTGTTGGCCAACGCCTGGCCGACCCGCGTCGGGCGGGCCACCAGCTGGCCCGAGCAGTTCGGGCAACGGCCCAGCAAGCGGGTTTCGGCGCAGGTGCGGCAGAAGGTGCATTCGAAGGAGCAGATCAGCGCATCGGGGCTGTCGCCCGGCAGGTCGGTATCGCAGCACTCGCAGTTAGGGCGTAATTCCAGCATGGGCGTAACTCCTGTTCGCAGGCGGGAACCCGGAGTCTGCTACGCCTGTGGCAAGCCTGGCAATGCTCAGTCGGCAGAGCGATACAGATGGGCGTGCCCGGCACGGTACAAGGCCGACTCGGCGAATGGCGTATCCCCTAGCACATGGCCAACCAGGATCAGTGCCGTACGCCGGAAATCTTTGGCCGCCACGCGTTCGACGATATCGCCGAGGCTGCCACGCACCCAGTCCTGGTCAGGCCAGGTGGCCCGGTGCACCACCGCTACCGGGCAGTGCGCGCCGTAGTGCGGCAGCAGCTCTTCGACAATGCGCGAGAGGTGCTTGACCCCCAGGTGAATCGCCAGGGTGCTGCCATGGCGCGCCAGGTCTCCCAGTTGCTCGCCGGGCGGCATGGGCGAGCTGTCGCCATAGCGGGTGAGGATCACCGTTTGCGCCACCTGTGGCAGGGTCAGTTCGCAGCCGAGCAGTGCGGCGCTGGCTGCCGTGGCGGTGACCCCGGGGATGATCTGGTAATCGATGCCAAGCGCCTGCAAGTGGCGGATTTGCTCGCCGATGGCACCGTACAGACTGGGGTCGCCACTGTGTACACGGGCCACATCCTGACCCTCTTCGTGGGCGGTGCGCATGGCGTTGACAATCTGTTCCAGATGCAGTTCGGCGCTGTTGATCACGGTCTCGGCCTGATGGCCTTCGAGCACGGCGGCGGGTACCAATGAGCCGGCATAGATAATCACCGGGCACTGGCGAATCAGCCGTTGGCCCTTGACCGTGATCAGTTCCGGGTCGCCGGGACCGGCGCCAATGAAGTAGACCGTCATGGAAAGTCCTTGCAGGAAAGAGGGGAAGCGCTCAGCCGGCCAGGGCGAGGGTCGCCGGGCCAAGCACCTGGCGGGCCAGCAGCAACCTGGCCTCGCCAAGGTGCTGGCTGGCCAGGGCCAGTGCCGCGCTCTCGGCCACACCCCAGCAGCCACTGTGGGCATGGGCGGCGGCGGAGCGATGGCTGAGCAGGGGTTCGTAAGGTTGCAGTTGCACGCTATGGTACAGCACCAAGGGCAAACCGAGGCGTTCGGCCAGTTGTAGCAAGCCGGGTTCGTCGGCCTTCAGACTAATGCTGGCGATACCGCGCAGGTCGGCCAATGTCAGGCCCTGGTTGTCCAGGGCCTGGTCCAGCAAGCGTTGCAGGGTATCCGCCGGGCAACCCCGGCGGCAGCCGAAGCCGGCGTAGAAGTGCGGCATCAGGCCCGGCTGGAACGGCGGAACAGCCAGGCGCTGAGCAAGCCCAAAGCCAGCCAGAAGGCGGCGTTGGTCAGCCAGGAGGCCACTTTGAACTGGGTTTCCAGTGCTTCGGGGGCCAGGCTTTCATGCACTTCGGGTTGTGGCGCGCCAATCACATGGGGGATTACCAGCAGCACGGCGCCCAGCGCTTTGAGCAGCCAGTGGCGAGCGAACACCAGCAAGGCCAGGCCCAGCGCGGTGGCGCTGGCTGTGCCGATCCACCAGGCCTGACGTTGCCCCAGGTCGGCGGCAGCCGTACCGGGCAGTTCGGGTGGCAGGCCCAAGGTCGGGGCAAGACAGAACACGGCGAAGCCGGCCAGCCCCCACCCTGCACCCGTGCTGGCGCGGGTCGGTTCACGCAGGCTGTACAGGGCGGCGAGGATCAGGGCGAAGCCGACCGCGACCACCAGGTTGCCGCCCGTAGTGGACAGCACACGCTGCCAGCCGTCTTCCGGCGACCAGGCTTCGGCGCTGTGCTCATGGGCGGGCACCTCGCTGCCATGCTCGTGGTGGGCGGCAGGGGCCGAGGACTCGTAGGTTTCCGCCTCAAGAATCAGCGGGGCGACCCACAAGCTTTGCAGCAAGGTCAGAAACAGGGCCGCAAGCAGCCCGCTGAAGCCCGCGGTACGGGCAATGCGCGTGATCATCAGGCGTACTCAGTGGCAGGGGAAGGCGGCGCTGTGGCGGGTGTCGTGGGCGGCGTTGTGCACGGCCTCGATGTGCGAGAAACCGGCAAAGTACACCAGGCAGAGGCCCAGCAGGCTGGCGCCGACGGCGATGACGATGCGCTGGCTGAGGGTGACAGGCGTGGCAAGGCTGTGTTGCTTGGCGCTGGTGACGGGCATGACGCGTTCCTCTGCTTTTTGTGGGCAATGGGCGAGCGCGGCAGCCCCGAGCGTAGTCGCCCAGGGGAATGCAACAGCGCCCGCCCACCGCGGGGTGTTCATGAACGCCAGGCCGGTCTCCGGGCTTGCGAGGAGGAGCAGGGCTCCTGGAAAGTGTCACCTTCCCATGCCGCATTACAAGGGCACAGTGGTACAGACGCTTCGCTCGCTTACCGTTGCGGGGGCAGCACCGGAATTGTCCGGCCCTGTTGGAGGGCCTGCGACGCACCGGTTTCCCGTTTCACCCCCAAGGGGGCACCTGAACGTGATGCATAAGGAGAGCATGGGGCGGGCTTGGCGTCAATGCCACCCTCAGTGGCCGTACCCTGAATCACGCGCTCTCGCGGGCAATCAACTCGCACGCCAACAGGTTCAGCCGCTGTACCTCACCGTCACACGCCAGCGCACCCAGGTGCTGCAGCACCCGCAGCGCCGCCACTTCGCCAATCTCCCGGGAGGGCGGGCGCAGGGTGGTGAGGCTGGGCAGCAGCATGTTGGCAAAGGGGTAGTCGCCGAAGCCGACAATGGCCATGTCTTCAGGCAGGCGCAAGCCGGCCCGCTGGCCGGCCAACAGGGCGCCGGCCGCCAGGTTGTCATTGGCGAAGATGATCGCGTCAGGCCGTGGATTACGGCGGATCAACGCTTCCATCGCCTGCTTGCCCGCCTCGAACGGCGCGCAGTCTGCCGAGGGCACGAACACCCAAGGCTCCAGCCCGGCTTCACCCAGTGCCTCGACATAGCCGTCGCGCCGCTCCAGCGCACTCAGGTCGCCGGCTGCACTGTTTTGCACGAACGCGATGCGCCGATGGCCCTTGTCCAGCAGGTATCGGCAGGCCTGTACACCCACTTGGTGATGAAGGAAGCCCACCTGCAGGGGCGCCCGCTCCGGGCGGTAATCCCAGATTTCCACCACAGGCACATCTGCGTCGGCCAGCATCTTTTCCGTGGCCGGGCTGTGGAAATGGCTGGTCACCACCAACGCCGCCGGTGACCAGCCAAGAAACGCCCGCACCGCGCTTTCTTCCTGCGCTTCGCTGAAGTAGCTGGACGCCAACAGCAACTGGTAACCATGCCGGCTGAGGGTATCGCTGAAGGCCTGGATGGTCTGGGCGAAGATCGGCCCGGAAATGTTCGGGATCACCATGCCCACGATGCGTCCGCGCGCCGAGGCCAACCCCCCGGCGACCAGATTAGGGACATAGCCCAGCGCTTGTACAGCAGCCTCGATACGTTCACGCAGCGGCGGTGAAACCTGGTCTGGCTGGTTGAAGTAGCGCGACACGCTGATGGCTGAAACCTCAGCAGCCCGCGCCACCTCGGCGAGGGTGACACGGCCTGCGCCGCGTCGCTTGCGGGGGGGATCCTTGGCCTGGCTCACCGGGCTGCCTCCTGTGGAAATGGCCCGATGGTAGCGCTAACGGATCAGCGATTGGCAAATAGCTTTATTGCATATAAATCTGACTTTTAAGTATTTGACGTGCTAAACGATGGCCACAGATACTTGCTCATGTTAGCGCTAACAAGCGCTGCTGTTGGCAAGCGCCTGCCACTCGCACGAGCGAGACCAGACAACCACAGCAACTTCGTGTCGGCCCCGTCAATGGGGGCCTGGTCTGGTTTCCCGAGGCAGTGAGCACCATGCAGAAAAACCGTACACCTTTTCCCGCTACGCAACGCCGGCCGTTGGCCGCAGCCATCCTGCTGGCCGTTTTCGGGCAGGGCGCCCAAGCAGCCGAGCCTGCTGAAACGGGGGCTGCGCAGGCCACTGCACTGGGTGCGGTTACCGTGACAGCCACACGCCGCGAAGCCACATTGCAGGAAGTGCCGGTGGCAGTGTCGGTGATTGATGGCGAGCAGTTGGAGCGAGACAACCGCAACAACGTGGCCAGCATCGTCCAGCAGGTGCCTACCCTCAATTACCGCGCCGGGGCCTCGAACAAGGACACCTCGTTGTTCATTCGTGGTGTGGGCACCATTTCCACCTCGCCGGGCGTAGAACCTACCGTGGCCACGGTGGTCGATGGCGTGGTATTCGGCCGCCCGGGCCAGTCGACCTTAGACCTGCTCGACCTGGAACGTATCGAGGTACTGCGCGGGCCGCAGGGCACACTGTTTGGCAAAAATGCCTCGGCCGGCGTGCTGAATGTGGTCAGCAAGGCCATCCCTGAACAGACCCAAGGTTATGTAGATTATTCGCACTTTGGTGGAGGCGACGAAAACCGCCTGCGTTTCGGTATTGGCGGGCGCCTGAGCGAGCAGTTCAAAGGGTCGTTAAGCACCCTGTGGGGCGACTATGACGGCAATGTCGAGAACGTTGCCAATGGTCACGACGTCAATGGCTACGAGCGCAAAGGCGCCCGCGGCAAGCTGGAGTTCGAGCCCAACGAAGACCTGCGCCTGACCCTGATCGCCGACTACATGAAAGGCGAAGACACCTTGCCCAGCGGTGTGATCACCAGCGCCAGCGCCGCCTTCGCCAACCAATTGCGTCCGGTGACGCCAAGCGCCCACAACCGCGACATCAACAGCGACTTCAAGACCCACGTCGAGGACGAGAACCAGGGGCTGTCGGCGCAACTGGACTGGCAGTTGGGCGACTACACCCTGACGTCGATCAGCGCCTGGCGCGGCTGGGACAACACCCAGTACCAGGACGGAGACCGCCGCGCCTTGCTGCCACTGACCGCCTCCCACGACAAAGGCACGGTGGACTATGAGCAGTACAGCCAGGAGTTTCGTCTGACCTCGCCCAAAGGGCAGTTCAACGAATATGTGCTGGGAGCCTTCTACATGCATGGCACGTCCAGAGAGACCTACCAGCGCCTGTCGGTCAACGGCGGTGTTGCCAACAGTGGCCGTGCCGACTATTCCACCACCAACGACAGTGTCGCGCTGTTCGGCGAGAACACGTTCAATTTCACTGACGACTTGCGTGCCATTTTCGGCCTGCGCTGGACCCACGACGACCTCGAATACGACCACCGCCGCGTCTCCACCTCGGCCACTTCTGTAACCGGCATTCAGCCCTCTACCGCCAGCTCGGGGTCGGTGGATGAGGACGGCTGGAGTGGGCGGACCGGCTTGCAATACGACTTCAGCGACAACCTGACCGGTTACGTCACCTATTCGCGCGGCTACAAAGGCCCGGCTTACAACGTGTTCTTCAACATGCAGCCGCGCGACACCGAAGCGCTCAAACCCGAGACCTCCGATGCCTATGAAATCGGTTTGAAAAGCACGGCGCTGGACAATCGCCTGACCGCCAACCTGGCCGTATTCCACACCGACTACGACAACTATCAGGCCAACTTCTACGACACCGTGGCCAACCAGGTGGTGACCCGTCTGGTCAACGCGGGCAAGGTCAAGACCCAGGGTGTGGAGCTGGATGCCAGCTTCCAGGCCACCTCGCGCCTGAAGCTGTCGACCGCGGTGGCTTACACCAAGGCTCGCGTCGATCACTTCAACTGCCCGGCCGGTGCGGCGGCCAGCTGCAACATCGATGGCGGCCGCTTGCCGTTCACGCCGGACTGGAAGACCTACCTGCGCGCCGATTACGTGATCCCGCTGGACAACGGCCTGGATGTGGAACTGAGCAGCGATTACAGCTGGCAGGACGCGGTGCAGTTCAGCCTCGACCAGAACCCGGACACCGTGCAGGGCGCCTACGGCATCTGGAACGCCAGCATCGCCCTGGCCGACTACAACGACGGCTGGCGCGTGGCGCTGCTGGGCAAGAACCTGGGCGACAAGTCGTATGCGCAGATGCTGGCCAGTGGCGGTGACTACATCTACCGCTCGGTACCACGCGATGACGGGCGCTATTTCGGCGTGCAGCTGCGCAAGGATTTCTGAATCTGTGGCTTTTCGGACCAAGGAGAACACTATGCCCCGCCAAATGAACCTGGGTGCCTTTCTCATGGCCACCGGTCACCATGTGGCCGCCTGGCGCCACCCGGACGTACCCGCCGACCCGCTGGATTTCGCCACCTACAAGCGCACCGCACACATCGCCGAAGCCGCGTGCTTCGATGCCTTGTTCGTCGCCGACAGCGTGGCTGCGCCCGGTGACGCACTCGCCAGCCACAGCGCCCGCTCGGTGTACTTCGAGCCACTGACGCTGCTGTCGGCACTCAGTGCTGTTACCGATCGCATCGGCCTGATCGCCACTGCCACCACCAGCTACAACGAGCCGTACCATGTGGCACGCAAGTTCGCCTCCCTGGACCACCTGTCCGCAGGCCGTGCCGGTTGGAACATGGTCACCTCCGACGCTGCCGCCGAGGCCGGTAACTTCGGCCGCCAGGCGCATATTCCACATGCCGAACGCTATGCCCGTGCCCGGGAATTCCAGCAAGTGGTGCAAGGCCTGTGGGACAGCTGGGCCGATGACGCGTTCGTGCGTGACAAGGCCAGTGGCCTGTTCCACGACCCGCAAGCCGTGCGGGCCATCGACCATGTCGGCGAACACTTTCGTGTCAAAGGCCCGCTCAATGTCGCCCGCTCGCCACAGGGGCGACCGGTGCTGGTGCAGGCCGGCTCGTCCGAAACCGGCCGCGAACTGGCGGCCCAAAGCGCCGAAGTGGTGTTCACCGCCCAGCCCAGCCTGGCACGCGCACAGGCCTTTTACGCCGACCTCAAGGGCCGCCTGGCCCGCCATGGGCGGGATGAGCAATCGCTGAAGATCATGCCCGGCGTGTTCGTGGTAGTGGGGCAAAGCCAGGCGCAGGCCGAGGACAAGTACGAACAGTTCCAGACGCTGGTCGACCCGCGTGTCGGGGTTGGCCTGCTTGGGCGCATGCTCGGCAACTTCGACCTTTCCGGCTACCCGCTGGATGGCCCGTTGCCCGAGTTGCCGCCGACCGAAGACGGCCAGCGCAGCCGCCAGCAGTTGCTCACCGAACTGGCCGGCAACGAGCAGCTGACCCTGGCCCAACTGGGGCGGCGCATTGCCGGTGGGCGAGGGCACTACAGCTTGGTCGGTACCCCCGTGCAGATTGCCGATGAGCTGCAAGCCTGGTTCGAAGGCTGCGCCGCCGATGGCTTCAACGTGCTCGTGCCGCACCTGCCACTGGGCCTGGAAGACTTCGCCCGCCATGTAGTGCCCGAGTTGCAGCAGCGTGGACTGTTCCGCCGCCAGTATCAGGGCCACACCCTGCGCGAACACCTGGGCTTGCAGCGCCCAGCCAACCCTTACTTTGCCGAACGAGGCCAACCATGAGCTACACCGCCAACCCCGAGCGCTATGCGCGCATGCCTTACCGACGTGTAGGCCGCAGCGGCCTGGTGCTGCCGGCCCTGTCCCTGGGCTTGTGGCACAACTTTGGCGATGCCACGCCCATCACCACGCAGCGTGCCTTGTTGCACACTGCCTTCGATGCCGGCATCAACCATTTCGACCTGGCCAACAACTATGGCCCGCCCTATGGCAGCGCCGAGACCAACTTCGGCCGGCTGCTGCGTGAAGACCTGCGCAGCTACCGCGACGAGCTGATCATTTCCAGCAAGGCTGGCTGGGACATGTGGCCGGGGCCATACGGGCAGGGCGGCAGCTCGCGCAAATACCTGATTTCCAGCCTGGACCAGAGCCTGGCAAGGCTGGGGCTGGATTACGTCGACATCTTCTATTCGCACCGCTTCGATGCCGACACCCCGCTGGAAGAAACGGCCATCGCGCTGGCCGACATCGTGCGCCAGGGCAAGGCGCTGTACATCGGCATCTCGTCCTATTCCGCCGGCAAAACCGCAGAAATTGCGGCATTGCTCGATGAGCTGAAGGTGCCGCTGCTGATCCACCAACCGTCGTACAACCTGTTCAACCGCTGGATCGAGCGCGACCTGCTCGATACCACGGATGCCTTGGGTGCCGGGGTGATCGTATTCACAGCGCTGGCGCAGGGCTTGCTCAGCGACAAATACCTGAATGGCATCCCGGCCGACGCCCGGGTGAACCGCGCGGGCGGGGGTTCTTTGCTACCCCAGCACTTGTCGGAAGCCAACATCGCCCGTGCACGCGCCCTGAACGACATCGCCCGTCAGCGTGGCCAGAGCCTGGCCCAACTGGCCTTGGCCTGGACACTGCGTGACCCACGGGTGACCTCTGCCTTGATCGGTGCCAGCCGGCCCGAGCAGATCATCGAGAACGTTGCAGCGCTCGACAACCTGGTGTTCAGCGCCGAAGAGTTGGCTGCCATCGACCAGTACGCCGTGGAAGGCGGGATCAACCTGTGGGAAAAACCCTCGACCGACTGGAAGGAGTGACCGATGCGCGTGCTACGCCTTGCCATGCTGTTGTGGGTGGCCTTGGCCGGTGCGGCCCAGGCTGCAGACCCGGCTACCTTGCGCATTGGCTACCAGAAGGGCTCGATCAGCCTGGTGCTGGCCAAGCAGCATCGTCTGCTGGAGCAGCGATTTGCCAATACCCGCGTTGAGTGGATCGAGTTCCCGGCCGGCCCTCAGATGCTGGAGGCGTTGAACATCGGCAGCCTCGATATCGGCTCGACCGGTGATATCCCGCCGATCTTCGCCCAGGCTGCCGGTGCCGACCTGTTGTACATCGGTGCCGAGCCGGCCAAGCCCCAGGCCGAGGTGATTCTGGTGCCGAAGGACAGCCCGATCAGCGCAGTGGGCGAGCTCAAGGGTAAGCGCATTGCCCTGCAGAAGGGGTCCAGCGCGCACAACCTGCTGCTGCGTGCCTTGGCCAAGGCGGGGCTTGGAATTCGCGATGTTCAGCCGGTGTACCTGGCACCCGCCGATGCCCGGGCGGCGTTCGAGCGGGGCAGTGTGGATGCCTGGGCGATCTGGGACCCGTTCTACTCGGCCATCGACCTGGAGGGTAAGGCGCGGCTGTTGGCCGACGGCCAAGGGTTGGGGCTGATCGGGCCGTTCATGCTGGGCTCACGGACCTATGTCCAAGCCCATGGCGCCTTTGTCGGCCAGTTGCTCGATGAAATCAGCCGGGCCGAGGCGCTGACCCGCAGCGATGAGGCTGGGAGCATCCGCTTGCTGGCGCAGTTCATGGGCTTGCCGGAGGCGGTGGTGCAGCGCAGTTTCAGCCACCGGCCGGCATCACCGGTGCTGCCGGTGAGTGATGAAATCGTGTCAGCGCAGCAGCGCACGGCGGCGTTGTTTTTTGACAACAAGATCCTGCCAAAACGGGTCGACATTGCCGGAGCGGTATGGCGGCGGGAATGAGATAGCTGCGAGACACTGGGGGCTGCAAAGCAGCCCCCAGTCCGTTCACCCTTGGGCAAACGCCGTCAGCTTCTCGCCATCCAGCCGGTAGCGCACCCACTCATCCTGCGCCTCGGCACCGAGCTTCTCGTAGAAGCCGATCGCCGGCTCGTTCCAGTCCAGAACGCTCCATTCCAGGCGGCCACACTTGTTTGCCACCGCTTCGCGGGCAATATGTCGTAGCAGTTGCCGCCCGGCACCGTCGCCTCGCTGTTCGGGGGTAACGTACAGGTCTTCCAGGTAAATGCCGTTGCGCCCGAGCCAGGTCGAGTAGCTGTAGAAGTACACGGCAAAGCCGACTGCCCGGCCATCGCGCTCGCACATCAGGCTGTGTACCGTGCTGCCCTCGCCAAACAGGCTGTGCTCGATGTCGGCAAGGGTGGCGACTACCTCGTGGCGGGCGCGTTCGTAGTCGGCCAGCTCGGTGATAAACGCGAGGATCTGCCCGGCATCGGAACGAACGGCAGGGCGAATGGTGAGGCTCATGGTGACGGCTTCCTTGATCCAGGTTTGCGGTACAGTGATGTGTATTCACAAAATTTAATGCAACTGTACAGGTCGCAGGGAAGGGCGACTCCGCTAGTGTGACAGCACCTATAACGAAAGTGGAATGCCCGCCATGCTTGCCTCTGCCGATCTGCTGACCGCCTTCGTGCTGTTTGCCTTCGTGTCTTCCATCACCCCTGGCCCCAACAACACCATGCTGCTGGCCTCGGGGGTGAATTTTGGTGTGCGCCGCTCAATACCTCACGCCCTGGGCATAAGCGTCGGCTTCATGGTGATGGTGCTGGCCGTAGGCCTGGGCCTGGGTGAAGTGTTCAAGGCCTGGCCGCCGCTTTACACCGTGCTGCGCTACACCGGCGCCGTCTACCTGCTTTACCTCGCCTGGAAGATCGCCACCTCCGGGCCGGTCGGCACGGCCTCGTCCAGCACCCGAAAACCGCTGGGTTTCTGGGGGGCAGCGGCGTTCCAGTGGGTCAACCCCAAGGCTTGGGTAATGGCAGTGGGGGCGATCACCACCTACACACCCGCGCAAGGTTATGTGACGAACGTGATTGTGATCGCGGCCTTGTTCGCATTGGTCAACCTGCCCAGCGTCGGCGTGTGGGTGATGTTTGGCAGCGCCTTGCGCAATCTGTTGCAGAACCCCCGCTGGCTGATGCTGTTCAATGTCCTGATGGCCTTGTTGCTGGTGATTTCACTGTACCCGCTGCTATTTGTAGAATCAGCGTTTTCCTAGCCCCGCGAGTACAGCAAACCGATGCAGTTGATTCCCTGGTCCCACGAATGCGCCGAAGGTTTCACCCTGCGTGGCTGGCGAACCCCGGCCAGTGGCAAGCCGCTGCTGCATTTCTTGCACGGCAACGGTTTCTGTTGCCTGGCCTACCAGCCATTGCTGATGGGCCTGGGCGAGCATTTTGACCTGTGGCTTTGCGACGTTCAGGGGCATGGTGACAGCGATCACGGCGGTGTGTTTCGGGGGTGGAACCGTACAGCCGAGCTGGCAGTGGAAGCTTTTCAGGCCGGGCGTGGCGAGTATGGCGATGTTCCCCGGTTTGCCGTGGGCCACAGTTTTGGTGGCGTGCTCACCGGGCTGATCCTGGCCAGTGAGCCACACCTGTTTGCCCGTGCGGTGCTGCTTGACCCGGTACTGTTCAGCCGGCGCATGATCGGTGTGATGGGGGCTGCTGCTCTGGTTGGCCTGCACCAACGCCATGCCCTGGCGCGCAAGGCTGCCGGCCGCCGCAGCCACTGGCCCGATCGCGAGGCAGCTCTGGCATCGCTGAAAGGGCGGGGCATTTTCAAGGGCTGGGCCGATGCGGCGCTGCAGGCCTATGTCGAACATGCCATCGGTGATTGCGGTGATGCCGTGGTACTCAAGTGCCGGCCCAGCCGGGAAGTGGAAATTTTCAGTTCATTCCCCAAGCGCATGTGGGCAAACCTGGCCGCAATCACGACGCCGACGCGGGTGTTGTATGGCGAGCATACTTACCCCTTCGTGCCGCACTCAGTGAACCGTCTGGCGGGGCTCAACCGCACCGTGACTGCACAGCAAGTTGCGGGTGGTCATTGTTTCATGCAGGAAGACCCGGCTGCGGCGGTCCAGCAGGTGCTCGCCTTCTTGCAGGGCTAACTGTTCCATGTATGGAACGATGCATGCCAATTCCGCTGGCTACCGCCAGATTGCCACCATTGATAAGGTTAACTCAGCCAAGAGAGGAGCCTTCTCATGAAACAGATCCTGGGTATCCACCGCAGCCCGCACGCTCATTGGGTGGGTGACGGCTTCCCGGTGCGCAGCCTGTTCACCTACGACAACCTGGCCAGCCGAATCAGTCCATTCCTGCTGCTGGACTACGCCGGGCCCCATGACTTCACCCCCACCAACGCACGGCGTGGCGTTGGCCAGCACCCGCACCGCGGCTTCGAGACGGTCACCATCGTCTACCAAGGGGAGCTGGAGCACCGTGACTCCACGGGCGCTGGCGGCCTGATCGGCCCTGGCGACGTGCAGTGGATGACCGCAGCCAACGGCATCATTCATGAAGAGTTCCATTCCCCGGCCTTTGCCCGCAGTGGCGGTACGCTGGAGATGGTGCAGCTGTGGGTCAACCTGCCGGCGCGAGACAAGCGTGCAGCGGCCGGGTATCAGACGTTGCTGGCGCAGGACATCCCTGAAGTCACGCTGGACGGCGAGGGCGGTAGCTTGCGGGTAATTGCCGGTAGCTACCGTGGGCATACCGGCCCTGCGCGGACGTTTACCCGCTTGGATGTATGGGACCTGCGGCTGAACGCCGGTGTGGCCCTGCAACTGCCGCTGGCCGCCGGGCGCAACGCGGCGCTGGTGGTGTTGCGCGGTAGCGTGCAGGTCAACGGTGAACGCGATGCCGGGCCATCGAGCCTGGTGCTGCTGGACCGAGGTGGCGAGGATGTAACTGTCGAAGCGCTGGAAGGTGCCAGTGTGCTGTTGCTCAGTGGCGAGCCTATCGATGAGCCGATCGTCGGTTATGGCCCGTTCGTGATGAACAGCCAGGCGGAAATTGCCGAGTCGTTCGACGACTTCCATGCCGGGCGGTTTGGGCAGATGCAGGACGAACGTGGTGGTGCGGCCCACTGAGCGATAGCCCGCCCTCATGAACGCTGCCAATACCACCCGTCGCCAAGTGTGCGATTGCGATCGAACACACGGCCCCTGCTGGCAATCATCCACTAAGGTGCTAAAGGATTCCCAGCATCATCATTGCCCGGGCGCATGGAGGCCTGCCCGGGCATGCGCAATATCAATTGGCGCCTCGCCGCACAAGGGCGTAAATCCACACAACAGGCCATCCCACAGAGAGGGTCGTACCATGTCGTTGATTGGAGTTTCGATGCTAGAGATGCGGCAGTTGATCGAGCAGGCCTGCTTGCCTGATCGCTGTGAAGTCAGCTGCCTGGATGGCACCAACCTGACCATCCGCCTGGGTCAGGGTCAGAGTCTCGACGAGGGCGTGACCCTGAGTGGGGTCCCGCTGCAAAGCCTCAACAGCTGCCGTGACCTGGTCCACCTGGTGGGGCAGCTGCACGCGCTGCGTGACAGCCACCCGGTGCCACTCAAGGCCATTGCCTGAGTGAGCCGATGTATACCCGGCCGGCTTGAGCTGGCCGGGTGTACTTGCGTTATCCGGCTTACTGCAGTTCCAGCAACAGGTTCAAACCACCATCCCCGCACTTGCCTTGGTCACGTACGACACCGTGATAACTGCGCCCGTCCCAAATGAACGCCACGCTGTGGGCCCGGTCGACCTTGTCGGGCAGTGGCGGACAAATGTGCAAACGCAACGCTGGCCGGCCCTGCAGGTTGAGGGCGGCGAGTTGGCACTGGCACTCCACGCTTTGCGCCACCGGGCCAAACAGGGTGTCGCGCACGTAATCGAGTTGCAGCGAGGCATTGGGTGCACGACCGGGCATTTTCATGAGCGTGCGGCCGGTGAGTCGTGCGGGGGCATCGGGCAAGGCAAGTACGGCATGGCTGGCTCCTGAGTGTGAGAACGCGGCTTATCCTTTGAAGCTTGCCAAACCAAGATGTTCAACGTGTTTCATGCACGTTCATCGTGTTTGTGTCAGCCACCGGCCTTGCGCAAGGTGAGGTTGATCCGCCGCTCGCCCATGCGCGGATGGACGCCGGGCTTGATGGGCTGCACGCCGTGAAAGCGCAAGCGGTCTTCGCCGCCCCAGATCAACACATCGCCATGGCTCAGGGGTACGCGCTGGGTCTTGTCGGCGCGCTGCAGGCCTCCAAGCAGGAACACGGCCGGTAACCCCAGCGAAAACGACACGATCGGCTGGCTGAAGTCCTGCTCGTTACGGTCCTGGTGCAGGCTCAGGCGGGTGCCGGGCAGATAATGGTTGACCAGGCAGGCGTCGGGGACAAAACCCTCGAAACCCGCCATTGCCGCAGCGCGGGCGGCCAGGCTCAGTATCACCGGGGGCAAGGCGGGCCAGGGCTTGCCGCTGAGCGGGTCGGTGGCGCTGTAGCGATAGCCGTGTTCATCACTCACCCAACCCAGCGTGCCGCAATTGGTCAAGGCTACGGCCATGGGCAGGCCTCCCGGTGTGCGCATGTGCCGGAACGGCGCGGCGCGCAGTACCGGGCGCAAAGCGTCCAGCAGGGGTTCGATTTCGCCCAGCGCGAAGCCGGGCAGCAGCACGGTGTGGCTGGCCAGGCGTTGTGGCTGAGGGCCGAACAGGTCGAGGTCGGACTGGATCATGGCACTGCACATGTTCAAGGGTTACGGCATTGTATCCCGGCATGTGCAATCGAGAAAAAGGAACCGCGGCACCAGGGAGAGGAGCACCGCGGTTCAAGGGGGGAGTCGTTTACTTCTGGGTCACGGTGGCCAGGTTCGCGCTGCCCAGCTGGGTGATGGTGGCGGTTTGGGCGATACCGCTCTGGTCGACGTACGCCTTGTTGCCCTGGCCTCCCTGGGTCACGTAGGCGACGTTGATGCTGTCAGTCTGCTTGATGGTGGCTTCGTTGCCGCTACCGTACAGCTGGTTGGTGTAGCTCTGGTTGCTGTACCCGGACTGGTCCAGCGTGATGGTGTTGCCAGTACCCTGGCTGTTGCCGTAGGCGTAGTTGTCGGTACCGCGCTGGTCGGCGATCAGGATGTTGTCCGTACCGTTCTGCTCGAAATACAGCTCGTTGTTGCTGTCGGCCTGCTTGGTCTGCATCTGGTTGCCTTTACCTGTCTGGGTCAGCGTGGCCAGCTGGTCAGATCCGTTCTGGGTCAGGTTGACGCCGTTGCCGTTACCGTTCTGGTTGATGGTGGCGTTCTGATTGGTGCCGAACTGGCCGCCCATCTTGGCGCCTTTCCAGTTGCTGGCGGTGATACTGTTGCCATTGCCTTTGGTATTGATGGTCAGGTTGAGGTTTTCACCATTCTGATAGGTGAAATGCAGGTTGTTGTTGCCCGTCTGGGTGATGGTGGTGGTCGAGTTGTTGGTCTCGAACTGGTCCGACCAACTGGCGTTGGCGTTGCCTTGCTGCGACAGGCTGACCTTGTTGTTCATGCCAAAGCTCTGGTCGATATAGCCTTCGTTGGACTGGCCGGTCTGGACCACGGAAGCCTGGCTGCCAATCTGGGTGTCCTGCCACACTTCAACCGAGTTGCCGCCACCGTACTGGCCAATGCCAATGGTGCCACCGGTGCCTTCGCGCTGGTCGCCGTAAGCCCAGTTGTCGTGGCCATCCTGGTAGACCTGGATGTCGCCGTCGACATGGTTCAGGTGCTCGGCGGCGGCATAGTTGTCCTGGCCGGTCTGGTTGACGGTACTGCGGTTGTTGCTGCCTCCGAAGGTCTGTTCGATGAAGGCCTCGTTGCGCTGGCCGGATTGCCAGGTGGTGGCTTTGCTGCCTTCCTGGCTGTCCTGCCACACGGTGGATTTGTTACCGACACCTTGTTGGGTTTGCAGCGATTCGTTGTTCAGCCCCACCGACTGGCTGGCGAAAGCATCGTTGTAGCTGCCTGCGGCTTGCTGTTTGATCTGGCTGCCATTTTCGAACAACTGCTCGGCATAGCCCGCGTTGTACTGGCCGGTGGCACTCTGCTGGATATCGCTGGTACTTTCGGTTTGCACGGCCAGGTGATTGTGGCCCTTGCCGGTCTGGTTCTGGGTGGCCGAAGCGAAGGACGCCTGGGTCTGGCTGACTTCGGCGATGTTTTCCTTGCCGTCCTGGGTCTGGGACGAGGTGCTGTCAGCAGCCATGGCCTGACCAGCGAGGGCCAGGACGATAGCGGCACTTAACGGAGCGAGCTTGTACATGGTGGTGCCTCCAGGTCTATCGGTATTGGGTGATCTGCACATGCTGGCCATTGCCGGTCTGGGTCACGGAGCTGTTGAGGCCCGAGCCGGACTGCACGATGCTGGCGCTGTTGTCGTTGCCGATCTGCTCGATGGCTGCACTGTTGCCGCTGCCGCTCTGGCGGATCGATGCGCTGTTGCCATTTCCCTGTTGGCTGATGCTGGCCATCAGGTCACTGCCTTCCTGCAAGATGTACGCTTCCTGCGCACCGCCGGCCTGGACGATGCGGCCCAGCAGGGCCTGGCCGTTCTGGTCGAGGGCGGCGCGGTTGCCCGCCCCTTGCTGCTCGATCACCGCAGCCTGACCGGCACCGACCGGTAGCAGGCGGATGATCACCGGGTCGCCGAGGTCGTTGCCGGGCGCAAGGTCGGCATTGTCCATCAGGTCGTCGGCCCAGCTGGCCTGGCCCACGAGGGCCAGGCTGAGCAGCAGTGGATACAGGCGTTTCATGGCGTTTCCCCGCCTTTACTGCACAACCACGTTGACGGTGCGGGTAGTACCCGGGCTGGTGGTGATGGTCGCCGTCGGCGCGGCGGTCGGGATTATCGTGGTGCTGTTGCTGACGGCCAGGCGCCAGCGGCCGGTAACCGGCACTGTGGCGGTACCCAGCGTCTGCACCCCGGTGGTAGTGGTGACCCGGACCGTGACAACGTTGCCCGTGGTAACCGATGAGGTACCGCTGATATCCCAGTTGTAACGGTTGTTGGAGCGTGCCGTGACGGTAGCTGCCGTGACCGTGAAGGTTTCGGCGGCTGGCCTTGGCGACACGTTGACGGTGACCGTGCCCGGGGTGGACAGCGCCCCCAGCGAGTCACGTGCCTGATAGGTGAAGGTGGTGGTGAAGGCTGCGGTTACCGTGGCCGGTGGGGTGTAGGTCACCGTGGTGCCATCGGTGCTGACGGTGCCTCGGCCTGCCGCCGGTTGGGTGACGGTCGCAACAGCCAACGGCACGTTGCCTTCCGGATCGGTGTCGTTGGCCAGCACGTTGATGGTCAAAGGCACGCTCAGGGTGGCGACGGTTTCCGGGTTGGCGGTTGGAGCCTGGTTGGGTGCAACGTTGATGGTGACTGTTGCCGGTTCCGACTTCAGGCCCTTGGCGTCCACCGCCCGGTAGCTGAAGGTGGCCACCAGTGGTTGCGTAGCCCCGGCTGGCGGGGTGTAGGTGACCGAGGTGGTACCGTTGAGCACCACGCCGCCAAGGCCGGTGCCTGGTTGGGTGAGGTCACTGATGGTCAACGGCACGTTACCGTCCGGGTCGCTGTCGTTTTGCAGCAGGTTGAGGGTGATTGGCACACCGACACTGGTGCTACCGACATCGGCCTGGGCCAGCGGTGGCTGGTTGGCTGCCTCGACCGGTGCGTTGCCGACCACGATCACCGGTTCTACATCGCTGCCCCCGTGGGCAGACTTGACCGTAACGGTGGCTGGCGGTTGTGCCACGTCGTTGACCGTGATGCTTTGCAGCGTGCCCGCTTTCGACATGCGGCCGTAGCCTTGGGCGAGCATGTCGGGGATGACGACCTCATCACTGGACATGGCCTCGATCAGCAGGCGTTTGTTGGCCCAGTCATAGCGTGCAGTGCTGACCTTGACCACATCGGTCAACTTGCTCGACAGCGCGGTCGGCTGGGTGCCGCCAGCACTGTTGCTGGCGGTGACCACCACCACCGCAGGCGGTTCGTCTTGGCTAAGTTGCTGGCTGAAGAACAGGCCGTTGTTGTCCGCCGTCAGGTTGAACTGGCACGGCGAAGGGGGCGTGCCGATCAGGGCCAGGCCATTGCGCATGCACAGGCTGGCCTCTCTCGGGGCCTTGGCGAACACTTCTACACGGGTGCCGCCACCGGTGCGCGAGTAGGTGGCTCGCTCCAGCGTGACCGGCGTTTGCGCGCGTTGGTCCAGCACTTTGCCCGATACGGTGAACAGTGCGGTCTCGATGCGCCCGGGCGGGCCGTCGATGCGGATGAAGTTGGTGTTGAACGGGCTGCCGACCACGGCTTCCGGGCGATTCGGGTCGCCGATAAAGGTTTCCGTGGCACCGGTGTCCGGGTTGACCTCGGTGTAAGGCCCACCAACCCCGCGCAACCATGGCCCGAGTGCACCGTTGAGTGCCCCGGTGAAGTTGCCCGGTGCGCCGATGCCGATGTCGCGGGTGATGTTGATCGCCCGCCGGCCTGGCGTGGTGACGTTGACCGTTTCCACACCGTAGGGGTGGGTAATGGTGTAGGTACCGGCGCGCGGCACCGAGACGCGGATACGAATGCGGGCGAAGCTCTGCTGGTCGCCGTCTACCGGGTTTTCGGCGGCAAAGGCTGCTTCCAGGCCGGCAACGTAGGCATCCAGTTCATAGCCGCTGTTGCCGACTGCCGGGATGGTGGCCTCGGCCAGGAACCAGAACATCTCTGGCGGCCAGTTGTCGGGGAATACCAACGGCAATGCATCGTCGTAGATGCCGGGCTCTGGCAGCAGCGTGCACATGTAGGATGGCGCGGCGGGGGTGCCGGGTACCCGGGTGCTGGTGGCGCGTGACTGGCACAGCTCCAGGGACTGGTTGAGGCTGTCCTTGTACCACATGGGGTAGCCGCCCGTGGCGAAGGTGTAAGGCCCTGGGTCGACTTCAGACAGCGCAGCAAAGGCGGCGCTGGTAACGGTGAGGGAAAAACCGGCGGCGAACAGCGCACGGCGCGACCAAGTGTTCATGCGGCCTCCTTGAAGGCTGAGCCTTTGTCTGTTCATGGCACCAGCACCACGTCTTCGGTGTCGCTACCGCCATTGGCACTGGTGACCTGCACCTTGGCCGGCGGGATGGGCGAGAGGGTCATGCTCAACGTTTTCACGGCGCCGGTGCCGCCAAGGTTGCCGATCAACGTGCCGTTGCCGGTGTGTGCGGTAAGCACTGGCGGGGTCGTTTCGTCGCTGGTACTGGCCACCAGGGTCAGTTCGCCCGTGGACAGGCGGTATTGGGCCTGGGTAATGGTCACCAGGTCGGTCAATGGCACGTTGCGGGTGGTCAGGCTGCTGGTCGGGATCGCCACGCTGTTGTCGGCGGTCAGCGTCAGGATGCTGCCTGCCGCCGGGTTGAGGGCCGACTGCGCATACCAGGCGCCGGTGCCGTTGGCCTCAGTGAGGTTCAGGCTGGGTGTTTGACTGGTCAGGGTGACACTGGCCGGTGGCGGCGGGGCCATCACGAAGATGTCTTGTTGGGCGCGCAGGTTGCCGTCTTCGGTGTGCCGCGAATAGGTACTGCGCTGTGGCATCAGCGGGGTTGGCAGGGCGACGGTCGAGAGCTTGCCGGATATCGAGAACAGCTCGGTACGCAGGTCGATGCCACCGGGGCCTTCGATGCGTACGAAGTTGGTGTTGAATGGGCTACCGGTTACCCGTTCATCCAGGTTCGGGTCACCGATGAAGCGCTCGCTGCCTTCGGTGTAGGGGCCGTTGACACTGCGCAGGAAAGGCCCGACATCGCCCTTGAGCGCGCCGGTGAAGTCGCCTGCGCCGGCAATGCCGATGTCGCGGGTCATGTTGATCGCCCGGCGCCCGGCGGCGGGCACGTCGAACACTTCGACGCCGTAGGGGTGGGTGACCACGTAGGTGCCAGCGGTAGGCACATCGACCCGGATGCGCACCCGGGCGAAGCTGACCTGGTCACCCTCGACCGGCTCTTCGGCGGCGAATGCCGCTTCGATCGCGGTACCGTAGCTGAGGTCGATGCCACGGGCGGCGTCGACGATGGCGGCGTCTGCAGTGAACCAGAACGCTTCGTCAGGGAAGTTGGTGGGGAAGACAATAGGTTGCGTATCGTCGAATACGCCCGGCGTGGGCAGCAGCGTACACATGTACGCCGGTGCGCCGGGTGCGCCGGCAACCCTGGAGCTGACCGCCTTGGTCAGGCACAGGTCGAGGGTACGACCGTGGCTGTCCTGGTACCAGGCAGGGAAGCCGCCGTTGGCGGGGACGTAGGCGCCTGGATCGACAGCGTTCAGGGCAGCCTGCGCCGGGAGCTGGAGCATGCCGGCGAAAATCGCCACTGCCAGCGGGTGGGGTATCGGTCGGTGCATGAGTCTATTCCTCCTGCAAACGGGCCCATGGACTTGGGGCGTCTGGGAGGAGATCGGCAAGAGCTGTGCCAAAAGCTGGAAAGTGCCTTGAAGGCCTTGCGGCACAAGGGATCCAGTTTTTAAACGGGGCATTCCACACGCTGTCGACGGTGGGCAGCCTTCCCCCAGGATTGGGGATTGGGGGGAGGCCTTTGCGACTCGACAGGCGGGTGCAGTCCCAACTTTGCTACAGTGCATCGGCCTTCCACCTCCCCACGCCGAGCGATGCAATGCAACCCCTCGATCACTTGTCCCTGAACCTGTTCATCGTCGTTTGCGAAGAGGGCACCATCGCTCGCGCCGGCGAGCGCGCTTTCATGGCGCCGTCCGCCGTCAGCAAACGCATTTCGGACATCGAAGCGCGGTTTGGCACCGCCTTGCTCAAACGCAGCAAACGCGGCGTAGAGCCTACCCCAGCGGGGCTGGCCCTGCTGCGACATGCCCGGGACATGACCCGCGCCATGGAGCGACTGGACAGCGAACTTAGCGAATACGCCGAAGGGGCACGAGGCCATGTGCGGGTACTGGCGAACGTGTCGTCGATCATGGAGTTCCTGCCTGAGGAACTCTCGGCGTTCATGCTGGAAAACCCGCTGATCCAGGCCGATATCGAAGAGCGCTTCAGCCCGGACGTGGTGCGCGGTGTGGCGGAAGGCAATGCGGACCTGGGGGTTTGCCGCAAGTCCATGGCGGTGGGCGACCTGGAGTTCGTGCCTTACCGACAGGACCACCTGGCGGTAGTGGTGGGCGCCGAACACCCCTTGGCCGGCCGCAGCCAGGTTGCCTTCGAAGAGACGCTGGCTTATGAACACCTGGGCCTGTCGGCATTCGCCACCTTGAACAGCTTCATGCGCAACAGTGCAGAACAGGCCGGCCGGGAGCTGCGCTTTCGTTCGTATGTGTCCTCGTTCGACGCTGCGTATCGCCTGGTGCAGTTCGGTCTGGGCCTGGCGGTGTTCCCGCAGGAGGCCGTGGCCCGCTATGCAGCGCTGTTCGACCTAAGGGTGATTCCGCTGACCGACGACTGGGCGCTGGGCGAGTTCGTCATCTGCATGCGCGACAGGCACACGCTGTCGCTGTCTGCGCGGCGCCTGCTCGACCACCTGTTACTGCGCGCACCGGCCTGGCAATCGGCAGGCTGATCCATCGTGGCTGACGATGGATCAGCCCGTGAAACACGTCTTTTCTGCTTGCCATGCAGCTCTTAGTCTGGCGCAACGCTTCAGACAGAGAGACCGTGATGACAACAATAACAATCAACGAAGTCGGCATGCGCGATGGCTTGCAGAGCCTGCAGACAATCATGCCGACGGCCGCCAAGCGCCGCTGGATCGACGCCGCCTACGCCGCTGGCGTGCGCCACATGGAAGTCGCCTCGTTTGTGCCGGCGCGCTTGCTGCCACAAATGGCCGATGCCCGCGAAGTGGTGGCCCATGCCCTCACATACCCGGGCTTGCACGTCACCGTGCTGGCCCCGAACCTGCGTGGTGCCCGGGACGCATTCGAGTCCGGCGCCCACCGCATCGTTGCCCCGGTATCGGTCAGCATGGCGCACAGCCTGGCCAACGTGCGGCGCACACCCAGGGAAATGGTCGAGGAGCTGGGGCGCATGTGCCAACTGCGTACCGAAATGGGCCTGCACGAGGTGCAGGTCATGGCGGGCATGTCGGTTGCCTTTGGCTGCACCCGCCAGGGTGAAGTGCCGCTGGCCGACCTCTGCGCACTGACCCGCCACGTGATCGAAGCCGGTTGTGACCTGGTCTCGTTAGGCGACACCACGGGCTACGCCAACCCGGGCCAGGTGGCGAAGGTGCTGCAGGCTGTGCGTGCGCTTGCCGGTGACCGTCTAAAGGCCGCGCATTTCCATGATACCCGTGGCCTGGCCCTGGCCAACAGCCTGGTTGCGGTGCAACAGGGCATCCGCGAGCTGGACGCTTCGCTGGCTGGCCTGGGGGGGTGCCCGTTTGCCCCTGGCGCGTCTGGTAATACCGTCACCGAAGACCTGGTGTTCATGCTGCAGAGCATGGGCTACGACACGGATATCGACCTGCCTGCGCTGATCGAGTCGCGCCGGGTACTGAGTGAGGCGCTGCCGGACGAGCCACTTTACGGTTGCATTGCCCGCGCCGGATTGCCGCTCAACTTCGCCAATGCAGCCCACCACGCCTGACCCGCACGCACGAGGAATATCACGATGTCCAGACTTCCCTTGGACGGCATTCGTGTCGTCGAGATTTCGCACATGGTCATGGGCCCGACCTGCGGCATGATCCTCGGTGACCTTGGAGCCGAAGTGATCAAGATCGAACCGGTGCGTGGCGATGGCACACGCCGGCTGCTGGGCGCAGGGGCGGGTTTTTTCCGAACGTTCAACCGCAACAAGCAATGCATCGCCGTCGACGTCGAAACGCCTGAGGGCCGTGAGGCCGTGCTGCAACTGATCGACACTGCTGACGTGTTCATCGAGAACTTCAAGCCCGGGCGCATGCGCAAGCTGGGCCTGGACTACGCCGCGCTTCGCCAGCGTAACCCTCGGCTGATCTACGCCTCGCACAAGGGCTTCCTCAGCGGGCCCTATGACAACCGCCTGGCGCTGGACGAGGTGGTGCAGATGATGGCCGGCCTGGCCTACATGACCGGGCCGGTAGGCCGCCCGCTGCGCGCGGGCAGCTCGGTGAACGACATCATGGGCGGCATGTTCGGTGCCATTGGTGTGCTGGCCGCGCTCAACGAGCGCCACACCAGCGGCACCGGCCGCGAGGTACAAAGCGCCCTGTACGAGAACTGCGTGCTGCTGGCCGCCCAGCACATGCAGCAGTACGTGGTCACTGGCGAGGCAGCGGCGCCGATGCCCAACCGTATCAGCGCCTGGGCCATCTACGACGTGTTCACCTTCGCCGGTGGCGAGCAGATGTTTGTCGCCGCCACCGGTGAAGGGCAGTGGCATGCGCTGTGCCAGTTACTGGGGCAGACGGCCTTGCTGGATGACCCGACACTCGCCAGCAATAACGACCGTGTGTTGCAACGGCCGCGCTTGCTCGCGCACCTGGCCGAGGTATTCGCACCGCTGAACGCCGGGCAATTGGCATTGCAGCTGGAAGCCAATGGCATTCCCTTCGCCCCCATCCGCCGCCCGGAAGAATTGTTCGATGACCCGCACCTGCAACAGAGCGGCGGCATGGCCGACTTGCAACTGGAAGACGGCAGCCACACGCCGATGCCATTGCTGCCGCTGTCGCTGGACGGCCAGCGCCTGCAGCCGCGCCGAGCTATTGCGCGGATTGGCGAGCACACCCGCCAGGTGATGCGCGACCTGGGCTATAGCGATGCACACATTGCCGAGCTGTGCGCGGCGGGTGTGCTGAAAACCGACGACGCGGCGTGAGGGGGGCTTGAGATGGCGATCTATCAATACGACACCCTTGCGCCCAGCCTGCACCCGGAAACATTCGTTGCCGAGGATGCCAGCGTGATCGGGGACGTTACCCTCGAACAAGGTGTCAGCGTGTGGCCACAGGCCGTGCTGCGCGGAGACAACGAACCCATCCGGATTGGCCGGTACAGCAATGTACAGGAAGGCGCGGTGCTGCATGCCGATCCAGGCTTTGCGCTGACCGTGGGGCAGGGCGTCACCATCGGCCACCAGGCCATGCTGCATGGCTGCACCATTGGTGACGGGGCGCTGATTGGCATCCAGGCGGTAGTGCTCAACGGCGCGGTCATCGGCAATAACTGCCTGGTCGGTGCTGGCGCAATCGTCACCGAGGGCAAGGTGTTTCCGGACAACTCGTTGATCCTGGGGGCGCCGGCCAAGGTGGTGCGCGAACTGACACCGGACGCTATCGCCGCCATGCGGCGCAACGCCACCGAATACGTTGGCAAAGGCCAGGCCTTCAAGGAAAAGCTGATCCGCATCCGCTGAAAACCCTGCAAGTGGCGCCCGCCGAGGCGCTGCTGCTCTCCAATAATTACAAGAATGGAGATCCACCATGGTTGCCATGACCGGCGAACTGGCGCGTGAGCGCACCGACAGCCACATCAACGAACTGCTGCTTTACCGCCGTGTGGCCTGGCGCATCATGCCGCTGGCCATCATCTGCTTCCTGTTCTCGTACTTCGACCGTATCAACATCAGTTTCGCCAAAGCCCAGATGCAGCAGGAACTGGGCTTGAGCGATGCCGCCTATGGCCTGGCCGCAAGCATGTTCTTCGTCGGCTATGTATTGTTCGAGGTGCCCAGCAGCCTGGGCCTGAAACGCTACGGTGCGCCGGCCTGGATCTGCCGGATCATGGTGTCGTGGGGCCTCGCCACGGCTGCATTGGTGTTTGCCTATACCCAGTACACCCTGTACTTCCTGCGTTTTCTCATCGGGGTGATGGAGGCCGGTTTCGGTCCGGCGATCCTGTTCTACCTGGCGTGCTGGTTCCCCCGCAAACACCTGGCAAAGATGAATGGTTTGTGGTTCCTTGCCGTGCCGCTGGCCGGCGCGGTGGGTGGCCCGGCAGCAGGCTTTTTGCTGGGGACAATGGACGGCGTGCTGGGCCTGGCCGGTTGGCACTGGCTGTTCCTGATGTCCGGCCTGCCTTGCGTGGTGCTGGGCCTGCTGGTGCTGAGGAAGCTGGACCGCGACATCGACGCGGCCAAATGGTTGAGCCGTGAAGAGAAAGACGTGCTGAAGGAAAACCTGGCCCAGGACAAACGCACCGAAAAACCCATCCTCGGCTCGCTCTGGCGGGTACTGCTGACCCGTGAAGTCGCGATCATGGCGTTCATCTACTACGTGGTCAAAACCGCGTCCTATGGCCTTAACTTCTGGATGCCACACCTGATCAAGTCATCGGGCGTGCAGGACATGCTCTGGGTCGGCGTGCTGTCGGCGTTACCCTATGCGGTGGCCTGTATCGGCATGGTGCTACTGACCCGGCGCTCCGACCGTACCGGTGAACGCAAGCGCTACCTGGTGTATTGCCTGCTTGCAGCGGCCATCGGCTATCTGCTGGCGTGCCTGTTTTCCGACTCGTCAATGGCGATGATGGCCGCACTGGTGCTGGCTACCGCAGGCACCTTTATCGCCATCCCGATCTTCTGGACCATTCCCCAGTCGACCTTCTCGGGGCTTGCGATCGCCACAGGCACCGCTGCGATCAACTCGGTGGGGCAACTGAGCGGTATCGTCGCACCGGTGATGGTGGGCAAGATCAATGACCTTACCGGCAGCACCTACATGGGCATGCTGTCGATCGCCCCGCTGATCCTGATCGCCTGCCTGGTGGTGATGCGCTACGTGCGCAACCCCAAAAGCTGATTGGCGCTGAGTCTTCGAACAACAAGAACAAGGCACACCCATGATCATCCGTTTCCGGCGAGCATCGCTGATGCTCGCGGCGCTTTGCTGCGCCTGCCAAACCGCCCAGGCTGCCTTCGTCGATGACGGCAGCGGTAGCCTGGAACTGCGCAATTTCTATTTCGACCGCGACTTTCACGGTGACAGCGCCACGCAATCCCGGCGCGGGGAATGGGCCCAAGGGTTTCTGCTGCGCTTGCAGTCTGGCTACACCGACGGCGTGGTCGGCTTCGGCGTGGATGCGGCGGGCATGCTTGGGTTCAAGCTGGACTCCTCGCCCGACCGCAGTGGCACCGGCCTGCTGCCACGGGGCAGCGACAAACGAGCGGCGGATGACTACGCCAAGGTCGTGGCTACCTTCAAGGCCAGGCTGGCGCAGAGCGAACTGAAAGTCGGCGGCCTGAGCCCGCAATTGCCGCTGCTGGCGTCCAACAACAGCCGGCTGTTCCCCCAGTGGTTCAACGGTGCGCAGCTGGTGAGCAAGGATCTGGACCGGTTTACCTTTACCTTGCTGCAAGTCGATGCCACCAAGTTGCGCGACTCCACTGACTACGAAGACCTGACGGCCATGGCGCAGCAAGGGGCCTATTCGGCAACAGTCACCAGTGACCGGCTTTACTACGTTGGTGCGGACTACCAACCCCTGAACAACCTGACTTTCAGCCTGCACACCAGTAAGCTGGAGGACCTGTTCCGCCGTGATTTTGCCGGGTTCAAGTTTAAGACCCGCCTGGGGCCGGGGGATGTCTTCACCGAGTGGCGCTGGTTCAATGCTCGCCAGCAAGGCCGGGCATTGTTGGGTGAAGTCGACAACCAGACCCTCAGCACCAACGTCGGCTACAGCATTCAGGGCCACACGTTCAGTGGTGGTTATCAGAAGGTGAGCGGTGACACGGCGTACGCCTATGTGGGCGGTACCGATACCTACCTGTTCAGTGAACAGCAGGTCAGCACCTTTGCCTTGGCCAACGAGCGTGCGTGGATGCTGCGCTACGACTACAACTTCGCCGCCTTGGGTATCCCGGGGCTTACGTTCAATGTGCGTTATGTGAAGGGCGACCAGGTGGAGCCGCAGCGTATAGCCAGCGTGAAGGGCAGAGCCCTGGCGACAGACGATGGAGAAGGGCGGGAGTGGGAGCGCACCACGGATATCACCTACGTGGTGCAGTCGGGGCCACTCAGGCATGTGTCGCTGCGCTGGCGAAATGCGAGCATGCGCTCGAACTTTGCCGATGCAGCGGATGAGAACCGGGTGATTGTGGGGTACACGGTCGAATTTTGAACATCATGGGGCCGGTGCACCCTTCGACTTCGACGTCCGCGGTTTGCGTGGTTTTTTCTCCGGACGCTTGCCAGGCTTGAGCTGCCAGCGATCGGCGTTGGCGAGCAGGCGTTCTTGAATGGCCGGCGGGTAGTCGCTGAGGGTCGTCACCGGTGGGACGGGTTTGCCAGGCATACCCGCCTCGCGGATGACCTTTGGCCAACGTGGTCGCCAGCACAGCAGCAGGCTGAGCCAATGGCCGGTACCTACGATGACGAAGGCGGGCCAGATCATGAGCAGGACGACTTTGAACAGCCAACTGCTTTTGCGGAAGAAGCGACCAAGGCCTTCGAACTGGGCGCTGAAGGCCTGGATGGGTGAGGGCAGTTGGGTGCTCAGGCGAGGGCGGGGGACGGCGTGCGGGCCTTCTTCCATGTAGCGGCGAATGAACTCCCACTCGTCGCGGAGTTCACTGCCGCCTTGGCCTTGTTTGCCGATCTGGGCTATTTCCATGTGCGGGAGACCGGTACGGCTCGGGTGCCAAATTAGGGCAAGTCGTATTCCCGTGCTGAGCCAATCATCTTCTGGACTGATGCCCGTGCTCCACGTTGCCTTCCATGGGAAGGTTACTATCCCCCCACAATAGCTGGGGCGATGAAGATGGACCTGTTGAGTCTTTCGATTGAAGCGAATCAGCAAATGTCGGCTGGTCAGCATTTCCAGCCTGGTTAGATGTATTCCATATTTTGAGTAAAGGTAGACTGTGGTCGAAGTAACTGAGAGCATTATAAGTGTAGCAAGGATGTTGACGAAGGAACGCCCTTCAGGGTCAGTGATGTCCATCCAAACAAACCCAGTGGTCATGATAATTCCGAGAATCAGGGCTGGAGCAACAGCGCCGAGTGTGGCGAGCGTAATAAGGCCGCGTTTATCCTCCGAACCTCCACAGCGCATTTCTAAAAAGATATCGTTGAAAGCGAAAATAGGGCCTCTTGCGTCTGGTTTGTCACTGACCGATCGGAAGTGCATCTCTTCCTCTATCTCGTTTTCATATAAATCCTGGCTATCCCGCTTTTCTTTGGCTGTCAGTTCCGCTTCGTATGCTTTGCGTGTGGCCTCGAACTCAGTGGCCATTTTCCAGAGTCCCCATTCGACCAAGTACATTACAGGACCTCATTGAAAGCTGAGTACAGTTCTGCCAGTTCTTCTTCGTCCGAGTAGGGCTTCGAGCTTTTTGTTAAGCGGTAAGTGCTGCGTTTGCACCATTTTTCCAGTGCGTCGTCTTCGAATATGTAGATTATTATTGTCAAGGCCAGTCCTACCCAAAATGCTCCTAATACTAAGCGCGCAAGCAATAGGCGAGCGGCTTGTTTTCCAAGGTTTTTTGCCAGAATGCTCAAGGATTTGGTAAACATACGCACGGCTTTTGTTTTTGCATTCTGAGATAGGTAGTCGAAGAGAGGCTTTGCAATCGCAACTGCTGTTCCTAACTCTGCCAGCGAAAGGGTTATTGTGGCCATCCCTCTTGCAAAATACGTAGCGGCTAAGAGTCTGGAGTTTTTTTCAGTCTGCTTGGAAGTGCCAATCTGGCTGCTATTGAAATGCTCAGCAGAATCAGTGAAATCCCACCACGCGAGCAGCGAACCTCCGATACCAGCCAATCCAGCGCCCCACAGTTTCAACCTTCCCAATGTCGCTGCTGCCCCTTTCCCGGTCACACTCTTAGCGCCATATCGGGCTACCACCTGGTCCACATAGCTGGCGCCGATTTCAAAGCCAGCTGCTGCCGTGGTCATCGCAGCCGCCAGGAGTTCGGTCTTCACTCGCGCATCACTGTCGGGCAGCTCCCGCGCCTTGAACGCCATCAGCATGCCTTCCAGCAGGCAGACCAAACTGGCGGCACGCACCTTGTAGAAGTCACTTTTCTTGCCGTCTGCCTGCATCAAGCCCTCAGCCCAGGCCTGGTCCAGAAAGCGTGCAATCTGGCCACCGCTGCGTTGAGAACTGAGCGATTGTCCATTTCGAGCGGCTTCGCTCAGACGAATGTCGAGCGCGGCCTCATGCACCGACGCAAACAACGTCAGTCGCAGGCCATGGTGCAGCGCCCGGTCTGCACTGTTGGGGGCTCCGCTACGCAGCACCTGTCGCCCAAGCGCGACGAACCAGGCATGCAGGCCGATGCTGGCGGTGTTGTTCTGCTTTTGCAGTTCCTCGTACAGCGAGTTGATACGTCCAAAGGCATTCGCTGCCGCGTGTGCTCGCTTGGCAAGGCCTTCGGCCAGCGTGTAGTTGAATTCCGAGGGCGGTTCGCCCTTGGCGGCCTCAGTCAGCGCCGCCAGCTCTTCCCGGATGTCGTCCTGGTTGTAGCTGATGCCGCGCATCG
>NZ_QJKG01000004.1:0-437269 GCF_003202095.1 Pseudomonas sp. LAIL14HWK12:I1
GAGGCTTGACCATATAACACCCAAGCAATTTGCGCGTAAGCCGAATTGTGGTGGTGAAGACGAAAGACCCGAAAGTTCGCAACATCACAAATATCGCATATCCGAATTGGCCACGAGTGTTCACGGACATTCTGGCAACAGAATTTCTTGACGACCATAGAGCATTGGAACCACCTGATCCCATCCCGAACTCAGTAGTGAAACGATGCATCGCCGATGGTAGTGTGGGGTTTCCCCATGTGAGAGTAGGTCATCGTCAAGATTCATTTCGCAAAACCCCTATCTGCGCATGCAGGTAGGGGTTTTGTCTTTTCCGGCCAGGAAAAGGTTTGTCTCCAAGCGTGCCACGGTCCGTGCCACGCCCCGTGATATGGTTCCGCATCTGAACCAACTGCCTTCCAGGGAATGCTCAATGGCTATTACCACGCTCCATCCAGGTTTCATGATCGTCCACGGCAACCGCCTCGATGACCTACGCAGCCTGGTGGTGAGCTGGATGCGCCGTTACCCCTTGGCACCTTTGGAAAACGAAATCGCCCTTGTCCAAAGCAATGGTATCGCCCAATGGCTCAAACTGGCCCTGGCTGAAGACCCGCTGGAAAATGACCTGGGTGGCTGCGGCATCGCTGCCGCAATCGATGTGCAACTGCCTGGCAGCTTCATGTGGCAGCTGTACCGCAGCGTGCTGGGCCACGACGAAATTCCCGAAGTATCCCTGCTCGACAAGGCCCCACTGACCTGGCGCCTGATGCGCCTGCTGCCAGCCCTGATAGAGCGCCCGCATTTCGAGCCGCTGCAGCGCTTCCTCAATGACGACAGCGACCTGCGCAAGCGCTACCAGCTCGCCGAGCGACTGGCCGACCTGTTCGACCAGTACCAGGTCTACCGCGCCGACTGGCTCAAGGACTGGGCTGCTGGCAATCACATCCTCAATACTGCCCGTGGTGAGCGCAAAGGCCTGCCGCCGGGCAACCGCTGGCAAGCCGAGTTGTGGCGAGCCTTGTTGGAGGATGTCGGTGAGCAGGGCATGGCGCAAAGCCGCGCCGGGGTACATCAGCGCTTCACCGAGCGCATCAACAATCTGGAACAGGCACCTGCGGGGCTGCCCCCGCGGGTGATCGTGTTCGGCATTTCCTCGTTGCCTGCGCAGGCCCTGGAGGCACTGGCAGGCCTGGCGCGCTTTAGCCAGGTATTGCTGTGCGTGCACAACCCCTGCCGCCACCACTGGGCGGACATCGTTGCTGACAAGGACCTGTTGCGCCATCAGTACAGGCGCCAGCAACGCAAACAGGGCATGCCCCTGCAACTGGACGACCAGTCGCTGCACCAGCATGCTCATCCGTTGTTGGCCGCTTGGGGCAAACAGGGCCGCGACTACATCAACCTGCTCGACAGCTATGACGATCCGGGCAGCTACCAGGGTGCGTTCAGCGATGGGCGCATCGACCTGTTCAGCGACGGCTCGCCTACCACGTTGCTCAACCAGTTGCAGGACGACATTCTTGAACTACGCCCGCTCGCCGAAACCCGCGAGCTGTGGCCGCCAGTCGATCCAGGCAAAGACCGCTCGATCCGCTTCCACATTGCACACAGCCCGCAACGCGAAGTGGAGATTCTCCATGACCAGCTGCTGGCCCGCTTCAGCGCCGACCCTACGTTGCGCCCGCGTGACGTAATCGTCATGCTGCCAGCCATCGACACTTACGCGCCGCATATTCGCGCCGTGTTCGGCCAGTTGCAGCGCAGTGACCCGCGCTACATCCCCTTCACTCTCACCGACCAAGGCCAGCGCGGGCGTGAGCCTTTACTGATTGCCCTTGAACACCTGCTCAAACTGCCGGATAGCCGCTTCGCGGTCAGCGAAGTGTTCGACCTGCTGGACGTCCCGGCAGTCCGTGCCCGCTTCGGTATTCGCGAAAACGACTTGCCTACGCTGCACCGCTGGATCGAGGGCGCCGGTATTCGTTGGGGCCTCAACGCCGAGCAGCGGGCCAGCCTGGGTTTGCCCGCCGGGCTTGAACAGAACAGTTGGCGCTTCGGCCTGCGACGCATGCTGCTGGGCTATGCCGTAGGTGTGGGAGAGGCCTGCGATGGCATCGAGCCCTACGATGAAATCGGAGGCCTGGACGCAGCACTGATCGGTCCGCTGGTCGCACTGCTCGATGCACTCGACGTCGCTTGTCAGGCGTTTTCCGAGCCTGCCACTGTCAGTGAGTGGGGGGAGCGCCTGCACGCCTTGCTGCAGGTATTCTTCCTCGCCGAGGATGAGCACGACGAGTTCCTGCTGATGCAGCTACAGGACCTGCGCGATGGCTGGCTTGAAGTGTGCGAGGCTGTTGGGCTGAATGACCCGTTGCCGCTGACCGTGGTGCGTGAGGCCTGGCTGTCAGGCCTCGACCAGGGCAAGCTGTCGCAACGCTTCCTCGCCGGTTCGGTTAATTTCTGCACCCTCATGCCCATGCGCGCCATCCCGTTCCGCGTAGTCTGCCTGCTGGGCATGAACGATGGCGACTACCCGCGCGCCCAGCAACCACTGGACTTCGACCTGATGGCCAGCGATTACCGCCCCGGTGACCGCTCACGCCGCGAAGACGACCGTTACCTGCTGCTCGAAGCGCTGCTGTCGGCACGTGACCAACTGTATGTCAGCTGGGTCGGGCGCAGTATCCGCGATAACAGCGAGCGCCCGGCCTCGGTACTGATCGGCCAGTTGCGCGATCACATCGCTGCGGGCTGGCAGTTGAACGGCGCCGAGCAAGGGCAACCCGTGGAGCCGGGCGAGCAACTGCTGCATGCACTGACCCTGGAACACCCACTGCAGCCGTTCAGCCCCCGCTATTTCCAGAAGGGTAGCCCGCTGTTCAGTTTTGCCCACGAATGGCAGGTGCTGCACCAGCAAGGCGAAGAGCAAGAGCAGGGCGACCCTGGCTTGCCACCTTATTTCGACGATGAAGCCCTGAGCCTGACCCAGCTGAATGACTTCCTGCGCCACCCGGTACGGCACTTCTTCAGCCAGCGTTTGAAGGTGTACTTCGAAGCACTGGAGGCGCCGACCCCGGACGAAGAACCCTTTGTCCTCGATACCCTGCAACGCTACGGCGCCAGTGAGAGCCTGCTCGGCGCCGCCCTGGCCGAGCCGGGCAACGCCGAACAGGCCTTGCAGGCCCAGGCGCGGCGCCTGCAAGCCTGCGGTTTGTTGCCACTGGCCGGCTTCGGCGAGCTACTGCAGAACGAGCTGATCGAGCCGCTACCCGACCTGCTGCAACGTCACCAGCAGTTGCTGCAACGCTGGCCACAGCTGGTCGAGGGCGCTTTGCCGGTGCATTTCGAGCACGGCCAGCACCGCCTCGAAGGCTGGCTGGGCCGTGTGTTCCAGGCGGATGACCAGAGCCTGCTCAGCATCACCACCGTACCCAACACCATCAGTGCCGGGCGCAACAACCTCAAGTGGCACCGCCTGATTGCCCCTTGGGTCACGCACTTGGCCGCCTGTGCGGCAGGCTACCCCTATAACAGTGCACTGGTAGCCAGTGACCTGACCCTGTTGCTTGCACCGCTGCCGCCCGAGCAGGCCAGGCAACTGTTGGGCGATTTGCTCGTGGCCCGTCAGGCAGGGATGAATGCGCCTCTGCCCGTTGCAGCCAAAACCGCGTTTGCATGGTTGGCCCAGGACGATGCCGACAAGGCCTTGGCCGCCGCAGCCCGCGCCTACGAAGGCGACGAGCGCACCAGCTTTGGCGAGCGGGGTGAAAGCATTGCCCTGGCTCGCCAGTTCCGTGACTTTGCCGCACTCACTGCTGACGAAACCTTCGAAGGCTGGTGCGAAACCTTGTACCGCCCGTTGTTCACCGCCCCTTGGCAGACCTTGGGCAATCCGGAGAAAGGCGTATGACCCAGGCCCGTCCCTTGGCACTGAGTTTCCCCCTGCACGGCAGCCAGCTGATCGAGGCCAGCGCCGGCACGGGCAAGACCTTCACCATTTCGGCGCTGTACCTGCGCCTGATCCTCGGCCACGGTGGCGAACAGGGCTTTGACCGCGAGCTGCTACCACCGCAAATCCTCGTGGTGACCTTCACCGACGCTGCCACCAAAGAGCTGCGCGAGCGCATTCGTGCCCGCCTGGCTGAGGCTGCACGGTTTTTCCGTGGTGAACTGGAAGCCGCCGACCCGTTGTTGCATCAACTGCGTGACGATTATCCACAAGAGGCCTGGCCGCGGTGTGCCGGCCGCCTGGAAATCGCTGTGCAGTGGATGGACGAAGCGGCGGTATCGACCATCCATGGCTGGTGCCAGCGCATGCTCCGCGAGCATGCCTTCGACAGTGGCAGCCTGTTCACCCAGACCCTGGAAACCGACCACAGCGAGCTGCTGGGCCAGGTGATGCGCGATTACTGGCGGCGTTTCTGCTACGGCATGCACGGTGATGCGCTGGCCTGGGTCCGCAGCAACTGGGGGAGCCCCGATGCCTTGCTGCCGCGCATCCGCCCGCTGTTTGGCCGCATACGCGCTCAGCACGACGGGCCAGAGCCCTCCGCGTTGATCCAGGCGTCACTGCAGCAACGTGACCAACAGCTGGCTCGGCTAAAGGCGCCGTGGGCGCAGTGGGCCGAAGAGCTGCGCCAAATCTGCCGCGATGCACTGGCCGCCAAGCAGGTCGACGGCCGCAAGATGCAGGCCCGTTACTTCGAACCTTGGTTCGACAAACTTTGCGCCTGGGCTGCCGATGAGCATCTGGTGGAGCTCGACCTGGGTACCGGCTTCACCCGACTCACCCCTGCGGGCATGGCTGAAGCCTGGAAGGGCGAACCGCCCGACCACCCGGCCCTCGACGCCATGCAGACGTTGCAACAGCAATTGCAGGCCTTGGACAACCCAGATGCGCCGTTGCTTGAGCATGCTGCCGGCTGGGTATCGGCGCGATTCGAAGTGGAGAAGCGCCGCCGAGCGGAAATGGGCTTCGACGACATGCTCCTGCGCCTGCAGCACGCCCTGGCCAGCGAGGCCGGTGAGCGCCTGGCCAGCCTGATTCGCGAACAGTTTCCGGTTGCGCTGATCGACGAATTCCAGGACACCGACCCGGTGCAGTACGGTATTTTCGAGCGCATTTACCAGATCAGCGAAAACCGTGCACAAACCGGCCTGTTCATGATCGGTGACCCCAAGCAGGCAATTTACGCCTTCCGGGGTGCCGACATTTACACCTACCTTGCTGCGCGGCGCGCCACCAGCGGCCGCCTGCACAGCCTGGACACCAACTACCGCTCCAGCAAAGCCATGGTTGCGGCGGTCAACCAGGTGTTCCTGCAGGCCGAGGCGCGTGAAATGGGGCGGGGTGCATTCCTGTTCCGCGAGGCCGATGACAACCCGTTGCCGTTCATCGAGGTGCATGCCAAGGGCCGTGGCGAACAGCTGCTGATTGGCGGTGAAGCCAGCGCAGCCCTGCAATGCTGGCAGCTGGAAAGCGAAGAGCCGGTTTCCAGCAGCGTTTACCGCCAGCAACTGGCCGCCAGCTGCGCCAGCCATATCGTCGCCTTGCTCAACGGTGGCCAGCAGGGCACGGCGGGCTTCCAGAATGCCGAGGGCGAATTGCGCCCCTGCCTGCCTTCGGACATCGCCATCCTGGTGCGTGATGGCCATGAAGCGCAGATGGTCCGCGCCGAGCTGGCCAAGCGTGATGTGCGCAGCGTGTACCTGTCCGACAAGGACTCGGTGTTCGCCGCCCAGGAAGCCCACGACCTGCTGGCCTGGCTCAAGGCCTGCGCCGAGCCAGACTCGGAACGCCTGCTCAAGGCCGCACTGGCCAGCCTCACACTGGGCCTGTCGCTGGCCGAACTGGACCGGCTGAACCAGGACGAGCGGGTCTGGGAAGGCTGGGTCATGCGTTTTCGCCTTTACCGCGACACCTGGCAGCGCCAAGGGGTGCTACCGATGTTGCGCCACCTGCTGCATGACTTCCATCTGCCGCGCACGCTGATTCGCCGCAGTGATGGCGAGCGGGTGCTGACCAACCTGCTGCACTTGGCCGAGCTGTTGCAACAGGCCGCAGGCGAGCTGGACGGTGAGCAGGCGTTGATCCGCCACCTGGCCGAGCACCTGGCCAGTTCCGGGCAGGCCGGTGAAGAACAGATCCTGCGCCTGGAGAGCGACGAACAGCTGGTCAAGGTGGTAACGATCCACAAGTCCAAGGGCCTGGAATATCCCCTGGTCTATCTGCCGTTCATCTGCACCAGCAAACCCGTCGACGGCACCCGACTGCCGTTGGCCTGGCATGACAGCGACGGTAATGCCCACCTCACACTCACGCCGAACCAGGAGCAGATCGAGCGCGCCGATGACGAGCGCCTGGCCGAAGACCTGCGCCTGCTCTACGTAGCCCTGACCCGGGCACAGTATGCTTGCTGGCTGGGTGTTGCCGACCTCAAGCGTGGCAACCAGAAGCGTTCGCAGCTGCACCGCTCGGCATTTGGCTACCTGCTGGGGGGCGGCATTGCTCTGGCCGAATCGACGCAGTTGACGGGCTGGTTGCAGGCGCTGGCGGCGACGTGCCCGCACATCACCTGCCCGGGTCTGCCGCAGGCGGATGAGCAGGTGTATCGCATGCCCCATGCCGAGCGTGAGCTGCTGCCTGCACGCAAGCCTCGCCGCGCAGCAGCCGAGCATTGGTGGATCGCGTCGTACAGCGCCCTGCGCGTCGGCGACCAGACCCTTGGCGCCGACAGCTCGCAGGCCCAGCAATTGCTGGATGACGAGGTGCTCGATGCCCAGGTGTTGCGCGAGGTCCCGCCCGACAGCGGCGATATCCACCGCTTTCCACGGGGGCCGAACCCGGGCACCTTCCTCCATGGCCTGCTGGAATGGGCAGGGCGCGAGGGCTTCAGCCAGGTCACCGGCAACTCGCAGCTGATCGAGCGAACCGTTGGCCAGCGATGCAACCGCCGTGACTGGACCGGGTGGATTCCCACCCTCACCCAGTGGCTGCAACGCTTGTTGAACGAGCCGCTGCCGTTACCGGGCAACGACCTGCGTGTAACGCTCGGTCAGTTGCGCCATTACCAGATCGAAATGGAGTTCTGGTTCGCCAGCCATCAGGTCGACGCCGAACAACTCGACCGCCTGGTCGCTCGCTACACCCACCCTGGGTTGGCACGCCCGGCAGCGCAGCCAACCGTGCTCAACGGCATGTTCAAAGGCTTCATCGACCTGGCGTTCGAGCTGGACGGGCGGTATTACGTGACCGACTACAAGTCCAACTGGCTGGGCCCCGACATCCAGGCCTACGACACAATGGCCATGGCAAAGTCCATCATCGAGCACCGCTACGACCTGCAGTACGTGCTGTACCTGCTGGCCCTGCACCGCCAGTTGCGCGCACGCCTGCCGGATTACGATTACGACCGCCATGTCGGTGGCGCCCTGTTCATCTTCCTGCGAGGCGCCAGCAGCAGCGGCCACGGCGTGTACCACGCCAAGCCACCGCGTGAGCTGATTGAACGCCTGGATGCGCTGTTCCGTGGCGAGCGCGCGCCCGCACAGCAGGACCTGTTAGCCGGAGTCGCGCCATGAGCCGAAGCCTACTCGACCTTTTGCCCACCCCACTGCACGCCGAGCACCTGTTGGCGCTGGCACCTCAGCATGACAGCGGTGACCTGCTGCAACTGCTCGACCGCTGGGTAGAGCGGGGCTGGCTGCGTGCCCTGGACCGTGCATTCGTGTCGTTCCTTGAAGAGCGCTCCCCTGGCAGTGACCCCTTGCTGTTGCTGGCGGCAGCGTTGGCCAGCCACCAACTGGGCCATGGCCATGTGTGCCTCGATTTGCAGCAAACCCTGGCCGAGCCCGACTTTGCACTGTCGCTGCCACCGGAAGGCGACGCCTTGACTGGCCCTCTGCTGTTACCCTCGCAGCTGCTGGCCAACCTCGACTTGAATGCCTGGCGCCAGCGCATCGCCGCCAGCTCGCTGGTGGCACTCGGCGATAACCCAGGCCAGCAAGCGCGGCCGCTGGTGCTCAGCGGCGAGCGCCTGTACCTGCGCCGTTACTGGCGCTACGAGCGGCGCATCGACCATACCCTGCGCCAGCGCCTGACCCAGGCCGAAGCGCCGCTGACCGACCTGTCAGATCGCCTGGCGCAGCTGTTCGCGGGCGGGGCGCCAGCAGGCCAGGTGGACTGGCAGAAGCTTGCGTGTGCGCTGGCCACCCGTGCCGGTTTCAGCATCATCACGGGCGGCCCCGGCACGGGGAAAACCACGACCGTCGTGCGCCTGCTGGCCCTGCTGCAGGGGCCGGCGGTAGAGTTGGGCAGGCCGCTGCGCATACGCCTGGCCGCGCCGACCGGCAAGGCTGCTGCGCGCCTGACCGAGTCCATTGGCCAGCAAGTCGAGCGGCTGCAAGTCAGCGCCGAGGTCCGCGGGCAAATTCCCACTGACGTCAGCACCGTACACCGGCTGCTCGGCAGCCGCCCAGGCTCGCGGCACTTCCGCCACCATGCTGGCAACCCGTTGCCGCTGGACGTGCTGGTGGTCGACGAGGCGTCGATGATCGACCTGGAAATGATGGCCAACCTGCTCGATGCCTTGCCGCCACGGGCACGCCTGGTGTTGCTGGGGGACAAGGACCAGTTGGCCTCTGTCGAGGCCGGTGCGGTGCTGGGGGATTTGTGCCGGGATGCCGAAGAGGGCTGTTACTCGCCGGCAACCACTGCGTGGCTGGAACAGGTCAGCGGCGAGTCGCTGGCCGGCAGCGGGCTCAAGGCCGGCGATGAGCAGCGCAACCCGCTGGCCCAACAGGTGGTAATGCTGCGCTTTTCACGACGCTTCGGCGAAGGCAGCGGCATTGGTCAACTGGCCAGGCTGGTCAATCGCCAGGACGCTTACGCGGCACGCAACCTGCTGGCCACGCCACCGGAGGATGTGCACAGCCTGGCGCTCAAGCACGAGCAGGACCGTGCTTTTGACCGCCTGCTGCTCGACGGCCTGAACCGTGGTGCCGAAGGCCCGCAAGGCTATCGCAGCTACCTGCGCACCCTTGGCCGCTACAGGCCGGCACTCGAAACCGCATTTGACGACCCGGCATGGGAGCAGTGGGCGGGCAAGGTGCTGCACAGCTTCGAGGACTTCCAGTTGCTCTGCGCGGTGCGTCGCGGCGCCTGGGGTGTCGAAGGCCTCAACGAGCGGGTGGCGCGGGTGCTGCACAATGCCGGGCTGATCGACAGCCAGCAGCCCTGGTACGAAGGGCGCCCGGTGTTGGTGACCCGCAACGACTACGGCCTGGGCCTGATGAACGGTGACATCGGCATCGCCCTGCGCCTGCCGGATGAGCAAGGCGAGCCGCTGCTGCGCGTGGCTTTCCCGCGTAACGATGGCAGTGGCGGGGTGCGCTTCGTCTTGCCGAGCCGGCTTAACGAAGTGGAAACGGTGTTCGCCATGACCGTGCACAAGTCCCAAGGCTCGGAGTTCAGCCACACCGCACTGGTGTTGCCGGATGCGCTCAACCCGGTGCTGACCAAGGAGCTGGTGTATACCGGCATCACCCGCGCCAAGCACTGCTTCAGCCTGGTCGAGCCACGCCAGGGCATTTTCGAAGAGGCGGTGGCGCGCAAGGTACGGCGTATTTCCGGGTTGATGCTGGAGCAGGTCTAGGGGCATACAACCCGATGCACCTGGCCGCTCTTCCATACAAGGAAGCGGCCATGTGCTATCGTTGCGCCGATACCGGAAAGGAACATAAGAGATTTCCCACATGAATGTGGCCGGGAGGCGAGCGCCAAACTGTGCACTTTCGCTGTTGCTGGCCGCCCTGTTCATTTCCATGGGCGCCGCCCGGGCAGATACCGCCACAACCACCGCCCAGGCCCAGCAACGCGCCAAGGCCGTGACCCAGGTCGTACTGGGTATCTTCAGCTATGCCCGCTGGCCGGTCGAACCCTCCCCCTTACGCCTGTGCCTGGTCGGCCCCACCGAGTATGCCGATGACCTGATCAAAGGCCATGTACAGGAGTCCGGCCGCCCGCTGCAGGTGCGGCGGCTGCTGGCAGAGGATACCCAGGTCGCCCAGGCCTGCGATGCCATCTACATTGGCAAGCTTGACCAAGGCCAGCGCGACAAACTGTTCGAGCGCATCAGCGGCCACCCGGTTCTGAGCATCAGCGAAGCGAACGACCCCTGCACGGTCGGCAGCCTGTTCTGCCTGCGGGTCAGCGACCAGCAGGTGGCCTTTGAAGTCAACCTGGATTCGGTGGCGCGTTCCGGCGTGCGCATCCACCCCAGCGTGCTGCAATTGTCGCGGCGCCGGGCGGTGCAGCCATGAAGCCGACCCGCAAGCAGGGCTTACGCCCGACCCTGCGCTCGGTGCTGGGCCGTGGCCACCTCAGCGTTGCCTTGCTCGCTGTAGGTCTGGCCGGTATTTCGCTTACGCTGCTGGGTGTGCTCGCCCTGCGCGTCTATGCCAACCACAACCTGCACCTGATTGCCCGCTCGATCAACTACACCGTAGAGGCGGCGGTGGTGTTCGATGACAGTGCTGCAGCCAACGAATCACTGGCGCTGATCGCCAGTAACGAGGAGGTGGCCGAGGCCAAGGTCTTCAACAACGAAGGCGAGCTGCTGGCGCACTGGCAACGCGGCGATACGGGCATGCTCGGCAAGCTCGAAGTGCAGGTGGCCACGGCCTTGCTGGATGAGCCGGTCAACCTGCCGATCCTGCACCAGCAGCAAAAAGTCGGGCACACTGAACTGGTCGGCCAGGGCCGTAGCCTGCTGCTGTTCCTGCTCAGCGGTCTGGCCGGAATCCTGTTCTGCACGATACTCAGCGCTTTGGCTGCCCAGTATCTGTCGCGGCGCCTGCTCAGCAATATCACCCGCCCGCTGCGCGGCCTGGCCAGTGTCGCCCACGCCGCCCGCCGCGAGCGCAGCTTCGACCGGCGCGTGCCGGAGGCGCCGATTGCCGAGCTCAACGAGCTGGGCAACGACTTCAATGCCCTGCTGGACGAACTGGAGGTGTGGCACAGCCACCTGCAGAGCGAAAACCAGACCTTGGCTCACCAGGCTAGCCACGACAGCCTGACCGGCCTGCCCAACCGCGCCTTCTTCGAAGGGCGCCTGAACCGCAGCGTGCGCAATGCCGCGCGGCAGCGGGACCACCTGGCGCTTTTGTTCCTCGACAGCGACCACTTCAAGCAGATCAACGACACCCTTGGCCATGCCGTGGGCGACGAAGTGCTGATCAGCGTGGCCGACCGCGTGCGTGCCCAGCTGCGCGAGCACGACCTGGTGGCACGCCTGGGCGGTGACGAGTTCGCGGTGTTGCTGACACCTTTGCAGTCGCGCAAGGACGCCGAGCAGATTGCCGAGAAGATCGTGGCCAGCATGAAGCTGCCGGTGCAGCTGGACAGCGGCCGCAGCATTGCCACCTCACTGAGTGTCGGTATTGCCTATTACCCGGATGACGGCGCTGACCCCGCCAGTCTTCTCAATGCCGCCGATGCGGCGATGTACGAGGCCAAGCGTAAACGCCGTGGCCATTGGCAAGTGGCGCAGACGGAACGGTCCGCCAGTGAAATCAAGAACAGGAGTTGAACCCGTGATGCACGCTTTACGTTTCCCCCTTTGGGCCTTGTTGCTCGCCATGCTGGCGCTGACCGGTTGCCAGAGCGCACCCCCCAAGGGCCTTACCCCTGAACAGATTGCCGTACTCAAGCGCGAAGGCTTTACCCCCACCGATGAAGGCTGGGCCTACGACCTGTCCGGTAAAGTGCTGTTCGGCAGCGACCTGGACAGCCTCAACGGCCAGAGCCAGGCGATTGTCGAGCGCATTGGCAAGGCGCTGCTGGGTGTTGGCATCCAGGGCGTGCGGGTAGACGGGCATGCCGATTCGTCGGGCAAGGCGGCGTATAACCAGCAACTGTCCGAGCGCCGTGCCCAAAGCGTGGCCAAAGCGCTGGTCGGGGTGGGCATGCAGGCCCAGAACATACAGCGCCGTGGCCTGGGCAGCACCCAGCCAGTGGCAGACAACCGCACCAGCGCCGGGCGTACCGAAAACCGGCGTGTATCCATAGTGGTGGCGTCTTACTGACTGGTTATATCAGGGCGCAGAGCGCCCTGATCATTCCTGAGCAAAACTCATCTCCCGCGTTTCGCCCATCAACAACGGCGCGTTCGCCTCGGTCACCCCCCGGATGTAATCCCACAGCAGGGTAATCCGCTTCAACTTCCTCAAATCCTCCCGGCAATACATCCAGAACTGCCGCGTCACCTCGATCTCATCCGGCAACACCGTCACCAATCTCGGGTCCTGTGCTGCCAGGAAACACGGCAATATCGCCAACCCACGCCCCTGCAACGCCGCGGTGTACTGTGCAATCACACTGGTACTGCGTAGGTGCGCACTGGCACCGGGGATCAGGTTGGCCAGGTACAAAAGCTCCGAACTGAACGCCAGATCATCCACGTAACTGATAAAGGGATGTTTGGCCAAGTCCGCCACCTGACGAATCGGCGCGTGGCTGTCCAGGTAATCCTGGGTCGCATACAGCCGCAAGCGGTAATCGCACAGCTTGCAGCACACATAAGGCCCATGCTCTGGCCGCTCCAGCGCGATGACAATATCCGCCTCACGTTTGGACAGGCTGATGAAGTGCGGCAGCGGCAGAATATCCACCGAAATCGCCGGGTAGGCATCAACGAAGTGGCTCAGCTGAGGGGTAATGAAGAAGCTGCCGAAGCCCTCCGTGCAACCCATGCGCACATGCCCCGACAACGCCACGCCCGACCCGGACACCTGCTCGCAGGCCATGTGCAGCGTGCTTTCGATCGACTCGGCATAGCCCAGCAGGCGCTGGCCTTCGGCGGTCAGCACAAAACCGTTGGTCCGCGACTTTTCGAACAGCAACGTACCCAAGGCCCCCTCCAGCGAGCTGATGCGCCGTGACACCGTGGTGTAGTCCACGCTCAGCCGTTTGGCGGCACTGCTGGCCTTGCGGGTGCGAGCCACTTCAAGGAAAAACTTCAGGTCGTCCCAGTTGAGGGCGCTCAGGGATGTGAGGTCTTTTTGCATGATGATCCGGTTTTTTTGTGCGTTCTTGTTGGATGTTTGCACATCTATACTCGAAACAAGCCTCAGGACGCCACCTTGCGTTTGCTTGGCGCTGGCGATCTCGTCCCGACAATAATTCCAAGGAGAACGCAGATGAACGCACCGCAATCCCCGAACCCCACCAAGGTCGAGCAGGTCAAGCTGCTGATCGACGGCCAATGGGTCGAGTCGAAAACTACTGAATGGCGCGACATCGTCAACCCTGCCACCCAGGAAGTACTGGCGCGCGTGCCGTTCGCCACCGTCGAAGAAGTCGACGCTGCCGTGGCTGCTGCCCATCGCGCTTTCCAGACCTGGCGCGACACCCCGATTGGCGCACGCATGCGCATCATGCTCAAGCTGCAGGCGCTGATTCGCGAACACACCAAACGCATTGCCCAGGTGCTCAGCGCAGAGCAGGGCAAAACCTTGGCTGATGCCGAAGGCGATATCTTCCGTGGGCTGGAAGTGGTCGAGCACGCGGCGTCCATTGGCACCCTGCAGATGGGCGAATTCGCCGAGAACGTCGCAGGCGGTGTCGATACCTACACCCTGCGCCAGCCGATTGGTGTATGCGCCGGTATCACCCCGTTCAACTTCCCGGCGATGATCCCGCTGTGGATGTTCCCCATGGCCATCGTCTGCGGCAACACGTTCGTGCTCAAGCCGTCCGAACAGGACCCTCTCTCGACCATGCTGCTGGTCGAGCTGGCGCTGGAAGCCGGCGTACCGGCCGGTGTGCTTAACGTGGTGCACGGTGGCAAGCAAGTGGTGGATGCCATTTGCACCCATCAAGACATCAAAGCTATTTCCTTCGTTGGCTCTACCGAAGTCGGCACCCACGTGTACAACCTGGGCAGCCAGCACGGCAAGCGCGTGCAGTCGATGATGGGCGCCAAGAACCACGCCGTTGTGCTGCCCGATGCCAACCGCACGCAAACCATCAACGCCCTGGTCGGTGCTGCTTTCGGCGCGGCGGGCCAGCGCTGCATGGCCACCTCGGTGGCGGTGCTGGTGGGCAAGGCCCGTGAATGGCTGCCGGATATCAAGGAAGCGGCCAGCAAGCTCAAGGTCAATGCCGGCTGTGAGCCTGGTACCGATGTAGGCCCGGTAGTTTCCAAACGCGCCAAGGAGCGTGTGCTGGGTCTGATCGAAAGCGGCATCAAGGAAGGCGCCAAGCTGGAACTCGACGGCCGTGACGTCAAGGTACCGGGCTACGAGCAAGGCAACTTCGTCGGCCCAACCCTGTTCTCGGGCGTGAAGACCGACATGCAGGTGTACACCCAGGAAATCTTCGGCCCGGTGCTGGTGACCCTGGAGGTCGATACACTTGATGAGGCCATCGCCCTGGTCAACGCCAACCCGTTCGGCAACGGCACTGGCCTGTTCACCCAAAGCGGCGCGGCCGCGCGCAAGTTCCAGAGCGAAATCGACATCGGCCAGGTCGGCATCAACATCCCGATCCCGGTACCGGTACCGTTCTTCAGCTTCACCGGTTCGCGTGGCTCCAAGCTCGGTGACCTCGGCCCGTACGGCAAGCAGGTGGTGCAGTTCTACACTCAGACCAAGACCGTCACCGCCCGCTGGTTCGATGACGACAGTGTCAATGACGGTGTGAACACCACCATCAGCCTGCGCTAAGGAGACGTCATGCGTATTGCATTCATTGGCCTCGGCAACATGGGCGCGCCCATGGCCCGCAACCTGATCAAGGCCGGGCACCAGCTGAACCTGTTCGACCTGAACAAAACCGTGCTGGCCGAGTTGGCAGAACTGGGCGGGCAGATCAGCCCGTCGCCCAAGGACGCGGCGGCCAACAGCGAGCTGGTTATCACCATGCTGCCGGCGGCGGCCCATGTGCGCAGCGTGTACCTGAACGACGACGGCGTGTTGGCCGGCATTCGCCCCGGCACACCAACCGTGGACTGCAGCACCATCGACCCGCAGACCGCCCGCGATGTGTCCAAGGCCGCAGCGGCCAAGGGTGTGGACATGGGCGATGCGCCGGTGTCCGGTGGCACCGGCGGCGCGGCAGCAGGCACCCTGACCTTCATGGTGGGCGCCAGCGCCGAGCTGTTCGCCAGCCTCAAGCCGGTGCTGGAGCAGATGGGCCGCAACATTGTGCACTGCGGTGAAGTCGGCACCGGGCAGATCGCCAAGATCTGCAACAACCTGCTGCTGGGCATCTCCATGATCGGCGTGTCCGAGGCCATGGCCCTGGGTAACGCGCTGGGCATCGACACCAAGGTGCTGGCCGGCATCATCAACAGCTCGACCGGGCGTTGCTGGAGTTCGGACACCTACAACCCGTGGCCGGGCATCATCGAAACGGCGCCTGCGTCGCGCGGTTATACCGGAGGCTTTGGCGCCGAACTGATGCTCAAGGACCTGGGGCTGGCCACCGAAGCGGCACGCCAGGCACACCAGCCGGTGATCCTCGGGGCCGTGGCCCAGCAGCTGTATCAGGCCATGAGCCTGCGCGGCGAAGGGGGCAAGGACTTCTCGGCCATCGTCGAGGGGTATCGCAAGAAGGATTGACGAGCGAGGTGGACTTCATCGCGGGCCAGGTGGCCTTCCCTCTGTAACTGCGCACCAGAGGGAAGGGCACCTGCCCCGCGATTTTTTTATCAGGCGAAAACGAAGTACTTGCGTACAGTCTCGACCACTTCCCAGGTGCCTTTCATCCCCGGTTCGATGACGAACACATCCCCGGCTTTCAGATGCTTCGGCTCTTCGCCTTCCGGGGTGATGATGCAGTAGCCATCGAGGAAGTGGCAGAACTCCCACTTCTCGTAGTTGACCTCGAACTTGCCCGGGGTGCAGATCCAGGTGCCCATGATCTTGCTGCCGTCGGCCGACAGGTAGGCATTGAGGTTGACAGTGTGCGGATCGCCGCCGATGCGCTTCCACTTGGTGGCGTCCACGACCGGCGTCGGGCAGGTTTCGCGCAGGACGGTGATTAAATCGGACATGGCACAACTCCTGGTGACTGGCTGAATGACTCGTCACCATAGGGCCATCGGCCGGGCCGCAGTTGCCTGGGCTCGACGTCCAGCTGTCTGGTCGCGCTATGCCAGGTGGTTTACCTCGACGGTGATGTGCGCCAGTTCTTCATGCACACTCAAGGCCTGGCGCACGCTGTCGGCGCTGAGGGCACTTGAGGTGGCCAAACCAAGAATGCAGGCGTATTGGGCCTTGCCCACCCGCCATACATGCAGGTCGGTGATGCTGGCCGGCACGGGCAGCTGCGCCACCACTTCGCGGATTTCTTCCACCACCGGCGCGTCCATCTCCGCATCCAGCAGCACCCGCCCGGTATCGCGCAGCAGGCCGCGGGCCCACAGCGCCACCAGCAGCGCACCCACTAGGCCCATGACCGGATCGAGCCAGCTGGCGCCCCAGAACTTGCCGGCCAGCAAGGCCACGATGGCCAGTACCGAAGTGGCGGCATCGGCCATCACGTGCAGGTAGGCCGAGCGCAGGTTCAGGTCGTGGTGGTGATGGCCGTGGTCATGGTGATGGTCGTGCCCATGATGATCATGATGATCATGATGGTGATGGTCATCGCGCAGTAGCCAGGCACAAATCAGGTTGACGGCAAGGCCTACCACGGCGATGAAGATGGCCTCGTCATAATGGATGGGTCCCGGTGCCAGTAGCCGCTCCACCGACTGGAACACCATCAGCCCGGCCACGCCCAGCAACAGCAGCGCGCTGGAATAACCACCGAGAATCTCGATTTTCCAGGTACCGAAGGCAAAGCGTCGATCAGCGGCATAGCGCCGTGCGGCGGCGTAGGCCAGTAGCGACAGGCCAAGGGCCAGAGCGTGAGAGCTCATGTGCCAGCCGTCGGCCAGCAGTGCCATGGAGTTGAAGAACCAGCCACCGGCAATCTCCGCCACCATCATCACGGCGGTCAGCCACACCGCCAGGCGGGTCTTGCGCTCGGCGCCCAGGTTGCTGGTGTGGAACTGATGGCTGTGCTGCCAACGGTCTGAGGTTTGTGTCGCCATGGTTTATCATGCTCCCGGACGATCGAGAAATATACTATACCCCAGTATACCTAGCATGGTGTGGAATCCAATGGCACATACCCTGAAGAGCAAGAAGCAACTGCTGGCCCGGGTGCGCAAGATCAAGGGCCAGGCGGCCGCGCTTGAGACGGCGCTGGAGCAGGACAAGGACTGCCTGGCGATCCTGCAGCAGATCGCCGCCGTGCGCGGCGCGGTGAACGGGCTGATGGCCGAAGTGATGGAAGGGCATATCCGCGAACATCTGGTGGCGGACGGGCTTAGCGCCGAGGAGCGGCAGGATGAGGCGGACAAGGTGGCGGCGTTGTTGCGGTCTTACCTCAAGTAATCTCGCGGGAGCGGAACCCGCTCCCACATGGATGGTGCAGGCGATTGGAAATTGGGTTGGGCAGTTGATCTATACCTCCCAGGGGTATGTGGCTACGCCCACCAATACCGCACAAAGTGGAAGAACACCGGCGCCGCAAAGCACACCGAGTCCATACGGTCGAGCATGCCGCCATGGCCTTCGATCATGTGTCCCCAGTCCTTCACCCCACGGTCGCGCTTGATCGCCGACATCACCAGCCCGCCGAAGAAGCCCATGGTGTTCACGGTCAGGGCCATCAGTGCGGCCTGCCAGAAGGTGAACGGGGTGATCCAGCACAGCAGGGCGCCTATCAAGGTGGCCAGTGCCACGCCGCCGGCCAGGCCTTCGACGGTTTTGGACGGCGATAGGGTGGGTGCCACCTTGTGTTTGCCGAACAGCTTGCCGCATACGTACTGCAGCACGTCGCTGATCTGCACCACCAGGATCAGCCAGGCGATCAGCAGCAGGTTGCGCCCCTCGTAGCCCGGGATGTCCAGCGTCATCAAGGCCGGCACCGATGACACGCAGTACACCGCGATCATCAACCCCCACTGTACCTTTGATGCACGCTCAAGGAAGCGTGTGGTATCGCCGCCAAAGCTGGCCAATATCGGCAGCAGCAGGAACAGGTACACCGGGATGAAGATGCTGAACAGGCCGTACCAGTCCATGGCGATGAGCACGTACTGCACCGGCAGCGCCACATAGAACGCCGCCACCAACGCCGGGTAGTCGCTGCGCCGGGTCGGGGTAAGGGTCATGAACTCGCGCAGGGCGTAGAACGACACGCCGTAGAACAGCACGATCACACCGTACTTGCCGAACAGGAAAGCGATGCCGATGACCAGCACCATCGCCCACCAGGCGTTGATGCGAGCGTTGAGGTTGTCGATTACCGCGTGTGGCGCTGGGCCTGCGCGCCACTTGAGCAGGCGGCCGATCACGCTGGCGAGCAGCAGCAGGGCGCCGATACCGCCGAACAGGGAAAGGGTGTTGTCGTCCATGTCAGGCATCCTTCGGGGCCAGGTTCAGCAGGGCTCGGCTGGCCCGCTCTAGAAAGGCCTGCTTGCTTTCATCAGCGTGCAGGTGCAACGGTTCGCCAAAGCTCAGTGTGCAAAGTAGGGGCAGCGGAAGGGCGCGGCCCTTGGGCATCACCCGGTTGAGGTTGGCGATCCAGACCGGTACCAGTTCGACGTCGGGGTTGGTTGCCGCCAGGTGGTACAAGCCGCTTCTGAACGGCATTAGCGGTTCATCACCCAGGTTGCGCGTGCCCTCCGGGAAGAAGATCAGCGAGTCACCCTGCGCCATGGCTTCGAGGATCGGTTGCAGCGGGCTGCCCTGGCCTTCACTGCGTTGCCGATCAATCAGCACGCCGTTGAACACCTTGCGAATGAGAAAGTCGCGAATGCCCGGTTTGGCCCAGTAGTCCGCGCCCGCCACCGGGCGGGTACGCTTGCGCAGAGGTTGCGGCAGTGAGGCCCACAGCAGCACGAAGTCACCGTGGCTGCTGTGGTTGGCGAAGTACAGGCGCTGTACCGGCAGCGGCGTACAACCCAGCCAAAGGGCGCGGGCACCCGTGATCAGGCGGGCGGCGGAGGTGATGACATAGGCGGTCAGGTTGGCGAGCATGAGGCGTTCGTTATCCCTTCAAAGGCAGTGTCAGCAGGGTAGCCAAGGCTAGCGAGAGCTGCAGGCCCAGGCATACGGCCTGACGGCGCAACAGGCCTAGTGCGGCCTGGCTGCGGGCAGGCCAGGCGCGGCCGTCGGTGGCCTGTGGTTTGAGTTTCAGTTCGAACAGGGCGTGGTCCAGGGCCTGGGTGTCTGCCGCCAGGTCTACGCTATTGGCAAGGTGGGCAAACAGTTCGGCATCGATCGCCACGCGGATGGCCCAGTACTTGTGCAGCACGCCGAGCGCCAGCAGCACGCTGCACAGCACGCTGGCCAGCGGTGCCAGAGGGAGACCCAGCAAGGGGGCGAGGCCATAGGCCAGAGCCAGCAGGGTGAGGCCGTCAGACAGGTGCTCCAGCTGTTTGCCTCGGCCCAGCAGGCTGGCCACTACACGCAGGTTCATGGCTGTGCTTCCAGTTGCTGGAGAGCCTGGCGATGCGCGTTGCGCAGGACGATGCCGGGGCGTGCTTTACGGATAAGGGATTCTGCCTGCTGGGCGTCATCGCAACGGCCGGTCACCACCAGCCAGGCCGCCACGGCGCTGGCGCTGCGTGAATAACCCAAAGCGCAGCACACCAGCACGGGGCCTTGAGTGCGTAGGTGCTCGATAGCGCTGGTGGCTTGTTGTAGCAGGATGCTGTCGGGTGCTATCAGGTCAAGGGTGGGGAAATGCAGGTAATCCTGCGTTGCCAATACGGTGCACGGCAGCTCCGCACACAAATCGACAATCGCAGCAAATTGCCCCCCCTCACCACGTCCTGGAGTCCGCCCAAGGTACACGTCATCGCATACCTCATCCGCTTGCGGGTGGCCCTTCGTCCAAAGCCGCGAATTGAGCCACGCACCTGCCAGATAGGGTGCCAACAGCCACCGGCTCGCATTCGACAAGCGCCCGTCGGCACCCTTCTGAAAACCATCCGCCCCGAACACGGCATAGTTCATTGCCACTAGCCCCAGCGACACGCCCGGCCAACTTAACCACAGCCAGGTGCCGCCCAGCGCAACAGCTGGAAGCACACACAGCAGCGCGCCCACAGCATAACAACCGGCGACCTTCCAACGCTTGGCATCCCGTGCAAGGCGGGCCGCCTGGAAGGGCAGGTGCCCTTGATACGGCCACAGCCACAGGCAGGCAAACCCGGCCAGCGCCCCAGTGGGTACATCGATGAAATGATGCTGCCAGGTGGTCAGCACCGACACCCCGATCAGCGCCATCCAGCCATGCATCAGCCAACGCCAGGGCTGGCGTTGCAGATGCCGGGCAAACATCGTCCAGATGATCACCAGCAAAGCGATGTGCAGCGAAGGCGCCTGGTTGAAGGGTTTGTCGAAGCCCATCAATACATCGAACAGCCAGCCGAACAGCCCGTCCAGTTCCGGTCGCTCGAAGGTGAACCGCAGCGGCCACAGCAGGAAACAGCAGACGCTGATCACCTGCGCGCTGAGCAGCGCCAGCGCGTGGCGGTCCATTTCCTGGCGTGTGCGCGGCAGCAGGAAGGACAGCCCGTAGAGCAGGTCGATCGACCAGTACGGGATGATCGTCCAGGGCCACAGCGGCATGCCGTGCTCCCAGCTGAACACCAGGCTGCCGACATCACTGCGCCCGGCCGTGTAATGGTTCGCCAGCCCATAGCTGAGGAAGAACAACGGCCCCAGCAGCAGAAGCCAGAACACGCCCCGGCGGATCAGCCCAGGCTCGCGTGGCGGGCTCACTCAGCGTACCCGCTGTGCCAGGCTGACGCTGAAAATGCCCCATTGATCAATACGCTGGGCCAGCTTGCGGAAGCCCGCTGCCTCGACCAGCTGGTCCATCTCGGCCTGGCTGCGGCGGCGCATCACCCAAGCCTCGCCACCCCGATGGCTGGTGAGGGCGCGGGCAATCATCTCCAGTTGCGGGTGCCACGGCTGGCCGGTGTAGACCAGGTAGCCGCCATCCTCTACGGCGTCGGCCAGCCCGGCCAACGAGTTGCCCACCAGTTGGTTACTGGGGAAGAGTTCGTACAGCCCTGAAACCACTGCCAGCGTTGGGGGTTGCTCAAGTGTGGCCAGGCTCTGGCGATCGAAAGCATCGCCCTGGACGAAGCGGGCGATGTCGGCCAGGCCCTTTTCGCTGATTAGCGTGCTGCCTTGCTGAACGTTCAGTTCGCTGTAGTCGCGCAGCAGGATCGAATCCGGCAACCGCTCAAGGTCTTGCAGGGCTTCGAGGATGTAGCGGCCATGGCCGGCGGCAATATCGACAATGTGCACGGGCCGTTGTTGTTCACGCAGGTGGGCGATGGCCAGGCGCAGCAATTCCTCGACGTGCAGCTTGCGCTGGCGAATACCACGCCAGCCGATGGCGTCGAGGTAATTCTGGTCGATCAGGCGGCCCAGTTTGCCCTTGCCGGTCGGCTGGTTGCGGTACACGTAGTCGAGGGTGCTGCCCGAGTCGAAGCCGGTGTCAAAGCCCAGCTTCACGCCTTCGGACAGCCCCTTGCCCAACTGCAGGCCCGCGCGGGTGGCGCGCCAGTAAAGGTCGCGGGGCGAATTGCGTGGCAAGGGGGCGGCCAGGCTCTCGGCCTCGGCGCAGCTGGCGCCGGTCTTGTCGGCATCCAGCAATGACGGCTGTGCGGCGGGGCGGGTGAAGCAGTGTTCGACAAACCGTTCGATGCGCCTCAGCGCATGGGCCCGATCACGTTCCCCCAAGGTGTCGTGGAAGAACCCGGGCAGTAGGTGCATTTCCTTGCGGGCACTGCCCAACCGTTCGAAAAAGCGCTCCTGTGGCTGGCGCTCGACCACGAAGTCGGCCCCGGAGACCAGCAACTGGGTCGGTACCTGAATGGCCTGGGCGTCTGCCACTACCCGGTCGGCGGCTTCGTACAGGCCTAGCAGCATGGTCACCGAGATTGGCCGGCTGATCAGCGGGTCGGCCACGTACGACATCACCCGCTCCGGGTCATGGGTAAGCAGGCGCGGCTTGACGTAGCTGTTGACGAAGAAGTTGCCGCGCAAGGCCTTGAGCAGTTTCAGGCCGGGGCGGGCGAACGGCACGTACAGCTTGACCTTGAATGCCGGCGAGGCCAGCACCAGGCAGCGCACCTTGGGCGCGTAGTCGTGGGCCCAGGTGGCAATCAGCACGGCGCCGACGCTTTGCGCCAGCACCACCATGTCCTGCTCGGCGATACCGTGGTGGGTGTGGATATGTTCGATGAAGGTTTGCACGTCGCGCACGCTGGTGGCGAACCCCGGGCTGTCGCCGCGTGCACCTGGCGACTGGCCGTGGCCGCGCGCATCCCAGGCGAAGAAGTCATAGCCCGGCATGTCCAGTTCATCGGCCAGGTGGGCCATACGCCCGCCGTGTTCATGGCCACGGTGAAACATCACCACAGCCCGGCGTGGCTGGTGTTCGTTGCGGGTGGCAGGCCAATGACGGTAGTGCAGCTCGACACCGTCATGGGTGGAGAAATGCAGCGCTTGCGCTTGGCGCATGGTCAACGTCCTTTTGCGACGATTTTAGGCTCTGCGGGTTTCGGCCAGCCCCTGGCGAACCCGGTTGTAGAGGGTATAGAGCGAGAGCGCGAGGATGACCAGCAGCAAACCATTGATCCAGCTGTCGTTCAGCAGGCCAAAGGCGACGCCGGTGCCCAGCACGCCGAAGGCAAAGGCGCGGTCGCTTTTGCCCATGGGGCCGTCATAACGCCGCGAGGCGCCGGCCAGCGGGCCCATGACCCCGGCGTATTCGCTGAAGGTGGCGCACAGCACCACCAGTGTCACCAGCGTCGGTGACACCCCGGCCAGCAGGGCGAAGGGCAGGTACAGGGCGGCATCGGCGATCACGTCGCAGAGTTCGTTTAGGTAGGCGCCGAGGGTGGATTGCTGGCCGAACTCCCGGGCCAGCATGCCGTCGACGGCGTTCAGCGCCATGCGCAGCAACATCCACACTGGCACCAGGATGAACAACCAAGTGGCATGGGGCAGGGCGGCTAGCAGCAGGCCCAGCAGGATCGATACCACGGCGGCGGTGACGGTGACCTGGTTGGCGGTGACGCCCCGGTCATGCAGGCGCTGGACGGTTGGGCGCAGCAGAGCCTGGAAGCGCGGTTTGAGCTGGTAGATCGATGCCACTGGAAAGTCCTTTTTAGTGGTGCGATGTGCCGATTGTGTGCCGAGGATTTTGCTGGCTGCAAGTGAGTGGCTGAGAAATTGCTCACATCGGTTGAGGCCAGGGTTTTCAGCGCGCCCGGCGCACGCCATTATCGGCCCATGACTACCTTGCTCGCTTTCTACCAGAACATTGGCCCAGCGCTCTCGCTGCTGGTGGTGCTGACCTTCCTGCTGGCCGGCGCCGTCAAAGGGGTGATCGGCCTGGGTATGCCGACCATCGCCATGGGCCTGCTGGGACTGGCTATGTCACCGGCGCAGGCTGCTGCGCTGCTGATCGTGCCTTCGACCCTCACCAACCTTTGGCAACTGGCAAGTGGCGGGCACCTTCAGGCCTTGCTGGTGCGGCTAGGCCCGATGCTGGCACTCATCTTCATTGGCACCTTGCTGGGCAGCGCCTGGTTGGGCATCAACAGCGGCCCATGGGCCGTCCACGCACTGGGTGCGGCCTTGCTGGTGTATGCGGTGTACGGGCTGATTGGCCCAGGTTTGCAAGTGGCGGCGGCGCACGAGCGCTGGCTGGGGCCGGTTTGTGGGCTGGTGACGGGGGGCGTCACGGCGGCAACCGGGGTATTCGTGATACCGGCTGTGCCCTACCTGCAGAGCCTGGGCCTGAGCCGCGAGCAACTGATCCAGGCCCTGGGCCTGTCGTTCACGGTTTCGACCCTGGCGCTGGCCGTTGGCCTGGCCGGGCAGGATGCCTTGGGTGGCCAGGCGTTGGGGGCTTCGCTGCTGATGCTGGCGCCAGCTTTGCTCGGCATGCTGGTCGGCCAGTGGTTGCGTCAGCGCATCAGCGCGCTGGTGTTCAAACGTTGCTTTTTCATCGGCCTGGCGGCACTGGGCGGCCATTTGCTGATCAACGGCTAGCGCTTGAGGCGCTGAGCATGTCGACCCGCTGGATATCGAAATCGCGCTCTAGGTAATCCATGCGCTTTTCGAAGAACGCGGCCATGTGCGGCAGGGCCGAATGCACATCCAGCGCAGCCTGGTTGGCCCACACTTCGAAGAACACGAACAGGCTCGGGTCCTGCTGGTCACGCAGCATGTGGTACTCGATGCAGCCCGGCTCCTGGCGGCTTGGCTCGACGTAAGGCCGGAACAGGTTTTCGAAGGCGTCAGCCATTTCCGGGCGGGTCTTGGCTTTGAGGATGAAGGCGAACTGCTCGCTCATGGGGCGCTACTCGGTGATGGAAGGTGAACCGATTCTACGGCAATAATATGCTGCGCATTCGTGACTTCTGGTCAATTGTATTTTGCCCCGTTACCGCTGTATCCCAACCCCATGGGTCTCTAACCTGCCGGCATGAATTCTGACCCGGCCGGGGAGGCCAGCATGAAAAAGATCCTTCTGCTCAATGGTGGTAAACAGTTCGCTCACTCCGATGGCCGCCTCAACGCGACCTTGCACGAAGCGGCCATCGCTCACCTGGACCGCGCCGGTTTCGATGTGCAGGAGACGTTCATCGACGGCGGCTACGACGTACAGGCCGAAGTGGAGAAGTTCCTCTGGGCCGATGTCATCATCTATCAAATGCCGGGGTGGTGGATGGGCGCGCCCTGGACCGTGAAGAAGTACATCGATGAAGTCTTCACCGCTGGCCATGGCAGCCTTTACGCCAACGATGGCCGCACCCGTTCGGACCACTCGCAAAAGTACGGCAGCGGTGGTTTGGTACAGGGCAAGCAGTACATGCTGTCGCTGACCTGGAACGCGCCGAAGCAGGCATTCGATGACCCTGCCGATTTCTTCGAAGGCAAGGGTGTGGATGCGGTGTACTTCCCGTTCCACAAGGCCAACCAGTTCCTCGGCATGACCGGCCTGCCAACCTTCCTGGCGGTAGATGTGATGAAGCGCCCGGATGTACCGGCGGCACTGGCGGCTTATGAAGCACATCTGGACAAGGTGTTCGGCAAGGCGATCTAATCCAGGCAAGTAGCTGCCGCAGGCCCGAATGTGAAAACCCGATCCGAAGAACTCCAGGTGTTCGTCGCCGTCATCGACTGCGGCTCGATCTCTGCCGCTGCCGAGCAGATGGGCCAGACCCCGTCCGCCGTCAGCCGTACCTTGTCGCGCCTGGAGGGCAAGCTCGGCACTACCTTGGTCAACCGCACCACCCGGCGTATGGACCTGACCGAGGAAGGACGCTTTTTCCTTGAGCGTTCGCGGCAGGTACTGGAGCAGATGGACGAGATGGAAGAGCGCCTGTCGATGAACCGCCAGACCGCTACCGGGCGGCTGCGCATCAATGCGGCCGCGCCGTTCATGCTGCATGCCATCTTGCCGTGGATTGGCGAGTTTCGCCGCCAGTACCCGGGTATCGAGCTGGAGCTTAACACCGACGACCTGATCATCGACCTGCTGGAGCAGAGCACCGACGTGGCGATCCGCATCGGTGAGCTGGCCGACTCCAGCCTGCACGCACGCAACCTCGGTTGCAGCCCGGTGCAGGTGCTGGCCAGCCCGGTTTACCTTGAGCAGCACGGTACACCGCAGCAGGTCGAGGATCTGGCCAACCATAGCCTGCTGGGTTTCAGCCAGCCCGAATCGCTCAACCAGTGGCCACTGCGCCATGCCCAGGGTGACCGTTGGAGCATTCGCCCGGCGCTGATCGCCTCCAGTGGCGAGACCCTGCGCCAGCTGGCGCTGGCCGGCGAGGGCATCGTCAGTCTGTCGCACTTCATGACCCACGAGGACATTCGCACCGGGCGTCTGCAGGTGCTGCTGAGCGAGGCCAACAATGGCTACCGCCAGCCGATTCATGCGGTGTACTACCGCAACACCCAGCTGGCATTGCGTATCCAGTGCTTCCTCGATTTCATCCAGCGCAAGCTGGCGATGTACGCCTGCTGAGTTGCCTGAACGCGACATATCCTGTCCGCAGACGGCGAAACTTCCTACGTGTTATTGCGCAGTCGAACCGCTTCGGCCTTACTGACTGCTCAACAAAAACAACACCAAGGAAGTGTCATGCGTATTGTTCCATTCCAGTACCTGGCTCTCGCAGCCGCGATCCTGAGCTGTTCCTCGGTTTACGCCGCCACGCTGGAGGGTGGCGCGGTGGCGGCCCCCGATCAATATGGTGCACAGGTGGCTGCCGATATCCTGAAAAAGGGTGGTAACGCGGTGGATGCCGCGGTGGCCACTGCCTTCACCTTGGCAGTGACGTACCCCGAAGCCGGTAACATTGGTGGTGGCGGGTTCATGACCCTGTTCGTCGACGGCAAGCCTTACTTCCTCGACTACCGCGAAGTCGCGCCAAAGGCCGCCACGCGCAACATGTACCTCGATGACAAGGGCGAAGTCATCGAGAACCTCAGCCTGGTCGGGGTGCGTGCAGCAGGTGTGCCCGGCACCGTGATGGGCCTGTGGGAGGCCCACAAGAAGTTCGGCAAGCTGCCCTGGAGCGAGCTGCTGACCCCGGCCATCGGCTATGCGAAAAATGGCTTCAAGGTGGCGGAAAAGCAGTACCAGTACCGCAACGATGCCCAAGGCATGTTCAAGACGGCGACCAATTTCAACGACTACTTCGGCAACATGAAGGTCGGTGAACTGTTCAAACAGCCAGAACTGGCCCAGACACTGGAACGTATCGCTGACAAAGGCGTGAGCGAGTTCTACCAGGGCAAGACCGCCGACCTGTTGGTGGCGCAGATGCAGGCTGACAAAGGCCTGATCACCAAAGAAGACCTGAAGGACTACAAGGCCGTATGGCGTGAGCCGATGGCCGTGAGCTGGCGTGGCAATGTGGTCTACACCGCGCCACCGCCAAGCTCTGGCGGTGTGGCCCTGGCCCAGCTGCTGGGCATCAAGGAAGACCGTGCGGCGGACTTCAAAGGGGTGGCGCACAACTCGGCGCAGTACATCCACCTGTTGGCCGAGATCGAGAAGCGCGTGTTCGCCGACCGTGCCGACTACCTCGGTGACCCGGCGTTCACAAAGGTACCTGTGGATAAACTAGTGGCCAAGGACTACCTGGCCAAGCGTGCCGCGCAGGTCAACCCGAACGCCATTTCCGAAACCGACAAGGTCAAGCCGGGCCTTGAGCCGCACCAGACCACGCACTTCTCCATCGTCGACAAGCAGGGCAACGCGGTCAGCAACACCTACACCCTCAACCTCGACTACGGCAGTGGCGTGGTGGTGAAGGGCGCAGGCTTCCTGCTCAACGACGAGATGGATGACTTCAGCGCCAAGCCGGGGGCGGCGAATGCCTTTGGTGTGGTGGGTGGCGATGCCAATGCCATCGAACCGGGCAAGCGTATGTTGTCGTCAATGAGCCCTAGCCTGATGACCCGCGATGGCAAAGTCGAGCTGGTGATCGGTACGCCGGGTGGCTCGCGGATCTTTACCTCGATCTTCCAGGTGATGAACAACCTGTACGACTACGGCATGCCGCTGGACAAGGCGGTGGCGGCGCAGCGCGTGCACCATCAGTTGCTGCCCAAGGACACTATCTACTTTGATGCCTATGCGCCGTTGACCGGGCCGGAGGCTGACAAGTTGAAGAAGATGGGTTATGTGCTGGAGGATCAGGGCTGGGAGATGGGTGATATCCAGGCGATCCGGGTGGACGGGGCCAAGCTGGAGACCGCTTCCGATCCACGTGGGCGAGGTGTGGGCATAATCGTGAAGTAAGCAGTCGCTTGTGCCGGCCCATCGCCGGCAAGCCAGCTCCCACAGGTGTGCCGCTGCCCTTAAGGCTTGCATTGTCCCTGTGGGGGCCTGGCTTGCCGGCGATGGGCCGCAAAGCGGCCCCAAAATCTTGAGGTCAGACGCGGAACTGGCTGACCAGCGTCTGCAACTGCCCACCCAGCCGCGCCAGTTCCACACTGGACGCCGCTGTCTCGTCACTGGCCGCTGCCGTCTGCTCCGACACATCACGTACATTCAGAATGCTGCGGCTGATCTCTTCAGCCACCGCGCTCTGCTGCTCTGCCGCCGCCGCAATCTGCTGGTTCATCGACTGGATGCTCGACACCGTGCTGGTGATGCTCTCCAGCGACGCCCCGGCCTTGCGTGCCAGCTCGACGCTGCTGTCGGTGAGGGTACGGCTGCCCTGCATGGCGTTCGCCACTTGCTGGGTGCCATGTTGCAAGCTGGCAATCAGCTCTTCGATTTCTTCGGTGGACTTCTGCGTGCGCTGCGCCAGGCCGCGCACTTCGTCGGCAACCACGGCAAATCCACGCCCGGCCTCGCCAGCACGCGCCGCTTCGATCGCAGCGTTCAGCGCCAGCAGGTTGGTCTGTTCGGCCACCGACTTGATCACGTCCATCACGCTGCCGATCTTCTGGCTTTCCTGCTGCAGCAGGTTCATGGCTTCGGTGGAGCGGTGCATGTCTTCGGCCAGGCGCTCGATCTGGCCAATCGCCTCGCCCACCACGCGATCGCCGGCACGGGCTTCGTCGTCGGCACCGGTGGCGGCATGCGAGGCCTGCTCGGCGTTGCGTGCCACTTCCTGAACGGTGGCAGCCATTTCGTGCATGGCGGTGGCCACCTGATCGGTCTCGACCTTCTGGCTGTTGGCGCCCGCGCTGGTCTGTTCGGTGACTGCCGACAGCTCTTCGGCGGCGCTGGCGATCTGGGTGACGCCATCACGGATGCCAGTGATCAGCTCGCGCAGGGTGGTGCCCATGCGTGCGATGCCTTGCTGCAACACGCCCAACTCATCGCGGCGGGTGACGCGCAGGTGCTGGGTAAGGTCGCCGCTGGCGATCTTTTCCACTGCTCCCAGGGTTTCACGCAGCGGGCCGGTGATCTGGCGGGTGATCAGCACCGCTGCCAGCACGCCAACCAACAGCGCCAGCAACGTGGCGATGGCCTGCAGGCTGCGGGCCTGGGTGCTTTCGATGTCGCGGCGCTCCAGCTGGATCTGGTACAGCGCATCGCTGCGCTTGACGATGTCGGCGCCCTGTACGGTCATTTCGGCGCGTGAGGTGGTGATGTCGGCGACTGCGTCGCGGAATTGGCGTACGGCGTCGCGGTAGGCCTGTACCGAGCGCTCGAACTGTTGCAGACGAGCGTCTTCGGCGGGCAGCTGGCGCTTGAGGTTGTCGACGTCGGCCAGCGCTGCGTCCAGCTGGCGCAGGGCGGCTTGTTCGTTGGCGGCGGTGTTGTCGGCAATGTAGCCGCGCACGTCGATGCGCACCTGCAACAGTTGCTGGCGAGCCTTGCTGATCAGCTGGTATTGGGCCAGGCGTACGCTGTCGGCCTCGGGGCGTGCCATGACTTCCTGGCTGAGCACATCCATGGCCTGGTCGGCGCGGGTGGCCGAGCTGTCCATCGCCGCACGCGCATTGCGGGTGGCGTCGTAGCCCTGGCGCATCTTGTTCAGCGACAGCTTGTAGGCGCTGATGGTTTCGCCCAGTTCATTCAGCAGCTTGATGTTTTCCGGGCTCTTGAAGGTGCTGGCCAGGTAAGCCTGTTGCTTGCTGAAGGCGTCCAGTTTGGTCTGGGTGTTGGCGGCGGCGGCATCGTCGCCGTTGGCGATCATGTACTGCAGGCGCGCAATGCGCAGGTCGGTGAGGTCTTTGTTCAGCTGGCCGATGTCGCCCATCCAGTTGCTGCGGTCGATCAGGCTGCCCAGGCTGGTCCAGCCGGTGAGGGCCAGCAGGCCGGTGAGTACCAGCACCAGGCCGAAGCCCAGGCCGAGTTTGAGGTTGACGCTGATGTTGGCGAACCAGCTGTTCATGCACGCTCTCCAGAAGTAGTTTTCGCTCTCTTGATCTTCGATCGCCAGGCGTTGTTGTTCTGGATGCCCGCTGATTCGTTCAGGGATTATCGGCAATGATTGCGGAAGCTGAAACGCTTTTTCAGCAGATTTGTAACTGGATAAATTGGGGCTGCAAAGCGGCCCCGATCAGTATCAAAGGTTACGCGCACTGAAGGTGTCGCAACTGTTCACCTCGCCTTGGGCAAACCCGGCCTTGAACCAGCGCACCCGCTGCGCCGAAGTGCCATGGGTGAACGAGTCAGGCACTACGCGTCCGCGACCTTGCTGTTGCAGGCGGTCATCGCCAATGGCATTGGCCGCGTTCAAGGCTTCTTCGACGTCACCCGGTTCCAGCCAGTTCAGGCGCTTTTGGGCCTGGTAGGCCCACACGCCGGCCAGGCAGTCGGCTTGCAGTTCCTGGCGCACCAGCAGGCCGTTGTCGCCTTCCATGCGCTGGCCGTTGCGGCGCGCGGCATCCACCTTGGCCGAAACGCCCAGCAGGGTCTGCACATGGTGGCCGATTTCGTGAGCGATCACGTAGGCCTGGGCAAAATCGCCAGCGGCAGCAAAGCGGGTTTCCATTTCGCGGAAGAACGACATGTCCAGGTACACCCGCTGGTCTGCCGGGCAATAGAACGGCCCCACTGCCGCCGAGGCGAAACCACAGGCTGAATTGACCTGGCCACTGAACAGCACCAGCTTGGGGTCGCGGTACTGTTTGCCGGCTTCGGCAAACAGGGCTTTCCAGGTGTCTTCGGTGTCGCCCAGGATCGAGGCCACGAACTCGGCCTGCTGGTCATTGGCCGGTGGCGCCTTGCCGCCCGCACCACTCGGTGCAACCTGCGTCTGTTGCTGTTCCATCTGGCCGGCGAGCTGGCCAAGAATCTGCAACGGGTCCTGCCCGGTGAGCCAGCCGATGCCGACGATCAGCAGGATCGCCCCAAGCCCCAGCCCCTTGCCGCCGCCGAAACGCATGCCGCCGCCACCGCCACCTTCGCCTCGGGCATCGACCACGTTGTCGCTGCGTCGGCCTTTTCGCCATTCCATGAGTGCTCTCCCGAGCGTGAAACAAGAAGACAAAGATTAGTTCACGACAGCGGCAGGTGTCAGGCCAAGGTGTTAACCCATAACCCAATGGTTATGTGAGAGAGGGCTGATTTCAATATTCATCGCGCGCGACATGCCTGAAACTGCAAGTCCGCCTGCCACGCCCAGGCGTTCACATAATTCCAAGAGAGGAAACCGGCATGCCCGCACAGGACAACAGCCGCTTCGTGATCCGTGATCGCAACTGGCACCCCAAAGCCCTTACGCCTGACTACAAGACGTCCGTTGCCCGCTCGCCGCGCCAGGCACTGGTCAGCATTCCGCAGTCGATCAGCGAAACCACGGGGCCAGACTTTTCCCACCTGGGCTTCGGTGCCCACGACCATGACCTGCTGCTGAACTTCAACAACGGTGGCCTGCCGATCGGCGAACGCATCATCGTTGCCGGCCGCGTGGTCGACCAGTACGGCAAGCCTGTGCCGAACACCCTGGTGGAGATGTGGCAAGCCAACGCCGGCGGCCGCTACCGCCACAAGAACGACCGCTACCTGGCTCCGCTGGACCCGAACTTCGGTGGCGTTGGCCGTTGCCTGACCGACCGTGATGGCTACTACAGCTTCCGCACCATCAAGCCAGGCCCGTACCCATGGCGCAACGGCCCTAATGACTGGCGCCCGGCGCACATCCACTTCGCCATCAGCGGCCCGTCGATTGCGACCAAGCTGATCACCCAACTGTACTTCGAGGGTGACCCGCTGATCCCGATGTGCCCGATCGTCAAGTCGATCGCCAACCCGCAAGCCGTGCAGCAGTTGATCGCCAAGCTCGACATGAGCAACGCCAACCCGATGGACTGCCTGGCCTACCGCTTCGACATCGTGCTGCGCGGCCAGCGCAAGACCCACTTCGAAAACTGCTGAGGACCCCGCCATGCCAATCGAACTGCTGCCGGAAACCCCTTCGCAGACCGCCGGCCCCTACGTGCACATCGGCCTGGCCCTGGAAGCGGCCGGCAACCCGACCCGCGACCAGGAAATCTGGAACCGCCTGGCCAAGCCAGACGCGCCGGGCGAGCACATTCTGCTGATCGGCCAGGTGTATGACGGTAACGGCCACCTGGTGCGCGACTCGTTCCTGGAAGTGTGGCAAGCCGACGCCAATGGCGAATACCAGGATGCCTACAACCTGGAAAACGCCTTCAACAGCTTTGGTCGCACCGCCACTACCTTCGATGCCGGCGAGTGGACGCTGCACACGGTCAAGCCGGGCGTGGTGAACAACGCGGCTGGCGTGCCGATGGCGCCGCACATCAACATCAGCCTGTTTGCCCGGGGCATCAACATTCACCTGCACACGCGCCTGTACTTCGATGACGAAGCCCAGGCCAACGCCAAGTGCCCGGTGCTGAACCTGATCGAGCAGCCGCAGCGGCGTGAGACGTTGATTGCCAAGCGTTGCGAAGTGGACGGGAAAACGGCGTATCGCTTCGATATCCGTATTCAGGGGGAAGGGGAGACGGTCTTCTTCGACTTCTGATACAAACCCTTGGGGCCGCAACGCGGCCCCAGCGTTCTATCAGTTAACGCCGAACCAGCAGAACCCCACTCTCCATATGGTGGGTATAGGGGAACTGATCAAACAACGCACACCGTTCGATACGGTGGGTGTCCTGCAACTGGGCAATGTTCGCCGCCAGCGTTTCCGGGTTGCACGAGATGTACAGAATGCGCTCGAAACGTCGGGTCAGCTCGCAGGTGTCCGGGTCCATCCCCGCGCGCGGCGGGTCGACGAACACGGTGCCGAAGTCGTAGCTCTTCAGGTCGATGCCTTCCAGGCGACGGAACGGCCGCACCTCATTCAGTGCCTGAGTCAGCTCCTCTGCCGACAAGCGCACCAAACGCACGTTATCCACAGCGTTCTCGTCGAGGTTGCTCAGCGCGGCATTGACCGAGGTCTTGCTGATTTCGGTCGCCAGCACCTGTCGCACGCGGGTGGCCAGCGGCAGGGTGAAGTTGCCGTTGCCGCAGTACAGCTCCAGCAAATCGTCTTCACGCTCGCCGATGGCTTCGAACGCCCAGCTCAGCATCTTCTGGTTCACCGCACCGTTAGGCTGGGTGAACGCGCCTTCCGGCTGGCGATAGCTGAACACGCGGCCAGCCACGTCGAGTTTTTCCACCGCGTAGTCGCGGCCAATCACCAGGCGTTTGCCTTTGGAGCGGCCAATCACGCTAACACCCAGCGCTTCGGCCAGTTGCCGTGCGGCCAGTTCCCACGCCTCGTCCAACGGGCGGTGGTAGCACAGGGTGATCATCGCATCACCGGCCAGGGTGGTCAGGAACTCCACCTGGAACAGGCGGTTGCCCAGTTCCTCGCTGGCCTGCCAGGCCGCCTTCAGGTGCGGCATCAGCGCATTGATGCGCTGGCTGGCAATGGGGAAATCCTCGATCAGGATCGCCTTGTGCTTCTCGCCCGGGGCGAACATGGCGTAGTGGCGCTGGCCGTCCTCGCGCCACAGGCGGAACTCGGCGCGCAGGCGGTAGTGCTCGCGTGGCGAGTCGAAAACAGCCGGCTCCGGCGCGCCGAAGGGCGCCAGCAGCTCGCGCAGCCGGGCCACCTTGGCATCCAGTTGGGTGGCGTAGGAGGAGGGGTCGAAAGCAGCACTCATGCGTTGAACCAGCCCAGCTTGATGACGAACAGGATGGAAAGGATCACCAAGGCCGGGTTCAGGTCGCGGTGGCGGCCGGAGATCAGCTTGACGGCGGTCCAGGAAATGAAGCCGAAGGCGATGCCGTTGGCGATCGAGTAGGTCAGCGGCATGGCCAGGGCAGTCACCACTACCGGTGCGGCTTCGGTAACGTCGTCCCAGTTTATTTCTGCCAGGCCCGAAGCCATCAGCACCGCGACGAACAGCAACGCCGGGGCAGTGGCGAAGGCTGGCACGCTACCGGCCAGCGGCGCGAAGAACAGCGCCAGCAGGAACAGCACGGCAACCACGATGGCGGTCAGGCCAGTGCGGCCACCGGCGCTCACACCTGCAGCGGACTCGATGTAGCTGGTGGTGGTCGAGGTGCCCAGCAGCGAACCGGCCATGGCGGCGGTGCTGTCGGCGATCAGCGCGCGGCCCATTTTCGGCATGTGGCCGTCCTTGCCCATCAAACCGGCGCGCTTGGCCACGCCGATCAGGGTGCCGGAGTTGTCGAACAGGTCGACGAACAGGAAGGCGAAGATCACGCTGACCAGGCCTACGTCCAGCGCACCGGCAATGTCCAGTTGCAGGAAGGTCGGTGCCAGCGACGGCGGCATGGAGACGATGCCGCCGAACGGCGTCACGCCCATCACGATCGAGGCGATGGTCACCGCCAGGATGCCGATCAGCACGGCACCGCGCACTTTCAGCGACTCCAGGCCCACGATCAGGAAGAAGCCCAGGGTAGCGAGGATCGGCGCTGGCTGCTTGAGGTCGCCGAGGCCCACCAGGGTAGCCGGGTTATCGACGACGATGCCGGCATTATGCAGGGCGATCAGCGCCAGGAACAGCCCGATGCCGGCGGCAATCGCCGAGCGCAGCGGCAGCGGGATGCTGTTCACGATCCATTCGCGGATGCGGAAGATCGACAACAGGAAGAACATCACCGCCGACAGGAACACCGCACCCAGCGCCACTTGCCAGGTGTGGCCCATGTGCAGCACCACGGTGTAGGTGAAGAACGCGTTCAGGCCCATGCCCGGCGCCAGGGCGATCGGGTAGTTGGCGATCAGGCCCATGGTCACCGAGCCGATGGCTGCGGCCAGGCAGGTGGCGACGAAGATCGCGCCTTTGTCCATGCCGGTCTCGCCGAGGATGCTCGGGTTGACGAACAGGATGTAGGCCATGGCCAGGAAGGTGGTGACGCCCGCGAGAATCTCGGTGCGCACATTGGTGTTGTGTGCTTTTAGTTGAAACAGCCTTTCCAGCATGCCCGCTCCCCAAGGCGCCCCCGGCGCCATGAATGTATCGACCCCATCAGCAAAGCACAGACCGTACCGGTTGCCGTGGTTTTGTGTGGGGAGGAAAAAAGCCGCGCATGATACCAGCATGCTCGGCGGGGGCCTATGGCCGTTGGGAATGGGATTTTCTCAAGCCTGTGCGGCCTCTTCGCGGTTTTACCCGCGAAGAGGCCGCACAGGTTAGCGCTCAGTTGTTATGCAACCGATCCCGCTTGGCCAGTGTTGGGAACAGTCTTATCCACACCCCGGTCACCACCAATGTGCCCACTCCGCCCATCACCACCGCTGGCACTGTGCCAAACCAGTGCGCCGTCACCCCGGATTCGAACTCGCCGAGCTGGTTCGAGGCACCAATGAACAACCCGTTCACCGCGCTCACCCGCCCGCGCATTTCATCCGGCGTTTCCAGTTGCACGAAAGCCCCGCGAATCACCATGCTGATCATGTCCGCCGCGCCCAGCACTACCAGCACTGCCAGCGAGAACCAGAACGAGGTCGACAAGCCGAAGGCGATGGTCGCCACGCCGAACACCCCGACTGCCGTGAACATGGTGCGCCCCACATTGCGTTCGAACGGGAAGCGCGCCAGCCATACCGACATCAGCAATGCGCCCACCGCCGGGGCCGAACGCAAAAGGCCAAGGCCCAGCGGGCCGGTCAGCAGGATGTCCTTGGCGAACACCGGCAGCAGCGCGGTGGCGCCACCCAGCAGAACGGCAAACAGGTCCAGCGAGATAGCACCGAGGATGTCAGGCCGGCTGCGGATGAAGCGAATGCCGGCCAGCAGCGATTCGATGCTGGCCCGCCCGCGCTGCACGACCTGGCCGCGTGCCTGCAGGCTCAGGGTGAGCACGCAGGCGATGGCATACAGGGCCACGGTGGGGCCATACACCCAGATACTGCCAAAGGCATACAGGAAGCCGCCCACTGCTGGCGCCACGATGGTCGCCGATTGGGTGGCTGACGCTGACGCCGCCACCGCCCTTGGGAACAGCCCAGGCGGCACCACGTTGGGCAACAGTGCCTGGGTCGCCGGCATTTCGAACGAGCGTGTGGCACCCAGCAGGAAGGCGAGGGCGAAAATGAGTTCTCGGGTGACGTTGTCAGTCGCGCTGCCCACCGCCAGCGCCAGGGCGATCAACCCCTGCAGGCTCTGGCACAGGGCGGCGACTTTGCGCCGGTCGTAGCGGTCGGCTACATGCCCGGTGTGCAGCATGAACAGCACCCGTGGTGCAAATTCCACCAGGCCGACCAGGCCCAGGTCCAGCACGTTGCCGGTCAATTGATAGAGGTGCCAGCCAATGGCCACGGTGAGCATCTGGAAGCCGCTGGCGGTAAACACGCGGGCCAGCCAGAACGCCAGGAAAGGGCGGTGGTGACGTAACAACTGCGGTGCGGAATCAGACATCGGAAACCAGGGGCCTCGGCGCAGTAGAGGGGGTGCGCAGCGTATCATCTGTTTGTAACAACCGGTTACTGTTTGCCCGGATCGGCACTTTTTCACACCTAATGAAAGAGGGTGGGGCAACCGGTCACGCGGCAATCAGCCACACGGCTTGCCGGGCAATTCGGGACTATGCTTCCTAACATTCGTTGATCTGGATCAATCGTTCCAGATTCAACGAATAGGCCCTTTTGGCCGGAATCCCTGCGATCGAACAGAACAATTCCAACACGCCGTACTCGACCCAGTGGGGGCAGTGGGCGACTGGGGCCACAAGCCCGGACGCCGGATTATCTGAAGAGGAAGCACCATGTTCGGAATAGAGGCCCTAGAGCTCGCCCGAATGCAGTTTGCCTTTACCGTGTCGTTCCACATCCTGTTCCCGGCCATCACCATTGGCCTGGCGAGCTACCTGGCAGTCCTCGAAGGCCTCTGGCTTCGGACCCACAACCAGGTCTACCGTGACCTCTATCACTTCTGGTCGAAAATTTTCGCCGTCAACTTCGGCATGGGCGTGGTCTCGGGCCTGGTCATGGCCTACCAGTTCGGTACCAACTGGAGCCGCTTCTCAGAGTTCGCCGGCGCCGTCACCGGGCCATTGCTGACCTACGAGGTGCTGACTGCCTTCTTCCTCGAAGCGGGCTTCCTCGGCGTCATGCTGTTCGGCTGGAACCGTGTAGGCCGCGGCTTGCACTTTTTCTCCACCTGCATGGTGGCACTGGGCACGCTGGTATCCACCTTCTGGATTCTCGCCTCCAACAGCTGGATGCAAACCCCGCAAGGCCACGAGATCATCGATGGCCGGGTGGTGCCGGTGGACTGGTTTGCGGTGGTGTTCAACCCCTCGTTCCCCTACCGCCTGATGCACATGGCCACCGCTGCGTTCGTCTCCACGGCGTTCTTCGTCGGCGCCTCGGCGGCCTGGCACCTGCTACGCGGGCGTGACAACCCGGCGGTGCGCAAGATGCTGTCGATGGCCATGTGGATGGCGCTGATCGTCGCCCCGATCCAGGCCGTGATCGGCGACTTCCATGGCCTGAACACGCTCAAGCACCAGCCGGTGAAAATCGCTGCCATCGAAGGCCACTGGGAGAACGTACCCGGCGAGCCGACCCCGTTGATCCTGTTCGGCATTCCCGACATGAAGGCCGAAACGACGCACTTCAAACTGGAAATCCCGGCGCTCGGCAGCCTGATCCTCACCCACAGCCTGGACAAGCAGGTGCCGGCAATGAAGGAATTCCCGCCTGAGGACCGGCCCAACTCGACCATCGTCTTCTGGTCGTTCCGAATCATGGTCGGGCTTGGCTTCCTGATGATCTTCGTCGGCCTGTGGAGCCTGTGGCTGCGCAAGCGTGGCACGCTCTACACCTCGCGCCCGTTCCTGTACCTGGCGCTATGGATGGGGCCTTCCGGGCTGATCGCCTTGCTGGCCGGCTGGTTCACCACCGAGATCGGCCGCCAGCCCTGGGTGGTGTATGGCCTGATGCGCACGGCGGATGGCGTGTCCAACCACAGTTATGCACAGCTCGGCTTCACCCTGGTGGCGTTCGTGGTGGTGTACTTCGCCCTGTTCGGTACCGGCCTTGGCTACATGATGCGCCTGGTGCGCAAAGGACCGCAGACCGGCGAAGGTGACGAACACACACCGGGCGGCCCTGGCCAGAAACGTACGCCGGCGCGGCCGCTGTCTGCCGCCGATGATGGCCATGAGGCCAAGACTGCCAGCCTGAGCAAGGAGGACTGAGCCATGGGTATCGACCTTCCGCTGATCTGGGCGGTGATCATCATCTTCGGCGTCATGATGTACGTGGTGATGGACGGCTTCGACCTGGGTATCGGCATGCTCTTCCCCTTCGTCAAGGGCGAGCAGGACCGCGATGTAATGATGAACACCGTCGCCCCGGTGTGGGACGGCAACGAAACCTGGTTGATCCTGGGTGGTGCGGGGCTGTTCGGGGCGTTCCCGATGGCCTATGCCGTGGTGCTCGAAGCCCTGTACCTGCCGTTGGTCCTGATGCTGATCGGGCTGATCTTCCGCGGCGTGGCCTTCGAGTTCCGCTTCAAGGCCAAGGCCGACAAGCGCCATATCTGGGACAAGGCGTTCATCTGGGGGTCGCTGGTTGCCACCTTCTTCCAGGGTGTGGCCCTGGGTGCCTTCCTCGAAGGCTTCAAGGTGGTCGACCGCCATTTCGCCGGTGGCACCCTCGATTGGCTTACCCCGTTCAGCCTGTTCTGTGGCTTGGGGCTGATCGTGGCCTACACGCTGTTGGGCTGCACCTGGCTGATCATGAAGACCGAAGGGCCGCTGCAACAGAAGATGCACGACATGGCCCGGCCGCTGGCGCTGGTGCTGCTGGTGGTGATCGGTATCGTCAGCCTGTGGACACCCATCGCTTATCCACAGATCGCCGACCGCTGGTTCAGCATGCCTAACCTGATCTGGTTCATGCCGGTACCGCTGCTGGTGCTGGTGACCTTTTACGGGTTGCTCAAGGCGGTGGCACGCAACGCGCACTACACGCCGTTCCTGCTCACCCTGGTGCTGATCTTCCTTGGCTACAGCGGCCTGGGCATTAGCCTGTGGCCGAACATCATCCCGCCCTCGATCTCGATCTGGGATGCTGCGGCGCCACCGCAAAGCCAGGGCTTCATGCTAGTGGGCACGTTATTCATCCTGCCGTTCATCCTCATGTACACCTTCTGGAGCTACTACGTGTTCCGCGGCAAGGTGACCCATGAAGACGGCTATCACTAGGAGGACCGCATGATGACCGGCAAACATGGCTTGGAAGAGAAGAAGCCGCTGTGGCAGCGGCTGGGTTGGCTGTTGCTGATCTGGGCGATGAGCGTGGCGGCGTTGGGTGTGGCGGCGTGGGTGATGCGGCTGTTCATGGGGGCTGCGGGCCTTACCACCCACTGAGGTTGCGGGGAGAACTGTGGGAGCGGCGCCTTTACTTACGGGCTTTCAGGATGACGAACTTTGGCGTCGCTGCCACCTGCTCCACCCCCCGGAACAACCGCGCCAGCTTGCTGTGATAGCCCAAGTGCCGGTTACCCACGATGTACAGCGCCCCACCCACCACCAGCGCCTCACGCGCCTGCTGGAACATGCGCCACGCCAGGAAATCCCCCACCACCTGCTGCTGGTGGAACGGCGGGTTGCACAGCACCACGTCCAGCGACTGCTTCTCCACCCCGGCCAACCCATCGGCTGCGACGAAGGTCGCCGGGCGTTCGCCCAGTGCAGCCTGCCAGTTCTCCCGCGCCGATTGCACTGCCATGTACGACTCGTCGACCAGCGTGTACTGGGCATCCGGGTTGGCCAATGCACTGGCAATCGCCAGTACGCCATTACCGCAGCCCAGGTCTGCCACCCTCGCGTTGCCCAGGTCACGTGGCAGATGCGGCAAGAATGCCCGGGTGCCGATATCCAGCCCTTCACGGCAGAACACGTTGGCGTGGTTCACCAGCTCCAGCGCAGGCGCTTCAAGGCGATAGCGGCTAGGGTAGGGCGAGCGGGCGGCCGGCAGTTCGGCCACCGTTGCCGTCAGCAAGCGCGCCTTTTTCTGCGCCAGCGAGGCCTGCACCGGGCCGATGTATTTTTCCATCAGGTCACCGGCCGCGCGTGGCAAATGCTTGATCATTGCCCCCGCAATCACCTGCGCCCCTGGCGCCAGGTGGCCTTGCAGGCGAATCAGTTGCTCTTCGAGCAGCGCCAGGGTTTTTGGCACGCGCACCAGCACCCGGTCGAACGGGCCTTGCCAGTGTTCACTGGCCGGTACGAACGGCACGCTGTCGAACGGCAAGCCATTGCGCGCCAGGTTCTTTTCCAGGGCCAGATGCGCCAGGTGCGAATCGCCACTGCTGACTACCTGCAGCTGGCCCGCCAGGCTGGCGGCCAAGGCACCGAAGCTGTCATTGAGCACCAGCACCCGGCAGCTGGCGTCGGGAGCCTGTTCGTGCAGTTGCGCAAGCAGGTACTCGTCGGCGGCGTCGAAAGCCTGCAGCGGGTCGTTGGCCTGCTCCGGCTGGCGGATCAGGTCGAGTTCGGCGTAGGGGGTGGTCAACAGGGGCATGGCGTCTGGCTCGGGTATGAAACTGCCCGTTGCGGTTCGCTCCGGGCTTTGCCGGGCGATTCTACAGGGCTTTGCCCAAGGTCGCAGGTTTGTAGGTCAGATCCAGCCACGCATGGCTGCGATGGCGATGGCACCGGCTTTGTTTGCTGCGTTGGTTTTGGTGATCACGCTGCGGATATGAAAGTTAACCGTGCTTTGCGACAGCGATAGAATGCAGGCCACGTCGGCAGCGGTCTTGCCGGCGGCTGACCATTTCAGCACTTCCAGTTCCCGATCGCTCATTTTGGGTTGGGGGGGGGCACAGTGCGTTCAGGTGGTGCTCGCCCAGTACGGCGTGAAGGGTGTGGCACAGCCACTGCACGCTGCCGGCTTTGCCGTAGAGTTCGGTAATGTCGATGTTGCCGGCGGGTCTGGCTACGCTGATCTGGCTCTCGTTGTGCTGTAAGTCGTGCAGCGACTGCGTCCAGCCATGACGCAGGCCATGTTGGCAAGCCTCTTCACGAAACTGAGGGGCTTCGCGGTACAGTTCTTCGGTCCAAAGCACTGGCATCGTCGAGCTGTGGCTCACGTTTGCGGCGGGGTCCTGTTTGTAGAACTCGTCGCGCTGATAGCGCTCGATCCATTCATCCGGATAATTGCTGTAGAGGTAAACCCTGGGTGTCTGCGTGGCGATCTGAATGCGAATATTCAGCCCGAGGTACTCCATGCCCAAGTCCTGAGCCAAGTGCACTGCGATGTCGAACAACTTCCTTGGGCATCGCTCGCTGACGAACACATGCAGGTGTTCGGGTCTCCAATGAAGCATTTGAAGCTCTCCTTGGGTGCCAGGATCCAATCCGTTTGAGTACCCGAAAGATTGTAGGAAAAGTCCTAGCATTGTGTTGGGATTTTTTTGTTATAGCGATAAGGAGTTTCTGAGCGTTCGGCACGATCGCCCTTGATGAGGCCCTACAAAGCGGTGGTTTTTATCCGGGCCGCTTTAAGCGACACTGTGCACTCGCCAACCCTGGAGCCCGATATGACCGCAAGCGCCGAAAAGTTCACCCGCCAGACCCTGCTCGATGTTCAGCCGTTGACGCCGAACCTCTTCAGCCTGCGGGTTACGCGCGATGCGGGGTTCCGCTTCCGTTCCGGCCAGTTTGCCCGCCTGGGCGTGACCAAGGCCGATGGCAGCGTGGTGTGGCGCGCCTATTCCATGGTCAGCGCACCGCATGACGAGCACCTCGACTTCTTCTCCATCGTTGTGCCGGGCGGTGAATTCACCAGCGAGCTGAGCCGGTTGGGGGCAGGCGACACTCTGCTGATCGACCGCCAGGCGTTTGGTTTCCTCACCCTCGACCGCTTTGTCGGGGGGCGTGACTTGTGGCTGTTGGCCACGGGCACGGGGATTGCGCCATTCATGTCGATTCTGCAGGACTTCGAGGCCTGGGAGCGTTTCGACAGCATCAAGTTGGTGTACTCGGTGCGCGAAGCGAAAGAGCTGGCTTATGTGGATGAAATCGCCGGGCTGGAGCGGCGCGACTACCTGGCCGAGTTTGCTGGCAAGTTGCAGTTCATTCCGGTGGTGACCCGTGAGCGGCACCCGGGTGCGTTGAACCAGCGTATTACCACGCTGATCGAGAATGGCGAGTTGGAGAAGGCCGCAGGGCTCGAGCTGTCACCGGAGCATTCGAGGGTGATGCTATGCGGCAACCCGGATATGATCGACGAGACGCGCAAGGTGCTGAAGGCACGTGACCTGCAACTGAGCCTGAGCAAGCGGCCGGGGCAGGTGGCGGTAGAAAACTACTGGTAATTGGGGGCGCACAGCGCCCCCAGCTATCTCAAGGCAAACGGTTCTGGTTCTGTGTCTTGAGCAAATCGCGAATCTCGGTCAGCAGCGTTTCTTCGGCCGTTGGCACTGGCGGAACAGTCGGTGCCACGGCTTCTTCACGCTTGAGCCGGTTGATTGCCTTCACCCCCATAAAGATGGCAAAGGCCACGATCAGGAAGTCGATCACGGTCTGGATGAACTTGCCATACGCCAGCACCACCGCCGGTACATCACCTTCGGCAGCCTTCAGGGTAATGGCCAGGTCGCTGAAGTCCACGCCCCCGATCAATAGGCCCAGTGGCGGCATGACCACGTCTCCGACGAAGGACGAGACGATCTTGCCGAAGGCCGCGCCGATGATGATACCCACCGCCATGTCGACGACATTGCCTTTGACCGCGAAGGCCTTGAACTCACTGATCATGCCCATGTTTGGTTCCTTGTAACAAAAGGTAAGGTTAACGCAGTGTAAGCCACTAAAACGCTTCATGCGTGGTGCTCAGGCCTACTGACTGCAGTTGGAACGAATAGTTTTGTCGCATCCCGAAGCGTTCGAGACACGTTCGGCTCGGCTATCATGACGGTTTTTTCCAGGAGACCCCACCCATGGCCAAGGCCAAGCGCTTGTATGGCTGCACCGAGTGCGGCGCGACCTTCCCCAAATGGGCAGGCCAGTGTGGCGAATGCGGGGCCTGGAACACCCTGGTCGAAACCATGATCGAGAGCGGCGGCGCGGCGGCACCCAGCAGCGGCCGCGCCGGCTGGACCGGGCAACAGGCACAGATCAAGACCCTGGCCGAAGTCAGCGTCGAGGAAATCCCGCGCTTCACCACCAGCAGCACCGAACTGGACCGCGTGCTGGGAGGAGGCCTGGTGGATGGCTCGGTGGTGCTGATTGGTGGCGACCCCGGCATCGGCAAGTCGACCATCCTGCTGCAGACGTTGTGCAACATTGCCGTGGGCATGCCGGCACTGTATGTGACGGGTGAGGAATCGCAGCAGCAGGTGGCCATGCGTTCGCGGCGCCTGGGCTTGCCCCAGGACCAGCTCAAGGTGATGACCGAAACCTGCATCGAGACCATCATCGCCACAGCCCGCGTCGAGAAACCACGGGTGATGGTGATCGACTCGATCCAGACCATTTTCACCGAACAGTTGCAATCAGCGCCCGGTGGCGTGGCCCAGGTGCGTGAGAGCACGGCGCTGCTGGTGCGTTACGCCAAGCAAAGCGGTACGGCCATCTTCCTGGTCGGCCATGTGACCAAGGAAGGCTCGCTGGCCGGCCCGCGGGTACTGGAGCACATGGTCGACACCGTGTTGTATTTCGAGGGTGAGTCCGATGGCCGACTGCGCTTGCTGCGTGCGGTGAAGAACCGCTTTGGCGCGGTCAACGAACTGGGTGTATTCGGCATGACCGACCGAGGCCTTAAAGAAGTCTCCAACCCTTCGGCGATCTTCCTCAACCGCACCCAGGAGGAAGTACCGGGCAGCGTGGTCATGGCGACTTGGGAGGGCACCCGGCCGATGCTGGTCGAGGTGCAGGCACTGGTCGACGACAGCCACCTGGCCAACCCCCGGCGGGTAACCCTGGGCCTGGACCAGAACCGTCTGGCCATGTTGTTGGCGGTGTTGCACCGCCACGGCGGGATTCCGACCCACGATCAGGACGTGTTCCTCAACGTGGTGGGCGGGGTGAAGGTGCTGGAGACAGCCTCGGACCTGGCGTTGCTGGCGGCGGTGATGTCCAGCTTGCGCAACCGGCCACTCGCCCATGGGCTGCTGGTGTTTGGCGAGATTGGCTTGTCGGGCGAGGTGCGGCCTGTGCCCAGCGGTCAGGAGCGGTTGAAGGAGGCGGCCAAGCATGGTTTCAAGCGTGCCATCGTGCCCAAGGGCAATGCGCCGAAAGAACCGCCAGCGGGGTTGCAGGTGATTGCCGTGACTCGGCTGGAGCAGGCTCTGGATGCACTGTTCGAGTAATTAGTAGCCTGTACCGACCTCTTCGCGGGCACAGGCAAACGAAAAAGGGGCCGACGATGCGCGTCGGCCCCTCCACTTCACCACTCAGTCAGCAGTCAATGCTCGGCAACCGCCGCCCGCCTGACGGTTTCATTGCCATGCTCATCCACCTCCAGCATCGGTACCTCATTGCCTTCAGCGTCGAACAGCTTGCCATCCTTGAAGTAGTCACCATCACGCAACGCAGAAATGTCCGAGTACTGGATGGTGCGCTCGTAGGCCGCAGCGAACACCGACTGGTTTTCCGAGTTGCCGGTGGTGAAGTGGTTGAAGATCAGGTTCAGCAGGATGGCCATGATCGCCGCCGAGCTGATGCCTGAGTGGAAGATGGTCTCGAACCAGTTCGGGAAGTGGTGGTAGAAGGTCGGCGCGGCGATCGGGATCATGCCGAAGCCCAGCGAGGCCGCGACGATGATCAGGTTGACGTTGTTCTTGTAGCTGACCTTCGACAGGGTGCGAATACCACTGGCTGCCACGGTGCCGAACAGCACGATGCCCGCGCCGCCCAGTACCGGGGTAGGTACTGCGGCAATCACCCGGCCCATGATCGGCAGCAGGCCGAGCACCACCAGGATCACACCACCGGTAGCTACCACATAGCGGCTCTTGACCCCGGTCACGGCCACCAGGCCAACGTTCTGGGCGAACGCGCTCTGGGTGAACGAGCCGAAGATCGGCGCCAGGATGCTCGATGCCATGTCGGCGCGCAGGCCATTGCCCAGGCGCTTGGAGTCGACCTTGGTATCGATGATCTCACCCACGGCGAGGATGTCGGCCGAGGTTTCCACCAGGGTCACCATGATCACGATGCACATCGACAGGATCGCGGCGATGTGGAATTCCGGCATGCCGAAATGGAACGGCGTCGGGAAGGCAAATATCGGACCTTCGGTGACTTTGCTGAAATCGGTCATGCCCAGCGCCCAGGCGATCAGCGTGCCGACCACCATGGCCAGCAGGATCGACAGGCGCGAGATGGTCGCGCTGCCCAGCTTGCTCAGCAGTAGCACGATGGCGAAGGTGAGCCCGGCCAGGCCGATGTTGGCAACGCTGCCGAATTCTGGCGAGGCGCTGTTGCCACCCATTACCCATCGTGCGGCCACCGGCATCAGGGTCAGGCCGATGGTGGTGATGACGATACCGGTCACCAGTGGCGGGAAGAACTTGGTGATGCGCGAGAACACCGGCGTGATCAGAAAGCCGATCAGCGATGCAGCCATGACCGCGCCAAGCACGCCCGGCAAGCCACCGCCACCCTCGCTGCTGAGGATCGCGCCCATGGTCGCCACACCGGCGAACGACACGCCCTGCACCAGCGGCAACTGGCAGCCAAAAAACGGCAGCCCCAAGGTCTGTAGCAGGGTGGCCAGGCCACCGGCAAACAGCGAGGCCGCGATCAGCATGCCGATTTCGGCACCGTTCAGGCCAGCGGCCTGCCCCAGGATCAGGGGTACCGCGACGATCCCCCCGTACATGGTCAACACATGCTGCAGACCATAGGCCAGGTTGGCACCAAGCCCGAGGTTTTCATCCTCGGGGCGCTTGGTGGGAGACGTGCTAGGGGACGTAGTCATGGAGCAGGCTCTCTGTTTATTGTTGTGTCGCTACTGTAGACATTTCCTGCAAATTATTGCCACAAAAATTGTATACAATATTTTGATCGGAGCGCGTACACGAGCGACCGCAGGGTGTGCGAAAACCCAATGCAGAAGGCGTACCAACTCATCGAAAACGGTGCTAGAGGGGTGTGTACAAAGTACTGCTACCCAGGCTTAAAGCTGTCTGGGTAGACAGGAAACATCATGTGGGAAAGCTATTAGCTAGCTAAGAGATTTCATTATTCGATGAGTTCGCGCAGCTCACGCATCATTTCGGTGCTGTCAGCCACGTTCAATTCCACAAGACGGTGCAAATGGGTCATCGAATCGACGTCGATGTAGAGGCAGATGAAGCCCAGGCGATCGGGTTCTTCGTGGCGCAACTCGACCTGCATCTGCACCTCGGTCACTTCATCGTTGAGCAGGATGTACGCTTCGAAGTCCTGGGTCAGGTCGGCATCCCACGGTTGCGGGCATTCGACCAGCAGCCCTTTGAGGGACAGGTCGAGCAGTTTCACCTCCCAGCAGCGTTCGCCCTGGCACAGCCGGGTCGGGGCGTCGAACTGGATACGCTGGAAGCGGCGGCGTTCGTCGTGATCGCTCATGGCATGGGTCCTCGGGTAGGTCCTAAGGTGACATCCTGACTATAGTTAGCGTGGTATGTGCATCAGGTACCGCAATCTGGCCGCAGAGGCTCTAGACCAAAGCAAGTGTGGCAATGCGCGATGACTGGCCCTAGACTCGGTGGGCGGTCTTTCCAATCCACCAGCTGGAAGCAAACCATGAACAACAATAATAGCCTGCTACGCCACCTTCCGTGGCTGGCGCTGGCAGTCATAGGGGCCTGCGCGCTGGGTGTGGTAGCCCTGCGTCGCGGTGAGGCGATCAACGCCTTGTGGATCGTGGTCGCGGCAGTGGCCATCTACCTGGTTGCCTACCGTTACTACAGCCTGTTTATCGCCACCAAGGTGATGCAACTCGACCCGCGGCGGGCCACGCCGGCGGTGCTCAACAACGACGGCCTGGACTACGTCCCGACCAACAAACACATTCTGTTCGGTCACCACTTCGCCGCCATCGCTGGCGCAGGCCCCCTGGTCGGCCCGGTGCTTGCCGCGCAAATGGGCTACCTGCCCGGCACGCTTTGGCTGATTGCCGGTGTGGTGCTGGCCGGTGCGGTGCAGGACTTCATGGTCCTGTTCCTTTCTACCCGCCGCAACGGCCGCTCGCTGGGCGACATGGTGCGCGAGGAGATGGGCCGCATTCCGGGCACCATTGCCCTGTTTGGCTGCTTCCTGATCATGATCATCATCCTGGCGGTGCTGGCGCTGATCGTGGTCAAGGCCCTGGCCGAAAGCCCGTGGGGCATGTTCACGGTGATGGCCACCATCCCGATCGCGATGTTCATGGGCATCTACATGCGCTACATCCGCCCGGGCCGCATCGGCGAAATCTCGGTGGTCGGTGTTGTATTGCTGCTGGCCTCGATCTGGCTGGGCGGTGTAATCGCTGCGGACCCGGTGTGGGGCCCGGCCTTCACCTTCACCGGCGTGCAGATCACCTGGATGCTGGTGGGCTACGGCTTCGTTGCCGCCGTGCTGCCGGTATGGCTGGTGCTGGCGCCGCGTGACTACCTGTCCACCTTCCTCAAGATCGGCACTATCGTTGGCCTGGCCATCGGTATCCTGATCATCGCGCCCGAGCTGAAAATGCCGGCGCTGACCCAGTTCACCGACGGCACCGGCCCGGTGTGGAAGGGCACCCTGTTCCCGTTCCTGTTCATCACCATCGCCTGCGGTGCGGTGTCCGGCTTCCATGCGCTGATCTCCTCGGGAACAACGCCCAAGCTGCTGGACAACGAAACCAACGCCCGCTACATCGGCTACGGCGGCATGCTGATGGAGTCGTTCGTCGCCATCATGGCCATGGTCGCCGCTTCGGTGATCGAGCCGGGTGTGTACTTCGCCATGAACAGCCCGGCTGCGGTGGTTGGCGCCGACGTGGCATCGGTGGCGCAGACGGTCAGCAGCTGGGGCTTCCTGATTACGCCTGAGCAGCTTGAAGCCGTCGCCCGTGACATCGGCGAGCACACCATCCTGGCCCGTGCCGGCGGTGCGCCGACCCTGGCGGTCGGTATCGCGCAGATCCTGCACCAGGTGTTGCCGGGTGAGAACACCATGGCCTTCTGGTACCACTTCGCGATCCTGTTCGAGGCGCTGTTCATCCTCACCGCGGTGGACGCCGGTACCCGTGCCGGTCGCTTCATGCTGCAAGACCTGCTGGGCAGCTTCGTGCCGGCCCTCAAACGCACCGAATCGTGGGGAGCCAACCTGCTCGCTACCGCGGGTTGCGTGGCACTCTGGGGCTATCTGCTGTACCAAGGTGTGATCGACCCGCTGGGCGGCATCAACACCCTGTGGCCGCTGTTCGGCATCTCCAACCAGATGCTGGCCGGTATCGCCCTGATGCTCGGCACCGTGGTGCTGATCAAGATGAAGCGTCAGCGCTACATCTGGGTCACCCTGGTGCCGGCGGTCTGGCTGCTGATCTGCACCACGGCTGCAGGCCTGATCAAGCTGTTCGACCCGAACCCGGCAGTTGGCTTCCTGGCCCTGGCCAAGAAATACAGCACCGCGCTGGACGCCGGCCAGGTACTGGCCCCGGCCAAGGACATCGGGCAGATGCAGCATGTGATCTTCAACGCCTACACCAACGCGGGCCTGACGATTCTGTTCCTGCTGGTGGTGTTCAGCATCCTGTTCTTCGCCATCAAGGTTGGCTATGCCGCCCTGGGCCGCAAGGAGCGTACCGACAAGGAAACCCCGTTCCAGGCACTGCCTGACGCGTAATCGAGAGGAATGCAGTCATGTTCAACGACCTGGGTCGACTGGGTAAATACCTGGGGCAGGCAGCCCGCCTGATGGTCGGCATGCCCGACTACGACAACTATGTCGAGCACATGCAGAAGACGCACCCGGACAAGCCGGTGATGACGTACGAGGAATTTTTCCGCGAACGTCAGGAAGCGCGTTACGGTGGCAAGTCCGGGCCCAAGTGCTGTTGAGCCTGCGACACGTGTGAACCTGTGGGAGCCTGGGTAACCGGCTCCCACAGTCATTTCAGCTTCAGGAGATTTACTGCGTGCAGACGCCTATTCCCGTAACTGTGCTCACTGGCTTCCTCGGTGCCGGCAAGACCACCTTGCTCAAGCACATGCTCAAGGCCGAGCACGGCCTGAAACTCGCCGTGATCGAAAACGAGTTCAGCGAGGCTGGCATTGACAGCCAACTGCTGGGCGACGAACCGGTGCAGGTGATGACCCTGGCCAACGGCTGCGTATGCTGCAGCATCCACGGCGACCTCACGCGCGCGCTGTACCTGCTGCTTGAACGCCTGGACGCAGGCGAAATCGCCTTCGACCGCCTGGTAATCGAATGCACAGGCCTGGCCGATCCGGCGCCGGTGGCGCAAACCTTTTTCATCGACGAGGAACTGCGTGAGCGCTACATCCTCGACGGCATCATCACCCTGGTAGACGCGGCTCATGCGGAACTGCACCTGACCCAAACCATTGCCCAGGCCCAGGTCGGCTTTGCCGATCGCTTGCTGTTGAGCAAGACCGACCTGGTCGAGGCGGCTGCGGTAGAAGCCCTGCGCGAACGCCTGGCCCGCATCAATGGTCGTGCCGCAATCCGAGTGGTCGAACACGGTCGCATCGACCTGGCTGAGCTACTGGATGTGCGTGGATTCAACCTCAACCCCGACCTGGGTGCGAACCTGAAACCCACCCTGCGCCCGGTGCTCAAGCCTGCTATATCGGACCGTATCTCCACGCTGGTGCTGCGCACGGAAACCGCGCTGGATATCGACCGCCTCAGCGACTTCATGAACGAACTGCTGGAAACCCACGGCAAGCAGCTGTTGCGCTACAAAGGCGTGCTGAACATTGCCGGCGAGGACCGCAAGCTGGTGTTCCAGGGCGTGCTCAAGCTCTACGGCTTTGACTGGGACGCCGAGTGGGCCGAAGGCGAGGCTCGTGAGAGCGTGATGGTGTTCATCGCCGATGAATTGCCCGAGGCTACGATTCGGGCTGGCTTCGAGGCGCTGGCTGCGGGCTGAGCCGGCGCGGCGTCGCTGCCTGGAACCACTGCGGCCACGAGCTGCGGTGGCGGGTTTCGACTTCGATGCAGGGGATCAGGCGCTCGGTGAGCACTGCAGTTTGCCGCACGGCCTTGGCCGTGCGGTACTTGATGCTGTGTATGCATTCACGGTCGCCGAACTCGCAGCGGTTCAGTGCGGTACCGCCACATGGGCCGTTGGCCAGGCCCTTGGGGCATGTTTCCGGGCAGATGTACAACGTGTCTTCCAGGCGGCAGCGGCCACAGGTGTCGCAGCCCACCAATGGCCGTTTCACTGCGCGCTCCACCTTGTGCAACACCTGTGCGCCAACGGGCGTGGACCACAGCCGCTGGCGCACCGCCCAGCCAAATGCCTTGCTCAGGCTATTGCGACGGCTGAACAGCAATGAATGCATGCCGTGCATCAGGTGATAGCGCGCTTTTTCTTTGAGTGAAGCATCGACCCTTGACTCGCCCTGGCGCCAACCCGCCTGCGGCGGATGGAAGGTGACTGCCGGCAGGCCGGGCATCTGCCAGCTGGCGCGCCACGCCGGCGCCCATTGATCCAGGGTGTGGATCCGGGCTTGCCAGTGTTCGATGCGGGCCTCAAGGGCCAGCAGTTGTTTGAGTTCGTGAACCCCTGACAGATGCACGCCGGCGTAACCCATCAGCTTCACGCCGATGATCTGCAAGGCCAGGCGGTCAACGCTGCGTGCCTGGGCAAAGGCCTTGGACTGCACGGTCTCCGCTTCGAGCATGTCGCGCATGGACGGTGTGACGGTAACACCAGCCACGTGGTCGAGCATCGCAGCGCGCCCGTGGGTAAGGCTCATCAGGCACGCCAGCATGGGCTTGGGCGTGGCCTGGCGGCGCATCCAGTGCATGGCTTCCTGGTGTTTATCCCCATCGAACCCCAGTTGCAGGGTGAGGAAGTCGGCGCCCGCTGCCAGCTTTTTCTCGGCCTTGAAATACTGGGCGCCGCCTTCTTCCTCGTGGTACTTGAACGGGTTCAGTGCAGCGCCCAGCAGCCAGTGTGGGCAAGCCTGGCGAGCGATTTGCAGGGCGGCGACCGACTCCAGATAACGCACCGGGCGCTGGCCAGGCTCGTGGCCGGGCAGGCGGTCGCCGGTCAGCAGTAACAGCTGGTCGAGGCCGGCGGCGTCCATGCGTTGCAACTGGGCGAGCAGGTGGTGGCGTTCGCGGTCCTTGCCGGAAAAGTGCGGCAGGGCAGGCACCGGGTTGCTGAACGAGGCGAGGGCGTCCAGCGGCGACATGTCCAGCGGGCTGCCGACACGATCGCCGATGGCCACGGTCATCGGCCAGCCACACAGGTGCGCACGGGCCATGATCGCTTCCATGGCGGCGAAGCGTTCTGCGGAAGGCTTGGGGACGAATTCCATCACGCAGACGAAATTCTGTTCGCGCAGCGCGGTTTTCAGCAGGCTCATGTGGCCGGGTACCTGGTGTGGTCAGGGTGCCATTGTGCGGCACAAGGCGGACCGGGTCATGTCCGGATGCGCAGGATGGTGCTCTGATTGAGACATGAACATGATCATGAAGAAATCTTGTGTTCATCTCAAATTTAATGAGTTTGTCTCAGCGGTCCGCGAACCGGAAAATCCCCTCAATCATTTATGCATGCTGAAGGGACAAGACATGGCACTGGCACACAACCTGGGCTTTCCACACACCGGCTGCGACCATGAGCTGTGGCAGGTGCAGAAAGACGCCGGCATTGAACTGCTGCCAGTCGGCGACATTGCCTGGTATGGCCAGGTGTTGGCCGGTGACCACCAGCAGTTTGCCCCGAACTGGGAACAGCTTTTCGAGGCAGTAGCCCAAGCCACAGCCCTTGGCCATGCGGTCAAGCCGGTGTTGCTGGGCCCGTTGAGCTACCTGTGGCAGGCCAAAGCCAAGGCCGGTGATGTCGACAAGCTGGAGCTGCTCGACAGCCTGCTGCCACTGTATGACCAAGCTCTCAACCGCCTGGCTGCCCTGGGCGTTGAATGGGTGCAGATCGACGAACCGATCCTCGCCCTTGAGTTGCCGCAAGATTGGAAAAACGCCTACGAGCGCGCCTACAACATTCTTCAGCGCGCACCTTTGAAGAAGTTGATCGCCACTTACGCGGGTGGCCTTGAAGGCAACCTTGGCCTGGCCGCGAACCTGCCGGTCGATGGCTTGCACATCGACCTGGTGCAGGCGCCCGACCAGTACACCGCCATGCTCGACCGCCTGCCGGCCTACAAGGTGCTGTCGCTGGGCCTGGTCGACGGCCGCAATGCTTCGCCGTGCGACCTGGAAAAGACCTTGGACCTGCTGCGCGATGCCCACGAGCGTCTGGGTGAGCGGCTGTGGGTGGCGCCATCTTGCGCGTTGCTGCACAGCCCATTGGACCTGGCTGTGCAGAAGTGCCAGGAAGTGGCTGTACTGGTCAGGGCCCTGAATAACGCGCTGAAACAGGTCGCTATCGCCGCTTGATCCTCAATCCCCCTTGAATGTACTCCGATTCAAATCGACAGGGAGTGATGCGATGAGAGTTCTGGTAGTCGGCGCCAGCAAGGGCCTGTTCAACTCAGGCTGTGATCAACGTTCGATCGCCAGCGCCACCCCTTGCCCACCGCCAATGCACAAGGTGGCCAGGCCTTTCTTCGCATCCCGCTTGATCATCTCGTGCAACAGGGTCACCAGCACCCGGCAGCCGGATGCACCAATCGGGTGGCCCAACGCAATCGCCCCGCCATTCACGTTGACCCGTGCCGCATCCCATTCCAGTGCCTTGCCCACCGCCAGCGCCTGTGCGGCAAACGCTTCGTTGGCTTCGATCAGGTCCAGTTCGGCCAACTGCCAGCCGGCCTTTTCCAGGCAACGTTGGGTCGCGGAAACCGGCCCGATACCCATGATTGCAGGGTCTACGCCGGCACTGGCATAGGCTGCGATCTTCGCCAGTACCGGCAGTCCAAGGGCCTTGGCCTTGGCGGCGCTCATCAGCAGCACGGCGGCTGCCCCGTCGTTCAGGCTGGAGGCGTTGCCCGCAGTGACGCTGCCGTCTTTCTTGAACGCCGGGCGCAGTTTGGCCAGGGATTCAGCAGTGGTGTCCGGGCGTGGCTGTTCGTCGCGCGCAAACACTTTGGGCTCACCCTTTTTCTGCGGCATCACGATCGGCGTGATTTCGTCATCGAAACGCCCGGCCTCGATAGCCGCCACCGCCTTGCGCTGCGATTCTGCGGCAAAGGCGTCCTGCTGCTCTCGGCTCAGGCTGTACGTGTCCACAAGGTTCTCGGCGGTGATCCCCATGTGGTAGTCGTTGAAGGCATCCCACAAGCCGTCGGTGATCATGCTGTCGATCAGCTGGCCATGGCCCATGCGCTGGCCGGTACGTGCCGAAGGCATCACGTAAGGGGCAAGGCTCATGTTTTCCTGGCCGCCGGCAATCACCACCTCGGCGTCACCGCAGCGAATGGCCTGGGCCCCCAGGTGCAGGGCCTTGAGGCCCGAGCCGCAGACCTTGTTCAGGGTCAGTGCCGGAACACTGTAGGGCAGGCCAGCCTTGATCGCGGCTTGGCGCGCCGGGTTCTGCCCGGCACCTGCGGTGAGTACCTGGCCAAGGATCACTTCGTCGACCTGCGCCGGGTCCAGCCCGGTCTGTTCCAGCAGGCGCTTGATCACGGCGGCACCGAGGTCGACCGCAGGCACCGTAGCCAGGGCGCCCTGGAAGCTGCCGATGGCGGTACGGGTTGCGGCGACAATGACCACGTCGTTCATGTTGTTGTTCTCCGTGCGATGGGCGTAATGCCCAAGCATCGGTGGCTTTGGCTTATTTGTTAAGTTTGTTTTTCTTTCTGATTGATGTGAAAAGCAAATCAATGAGCACCAGGCGCGCTATCCAACTAAGCTGTTTCCCGTGCTGTTTTCACCCAACTGAATGGAGCTCATTCCCATGCGCATCCTGATAGCCCTGTTTATCCTGATCGGCAGCAGCACAGCATTCGCCGCCACCCAATGCACCACCGCTGACAAAAGCACCTGGCAAGACCAGGAAAAATTCCAGGCGCAGCTCAAGGAACAGGGCTACAAGATCAACAAGTTCAAGGTGACCGAGGGCAACTGCTACGAGATCTACGGTTTCGACAAGGACGGCCGCAAGGTCGAGATCTACCATGACCCGGTGACCGGCAAGGCGGTCAAGTCCGAGTACCACGATTGAACAGCAACGGCACGGTGCAGCTGTGGGACCCGCTCCTGCGGCTGTGCCATCTCTCGATCGCCGGTGTGTTCTTCGCTGATTACTTTTTCAACGAAGAAGGTGACGACTGGCACCAGTGGCTGGGCTACTACGCATTGGCCTGCGTGGTGTTGCGCCTGGTGTGGGGCTTTGTCGGGCCACGTAGCGCGCGCTGGGCTGACTTCTGGCCAACCCCGTCGCGTCTGGCGGGGCATGCCCGCAAGCTGCTGCGGGGGGAGCCTTGTCATCGCCTGGGGCATTCGCCGATTGGCGCCTTGGTGATGTTGCTGATGCTGACCGGCATTGTCGGCCTGGTCCTGACCGGATGGGCGTCGCAGGAGGTGGATGCCTTGTGGGGCGAGGACTGGCCGACTGATCTGCACAGCGGGTTGGCCGATGCCGTGCTGGTGCTGGTTTGCGTGCATGTGCTGGCGGCCGTTTACGAGAGCGTGCGCCTGCGGGAAAACCTGCCTTGGTCGATGATTACCGGGCGCCGTCGGCGCCGCGATTGAGTATGCCGGTGCCGGCCTTTTCGCAGCTAAAGCCGCTCCCACAAGTATTGCACAGACCTTGTGGGCGGCGCGGTCTCTGTGGGAGCGGATTTACCCTCGAAGATGCCGGGATAGAAGAACCCCGGTTTTGCATCCCCATGATCACCCCGTAATATGTGTCGGATAACCTGCGGGGGTAGTCTCACCCTCTGATCAATCGGAATCGCCTCAAACGGCGCTTCCCCGGCATAAACCTGACGAGGTACAGACATTGGCCATCATTCATCCTAAGGTTCGCGGTTTCATCTGCACCACGACTCACCCGAAGGGCTGCGAGCTCAACGTCCGTGACCAGATCGAAGCCACCCGCAAGCTGGGCGTGCGCGAGGATGGCCCGAAGAAGGTCCTGGTCATCGGTGCTTCCAGCGGCTATGGCCTGGCGGCCCGCATCACCGCAGCGTTCGGCTTCAAGGCCGACACCCTGGGCGTGTTCTTCGAGAAACCAGGCACCGAAACCAAGGCCGGCACTGCTGGTTGGTACAACGCCGCTGCCTTCGACAAGTTTGCCAAGGCCGAGGGCCTGTACAGCAAGTCGATCAACGGTGACGCCTTCTCTGACGAGGCCCGTGCCAAAGTCATCGAACTGATCAAGAACGAAATGGGTGGCAAGGTTGACCTGGTCATCTACTCGCTGGCTTCGCCTGTGCGCAAGCTGCCGCAGACCGGTGAACTGGTGCGTTCGGCACTGAAGCCAATTGGCCAACCGTACAAGTCGACCGCCATCGACACCAACAAGGACACCATCATCGAGGCCAGCATCGAGCCGGCCACCGAGCAGGAAATCGCCGACACCGTCACCGTCATGGGCGGCCAGGACTGGCAGCTGTGGATCGACGCCCTGGCGGGCGCCGACGTGCTGGCCGAAGGTGCTCGTACCGTAGCCTTCAGCTACATCGGCAGCGACATTACCTGGCCGATCTACTGGCACGGGGCGCTGGGCCAGGCCAAGCAGGATCTGGACGAAACCGCCCTGCGCCTGGACCAGAAACTGGCCGGCGAACTCAAGGGTGGCGCCAACGTGGCGGTGCTGAAGTCGGTGGTCACCCAGGCCAGCTCGGCCATCCCGGTGATGCCGCTGTACCTGTCGATGGTCTTCAAGATCATGCAGGAGAAGGGCGTTCACGAAGGCACCCAGGACCAGCTGGACCGCATGTACCGCGACCGCATGTACCGTGCCGACGGTGCGCCGGCCGAAGTCGACGAGAAGGGCCGCCTGCGTCTGGACGACTGGGAACTGCGTGACGACGTGCAGAGCGCCTGCAAGGCCCTGTGGCCACAGGTGACCACCGAGAACCTGTTCGAGCTGACCGACTATGCCGGTTACAAGAAGCAGTTCCTCAACCTGTTCGGCTTCGAGCGTGCTGACGTCAACTACGACGAAGACGTGGCTACCGATGTGAAGTTCGACTGCGTCGAGCTGTAATCGGCGATAGCCTGTACCGGGCCGTTCGTGGGTTCACCTGCGAACGGGCCGGTACAGGCTATAAAATCTTTGCTAGCTTTGGCGCACAACAACAGGGAATGCGCCATGAGCAGCCTCACCCAACCCGCCACAGCCTTTCGCCACCCCGCAGCCGACGGTTACAGCCTCGGCGGTTTCTGCTGGCGCCACGCCCAGCCAGACCCCCAGCGCCCGCTGGTGATCATCAACGCTGCCACTTCGGTACGCTGCCGCTATTACTCACGTTTTGCCGACTTCCTGTTTGCCCAGGGCTGCGATGTGCTGACCTACGATTACCGGGGCATCGGCGAATCCCGCCCGGCTTCGTTGCGCGGTTTTCAGGCTTCATGGAGCGACTGGGGCAGGCTCGATTTCGAAGCCATGCTGGCGCATGCTGCAGCGCATTTCCCTGGCCAGCCGGTGGATGTGGTGGGGCACAGTTTCGGCGGCTGCGCAGTGGGCCTGGCGCCATCTGCCAGCCGGGTGCGCCGGGTGGTGATGGTGGGCGCGCAGTTCGCCTATTGGCGCGATTATGCGGCTGAGCAGCGCTGGCAGCTGTTTGGAAAATGGCATGTGGTTATGCCGCTGTTGACTCGGGTATTCGGTTACTTCCCCGGCAAGCGACTGGGTTGGCTGGAGGATACGCCATCTGGCGTGGTGCACGACTGGACCACACGAACCCCGCGTTACGAACACCGGCCCAGCGGCCGTGAACTGAAAACACCGCCGTTCGCCCAGGTGCGGGCAGCAACCTTGGCCATCAGCCTGACCGATGACCCCTTCGGCACCGTCGCGGCCACCGAGCGTTTGCTGAGTTATATACAGGGTGCCCGGCACCTGCGCATCGCGCCTGTGGATATCTCGGTCGAGGAAATTGGCCACTTCGCGTTCTTCCATGACCGCTTTCGCGAAAGCCTGTGGCCGGTGGCCTTGCAGTGGTTGCAGCAGGGAGGGCTGGAAGAAGGAGGGCCTGGCACCATCATGGATTGATGGTGGGCTCAAAATTTTGGGGCCGCATGGCGGCCCCGGCTATCTCAGCCCTTGCGCGCCAGAGGCTGCGCAGCAAACTTCACCCCAGCCAGCCCATGCTGGATCAGCGCACGGATATTGCCATGGTCACTGCCCTCAGGCGTGGCCAGCACATCCCGGTAGTGCTCGCCAAAGGCCAGCAGCGCTTCCTGGTCGCTCAGCCCTTCCAGCAGTGCCAGGCCCAAAGTCTTGCACGAACCTTCGTTCTGCCCAGCGGCATTTTCCACGCCACCATTGTTGAAGGCCTGAGGCTGGTAGCTGTAGTGGTCGGCAATGAACGCCAGGGTATCGGCAAATACATGCTGGCCGCTGGCCAGGCTGGCGCGCAGGGTGTTCAGATCAGTCACGAGGTTTTCCTTTTTCGAACGCCGCTTGTTGTTCGGCGCTGGCTTCTTTCTGGTGTTGGGCTTTCCAGTCGGCGTAGGGCATGCCGTACACCGCTTCGCGGGCGTCATCCAGGCTCAGGTCGAGCTGGCGCTCGTCCGCTGCGGCCTTGTACCACTTGGACAGGCAGTTGCGGCAGAAACCGGACAGGTTCATCAGGTCGATGTTCTGCACGTCGGTGCGCTTTTGCAGGTGTTCGACCAAGCGCCGGAACGCGGCGGCTTCGAGTTCGAGCTGTTGCTGTGGGGTCATGGGCTTCTCTCAAGTCATGCGGTTTTTCAGGTGGCGGCCACCGTTGATGACCACCTGGCTGCCGGTGCTGTACTGGCTGGCGAGCAGGTACTTGACGGTCTCGACCAGCGGGCCGGCGCCGGGTTCGAATTCCAGCAAGGCCTTTTTCAGGGTTTGCTGGCGGTAGGCTTCATCGCCCCCTTCCTTGAGGATCAGCAGCCCGGGCAGGATACCGTTCACATGCACCTTGGGCGCATATTTTTCGGCGAACGACAGCACCATGTTCTGCAGCGCGGCCTTGGTGGCGGCGTAGCCGATGTGGCTCTTGCTGCCGCGTGAGGACGTTTCGTCGCAGATGTGGATGATGTCGGCCTTGTCCACCTTGGCCAGCAGGTCGCCCAGGGCCAGGTTGAGGTGGTAGGGCGCTTCGACGTGCAGGCGGAACATGGTTTCGAGGTTGTCGAGCCCGTCATCCAGCCACAGCGAGGCATTGTGGATGATGGCCCGCAGGCCGTCGTAATGGCTGTGCAGGTGATCGATCAGGGCCTGGCGGTCGGCCGCCTGGCACAGGTCGGCCTGGAACTGCACGATGTTCGGGTGGGCCGTCTGTGGCTGGACACTGCGGCTGGCACTGACCACCGTATGGCCGGCCTGTGCCAGTTCAAGGGCCAAGGCCAGCCCGACGCGCTGGCTGGCTCCGGTAACGAGAATGGGGCTGTTCATGTTCGGGCGGTCAACTTATCTGTCCTTTGGTTGCCCCCAGCATACCCGAACTGTTTCCCTATTGTATGGCCTGCCCTCAGCGGCTGCGCAGGGCGCCAGAGGGCGTTGGGGTGGCATGCAGCCAACCGGCCAGCAGGCGGGTGGACAGGGGGATGAACAGGTAGACCATCACGGGTGTCAGCGCCAAGGTGCTGAGCAGTACCCGGGGCACCAGGTCCAACGCTGCCAACCAGTGGCCGAATAGCAGGTTGAACAGCAACGAGACCGGGAAGAATGCCAGCCAGATCGCCACAGCCTGTTTCCAACGGGGTGGTTTTTGCACCATGTTGGTGCCAAACCAGTCGTCGATACCACTTACGCGCGCCTCTTTGGGGCGTTCGAACAGGCCGTTGCCGCGTTGCAACCAGGCCCGGCGCGAGGCGGAGTGCTCCCAGGCATGCAGGGTCGGCTCGTCGCTGAAGCGAAAGATGATCTGGAATTCGTCGCCATCGCGGGGCGGCGCAAGGATGCCCGAGCCAAGGTAGCCGGGAAAGTCGGTGGCCAGCTGCTCGCCTTCATGCAACCAGGCCAGCAAGTCCTGGTAGCGGCCATGGGCGGCGCGGCGAGACACCATCAGGGTGACGGGTGGGGTAGACATCGTGTATCTCCTGGCAACGGGGCTGGCGGGTAGCTGGCCCCTTTGGCTGTGTGGCCCGGGGTGGTGGGCAACACAGGCGTGCATGCAAGAATCGGGCACGGATTATCGCGTATCTGCAATATTCGGCAAACCCCGGGCGGCAAACGGTTGCACCCTGCGACTCGCGCCGTCGTAGTAGAATACCTGTTCAACTTCCGCACGCAGGGTACCCCTTGCAGATGAACGAACAGGGACGTAATCCAGTGATCGATGCGAGTTTTGAACAGCAGGAGCTGTTTCCAATTCGTGAAGTTTCCCGTCTGACCGGTGTCAACGCTGTGACCCTGCGGGCCTGGGAGCGTCGTTATGGCCTGATCCAGCCAATCCGTACCGACAGTGGCCACCGCCTGTATTCCCAGGCCGATATCGATGAGATCCGCCGTATCCTCGGGTGGCTGGAGCGCGGTGTGGCAATCAGCAAAGTGGGCAGTATTCTTGCGCGTGGCCATGCCCTTGCCGGCCAGGCCGGTGATGCGACGGACGCCTGGCTACGCTGGCAGCACCAGATCCGCCTGGCGGTGCAGCGTTTCGACGTGGCGGGCCTTGATCTGCTTTTCCAGGAGGTTTTTGCCGCCAGCACCCTGGACCAGGTTTTCAGCGAAGTGTTCATGCCTGTGTGGCACGACATGGCAGTCCGCCAGGGCGGCTATGGGCAGGCCAGTGAATGGCTGTTCTTTGACCAGTTCCTGCGCGGCCGGGTCTTCGCTCGCTTGCAGCTTGCCCATGTGCCGCGTAGCCGCACCGTGCTGTTGGCGCCATTACCGGGGCAGTGCCATGAGCTCGAGCTGCTGGTCACCAGCTTGATCCTGGGCAGCGACGAAACAGGTGTGACCCCGTTGGCGAACGGGCAGCCACTGCAGGAGTTGGCGCTGGTTTGCGAGCGCCTGAAGCCGGATGCCCTGGTGCTGTTTTCCCATCAGCCGCTTACCGCAGAGCTCACTCGGCACCTGGCTCGCCTGGCGGCGGTATTGGACTGCCCGTTGTTACTGGCCGGTGAGGCGGCGGAAGTGGCACAGGCCAGCCTGGCTGGCAGTGCTATCGCCTGCCTGGGAGCGCAGGGTAGTGTCATGCGCCAGCGGTTGCGGCAGTTTCTGGCAGGTCAGCTAGATACCTGAGTGTGCAGGTCGGGGTGGGCCTGGAGGATGTAGTCGCGCAGACGCTCGATTTCTTCGGGCGGGCTTTGGCTGAGGTCATAAGCCGCCAGGTCCGGGCCAATACGCCGGCCCAGTACGCCGTGCAGTTCGATCGGGCTGATGCCGCCGGGGGCGAAGCGCAGTTCGAAGCGTGCGGGTGGCGAGGGCAGGTCACGGACTTCCAGCAGCACACCTTTGAAGGAAATATCACGTACCCACAGACCGCTGATCTCGTCATGGGCATCGAGCAGTGCGCTCGGCTGCTCCATCGACAGGCGCCAAGGGCGCAGCATGGGGCCGTCTTCGTAGATTTCCGGTGAACCCAGTTGCAGGTGCAGGGCGTGGAACTCGTCTTCTACCAATTGCAGGGGGAAGCTGATCTGTTGGTTGTTGAACTGGGCCTGCAAGGTAACCTGTTCGTTCGCCACCAGCCGGGTAAGCAGGCTCTGTATGCGGCGGTCGCCATTGACCAGCAGGCTCGACATGGAGTCGGCCACGTTCAAATGCGGCGAATGTTGCATGTTCTGGATGAAATCCAGCTCGTCCTGGGTCAGGAGCACGTCTGCTTGCATGATCGAACTCGGTGGTGGCGATTTCTTCATCGGGATTGACCGTGCATGGCGTACTTGGTTCAAGCGCGTTCGTCGGGTTTCGGACGAGCGCACAGTTCCGCCAGTTGCCGTTCCAGTTCGACCTGGCGGCTGACGTCTTTCTGGATACCGATGAAGTAGGTGCGCTGGTCAGCGGCGTGCCTTACCGGGGTAATCGACAGCTCGTTCCAGAAGGCGCTGCCATCCTTGCGGTAGTTGCGCAGCACTTCGCGACAGGGGCGGCCTTCGGCCAAGGCCCTGCGGATACGTGCGCGGCCAAGCTGGTCACGGTCGTCAGCCTGCAGAAAGCGGCAATCCTGATAGAGGATTTCATCGCGGCTGTAGCCGGTCAGGCGTTCGAAGGCGGCGTTCACGTAGATCAGGATGGTGTCGTCGCCTTCCTGCTCGGCAACCACGATCCCGTCATTGGACGCATCGACCATCGATTGCAGCAATTGCGCATTGATCATGTTCGGGCCATTGGGCAAGGAGGGGCTGAGGACGGCGACTTTGGTAGAGGCGGCCTTTTGCCAGCGCTGGATGCTAGTATCCTACGTTTTCACTCAGTTTCGGAATCCTCTACCCGATGAAAGTCGCCATTATTTCCGGATCGGTCTATGGCACCGCCGAAGAAGTCGCCCGTCACGCTGAAACGCTGCTCAAGGCAGCGGGCCTGGAGGCCTGGCATGCGGCACGTGCCACCCAGCAGGATCTTGAAGGTTTTGCCCCCGACGCCTTGCTGGCCGTGACCTCGACCACCGGCATGGGCGAACTGCCGGACAACCTCATGCCGCTGTACAGCACCCTTCGCGATACCTTGCCTGCGGCCTGGCGTGGTCTGCCGGGGGCGGTGATTGCACTGGGTGACTCCAGCTACGGTGATACCTATTGCGGCGGTGGCGAGCAGATGCGCGAGCTGTTTGCCGAATTGGGTGTGCGTGAGGTGCAGCCGATGCTGCGCCTGGACGCCAGCGAGACGGTGACCCCGGAGGCGGATGCCGAACCGTGGTTGGCTGAATTGGCAATCGCACTGAAAGCCTGACCCTAAGGCCGCATAAAAAAGCGCGTCAGGCGTGAGGTTCGCGCAACAATGCCAACCACGCCTGCGCCGCCCGTGACAGGTAGGCCCCACGTCGCCAGATAAAGGCGATGTCCCAGCGTAAATCCCCCGGCGAACGGAGCGGCAAACGCACCACCCCGGGGCGCTCCAGCGCTTTTGCCACCACTCGGGGCAGCAACACCACACCCTGGCCTGCCGCCACCAACGCCGCCAAAAAGTCTGCCTGGCCACTGCGGCCGCCTTCCTTCGGGGTAAAGCCCTGTTGCTGGCACGCCTTCAGCAGCCGGTCGTTGAGCACGAAACTGCGTTGATACAACAGGAACGGCGTATCGGCCAGTTGCCCCAGGTCCACCCCGTCCAGGCTCGCCAATGGATGCCCCGCCGGCAGCAGGGCATCCATTGACTCGTTGCAGAACGGCTGGTAGTCGAACGTCTCATCGCTGGGTGTCAGGCTACCACCCAGTTCCAGCTCGCCACTCTTGACCGCCTGTTCGACACTGCGGCTACCGCCCTCCAGCAACTGGATCGCGATGTTTGGGTGACGTCGCCGGTATTCGGCAAAAAGCCCGGCGAACAAGGCGTCACTGCCCAACATCGGCAGACCCAGGCGTAGTTCGCCACGCTCCATCTGGTTGAGGTCGTCCAGTTCGTTGAGCAGCGCCTGGCGTTGGCGCAGCAGGGCTTCGCCGCGCTCCAGCACAATGTGCCCGGCCGCTGTCAGGTGCAGCTGGGAGGCCTGGCGTTCCAGCAGCGGCTGGCCCACATCTTGCTCCAGCTGCGCCACCTGCTTGCTCACGGCCGATTGACTGATGTGCAGGGTTTGCGCGGCCTGGGTAAAACCACCGCGGTGGACCACTTCGATAAAGCTGCGCAGCTGTTTGAATTCCATGCTCTGAATTCCATTCTGGAATGGCTATCAGTCTAACAATTCGCTTCTGGCCTAGGCAGCCAAATCTTAAAATGAGGGCCTGTCGAGGAACCCCCGTCATGAAACCCGCATTGTTGAAAAAAGCCCTGCGCCTGCTTGTCGAGCTGGCGATTCTTTGTGCCTTGTTTCTGCTGGGCGGCCAGCTTGCGACCTGGTTGGGTTGGCCGATCCCAGGTGGTGTGATGGGCCTGGCACTGTTGCTGATACTGTTCGCGTCCGGTGTGCTCAAGCCGGCCATGCTGCAACTCGGCGCCGGCTGGCTGATGGCCGAGATGCTGCTGTTCTTCATTCCGGCGTTGATGAGCCTGCTGGACTACGGCTCGTTGATCCGTGAGGAGGGCTGGCGCATCTTGCTGGTGATCGCCGTGAGCACGCTGATGGTGATGGTGGTGACCGCGCTCACCGTAGAACTGGTGTGCCGCTGGAGGTTGCGCCATGAGCCTTGAACCCATGCCGCTGTTCTGGCTGGCCCTGACCTTGCTGGCCTACCTGGGCAGCCGCTGGCTGTACCGGCGCAGCGGGCGCTACCTGCTGTCGCCGTTGATCCTGGTACCGGTGCTGTTGCTGGCGGTGGCGGTGCCGCTGCACACCGCGTATGCCGAATATGCGCGCAATACCCATTGGTTGATGAGCGTGCTTGGCCCGGTGACCGTCGCCTTCGCGGTGCCCATCTGGCAGCAGCGGGCGATGCTGGCGCGCCATTGGCCGGCGCTGATGGTGGGCATGGTCGCCGGCAGCAGTGCTTCGATCGCCAGTTCCTGGGGGCTGGCGCACCTGCTGGCGCTGGACAGCGCGACCAGCCTGTCGCTGGTGCCGCGTTCGATTACCACACCGTTTGCCATGCCGTTGGCCCATGACCTGGGGGGCGTACCAGAGCTGACAGCGGTGTTCGTGATGTTCACCGGTGTACTCGGCGCCATGTTCGGCGGCGCGCTACTGCGTTGGTTGCCGTTGCGCACGCCGCTGGCACGGGGTGCGTTGTTTGGTGTCGGTGCGCATGGCGCCGGGGTCAGCCGGGCACAGGAGGTGGGCCGCGAGGAAGGCTCGGTGGCCGGCCTGGTCATGGTGCTGACCGGCTTGCTGAACCTGTTCGCGGCACCGTTGCTGGCCCTGTTGCTCTGACCGTTCGTGCCACTGACTCGCACAGTCATCAAGCTGGCTGGCAACGCAAGTTCCAGCCAGTGGGCTGCTGGCTAGACTTTGCCTCGACATAGAGAGCACATGTATGTGCCGAGGTGACATGCAATGACCGCAGCCTTGCCCTATCCCGTCCCTATCACTTCACCGGGTTACTTCTGATGCCTATGGCCGAAATTCCATTGTGCGTCTGGCGTACCCGGGGACAAAGCTTCAACTTCCGGGGCCAGAGCATCCGCTACTGGACCGCAGGGCAAGGAGAGCCCCTGCTTCTGTTACACGGCTTCCCCACGGCCAGCTGGGACTGGCACTACTTGTGGGGGCCTTTGACCCAACGCTTTCGGGTGATCGCTTGCGACATGCTCGGTTTTGGCGACTCGGCCAAGCCGGTCGACCACGCGTACAGCCTGATGGAGCAAGCCGACCTGCAGCAGGCATTGCTCGGCCATCTGCAGGTCGACCAGCCGGTACACCTGTTGGCCCATGACTACGGCGGCAGCGTGGCCCAGGAACTGCTGGCGCGGCACCACGAACAGCGTGCCGAGATAGCCAGCTGCGTGTTCCTCAACAGTGGGCTGTTCCCCGAAAGCTGCCGCATGCTGCTGATCCAGAAACTGCTGCTTAGCCGGTTCGGCTGGCTGGTCGGGCGCTCGTTCGGGCGTGACGACCTGGTGCGCAACGTGACCCAGGTCTACGGCCCCTGCACCCACCCCAGCGAAAGTGCCCTGGATGATTTTTGGAGCCTGATCGCCGCCAACCGGGGCACGCGCATCCTGCACAAGCTGGTGAGCTATATCCCCGAGCGCAGGTTGCATCGCGAACGCTGGGTCGGGGCGATGCAGCGCAAAGGCGTACCCCTGCGCTTCATCAATGGCGTGGTTGACCCACTTTCCGGCGGGCACATGCTGGAGCGTTATCGGCAACTGGTGCCGGAGCCGGATACCGTGCAGTTGCAGGGCATCGGCCATTACCCGCACACCGAGGCGCCTGTGCAGGTCCTGCGCCACTACCTGGCTTTTCGTGAACAGCGGCTGAGCTATTACCCACAGAAAGTGGCGTGGTCCTGACCGGGCCTCATCGCCCTGCGTTATTGCCAGGCATTCAGCCTGCGTGAGCTTGATTGTCCGCCTGCCGTTGGCGGCGGACACTTGGCTGACCTGAACCTGCCTGGAGCCATGAGCATGAGCGAGCCTGTCCGTCTGCAAGATCGCGTGGTGATCGTCACCGGAGCCGGCGGTGGGCTGGGCCGCGCCCATGCGCTGCTGTTCGCCGCGCGGGGTGCCAGGGTCGTGGTCAACGACCTCGGCGGCTCTACCCACGGTGAAGGTGCCAGCGCTTCGGCCGCCGACCGGGTGGTGGAGGAGATCCGCGCCGCCGGTGGCACCGCCATCGCCAACCATGACTCGGTCAGCCAGGGCGCGCGTATCGTCGAGCAGGCCCTCGACAGCTTCGGCCGGGTCGATGTGCTGGTGAACAATGCCGGCATCCTGCGTGACAAGACGTTCCACAAGATGGACGACAGCGACTGGGAGCAGGTTTATCAGGTGCATGTGGAAGGGGCCTTCAAGGTCACCCGCGCCGCCTGGCCACACCTGCGCGAACAGAACTGGGGGCGGGTGATCTTCACCGCTTCTACCTCTGGCATCTACGGCAACTTCGGCCAGGCCAACTACGGTATGGCCAAGCTAGGCTTGTATGGGCTGACCCGCACTTTGGCAATCGAAGGGCGCAAGCACGGCATTCTGGTGAACGCCATCGCCCCTACCGGCGGCACCCGCATGACCGAAGGGCTGATCCCGCCTCAGGTCTTCGAGCGGCTCAAGCCGGAACTGGTCAGCCCGCTGGTGGTGTACCTGGGCAGTGAGCAGTGCCAGGGTACGGGCGAATTGTTCGAGGTGGGTGGCGGCTGGGTGGGCAAAGTGCGCTGGGAGCGCAGCCTGGGGGTAGGCTTTGATCCGCGCGAAGGCTTTACCCCGGAGCAGGTGGCGGAAAACTGGGCAAGGATTGGCGACTTTGACGGGGCCGTGCACCCGCAGGACAGCTTGCAGGCGCTGCAGCAGATGATGGCGAACCTGCAGAAGTACCCACTCTAGAGCGCTTGCTGGGCACTTTGTGGGAGCGCATCAGCCAGCGAGAGCGCAGGTTCTTTCGGGGCAAAAAAAAAGGCCGCTGCAAGCCACAGCGGCCAATCGAGACGTTAGATCAAGGAGCTTCAAAATCTACGTCGGTGAACCTCGCAGACCTGAAAGGCGGGGGGGAAGAGCCCTTCATGCCGGCCAGTGAGTTAAGAATAAGCGCTTGATCCTGTGGGAAAAATAGCGGCTTATGACATTCACCTTTACGTATCGGGCAATAGTGCTGCAGGCGCTCACGCGGCCGGTGAATAGCCCATGCGCCAGCTGGTCTCGCGCGCAGCCGCCAGCAGCCTTTGCGCCGCCGGCCCATGTTCGTCGGCATGAAAAATCGACGTTGGCCCGACCACGGTCATCACGGCCACAACCTGCCCCAAGGCATTGAACACCGGTGCCGACAACGCATCCACACCTGGCATCAGCAGGCCGTGCACATGGTGCAACCCACGGTCGCGAATGCCGGCCAAGACTGCCTGGTAGTCTTCTGCAGTGTGTTGCAGGGCGGCCAGCTCGCGGTCGCGCAAGTCCACGGTCTCGCGCTCGGGCAGATAGGCGGCGAACACCAGGCCGGTAGAGGATGTAAGCAGCGGTAGCACCGAGCCGATTTGTGTGACCACGGTGACCGCCCGCACTGCCGGTTCAATGCTGACCACGGTCGCGCCCTGGTTACCCCACACGGCAATGAAGCAGCTCTCGTTCAGTTCATCGCGCAATTGCGACAGCGGCAGGGCGGCAATCTTCAACACATCGATGCTGCCCAGCGCCGCCAACCCCACCCGCAATGCTTCGCGACCCAAACCGTAGTGGTTGGTGGCGCTGTCCTGCTCTGCAAAACCACTGGCAATCAACGCCTGCAGGTAACGGTGCACCTTGCTCGCCGGCATTTGCACATGTTCCGCCAGGCGTGACAGCGACGTGGAAGGGGAGAGCTCTGCAAGCGCCTTCAGGATGTCGGTGCCGACCTCCGCCGAGCGGACTTTCTGCTTGCCGTTGTCGGCGGGGGAGCTGGCTTTGGTCATGGGCATCTGCTTCCGGATTCTTCAAGTCGGGCCTTTATAGCTTGACGCCAAGCGCGGGGCAAATTACGTTATTCGTAATCTGATTACGATAAAAACAATGCAGACGCGCTGCCACCCCACACCGGGCCAGCAGCCAGCTGCCCGCAACGGCTCGGCCAGAGCCCGGAGGCATCGATGAATCGCGACACCTCACCCGACCTTCACTACCTCAGCGGCTTCGGCAACGAATTTGCCAGCGAAGCACTGCCAGGGGCTTTGCCGGTCGGGCAGAACTCGCCGCAGAAGGCGCCCTATGGGCTGTATGCCGAATTGCTCTCGGGCACGGCGTTCACCATGGCCCGCAGTGAGCTACGCCGTACCTGGCTTTATCGTATTCGCCCGTCTGCACTGCACCCACGTTTCGAGCGCCTGGCGCGCCAGCCGTTGAGCGGGCCGTTGGGTGGGATCAACCCCAACCGCCTGCGCTGGAGCCCGCAGCCGATCCCTGCCGAACCGACCGACTTCATCGAGGGCTGGCTGCCGATGGTGGCCAACGCGGCGGCGGAAAAACCGGCCGGTGTGAGTATCTACATCTACCGCGCCAACCGTTCCATGGAGCGTGTTTTCTTCAACGCCGACGGTGAACTGCTGCTGGTGCCGGAAATGGGCCGCCTGCGCATTGCCACCGAACTGGGCGTGATGGAAGTTGAACCGCTGGAGATCGCGGTGATTCCACGCGGCATGAAGTTCCGTGTCGAACTGCTCGATGGCCAGGCCCGCGGCTACATCGCCGAAAACCATGGGGCGCCGCTGCGCATCCCGGACCTGGGCCCGATCGGCAGCAATGGCCTGGCCAACCCGCGTGACTTTCTCACTCCGGTGGCGCACTACGAAGAGGCCGAAGGGCCAGTGCAACTGGTGCAGAAGTTCCTGGGCGAGCACTGGGCTTGCGAACTGCAACATTCGCCGCTGGATGTGGTGGCCTGGCACGGCAGCAACGTGCCTTACAAATACGACCTGCGCCGCTTCAACACCATCGGTACCGTCAGCTTCGACCACCCGGACCCGTCGATCTTCACCGTGCTGACTTCGCCGACCAGCGTACATGGCCTGGCCAACATGGACTTCGTGATCTTCCCGCCACGCTGGATGGTGGCCGAGAACACCTTCCGTCCGCCATGGTTCCACCGCAACCTGATGAACGAGTTCATGGGCCTGATCAACGGTGCCTACGATGCCAAGGCCGAAGGCTTCCTGCCGGGTGGCGCCTCGTTGCACGGGGTGATGAGCGCCCATGGCCCCGACGCCGAAACCTGCGAAAAGGCCATTGCCGCCGACCTGGCGCCGCACAAGATCGACAACACCATGGCTTTCATGTTCGAGACCAGCCAAGTGCTGCGCCCGAGCCAGCAAGCCCTTGAATGCCCGCAATTGCAGGCCGACTACGATAGTTGCTGGGCCACCTTGCCGAGCACCTTCAACCCGAACCGGAGATAACCCATGAACCACACTGCCAATGCCCGTAGCTGGGTCGAGCACGCCAACGGGCACAGCGACTTTCCGCTGCAGAACCTGCCGATGGGTATTTTCAGCCGGCCGGGTGAAGCCAAACGCTGTGGCGTGGCCATCGGTGACGCGATCCTCGACCTGGAAGCGGTGCTGGCCGCCGGCCTGTTCGACGGTGCTGCCAAGGCTGCCGTCGAAGCCACCCGCGGTGGCGCGCTGAACGCATTCTTCGCCTTGGGCCGCAGCGCCCGTGTGGCCCTGCGCGAGCGTTTGCAGGCCCTGCTTGGCGAGCACAGCGAACACCAGTCGGCATTGACGCCGGCGCTGATTCCGGCCAGCGACTGCCAACTGCATGTGCCCGCGCAGATCGGTGACTACACCGACTTCTACGTCGGCATCGAGCACGCCAAGAACGTGGGCAAGCTGTTCCGCCCCGATAATCCGCTGCTGCCCAACTACAAGTACGTGCCGATCGGTTATCACGGCCGCGCCTCCACCATCCGCCCATCGGGCACCGATGTGCGCCGGCCCAAGGGCCAGACCTTGCCGGCCGGGCACACCGAGCCGAGCTTCGGCCCTTGCGCACGCCTGGACTACGAACTGGAGCTGGGCATCTGGATTGGCCAGGGCAATGACATGGGCCAGGCGATCCCGGTAGGCGACGCCGCCGAGCATGTGGCCGGCTTGTGCCTGCTCAACGACTGGTCGGCGCGCGATATCCAGGCCTGGGAATACCAGCCACTGGGGCCGTTCCTGTCCAAGAGCTTCATCACCACCATTTCCCCCTGGGTGGTCACTGCCGAGGCGCTGGAGCCGTTCCGCTGCGCCCAGCCGGCGCGCCCGGAAGGCGACCCGCAGCCACTGTCGTACCTGCTGGACAAGCGCGACCAGGCCGCCGGTGCCTACGATATCGAGCTTGAAGTGCTGCTGCTGACCCAGCGCATGCGTGAGCAGGGCGTTGCTCCACACCGCCTGACCCTGAGCAACACCCGCAGCATGTACTGGACCGTGGCGCAGCTGGTGGCGCACCACAGCGTCAACGGCTGCCAGCTGCAACCAGGCGACCTGTTCGGTTCGGGCACCTTGTCGGGGGCCACGCCGGGGTCGTTCGGCAGCCTGCTGGAGATCACCGAGGGCGGCAAGCTGCCGGTGGAACTGGCCAGCGGCGAGGTGCGCAAGTTCCTCGAAGACGGTGACGAAATCATCCTGCGTGCCCGCTGCACGCGCGACGGCGTGGCCAGCATCGGCTTCGGCGAATGCCGTGGCACGGTCATCGCGGCCAACTGAGGAGGGGCGGGCATGGAGCTGTACACCTATTACCGTTCCACCTCGTCCTACCGGGTGCGCATTGCCCTGGCACTGAAGGGGCTGGCTTACCAGTCCCTGCCGGTCAACCTGCTGCAGGGTGAGCAGCGTGGGGCGGACTATGTCGCCATCAACCCGCAGGGCCGCGTACCGGCCTTGCGCACCGATGGCGGTGAATTGCTGGTGCAGTCACCGGCAATCATCGAGTACCTGGAAGAGCTTTATCCACAGCCCGCGTTGCTGCCGGCCACGGCCGAGGCGCGTGCCAAGGTGCGTGGTGTAGCGGCAATCATTGGCTGCGACATCCACCCGCTGCACAACGTGAGCGTGCTCAACCGGCTGCGCCAGGCCGGGCAGGACGAGGGGCAGGTCAATCAATGGATCGGCCACTGGATCAGCCAAGGGTTGGCGGCAGTGGAGCAACTGATTGGTGATCAAGGCTTCTGTTTCGGTGATCGACCGGGGCTGGCGGATGTGTACTTGATCCCGCAGCTGTATGCCGCCGAACGCTTCAACATCGACCTGAGCAGCTTCCCGCGTATCCTGCGGGTTGCCGCAATGGCCGCCGGGCATCCGGCGTTCACCCAGGCCCACCCCGCCCAGCAGCCGGACAGCCCGGCTCAGTGAAGCGAACGGTTCGCCGCCGGAAGCTTGCCGATGCGTTCGGACAGCTTCAGGCGCTGGGCCGGATCTTCAGTCAGTAGCAGCGCATGCTCCAGGTCGAAGCGCTCGGCCTGTGGGCAATCCAGGTGCTGGTACAACGAGGCGCGGGTCATGTAGTCACTGACCTGCACCGGCCCCAACTGCATGACCCGTTCGGCATCGATCAACGCCGCCAGGTGGTTGTCGTTGCTGATGTGCAGCTGGCGCAGGTTGCGTGACAGGCGTTGCAGCATCTGCAGCGGGGTGGCACTGCGCATGTGCTCGGCCGTCAGCGCAACATGCGGCCCGAACTGGCGGGCCAGCAGCTCACGGCAATCGTTGGGGTACAGGCGCCGGCCACCGCAGGGATCGAGCAGGTGGTCGGCACCCGGTACACGCAGCAGGAAATGGCCAGGAAAGCCCACACCTTCCAGCGGAATGGACAGGCGCCCGGCCAGTTCCAGGGCGAGTATGGCCAGGGTCAGCGGTTGGCCACGGCGGCGTTGCAGCACTTTGTCCATCATCGCCGCCTGCGGGCGCAGGGGGTGGTACTCATCCTGCTGGAAGCCCAGCGCATTGAGCTGGCGCAGCAGCGGCTGGGCCAGTTCGCACAGTGGCAGCATCGGCAGGTGGGTGCTGATATCGCGCTGCAGGTCTTGCAGCACGGCAAGGCTGGCTGCGGGCTCGACACTCCGGTCGTGCTCGGCGGCAATCCACAATGCGGCTTCCAGCAGGGCGACAGGCTCGCGTTCCAGGCAGGCCAGGCAGGCTTGACGTGGCTTCATGGGGCTTCTCCACACACGCTTGAGTATTAGCCGTGGCGCGGGGTTTCGTCCAGTGGTCCGGCGGCGGCACCAGCTTCAGGGCGGTGCCTATACTGGAGGGAGCACCTCATGGGGGGCCTGTCGATGTTCGCTCTGATGCAAAGCACCCGTACCCAGTCCTTGCACCTGTTCAACGACCCGCCTACGGGTCTGAAAGCGGTTGTGGCGATCCACAGTGAGCAACTGGGCCCGGCCATGGGCGGGTGCCGGTACCTGCCTTATGCCGATGACGAAAGCGCCATGACCGATGCCATTCGCCTGGCCCAGGGCATGAGCTACAAGGCGGCGTTGGCGGGCTTGCCGCTGGGCGGTGGCAAGGCGGTGATCATGCGCAACCCGCATGTGGAAAACCGCGCCGCACTGTTCGAGGCCTTTGGCCGCTTCATCGATACCTTGCACGGACGCTTCATCATCGCCGTGGACAGCGGCACCTCGACCCTGGACATGGACTGCATTGCTCAGAGCACACCCCATGTGACCAGTACCACCGCATCGGGTGATCCCTCGCCACATGCGGCGATGGGGGTGTTCGCGGGTATTCGCGCCACCACCTCGTTCCGGCTGGGCAGTGATGACCTCAGAGGCCTGCGAGTGGCGGTGCAGGGCTTGGGCAATGTCGGTTTTGCGTTGGCGGAGCAACTGCATGCAGTGGGCGCGGAGTTGCTGGTCAGCGACCTGGACCCAGGACGTGTGCGGCTGGCGATGGAGCAGTTCGATGCCAAGCCTGTAACCAACGATGCGTTGATCAGCACTCCTTGCGACATCTTCGCCCCTTGCGGCGTGGGGCCGGTGCTGAACGGGCAAAGCGTGATGCAGTTGCGTTGCGCGGCGGTGGCGGGGGCGGCGAACAACCAGCTGACCACCTTGCAGGTGGCCGACCAGCTGGAGTCGCGCGGGATATTGTATGCGCCTGACTACGTGATCAATGCCGGTGGGTTGATCTACGTGGCGCTGACCCATCGTGGCGAGGATTTGGGCACCATCACCGCGCACCTGGCGCGGATACCGTCACGGCTGACCGAAGTGTTCGGCCATGCCCAGGCGGAGAAGCGTTCGCCGGCGCGGGTGGCGCAGATGTTGGCAGAGCGGTTGCTCTACGGCTGAATGCTGATGCTGGCGTTACTGGCCTCTTCGCGGGCTTGCCCGCGAAGCAGGCGCTGCCGATCTCACTCGGCAGCACCTCCTTCCAGCAACTCGGCCAACGCATCCGGCTGGCTCTTGAACGCCCGGGCAAACACATCGCGGTTCTTGGCCATGTAGATACCGGCTTCCTCAACCTGCTGCTCAGTCAGCGACGGCACCGCCTTGTGCAGCACTTCGGCCAGGCGCTCGGCCAGTTCGAGCATCTTGTCGTGACGGTCTGCTTCGGCCTTATCCATGAACAAGCGCTCCGGGTCGCGGCTGCTGCGGTACACCACTTCGACGGCCATTCATCACCTCTATGCCTTTTTTGCTGTTTGTGTTGCAGTTTACTGTATGCGCATACAGTAATGGCATTGCCATCATCACGCAACCTGATTCTTCAGCCTGCCCACACGTGCCTTGCGGCAATCGGTCGCCTTCCAAGCCAAGGGCCTGGCCCTTTAACTGCATGGCACAAGCGTCACACCGGTGACGCATCATCCTTAAAGACGTATCGGGGAATGGAACATCGTGAACATCAAATGGGCAGACAAGCTACGCAAAGGCCTGCATGGTTCGGCCGACTCGCTGGGTAACCTGTGCGTCGAGGCCTTCCATTACCTGGCGCTGTTTGGCATTGGCGCGATTACCGCCTATGCGGCGGTGGTCACCTTCCTGGACATGCTCGGCAAGGGTGGGGTCAGTGTCGATGACATCCTGCTGCTGTTCATCTACCTGGAGTTGGGGGCGATGGTCGGCATTTACTTCAAGACCAACCACATGCCAATCCGCTTCCTGCTGTACGTGGCCATTACCGCGCTGACTCGCCTGCTGATCGGCGATGTCTCGCACCACAAGGCGCCGGACGAAGGGCTGCTGTACCTGTGCGGCGGCATCCTGTTGCTGGCGTTCTCGATTCTGGTGGTGCGCTACGCTTCGTATCGCTACCCCTCGACCAAGGTGCTGGATGCCAACGGCAAGGAAGTGGAGGAGGGCAAGTAACCCTCAGTTGGCAACGACGTGGCGCGGCGCGTGACGAGCGTCGCGGGTTAGCGCGGCCAGCACTTGCATGGGGTTTTGACTGAATTCGATGGCCAGGCCCAGGCGAATGCTGTCGATCACCCGTTGCAGGCGCGCCGGGTCGTTGCGCTGGGCCTGGGTGATGAGGCGCTTGGCGACAACGCCGGCGTCGTCGGACAGGGTCAGCATGATGCTGCCGTCGAGGTTTGTGATGCTCAGGTTGACCCGGTATTCGGGGGCGAATGCAGCACTGATTTTTTCGAACGGGTTGTCCATGGTCGTGCTTCTGCAGTGGATGAGTGCAGAGGTTGACTGGCAACGCGGCGGCTTGGTTCAGTGCCATTGATCGCTACAAACAAAAACGCCCGGCTTCAAGCCGGGCGTTTTGCTTTGACGATCAGGCGTCTGGGTCACTCAGCTCCAGGGCGCCGCGCTTGCTGCGCAACTTGCCGTAGAAGTGTTCCAGCGCGTGGGTGAGCTTGGTGGCGGCACCGTCGACTGCCTGGTCCAGCGAAGTGGCGGTGTGGGTCACGGAAATCGGTTGGTGGCCTTTTGGGCGAGCCTCCATCTGGCAGCGTTTGTCATGCGGTCCGGGCTTGGCGCCGTTTTCGTCGCGCAGGTGAACCTCGATGCGGGTGAGGTCTTCTTCGTAACGTTCCAGCGAGTTCTGCAGTGTGCTGCGGACCCACTGATCGAGCCGGGCGTTGCCTTCGAAATGATTGCTGCTGTTGACCTGGATTTGCATGATTCAATCCTTATTCAGCTTGCTCGCATGGAGGCGCGCCTAGGCCCTTGAGACCCTTGGAATTTCTGCGCCTCTTGACTCTAAGGTCAGGCAACTGCGGGATGAATTCAAGCCCTTTCTGAAAATAAATTTCTTGTTGCAAAAGGGGGCTACAAAGCGGCCCCCCATTTGCTACAGGTCAGAACTCCACCGACGTCTGCCCAGTGCACGGCCTGCTCGGCCACTTGCGGGGAAAACGAGGCGTTCACAGGGCGAAGTAGCAGCAGGCTTTGCTTATGAGAATTGAAATCATTAGTATTGCAGCCCCGAAAACGCCCGGACCTTCGCCATGACGCGCAAAACCGCCGGACTCCCGCTCAGTTACCGGCTGGGCGTTGCCTCACGTAGCCTTGCCGCGCTGCTGGGCGGCTACTTGCTGGCGTCGATGGCCAGCGTCTGTATTGCCTTGGTGGCGCCGTTGCCCAAGGTCGATGCCACGCTCACCGGCCTGCTGCTGTCGTTCGTCTTCTACCTGCTGGCGTTCATCTGGTGCTTCGCCTGCCGCAACGCCTGGCGTGCCTGGCTGGGTGTACTGGCGCCAAGCCTGTTGTTGGGCCTGATCAGCGGCGTCGCCTACTGGATGAAAAACCCATGAAAGAAGGCTTTCGCCAGGCGATGGCCTGGCTGCACACCTGGACCGGCCTGATCTTCGGCTGGCTGTTGTTCGCCATCTTCCTCACCGGCACACTGTCGTATTTCAAGGAAGAAATCACCCACTGGGCGCAGCCCGAAGTGCGCAGCCATGCTCTGGATCCGCTCAACAGCCTGGGTGTGGCCCAACGTTACCTGCAGGACAATGCCGGGCATTCTGGCACCTGGTTCATTCGCATGCCCAACGCGCGCGAGGCTGCCTTGAGCGTGGGCTACCGCGACCCCAATGGCGGGCCACGCGGGTTCGTGAGTAAAACCCTCGATACCCAGACCGGTCAGCCGGTTGAAGCGCGCGACAGCCGCGGTGGCGAGTTCTTCTACCGCTTCCACTTCCAGCTACAAATGCCTTACCCGTTCGGCCGATGGCTGTCGACCTTCTGCGCGTTCATCATGCTGTTGGGGCTGGTCACCGGCATCATCACGCACAAGAAGATCTTCAAGGAGTTCTTCACCTTCCGCCCCGGCAAGGGCCAGCGCTCCTGGCTGGACGGGCACAACGCGATCGGTGTGCTGGTGCTGCCATTTCACCTGATGATCAGCTACAGCAGCCTGGTGCTGTTCATGTACATGGTGATGCCGGCTGGCATCATGGCCAGCTATGGCAATGACACCGACAAGTACTTCAACGACCTGTTCGGCCGCGACGATGCGCCCAAGGCGGCCCATGTGGCTGCACCGCTGGTGCCGTTGCCCAGCCTGTATGCCCAGTTGCAGGCACTGCAACCCGGCGCGCGTATCGGCAACATCCAGGTGCAGAACCCGGGCGACAGCAATGCCCGTGTCACCTTCACGCAATCGTCTGCCGACCATGTGGCTTATCGGCGCAGCGCTAACTGGACCTTCGATGGCGCCAGTGGCGAGCTGCTGAGCCAGGGCAAGCCAGAGAGCGGGGCAATGATGACCGCCTTCAGTTTCGCCGGGCTGCACATGGGTAACTTCGCCGGCCCTTGGTTGCGCTGGCTGTACTTCTTCTTTGGTGTGGCCGGCACTGCGGTGATCGGCACCGGGCTGGTGATGTGGCTGGGCAAGCGTCAGCTCAAGCACGCCAAGAGCGAGCGCATACCGGGTGAGTTGCGCCTGGTCGAGGTACTCAATATCGCCAGCATGAGCGGCTTGCTGCTGGCGGTGGCAGGTTTCTTCTGGGCCAACCGCCTGGTCCCGATAGGCGTCGAAGGCCGGGGCGACTGGGAGGTCAATGCCTTCTTCATCGCCTGGGGCCTGTCGCTGGTGCATGCGGTACTACGCAGCGGGCGCAGGGCCTGGGGCGAGCAACTTGCGTTGGGTGCGCTGGCCTTTGCCTTGCTGCCGCTGCTCAACGGCCTGAGTACCCACCGCGGGCTGAACCATTCGCTGCAGGAGGGTGACTGGGCCATGGCCGGCTTCGACCTGACTGCCCTGGCCACCGGCCTGTTCCTGGCCTGGCTGGCGGGCAAGATGCTGCGCAGCCCCAAGCCGGTTGCCAAGCGCCCACGCGCAGTAAAAAAGCCGGGTACTGAAACGGCGGAGGCGAGCTGATGCTGGGTAACGCACTGATCGCATTCGCAGGTGTTGTGGCCCTGTGCCTGGCCATGGAAAAACACTTCAGCGACCTGCTCGGGCGCAAGCCGCGCCTTGGGCAATTGCGGCTGTTGCGCAGTGCTGGATGGCTGTTGCTGCTGTTATCGCTGCTCCTCAGCGTGCACTTGCGTGGCTGGGCCTACGGCCTGGTGGAGTGGACGGCGGTGATGATGGCCGGGGTAACCCTCTGGGTGTTCGGCCTGCCTTACCAGCCGCGCCTGCTGCTGGGCCTGGCCGCCGCCAGTGTGGTGCTCGGCCCGTTGCTGGCCGGGTTTGCCGTGTGAAGCCGTGAGCGAGCAGGCGGACATCATCGAGCCCGACGCCGACAGTGCCGGCGGGCGTGCACGTTTCGTCCAGGTGTTCCAGGCCCAGCGGGCACGCATGGAAGCCCTGGTCAGCCGACGGGTCGGCTGCCGCGCCACGGCATCGGACCTGGTTCAGGAGCTATTTCTGCGCTTCTGGCGGCGCCCCGAAGTGAAGGTCGAGGCGCTGGACACCTACTTGCTGCGATGCGCAGGTAATCTCGCCATCGACCACCTGCGCAGTGAAGGCAGCCGCGAACGCGTGGCCGAAGCCGCGTTGCCGGTGGACGAAGTGGCCACGGCCCAGGCGCCAGAGCAGGCCCTGGAAGTGGACCACGACCTGCAACGCATCGAAGCCGCCTTGCGCGCCTTGCCCGAGCGCACCCGGCAGATCTTTTTGCTCAACCGTATTCACGGCTGCAAGTACGGCGAAATCGCCAAGGCCATGCAACTGTCCCAGAGCACCGTGGAAAAGCATATGATGCGCGCCCTTGAAGCGTGCAAGGCCAGTGTTGCCGAGCCCGCGCCCACTCCACGCCGGCCAGGGAGCGCCCGTCGATGAGCAGCATGCCCCCCATTACCGAGGCGCAATCCCAGGCCGCCCTGCAGTGGCTCAGCCGCATCAACGAGCAGCCCGCGCAAGCCGAAGGGGCGGCGTTCAAGCGCTGGCTACTGGCCGACCCTGTTCACCGCGCCGCCTATGAACAGGCTCAGCTGTTGTGGCAGAAAAGCGCCGGCCCGGCGCAGCGGTTGGCCGACGAAGAACAGCAAGCCCTGCAACGTTACCTCGATGCCATGGCCAGGCCGCCGGCCCGTGGTCCGTGGAGGCGTGTGGCGGCGATGGCGATGGCGGCCTGCCTGGTGCTGGCCGTGGGTGTTGCCGGTGGCTGGCACCCGGGGTACTGGTTGCAGGACCTGCAGGCTGACTACAGCAGTGCCGGGCAGATTCGCCAGGTGACCTTGGCTGACCAGTCGCAGGTCACGCTGGATGCCGGTAGCGCCATTGCGGTCGATTTCGCCAAGGGGGAGCGCCGTGTGCGGTTGCTTCATGGCGCGGCGTTTTTCCAGGTGACGCATACCGGCGAGCCGTTCCTGGTTGAAGCTGCCGGTGGCGAGGTGCGGGTGCTCGGCACCCAGTTCGAAGTGCGTGAGCAGGGCGAGGGCGCCCAGGTGACGGTACGCAGTGGGCGTGTGGGGGTTAGCCCTGCGCAGGGCGGTTTGGCGCGCGAACTGACTGCCAACCAGCAGGTGAACTACAGCGCAGGCAGGATCGACGACACCCAGGTTGTGGACAGTGACAACCGCCTGGCCTGGCGCCAAGGCTGGCTGAACTACTACCAAGTGCCACTGGCGCAGGTGGTGGAAGACCTTGGGCGCTATTACCCGGGGCGCATTCTGTTGCTGGATGGTGAGCTGGGGCAGCGCAAGGTCAGCGGCAGCTTCCCGGTGGACGAGCCGCAGTTGGCGCTGGATTCGCTGGGCAAGGTGATGGGCTTTTCGCGGCAGACCGTGCTGGGGCGTTTGACCCTGCTTCGGTAGTCGCCTGTACTGGCCTCTTCGCGGGCACAGGCAAAATATTTTTAAAAAACGGGTGAGGTAACAGGACGTGGCATCCGTGTAATGAGTGGAAGTGCGATTCATTCGCAGTCATCACCCTCTCACAGGTCAGCGTCCATGAAGTTCTCTCCGCGTTGCGTCCCTCTCTGGTTCGGCCTTGCCATGCTCCCGGCCGTTGCTGTCGCTCCCCTGGCCAGTGCCGCCGAGCAACAGCAGACCTATGCTTTCGCCCAGCCGGCCCAGCCCCTGGCCCGGGCGCTCAACGCCTTCAGCCGCACCACCGGCCAGAGCGTGGTCTACACCTTAGAACTGCCGGGCGTGCAGGCGCCGGCACTGAACGGCCGATTCAGCGCCGAACAGGCCCTGCAACAGCTGCTGGGCAGCACCGGGTTGGCCTGGCGCCGCGTCGATGCCCGTACTCTGACCCTCGAAACCGCAGACACTTCCGGCGCCCTCAACCTGCAGGCCACCACCGTGACCTCGCAAATGGACGTGTACAGCTATCAACCGCCGGCCACCGCCTCGATCATGCGCGGGCAAGGCCCGAACCAGGACATTCCCCAGGCCATCAACGTGGTACCGGCCCAGGTCATCCGCGACCAGGCTCCGCGCAACCTCGACGATGCCCTTTACAACGTCAGTGGCATCACCCAGGGCAACAACTTTGGCGGCACCTCCGACACGGTGATGAAGCGCGGTTTTGGCGACAACCGCGACGGCTCGATCATGCGCGACGGCATGCCCATCGTGCAGGGCCGCAGCCTCAACGCCAGTACCGAGCGGGTCGAAGTGCTCAAGGGCCCGGCCTCGCTGCTGTACGGCATCCAGGACCCGGGTGGGGTGATCAACGTGGTCAGCAAGCGCCCGCAGTTGCAGCAGTACAACGCCCTGACCGTCCGTGGCTCCACCTACGGCAGCGGCAAGAACGGCAGTGGCGGCGGGTTCGACAGCACCGGCGCGTTGGGCGACAGCAACTTCGCCTACCGCCTGATCGTCGACCACGAGGATGAGGACTACTGGCGCAACTACGGCGTGCACCGCGAGTCATTGGTAGCGCCGTCGCTGGCCTGGCTGGGCGAAGACACCCAGGTGGTGCTGGCGTACGAGCACCGCGAGTTTCTCTCGCCCTTCGACCGCGGCACCGCGTTCGGCAGCAACGGCCACCCGCTGAACATCCCCACCACCCGGCGCCTGGACGAGCCGTTCAACGACATGGAAGGGCGGTCTGACCTGTACCGCCTGGAAGTCGACCACCAACTGGCCGATGACTGGAAGCTGCACTTTGGCTACAGCTTCAACCGCGAGACTTATGATGCCAGCCAGGTGCGGGTGACCGGGGTCAACGAAGCCAAAGGCACACTGACTCGCAGCATCGACGGCACCCACAACGCCATGAGCCGTGACCAGTTCGCCACCTTGAGCCTGGTGGGCAACGTGGAGTTGGCCGGTATGCAGCACGACCTGCTGTTCGGCGTTGACCATGAAGACCGCAAGATCTTTCGCGGTGATCTGATCCGCCAGACTGCGCAATCCACGTTCAGCTATGTGAACCCGGTCTACGGCCAAGAGGTGGAGGGCACCACAGTAAGAGCCAGTGACAGTGACCAGACCGACAAGCTGCGCACCGATGCACTTTTCGTGCAGGATGCGCTGCACCTGGACGACCACTGGATCCTGGTGGCCGGTGCACGATTCCAGCAATTCGACCAGTACGCAGGCCGTGGCCGTCCGTTCACGGCCAATACCGATAACAGCGGCCAAGCCTGGGTGCCGCATGCCGGCATCGTCTACAAGGTGGATGACCAGCTGTCGTTCTATGGCAGCTACAGCGAGTCGTTCAAGCCCAACTCCAGCATTGCGCCGCTGACGGGCGGCGTGGTGCTGGACTCGTCGGTTGCACCTGAGGAAGGCAAGTCGTGGGAGCTGGGCGCCAAGCTAGACATGCCCGGTCGCCTGACCGGTACCCTGGCGGTGTTCGACATCACCAAGCGCAATGTGCTGGTTTCCAACTTTGATGCCACCACGAAAGAGACGGTGTACAGCAACGCCGGCGAGGTCAGCTCGCGTGGCGTGGAGCTCGACCTGACGGGGCAACTGAGCGAGCACTGGAGCCTGATTGGCAGCTACGCCTACACGGACGCCAAGGTCACCAAGGACCCGGACCTGCAAGGCAACCGCCTGCAGAACGTGGCCAAGCACAGCGGTTCGTTGTCGGCCGTGTACGACTTCGGCAGCCTGTTCGGGGGCGACAAGCTGCGGATGGGCGCAGGTGCGCGTTATGTGGGTGAGCGGGCGGGCAACTCGACCAACACCTTCGACCTGCCGTCCTATACCGTGGCCGATGCGTTCGCCAGCTACGAGACCAAGCTGGATGAGCACAACGTGCGCTTGCAACTGAACGTGAAGAACCTGTTCGACAAGGTCTACTACAGCTCGGCGGTGAACCAGTACTTTGTGGCAATCGGGGATGCGCGGCAGGTGAGCCTGTCCAGCACCTTCGAGTTTTGAGCCAGCCTGTACCGGCCTCTTCGCGGCTAAAGCCGCTCCTACAGGGATCGCGCCCGCCTCAAGCGCAACGCTTTACCTGTGGGAGCGGCTTTAGCCGCGAATGGCCGAACGGTACTCGCCAGGTGTTGCGCCAAGGGCCTGTTTGAACCGGTTGCTGAAATGGCTGGCACTGGCAAACCCGCACATCAAGGCAATTTCCCCCAGCGGCATTTCCCCCAGCCGCAACAGCCCACAAGCCCGGTGCAGCCGCCGGGCCAGCAGGTACTGGTGTGGCGGTAGCCCGAAACTGGTGCGGAACATGCGCGCAAAGTGGTATTCGGACAGGTTGCAGCGCAAGGCCAGTTCACCCAGGGTAATCGGCTGGTCCAAGTGCGCCTCGATGTACTCGACCATTTGTCGGCGCAGGTTTGGCGCCAGCCCGCCCTTCAGGCGCAGGCCTTGGCGCAGCCCGACCTGGCTGAGCAGCGCATGGTCGACGATTTCGTGTGCCAGGCTGCTGGCTAAAAGGCGCTCGCCTGGCTCGTCCCAGTCCAGGGTGATCAACTGGCGAAAGCGCGTGGCCTGTTGCGGGTCGTCCAGAAAGGTCGCCTCCTGCAACTGCAATTCACGCGGCTCCCGGTCGAGCAGGCGCACGCAGCCCAAGGCAAACTGCGCCTCGCTCACATACAGGTGGGCCAGGCGGATTGCACCATTGACCACCCAGTTCGATTCCTGCCCGGCCGGCATCACGCACAGCTTGCCCGGCGCGCCCTTGTCGGCCGGGCGCTGGCGGCGGAAGGTGCCGGTGCCGTCGGCGATGTAGCACGACAGGGTGTGATGGGTCGGTGCCTGATAATCGCGGGCATCATCCCGGTTGCTCCACAACGCCGCCGCCAGCCCATCGCCCAGGTGCGCGCTCAGCTCCAGCCGGGCGTGGGGCGAGGCGTGCATGGCGTTGAACACTTGCAGCTGCGTGAGTGGGGTCATGGGCGAATCCTCTTGCCAGCTATCCTACTGCGGCTGTGGTCGAGTGACATCCACCGGGGCAAGAAAAGCGCAAGTTTGTGCAAGCAGGCAAACGCTGATCGGAAGAACACTGGCGATCCCTGTGGGAGCGGGCTTGCCCGCGAAGCGCCGGGCACCGATCTTGAAAGGCCCAAGGAACCACCGCCATGAACCTGTCACTGTACCTGCTCACCGTCCTGATCTGGGGTACCACCTGGATCGCCCTGAAGCTCCAGCTGGGTGTGGTCGCGATCCCGGTCTCGATCGTTTACCGCTTCGCCCTGGCCGGGCTGATCCTGTTCGCCTTCCTGCTGCTCACCCGCCGCCTGCAACCCATGAACCGCCGTGGCCACCAGATCTGCCTGGCTCAGGGCCTGTGCCTGTTTTGCGTCAATTTCATCTGTTTCCTCAGTGCCAGCCAGTGGGTCGCCAGTGGCTTGATCGCCGTGGTGTTTTCCACCGCTACCCTGTGGAATGCGCTCAATGCACGGATCTTCTTCGGCCAGAAGATCGCCAGCAATGTGTTTGGCGGCGGTGCCTTGGGCCTGCTCGGGTTGGGGCTGCTGTTCTGGCCCGAGCTGTCACACCACACCGCCAGCCGCGAGACCTTGTACGGCCTCGGCCTGGCCTTGCTCGGCACGCTGTGCTTCTCGGCGGGCAACATGCTGTCGAGCATGCAACAGAAGGCCGGGCTCAAACCCATGACTACCAACGCCTGGGGCATGGTCTACGGGGCGGCGATGCTGGCGGTGTTTTGTGTGGTCAGCGGCGTGCCGTTCAGCATGGAGTGGAATGTGCGCTACATCGGCTCGTTGCTGTACCTGGTGGTGCCAGGGTCGGTGATTGCCTTTACTGCCTACCTGACTCTGGTCGGGCGCATGGGGCCGGAGCGGGCGGCCTATTGCACGGTGCTGTTCCCGTTGGTGGCGTTGAATGTGTCGGCGGTGGCCGAGGGGTATCAGTGGACGGCGCCGGCCTTGTTGGGGCTGGTGGCGGTGATGGCGGGGAATGTGCTGGTGTTTCGCAAGCCCAAGGCCAAGGTGCCTGAGGGGATGGTGGTGGCCAAATAGGTAATGTGCTGCCTGCACCGACCTCTTTGCGGGCTCGCCCGCGAAGAGGTCGGTGCAGGCAAAATATGACTATCAGCCTTTCCACACCTGTGGATTCACCAGATCCCGCGGCCGCTCACCCAGCAGTGCCGCGCGCAGGTTGTCCATCGCCCGGTTGGCCATGGCCTCACGGGTTTCGGCAGTGGCTGAACCAATGTGCGGCAGGGTCAGGGCGTTATGCAGCTTGAACAATGGCGAATCGCTCAGCGGCTCCTTCTCGTACACATCCAGCCCGGCGCCACGAATGGTGCCGTTCTGCAGCGCTTCGATCAGCGCCGCTTCGTCCACCACCGGCCCGCGCGCGATGTTGATCAGGAAGGCGCTCGGCTTCATCATCTTCAGCTCTCGCGCACCGATCAACTTGCGGGTGGTCTCGGACAACGGCACCACGATCACCACGAAGTCCGCTTCTGCCAGCAACTGCTCCAGGCTGCGGAACTGCGCCCCCAGCTCTTGCTCCAGCGCGGTTTTACGGCTGTTGCCCGAATAAATGACCGACATGTTGAAGCCAAAGCGACCACGGCGGGCAACGGCGGCGCCGATGTTGCCCATGCCGACGATACCCAGCGTCTTGCCATGTACATCGCTGCCGAAGTGCGCTGGGCCCACGGTGGCTTGCCAGTTGCCGGCCTTGGTCCAGGCATCCAGCTCGGCGGTGCGGCGGGCGCAGCCCATGATCAGCGAGAAGCCCAGGTCGGCGGTGCTTTCGGTCAGCACATCCGGGGTATTGGTCAGGGCGATACCGCGTTCGTTGAAGTAGTCCAGGTCGTAGTTGTCGTAGCCGACCGACACGCTGGACACCACCTCCAGCTTGCCTGCGCCTTCAAGCTGGGCACGGCCTAGCTTGCGGCCAACGCCGATCAAGCCGTGGGCCTCGGGCAGGGCTTCGTTGAACTGGGCATTGATGTCGCCGAGCTTGGGGTTCGGCAAAATGACGTTGAAGTCTTGCTGCAGGCGCTCGGCCATGGCCGGGGTGATACGGCTGAAGGCCAGGACGGTCTTTTTCATCGGGCAACTTCTCTGCAAGGCGGTGGTGGATATTGGTTAGCAACCTACCATTGTCCACCCCCGCCATGCAGCAGCTTTTTAGTTGGCGATCAGCACCTGATGGGTTTTCAGGTCCGCCTCATGGGCGGCGAGAATCTCCGGCAGGGAATTGCGCAAGTACTCGACCCAGGTCTTGATCTTGGCATCCAGGTACTGCCGCGACGGGTAGATGGCGTACAGGTTCAGCTCCTGCAGGCGGTACTCGGGCAGCACCCGTACCAGGCTGCCATCACGCAGACCGTCGATGGCCGAGTAGATGGGCAGCACGCCCACGCCCATGCCGCTGCGGATCGCGGTCTTCATGGCATCGGCGGTGTTCACCATGAACGGCGAGCTGGTGATGTTGACCATCTCCTGGCCTTCCGGCCCGTCGAACAGCCACTTTTCCAGCGGGATCACGGGGCTGACCATGCGCAGGCAGGCGTGCTTGAGCAGGTCTGCCGGCTTTTGCGCACTGCCGTGGCGGGCGATGTAGCCGGGCGAAGCGCAGACAATGCTGTAGGTGATGCCCAGGCGTTGGGATACGAACCCCGAGTCGGGCAGTTCGGTGGCCAGCACGATGGACACGTCATAGCCTTCGTCCAGCAGGTCGGGTACGCGGTTGGCCATGGTCAGGTCGAAGGTCACGTCCGGGTGCGATTCGCGGTAGCGGGCGATGGCATCGACCACGAAGTGCTGGCCCACCCCGGTCATCGAGTGCACCTTCAGCTGCCCTGCGGGGCGCGCATGGGCGTCGCTGGCCTCGGCCTCGGCTTCTTCCACATAGGTAAGAATCTGTTCGCAACGCATCAGGTAGCGCTTGCCGGCCTCGGTCAACGCAATGCGGCGGGTGGTACGGTTGAGCAGCCTTGTTTGCAGATGGGCTTCCAGGTTGGAGACCGCCCGCGACACGTTCGCGGTGGTCGTATCCAGTTGCGCGGCGGCAGCGGTAAAGCTGCCAAGCTGGGCTACGCAACTGAAAGCACGCATGTTTTGCAGGGTGTCCATGGGTCACTCTCGATGTAGAGGACAAAATTGTGTCACGAAGTAACGATAAAAAGCTGAAAATTTGCCTTCGACCAAAGGCGGATTATCGCTGTTTTGGTAACAAAGATTCGCAGGAATCTGCGCTTATCGCCAGTGCTGCCGCCCCCTAGAATTGCCCGGCCCCTTCACCTCTTCCTCGGGAAATCGCAGCTGTGCCGCGTCGCATCATCAGAACGCTCAATGCGTTCAGTGCCTGTGCCCTTGCCCTCACCTTGAGTGGCTGTATCGGAACCTGGGGCATCGCCCCGCAAAGCAAGACGCTGCAAGCCAATACCCTGGCCACCGACGCGGCCATACGCGAAGCCGCGACCGATGCCCACTGGCCCGACCAGCAGTGGTGGCACGCCTATGGCGACGCCCAGCTGGACCGCTGGGTAGCCCTGTCCGTGGCCGGCAGCCCAAGCCTGGCCATGGCCGCCGCGCGGGTGCGCGAAGCCAAGGCCATGGCGGGTGTGGTCGAGTCGGCAGAAAAACTGCAGGTCAATGGCCAGGCCACGCTCAAGCGCCACAACTGGCCTGAAGACCAGTTCTACGGCCCTGGCGCGCTGTCTGGCGCCAACACCTGGGACAACAATGCCGCCTTCGGTTTCAGCTACGCCCTCGACCTGTGGGGCCGCGAACGCAATGCCAGCGAGCAGGCGGTGGATCAGGCGCACATGAGCGTGGCCGAAGCCCGCCAGGCGCAGCTGGAACTGCAGAACAACGTGGTGCGTGCCTATATCCAGCTGAGCCTGCACTTTGCCCAACGCGATATCGTCAAGGCCGAACTGGAGCAGCAAGAGCAGATCCTGGCCTTGGCCAAGCGCCGCCTGGACGCGGGCATCGGCACCCATTTCGAAGTCAGCCAGGCCGAAGCGCCGCTGCCGGAAACCCACCGCCAGCTCGACAGCCTGAACGAAGAAATCGCCCTGACCCGCAACCAGCTGGCTGCCTTGGCCGGCAAGGGGCCGGGGGAGGGCGCACAGTTGCAGCGCCCGACCCTGGCCCTGGCTGCACCACTGAAACTGCCTTCCAACCTGCCTGCCCAACTGGTCGGCCAGCGCCCTGACGTGGTTGCCAGCCGCTGGCAGGTGGCCGCGCAGGCGCGTGGCATCGACGTTGCTCATGCCGGCTTCTTCCCCAACGTCGACCTGGTCGGCAGCCTGGGCTTCATGGCCACCGGCGGCGGCCCGCTGGAGTTCCTCACCGGGCGCAAGTTCAACTACAACGTCGGCCCGGCCATCAGCCTGCCGATCTTCGACGGTGGCCGCCTGCGCTCGGAGCTGGGCGTGGCCTCGGCGGGCTATGACGTGGCGGTGGCGCGTTACAACCAGACCGTGGTTGGCGCGCTCAAGAACATCTCCGACCAGCTGATCCGCCGCGAGTCGATGAAAGAACAGTCGCATTTCGCTGCCGAATCCGTTGCTGCTGCGCAGAAAACCTACGACATCGCCATGGTCGCCTTCCAGCGGGGTCTTACCGATTACCTGAGCGTGCTCAATGCGCAGACCTTGCTGTTCCGCCAGCAGCAAGTGCAACAGCAGGTGCAGGCCGCCCGCCTGATCGCCCATGCCGAGCTGGTCACCGCGTTGGGCGGTGGCCTGCAGGCCGGCCAGGATGTGCCGAAAGAGGAACGCCAGGCCGCGCCGAAAACCCCGGCCACCCTGGCCATTTTCGACAAGAAGCCGGATAACGCCGAATGAGCACTTCCAGTTTGCCCATGCGCTGGCTGCAAAGCCTGGAATGGCGCCGGGGCTTCTTTGCCTGGGCGCGCACCGACGGTGTGACCTGGGTGTACATCTTCAAGGTGCTGGCTGCCGCCTTCATCACCCTGTGGCTGGCCATGCGCCTGGAGCTGCCGCAACCGCGCACGGCCATGATCACCGTGTTCATCGTCATGCAGCCGCAAAGCGGGCATGTGTTCGCCAAGAGCTTCTACCGAGTGCTCGGCACCCTGGCCGGCTCGGCGATGATGGTGGCGCTGATCGCCATCTTCCCGCAGAACACCGAGCTGTTCCTGCCCAGCCTGGCCTTGTGGGTGGGCCTGTGCTCGGCCGGCGCCATGCGCTACCGCACCTTCCGCGCCTATGGCTTCGTGCTGGCCGGCTACACGGCAGCGATGATCGGCCTTCCGGTGCTGCAGCACCCCGATCAGGCGTTCATGGCAGCGGTATGGCGGGTGCTGGAAATTGCCTTGGGCATTCTGGTATCGACCTTCGTCAGTGCCGCGATCCTGCCGCAGTCGGCCAGTGCCGCCATGCGCAACGCCCTGTACCAGCGCTTTGGCGTATTCGCCGGGGTAGTGGTGGAAGCCCTGCGCGGTGACAGCCAGAAAGACCGTTTCGAAAGCAGCAACGTGCGCTTCGTCGCCGAGGCCGTGGGCCTTGAGAGCCTGCGCAACGTCACTGCCTTCGAAGACCCGCACATGCGCCGCCGCAGTGGCCGGCTGGTGCGCATGAACAGCGAGTTCATGGCCATCACCACACGCTTCAATGCCTTGCACCGTTTGCTCGAACGCCTGCGTGCTCGTGGCCCCCTGCAGATCGTCAGTGCCATCGAACCGGGCCTGAACACCTTGGTGGAACTGTTACAGCCCTACGTGGGCCGGGCGTTGACCGATGCCGATGCACTGCGCCTGACCCTGGAGCTGGCCGCCTACAAGGAAGGCCTGCAAGCCCAGGTGCGCGGGCTGCGAGCCGAGTACCTGGCGACCGAACCCAGCGAGGCCGACCTGCTCGACTTCCATACGGCGTTCGAGCTGCTGTACCGCTTTGTCGACGAAATGTTCAGTTATGCCGAAACCCACGCTTCGTTGGCGGCGCACAGGCACGAGCGTGAACAGTGGGACGAGCCCTATGTGGCGCAGACCAGCTGGCTGGTGTCGCTGGCCGCCGGTGTGCGTGCCTCGGCGGTGCTGTTGCTGCTGGGCAGTTACTGGCTGCTCAGCGACTGGCCCAGCGGCGCCATGATGACCTTGATCGCCACCGTCACCGTGGGCCTTTCGGCGGCTTCGCCCAACCCCAAACGCATGTCGTTCCAGATGGCTTGCGGCACGGCTATCGGCGCTTTTGTCGGCTTCTTCGAAACCTTCTTCGTGTTCCCCTGGATCGACGGTTTCCCGCTGCTGTGCATGGTGCTGGCGCCGGTGTTCGTACTCGGCGCGTTCCTTGCCTCGCGCCCGGCTTACGCCGGTTATGGCCTGGGCCTGCTGGTGTTCTTCGCCATCGGTTCGGTGCCGAACAACCTGACGGTGTATGACCCTTACACGTTCATCAACGACTACATCGGCATGGTCATCGGCATGTTCGTCTGCGCTGCTGCTGGCGCGATCATCCTGCCGCCCAACAGCCGCTGGCTGTGGAGCCGGCTGGAGCAGGAACTGCGTGAGCAAGTGCTGTTCGCCATCAGCGGCCGCCTGCGCGGCCTTGGGTCGGCCTTTGAAAGCCGCACCCGCGACCTGTTGCACCAGGCCTACGGTCTGGCGGCCGGCAAGCCGCAGGTGCAAAGCCAGCTGATGGGGTGGATGTTCACCGTGCTGGAAATCGGTCACGCCGTCATCGAGCTGCGCAAAGAGCAGGCCCGTGCGCCGGTGCACCCGGCCTACGCCGAGTCACAACCGTGGCGCCAGGCCATCCGCGTGATGGGCCGCGCACTGGCAAGGCTGTTCTTGCAGCCCAGCGCCAGCAACCACGAACGCGCACTGGTGGCGGTGGACCACGCCATCGCTCGCGTGCAAGCCACCGACGAGCCATTCGCCCGGCACTTCGATACCTCGGTGCTGCGCCGTGCGCAAAGCTACCTGCATTTCATCCGTTCTTCCCTGCTTGACCCACAATCGCCACTGGCACCGGCGAAAGGACTGCACCATGCCCCGTGAAATCGCCTTCCATGGCGTGTACATGCCCACCATGACTTTGATGTTCCTGTTCGCCCTGGGCCTGGCCTGGGGCCTGGACCGGTTCATCGCCAGCCATGATGGCTACCGCTTCTTCTGGCACCCGGCGCTGCTGCGTCTGAGCCTGTTCGTCTGCCTGTTCGGCGCCATGGCGCTTACTGTCTACTGGTGAGAATCCTTCGATGAAAAAGTTCTTCAGCCTGATCGCCACCCTGCTGGTGCTGGTCGCCGCCGTGGCCATCGGTCGCCAGTTGTGGCTGCACTACATGACCACGCCCTGGACCCGCGACGGCCGCGTGCGTGCAGACATCATCAACGTCGCCGCCGACGTGCCCGGCTACGTGGTGGACGTCCCGGTCAAGGACAACCAGCGGGTGAAGAAGGGCGACCTGCTGATCCAGATCGACCCCGAGCATTACCAATTGGCAGTCGACCAGGCCAAGGCTCTGGTCGCCTCGCGCAAGGCGACCTGGGAAATGCGCAAGGTCAACGCCAAGCGCCGGGCCGACATGGACAACCTGGTGATTTCCAAGGAAAACCGCGACGACGCCAGCAACATCGCCAACTCCGCCCAGGCCGATTACCAACAGGCCCTGGCCGAGCTGGCTGCCGCCGAGCTCAACCTCAAGCGCACGCACATCGTGGCCACGGTGGACGGGTACGTGACCAACCTGAATATCCACAAGGGCGACTATGCGCGCACCGGTGAAGCGGTGATGGCGGTGGTCGACGAGAACTCGTTCTGGGTGTACGGGTTCTTCGAAGAGACCAAGCTGCCCCACGTGAAGGTGGGTGACCAGGCCGAGCTGCAGATGATGAGTGGCGAGCGCATCAAGGGCCATGTAGAGAGCATCGCCCGCGGCATCTACGACCGTGACAACCCGCAAAGCCGTGAGCTTATTGCCGATGTGAACCCGACGTTCAACTGGGTGCGCCTGGCGCAGCGCGTGCCGGTGCGGATTCACATTGATGAAGTGCCGGAAGGGTTTTTGCTGGCGGCGGGGACGACCTGTACGGTGGTGGTGAAGCCGAGCGAGGGGTAAGTGTTGTTCACGGTTGCTGTGCGGCTTCCCTCAGCAACTGATCCCAATCATCGGGAGGGTGGCCGTTGTCGAGCATTTTCTGGAAGACCTTGTAAGCATCGTCATGACTTTCATAAGCCCGCTTGCTTGATTCGTCATTGACCCAGGCCAGCACGATGATCCTGCTGGGGGTGTGGTAGCGAAAGAACAACCGGTACTGCTGAAAGAACTTTGCCCGAAACCAGTGCTTGTGACCCTCGCCCAGCGTGGCGCCTTGGCGGTATTCAGATTTGGTCGGGTCCTGAGGGATCACATCAAAAGCCAAACGCTTGATCGCCGCCAGCCGCTTATAGGCATTTCTTTCCGTGTAACCTGTTGGGTCTTTCTGCATCTGAGCATGAACTTGAGTGCTCAGTGCCTCCAGTTTGGCCAGGAACAGCGGGTGGGCAAATACAGTCCATCCATGAATAACCAGAGGCTTCCTGCTCGCATCACTCATTCATCATCCGCCGACAGAGGTTGATCCAGGTCGACCTCTGCGTCGCCGACAAGCTTGTCGAGACGCGCGATGAGGTCAGCATCGACAACCTGCAGCCGTTGAGGGTTGGTGGCGATATCGTGTGCCAGGAACTCCAGAAATTTGCCCAGTACCGGATCGCTCTCGGTTGCTTCTGCACGGGTGAGTATCACCTCACCGTCAGGGCGAATCGAGTAATGGATCTTGTCACGTTTTTTCAAGCCCAAGGCGCGCCGTACTGTTTCGGGAACAGTGGTCTGATAGCGATCGGTCAGTGTGGACTCGACGTCGAGAGTGGTTGCCATGGGCAATGTCCTTTTGAGGGGAAGCTATGCATTCCAAGGTAATGCGAATGCATTGCTTGGTCAATGCAAGTGCATTACCCCTCTGATGAGCGGTCAGGCTACTCCCACCAACACCGGAACCTTCACCCGGTCAATCACCTTCGCGCTGATCGACGGATCCAGCATCCGCCCCAGCCGCGACAGGTGACGGTGGCCCATGATGATCAGCTCGCAGTTCAGCTCCTGCGCCTTGGCCACGATCACTTCGACCGGTTGCCCGGCCACCATGCAGCCCTGGCTGGCGAAGCCGGCTTGCTGCAACTCGCGCACGGCCTGGGCGACGGCGTGGTCGGCATGTTGCTGTTCCTCGCAGGCGGCGGGGTATTCCTCCAGCTCTTCGGTTGTATAGGGGGCGGGTTGTTCGTGGACGGCGAAGGTGGAGTCGATGGCCAGCAATACGTGCAGTTCGTGTTCGCCGGGGCGGCAGTAGCGGCGGGCGAGGGTGAGCAGGGCGCTGGAAGCGGGGGAGGCGTCGATGGCGATCAGGACGGGGGTGGGCATTGGGGATCCTTGTACAAGGCTGGCTGAACGGTTGCCTGTCCGGGCCCTTTCGCGGGTAAACCCGCTCCCACAGGTACACCACAGTTTTCGAAATCCGCGCAGTCTCTGTGGGAGCGGGTTTACCCGCGAATGGGCCGAACCTGCCATGCAATATTTTTGGCCCAATCCACTTCCGGAATAAATGTCCCTCCACGCACGAGCGCATTGCGTCTGGTGCAATCCACCAACCTGCTACCATCGCCATCCCCACAGCTGCCACGGAAAACGGCCATGCAACTCCCGGACATGAACCTGCTTGTCGCCCTCGATGCCCTGCTCGATGAGGGCAGCGTGGTGGGCGCGGCGCAGCGCATGAACCTGAGCCCGGCAGCGATGAGCCGTACCCTGGGGCGCATTCGCGAGGCCATGGGCGACCCGATTCTTGTGCGTGCCGGCCGTGGCCTGGTGCCGACGCCGCGCGCGTTGGCCCTGCGCGAGCAGGTGCATGGCCTGGTGGAGCAGGCCGGGCAGGTGTTCCGCAGCCGAGACGATGTCGATCTGGTTAACCTGGATCGTGCCTTCAATATCCGCACCAACGATTTGTTCATCGCCCTGTACGGCGCCCAACTGCTGCGCATGATGCTGGCCCAGGCACCGCGCACGGTGTTGCGGTTCGTCCCGGAGGGCAGTGGCGACGATGATGCGGTGCTGCGCAATGGGCACATCGACCTGATCATCAGCTCGGCCGTAGAACTGGGCCCGGAAATCAAGGTGCAGAGCCTGTTCAACACCTATTTCGTGGGCCTGGCGCGCGTAGGGCATCCGATCTTCGACGCCCCTATCACCCCAGAGCGCTTCGCCGCCTACCCGCAGATCAGTGTATCCCGGCGTGGCCGCGCCAATGGGCCGATCGATGTGGCGCTGGCCAACCACAAGGTGGAGCGGCGGGTAGCGCTGATCACCACCAGCTTCCACTCGGCTATGTTTTCGTTGCCGGATTCGGACCTGATCCTGCCGATACCGGCCAATATCCTCAACAGTGTGCAGCGCCTGAAATTGCCACTGCGCTCGTTCGAGATCCCGGTGCCGTTGGAAAAGGTCAATGTGAAGCAGGCATGGCACCCGCGGTTCGACAACGACCCCGCGCATCGTTGGCTACGCCAGACGTTGAAAGCATGCGGCAGTATTGATCCGTGACTTTCATGACAATTGCGTCTGGCGCAATATAAAACTGCCAACAAGTCAGTTTTCGTCAGCATTCGACCTTCTTAAACTTGCTCCAGCCTCGAAATTGTTGCTGGAGATGTAATTTCATGAGTTCCCTGACCGCACCCTCTGCGGCGTTGGCCGCCGCCCCCGCGCCGGCTGCACCTGCGCAGACGGCGTTCGGCGTGCAGGTGGTGGTGGGGCTGTTCGGTGTTTTGCTGGCCGTGCTGTGTGCGGGCCTGAACGAGTCAGTCACCAAGATTTCCCTGGCCGATATCCGCGGTGCCATGGGTATCGGTGCCGATGAAGGCGCCTGGCTGCTGGCGGTGTACAGTGCCGCCTCGGTCTCGGCCATGGCCTTTGCGCCATGGCTGGCCACCACCTTCTCACTGCGGCGCTTCACCATGAGCGCCATTGGCCTGTTCGCCGTGCTTGGCCTGCTGCAACCGTTCGCCCCCAACCTGCATAGCCTGATGCTGCTGCGTGTACTCCAGGGCTTTGCCTCGGGTGCCTTGCCGCCGATGCTGATGAGCGTGGCGCTGCGCTTCCTGCCGCCGGGCATCAAGGTCTATGGCCTGGCCTGCTATGCACTGACCGCCACTTTCGGCCCCAACCTTGGCACCCCGCTGGCGGGGCTGTGGACCGAGTACGTCGGTTGGCAATGGGCCTTCTGGCAGATCATCCTGCCCTCGCTGCTGGCCATCGTCTGCGTGGGTTGGGGCCTGCCGCAAGACCCGCTGCGCCTGGAGCGTTTCAAGCAGTTCGACTGGCGCGGTGTGTTGCTGGGCCTGCCCGCCATCAGTTGCATCGTGCTGGGCCTCTCGCTGGGTGACCGTTGGGGCTGGTTCGATTCGCCGCTGATCTGCTGGCTGCTGGGTGGTGGCCTGCTGCTGTTGGTGCTGTTCATGTTTAACGAGTGGTCCGAGCCGCTGCCGTTTTTCCAGTTGCGCATGCTGCAGCGGCGCAACCTGAGTTTCGCCTTGGTGACCTTGGCCGGCGTGCTGATCGTGCTGTCGGGCGTAGGCAGTATCCCGTCGGCCTACCTGGCGCAGATCCAGGGCTACCGCCCGGCACAGACCAGCCCGCTGATGATGCTGGTGGCGATGCCGCAACTGATCGCCCTGCCGCTGACGACAGCGCTGTGCAACATCCGCGCGGTGGACTGCCGCTGGGTGCTGGGCATTGGCCTGGCGATGCTGGCGGTGTCGTGTGTCGGCAGCAGCCTGCTGACCAGCGAGTGGATCCGTGGCGACTTCTACCCGTTCTACCTGTTGCAGGTGTTTGGCCAGCCCATGGCGGTGCTGCCACTGCTGATGCTGTCCACCAACGGGATGACCCCACAGGAAGGCCCGTTCGCCTCCAGTTGGTTCAACACTGTCAAAGGCCTGGCTGCAGTCATCGCGGGTGGCTTGCTGGATGCACTTGGGACCCTGCGCCGGCACTTCCATTCCAATCACCTGGTGGACAGCCTGGGCAACGCCCCGCTGGTCGACGACAGCGCTGCGGGCCTGGCCCGGCGTATTCACGACCAGGCGCTGGTGCTGACCTCTGCCGACCTCTACCTGGTCATGGCTGGCATCGCCGTGGCCCTGATCTGCCTGATTCCTTTCGTGCCTACCCGGGTCTACCCGCCGCGCGCGGTGGCCTGAACCCTGGATGAATTCGAGACCCGCTGAAATGACTAACAACCGCAAGACCCTGTTCATTGGCTCGGTACTGGCCGTGGCCGTTCTGGCTGGCATTGTCGGCCCCTGGATGTTCGGCAGCGACCACCGCCAGAGCACCAACGATGCCTACGTCATTGCCGACTACACCGTAGTTGCGCCCAAGGTTGCAGGCTTCATCAAGGACGTGCTCGTAGAAGATAACCAGCAGGTCACAGCCGGCCAGTTGCTGGCGACCATCGACGCCCGTGACTACCAGGCCGCCCTGGATGCCGCTCAGGCCCAGTTGCTGGTGGCTCAGGCGCAAAGTGCCGATGCCCGCGCCACGCTCGAGCGCCAGGCAGCATTGATTGCCCAGGCCGAGGCGGCGGTGAAAGCGGCCCAGGCCGAAACAGCGTTCGCCGACCATGAAGTCAACCGCTACAGCCGCCTGGCCGAGCAGGGCGCCGGTACCGTGCAGAATGCCCAGCAGGCACGCAGCGGCGTCGACCAGGCCCGCGCTCGCCTGGCCAATGCCCAGGCGGCGCTGGTGGCGGCGCGCAAGCAGGTGGATATCCTTACTGCCCAGGTGGCCAGCGCCGATGGCCAGCTCAAGCGCGCTGAAGCAGGCGTGGAAAAGGCACAGCTCGACCTGTCCTACACGCGCATCACGGCGCCGGTGGACGGCATGGTCGGCGAGCGCGCCCTGCGCGTGGGCGCCTACGTCAATCCCGGCGCACGCCTGTTATCGGTGGTGCCGTTGCAGCAGGCCTATGTGGTCGGCAACTTCCAGGAAACCCAGCTGACCCATGTGCAGCCGGGGCAGCCGGTGAGTATCAGCGTTGACACCTTCTCCGGTGAAAAGCTGCAAGGCCACGTAGAGAGTATCGCCCCGGCTACCGGCGTGACCTTCGCTGCGGTCAAGCCAGACAACGCCACCGGCAACTTCACCAAGGTTGTGCAGCGCATCCCGGTGAAGATCGTGTTCGATGACGGGCAGCCGTTGCTCTCCCGCTTGCGGGTGGGCATGTCGGTGGAAGCGACCATCGATACCCGTGGCGACAAGCTGGATGGCAAAGAGGTAAGTGCACGATGAAACCTGCATTACGCTTGAGCCCCTTGGTGCTGGCCGTGTTGATGGCCGGTTGCACGATGGGCCCGGACTTCCTGCGCCCCGACAGCCGGGCACCGCAACAGTGGGCGCCGCTTCAAGGCCAGGCAGCATCCAGCCAGCCGCAAGCCGAACCGCTGGAGCTGCGCTGGTGGGAAACCTTTCATGACGGACAGCTCAGCGCGTTGATCCAGCGCGTTGCCGAGCGCAACCTCGACCTGCAGATGGCCAGCGCCCGCCTGCTGCAAAGCCGCGCCTTGCGCAGCACCGTGGCCGCCGATGGGGTGCCATCGGTAGACGCCAACGCTGGTTACAGCCGCGCTCGTAACAGCGCCGAAGGCTTGAGCGACCCTTCCGGTAAAGCGGGTAAAGAGGCGTTCAACCTTTGGCAAGGCGACTTGGTGGCCGGTTGGGAACTGGACCTGTGGGGCCGCGTGCGGCGCCAGGTCGAGGCTGCCGATGCCACGGTCGAAGTGGCCGAGAACGACCGCCGTGGGGTGCTGCTGGCCTTGCTGTCGGAAACCGCCGGCAACTACATTCAGCTGCGAGCGGTGCAGCACACGATTGATGTGACACAGGACAACCTCAAGGTTGCCCGGCACAGCCTCAAATTGTCCGAAGACCGTCAGGCCGAAGGTGTTGCCACTCGGCTCGACGTGGCTCAGGCCAGTGCCCAGGTGGCGTCGATCGAGGCCCGCCTGCCAAGCCTCGAAGCCCGGCGTGATGACCTGATCAACGCCCTCAGTCTGCTCGCCGCAGAACCGCCACGCAGTCTGCAGGCTGAATTGCTGCAAGGCGGTGAACTGCCTGCGCCACAGCAAAAGTTCGCCATCGGTTTGCCGTCCGAACTGGCCGAACGCCGCCCGGACATTCGCCAGGCCGAAGCGCGCCTGCATGCTGCCACCGCCAGTATTGGCGTGGCCAAGGCTGATTTCTATCCGAGCATCCGTTTGTCGGGCAGCGTCGGCTTCCAGGCCATGCAGTTGTCTGATTTCGGCGGCTGGGATTCGCGCCGCTTTGCCTTCGGGCCACAGTTGTCGTTGCCGATCTTCGAGGGTGGCCGGCTCAAGGGCACCTTGGAACTGCGCGAGGCGCAGCAGCAGGAAGCGGCGCTGAACTACCGCAAGGTGGTGCTGGGCGCCTGGCATGAGGTCGACGATGTGCTTCGCCTGTACAACGCCAGCCAGTTGCGCCGTGACCACCTGGCCGAGGCTGTGAGGCAGAACCGCATCGCCCTGGAAACCGCCCAGCGCCAGTACGTGGAAGGGGCAGTGGACTTTCTCAATGTGCTGACGGTGCAGGGTGCATTGCTGGCCAGCGAGGAGCAGTGGATCGACAGCTCGGCGGCGGTGTCGCAGGCGCTGGTGGGGTTGTACAAGGCCCTGGGTGGTGGCTGGCAGGCGTTTGATGAGCAGCCGGTGAAGAAAGCATAAAAAGCGGGGCCGCTGTGCGGCCCATCGCCGGTACTGGCAAAAGAAAAATCAAAGCGGACGCAGCAGCCCAAACCGCTTGCGCAATGCCCAATCCAGCACCCGCCGAGGCAGTAACCGGGCCATCAGCGGCAGCGCCGTACTGCCATTCCCCAACCGCACCACAGCGGGTACGGGTGACTTGCCAACGGCCGCCAGTACGCCTTGGGCAAATACCGCCGCCGAAGTCGGCTTGTCCTGCGAAGCCCGCGCCCGTGCCTGTACATGCTCACGCAACGGCCACCACGCAGAGTCCGCCGCCAGCACCTGCTCCGCCTGGCGTTGGGCATTGTTGGCAAATTGCGAGGCAATCGCCCCGGGCTGCACTTGCATAACATGCACACCGAACGGTGCAAGCTCCAGGCGCAAGGCATCGCTCAAGGCATGCACCGCCGCTTTCGAGGCGCAGTAGGCACCGGCGAACGGTGTGACCAGCACGCCGGAAACACTGCCGATGTTCACCACTGTTCCTCGTGAGCGGCGTAGCAACGGGAACAGCGCGCGGGTTACACCCACCACGGCGAACACGTTGGTTTCGAACTGCTGGCGCAGGGCGTCCACGCCACCGTCGAGCAACGGCCCCATGGCGCCGTAGCCGGCGTTGTTGATCAGGATGTCGAGGGTTTCGAGCTCCTCGGCCAGGCGGGCCAGGGCCTCGCTGTCATTTACGTCCAGCTGCCGCGCGGTAAAACCGGCGGCGCTTAACACTTCAACATCCTCCGCCTTGCGCGCAGTGGCCCAGACGTGGAGGCCGGCATCGCGGAAGGCGTCGGCCAAGGCGCGGCCGATGCCGCTGGAACAACCGGTGATCAGAACGGTGGGCATGGGGGAGGCCTTTGATTAATTGGCGAAGGTGCCTTGCAGGTGTTCGGCACGGAATTCCAGCGTTTGCGGCCGGTACCCGGACCGCAGCGGTGGCAATGGCAGGCAGTCTTTCCACTCGGCCCCCGGTTGCAATTCACCCGGCCCTCGATAGCGTGGGGCGTTGTAGGTGTTCTCGGCCAGGTTCACGGTATCGCCCGGCGCATACGCCGCCACCCGCCAGCGCAGTTCGGTGAGCGGCACCTTGTTGCCGTTCTTCATGCGTACTTGCAACGCACGGTCGGCAGGGCATTGTTCGGGGGCATAAACGAGGCGCAAGTCCAGGCGGGCCAGTCGTGAGGTTTCGCGGTTGTCCTGCCAGACGACAAACAACGCCACCAAACCCAGGCCACACACAGCGGCCAGCGAGATCGGCAAAGCCTTGGCCGGGTAGCGCAGCAGCAGCACCAGCCAGGTGAGGATGAGGAAGGCACCGATGATCATGGGGCGTGCAGACCTTGGTTGCGCGGGTCTGACCATCGTAGCCTGAAATGGGAAAGGGCCGCAAAGCGGCCCCTAGGTGTTACTTATTGCGCGATGGTCTTCACTGAAACCCCACGCTCTGCCGGTGTCGATGTGCGCCCGTATACATCCTCGAAGCGCTCGATGTCATCCTCACCCAGGTAGCTACCCGACTGCACTTCGATGATCTCCAGCGGGATCTTGCCCGGGTTGCGCAGGCGGTGGATCGAGGCAATCGGAATGTACGTCGACTGGTTCTCGGTCAGCAGGAACACGTTCTCGTCACACGTCACCTCGGCAGTGCCAGACACCACGATCCAGTGCTCGGCACGGTGGTGGTGCATCTGCAGCGACAGGCTGGCGCCTGGCTTGACGGTGATGTGCTTGACCTGGAAGCGGCCGCCCATGTCCACCGAGTCGTACGAGCCCCACGGGCGATACACTTCCAGGTGGTTCTGGGTTTCCGTGCGGCCCTGTTCGTCAAGGGTCTTGACCATCTGCTTCACGCCCTGGACCTTGTCCTTGTGGGCAATCATCATGGCGTCCTTGGTCTCGACCACCACGATGTTTTCCAGGCCGATCACCGACACCAGCTTGCCGTTGCCATGGATCATGCAGTTGCGGCTGTCCTGCACCACCACGTCGCCTTTGGTGACGTTGCCATCCTCGTCCTTCTCGTGCACCTCCCACAGCGACGACCAGCAGCCCACATCGCTCCAGCCGGCCGACATCGGCACCACGCAAGCGCGCTGGGTTTTTTCCATCACCGCGTAGTCGATGGAGTTGTCCGGGCAGCAGGCGAAGGTGGCTTCGTCGATGCTCAGCACATCGCCGTCCTCCTGGCTGCGCTCCAGGGCCAGCACGCAGGTGTCATAGATGTCGCCGTCGTGCTTTTTCAGCTCTTCGAGGAAGCGGCTGGCGCGGAACAGGAACATGCCGCTGTTCCAGAAGTAGCCACCGGCCTGGACGAACTCGGCGGCGCGTTTTTCATCGGGTTTTTCAACGAACTGTGCCACCCGCGCCACGCCTTCGGGCAGCAGTGCATCCTGGCTGGAGCGGATGTAGCCGTAGCCGGTTTCCGGTTTGGTCGCCGGTACGCCGAACAGCACCATTTCGCCACGCTCGGCGGCCACGGTGGCCAAAGCCAGGGCGCGTTGCAGCGCCTTCTGGTCATCGATCACGTGGTCGGCGGGCAGTACCAGCATCAGCTCGTCACGGCCTTCGTTGACCAGCTTCATGGCGGCCATGGCCACGGCCGGCGCGGTGTTGCGGCCGAACGGCTCCATCAGGATGCCTTGGGTTTCCAGCTTCAGGGCAGCCAGTTGCTCCTGGACGATGAACTTGTGGTCCTTGTTGCAGACCACGATCGGTGTGTCCATGCCTTCGAACACCAGGCGCTCGATGGTTTGCTGGAACAGGGTGTGTTCACCGGTCAGGGCCAGGAACTGTTTAGGGAACTGCTTGCGCGACAGAGGCCACAGACGCGAACCGCTACCACCAGAAAGAATTACCGGGATCATCATGTTTCTCCAATAGTCGTTAATAGGCAGAGGGATCAGTTGCTAGCCACGGGGCGAGTTACCCACACCGGCGACAAGGCGTTGCCGGAACCTGTTACGTACAGCACCGCGGCTTCGCCGCGCTCCAGGGCGACGGGTTTCACGTCGCCCACTTTCTTGTCACCTTGGAACAACGCCAGGTTGACCTTCACTGGGTTGATTTCACGTTCGCCACGGCCGTTGGCGGCCACCGGCTTGACCACTTCGGTCTTGCCGTCGGCGGTTTTCAGGGTCAGCTGCTGGTCGCTCAGGTTCTGCACGCGCACCAGGGCTTTCTGCTTGTTCTTGAACGGCGGTTCTTCGATCAGCTGCGGGTTGCCGCTGCTGCTGTTGACCAGGGTGTAGTACTTGTCCGAGGCCAGCTTCACCGGCACGCTCTTGCCGCCAACCTGGGCGGTATAGTCGCCGCCTGGCAGGAAGCTGAAGTCGCTGCTGGCCTGGGCGCCCACCTGTTTGATCTGGGTGTTGCCGACCGAAGCGGCAGCGGGTGCGCTGGCGGCGTTGTACAGGCGCACGAAGGTCGAACCTTTCGGCGCGCTTGGGCCATACAGGGCGGCGTCGGCACCGGCGAAGGCCTGCATCGAAGCAAGGGAAAGGCCGGCCGCGAGGGTGAGGGCTTTGGCAATGGAAGTCTTGGTAGTCATGTGCATTTCCTCTCTATCGTTCAGTGGTTCGTCCGGGTGGACGACAAGGCCAGGTTTTCTTCGGATTTACGCGAGTTTTTCAGCTGCGCGATCCACTGCGGATCGAAGCTGCTGAGGTCGTTTTTCATGGGCAGATAACGTTCGGGGAATTCCCACACCACCACCTGGGGTGCGGCGTTTTTGAAGGCATCGCTTTGCAGGTACTTGAGCATTGGCAGCAGGGGGCCGTGGCCGTCTTCGGCGTAGTTGGCCACGTCGCTGCGCAGCGCTTGCTGCAGCGCACCAAGGAAGTTCCAGTGCGGGTTGGCGCTGTAGCTGGTGCCCACCAGCGCCACCGGGATTTCGTTGTTGGCAAATAGCGCGTCGTCGCTTTCAGCCGCTGCTTCTGCCGGGCGGGTGGTGCGTTGTTGCAGGTTGTCCGGGGTTGGCAGCAGGTTGCTGAACAGCGGGTCGAGCGGCAGGAAGTTGGTCAGGTCGCCTTTGTAGGGCGCAGTGCTGCCGGCTTCGGTCACGAAGGTTTGCGGGTCGCCGTTGAGCAGGTTCTGTCGGCTTACGGCTTCAGCCAGCGCCTGCGCTGCCACTTCGGCGCCCATCGGCGTCCAGTGGGTGTCGGTGCGCAGGAAAACCTGGCCACGGGCCTTGGCTTGTTCCATGGCCGCTTGCAGGTCCGGGGCGAACACGTTGGCCTGGCGCACCTGAGCATGGAACTGGTTGTACAGGTCGTCGTGCAGGCTTGCCGGTTGCTCCTTGCCCAGGTATTCCGAATAGATACGCGCCTTGGCGGGCACGATGGCCAGCACCAGCTGGCTGCCGTGCTGCTGCAAGGTGTCGCGTACGCCGCGGATCAGCGCCAGGTTTTCCTGCATCAGTTGCTCGGCACCGGCGGTGGGCTTGAACTCTTCGTCGCTGAACAGCCACTGGTCGCGGCCCAGCACCACACCGGGGCGGCCTTCGTTGAACAGCTTGAAGTCCAGCGCGGCCCAGACGTTGGTGCCAAGGCGCTTGATCGGGAACTGCTCGTCGTAGTGGGTTTCGGCGGCCTTGGCCAGCTTGCCGTTGAGCACGGTCATCTGCTCGGTACGCTGGAAGCTTTGCAGGCCACCGGTGGACCACACGCCCATGCCCACCAGCAAGCCGAGGAACGACAGTGAATACGTGATGCGTAAAGTACGGTTCATGTCATCGGCCTCAGAACTGGAAGTACAGGAACGGCGAGTAGCTTTGCGCCGAGAGCTTGAGGATCGAGGCCACGAACAGCAGCAGCACCAGGGCGCGGGTCATCACCCGGGTCCAGTCCAGGCCGATCGAGCCGTCAGTGTTGACCTGCACCGGGGTCGCCTTGGGCGAAGGCTTGGCATTGCGGTAGAAGTCGCGCAGGCCGAAGAACGCCAGGGTGAGGTAGGCGATCACCAGGGTGGCCACTTGCAGGCCGGTCAGCTGGGCACGGTTGAGTTCCGACAGCTGCCAGTCGCCAAAGCTGAACATGGCGCCGTACATGCGGCCGGCCACGTGCAGGTTTTCGGCGCGGAAGATCACCCAGCCGACCACCACCAGCAGGAAGGTGAAGGCCCATTTCACCGGGTTGAAGCGCTGCGGGTTGGTGTCGATGCCCAGCGCACGCTCGATGGCCAGCCACATGCCGTGCCAGGCACCCCAGATGATGTAGGTGAAGTTGGCGCCGTGCCACAGGCCGCCCAACAGCATGGTCAGGAACAGGTTGCGGTAAGTGTTGAAGGTGCCTTTGCGGTTACCGCCCAAGGTGATGTACAGGTAGTCGCGCAGCCAGGTCGACAGGCTGATGTGCCAGCGCCGCCAGAACTCCGTGATCGACTGGCTGATGTAGGGCTGCTTGAAGTTCTCCATGAAGCGGAAGCCCATCATCAGGCCCAGGCCGATGGCCATGTCGCTGTAGCCGCTGAAGTCGAAGTACAGCTGCGCGGTGTAGGCCAGCGCGCCCAGCCAGGCGTCGCCCGTGGTCGGGTTTTGCAGGGCGAAGCAGTGGTCGGCCACTACCGCCAGGGTGTCGGCAATGAACACTTTCTTGATGAAGCCCTGCATGAAGCGGGTGCAACCTTCGGAGAACTTGTCCAGGGTGTGGGTGCGGTTGTTGAACTGGTCGACCAGGTCCTTGAAGCGCAACACGGGGCCGGCGATCAGGTGCGGGAAGATCGCCACGAACGCTGCGAAGTCGATGAGGTTGCGGGTGGCCGGGGTGTCGCCACGGTACACGTCGATGATGTAGCTGATCGACTCGAAGATGTAGAACGAGATACCGATCGGCAGCAGCACGTGGGTGAGGATGAACGGCTCCAGGCCGAACGAGCTGATGATCGCGTTCAGGCTGTCGACACCGAAGTTGGCGTACTTGAAGTAGCCAAGGATTGCCAGGTCGACGCCCACGCCCAGCAGCAGCCAGCGCTGGGCCGGCTTGGTGCGCACGCCGGCGGCGCCGACTTTAAGGCCGATCCAGTAGTTCCACAGGGTGACCCCGGCGAACAGGGCCAGGAAGTCCACCCGCCACCAGGCATAGAAGATGTAGCTGGCGACCAGCAGCAGCAGGTTGCGATAGCGTTGCCCGCTCAAGTAGTACAGGCCGAGGAAGATCGGCAAGAACAGGAACAGGAACACGTTGGACGAGAAGACCATCCCGGTTCTCCTTTTTGTTCACAGCATCCGGGGCACAGCGCCCCCCAAACCCCCCAGTGCATAACCGGAAGGCAACTTAGGTCCCTGTGGGAGCGGGCGAGCCCGCGAAGAAGGCACCGCGATGCATGGCAAGGGCTTCGCCCTTGTTCGCGGGCATGCCCGCTCCCACAGGTTCCGACCCCACACGGGGTTCACTTCATTTCTTGCTCTCTGCGCTCGGGTCATAGACCCGGGTCAGGTTGCCGCCGAGCCTGAAACTGTCGAATGGCTGCATGCCGTGCTTGCGTTCGAGCGTGTCACCCACGCACTGGTACAGCGCGCACCACGGTTCGAGCCAGGCGTACTTGCTGTCGACCTTGAGGTCTTTCATGTCTTGCTTTTCGCCTGCGCGTTCCGCGAAGTGCTTAGGATCGCGAGCGCCGTACAGCACGCCTTCCCCCAGGCGCTGCAGGGCAAAGTTGTTTTCGCTGCGCAGGTCCACACCGTTGGCCTTGGCAAAGCTGGCGATCATCGCCAGCGGTGGCAGGGCGTAGTTGTGGTAGGCCAGGGCGCGCTGCTTGCGCTTGATCTCGTTGGGCAAGAAGCCCTGCTCGTCGACCTGGTTGGCGCCGATCTTGTATTCCTTCACGGCCCAGTCGAACAGGTCGCGGCGGTTGGTCGCCACCGAGGTGGCCATGACCGACCAGGCGGCCCAGTAGCTGTGGTTGTTGATCTTCGCCAGCGGCAGGTTGCTCCAGTCGCGCACGGTTTGCTCTGCAAGGCGGGCGAACCATTTCTCGATCAGCTCGGCCTCGGCCTGGTGCGCGGCCAGCGGCTGCGAGTTGGAGAACTTCAGGCGCAGCCAGGAACCACTCATGCTGCCCAACGCCCATTTGCGCATGGATTTGCCGGTGTGGTTGTAGTCGGTGGACATCAGCGCATCGGCACGCGCCCAGGTGCCCAACCAGGTCAGGGCGCAGTCGAGTTGTGCCGGGCGTCCGTCGCGCATGTACTGGTTGACCATCTTGGCCACGCCACGCTCCAGGGTGGTGATGTCCTTGGTCGAATCGCGGAAGGCCTGCTCGGAATCCTTGTTGAGGGTTGCCCGGGCACTGTCCGAACCTTCGTACTTGCTGCGGAACTGCAGCGCACCGGTGTACGGCTTGGGCGTTGCTTCGCAACGGAAGTTACCGTCGCCGGTCTTGAGCTTTTCGATCCCCTCGTAATACCCCTGGGGGGGGACCAGCGCGGCATGCGCGGCCCCCCCGAACAGGGCCAGCGCGAGCAGGGCGGGGCGGAAGATTCGCTTGAAGGTAGTCATGGGTCGCCTCACTGGCCGGCCTGCGCGGTTTGCGCGGGCACGGCGAAGTTGTTGCGTTTGCAGAGCTTGGCTTCGACTTTCTGGGTGCCGCTTTCCGGGCCTTGCACCTCGAAGGCCAGCAGGCTCTGGCTGGCCCAGTCCTCGTCTTCACGCATCTGGAAGACAAAGCGGCCGTCGGTGTCGGAGGTTTCCGGTTTTTCCAGCTTGATGTCTTCGTGGCGACCGTTGAGGTACCAAAGGGTGGCTTGCAATACCTTCACCGACGGGTCTTCGAACTTCACGTCCATCTGCAGGTTGCGGTTGATCAGGTCTTTGATCACGCCGCCCTTGCCGTTGACCATCAGCTCGTTCTTGCCGGGCTTGAGGGTGGTGCTGGCGCTCATCAGCGCCGGGCGGTCGTCGCAGCCGTTGTCGAGCAGGCCGAGGATTTGCCGCCAGATGGTTTCCTGGTCCAGGCGGTACAGCGGGGAGAACTCCCAGATGAGGATCTTCGGCGGGTTCTTCTTGAATTCCTCGCTGCCCAGGTACTGGATCATCGAACCTTCCAGGCCACCGCCGGGGAAGGCGACGTTGAGCACGTCGGCACCGATGTACTGTTCGAGGAAGCCCGAGAAGTTGTAGTTCTTGCCACTGTGGCTGGTGCCGACCAGGGTGATCTGCGCGTTGCCACTGTCACCGAACAGGTCGTCGCCACCGCCGCTGGAGCCTTTCGGCTCGGTGGCGAACTGGTCCATGTACTGCACTGCATAGCTGGTGCCGCAGAGCTGGCCGGCGACGTTGTGCAGGGTGCCGGTCTTGCCCATGCGCCCGGATTTTTTCGTTTCGAATTCCTTGCGCGGGATGCCTTCGAAGGCCGGCATGTGGTGCACGGTGTCGGCCACGATCTTGGCCGCGCGCTCGGCGCCGTAAGGTGTCCAGTGCTGGTCGCCACGGAAGTAGAAGTCCTTGCCCTGGTCGGCGGCGGCCAGCTGTTCGTTGGTCAGCGGCGACAGGTCGGGCACGTTGTAGCCCATGCTTGCAAAGCGCTTGAGCATGGCCTGGTAGTTGCCCAGCGCCTTCTGGTAATCGAAGGCAGCTTTCTCGGCCGGGTTGAGCATGTTGCGGTTCACCAGGCCACGGGTCGGCTGGTAGACCACCACCAGTTCCACGCCGCGCTTCTTGAACGCGTCGTGCACCTGCTGCAGGCGTTTGTAGCCGGCCGGGGTGGTGTTGAACTCGGTGCGCAGGTCTTCGCGGGTACGGAAAAGCCAGTCCCCTTTGGCCTGCACCAGCGTGGTGAAGTTCTGCTGGTAACGGGTGGTGTAGCGGCTGGCGTCATGCGCTTCAGGGCACAGCTGGCAGCACGGCTCGGCGGTGAAGGTGGGGGCCTTCACGTCGTCGGCGCGCACGCCCTGGCTGATCGCCAGAAGGGCGGCGGACAGGCCCAGCAGTTTCATCAGGTGTGGGGTCATGGTCTGGGCTTCCTTAATCGATCATTTCGGTCTGGCGTTCGACCGGGTCGATCAGCACAGCCTTTTGCTGGCGTACCAGCAGGTCGAGGATTTCGTCCTGGCGTTCGCCCAGGATGCCGTTGAGGCTGATACCGCTGGCCTTGCGCGGGGCGAGCATCGAAACCTTGTACAGCTCGACCGACAGCGGCGAGTCGATCGACAGCGGGCCGGAGCCGTTGGCCGTCAGCTCACCGCCTACCAGGATCAGCGACACTTTGGTGTCGAACGGGTCCAGGGCGATGTCGCGGTCGGTGTCGGACAGGTCTTTGATGTGGCCGTACACGCCCACCAGGCCGTTGGCCATGGCGATGTTTTCGTACAGGCGGATGTTCACGCTGTTACGCACGCGGATGCCGTGGCGGCGGTTGTTGATCAGCTTGTTGCCCCAAATCAGGTTGTCGCCGCTTTCGTACAGGGTGATGCCGTCGGTGTGGTTACGGTAGATCTCGTTGTAGGCGATCAGGTTGTTGACGCTGTTACGGTCGATCACCACGCCCGAGAGCTTGTTGTCGTAGCTCTTGTTGTTGATGATCCAGCTGTCGTTCACCTCACGCGAAACGATGATGCCGTGCTTCTTCTTGGTGCCGTACACGGTGTTGCCGGCGATGATCAGGCGGTGCGAGCGGTCGTGCGGGTCGATGCCGTAGACGATGTTGTCGCGGTAGGTGCTGTCCTTCACCACGAAGTCCTGGGTTTCGTAGCAATAGAAGCCGTACCACATGTCGCTGAACTCAGAGCCGATGATCCAGCCGGTGGGTTCCGGGCGTCCCATGCGCTTGGCCATGTTCGGCGTGTACTGCGAGATGCTCACACCGTACGATTTGGACTTGGCGTAGCCGAAGCTGGCCATCTTCGTATTGACGATGTAGGTCTCGGTACCGCCCCACGACAGCAGGAACGGGCGGAATTCCTTGGGCGAGCGGAAGGTCGCCGGGCCGTTGTCCTTCTCGCGCCAGCCGGTCACCTGGGTGTCGGTGACGAACAGCTTGCCGTCGTTGACCAGGAACGAACCGCCCTCCTGGGACAGGCGCAACTGCTTGACCTTGCCGTCGATCTCGAGGATGCCCTTTTGCCCGACCACAATCGGCAGGCGCGCCAGGTACACGCCTGGCTCGACTTCGCTGAGGTACTGCTTGGGCACCTTCTTGCTCAGTTCCACCAGGTCGACATGGCCGTCATCGACGAAGATCGCCTGCGGAATACCGTGCTGGCGCTGCACCCACTCGGCCGCCTTGTTGTCGCCGCCGACGAACTCCTTGAGGGTGTCCTCCTGGAACATGCGGCGCAGGCTGACCTTGCCCTTGTGGCTGCGGTCGATCTTCTTCTGCACCGCCTCGGCGGTGAAGCCGGTCAGGTCGGGCAGCTTTGGCGGGTCCATCTGCAGCGGCTCGATCGGCGCGCTGGCCACGGTATAGGTCTTGGCCTGCTGCAGTTCCTTGGCAATAACCTGGGGTTCTGCGGCGGCGACCAGGCCGCTGGCCAGCAGCAAGGCGCTGGCCAACAGGCTGTGACGTAAGTGCGGGTGAAGGTTCATCAGGTTTCTCCCGGCCTCAGAATCGCCAGATCACGTCGACGAAGGCGCGGTGCATGTACGAGTCCGCTTCCTTGCCATAGGCGTCGCCCGGCTTGAACACACCGGCGCGCAGGCGCACCAGGGCGGACGGTTCGTCGATGGCCTGGCTCATGGAGGCTGGCAGCAGGCCTTGCTTGAAGTACTTGGTCACAACCACGTCCATTTCCTGGCCAAGGTCTTTTTCACCGTCGACCAGCTGGCGGTTGACGCCGTTGTCGTCGACGGCGGCATTGATGCCGCTGGAGCCGATGTTCTGGTTGCCGTCGACACGCCAGAACTTGTGGTAGATCAGGCTGGCGTCGTAGTCGTCGCGCAGCTGCCAGGAGGCGAACAGGGTGGCGGCCTGCAGGTTGCCCAGCTCGCCACGGAATGCCTCGCCGAAGCGGTGCACGCGCGAGCGGGTGCCGGTGAAGTTGGAGCGGTTGCTCTCAAGGCCGGTTTGCTCGAAGTTGTTCGAACCGTCGTCGCCACCGCCGCCGCTGCCACGGGCATAGGCCGCACCGACCTGCCATTGCGGGTCCAGGCGCAGGCGGATGCCGAGGTCGGTGGCCCAGGCATTGACATCGCCGCTCTGCTTGCCGGTGGCAACCTGCTCGCCGCCGACGGCCTGGCTGCTGAGGGTGTCGCGGTCACCGGTCAGCCAGGTGACGCTGCCCCAGTAGTTGACGGTGTGGTCGTTGCGCCAGTTGTAGGCGTCGCTGTTGGCTTCCAGGCCCAGCCAGGTCAGGTCGCCGGTGCGGGTTTTGTCCAGTGCGTCGACGGTTTCTCCCGGGTTTTTCAGGCTGCCGCTGTCGTGGGTGTGGTGGGCACGTACGCCTACCCAGTGACCAGGGGTCCACTGCGTGGCGACGTTGCCGTAGATGTGGGTGCGGTCCTTGTCTTCCGGGGCCAGCTCGGTGAGGTCGGTGCGGTATTCGCTGAAGCGCTGGGCCACGCCCAGGTCGGCCTTGAGCAGGGTGGTGTCGAAGGTCCAGTTCAGCGCTTCGATGTTGGTGTCGCGCCACATGCCATCGTCGCTGCGCAGGCGCTGGCGACCGAGGCGAAGTTGCTCGCCGGGGTAAGCGGTGAGGCCGCTGTAGCCCACCCAGAACTCGCGCATGGCCAGGTAGCTTTTGTCTGGCTGGCGGCTGTCGTCACCGGTGTCGGTGGTGGTGCCGTCGTCGTTCTGGCGCAGGGTGTCGGTTTCGATGGTGTCGGTGGCGGCGACGGCCTGGCCCATGGCGTAGGCGCTCCAGTTGCCGCGTTCGCCGTACACCCACGGGCGCAGGTCCAGGCCCAGACCGTTGACGTCGCCGCCAGGGCGGGTGCCCAGGTCGCGGTCGTCTTCCGACTGGCCGGTGATTTTCACGTCCAGGCCAAAGTTTTTCTCAGCGGTCATTTCCGCCAGGGTCGGGCAGGACCACAGCAGGGCGAAGCTCAGGCCGATGCCAGCTTTCACGAAGGGATTGAGCGTCATAGCGAGTCCTCACCGTCTACTTCTTTTTCGTCGTCTTGCAGGGCTTCGAGTGCCAGGGTGCTGTTCGCGCCCTGGGCCATGCTGCCGCGTGCCTGCTTCTCTTGCGCCAGCAGTTGCTGCGCCTGGCTACGTTGGTCAGGCGTGAGTTGCTGGTCGAGTTGCTGCAAGAGTTCGCTCGATTGCGGCGTCGGGTTGACCTGCGACAGCTGGGCGAACACCCAGGCGTTGCCCGGTTGCGGGCGAATGCCGTGGCCTTCGCTGAACAGCTGGGCCAGGGCATAGTCGGCGCTGTTCTGCCCGCCACGGGCGGCGGCCAGCAGGTGGTCGACGGCTTTCTGCGGCTCGACGTTGCCCAAATAGCCGCGGCGGTACAGCTGGCCCAGGTAATAATGGGCGCTGATCTCGCCTGCGTCGGCGGCAGCCTGCAGGTGCTGCTCGGCCTTTTTGGCGTCGGCTGGCAGGGTCTTGCCTTCGTAGTACAGGCGGCCCAGCAGCAGTTCGGCGCGAGGCTGTTCGGCTTCGCGGCCCTTGTCGATGTAGGCCAGCAACTGGTCGGTGTCGCCCAGTTCGGGGAAGTCGTACACCAGTTGCGCCAGGCTGACCCAGGACGCCGGGTTCGTCGGGGCCACCTGCTCAAGCAGGTCCTTGGCGGTTTTCTCGTCGGTCTGGCCCAGGCTGCGGTCAGCCAGCACACGGGCAACGCTGTCGACCCGGGTGGCCGGCACTGCGCCACGGGCGTAGGCGGCTTTGAGCTGGGCGAGCAGGTCGGCCTGCTGGTCGGCCTGGCCACGCTTCTGGTATACGGTGGCCAATTCGACGTAGCAGATGTCGGTGGTGTTCAGGGCGGCCTTGCAGATGTTCTCCACCTCGCCCAGGTGCTGGTCGTAGGTGCCCTGGGTGCGGTACAGCAGCACCTGGGCCAAGCCCGCTTCCGGGTTGCCGGCGGCGCGCCATTGGTCGATCTGCTGTTGTGCGTTGACCTTGGGGAAGCTCTGCGGGTAGCTGAGGTAGAGCATCGCCAGCGGGATCAGGGTATTGCTTTCGCCTTGACGGGCCGCTTGCTTGAGCAGGGTTTCGGCTTCTTCGCGTTCGGCCTGGGTGCTGTCGGGCTTGGCCACCAGCAGGCGACCAAGGCGTGCCTGGGCACGGGGCGACGTGGCAGCTGCGGCGCGGTAGGTGGCCTCGGCTTCCTTGATTTGCGACGGGTCGCGGGTGGCCACCTTGATGTCGGCCAGGCCCACTTGCGCTTCGCTGTAGCCCAGGTCGGCCAGGGCCTTGTAGTTGCGCTCGGCCAAGGCCGTGTCACCGCGTTTCATGGCTTCGTTGGCCAGGCGCTGGTCGGGCAGGCCGGCACAGCCGGCCAAGGTGATGGCGGCAGCCAGGGCACACAGGCCCAGGCTTGCGCTCTTCTTGTAGGGAATCATGCTGTGATCCTCTTACAGCCCACGGGCCACGGCTTTGTCGATCAGCCAGTTCAGCGATGGGCCACGGTCGCTGTTGACCGAAGCCGGGCGGCCGGCCAGTTCGGCGGGCAGGCCGCTGTCAGGCTTGATCTGCACGCGAATGTCGGAGGCGAGGTCGTCGCTGTTGAGGCTGGCGCTGCTGACGATCTGGCCGGTGCGCACTTCGTCTTCGCCGGCGACCTGGAAGTTGACCCGGGTGCCTGGCTTGACCTCGTCGAACTGGCGGTAGCTGAAGCGGGCTTCGACCATGGGCGTGGTGGTGCGCGGGATCAGCTGGAAAATCGGCTGGCCTTTGGCGGCATACTGGCCGTCGTCCACCAGTTGGCGGGCGACCACGCAATCGCAGGGGCTGGTGAGGGTGCCGGACAGCTGCTTGCCGAACAGCTCTTCGATCTTCGCCGGCTCCAGCTGCGAGTCGTCCAGATTGCCCTTGAGCATGTCCAGCATGCTGGTGGTGAAGCTAGCCAATGGCGCGCCCTTGGCGATCTGCCCACCGCCCTCGACCAGGCTGCTCACGGTGCCGTCGCGTGGCATGGTGATGGTGGTGGTCGGTACCGCGACCACACCTGCTTCGGCATGGCTGACGAAATACATGCCGTACAACGACTTGGCGACAAAGCCGAAAGCCGCGACGCCGACCACGAATACCCCGAGGGTGACGGTGACTGCCTTGAACCGGCCGAATGCGCTCAGGCCGGAGCCGCCGTCTTTTTGCTTACGCGCCTTGGTGAAGTTGTCACGTTGCAGGGTGCTGAGCACGTCGCCGATGCTGATCAGCTCACCGGACAGGTGGCTGGTGATGATGTGCCGCAGCGTGGCGATGTCGCGGGGTTCAAGGTTCTGGAACTGCGCACCGGTACGGCCGCTGCTTGGGTTGTACGAGCGCACCTGGAACTCGATGTCGATCGACAGGCCCAGGTTGTCGACCACGAACTGCAGGCGCCCGCGCAGTACATCGCCCACCGACAGTGGCTGCTTGGTGTGGAAGCTCAGGCCGCCGGCAGAAAGGTCGTCGACCTTCACTTCGTGGGTTTGGCGCTGGGCGTCCAGGAAACGCAGCTTGGCGGGAATGCGCACCCGGGCGTGTTGGCGCTGGGCTTCGGACTCATGCACGACATTGACGTTCACGGCGGTATTCATGGTGGTTTGTTCCTGTTAGATCCGATCCGGGTTGGGCTCACACGACCATGAACAGCACAGCAACGAAGATGCTGGCCGCCGAGAAGGTCATGGTCCGCGAGGACCAGGTGTTGAACCATTGTTGAAAGCTGGCGAGGTCACGCTTGAGGGCAGTGGGCTGACGCGTCCACGACTGCTTGTCGAGGCGGAAGAACACATAGATCTTCATCAGCGCGCCGATGATCTGGTTGTAATAGAGAATCAGCGGGTAGGCCGGGCCCACGTTGTGGCCGGAGCACAGCAGCATGACGGTGAGGATCAGGCGGGTGATGCCGATCCACAGCAGGTACACCAGCAGGAAGGCCAGGCCGAACTTGAGGCTGGCGATCACCGCCACGGTCAGCCCCAGCAGGCTGGTCCACATCGACACGCGCTGGTCGAACAGCACGATGCTGGTGAACAGCCCGAGGCGGCCAAGGCCCAGGCCCAGCGCACGGGAGTTCTGCCGCAGGTTGTTGCCGTACCAGCGGTACATCAGCTTGCGGCTCGCCTTGAAGAAACTTTTCTCCGGCGGGTGCTCGACTGTGTTGATGGCGGCGTCCGGCACGTAGAAGGTGTCGTAGCCCAGACGCATCAGGCTGAACCAGCTGGACTTGTCGTCACCGGTGAGGAACTTGAAGCGGCCCAGGCGCCAGTGCATCAGCGAGTCGCTTTCGACGTCGGCAATGAACTCAGGGTTGGTCACCACGCTGGCGCGGAACATCGACATGCGCCCGGTCATGGTCAGCACGCGCTTGCTCAGCGCCATGGAGCACATGTTGATGTGGCGCTGGGCGAAGCGCAGCTTGTGCCACTCGCTCATGATGTAGCCGCCGCGTACTTCGCAGAACTCGTTGGTGGTCAGGCCGCCGACGTTGGGGAACAGCTTGAACCACGGCACGGTCTTGCGGACCACGCCATCCGCCAGCACGGTGTCGCCGTCGATCACCGCCACCACGGCGTTTTCGTCCGGCAGCATGCGCGAGATGGCGCGGAAGCCGTAGGCCAGGCCATCACGCTTACCGGTGCCGGCAATGCGCACGATGTCCAGCTTCACATGGGCTGGCGGGTTGTATTTGGCCCACAGGCTTTTCACCAGCAGTTCATCCGACATTTCCACCAGCGAGCAGACCACGGTGGTGGGGAAGCCGCAGTTGATCGCCTCGCGGATCACCGAGCTGTACACCTGGGCGGTGGTCAGGGCTTCGATGCGAAAGCTGGTCACCATCAGGTACACATGCGACGGGTCGGTGGCATTGCCCATTTTCTGCACTTTGCGGCGCAGGTACGGGTACACGCCGTAGAGGAAGATCATGCCGCGGATGAAATGGGTGGCGCCCATGGAATAGCGCCAGATGCCGACTGCGCCGACCAGGAAGATGAAGTGCTTCGACTGCGAGTCGAAGATATCGGCTGGCAGGGCCAGGGCGATCAGCATGAGCAGGCTCATGTAGAGCAGCCACCCGGCGCACTGCAACAGCACGGTCTGGAGCCTTTGCATGTTCAGCATCCGTCGAGAATTCGGGGGAGGGTGGGCAGCGGAAGTGGGGAGGCTTCCGCTGCCCGGCCAGGCACTTACCAGCAGATGCCTTCAGTGCGGCTGGTGGTGCAGGTCGGCTTGCTCATGAAGCCGACCAGATCGATCACCTGCTTGCCGGCTGGCGCTTGTTGGGCCAGCGCACGGAACTGCTCGTCACGGTTCCCGAGCACGATGATGTCGGCGTTGTCGATCACCTGCTGGAAGTCGGCGTTGAGCAGCGACGACACGTGCGGGATCTTCGACTCGATGTAGTCCTTGTTGGCACCGTGTACACGGGCGTACTGGACGTTCTCGTCGTAGATGTCCAGCTGGTAGCCCTTGCCGATCAGGCGCTCGGCCAGCTCTACCAGCGGGCTTTCGCGCAGGTCGTCGGTGCCGGCTTTGAAGCTCAGGCCCAGCAGGGCGACCTTGCGCTTGTCGTGGGCTTCGATCAGTTCGAAGGCGTTCTGCACCTGCGATTCGTTGCTGCGCATCAGCGAGTCGAGCAGCGGTGCGCGTACGTCGAGGCTGGCGGCACGGTAGGTGAGGGCGCGCACGTCCTTGGGCAGGCACGAGCCGCCGAAGGCGAAGCCAGGGCGCATGTAGTACTGGGACAGGTTCAGTACGGTGTCCTGGCAGACCACGTCCATCACTTCACGGCCATCCACACCTACGGCCTTGGCGATGTTGCCGATTTCGTTGGCGAAGGTGACCTTGGTGGCGTGCCACACGTTGCAGGTGTACTTGATCATCTCGGCCACCTCGATCGGCTTGCGGATCACCGGGGCGTCGAGTTCTTCGTACAAGGCCTGCAGGATGTCGCCGCTGGCGCTGTCCAGTTCGCCGATGACGGTCATCGGTGGCTGGTCGTAGTCCTTGATCGCGGTGCTTTCACGCAGGAATTCCGGGTTGACCGCCACGCCGAAGTCGACGCCGGCCTTTTTGCCCGAGCAGTCTTCGAGAATCGGGATGACCACGTTCTTGACGGTGCCTGGCAGCACGGTGCTGCGAACCACGATGGTGTGGCGGCGGGTGGTGTCACGCAGCACGTAGCCGATTTCGCGGCACACCGACTCGATGTACTCCAGGCCCAGGTCGCCGTTTTTCTTGCTGGGGGTACCCACGCAAATCATCGACACGTCGCTGGCACGGATGGCTTCGGCGAAGTCGGTGGTACCGCGCAGGCGGCCATTGGCGATGCCCTGTTGCAGCAGTGCTTCCAGGCCAGGTTCGACGATGGGCGACTTGCCCTGGTTGATCAGGTCGATCTTGGTGCTGGACACGTCCACACCGATCACTTCATGGCCACGCGCCGTCAGGCAGCCTGCACAGACTGCACCCACATAACCCAAACCAAAGATGCTGATACGCATCGCTATCACCTCATGTGTTTATCACGCCGACGCTTACCAGAAGTGCCGGCCGGGTTGATTAACAACAGTTTTCGGGCGCACGGATCCATGGCGAATGCACACTTCGCCGAGCGCAGGCAAAATAAATCCGGAGCGCAAAAAGTTATGCACTCAAAGTTGGCAGTAAAAAGCCATCAATTAAAAAACGTGCCCTGAAATGCACCCGTCTTTATTGCAATGCGCTACTTGGCGCCTTGCTGTGCTTGTTTTTTCAAGTGGAAAAATCCTTTGAAATCAACCACTAGGACGATTTTTAAGGGGACGCGTCTCTCCTGCATTAACAGGGTCTCGGGGGTTCCGTGATACCTGTCGAAGTTATCAAGGCAGGTAGTGGATAGCTGCCCGTGTCATCTGTAAGTCATCTCTCACAACCCGGAGGCAGGAAATTCGTTACGGCACTATGAGCGGCAGGTCGCAGGAGAAGTTCCGGACTGGGTTTCGCCCGAATGAAAGATTTCTAAATATTTTTTCAGTGGCGGACAGTTTCAATTTGATAGCACACAAGTGTTTGGTCCCCGTGTATAAAGGACGAAACTGTTGCTAGATGTTTTTATGCCAGCATCGAAAAAATTTTTCAAAAAACGTCAAAAAAGCTATGAGCGGTCTTATGGCGTTTTGCGATAAGGGTAGGCGCGGTGATTTTTTGGCGTCAAAAAATAGTCTTTTTGTGATTGGTTCGCAGAGGTATGCCTTGAGAGGGTCTTTGCCTATGAGACCGAGCGCCGCGCGGGCGGCGCTCGGTCTCAAGAGCAGCGCAAATGCCGGATCAATCGCCTGGATGATCCCGCAAAAACACCAGATGATCAGCCTTGGACTGCTCGGCACTGTAGTAGTACCCCTGCACATCAAACTGCTTGAGCTGTTCCGGCTCGCTGATGCGTTGCTGGATGACGAAACGGCTCATCATGCCGCGCGCTTTCTTGGCGTAAAAGCTGATGATCTTGTACTGGCCGTTCTTCAGGTCCTTGAAGTCGACGTTGATCACCCGGGCCTTCAATGCGCTGCGTTTCACCGCACTGAAGTACTCGTTGCTGGCCAGGTTCAGCAACACGTCATCACCCTGCTCGGCCAGGGCCTGGTTCAGCCATTCGCTGATGCGTGTGCCCCAGAAGGCGTACAGGTCCTTGCCGCGGGCGTTGGCCAGCTTGGTGCCCATTTCCAGGCGGTAGGGCTGCATCAGGTCGAGCGGGCGCAGCAGGCCGTAGAGGCCCGAGAGCATGCGCAGGTGGTTTTGCGCATAGCTGAAGTCGTCTTCACCCAGGCTCTCGGCGTCGAGGCCGGTGTATACGTCACCCTTGAACGCCAGCAGCGCCTGCTTGGCATTGGCCGGGGTGAAGTCCGGGGTCCAACTGCCGAAGCGGGCGGCGTTAAGGCCGGCCAGCTTGTCGGACAGGTGCATCAGTTCGCTGATCTGCGCTGGCGACAGTTCGCGCAGCTGCTGGATCAGTTCCTGAGAGTCGTCCAGGTACTGGGGCAGGGTGAAACGCTCGGTCACAGGCTTGGTGTCGTAATCGAGGGTCTTGGCGGGGGAAATCACCGTCAGCATCGGGTCGGCTCCTGGCATCGTTGGCCGTGGATTCTACGGGGTGGGCGGTGCAAGTCCAAACTATGGCGACGATAGTCACAGACCATGGGGCGGTGCAGGCGCTATAGTTCGCGTTTTGCCGTTGCGGAGCCTTCCACCGTGCGCATCGCCTTTGCCTTGCTGGCTGCTCTGTTGAGCTATGCCGTGCAAGCCGCCCCTTCACCCCAGGTCAGCCTGGACCGCAGCCTGTGGCCCGAACAGCTGGATAGCCCCGCGCTGTTCGATGTGGCCTCGCGGGCCGAGATTCTTTCGTTCGCCCAGGTGCTGCATGAGAGCGAATTGCTGGACGATGCGGCGCTGGCGGCACGGCTGGGGTTGCGGCAGATCAATCTGCAGAAGGTGCGCCAGGTGCGGGCGCGCATGTGGCAGCGGTTATCGGAAGGTTATCAACAGGCGCAGCGCAGTTGCGAGCAGGATGCATCGTTTTGCTATCCGGTAACTTCCATGGCGGATTTGCGTACTCAGGCGGCAACGTTCGCTGCTGATGTCGGCACGTTCTATACCGGTTGGATCGAGCCGAGCCATCAGTTCCATGTGCGCTACCTGGACGAACAGCTGCGCAAGGCAGCATTGCTGCCGCAGACCAGCAGTGAGGTCGAGCGGCTGTCTTCGCGCGAGCGCAATGGTGATGAGCTGAACGACCGGATGTTCCTGCTGACCTTTGTCGGCGGGCCCGGGCCTGACGGCGGTAGTACCGACTTACTGGCGGATTATCTGCGCCGGCAGAAGCTGAAGGGCACGTTCTTCGTGCTCGGAAACCGCCTGCAACAGCGCCGTGATGCCGGACCGGCGAATGCCTTGCGCCAGCTGTATAGCGGGCAGTGCGTGGGCATCCAGGGTTGGGAATACCGCTCCCACGCGCAATGGACAGGCTGGCAGGATTCGCTGCGCCGCAGCCAGGCGCGGATTCAGGCCGACCTGCCGGGCCAGTATGTACCGCTGTTCCGCCCGCCTTACGGTCAACGCCGTGCCGATGGCGAGGCCTTCATGGCCAGCCAGCAGTTGCGGGTATCGCTGTGGGATATCGATGCTCAGGACGATGGCGCTTTGAGCGCCGAGGCCTCGGCGCAGCGGGTGCTGACCTTGATGCTGTTGTGGCGCAAAGGGGTGATCCAGTTCCACGACAGCCTGCCCAAGGCCCAGCCGGCGGTGGAATGGTTGCTGCGCAATACCGCCCAAAGCGGGATTGGCTGGGAAGATTGCCGGGAATATGGATATAGCGAACAAGGGGTATGACTTCTGAGCGTAGCCCCCTCTGGCCTCGCCGCCAAGGCCTCTTCGTCAATCGGAAAAATAAACTTCAAAAAGACGTAAAAATGCTTTTTTCGGTCATGGTTTTTGCGGTATGAAGAAACCAGACAGCCGATTCCTGCAGCACAGGTGGCGTCATCCAGGCCCACCTAGGCAGGTTCGCTTCCCGCCCGTAACAACGCGGATACGGGGAGAGCGGCAGTCACTTTGCGGCGCAACAGACCGCGCCGTATGGCTTCGACATAAGGTGACCGAGTATGGATGACCAAGGACGCAACCCTTCCTCCAGCAAGCCAATCCTCTATGTGCTCGATACCAACGTCCTGATTCACGACCCCAACGCGTTACTCAACTTCGAGGAGCACCACGTCGCCATCCCGATGACGGTGCTGGAGGAACTCGACAAACTCAAGACTGGCAAACAGACCATCGCCGCGGAATGTCGCCAGGCCATCCGCCTGATCGACCAGACCCTTGGTGACGCTTCGCCCAGCGATGTCGAGCAGGGCGTACCGATCCAGCGTAACAAGAGTGGGCCCAAGGGCTTCCTGTCGATCCTGATGAGCCCGCGCAACGAACCGAGCAAGTTGCTGCCGGAAAACCTCAACGACAACATCATCATCAACACCCTGCTCGACGTACGCAGCCGGCGCACCGACCTGGACGTGGTGCTGGTCACCAAAGACATCAACATGCGCCTGAAGGCGCGCGCTTGTGGCATTGCGGCCGAGGACTACAGCACGGACCAGCTGGTCGATGACGTGTCCTTGCTGTCCAAGGGCTACCATTCGGTTACCGGCTCGTTCTGGGACCGCGTCAGCAAAGTCGACACCCGACAGGAGCGCGGCCGCACCTGGCATCGGGTGCAGATGATCGACAACCTGCCGGCGGTGCACATCAACGAGTTCATCATCGATGAGCAGGGCTTCGTCGGCTGGATCAAGGGTATCCGCAACGACGAGCTGCTATTGCTCGACCTGCACCAGGAGCCGCTGCTGCACCAGGAAGCCTGGGGCCTGAAGCCTCGCGATATCCATCAGAGCCTGGCGCTGTTCGCCCTGCTTGACCCGGACATCCACCTGGTCAACCTGACCGGTGCCGCCGGTTCCGGCAAGACCATTCTGGCCCTGGCCGCGGCCATCGAGCAGACCATGGTCAGCAAGCGCTATCGGCGCATCATCGCCACCCGCAGCGTGCAGGGGCTGGACCAGGAAATCGGCTTCCTGCCGGGCACCGAGGCCGAGAAGATGGAGCCTTGGCTGGGTGCCATCACCGACAACCTCGAAGCCTTGCACATGGATGACGAAAGTACCCATGGCAGTGTGGAGTACATCCTCGAACGCGTGCCGCTGCAGTTCAAGTCGCTGAATTACATTCGTGGCCGTAGTTTCCAGCAGAGCCTGATCCTGATCGATGAGTGCCAGAACCTCACGCCGCACCAGATGAAAACCATCATCACCCGTGCAGGCTCCGGTTCCAAAGTGGTCTGCCTGGGCAACCTGGCGCAGATCGACACCCCCTACCTGTCCGCGACCAGCTCGGGCCTGACCTACCTGACCGAGCGCTTCAAGGACTTCCCCCATGGCGTGCACATCACCCTGCAGGGTGTGCCACGTTCGGTGCTGGCCGAGTACGCCGAGTCGCATCTGTAACCCTCACCGCCGGGCGGTTCGCCGCCCGGCCTCTTCGCGCTTGAACCCACTGCTCAAACCTGACCCACAGGTTTACACTGGCTGTTCCCTTCACAGGAGCAGAGCAGTGCTGACACATCTTGATTCCCAGGGGCGGGCCAACATGGTCGACGTCACTGAAAAGGCCGTGACCGAGCGCGAGGCTACCGCCGAGGCGCGGGTGCGCATGTTGCCGCAGACCTTGCAGATGATCGTCGATGGTGAACACCCCAAGGGTGATGTGTTCGCCGTGGCGCGTATTGCCGGTATCCAGGCGGCGAAGAAGACCAGCGACCTCATTCCGCTGTGCCACCCGCTGATGCTGACCAGCGTCAAGGTCGAACTCAGTGCCGAAGGGCAGGACGCGGTGCGTATCGTCGCCCGCTGCAAGCTGGCCGGGCAGACCGGCGTGGAGATGGAAGCGTTGACTGCTGCCAGCGTTGCCGCGCTGACGATCTATGACATGTGCAAGGCGGTGGACAAGGGCATGGTCATCGAGCAGGTGCGTCTGTTGGAAAAGCTCGGTGGCAAGAGCGGGCACTACAAGGTGGAGGCATGATGAAGGTCAAGGTGATGTACTTCGCCCGTTACCGCGAACAGCTGGGCGTGGATGCCGAGCGCGTGGAAGGTGCGTTCAATGTGCTCGACGATGTGCGTAAGGCGTTGGTGGCCAAGGGTGGGAAGTATGAGCTGCTGGCTGAGCAAAACGTGATGTGTGCGCGCAACGAAGAGCTGTGCAGGCTCGATGAGCCGCTGGAAGAGGGCGATGAAGTGGCGTTCTTCCCGCCGGTGACCGGAGGCTGAGCATGGCGGTGCGAGTGCAAGACGGTGCGTTCGACCCCGGGGCCGAGGTCAATGCCATGCATGCGGCCAATGTCGGCGTGGGTGCGGTGGTCGGGTTTGTCGGCTACGTGCGGGATTTCAACGACGGTCGCGAAGTGGCAGGGATGTTCCTGGAGCACTATCCGGGGATGACCGAAAAGGCCTTGGCCAAGATCGTGGTGGAGGCCGAGCAGCGCTGGCCGTTGCTCAAGGTAGAGGTGCTGCACCGCATAGGGGCGCTGGAACCGGGCGAGCCGATTGTGTTCGTGGGGGTGGCCAGTGCCCATCGGCAGGCGGCGTTCGATGCCTGCAACTTCATCATGGACTACTTGAAGACCCGGGCGCCGTTCTGGAAGAAGGAGAATACCCAGGAAGGGCCAAGGTGGGTGGAAGGGAGGCAGAGTGACCAGGATGCGGCGGGGCGCTGGTAGACAGGATATTGATGGCCGGGGCTTTGCCCCGGTTCGCGGGCTTGCCCGCTCCCACAGGTACGCCACAGCTTCCGAAACCTGTGGAGGTGGGAGCGGGCAAGCGCGCGAAGAATCCAACACCGGTCAGTGATGCTTGCGCGGCACCGGCTTCAGCAGCTCATCCGGCGGCATCTCACACTTGATCTTGCGCCCCAGCAGTTCTTCGATCGCCGGCAGCTGGTAGGAGTCATCCTCCCCGGCAAAGCTGATCGACACGCCACTGGTCCCCGCACGGCCTGTGCGGCCAATGCGGTGCACGTAGTCATCCGGGTCTTCCGGCAGGGTGAAGTTGATCACGTGGCTGATGCCATCGATGTGAATACCTCGCCCCGCCACATCAGTCGCCACCAGCACGGTAATGCGCCCTTCGCGGAAGCTTTCCAGTGTACGAATGCGCTTGTGCTGCGGCACGTCGCCCGACAGCTGGGCGGCATTGATGCCGTCGCGTACCAGTTTTTCCTCGATGCGCCGCACTTCGTCCTTGCGGTTGGCAAACACCATCACCCGTTCCCATTTGTTCTGGGTCACCAGGTTGTACAGCAGCTTGTACTTGTCGCTGCCGGCCACGGCATACACGTGCTGCTCGACCGTTTCGCTGGCCACGTTCTCCGGCTCGATCTCGACGATGGCCGGGTTGGTGGTCCACTGCTTGGCCAGGTTCATCACGTCGTCGGTGAAGGTGGCCGAGAACAGCAGCGTCTGGCGCTCGCTTTTCGGCGGCGTCTGGCGAATGATCTGGCGTACCTGCGGGATGAAGCCCATGTCGAGCATGCGGTCGGCTTCGTCCAGCACCATCACCTCGACCATGTCCAGGTGCACTTCGCCGCGCTGGTTGAAGTCCAGCAGGCGACCCGGGGTGGCGACCAGGATGTCGCAGTGGCGCGCTTCCAGGGCCTTGAGCTGCTTGTCGAAGTCCATACCGCCGACGAAGCTCATCACGTTCAGACCGGTGTACTTGGTCAGGGCGATGGCGTCCTTGGCGATTTGCACCACCAGCTCGCGGGTGGGCGCGATGATCAGCGCGCGCGGTTCACCCATGTAACGCTCTTTGGGCGGCGGCGTCTGCTGCAGCTGGGAAATGATCGAAATCAGGAACGCAGCGGTTTTGCCGGTACCGGTCTGCGCCCGGCCAATGGCGTCCTGGCCACGCAGGGTGTAACCCAGCACCTGCGCCTGGATCGGCGTGCAGTACGGGAAGCCCAGGTCGTGGATGGCGTGCATCAGCTCGTTGGACAGCTTGAAGTCGTGGAAGCGGGTTTTGCCTTCCTGCGGCTCGACCACGAAGTCTTCCGGCTTCCACAGGCTGGCCTGCGGCTTGGGCTTGCGTTCACGACGCGGATTTTCCTTGGCCGGGGTGTCGGCGGCTGGCGTAGCGGCGGTGGGCTGTTCGGCCTTAGGGGCGGATTTGGCGCGTGGAGCGGCCGGTTTGGGCGCGGGCCGGGCCTCTGCAGCAGGGGCGGGCGCAGGCGGCGTCACACTGGCAGCAGGAGCGGCGGCCTGTGGCGCGGCGTCTCCCTTGCCGAATATTTTCTTGAGTGCCTTGAGCACGATCGTCTCATCAACTGGTTAAGGAATGTACGCCGGGCAGTGTAAAGCAAGAACCGGGCGCGGCGTAGTGGAATAGCCCTACAACTACAAGCCGTGCTGGCTTATTGCAGTTGCTTGGCCAGCCATTCGTGGATGTCGTTCAGCTCCTCGACCACCACCTCGTGCTCCATCGGGTACTCGTGCCAGCGGGCGGCCACACCCCAGGTGTTCAGGAACTCGAAGGCGGTGCGGCCCATGGACGGGATGACCACCGGGTCGTGCACGCCGTGCAGGCACAGGGCCGGGGTGCGTTGCTGGCACGCACTCAACTGGTGCTGGTCGTTGAAGGTGGGGGCATAGGTGGACAGGGCAATCACCCCGCCCAGTGCTTCTTGCCACTTTATATAGGCAGTGTGCAGCACCACCGCGCCACCCTGGGAGAAACCGGCCAGGAAGATACGCGACAGGTTGATGCCTTTGGCCTGCTCGGCCTTGATCAGGGCAATCACCTGCTCGGCCGACTCTTCCAGCTGCGCTTCGTCAATGGCGCGGGCCGGGGTCATGGCCTTGATGTCATACCAGCTGGGCATGGCATACCCGCCATTTATGGTGACTGGACGGGTCGGGGCCTGGGGCATGATGAAGCGGGTGCTGAGCAGGCGCTCCTGCATGAATTCGGCCACAGGTAGGAAGTCGTAACGGTCTGCACCCAGACCGTGCAACCAGATCACACAGGCATCAGCGGTTTTCTGCGGTTCGAGAATCAGCGGGTTGGTCATGACTGCTCCGAAAGTGTGCGGGTCTTGTTATGGCGTGCGTGAAAAGAAGGCGCTGGAAATGATTGTCGGAAAAAGAATGTCGCAACGATACAACTTTCCCTACTTGACGAGCGCTTAAACGCTACAGCCACGAATTTTGGTACGCGCTTTGCAATTCAACCTGTGATGCAAAGGGCAGGCCGTGACGGTAACACCCTTTGCACGCGAAGGCTGTCATAGAACAGCCCATTGCGCCAATTGACCCAATAACAAGCCAATACGGGTCGGATACGCCTCAAAAGGGTGCGGTGCAATTCCGGCTCGATACAACAAGAGCGATTTGGAGGTTGTGAATGAAGATGTTGAAAACCACCCTGGCAGTCCTGACCGCTGCCGCCGCGCTGGGCGCCGTGAGCAACGCCCAGGCTGGCGCCACCCTCGATGCGGTAAAGAAGAAGGGCTTCGTCCAGTGTGGCGTGAGCGACGGTCTTCCGGGCTTCTCGGTCCCTGATGCGCAGGGCAAGATCGTCGGTATCGACGCCGATGTTTGCCGCGCCGTGGCCGCCGCCGTGTTCGGCGATGCGACCAAGGTCAAGTTCAGCCAGCTCAACGCCAAGGAACGCTTCACCGCCCTGCAGTCGGGCGAAGTGGACGTGCTGTCGCGCAACACCACCTGGACCAGCTCGCGCGATGCCGGCATGGGCCTGGTGTTTGCCGGTGTTACCTACTATGACGGCGTTGGCTTTTTGGTCAACAAGAAGCTGGGTGTTTCCAGCGCCAAGGAGCTCGATGGCGCGACCATCTGTATCCAGGCCGGTACCACCACAGAGCTGAACGTCTCGGACTTCTTCCGCGCCAATAACCTCAAGTACACGCCGATCACCTTCGACACCTCGGACGAAAGCGCCAAGTCGCTGGAATCGGGCCGTTGCGACGTGCTGACCTCGGACAAGTCGCAGCTGTTCGCCCAGCGCTCCAAGCTGGCCGCGCCGACCGAGTACGTGGTGCTGCCGGAGACCATCTCCAAGGAACCGCTGGGCCCGGTGGTGCGTAAAGGCGACGAGGAGTGGTTCAGCATCGTCAAGTGGACCCTGTTCGCCATGCTCAACGCCGAAGAGGCGGGCATCACCTCGAAGAATGTCGAGGCCGAAGCCAAGGCCACCAAGAACCCGGACGTCGCCCGCCTGCTGGGCGCGGACGGTGAGTACGGCAAGGACCTCAAGCTGCCCAAAGACTGGGTAGTGCAAATCGTGAAGCAAGTCGGCAACTACGGCGAAGTGTTCGAGAAGAACCTGGGCCAGAGCACCGACCTGAAGATCGACCGTGGCATGAACGCCCTGTGGAACAACGGCGGCATCCAGTACGCGCCACCTGTGCGCTGATGGCTGCACCCTGCGGCGGCATCCCGTCGCCGCAGGCTGTTCGAATCCCTACTGTCCGGGGCACTTCATGCAAAATCAAATCGGCGCACCCAAGGGCTTGTCCCTTAACGATCCGCGTGTGCGCGCGTGGCTGTTCCAGATCCTCACGATCGTTTTCGTGGTCGGCCTGGGCTGGTACCTGTTCCACAACACGCAAACCAACCTGCAACACCGGGGGATTACCTCGGGCTTCGACTTTCTCGACCGCAGTGCCGGCTTCGGCATCGCCCAGCACCTGATTCCCTATGTGGAATCCGACAGCTATGCGCGGGTGTTCGTCATCGGCCTGCTCAATACCCTGCTGGTGACCTTCATCGGTGTCATTCTGGCGACGATCCTGGGGTTCATCATCGGTGTGGCGCGGTTGTCGCCTAACTGGATGATCAACAAGCTGGCGACCGTGTATGTGGAAACCTTCCGCAACATTCCGCCGTTGTTGCAGATCCTGTTCTGGTACTTCGCCGTGTTTCTGACCCTGCCGGGACCGCGGGGCAGCATCAACATCGACGACACCTTCTTTATCAGTAACCGTGGCCTGAACATGCCCGGCGCTTCGATGGCCGACGGCTTCTGGCCGTTCGTCGTTGCCTTGGCCGTGGCGGTGGTGGCGATCGTGGTGATGGTGCGTTACGCCAACAAGCGCTTCGACGAGACCGGCGTGCCGTTTCACAAGTTCTGGGTGGGGCTGGCGTTGTTCGTCGCCATTCCGGGCCTGAGCGTGCTGCTGTTCGGCAGCCCGGTGACCTGGGAAGTACCGCAACTGAAAGGCTTCAACTTCGTCGGTGGCTGGGTATTGATCCCCGAGCTGCTGGCGCTGACCCTGGCCCTGACGATCTATACGGCCGCCTTCATCGCCGAAATCGTGCGTTCCGGCATCCGTTCGGTCAGTCACGGCCAGACCGAAGCCGCACGCTCGCTGGGCCTGCGCGAGGGGCCGACCCTGCGCAAGGTGATCATCCCCCAGGCACTGCGGGTGATCATTCCGCCGCTGACCAGCCAATACCTGAACCTGGCGAAGAACTCGTCGCTGGCGGCCGGTATCGGCTACCCGGAGATGGTCTCGCTGTTCGCCGGTACCGTGCTCAACCAGACCGGCCAGGCCATCGAGGTGATTGCGATCACCATGAGTGTCTATCTCGCCATCAGCATCAGCATTTCGCTGCTGATGAACTGGTACAACAAGCGCATTGCGCTGATCGAGCGGTGAGGATACGCCCGTGAATGCCCATGTTTTCAAACCCGACATGCCGCCACCGGTGAAAACCGTCGGCGTGCTCGCATGGATGCGTGCCAATCTGTTTTCCAGCTGGCTCAACACGCTGCTGACCCTGTTTGCCATCTACCTGGTGTGGTTGATCGTGCCGCCGCTCATCCAGTGGGCGTTGATCGACGCCAACTGGGTCGGCACCACCCGCGCCGACTGCACCAAGGAAGGCGCCTGCTGGGTGTTCGTGCAGCAGCGCTTCGGCCAGTTCATGTACGGCTATTACCCGGCTGAGTTGCGCTGGCGCGTGGACCTGACCGTGTGGCTTGCCGTGCTCGGCGCTGCACCGCTGTTCATCAAGCGCTTCCCGCGCAAGGCCTTCTATGGCCTGGGGTTCCTGGTGCTGTACCCGATCCTGGCCTACACCCTGCTGCATGGCGGCGTGCTTGGCCTGGAAACCGTGGCTACAAGCCAGTGGGGCGGGCTGATGCTGACCCTGGTGATCGCCACCGTGGGTATCGTTGGCGCCTTGCCGCTGGGCATCCTGCTGGCCCTGGGCCGGCGTTCGCGGATGCCGGCCGTGAAGGTGGTGTGTGTGACCTTCATCGAGTTCTGGCGTGGCGTGCCGTTGATCACCGTGCTGTTCATGTCGTCGGTGATGCTGCCGTTGTTCCTGCCTGAAGGCATGAGCTTCGACAAGCTGCTGCGTGCGATGATCGGCGTGATCCTGTTCCAGTCGGCGTACATCGCCGAAGTGGTACGCGGGGGCCTGCAAGCCATCCCCAAGGGCCAGTACGAAGCCGCTGCGGCCATGGGCCTGGGCTACTGGCGCGCGATGGGCCTGGTGATTCTGCCGCAGGCGCTCAAGCTGGTTATTCCCGGCATCGTCAACACCTTCATTGCCTTGTTCAAGGACACCAGCCTGGTGATCATCATCGGCCTGTTCGACCTGCTGAACAGCGTCAAGCAAGCCGCCGCCGACCCGGCCTGGCTGGGCATGGCCACCGAGGGCTATGTGTTCGCCGCCCTGGTGTTCTGGATTTTCTGTTTCGGTATGTCCCGCTACTCCATGCACCTGGAGCGCAAGCTGGACACTGGCCACAAGCGTTAGGAGTTTCGAAATGAGTGAAGCGATCAAGCAGCCTGCTGGCCCCGAAGGCATCATCCAGATGCAGGGTGTGAACAAGTGGTATGGCCAGTTCCATGTGCTCAAGGACATCAATCTGAACGTGCGCCAGGGCGAGCGTATCGTACTGTGCGGGCCGTCCGGCTCGGGCAAGTCCACCACCATCCGTTGCCTGAACCGCCTGGAAGAACACCAGCAGGGGCGCATCGTGGTGGATGGCGTGGAACTGACCAACGATCTCAAGCAGATCGAGGCCATCCGCCGCGAGGTGGGCATGGTGTTCCAGCACTTCAACCTGTTCCCGCACCTGAGCATTCTGGAAAACTGCACCCTGGCGCCAATGTGGGTGCGCAAGATGCCCCGGCGCAAGGCTGAGGAAATTGCCATGCACTACCTGGAGCGCGTGCGCATTCCAGAGCAGGCGCACAAGTACCCGGGGCAGTTGTCCGGTGGCCAGCAGCAGCGTGTGGCGATTGCCCGTGCGCTGTGCATGAAGCCGAAGATCATGCTGTTCGACGAACCGACCTCGGCGCTGGACCCGGAAATGGTCAAGGAAGTGCTCGATACCATGGTGGGCCTGGCCGAGGATGGCATGACCATGCTCTGTGTAACCCACGAAATGGGCTTTGCCCGCACCGTGGCGAACCGGGTGATTTTCATGGACAAGGGGGAGATCGTGGAGCAGGCGGCGCCGGATGACTTCTTCGACCGGCCGCGCAGTGACCGGACCAAGTTGTTCCTCAGCCAGATCCTGCACTGATGCAAATGGGGCCGCTAAGCGGCCCCATTTTTTACTTCTCTTCTTGCGTGGCAGCCGGCGCAGGCGGCGGTCGCAGCCCCACCTCGGCAATCAGTTTCAACTGTTGCCCATTGCGCATTACCTCGATGGTGATCTTCTCGTTAGGCTTGATCCGCGCCACCTGGTTCATCGACTTGCGCCCGTCGCCGGCCGGTTCGCCGTTGATGCTCAGAATCACGTCACCCAGTTGCAGCCCGGCTTTGGCCGCCGGCCCTTCGCGGAAGATGCCCGCCACCACGATACCCGGGCGGTCCTTCATGCCGAACGACTCGGCCAGCTCCTGGCTCAGCGGCTGAACTTCGATGCCCAGCCAGCCACGGATCACCTGGCCATGCTCGACGATCGACTTCATCACCTCCAGCGCCAGTTTCACCGGGATGGCGAAGCCGATGCCCTGCGAACCGCCCGACTTCGAGAAGATCGCGGTATTGATGCCGACCAGGTTGCCATTGGCATCGACCAGCGCGCCGCCCGAGTTGCCAGGGTTGATCGCTGCGTCGGTCTGGATGAAGTCTTCGTAGTTGTTCAGGCCCAGCTGGTTGCGGCCGGTGGCACTGATGATACCCATGGTGACGGTTTGGCCGACGCCGAACGGGTTACCAATGGCCAGCGACACATCGCCGATGTGAATGGTGTCGGAACGGCCGATGGTGATGGCCGGCAGGTTCTTCAGGTCGATCTTCAGCACTGCCAGGTCGGTTTCCGGGTCGCTGCCGATCACTCGGGCCAGCGTTTCGCGGCCATCCTTCAAGGCCACGACGATCTGGTCGGCCCCGCTGGTGACATGGTTATTGGTCAGCAGGTAGCCCTCGGGGCTCATGATCACCGCCGAGCCCAGGCTCGACTCCCAGCGGCGCTGCTTGGGCAGGTTGTCGCCGAAGAAGCGGCGGAACTGTGGGTCTTCGAACAATGGATGGGCACTTTTGTTCACCACTTTGGTGGTGTACAGGTTGACCACCGCAGGCGCGGCCAGCGTCACCGCGTCGGCGTAAGACACCGGGCCCTGCATGATGCGGGTGGTCTGCGGCGCCTGTTGCAGGTTGACGTCCTGGCTGGGCAGGCCGACCCATTCCGGGAAGCGCTGGATGATCAGCATGGCGATCAGCACGCCGGTGAGCAGGGGCCAGCCAAAGTAACGAAACGCCTTGAACATGAACGAATCCTGGAAAGAGCAGGGGCCATTGGCCGCGCAGTGGGGCATGAGCGCGCGCGATCATACACCGGTTCCCCCAGTGCCGGCGACGGCCCATAATGGCCGGCATTATACGGGCGTTGCGCCCGAGAAAAGCGCAGTTTTCGAGGAGATTTTCATGGCCGTCGCTCTCAACACCCTGGTCGAGGAAGCCGAACGCTACCTTGGCAGCGCGAAGATCCAGGATTATTGCCCCAATGGCCTGCAGGTCGAAGGCCGGCCACAGGTCAGCCGCATCGTCAGCGGTGTTACCGCCAGCCAGGCGTTGCTGGATGCCGCAGTCGAGGCCGAGGCCGACCTGATACTGGTGCACCATGGTTACTTCTGGAAGGGTGAGAACCCGTGCATCACAGGCATTCGTCAGCGCCGGCTGAAGACCCTGCTGAACAACGATATCAGCCTGCTGGCCTTTCACCTGCCGCTGGATGTGCACCCGGACGTCGGCAACAACGTGCAGCTGGCACGGCAACTGGACATCACCGTCGAAGGGCCGCTGGACCCGGAAAATCCCAAGGTGGTGGGACTGGTCGGCTCGCTGGTCGAGCCGATGACCGCGCGCGATTTTGCCCGCCGGGTGCAGGAAGTGCTGGGGCGTGAGCCGTTGTTGGTGGAAGGGGAGCAGATGATCCGCCGGGTTGGCTGGTGCACCGGTGGCGGGCAGGGTTACATCGATACGGCGATTGCGGCCGGAGTGGACCTGTACCTGACGGGTGAGGCATCCGAGCAGACCTACCACAGTGCACGCGAGAACGGCGTCAGCTTCATCGCGGCCGGGCACCATGCCACCGAGCGATATGGCGTGCAGGCGTTGGGTGATTACCTGGCGCGGCGGTTTGCCGTTGAGCACCTGTTCATCGACTGCCCGAACCCCATCTGAGATCGGTGTTGCCTTCTTCGCGGGCATGCCCGCGAAGGGCCGCAGGGCGGACCCCGTTTCAGCCCAAACCCCCAGTCATATCGTTAGACCTTTTCGATCTAGCCCGGCTCCTAAATAGAAGAAGCCGCTGTGATAAAGTGGCTCGCTCGAACACGGCCCGCAGGCCGTCCATAAGATCGTTTTTCGTGAGTAGCCATGGTCGACAAACTGACGCACTTGAAACAGCTGGAGGCGGAGAGCATCCACATTATCCGCGAGGTGGCCGCCGAGTTCGATAACCCGGTGATGCTGTACTCGATCGGCAAGGATTCCGCCGTGATGCTGCACCTGGCGCGCAAGGCCTTCTTTCCGGGCAAACTGCCGTTCCCGGTGATGCACGTCGACACCCAGTGGAAATTCCAGGAGATGTACAGCTTCCGCGACAAAATGGTCGAGGAAATGGGCCTGGAGCTGATCACCCACGTCAACCCCGAAGGTGTGGCGCAGGGCATCAACCCGTTCACCCATGGCAGCTCCAAGCACACCGACATCATGAAAACCCAGGGCCTGAAGCAGGCACTGGACAAGCATGGTTTCGACGCCGCCTTCGGTGGCGCGCGCCGCGACGAAGAGAAGTCGCGGGCCAAGGAGCGTGTATATTCGTTCCGGGACAGCAAGCACCGCTGGGACCCGAAAAACCAGCGCCCCGAGCTGTGGAACGTTTACAACGGCAAGGTCAACAAGGGCGAGTCGATCCGCGTCTTCCCGCTGTCGAACTGGACCGAGCTGGACATCTGGCAGTACATCTACCTCGAAGGCATCCCGATCGTGCCGCTGTACTTCGCCGCTGAGCGTGAAGTGATCGAGAAGAACGGCACCCTGATCATGATCGACGACGAGCGCATCCTCGAGCATCTCACCGATGAAGAGAAAGCGCGCATCGTCAAGAAGAAGGTGCGTTTCCGTACCCTCGGTTGCTACCCGTTGACGGGTGCTGTCGAGTCGGAAGCCGAGACCCTGACGGACATCATTCAGGAAATGCTCCTGACCCGTACGTCCGAGCGCCAGGGCCGTGTCATCGACCACGATGGCGCCGGTTCCATGGAAGACAAGAAACGCCAAGGCTACTTCTAATTTCAGGGTTACTCCATGTCGCACCAATCTGATCTGATCAGCGAGGACATCCTCGCCTACCTGGCCCAGCACGAGCGCAAGGAACTGCTGCGTTTCCTGACCTGCGGCAACGTTGACGACGGCAAGAGCACCCTGATCGGGCGCCTGCTGCACGACTCGAAGATGATCTACGAGGACCACCTCGAGGCCATCACCCGTGATTCGAAGAAAGTCGGCACCACCGGCGAAGAAGTCGACCTGGCACTGCTGGTAGACGGCCTGCAGGCCGAGCGCGAGCAGGGCATCACCATCGATGTCGCCTACCGCTACTTCTCCACCGCCAAGCGCAAGTTCATCATCGCCGACACCCCGGGCCACGAGCAGTACACCCGCAACATGGCCACCGGTGCGTCCACCTGCGACCTGGCGATTATCCTGGTCGATGCCCGCTACGGCGTGCAGACCCAGACCCGCCGCCACAGCTACATTGCTTCGTTGCTGGGCATCAAGCACATCGTGGTCGCGGTCAACAAGATGGACCTCAAAGGCTTCGATCAGGACGTCTTCGAGTCGATCAAGGCGGATTACCTGAAGTTTGCCGACGCCATCAACCTGACCCCGAGCAGCCTGCACTTCGTGCCGATGTCGGCGCTCAAGGGCGACAACGTGGTCAACCACAGCGAGCGTTCGCCGTGGTACGCCGGCCCGACGCTGATGGAAATCCTCGAAACCGTCGAAGTGTCGGCCGACCGCAACTTCACCGACCTGCGCTTCCCGGTGCAGTACGTGAACCGCCCGAACCTGAACTTCCGCGGCTTCGCCGGTACCATCGCCAGCGGCGTGGTACACAAGGGCGACGAAATCGTCGTGCTGCCGTCGGGCAAGAGCAGCCGCGTCAAGTCCATCGTCACCTACGAAGGTGAACTGGAAAACGCAGGCCCTGGCCAGGCCGTTACCCTGACCATGGAAGACGAGATCGACATCTCCCGTGGCGACCTGCTGGTACACGCCGACAACGTTCCGCCGGTAACCGACCAGTTTGACGCCATGCTGGTGTGGATGGCTGAAGAGCCAATGCTGCCGGGCAAGAAGTACGACATCAAGCGCGCCACCAGCTACGTGCCGGGCTCGATTGCCAGCATCACCCACAAGGTCGATGTGAACACCCTTGAGCAGGGCGCTGCCAGTGCACTGCAACTGAACGAGATCGGCCGCGTCAAGGTGGCCCTGGACGCTTCGATCGCCCTGGACGGTTACGACAGCAACCGCACAACCGGTGCGTTCATCGTCATCGACCGCCTGACCAACGGCACCGTTGGCGCCGGCATGATCATCGCCCCGCCAGTACTGCCACACGGCAGCACCGGCCAGCATGGCAAGCAGGCTCACGTGTCGACTGAAGAGCGTGCACTGCGCTTCGGTCAGCAGCCAGCCACCGTGCTGTTCAGCGGTCTGTCCGGTGCTGGCAAGAGCACCCTGGCCTACGCCGTGGAGCGCAAGCTGTTCGACATGGGCCGTGCGGTTTACGTGCTCGACGGCCAGAACCTGTGCCACGACCTGAACAAGGGCCTGCCGCAAGACCGCGCCGGCCGCACCGAGAACTGGCGCCGCGCCGCCCATGTGGCGCGCCAGTTCAACGAAGCCGGCCTGCTGACCCTGGCTGCGTTCGTGGCCCCGGACGCCGAAGGCCGTGAACAGGCCAAGGCCTTGATCGGCAAAGACCGTCTGGTAACCGTCTACGTTCAGGCTTCGCCGCTGGCTTGCCGCGAGCGTGACCCGCAAGGCCTGTACGCGGCCGGTGGCGACAACATCCCGGGTGAAAGCTTCCCGTTCGATGTGCCGCTGGATGCTGACCTGGTGATCGACACCCAGTCCACCAGCGTGGATGAAGGCGTGAAGCTGGTGCTGGACGTGCTGCGTCAGCGTGGCGCGATCTAAGCGCTGGCCTGCAATAAAAAACCCCGCCTCGGCGGGGTTTTTATTTTTCGTCCCGCAAGCCTGCACCGTCCCTTGTAGGGGCAGTCTTGTGTCGCGACGGGCTGCATGGCAGACCTAGGGTAAACTCTACGTTTACATATTGACTTGTTGACAAGTTGACATGTGGAGGCTGCAAGCATACTTTGGATGCCAGAAGGCTGTTCAGGCTGGAGGAAACGTAATGACAACTACTGCTGCCCACAAAGCGACTCACCCTGCATTCGCTTGCCTTGAAGCTGCCAAAGCTGCTCTGCGGCAGCGCTTTGAGGAGCATCCTGCACGTGCTTCTGAAGCAGTAGTGCTTAATGCCGTAGCCCTGGCCGACGAGCAGGCTTTTGCTGCCCTCGCCAGGGTGGACGTCGAAACGAAGCGCAGTGTTGCAACACGTAACCAGGAGGCCATGGCCAAGATGAAAGCACGCGCGTTCGAGCGTGTGATCAGCCGTTGCGAGTTGCTGGATGCCAGAACGGCCTGTGAAATACTGGGCATTTCCAAGCAGGCACTGAGTCAGAAGACAAAAGCCGGTAAGTTGCTCGCATACACGAACACTGGCAATCGCAGAAAATACTACCCGTCTTTCCAGTTCGCCGAGAACAAGCCGAGGCCATTTGTCGACGGGTTGATTCAGTCGCTCGAAGTGGACCCTGCGGATACCGAAGCCATGAATTTTCTGGTTCAGCACCTGATCGGCAACATGGATTATTCAGAGCCCGGTGAACCGAGCAACGTATTGCCACGCTTTCATTTGCTGGATAACACTGCGGCTGTGGAAGTCATCAAGCGCGACTTTTTGAACGCGTTCGAAGCTGGGCAGTGAATCCTGATCTTTCAAGGAAAGTCGGGCTTCGCGTCTACTCCAGCGCTACGCCCAGGCTGTAAAGAAACTCTACTACCGTTTCACCATTTTGCAACACTGCCAAGCTCACAGCCTGATGGCGTATCGCTTCGATCTGGATTGAGCGACCTTGGAACAGCACGATGTTGCATCCGTCCATGGACCCGGTAACGCTATAGACCGCTGACGGATAAAGCAGGCCATCAACTTGCCCTTGGCTCATGCACACTTGGCTGAGCTTTCGTGTGAATGCATAACCTTCTCTACCTTGGCCCTTAGCCTGAACGATATCCCGTATTTTGTGATGAGTCGCACGGTTCGCCAGGGCAGCCACATCTACCACGTACAACTCACGTACCGTCCTGAGTAAATGTAGCGACGTCTGTTCCAGTCGCGAAAGTCGTACTGGTTGATCATCAATACCTTGGCCTGGCTGGAACGACTCGGCGATTGCAACTTCTGCAGAACAGGCCAAATAGCAGACGCCAACCTGTTTGGAAGGGTCGGCGTAGCGGGTATCGGAATCGGCGCGGTAGTTCACTGGGCTGGTATCGTAGCGAGACGCTTGAACCCTGTGCAGAAGTGAACCCGCGGGTACCTGTTTCAACAATTCCGGGTACTTGTACAGCGCTTCGAGTACTTGATCAGTCAGCTCGTTCATGGCGTGGGTTGTTCACCGCAAGTCACTGAAAACGGGGAGCTCATTTGACCTGCGCCACGCCACGATGCGCGCCACTACCTGCTCGGCGCAGCTAGCCTGCTGCTGCTCTGGGTTATAGATAAGGTCAGCGCCATCAGGATGTGCAACGACTTCGATAAAGTGCTCCAGCAATCGGTCCTGCCAATCACGCGAGCCTGTCGCCTGAGTCAACGCCTCAACAATCGATCGAAACTCACCGTATGAATAGTCGGCGAGGCTGCGCTTCAGGCTGATCACCATGGCGTCTCCGATGAAAGCGCGTATTGCATGGCGCTCATGATCCGCAGGTTTTCAGCGTCGTACATCGGCCCACCCCACTCGGGCGGGTTCAGGTGGCATAGCCGATAGCACCGCAGACCCCTTGCCGTCTCATGGAATGGCGCGCGAGGGGGCCAGCCTTTCTTGAGGCGGTTGAGTTGGGCGGGGATGAATTGCTGGCTGTAGATCGGGTCTTCTGCGATCGCCAGCCAGAAGTATTGGGAGAAATGGTCGAAGCTGTCGAATGTTCGACCTTCGAGTTTACGGATGATGAATTCTGGAAGAGGGTAGGCCATGGAGTCGTCCCTGGGTGAGAGGCAGGGAAAGTGTGTCCGGGGACGAGCTTTCTGTATGTCAGGGGTAGGCTGTATGTCAGTAGGAGCGCTCCTGGTGATTGGTAGGAATAGTCTTGGGTGCGGTTTTCCTAAACCGATATTACCTGTTTATCTTCCACCGCTTTGGATGACAAGCTGCGTGGCACATTCGCCAAATGACTCCGGGTGCGGTGCCAGCATTCTCAGCGGCGCGTCATGGCATCCGGATATGTTGAGACCCTGGGTGATCAGGGCCTCATTCTATTCAGCTAGCTTTGAAACCTTCTTTGCCATTGGTCAGGCGCCACGTTTCGACTATTTCAAGTACTTGCTCAGGCTCACCCCGGTTGTTGCCCTGCGGTCTAAAAAAAAGATCACTACCAGACGGATGCTCGGTAATTTTCTCAAAATGTTCAATCAAAGGTACCAGTACGTTGTCTGGCTCATCCTCGATAGCTGTATCAATCACTTGGAGGAAGGCAAGGAACTCTTGTTTTGTGTAATCTTCAAATTTATTTTTCAAGGCCGTCTTTTCCATGGTGAATGTGGTTGTGGGCTTTGGGCGTCAAAATTATTAAGTTGTCCATATCATATACACCACCTTGCTCGCTGATAGGCACGACATGGTGAATTTCGTGGGAGCGTTTGCTCATATACTTGTCATCTTTATCGACCCAAGGCGAGTATCCATGTTTTCTCATTCGACGGATGTCTTGAGGGCTAAACTGCTTCGAAAGCTCGGGGTCATTAGCCACCGCCTTCCAGAATTGCCGCCGGAACGCGTCAAAGCTCCTATATTCTTTATCCCTTAGAAGATCAGCAATCTGAGCAGGAATTGGAGCCCCTTCGAGGCTAGCTGCCGATTTACGCCATGTATCTGTTACCTGTGCACCATTTCCGGTCGATGTACCAGCCTCGTACCGCGGACTCTTGAACACCACCAGAATAGGCGGTAATCCCGAGTCCATGGGAAAGGTGATGATCAACCGTTCCTGGTCCAGCAAGTCTAGCGCCGGGTAACCCTCTGCTTCGGTGCTGACGGGGTTCAGGGTACTGCCGGTATAAACAACGGTACCGGGTGGCGCTGGCGGTAAGCTGGTAGAGCTTCCTTCTTCAGCGCCCGGCGCGCTGGCAGGTGTCCAGGTCAAAATCCGCTGCGGGTTATCCAGCGTCAGGCTGTAGACCTGCCGTTCACTGTCGAATGCCGCTGCACGTACGGGAATCGGCCTGCCTCCAGGCACCACATACAGATCCATGCCATGCTCGTGCTCGGCTCCCGCCAGTAAATACGGCAGGTCGATGCTGGTGGATGACGCAGCCAAGGTGGCAAGGTCTGGCCCGCCGGGCGGTGTGAGGCTGGAGAGAGGAGTACTGACAAGGTACCTGCGCTCGCTGTTACCGAGCGTTGTCGGCCAAGCCATCGCGAGAGTACCTACTGCAAGCGAGGAGAGCGCAGACGCTACAAGGCGGGTAATCGCTGCCGTAATTGTTTCGCCCAACGCTGAGTAAGCAGATTCGGCTATTGCAAACGAGGCAGCGCCAATGGGAATTACGGCCGGCGTAGATGCAACCCATCGCGCATCATTGATGTAGGTGACGCTTTGGCGCAGAGCCTCTTGCCTTTGCCGCTCGGCTTCTGCGGCCAGACGCTCGGCTTCGGCTTGTTGGCGAATTGCTTCTTCCTGTGCGGCGAGTTGCGCTTGAAGGTTTTCCACCTCCGCAGCGCGCCGCATCAGGTTTTGCGTGGTAGTTGCATAAACACCTAGGAATCTGATCGATTCATTCAACGCCAGTGCCAGGTGATATTCCTGCCAGCGTGGCCCGGCCCGGCGCAATCGTTGCTCATCGACAAGGTGCAAAAGCCCTTCAAGCTGGGGTTTCGACAGCGGACCGTTGATTCGAGGATTTTGATCCCGATACTGTGGAATTTGCGCCTGTTTGGTTTGCACCAACGCTGCGGCAGTGGCCAGGTAAGAGCTGAAGGTTTGAACCAGTGTGAGCGCCTCGTCTATGACGGTTTGCCCAAGCTCATGTTGAAGAACGTTGGGTAAACAATCGAAATGTATTTGTCGCTCTGCGTGAATCTGCGCTGTTCTGCGCGCGATTATCGTCAACAGGTCCAGAGGCTGATGGCTGAGCTCCTCCTGATCCACTTGCCTTGCCAGCCCGTACAGTTCATCTGCCAGCGCTTGGTGCTTCTGAGCTTCAAGGTGTAATTGATAGGTGCCATCCCAAGACCTCTGGAGTCTCGTGGCCCATTCAATACCTAATTCTTGACCTGTTGTCGCAGCGAAGAAGCCCGGGTCCAGAAACCGGCTCATCATGGAGTCGCCGCGTTTATAGAATGCGGGTACGCCAAAGTAATTGTTAGCTTCGGGCACTATCTGAAGGTATCTATCACGAATCTGGTTGATGCGTGACGTCAGTATTTGCTGCTCTGCTGGTGCACCTGATAACGCATTGGCTTCAGCTTTGATCTGGGCTTTCAAGGTCGCGATGGTTGCAGGAAGCTGATTTATTTCGGGCGCATATTTATCTGTATAGTCTTTCTCGACTATTTGATATTCTTCAGTCAGTACCCTGCGTGTGGAAATAACCCGAGCAACATCTTGTTTGGTTGGGCTGGTGCCGCGCGGAGGACCATCGCTCAGCCCCCAGCCGCCTGCACCAGGCCCGCCGCCCCCTCCACCAATCAGCCTCAGTTCTGCCGCTGTGGGCGCTTGTGCGCTTATATATAGCGCCTCATCGAGATAATACGTATTGTCCCGTGCCATGTAGGTTCTCCAAGTCACTACATGGGCCAGCTTTACGTATGCCGAATTCGCTGTATGTCAGCTGCGGCCTGTCAATCGTTAGGAGGCTTCTCGGTATTCGGAAAGATCTGTCTCAGATATGTTTTTCCGACACAGGTATCACCCGTCTTTCCTTCACCGCCTTGTAGGAAAAACTCGAATAAATTTCCTTCACTCCGGGCAGTCGCTGCAGCACTTCTCGAGTAAATTCCCCGAACGACTCCAGGTCCCTTGCCAGGATTTCCAGCAAAAAGTCATAGCGCCCGGAGATGTTGTGGCAGGCCACGATTTCGGGAATTTCCATCAGCCGCTGCTCGAACGCCAGCGCCATGTCCTTGGTGTGCGAGTCCATCATGATGCTGACGAACGCAGTCACGCCAAACCCCAGCGACTTGGGCGAGAGGATGGCCTGGTAGCCGGTGATGTAGCCGTTGTCTTCCAGCAGCTTGACCCGTCGCCAGCAGGGTGAGGTGGTCAGTGCCACCTGGTCGGCAAGTTCGGCGACGGTTAGGCGGGCGTTGTCCTGCAGGGCGGCAAGCAGGGCGCGGTCGGTGCGGTCGAGGCTTGAAGGCATGTTTTGCCCTCCTGGTCCGTTATTTATTGTTTTTGTTCCAGCATGCACGCAGATGCGTGGGCTACTTTGGAAAAAATCGGGCAGCTCGGTGGCATAAGCTTATAGCAAACCACAAGAGGCTGTTGCCATGCGCGACTCCCATAACAACACCGGTTTTTCCACGCGGGCCATTCACCATGGCTACGACCCGCTTTCCCATGGTGGTGCGTTGGTGCCGCCGGTGTACCAGACCGCTACCTATGCCTTCCCCACGGTCGAATACGGCGCTGCGTGCTTCGCTGGGGAGGAGGCGGGGCATTTCTACAGCCGCATCTCCAACCCCACCCTGGCACTGCTGGAACAACGCATGGCTTCACTGGAGGGCGGTGAGGCGGGGTTGGCATTGGCGTCGGGCATGGGGGCCATTACCTCGACGATCTGGACCCTGCTGCGGCCTGGTGACGAGCTGATCGTCGGGCGCACGCTGTACGGCTGCACCTTCGCCTTCCTGCACCATGGCATTGGCGAATTCGGCGTGAAAATCCGCCATGTCGACCTGAACGATGCCAAGGCCCTGAAGTCGGCGATCAACAGCAAAACACGAATGATCTACTTCGAAACGCCGGCCAACCCCAACATGCAACTGGTGGATATCGCCGTGGTGGCCGAGGCGGTGCGCGGGCATGATGTACATGTGGTGGTCGACAACACCTACTGCACGCCCTACCTGCAGCGGCCGCTGGAGCTGGGAGCGGACCTGGTGGTGCATTCGGCGACCAAGTACCTCAGTGGCCACGGTGATATCACTGCCGGCCTGGTGGTGGGACGCAAGGCGCTGATTGACCGTATCCGCCTGGAAGGGTTGAAGGATATGACCGGGGCGGTCCTGTCACCCCACGACGCAGCGCTGCTGATGCGCGGGATCAAGACCTTGGCTCTGCGCATGGACCGACATTGCGCCAATGCCCAGCAGGTGGCGGAGTTTCTGGCTCGGCAGCCGCAGGTGGAGCTGATTCACTACCCGGGGTTGCCGACGTTTGCCCAGTACGAGCTGGCGCAACGCCAGATGCGTTTGCCGGGCGGCATGATCGCTTTCGAGCTCAAGGGCGGTATCGAGGCAGGGCGGCGCTTCATGAATGCGCTACAGCTGTTTGCACGGGCGGTGAGCCTGGGGGATGCCGAGTCGTTGGCACAGCACCCGGCGAGCATGACGCACTCCAGTTACACGCCGCAAGAGCGGGCACATCACGGGATATCGGAGGGGTTGGTGAGGTTGTCGGTGGGTCTGGAGGATGTGGAGGATCTATTGGCGGATGTCGAGCAGGCATTGCAGGCTTGCAAATAGGTAAACCGAAAAAGGCCTCTTGCGAGGCCTTTTTCATGCTCAGCGGATTAACGCTTGAGCCCGTAGCTCTCATCCAGCATTCCCGGCGAGTTCGGCGCTTTCGGCGCATAGTCGCGTGGCACTTCGGCGGTGTCTTTCGGCGGGGTCAGGCGGTCACGTGGGCCTTGCGGCGCTTCGGAGTGCAGTGCAGCCAGCAGGCGTTGGCGAGTGACTTCATCCAGGGCCAGGCTGTTGGCGCCTTCGGCCAGGTGATCCTGCACGTCCTGGTAGCTTTGGGTCAGTTTCTTGACCAGCACGGCGGTGCTGTTGAAGTGGGTGACCACTTCGTTCTGGTAGCTGTCGAAACGCTTCTGGATGTCATCCAGCTGACGCTGGGTGCTGCTCGGCGCGGCATTGGGCAGCAGGCGAGCGACGACGAAACCGACTACCACGCCGATGACCAGGGCCAGGGTTGGCAACAACCAAACAAGGAGCGAGAGTTCCACGAGTCCTTCCTCTATAAACGGCTTTGCTTTACGTTAACGGCTCAGACCTGCGCTGTATACCGCGAGCGATCGCAAATCAGAACAGAATTCCTCACCTAGACGAATCGACCCCTCCCGAGGTCACGGAGTAGTGCCTTGCTTGTCCGCGAAACCCCCTTGTTCATCGATGGCCCCAGTGGCCAGCTGGAAGCCTTGTACCTGGACGTGGCCAATGCCCGTGGCGTGGTGCTGATCTGCCACCCCAACCCGGTCCAGGGCGGCACCATGCTCAACAAGGTGGTCTCGACCCTGCAGCGCACCGCCCGTGACGCCGGCTATGTGACCCTGCGTTTCAACTACCGTGGCGTCGGGCAGAGCGCCGGCAGTCATGACATGGGCGCTGGCGAAGTGGCCGATGCCGAGGCCGCTGCGGCCTGGCTGCGCGAAAAGCACCTGGGCCTGCCGCTGGTGCTGATGGGCTTCTCGTTCGGCGGCTTTGTCGCCACCAGCCTGGCCGGCCGCCTGGAGGCTGCAGGCACCGAGTTGCAGCACCTGTTCATGATCGCCCCGGCAGTCATGCGTCTGACGGCCGAATTCCCGCTGCCGCAGCGCTGCCCGATCACCGTGGTGCAGCCGGATGCCGACGAAGTCGTTGCGCCGCAGCTGGTTTACGATTGGTCCGACAGTCTGTCGCGCCCCCATGAGCTGCTGAAAGTGGCAGAATGCGGACACTTCTTCCATGGCAAGCTGACCGATCTGAAGGATCTGCTGCTGCCGCGCCTTTCGAACTGAGCCAAGCCTGAATAAGCGAACACCCATGACCACGCGCATTCTTACCGGTATCACCACCACCGGCACTCCGCACCTGGGCAACTACGCCGGCGCCATTCGCCCGGCGATCCGTGCCAGCCAGCAGCCCGGTGTCGACTCGTTCTACTTCCTGGCCGACTACCACGCCCTGATCAAGTGCGACGACCCGCTGCGCATCCAGCGTTCGCGCCTGGAAATCGCCGCCACCTGGCTGGCCGGTGGCCTGGACCCGGACAAGGTGACCTTCTACCGCCAGTCCGACATCCCGGAAATCCCCGAGCTGACCTGGCTGTTGACCTGCGTTGCTGCCAAGGGCCTGCTGAACCGTGCCCATGCCTACAAGGCCTCGGTGGACAAGAACGTCGAGGCCGGCGAAGACCCGGACGCTGGCGTCACCATGGGCCTGTTCAGCTACCCGGTGCTGATGGCTGCCGACATCCTGATGTTCAACGCCAACAAGGTGCCGGTCGGCCGTGACCAGATCCAGCACGTGGAAATGGCCCGCGACATCGGCCAGCGCTTCAATCACCTGTTCGGCCAGGGCAACGACTTCTTCGCCCTGCCGGAAGCGGTGATCGAGGAGAGCGTGGCGACCCTGCCGGGTCTGGACGGGCGCAAGATGTCCAAGAGCTACGACAACACCATCCCGCTGTTCACCAGCGCCAAGGACATGAAGGACGCCATCTCGCGCATTGTCACCGACTCGCGTGCGCCTGGCGAAGCGAAAGACCCGGACAACGCGCACCTGTTCACCCTGTTCCAGGCCTTCTCGACGCCGGCGCAGTGCGCCGAGTTCCGTGAAGAGCTGCTGCAGGGCCTGGGCTGGGGCGAGGCCAAGCAGCGGCTGTTCCAGCTGCTGGATGGCCAGCTGGCCGAGAAGCGCGAGTACTACCACCAGCTGATCGCCCGTCCGGCGGACCTGGAAGACATCCTGCTTGCCGGCGCCGCCAAGGCCCGCAAGATCGCCACGCCGTTCCTCGAGCAGCTGCGCGAGGCCGTGGGCCTGCGTTCGTTCCGCAGCAGTGTGCAGACCAACACCGAAGTGAAGAAGAAGGCCGCCAAGAGCGCGCGTTTCGTCAGCTTCCGCGACGAAGACGGCAGCTTCCGCTTCCGCCTGCTGGCCGCTGATGGCGAGCAACTGTTGCTGTCGCGCAGCTTCGCCGACGGTAAGAGCGCCGGCGCCGTGAGCAAGCAGTTGCAGCAGGGTGGCGAGGCGGATGTGCGCGTCGAAGGCCTGGGCTTTGGCCTGTGGCTGAACGGCGAACAGGTTGCCGACGGGCCGCAGTTCGACAGCGCCGAAGCCCGTGATGCAGCCATTCATAGCCTGCGTGCAGCGCTTCAGCCACAGCAAGACTGAGGCATTTCGCCTGTAGGAGCGGGTTTACCCGCGAACACCGGCAAAGCCGGTGCCATCCAGCACTTAGTTGGTCTGGATGAGGCATATTGACGCAAGTCTCATTGCCATTAAGCGGGCCTGTCGCTACAGTGACGGCCCGTTTTTTGTTGCCTCGCTAACGAATCATGACTCCCTTAGAACGCTATCAAGCAGATCTGAAACGTCCCGACTTCTTCCATGACGCGGCGCAGGAAACTGCGGTGCGTCACCTGCAGCGCCTGTACGACGACCTGGTGCACGCGCAGAACAACAAGCCGGGCGTGTTCGGCAAGCTGTTCGGCAAGAAGGAGCAGGCCCCGGTCAAGGGCCTGTACTTCTGGGGTGGGGTAGGGCGAGGCAAGACCTATCTGGTCGATACCTTCTACGAAGCGCTGCCGTTCAAGCAGAAGATGCGTACGCACTTCCACCGCTTCATGAAGCGTGTGCACGAGGAAATGAAAACCCTCAAGGGCGAGAAGAACCCGCTGACCATCATTGCCAAGCGCTTCAGCGAAGAAGCCAAGGTAATTTGCTTCGACGAATTCTTCGTGTCGGACATTACCGACGCCATGATCCTCGGCACCTTGATGGAAGAGCTGTTCAAGAATGGCGTGTCGCTGGTGGCTACCTCCAACATCGTGCCGGACGGCCTGTACAAGGACGGCCTGCAACGTGCGCGCTTCCTGCCGGCCATCGCCATGATCAAGCAGTACACCGACGTGGTGAACGTCGACAGCGGCGTCGACTACCGCCTGCGTCACCTGGAGCAGGCCGAGCTGTTCCACTTCCCGCTCAACGATGCGGCTCACCAGAGCATGCGCGCCAGCTTCAAGGCACTGACGCCTGAATGCACCCAGGCGGTCGAGAACGACGTGTTGATGATCGAGAACCGCCCGATCAATGCGCTGCGTACTTGCGATGACGTTGCCTGGTTTGACTTCCGCGCCCTGTGCGACGGGCCGCGTAGCCAGAACGACTACATCGAGCTGGGCAAGATTTTCCATGCCGTGCTGCTGAGCAACGTGGAGCAGATGGGCGTGACCACCGACGACATCGCCCGCCGTTTCATCAACATGGTGGACGAGTTCTACGACCGTAACGTCAAGCTGATCATTTCGGCCGAGGTCGAGCTGAAGGACCTGTATACCGGTGGGCGTCTGAGCTTCGAGTTCCAGCGCACCCTGAGCCGGTTGCTGGAGATGCAGTCGCACGAATTCCTGTCGCGCGCGCACAAGCCATAAGATTGCTGGGGCCGCAACGCGGCCCCATTGGTCTCAAGCCTCTTGCATGAACTGCTGCCGGTATTGGTTCGGCGACAACTCGGTGTGCTGACGGAACAGCCGCGCAAAGAAACTGGCATCGTCATAACCGACCTCATAGCTGATGGTCTTGATGCTCTTGCGTGTACTCGACAACAACCCCTTGGCTGTCTCGATCCGTAGCCGTTGCAGGTAGTGCAGCGGCTTGTCGCCCGTCGCGCCCTGGAAGCGGCGCATGAAGTTGCGGATGCTCATGCCGTGGTTGCGGGCCACATCCTCGAAGCGGAACTTGTCGGCGAAGTGCTCTTCAAGCCAGTGCTGGATCTGCAGGATGATCAGGTCCTGGTGCAGCTTCTGCCCGCCAAAGCCCATACGCCCCGGGGTGTAGTTGCGCTGCACTTCGTAGAGGATGTCGCGGGCCACGGCGCGGGCCACGTTGGCGCCGCAGAAGCGTTCGATCAGGTAGATGTACAGGTCGCAGGCCGAGGTAGCCCCGCCCGCGCAATAGATATTGTCTGCGTCAGTCAGGTGCTTGTCCTGGTTCAGGCGGACCTTCGGAAAGCGCTCGGCAAAGCTGTTGAAGAAGCGCCAGTAGGTGGTCGCCTCCTTGCCATCGAGCAGGCCGGACTCGGCCAGCCAGAACACACCACTGGCCTCGGCGCACAGCACCGCGCCGCGCGCATGCTGGTCACGCAGCCACGGTAGCACCTGTGGGTAGTGTTGCAGCAGGTTGTCGAAGTCGTCCCAGTAGGCCGGGAGGATGATCACATCGGCGTCGTCCAGGCCACCGTCGACCGGTAGCTGCACATTGCTGAAACTGTCCACAGGCTGGCCGTCGGGGCTCACCAGGCGGATTTCGAACATGGGCTGCAGGCCCAGGCCCAGCTGCTTGCTGTAGCGCAGGCTGGCGAGGTGGAAGAAATCCTTGGCTTGCATCAAGGTCGAAGCGAACACCTTGTCAATGGCCAGGATGCTGACGCGCCGCAGCGACGCGGAGGGTTGGGTAAACATCATTGTCATTGTTCTTATAGGGTAGAGTGGTCAATCACCGGCTGGATCGTCTTATTTTTTGGCGATGGTGTCTACCCCGGTACACTGCACGCCCTCTGCGCGGGGTTACGCGCGAAGAGGGCGTTACAGGATTGCGCTCAAGGCGCAGGGTTGGGCTGCTGCTGGTGAATCGCCTCGATCCCTGCCAGCAACTCGTCGCTCAGGCTCAACTCAACGCTGGCCAGGTTGCTCTCCAGTTGCTCGAGGCTGGTCGCGCCAATGATGTTGCTGGTCACGAAAGGCTGCCGGGTCACGAACGCCAGGGCCATCTGTGCCGGGTCCAGCCCATGCTCGCGGGCCAGTTGCACGTAGCGGCTGCAGGCCGCCACGGTCTGCGGGTTGGAGTAGCGGGCAAAGCGGCTGAAGAGGGTCAGGCGGGCATTTTCCGGCCGTGCACCGTTCTCGTATTTGCCCGAGAGCATGCCGAAGGCCAGCGGCGAGTAGGCCAGCAGGCCGCACTGCTCACGGATGGCCACTTCCGCCAGGCCTACCTCGAAGCTGCGGTTGAGCAGGTTGTAAGGGTTCTGGATCGATACCGCCCGTGGCCAGCCACGGCTTTCGGCCAGTTGCAGGAACTTCATGGTGCCCCACGGTGTTTCGTTGGACAGGCCGACGTGGCGGATCTTGCCCGCACGCACCTGTTCGTCGAGTACTTCGAGGGTTTCTTCCAGCGGGGTGAAGTGGTCCTGTGGCAGGTGCTGGTAGCCCAGCTTGCCGAAGAAGTTGGTGCTGCGCTCCGGCCAGTGCAACTGGTACAAGTCGATGCGGTCGGTCTGCAGGCGCTTCAGGCTCTCGTCCAGTGCTGCGACGATGTGCTGACGGTTGTGTTTGAGCTGGCCGTCGCGAATGTGGCTGATGCCGTTGCCGGGGCCTGCGACCTTGCTGGCCAGCACCCAGTCGTCACGGTCGCCTTGCTCACGGAACCAGTTGCCGATGATGCGCTCGGTGGCTGCGTAGGTTTCCGGGCGGGGCGGCACCGGGTACATCTCGGCGGTGTCGATGAAGTTGACCCCGGCGGCCTTGGCCCGGGCGATCTGTTCGAAGGCTTCGGCCTGAACGTTCTGTTCGCCCCAGGTCATGGTGCCCAGGCACAGGGCGCTGACGTTGAGGTCGGTACGGCCAAGCTGGCGGTATTCCATCGGGTAGACACTCCTTGGCAAAGAAGCCCATCAAAGCAGGTTGAAATTTTTCGCGCAATCTGGATAATTCGGCCCCTCTCCGTGTGGCGGAAGTGATGCACCTCCACGCAGGAAGAACCCCGTCGAACATTGGCGTGCCCGACCCGAGCCCCCAAAAGCGTCAGCGTTCGGCTGCGCGCTTGCCCTTGGCAAGCTGTGCACTATCCAGTAAGATTCGCCGTCTATTTTTCGCTGGGCGGCCTCTGAGGCTTTAGAGAATGAAAACTTTTACTGCTAAACCGGAAACAGTAAAGCGCGAGTGGTTCGTAGTTGACGCCGCTGGCCAGACCCTGGGTCGTCTGGCTACCGAAATCGCTACCCGTCTGCGTGGCAAACACAAACCAGAATACACCCCTCACGTTGACACCGGCGACTACATCGTCGTTATCAACGCCGAGCAGGTTCGTGTGACTGGTGCCAAGTCTTCCGACAAAATGTACTACTCCCACTCCGGTTTCCCGGGCGGTATCAAGGAAATCAACTTCGAGAAGTTGATCGCCAAGGCCCCAGAGCGTGTTATCGAAACCGCGGTCAAAGGCATGCTGCCTAAGAACCCGCTGGGTCGCGACATGTACCGCAAGCTGAAAGTGTACGCGGGTGCTGCTCACCCACACACTGCTCAGCAGCCTCAAGAACTGAAGATCTAACGGGAAGGTTCATTATGTCGGCGACTCAAAACTACGGCACTGGCCGTCGCAAGACCGCAACCGCTCGCGTATTCCTGCGTCCGGGTACTGGTAACATTTCCATCAACAACCGTTCTCTGGACGTGTTCTTCGGTCGCGAAACCGCTCGCATGGTTGTTCGCCAGCCACTCGAGCTGACCGAAACCGTTGAGAAGTTCGACATCTACGTCACCGTTTCCGGTGGTGGTGTCAGCGGTCAGGCCGGTGCGATCCGTCACGGTATCACCCGCGCTCTGATGGAATACGACGAAACCCTGCGTGGCGCTCTGCGTCGTGCTGGCTACGTCACCCGCGATGCTCGTGAAGTCGAGCGTAAGAAAGTGGGTCTGCGTAAAGCGCGTAAGCGTCCTCAGTACTCCAAGCGTTAATACCGCTTCGGCAGTCGAGAAAAGCCCGGTTCCTTGGAACCGGGCTTTTTTTTTGGCTTGAACTAACCTGTCAGCATGTCGGTGGCCGCTTGTCGCATAGACGCAGATCAAGCAAAACGCGGGTTGTCGCCTCTTGCGGGGTAATCACCTTGTCAGTGTGTGGATTTGTTTCTTACCATGGCGGCCAATTTTTAGTGCCATTGACACAACCTAAGTACAAGCCTGGTTCAACAGGCCAAGCAAGCTGATGGGAGAGGACTGAATGAGCAATGACGGCGTCAACGCAGGCCGGCGCCGCTTCCTCGTAGCCGCGACATCCGTGGTCGGGGCAGCGGGAGCAGTGGGGGCTGCGGTACCGTTCGTGGGGTCATGGTTTCCCAGTGCCAAGGCGAAAGCCGCAGGTGCACCGGTGAAGGTCAATATCGCCAAGGTCGAGGCCGGGCAGCAGATGGTGGCCGAGTGGCGTGGCCAGCCGGTGTTCATTGTGCGGCGAACGGAGGAAATCCTCGGTAACCTGAAAAAAATCACCGGCGACCTGTCTGATCCAGAATCCAAGGCCTCTGTGCAGCCGGCCTACGTCGACCCTGAGGTTCGCTCGATCAAGCCGGAAATCCTCATTCTCGTCGGCCTGTGCACGCACCTGGGTTGTTCGCCCACCTTCCGCCCGGAAGTGGCGCCTGCTGATCTCGGTCCAAAGTGGGTAGGTGGCTACTTCTGCCCGTGCCACGGCTCCCACTACGACCTCGCTGGCCGCGTCTACAAGTCGCAGCCGGCACCTCTCAACCTGCCAGTGCCACCGCACTCTTACGAGTCGGACGAGATCATCGTCATCGGCGTCGACCAGGAGAACGCATGATGAGCAAGTTCATGGACTGGATTGATGCTCGCTTCCCCGCCACCAAGATGTGGGAAGACCACCTGAGCAAGTATTACGCGCCCAAGAACTTCAACTTCCTGTACTTCTTCGGCTCCCTGGCGCTGCTGGTGCTGGTCAACCAGATCGTCACCGGCGTATGGCTGACCATGAGCTTTACGCCCTCGGCGGAAGAGGCATTCGCCTCGGTCGAGTACATCATGCGTGACGTGGAATACGGCTGGATCCTGCGTTATTTGCACTCCACCGGTGCGTCGGCGTTCTTCATCGTGGTCTATCTGCACATGTTCCGTGGCCTGCTGTACGGCTCCTACCAGAAGCCACGCGAACTGGTCTGGCTGTTCGGTATGCTGATCTACCTGGCGCTGATGGCTGAAGCTTTCATGGGCTACCTGCTGCCGTGGGGGCAGATGTCCTACTGGGGTGCCCAGGTGATCATCTCGCTGTTTGGCGCCATTCCGGTGATTGGCGACGACCTCACTCAGTGGATCCGTGGCGACTACCTCATCTCGGGTATCACCCTGAACCGCTTCTTCGCCCTGCACGTGGTCGCACTGCCCATCGTCATCCTCGGCCTGGTAGTGCTGCACATCCTCGCTCTGCACGAAGTGGGTTCGAACAACCCCGATGGCGTCGACATCAAGAAGAAAAAGGACGAAAACGGCATTCCGCTGGACGGCATTCCGTTCCACCCGTACTACACCGTCAAGGACATTGTCGGCGTGGTGGTGTTCCTGTTCGTGTTCTGTGCCGTGGTGTTCTTCTTCCCTGAAATGGGCGGTTACTTCCTGGAGAAACCGAACTTCGAGCAGGCCAATGCCTTCAAGACGCCTGAACACATTGCGCCTGTGTGGTACTTCACACCGTTCTACGCCATTTTGCGTGCGGTGCCTGACAAGCTGATGGGCGTCATCGCCATGGGGGCGGCCATCGCCGTGCTGTTCGTACTGCCCTGGCTCGACCGCAGCCCGGTGCGTTCCATGCGTTACAAGGGCTGGATCAGCAAGGTCTTCCTGCTGGTGTTCTGCGTGGCCTTCGTCATTCTCGGCGTGCTGGGCGTACTGGCGCCGACACCTGGGCGCACCTTGCTGTCGCAGGTATGCACGGTGTTGTACTTCGCCTACTTCCTGCTGATGCCGTTCTACACAAGGCTCGAGAAGACCAAACCGGTTCCGGAAAGGGTGACTGGCTGATGAAAAAGTTGATTGCAGTATGTTTGCTGGCAGTGATGCCTGCCTTTTCCTTCGCTGCCGAACACGGCCTGGAGCTGGACAAGGTCGATATCGACCTGACCGACAAGGCCGCCATGCAGGACGGTGCGCGCACCTTTGCCAACTATTGCATGGGTTGCCACAGTGCCAAGTTCCAGCGTTACGAGCGTGTGGCCGATGACCTCGGTATCCCTCACGAACTGATGCTGGAGAAACTGGTGTTCACCGGTGCCAAGATTGGTGACCACATGCAGATCGGCATGAAGCCCAGTGACGCCAAGACCTGGTTTGGCGCCGCGCCGCCCGACCTGACGTTGGTGGCTCGGGTGCGCGGTACCGACTGGCTGTACACCTACCTGCGTAGCTTCTATGAGGACCCGTCGCGGCCTTACGGGGTGAACAACAAGGTGTTCCCGAACGTCGGCATGCCCAACGTGCTGGTCGGCCTGCAAGGCAATCAGGTGATTGGTTGCAAGCAGGTGCAGACCGTAACCGATGGCAAGAAGCAGTTCGACCCATTGACCGGTAGCCCGATCACCCATGAAGCCTGCGACCAGCTGACCATTACGCCGAAATCCGGTACCCTGACGACCGAGCAGTTCGACGAGAAGGTCAAGAACCTGGTGACCTTCCTGGCCTATTCGGCCAACCCGGTCAAACTGGAAAGCCAGCGCATCGGTACCTATGTGTTGCTGTACCTGGCTTTCTTCTTCGTATTCGCCTACTTGCTCAAGCGTGAATACTGGAAGGACGTGCACTGATCACGCAGTAGTTTCTGGTTGTTGAACGCGCCCGGGGTGCCCCCAGCAGAAATGCCGGGGGCGTCCCGGGCGCGTTTTCATTTACAGTTGCACAAGCATCCCGTGCGAGGAGCCGCTACATGGGCGCAACCAACAGGTTAGCCTGCTATTCCGATCCCGCTGATCACTATTCTCATCGGGTACGCCTGGTGTTGGCCGAGAAGGGCGTCACCGTACAGGTCATCGATGTCGACCCCGCCCGCCTGCCGCCCAAGCTGGTCGAAGTGAACCCTTACGGCAGTGTGCCGACCCTGGTCGACCGTGACCTGGCGTTGTATGAGTCGACCGTGGTGATGGAATACCTGGAGGAGCGTTACCCGCACCCGCCGCTGATGCCGGTATACCCGGTTGCGCGCGGCAACAGCCGCTTGCTGATGCACCGCATTCAGCGCGACTGGTGTGCCCTGGCCGATACCGTGCTCGATTCACGCAGCAGTGAGGCTGCCAGAACCGAAGCGCGCAAGGCCTTGCGCGAAAGCCTGACCGGCGTTTCGCCGCTGTTCAATGAATTCGCCTGTTTCATGAGCGATGAGCAAAGCCTGGTCGATTGCTGTCTACTGCCCATACTCTGGCGTTTGCCGGTGTTGGGTATCGAGTTGCCGCGGCAAGCCAAGCCGCTGCTGGATTACATGGAGCGTCAGTTCGCTCGCGAGCCTTTCCAGGCGAGCCTGTCCTCCGTAGAACGTGAAATGCGCAAGCTTTAAGGAGCCGTTGATGAACTCCAGTCGCCCCTATCTGGTTCGAGCACTGTACGAGTGGATCGTCGACAACGATTGCACGCCCCATATGCTGGTCAATGCCGAATTCCCGAAAGTTCAGGTGCCGGATGGTTTCGCCAGTGATGGCCAGATTGTCCTGAATATCTCGCCAAGTGCCGTGCGCCACCTGCACATGGACAATGAAGCGGTCAGCTTCGAGGGCCGTTTCAGTGGAGTGGCCCACTCGCTGTTTGTGCCGGTTGGCGCCATTCTGGGCATCTATGCCCGCGAAAATGGCCAGGGCATGGTCTTTGAGCTGGAGTCGCCAATGGATGGCGACGAGCTGGAAGACGATGACGTGCAGCCGGACGACGACGGGCCGCCAGAGGGAGGTGGGCAGCCGCCACGCCCAAGTGGCCGACCGAGCCTGAAAGTGGTCAAGTAACAAAAAAGGCGATCCAACCGGATCGCCTTTTTCTTTGTTGCAACGCGGGATTACAGGTCGCTGATGGTGCGTACCTGGTCCTTGTTGATGCGGGTGCGCTTGCCATCGAGTTGCTGGAACTCGTAGAAGCCGGCGTCGCGGTCGTACTTCGGTGCGTCGACAGCCTGGATTTCACGGCCATCGTTGAGGGTGATCAGGCTAGGGGTTGAGCAGCCGGCCAGGGTGGCGAAGGTGCCGATCAGCAGGGCAGGCAGCAGAAGCTTTTTCATGCGGTGTTTCCCGGGTTTCTTGAAGGTGGGGCATTGATGTTGTCTGTGCCGGCCTCTTCGCGGCTAAAGCCGCTCCTACAGAGGTACGCGATACCTGTAGGAGCGGCTTTAGCCGCGAAGAGGCCAGTGTGTCAGTCGATGTACTCGAACAGCTTGACGATCTTCTGCACGCCCGACACACCCTGTACCACGGCAGTGGCCGAGTTGGCCTCCTGCTGGGTTACCAGGCCGAGCAAATAGACGATACCGTTCTCGGTAATCACCTTGATGCGCGAGCTGGGCACGGCATTGTCAGTCAGCATCTGGGTCTTGATCTTGGTGGTCAGCCAGGCGTCGTTGTTGCGTGCCAGGATGGAGGAGGGTTGCATCACCTGCAGTTCGTTGTGCACTTTCTTGACCCGCTGCACCTGGCTGGCGGTTTGCTCGGCAAGGCTCTTGAGGTCGGCGCGCGGGGTTTGCCCGGCCAGCAGGACGATGCCGTTGTAGCTGCTGACAACGATGTGCGAGCCTTTGTCCAGGTCAGGGCTGGCCTTGGAAATGTTCACCGCGGCCTTGGTCTCGATCAGCGAGTCGTCGATCTTGCTGCCGATGGTGCGCGTGCCGCGATCGTCCTCGATCGGCGAATTGCGTGTAGAGGTCAGTACCGAGCTGCAACCGGTGACGCTCAGGCACAGGGTCAGGGCCATCAGGCCGAGGCGCATTGGGGTCATTCTTCACTCCCGAACAGTTGGCTGTCGATCAGGTCGCACAGGCAGTGGATCGCCAGCAGGTGGACTTCCTGGATGCGCGCGGTAACGGCGGAAGGTACGCGGATTTCCACGTCCTCGGGCAGCAGCAGCGAAGCCATGCCGCCGCCGTCGCGGCCAGTCAATGCTACGACAATCATTTCGCGGTCATGTGCGGCCTGGATCGCCTGGATCACGTTGGCCGAGTTGCCGCTGGTGGAGATCGCCAGCAGAACGTCGCCGGGCTGGCCCAGGGCGCGGATCTGCTTGGAAAAGACTTCGTTGTAGCTGTAGTCGTTGGCGATCGAGGTCAGGGTCGAGCTGTCGGTGGTCAGCGCGATGGCAGGCAGGCTCGGGCGTTCGCGTTCGAAGCGGTTGAGCAGCTCGGAGGAAAAGTGCTGGGCATCGCCAGCCGATCCGCCGTTGCCGCAGGCGAGCATCTTGCCCTCGTTGAGCAGCGCATTGACCATGACCAGGCTGGCCTGCTCGATGTGCGGTGCCAGGATGTCCATTGCCTGTTGCTTGGTATCGATGCTGGCCTGGAACAGCCGGCGAATTCGGGATTGCATGTCCATCTGGTGACCTTAAGTAGGGCGGTGGCCTTTGCTACGCGCAACAACGACCGGCCCGCGATACATAGAGCAAAAAAAACGAAGTGGGTTCAGCATTCGAAGGCGTTTTTCAGCCATTGAAGCGGTCTGCCTGCATGGTGGCTGCCCTGCAGGGCGACTACGTCGAAGCGGCAGGGGTGGTTGCCCCAATGGGGCTCCTTCTGCAGGAACAGGGTGGCGGCAAGCACCAGCCGTTTCTGCTTGCGCCCGTCGATACTGTCGAGGGCGCCTCCGAAGCCCGCGTGCAACCGGTAGCGGACTTCGACGAATACTACTGTATCGGCGTCAAGCATGACCAGATCAAGCTCACCGCCTTTGCATCGCCAGTTGCGCGCCAGCAGCTGCAGACCTTGCCCCTGAAGGTACTCAAGGGCCTGGTTTTCAGCCGCTTGCCCGGCGCGAGTTGGTGATGCTGCGGCCATCAACGCGCGGTGTCAGGCAGGCGCTTGATCTGGCCACCGGCAAATTCGGCCCATGGCAGCTGGCGCTCGACGCGTTGGTTGGCGTTGATGCTCAGGCTGCCTGAAAGGCCCATGACGCGGTTGTCCGGCAGTGCTTTCAGTTGGCCCAGGCGCGGCGCCAGGCTGTAGGCATCGACGCCCATGGCATACAGGCGGCCCAGGCTGCCAGCGGCTTGCGGCCACTGTTGCACGACTTGCTGGCGCAGGCTGTTGCTGGTGTCGAGCAACCACGGCGTTTCGCAGAAGCGAATGCCGTTCATGTCATTGTACTGGTTGACGTCGCCGCTGGCGCTGTACAGGTTCGAGGTAGCGTAGACAGGCACGTCACCGGCGTACTGGAAGTTCAGGGTAGGCTTGATCTGCTGTGCCTGCTGTGGGGTCGAGGCGAGGAAGATGAAGTCGATGTCCTGACGGCGCGACGGTTGTGCTGCGATGCTACCGCCTACCGTGCTTTGCAGGCTCTTGGCGCGGCCCTCGCTCTGGCGCAGCTGGAACAGGTCGGCAATTTGCTGGGCCAGGGCGACGGGTTGGGCGATGCGCTCGGCGGCGAGCAGGGTGCCGCCATTGCCTTCCCAGTCCTGGCGGAAGGCGGCCAGTACGCGGTCACCCCACTCGCCACTCGGCACCAGGGCCACGGCCCGAACCATGCCGTCTGCGCGTGCGCGGCGGGCAACTTCGCGGGCCTCGTCTTCGGCAGCCAGGCCGAACTGGAACAGCTGCGGCGGCGCCTTCTGACCGGCGTCTGCGTAGTTCAGGGCCAAGGTGGTAATGGGTAACTGAGGTTTGGCGGCCATTTGCTTCACCAGCGGTTTTTCCAGCGGGCCGATGACCAGTTGCACGCCAGCGGCCTGGGCCTGGCGATAGAAATCATCGAGCGAGCCGATGCGCGAGCTGTCGAACACCTGCACTGCAGGCGCTGGCTGGCCGGCCTGCTGGGCCTGGAAGTGGGCGGCCATGAAGCCGTCGCGCAACGCGCGGGCAACACCGGCCAGCGGGCCTTCCTGCGGCAGCAGCAGGGCAATTTTGGTCAGCGGCTGGCTGGCCAGTTCCTTGAGCTTGGTCAGTGCCTGCGGCAGTTGCAGGGCTGCCGGGTGGTCCGGGTGCTGTTTGACCCAGGCTTCGATAGCCGCTTGCTGCTGCTCCAGGGTGCCGGCGCTTTTCACGGCGAAGGCCAGGCTGGTCCAGCCGCTCAGCGTCTGGTCGTTGGCCGGCTGCTGCAGTTGCTCTGCCGGCAGCGAGGCGACCAGTGCCCAAATGGCATCGTTGTTGGCACTGGCGGCCTGGCCGCTGAGCAGCGGAGCCAGCAGTACGCGCTGTTGCGCAGCAGCCAGGGCCTGGCCGTCGGCTTCGAGGGCGGCGGCGTGCACGCTGTAGGTGCGTGCTTGCTGCTCAGCCGGAAGCTCGGCGACGCGCTGCAGGCTAGGGTGAGCCAGTGCTGTCAGGGCGGCCTTGGGTTGGTTGCGGCTCATGGCCAGTTCGGCAGCGAGGGTGCTGGCGAACACTTGCTGGGCCGGCTTGAGCGTGTCCAGCGGCACTTGCTCGAGGATGCGTGCGGCGCGTGGGAAATCCTTCTGCTTGTAGGCCAGGTCGGCTGCGCTCAGGCGCAGCAGGGCGGCGTCTTCCGCAGACTTGCTGGAAGCGGCCTTTTCGAGCAGTTGCTCGATGCTGGCATCCGGGGTGCGTGGCAGTTCGCCCAGGCTGGATGAGGGCGAGCTAGCGCAGGCCGCCAGCAGGGCAGCGAGGCAGAGGGCTGTGAGCAGCCGCAGGCAAGCGATCATGTAAAGGTCCTGTTACTCGATCAAGTTGGCCGGCAATTGTACCCAAGCACTGGCCGGGGCGCGATGTCGCCGTGTCGATCCTTCACTATAGGTGGCCTGTCGCCGGTCGCTGGTGAAGTTCTTTGCGCCCTGTTGCAGGCGCTCGGGCTACAATGGCGCCTTTGATCCGAATGACAGGTGTGCGCAGTGACTGATGTGGCAGGGGCTTCGAAATCCACGGTGGGGACGCTTTATGTGGTGGCAACCCCTATCGGCAACCTCGATGACATGAGCGCCCGGGCGTTGAAGGTGCTGGCGGACGTGGCGCTGATCGCCGCCGAGGACACCCGCCATTCGGTCCGGCTGTTGCAGCACTTTGGCATCGACACGCCACTGGCGGCCTGTCATGAGCACAACGAGCGCGACGAAGGCGGGCGTTTCCTCACCAAGCTGCTGGCTGGCGAGAACGTGGCATTGGTCTCTGATGCCGGCACGCCGCTGATTTCCGACCCCGGCTACCACTTGGTGCGCCAGGCGCGGGCCGCTGGGGTGAATGTGGTGCCGGTGCCGGGTGCCTGTGCTTTGATCGCTGCGCTGTCGGCGGCCGGCTTGCCGTCGGACCGCTTCATCTTCGAAGGTTTCCTGCCAGCCAAGCAGGCGGGGCGCCGGGCACGCCTGGAGCAGGTAAAGGAAGAGCCGCGCACGCTGATCTTCTATGAAGCCCCGCACCGAATCCTGGAGTGCCTTGAAGACATGGAGGCGGTTTTTGGTGGTGACCGCCCGGCATTGCTGGCGCGCGAACTGACCAAGACGTTCGAGACCCTCAAGGGCCTGCCGCTGGCTGAGTTGCGTGCCTTCGTGGCTGGCGACAGCAACCAGCAGCGCGGTGAGTGCGTGGTACTGGTAGGTGGGTGGAGTGCGCCGGAGGGCGAGCAGGCCATCAGTGCCGAGGCCCAGCGGGTGCTCGACCTGTTGTTGGCCGAGTTGCCGCTGAAGCGGGCGGCTGCACTTGCGGCTGAAATTACCGGGGTGCGCAAGAACCTGTTGTATCAACTTGCCCTTGAAAAGCAGAAAGCCGAATAGTGGCAAATTGATATAAATGCCGGTATTGCTTGTTCTCGGGCGCGCGTGCCGGTAACCTTGTCGGCGGAGAGTCGATCGGACAGTCGCTGCCTGCTTTTGTTCCGCAACTTTTGTTGTGTGAGCAGCAGGGGGAGGAAAGTCCGGGCTCCATAGGGCAGAGTGCCAGGTAACGCCTGGGAGGCGTGAGCCTACGGAAAGTGCCACAGAAAATAACCGCCTAAGCACTTCGGTGCCGGTAAGGGTGAAAAGGTGCGGTAAGAGCGCACCGCACGGCTGGCAACAGTGCGTGGCTAGGTAAACCCCACTCGGAGCAAGACCAAATAGGGTTCCATCAGGCGTGGCCCGCGTCGGAACCGGGTAGGTTGCTAGAGGCGTCCAGTGATGGCCGTCGTAGAGGAATGACTGTCCTCGACAAAACCCGGCTTACAGATCGACTCTCCACCTTTCCTTCTCTGCTTCATTCGATAGCAGATCCTCTCTGGTAATACCGAAAAAATCTTACTCTTGATAAATCACTTTAACTTCGAACTCCATTCGCTTGCGTGGGTTTGATTTTTCTCGTCTTTTTTTCTTCTTGGTAGTGCTTCCACCTTCTCTTAACGCGCTAAATCTCGGTCCTGTAAGGCTTTTCCTTATGAACGTGCCTTGACGGTGCTGCGGGCGGATTCCTATAGTGTGCGCAAGTGGCAGAAAGTGGGATGAAGTGGGTTTTCTGGCACAAAAAAGCTAACATTGTGGGGAATCGCAGCCGTGTTCCGCGGAGCCAACGCCGTCAGCCTCGATGCTAAGGGACGTCTCGCCATGCCGAGCCGGTACCGTGACGAGCTCGATTCGCGTTGCAATGGTCAACTGATCGTGACCATCGACGCCGTGGACCCCTGCTTGTGTGTTTATCCCCTCGATGAGTGGGAACAGATAGAAGCCAAGTTGCGTGCCTTGCCGTCGTTGCGTGAGGAAAACCGTCGCCTGCAGCGTTTGCTGATCGGTAATGCGGTTGACCTGGAGCTCGATGGCAGTGGGCGTTTCCTGGTGCCGCCCCGCCTGCGTGAGTACGCCAAGCTCGACAAGAAGGCGATGCTGGTGGGGCAACTGAACAAATTCCAGCTGTGGGATGAAGATGCCTGGAACGCGGTTTCGGCAGCCGACCTTGCAGCTATTCAACAACCGGGTGCCATGCCCGACGAATTGCGTGACCTGATCCTGTGACCATAGATAGCGGCTTCAACCACATTACCGTCCTGCTCGACGAAGCTGTCGAGGCATTGGCCCTGCGCGCCGACGGTTGCTATCTGGACGGCACCTTTGGCCGTGGCGGACACAGCCGGCTGATTCTCAGCAAGCTCGGGCCGCAAGGGCGGCTGCTGGGCTTCGATAAAGATCCACAGGCGATTGCCACGGGGCAAGCGCTGGCGGCCGAAGACGGCCGCTTTGTCATTGTGCAGCGCAGCTTTGCCGAGCTGGGCGCGGAAGTGGCCGAGCGCGGTCTGCACGGCAAGGTCAGCGGCGTGTTGCTGGACCTTGGCGTGTCGTCACCGCAACTGGATGACCCCGAGCGTGGTTTCAGCTTCCTCAATGACGGCCCGCTGGACATGCGCATGAATCCGGCCCAAGGCATCAGTGCCGCCGAGTTCATCGCCACCGCGCCGGTGGAAGAAATTGCCCGCGTCTTCAAGGAATACGGTGAAGAGCGCTTCGCCGGCCGCATGGCGCGTGCCGTGGTCGAGCGCCGCGAGAAGGAGCCTTTCACCCGTACCGCCGACCTGGCGGAAGTACTCAAGGTGGCCAACCCTGCCTGGGAAAAAGGCAAGAACCCGGCTACCCGTGCCTTCCAGGGCCTTCGCATTCACGTCAACAACGAACTGGGTGACCTGGAAGCCGGCCTTGAGGCCGCGCTCGATGCCCTCGAAGTCGGTGGCCGCCTGGCGGTGATCAGCTTCCACTCGCTGGAAGACCGTATCGTCAAGCTGTTCATGCGCAAGCTGGTCAAGGGCGAGGCCGACAACCTGCCGCGCAACCTGCCGGTACAGCACAAGGCCTTCGAGCCGAAAATCAAGCTCATCGGCAAGGCCCAGTTCGCCTCCGAAGCCGAGCTCAAGGCCAACCCACGGTCGCGTAGCGCCGTGATGCGCGTGGCGGAGAAGCTGCGGTGAGCAGGCTGTTTGCCAAACCCTTGCCAGGCGGAAGCTTCCTGATGCTTCTGCTGTTCGTTGCCGTGCTGGTTTCGGCTATAGCCGTGTCCTACAGCGCGCACTGGAACCGTCAGTTGCTCAACACCTTGTACGGCGAGCTGAACGAGCGTGACAAGGCCCAGGCCGAGTGGGGGCGCCTGATTCTTGAACAGAGCACCTGGACTGCTGCCAGCCGTATCGAGAACCTGGCTTCCGAGCAGTTGAAGATGCGCGTACCTTCGGCTGACGAAGTACGGATGGTGGCGCCATGATGAAGCTCGAAGGCGCACTCTACCCGTGGCGCTTCCGCGTGGTGATCGGGCTGCTGGCCATTATGGTCGGTGCCATTTGCTGGCGCATCATCGATTTGCAGGTCGTTGACCGTGACTTCCTCAAGGGGCAGGGCGACGCGCGCAGCCTGCGTCATATCCCTATTCCGGCGCACCGTGGCCTGATTACCGACCGCAACGGTGAACCGCTGGCCGTGAGCACCCCGGTTACCACCCTGTGGGCAAACCCCAAGGAAATGCAGGCGTCCAAAGACCGCTGGCCGCAGTTGGCCGCAGCGCTTGGGCAAAACCCGCAGCAGTTGGCCGAGCGCCTGACCCAGCAAGCCAACAAGGAATTCATCTACCTGGTCCGCGGCCTGACCCCGGAGCAGGGCCAGCATGTGCTCGACCTGAAAGTGCCCGGTGTGTACGGCCTGGAAGAATTCCGTCGCTTCTACCCGGCCGGTGATGTCACCGCGCACATGGTCGGCTTCACCGACCTCGACGACCATGGTCGCGAAGGTGTCGAGCTGGCCTACGACGAGTGGCTGGCCGGCGTGCCCGGCAAGCGCCAGGTGATCAAGGACCGGCGCGGCAGGCTGATCAAAGACATCCAGGTAACCAAGAACGCCAAGGCCGGTAAGACCTTGGCGTTGTCGATAGACCTGCGCCTGCAGTACCTGGCCACCCGCGAACTGCGCAACGCCATTGCCGAACAGGACGCCAAGGCCGGCAGCCTGGTGATCATGGACGTCAAGACCGGTGAGGTCCTGGCCATGGTCAACCAGCCGACCTACAACCCCAACAACCGCCGCAGCATGTTCCCGGCCGCCATGCGTAACCGGGCGATCATCGACGTGTTCGAGCCGGGCTCCACGGTCAAGCCGATCTCCATGAGTGCGGCGCTGCAGAGCGGTCGCTGGAAACCGACCGATAAGGTCGAGGTGTACCCGGGCAGCCTGCAGATCGGCCGCTACACCATCAAGGACGTGTCGCGCAGTGAAGGCCCGATCCTCGACCTGACCGGCATCCTGATCAACTCCAGTAACGTCGGCATGAGCAAGATCGCCTTCGATATTGGCGGTGAGGCGATCTACCGCGTCATGTCCCAGGTCGGCCTGGGTCAGTACACCGGCCTTGGCTTCCCGGGTGAGCGCGTCGGTAACTTGCCTAACCACCGCGAGTGGCGCAAGGCCGAGACCGCAACCTTGTCCTATGGCTATGGCGTGTCGGTGACCGCCTTGCAACTGGTGCATGCCTACGCGGCGCTGGCCAACGACGGCAAGATGGTGCCGCTGTCGATCCTCAAGGTCGACAAGGCGCCGGACGCTGTGCAGGCCATTCCAAAGGAAACCGCCGAAACCGTTCAGGGCATGCTGCAGCAGGTGATCGAAGCGCCGCGTGGCGTGTTCCGCGCCCAGGTGCCGTTCTATCACGTGGCCGGCAAGTCCGGTACCGCGCGTAAGGCCACCGTGGGTTCCAAGGGCTACACCGAAAACGCCTACCGCTCGCTGTTCGCCGGCTTCGGTCCGATGAGCGACCCGCGCTACGCCATCGTTGTGGTCATCGACGAGCCGGGCAAAGGCGGCTACTTCGGTGGCCTGGTTTCGGCGCCGGTATTCAGCAAGGTCATGTCCGGCACCCTGCGTTTGATGAACGTACCGCCAGACAACCTGCCGCCACCTGCGCCAGCAGCCCCCGCCGGGCAATCGCAAGTCAATGCAGCAGACGCCAAGGGAGGGCGTGGATAATGACAATGCCATTAAGCAAACTGTTCGCCCACGCCAGCCGTGACCCGCTGATTCGTGAGCTGACCCTGGACAGCCGAAATGTACGCCCGGGTGACCTGTTCCTGGCCGTGCCGGGCGCCAAGGTCGATGGTCGCGAGCATATTGCCGATGCCCTGGCCCGTGGCGCCGCTGCCGTGGCCTATGAAGAGCAGGGCGCCAACGTGCTGCCGCTGACCGATGTGCCGCTGATTCCGGTCAAAGGCCTGATCGCTCAGTTGTCCGATATTGCCGGGCGCTTCTATGGCGAACCCAGCCGCCAGTTGAACCTGGTGGGGGTGACCGGCACCAACGGAAAGACCAGCGTTACCCAACTGGTGGCTCAGGCGCTCGACCTGCTCGGCCAGCGCTGTGGCCTGATTGGCACCCTGGGGACCGGCTTCTACGGTGAGCTGCAGAGCGGCCGCCTGACCACGCCCGACCCGATCGCCGTGCAGTCGACCCTCAACGACCTCAAGAAAGGTGGCGCCAAGGCAGTGGCCATGGAGGTTTCCTCCCATGCCCTGGAGCAAGGCCGGGTTGCCGCACTGGAATTCGACATCGCGGTGATGACCAACCTGTCCCGCGACCACCTCGATTATCACGGCAGCATGGAGGCCTATGAGGCCGCCAAGGCCAAGCTGTTCGCCTGGCCGAGCCTGCGTTGTCAGGTGGTCAACCTGGATGACGCCTTCGGGCGTCGCCTGGCCGACGACTTTGCCCGGCGCCCGAGTGTCGATCATATCGAGACCCGGCTGCTTAGCTACAGCCTGGAAAACGCGGACGCTTCGCTGTTCTGCCGCGAAGCCGTGTTCAATGACGATGGTGTGCGTGCCACCCTGGTCACTGCCCAGGGTGAGCGCGCCCTGCGCAGCCAGTTGCTGGGCCGCTTCAACCTGAGCAACATGCTGGCTGCCGTGGCGACGCTGCTGGCGCTGGACTATTCGCTGGACGAAATTCTCAAGGTCACCCCGCAACTGCAAGGGCCGGTAGGCCGCATGCAGCGCCTGGGTGGCGGCGACAAGCCGCTGGTGGTGGTCGACTACGCGCACACCCCGGACGCTCTCGAGAAAGTGCTCGAAGCCCTGCGCCCGCACGCCCACGGCAAGCTGCTGTGCCTGTTCGGCTGCGGTGGCGACCGTGATCGCGGCAAGCGCCCGCTGATGGCCGAAGTGGCCGAGCGCCTGGCCGACCGCGTCCTGGTCACCGATGACAACCCGCGTACCGAAGACCCGCTGCGCATTTTCGACGACATTCGCCCCGGTTTCGCCAATCCTGCCGAGGTCGAGTTCGTCGCAGGCCGTGGTGAAGCCATCGCGCACCTGATTGCCACCGCTGCTGCCAACGACGTGATCGTGCTGGCCGGCAAGGGGCACGAGGATTACCAGGAGATCAATGGCCAGCGCCATGACTTCTCCGACCTGACCGAAGCCGAGAAGGCACTTGCAGCCTGGGAGGCTCCACATGCTTAAGCCGCTGTCACTCAGCCAGCTGACCACAGCACTGAGTGGTCAACAAATCGGTGGCGACGCCACCTTCACCGGTGTCAGCATCGACAGCCGCAGCGTCAGCGCCGGGCAATTGTTCGTCGCCTTGGCCGGTCCGCGTTTCGATGGCCATGACTACCTGGCCGATGTGAAGGCCAAAGGCGCAGTCGCTGCCCTGGTCGAGCGTGAAGTGGCCGGTGTCGACCTGCCGCAATTGCGGGTCAAGGATTGCCGGGTAGCGCTCGGTCAACTCGGCGCCTTGAACCGTGCTGCCTTCGACAAGCCTGTTGTTGCCATTACCGGTTCCAGCGGCAAGACCACCGTCAAGGAAATGCTCGCCAGCATCCTGCGTACCCGTGGCCTGGTGCATGCCACCCGTGGCAACCTGAACAACGACCTTGGCGCGCCGCTGACCCTGTTGGAGATCGCCCCTGAGCACAGCGCGGCGGTGATCGAGCTGGGCGCCTCGCGCATCGGTGAAATCCGCTACACCGTCGGCCTGACGAAGCCTCAGGTGGTCATCATCAACAATGCCGGTACCGCCCACGTTGGCGAGTTCGGCGGGCCGGAAAAGATCGTTGAAGCCAAGGGCGAGATTCTCGAAGGCCTGGGCGAGGGCGGGACTGCCATCCTCAACCTGTCTGACAAGGCGTTCGACATCTGGCGCGAGCGTGCCGGCAACCACCGCATTTTCACCTTTGCACTGGATAACCCGCAGGCAGACTTCCATGCCAGTCATATCGGCCGTGATGCCCGGGGCTGCCCGTCGTTCACCCTGCATGGGCCTGATGGCAGCGTACCGGTGCAGTTGAACCTGCTGGGTACCCACAACGTCAGCAACGCCTTGGCCGCTGCGGCTGCCGCCCATGCCGTTGGTCTGAGCCTTAGCGGCATCGCCGCCGGCCTGGCTGCGGTACAACCGGTCAAGGGCCGCACCGTGGCGCAGATCGCGACGAACGGTGTGCGGGTAATCGACGACAGTTACAACGCAAATCCCACCTCCATGTGCGCGGCCATTGATATACTCGCCGGCTTTTCCGGGCGCACCGTCCTGGTGCTTGGAGATATCGGCGAACTGGGGCAATGGGCGGAAGAAGGCCACCGTCAGGTGGGTGACTACGCGCGTGGCAAGGTCGATGCCCTGTACGCAGTGGGTTCCAACATGACATATGCGGTCAAGGCGTTCGGCGCCAATGGCCGTCATTTCGCTACTCAAGCTGAGCTGATCGACGCCGTTAGCGCCGAAAGTGCCAGCGACACCACTATCTTGATCAAGGGCTCGCGCAGCGCTGCGATGGAAAACGTCGTGGCGGCATTGTGCGGTGCCAGCGGGGAGAAACATTAATGCTGCTGCTGTTGGCCGAGTATCTGCAACAGTTCCACAAAGGCTTCGCGGTCTTCCAGTACCTGTCCCTGCGCGGGATTCTTGGTGTACTGACCGCGTTGTCCCTGGCGCTGTGGCTGGGGCCGTGGATGATCCGTACCCTGCAAATTCGTCAGATCGGCCAGGCCGTGCGTAACGACGGCCCGCAATCGCACCTGTCCAAGTCCGGCACCCCGACCATGGGTGGCGCATTGATCCTGTCGGCCATCGCCATCAGCACCCTGCTGTGGGCTGATCTATCCAACCGCTACGTGTGGGTGGTGCTGATCGTGACCCTGGCGTTCGGTGCCATCGGTTGGGTCGACGACTACCGCAAGGTGATCGAAAAGAACTCGCGTGGCCTGCCAAGCCGCTGGAAGTACTTCTGGCAGTCGGTGTTCGGCCTGGCTGCGGCCGTGTTCCTGTACAAGACCGCGCCGACCAGCGTCGAGACGACGTTGATCCTGCCGTTCATCAAGGACGTCACCATCCCGCTGGGCATCGGCTTCGTGGTGCTGACCTACTTCGTCATCGTTGGCTCCAGCAACGCGGTCAATCTCACCGACGGCCTCGACGGCCTGGCAATCATGCCGACGGTGATGGTCGGCGGTGCCCTGGGCATCTTCTGCTACCTGTCGGGTAACGTGAAGTTCGCTGAATACCTGCTGATCCCTTACGTGCCGGGCTCGGGTGAACTCATCGTGTTCTGCGGCGCGCTGATCGGTGCGGGCCTGGGCTTCCTGTGGTTCAACACCTACCCGGCGCAAGTGTTCATGGGCGACGTCGGTGCGCTGGCACTGGGCGCGGCGCTGGGCACCATCGCGGTCATCGTTCGCCAGGAAATCGTCCTGTTCATCATGGGCGGCATCTTCGTCATGGAAACCTTGTCGGTGGTGATCCAGGTCGCCTCCTTCAAGCTGACCGGCAAGCGCGTGTTCCGCATGGCGCCGATCCACCACCACTTTGAACTCAAGGGCTGGCCAGAGCCACGTGTGATCGTCCGCTTCTGGATCATCACCGTGATCCTGGTGCTGATCGGCCTTGCAACCCTGAAACTGAGGTAGATGAGCGTGTCTTTGATCGCTTCCGACCAATTCCGCATCGTTGTCGGCCTCGGCAAGAGCGGCATGTCCCTGGTTCGCTTCCTGGCGAACCGGGGCATTGCCTTTGCGGTCGCTGACACCCGCGAGCAACCGCCGGAACTGGACACCCTGCGCCGTGATTACCCGCAGGTGGAAGTGCGTTGTGGTGAACTGGACGTGGACTTCCTGTGCCGCGCCAACGAGCTGTACGTAAGCCCTGGCCTGGCCCTGGCCACGCCAGCCCTGCAGCAGGCTGCTGCGCGTGGCGTGAAACTGTCCGGTGACATCGAACTGTTCGCCCGCAACGCCAAAGCGCCGATCATTGCCATCAGCGGCTCCAACGCCAAGAGCACTGTCACTACCCTGGTCGGCGAAATGGCCGCCAAGGCGGGCAAGCGTGTAGCGGTGGGTGGTAACCTCGGTACCCCGGCGCTGGACCTGCTGGCCGATGACGTCGAGCTGTACGTGCTGGAGCTGTCCAGCTTCCAGCTGGAAACCACTGACCAGCTCAATGCTGAAGTGGCCACCGTACTGAACATCAGCGAAGACCATATGGACCGCTACAGCGGCCTGCCGGCCTACCACCTGGCCAAGCATCGGATTTTCCGCGGCGCGAAGCAGGTCGTGGTCAACCGTCAGGACGCCCTGAGCCGACCGCTGCCGGTGGAAGGCCGCCCGTGCTGGACCTTCGGCCTCAACCAGCCGGACTTCAAGGCCTTCGGCCTGCGCGAAGTGGATGGCGAGAAATACCTGGCATTCGAGTTCCAGGCGCTGATGCCAGCGCGTGAACTGAAGATTCGCGGTGCGCACAACCAGAGCAATGCCTTGGCGGCGTTGGCCCTGGGGCATGCAGCAGGCCTGCCGTTCGAGCCCATGCTCGAAGCCCTGCGCGAGTTCGGTGGCCTGGCCCATCGCTGCCAGTGGGTGCGTGAGCGCAATGGCGTGAACTGGTACGACGATTCCAAGGCCACCAACGTCGGTGCAGCCTTGGCCGCCATCGAAGGCCTGGGTGCCGATATCGAAGGCAAACTGGTATTGATCGCCGGTGGCGACGGCAAAGGTGCCGAGTTCACGGCCTTGCGTGAGCCGGTCAAGCGCTTCTGCCGGGCCGTTGTACTGCTTGGCCGTGATGCCGAGCGCCTGGCCGAGGCCCTGGGTGATGACGTGCCACTGGTACGGGTCAAGACCCTCGCTGACGCCGTGCAACAGTGTGCCGAACTGGCTCAGGCCGGCGATGCCGTGCTGTTGTCGCCCGCATGTGCCAGCCTCGACATGTTCAAGAACTTCGAAGAACGCGGGCGCCTGTTCGCCCAGGCAGCGGGAGGCCTTGCATGATCTTCGGCATCTTCAAGCCCTACCCGTCGCCGCTGATCAGCGGCCGGGGCATCGACCTGGACTTCCCGCTGCTCGCCGGCTGCCTGGCCTTGCTGGGCCTGGGCCTGGTGATGATCACCTCGGCGTCGTCGGAAGTGGCTGCGGTGCAGTCGGGCAACCCGCTTTATCACATGTTCCGCCACCTGGTGTACGTGTTCCTGGGCCTGGTGGCCTGTGGCGCGACCATGCTGGTACCGATCGCCACCTGGCAGCGCATGGGCTTCATGATGCTGCTGGGCGCCTTCGGCCTGCTGGTGTTGGTGCTGGTGCCGGGTATCGGCCGTGAGGTGAACGGTTCGATGCGCTGGATCGGCTTCAGCTTTTTCAACGTGCAGCCTTCGGAAATCGCCAAGGTGTTCGTGGTCGTCTACCTGGCCGGTTACCTGGTACGTCGGCAAACCGAGGTACGCGAGACCTGGATGGGCTTTTTCAAACCGTTCATCGTGCTGCTGCCCATGGCTGCCCTGTTGCTGATGGAACCGGACTTTGGCGCCACCGTGGTAATGATGGGCGCCGCGGCGGCCATGCTGTTCCTGGGTGGGGTGGGGCTGTTCCGCTTCAGTCTGATGGTGGTGTTGGCGGTGCTGGCGGTGTTCGTACTGGTACAGGCGCAGCCGTACCGGATGGCGCGGCTTATTACCTTTACCGACCCATGGTCCGACCAGTTCGGTTCTGGCTACCAGTTGACCCAGGCGCTGATTGCCTTCGGGCGTGGCGAGTGGCTGGGCGTTGGCCTGGGCAACAGCGTGCAGAAGCAGTTTTACCTGCCCGAAGCGCACACCGACTTCGTGTTCTCGGTATTGGCCGAGGAACTGGGCGTCGTCGGTTCGCTGGTGACCATCGCACTGTTCGTGTTCGTCACCGTGCGTGCCCTGTACATCGGCCTTTGGGCCGAAAAAGCCAAGCAGTTCTTTGCTGCGTATGTGGCGTTTGGCCTGGCCTTCCTGTGGATTGGCCAGTTCCTGATCAACATCGGCGTGAACGTCGGCCTGCTGCCGACCAAAGGCCTGACCCTGCCGTTCCTCAGTTACGGGGGCAGCTCGCTGGTGATCTGCTGCGCCTGCGTGGGCTTGTTGCTGCGCATCGAGTGGGAAAGCCGTACGCACCTGGGCAGCGAGGAACACGAATTCAGCGAAAGCGATTTTGCCGAGGAGACCAGTCATGGCCGCTGACGGCAAGAACGTACTGATCATGGCTGGCGGCACCGGGGGGCACGTGTTCCCGGCCCTGGCCTGCGCGCGGGAGTTCCAGGCGCGCGGTTACAGCGTGCACTGGCTGGGCACCCCGCGTGGCATTGAAAACGAGCTGGTGCCACAGGCTGGCTTGCCACTGCACCTGATTCAGGTCAGCGGCCTGCGCGGCAAAAGCAAACTGTCGCTGCTCAAGGCGCCGTTCACCCTGGTCAAGGCCGTGCTGCAGGCTCGGCGCATCATTCGCCAGCTCAAGCCGGTATGCGTACTGGGCTTTGGTGGCTACGTGACCGGCCCTGGCGGTGTGGCCGCGCGGCTGTGTGGCGTGCCGCTGGTGATCCACGAACAGAACGCGCGTGCAGGTACCGCCAATCGGCTGCTGGTGCCGCTCTCGGCGCGGGTCTGCGAAGCTTTCCCGAACACCTTCGAGGCCAGCGACAAGCGTCGTACCACCGGCAACCCGGTGCGCCCGGAGTTGTTCATGGATGCGCAACGCGCACCCCTGGCCGAGCGCCGTGCACGCCTGTTGGTGCTCGGTGGCAGCCTGGGTGCGGAACCATTGAACAAATTGTTGCCTAAGGCCCTGTCCGAAGTGCCCGCCACCCTGCGGCCAGAGGTGTTCCACCAGGCCGGCAAGCAACACGCGCCGATTACCGCCGAGCGTTATCACGAGGCGGGCGTCGAGGCTCAGGTAGAGCCCTTTATCAAGGACATGGCCCAAGCCTATGGCTGGGCCGACATGGTGGTGTGCCGGGCCGGTGCCCTGACCGTCAGCGAACTGGCGGCAGCAGGCCTGCCCTCGATGCTGGTGCCTTTGCCCCACGCCATCGACGATCACCAGACCCACAACGCCCAATATCTGGCTCGAGAAGGCGCTGCCTTCCTGATGCCACAAGCGACAACTGGCGCAGCGCAGCTCGCTGAACGCCTGAACGAGGTGCTGATGCAACCCGAAAAACTCAACGTCATGGCAGGCACCGCACGGCGCCTGGCCAAACCTGCCGCAACCAGCACCGTGGTCGATATCTGCCTGGAGGTGGCCCATGGTTGAGAGCCAGAAAGCCATGCCCCAGCCGAAGATGGGCCGTATCCGCCGTATCCACTTCGTCGGTATCGGCGGCGTGGGCATGTGCGGTATTGCCGAAGTGTTGCTGAACCTGGGCTATGAAGTGTCCGGTTCCGACCTGAAAGCCTCGCCGGTGACTGAGCGCCTGGAATCGTTCGGTGCCGAGATCTTCGTCGGCCACCGCGCCGAGAACGCTGCCACCGCCGATGTGCTGGTGGTGTCCAGCGCCATCAACCCGGCCAACCCCGAAGTGGCCACCGCCCTGGAGCGCCGCATTCCGGTAGTGCCGCGCGCCGAGATGCTCGCCGAACTGATGCGCTATCGCCATGGTGTGGCCGTAGCCGGTACCCACGGCAAGACCACCACCACCAGCCTGCTGGCCTCGGTGTTCGCGGCCGGCGGCCTGGACCCGACCTTCGTCATCGGTGGCCGCCTGACCGCTGCCGGTACCAATGCCCAGTTGGGCACCAGCCGCTACCTGATCGCCGAAGCGGATGAAAGCGATGCCAGCTTCCTGCACCTGCAGCCCATGGTGGCCGTGGTCACCAACATCGACGCCGACCACATGGCGACCTATGAAGGTGACTTCAACAAGCTGAAGAAAACCTTCGTCGAGTTCCTGCACAACCTGCCGTTCTACGGCTTGGCCGTGATGTGCCTGGACGACCCGGTGGTGCGCGAGATCCTGCCGCAGGTGAAGCGCCCGACCGTGACCTATGGCTTCAGCGAAGAGGCCGATATCCGCGCCATCAACGTGCGCCAGCAGGGCATGCAAACGCACTTCACCGTGCTGCGTCGGGACCGCGAGCCACTTGAGGTGTCGGTGAACATGCCCGGCAACCACAACGTGCTCAATGCCCTTGCCACCATTGCCATCGCCACTGACGAAGGCATCACCGACGAGGCCATCATCCAGGGGCTGTCCGGCTTCCAGGGTGTCGGCCGACGCTTCCAGGTGTATGGCGAACTGCCGGTCGAAGGCGGCAGCGTGATGCTGGTCGACGACTACGGCCACCACCCGACCGAAGTGGCGGCGGTGATCAAGGCCGTGCGGGGGGGGTGGCCAAGCCGCCGCCTGGTGATCGTCTACCAGCCGCACCGCTACAGCCGCACCCGCGACCTGTACGACGATTTCGTCCAGGTGCTGGGTGATGCCAACGTGCTACTGCTGATGGAGGTCTACCCGGCCGGCGAAGAGCCGATCCCTGGTGCCGACAGCCGCCAGCTGTGCCATAGCATCCGCCAGCGCGGCAAGCTGGACCCGATCTACATCGAACGTGGCGCTGAGCTGGCACCGTTGGTGAAACCACTGCTGCGTGCCGGTGACATCCTGATCTGCCAAGGTGCCGGTGATGTCGGCGGCCTGGCCCCGCAATTGATGAAAAGCCCGCTGTTCGCTGGCGCCAAGCAGGAGAAGTCGAAATGACCAGCGCCTACGAAAAGCTGCACTCGACCCTGGACGTCAAGGCGTTCGGCCGTGTCGCCGTGCTGTACGGTGGCAAGAGCGCCGAGCGTGAAGTCTCGCTGAAGTCCGGCGCTGCGGTGATCGATGCCCTGACCACTGCCGGTGTCGACGTGGTCGCCATCGATGTGGGTGACGACCTGCTCGACCGCCTGCAACGCGAGAAGATCGACCGCGCCTTCATCATCCTCCACGGCCGTGGCGGTGAAGACGGCAGCATGCAAGGGCTCCTGGAATGCCTGGGGATTCCCTACACCGGCAGCGGTATCCTTGCCTCTGCGCTGGCCATGGACAAGTTGCGCACCAAGCAGGTGTGGCAGAGCCTGGGTATTCCCACCCCGCGCCACGCCGTGTTGGCGAGTGAAAGCGATTGTCTGCAGGCCAGTACGGAACTGGGCTTCCCGCTTATCGTCAAACCCGCCCATGAAGGCTCTAGCATCGGCATGGCCAAGGTGAACAGCACCCAGGAACTGGTCGCTGCCTGGCAGGACGCCGCCAAATACGATTCCCAGGTACTGGTGGAACAGTGGATCCACGGTCCGGAGTTCACCATCGCGGTCTTGCGCGGTCAGGTGCTGCCGCCGATCGCCCTGGGTACGCCGCATGTGTTCTACGACTACGACGCCAAGTACATCGCCAACGATACCCAGTACCGCATCCCGTGCGGCCTGGATAGCGTCAAGGAACAGGAACTGATCGACCTGACCGCACGCGCCTGTGATGCCATTGGCATCGAAGGCTGGGGGCGTCTGGACGTGATGCAGGACGAGCAGGGCCGGTTCTGGCTGCTCGAAGTCAACACCGCACCTGGCATGACTGATCATAGCCTGGTGCCCATGGCGGCCCGCGCGGCAGGCCTGGACTTCCAGCAACTGGTGCTGGCAATCCTGGCTGAAAGCGTGGCGACGCGAGGTTAATAACCATGCAAGGCGCGATGATACGTCAGCAGCAACCCGTTACCGGCCGTAGTAAGCCGGTACCGCGTGGTGCCAGCCGGCTGGTGGCCGACGAGCCCGTATCGGCGCGCCTGCCGCGTCCAAGCCTGGGCGGCCTCAAACGCCTGCTGTGGCCGGTGCTGCTGGTGGCGGCCGGCTTTGGTGCTTATGAGGGTGCCATTCGCCTGATGCCGTATGCCGACCGGCCGATCACCAAGATCGACGTGCAGGGTGACCTCAGCTACATCAGCCAGCAATCGGTGCAGCAGCGTATCGCGCCCTACGTGGCGGCGAGTTTCTTCAGCGTCGACCTGCCGGCGATGCGTGCGGAACTCGAACAGATGCCATGGATCGCCCACGCCGAAGTGCGCCGGGTGTGGCCCGACGAGGTGGTGATCCGCCTGGAAGAGCAGCTGCCGGTGGCACGCTGGGGTGACGAAGCCTTGCTCAACAACCAGGGCCAGGCCTTTACCCCGCGTGAACTGGCCAACTATGAGCACCTGCCGCAGCTGGTCGGGCCGCAACGTGCTCAGCAACAAGTCATGCAGCAGTATCAGGTATTGAGCCAGATGCTGCGCCCCCTGGGCTTTTCCATCGCTCGCCTGGAGCTGCGCGAGCGAGGCAGCTGGTTCCTGACCACTGGCGCGAGCAGCGCCGGGCCAGGCATCGAGCTGCTGCTGGGGCGCGACCATCTGGTGGAGAAGATGCGCCGTTTCATTGCCATTTACGACAAAACACTCAAAGACCAGATCACCACTATCGCCCGCATTGATCTGCGTTATTCCAACGGACTTGCCGTTGGTTGGCGGGAACCGATTGCACCGACGACGGCCCAACCCGCCGTTGCGAAGAATTAGAGAGAGGCAGGACCATGGCAAACGCGCATAGCGGCAAAATGATCGTCGGGCTGGACATTGGCACCTCCAAGGTGGTGGCGCTGGTGGGCGAAGTGGGCGAAGACGGCACCCTGGAAATCGTCGGGATCGGTACCCATCCGTCCCGTGGCCTGAAGAAAGGCGTGGTGGTGAACATCGAGTCCACCGTTCAGTCGATCCAGCGCGCGGTGGAAGAAGCGCAGCTGATGGCCGGCTGCCGTATCCACTCGGCCTTCGTTGGCGTGGCCGGCAACCACATCCGCAGCCTGAACTCCCACGGCATCGTCGCCATCCGCGACCGCGAGGTCAGCCTGGCCGACCTGGAGCGTGTACTCGACGCCGCCCAGGCCGTGGCCATTCCGGCCGACCAGCGTGTGCTGCACACCCTGCCGCAGGACTACGTGATCGACAATCAGGAAGGCGTGCGCGAGCCACTGGGCATGTCGGGCGTGCGCCTGGAAGCCAAGGTTCACGTGGTCACCTGCGCAGTGAATGCGGCGCAGAACATCGAGAAATGCGTACGCCGCTGTGGCCTGGAAATCGACGACATCATCCTCGAGCAACTGGCCTCGGCGTACTCGGTGCTGACCGACGATGAAAAAGAGCTGGGCGTGTGCCTGGTGGACATCGGTGGTGGCACCACCGACATCGCCATCTTCACCGAAGGCGCCATCCGTCACACCGCAGTCATCCCGATTGCCGGTGACCAGGTGACCAACGACATCGCCATGGCCCTGCGTACCCCGACCCAGTACGCCGAAGAAATCAAGATCCGCTACGCCTGCGCCCTGGCCAAACTGGCCGGTGCCGGCGAGACCATCAAAGTGCCGAGCGTGGGCGACCGCCCACCGCGCGAGCTGTCGCGCCAGGCCCTGGCCGAGGTGGTGGAGCCACGTTACGACGAGCTCTTCACCCTGATCCAGGCCGAGCTGCGCCGCAGCGGCTACGAGGACCTGGTGCCGGCCGGCATCGTCCTCACCGGCGGCACCGCGAAGATGGAAGGTGCCGTGGAACTGGCTGAGGAAATCTTCCACATGCCGGTACGCCTGGGCGTACCGCACAGCGTTCGTGGGCTGAGCGACGTGGTGCGCAACCCGATCTATTCCACCGGCGTGGGCCTGCTCACCTACGGCCTGCTGAAGCAGTCCGAGGACATGGTCCTGACCGGTAACAGCAACAGCAGCAACAACAGCTATGGCGATGAACCGAAGGCCCCAGTACTTGAGCGCTTCAAGAAGTGGGTCCAGGGCAACTTCTAAGTTTCAAAGCAGTAGTGGTAGGCGCAACAACTAGAGAACTGTAAGGAGAGGGAAAATGTTCGAGCTCGTAGACAACGTCCCGCAAAGCCCGGTCATCAAGGTGATCGGCGTTGGTGGTGGTGGCGGCAACGCCGTCAACCACATGGTCAAGAGCAGCATCGAAGGCGTGGAATTCATTTGCGCCAACACTGATGCTCAAGCGCTGAAAAACATCGGTGCGCGTACCATCCTGCAATTGGGCACTGGTGTGACCAAGGGCCTGGGTGCCGGTGCCAATCCGGAAGTCGGCCGTCAGGCCGCGCTGGAAGACCGTGAGCGCATCGCTGAAGTGCTGCAGGGCACCAACATGGTGTTCATCACCACTGGCATGGGTGGCGGTACCGGTACCGGTGCAGCGCCGATCATTGCCGAAGTGGCCAAGGAAATGGGCATCCTCACCGTAGCCGTGGTGACCCGTCCGTTCCCGTTCGAGGGCCGCAAACGTATGCAGATCGCCGATGAAGGCATCCGCATGCTGGCCGAAAGCGTCGACTCGTTGATCACCATCCCCAACGAGAAGCTGCTGACCATCCTGGGCAAGGATGCCAGCCTGCTGTCGGCGTTCGCCAAGGCTGACGATGTTCTGGCCGGTGCCGTGCGCGGTATCTCCGACATCATCAAGCGTCCGGGCATGATCAACGTCGACTTCGCCGACGTGCGCACCGTGATGGGTGAAATGGGCATGGCCATGATGGGTACTGGTTGCGCCAGCGGCCCGAACCGTGCGCGTGAAGCCACTGAGGCTGCCATCCGCAACCCGCTGCTGGAAGACGTCAACCTGCAGGGCGCCCGCGGCATCCTGGTGAACATCACCGCAGGCCCGGACCTGTCGCTGGGTGAGTACTCCGACGTGGGTAGCATCATCGAAGCCTTCGCCTCTGACCACGCCATGGTCAAGGTCGGCACCGTGATCGACCCGGATATGCGCGACGAACTGCACGTGACCGTTGTGGCCACTGGCCTGGGCGCGCGCATCGAGAAGCCGGTCAAAGTGGTGGACAACACCCTGCAGACCGCTCAGCAGGCGTACGAAGCATCCAACCCTGCACCGGTTCGTCAGGAGCAGCCAGCGGTCAACTACCGTGACCTGGAGCGCCCGACCGTGATGCGCAACCAGGCCCATGCAGGTGCTGCCGCAGCCGCTAAACTGAACCCTCAGGACGACCTGGACTACCTCGATATCCCGGCTTTCCTGCGTCGTCAGGCTGATTAATGGAATTTATCAGGGGTATAAAGGTGATTGGTATTCATCAAAGGTTGGGTCTGTTATCATCCCCAGCCTTTGTTGATACCTGTTCGCAATTTGCGCTGAAGCGGCCAATGCCATGATTAAACAACGCACCCTGAAGAATACCATCCGTGCCACAGGTGTCGGTCTGCACTCCGGGGAGAAGGTTTACCTGACCCTCAAGCCTGCACCTGTTGACACCGGCATCGTCTTCCGCCGCGCCGACCTCGACCCTGTGGTCGAAATCCCTGCGCGTGCGGCCAACGTCGGCGAGACAACCATGTCGACGACGCTGGTCAACGGTGACGTCAAGGTCGATACGGTCGAGCACCTGCTCTCCGCCATGGCGGGCCTGGGCATCGATAACGCCTACGTCGAGCTCTCCGCCTCGGAAGTGCCGATCATGGATGGCAGCGCCGGTCCTTTTGTATTCCTGATTCAGTCTGCTGGCCTGGAAGAACAGGACGCAGCCAAGAAGTTCATCCGCATCCTGCGTGAGGTAACCGTGGAAGAGGGCGACAAGCGCGCCACGTTCCTGCCTTTCGAAGGGTTCAAAGTGAGCTTCGAGATCGACTTCGATCACCCGGTCCTCAAGGGCCAGACCCAGAGTGCAGTCGTTGACTTTTCCAGCACCTCGTTCGTGAAGGAAGTCAGCCGCGCCCGCACTTTCGGTTTCATGCGTGACATCGAGTACCTGCGCAAGCACAACCTTGCGCTGGGCGGCAGTGTCGAGAACGCCATCGTCGTCGACGAAACGGGTGTGCTTAACGAAGACGGCCTTCGATCCGATGACGAATTCGTCAAGCACAAGATCCTCGACGCCATTGGCGACCTCTATCTGCTGGGCAACAGCCTGATCGGCGAGTTCAAGGGCTACAAGTCCGGCCACGCGCTGAACAACCAGCTGCTGCGCAAACTGATTGCCGAAACCGATGCCTGGGAAGTGGTTACGTTCGAAGATGCCAGCACGGCACCGATCTCGTACATGCGCCCTGTTGCGGCCGTGTAAGTTCGAACACTCTCTCTAGTGTTGTAATCAAGGCCACCTTCGGGTGGCCTTTTTTATGCCTTGCCGTTGGCGTGGGCAGCCAACCGTTCCAGTGCGGCACGTAGCTTGGGGTCGGTGATGCCCTCGGCGGTGTCGCGCAGGCTCTCGGCGGCGCTGTTCGAGAGTTCGGCAGCATGCCCGCCGCGCTTGGCTGGCACCAGCGGTGGCTGCACCTTGTACAGGATGCGCCGGAGGTTGCCGAAGGCTTCCATGGCCTGCAATGCCGCCAGCAGGCGCTTCTGCTGGTAGCGCAGGCGGGTTGCCCAATGGCCGTCGGTAACCACCAGCAACAAAGTACCATCGCGCCAGGACGCGACATGGCAGTGCTCGCGGGCAGCCGGTTGCAGCTGGCTTTCCAGCAGGCGCTGCAGGTGCTCCAGGCGCTCGGCCTGGTTCAGCAGCAGGCGCAGCGGGCGCACCTGTCGGAGCAGGGCGGAAGGTGGCTGGGCGGGGGAGGGTTTGTAGGCCATGGGGTATGCATGAGGTTACGTGGTCGGCAGTTTAACACCTCTATAGCCTGCACCGGCCTCTTCGCGGGCAGCAGAAGATAAGATTAGTTCTCGATACCTTTCATGTTGTCAAGCCTTGAACTCAGGGAGAATGACCCTATCTAAGACAAGCCCCCGCCAAAACGCTGTAATAGCATCGTGGAAATCCACCACTTTCCTCACCATCGTTTCCGGGTAGAATGCTCGTTCGCATGCGGCCTCAGGGCTGCACGGGCGACTCATGGGGCCGCCCTCCATCCCTACGTGTGGAAGATCCTGCCGATATGTTTGCGCCTTTGTTAAAGAAACTTTTTGGAAGCAAGAACGAGCGTGAAGTGAAACGCATGCTCAAGACGGTGAGTATCGTCAATGCCTTCGAAGAGAAGATGGTGGCCCTCTCCGACGAACAGCTGCGGGGCAAGACCGCAGAGTTCAAGGAGCGTTTGGCCAAAGGCGAGACACTGGACCAATTGCTGCCTGAAGCCTTCGCCGTAGCCCGTGAGGCCGGCAAACGCGTGATGGGCATGCGCCACTTCGACGTGCAGCTGATCGGCGGCATGACCCTGCACGAGGGTATGATCGCAGAAATGCGCACCGGTGAAGGCAAGACCTTGGTCGGTACCCTGGCCGTGTACCTCAACGCACTGTCCGGCAAGGGCGTGCACGTGGTCACCGTCAACGACTACCTGGCCCGCCGTGACGCCAACTGGATGCGCCCGCTGTACGAATTCCTCGGCCTGTCGGTCGGAATCGTCTCGGCGTTTCAGCCGCCGGAAGAAAAGCGTGCGGCCTATGCGTCCGACATCACCTACGGCACCAACAACGAATTCGGTTTCGACTACCTGCGCGACAACATGGCGTTCAGCCAGGACGAGAAGTTCCAGCGTGAACTGAACTTCGCCGTGATCGACGAAGTCGACTCCATCCTCATCGACGAAGCGCGCACCCCGTTGATCATCTCCGGCCAGGCCGAAGACAGCTCCAAGCTGTATATCGAGATCAACCGCCTGATCCCGCGCCTGACCCAGCACATCGAGGAAGTGGAAGGCCAGGTTACCCAGGAAGGCCACTTCACCATCGACGAGAAGAGCCGTCAGGTCGAGCTGAACGAAGCCGGTCACCAGTACATCGAGGAAATGCTCACCCAGGCCGGCCTGCTGGCCGAGGGCGAGAGCCTGTACTCCGCGCACAACCTGGGCCTGCTGACCCACGTCTACGCAGGCCTGCGCGCGCACAAGCTGTTCCACCGCAACGTCGAGTACATCGTCCAGGACGGCCAGGTACTGCTGATCGACGAACACACCGGTCGTACCATGCCGGGTCGTCGCCTGTCCGAAGGCCTGCACCAGGCCATCGAAGCCAAAGAGAACCTGAACATCCAGGCCGAGAGCCAGACCCTGGCTTCGACCACGTTCCAGAACTACTTCCGCCTGTACACCAAGCTGTCCGGCATGACCGGTACCGCTGACACTGAAGCGTTCGAGTTCCAGTCGATCTACGCCCTCAACGTGATGGTCATTCCGCCGAACAAACCACTGGCGCGTAAGGACTTCAACGACCTGGTGTACCTGACCGCCGACGAGAAATACGCTGCGATCATCGCCGACATCAAGGAAAGCATGAAGCAGGGCCGGCCGATCCTGGTGGGTACCGCGACCATCGAAACGTCCGAGCACATGTCGAACCTGCTCAAGAAGGAAGGCATCGACCACAAGGTACTGAACGCCAAGTACCACGAAAAGGAAGCCGAGATCATCGCGCAAGCCGGTGCCCCGGGTGCGCTGACCATCGCCACCAACATGGCCGGCCGTGGTACCGACATCCTGTTGGGTGGTAACTGGGAAGCCGAAGTGGCCGCCCTGGAAAACCCGACCGCCGAGCAGATCGCGCAGATCAAGGCCGACTGGCAGAAGCGTCACCAGCAGGTGATCGAAGCCGGTGGCCTGCACGTGATCGCCTCCGAACGCCACGAGTCGCGCCGTATCGACAACCAGCTGCGGGGCCGTTCCGGCCGTCAGGGCGACCCGGGTTCCAGCCGCTTCTACCTGTCGCTGGAAGACAGCCTGATGCGTATCTTCGCCTCTGACCGGGTGAAGAACTTCATGAAGGCACTCGGCATGCAGTCGGGCGAGGCCATCGAGCACCGCATGGTCACCAACGCCATCGAGAAGGCCCAGCGCAAGGTCGAAGGCCGCAACTTCGACATCCGTAAGCAATTGCTCGAATACGATGACGTGGCCAACGAGCAGCGCAAGGTGATCTACCACATGCGCAACAGCCTGCTGGCAGCCGAAAACATCGGCGACACCATCGTCGAATTCCGCAAGGAAGTGCTGGACGCTACCATCAGCCAGCACATCCCGCCGCAGTCGCTGCCCGAACAGTGGGACGTGGCCGGCCTGGAGGCGTCGCTGGCCAGCGATTTCGCCATGAAGTTGCCGATCCAGCAATGGCTCGACGAGGACGATCACCTCTACGAAGAGACCCTGCGCGAGAAGCTGCTGAACGAAATCACCACTGCCTACACCGAGAAGGAAGACCAGGCCGGTATCGACGCCCTGCGTACCTTCGAGAAGCAGATCCTGCTGCGCGTGCTGGACGACCTGTGGAAAGACCACCTGTCGACCATGGACCACCTGCGTCACGGTATTCACCTGCGTGGCTATGCGCAGAAGAACCCGAAGCAGGAGTACAAGCGCGAGTCGTTCACCCTGTTCCAGGAGCTGCTCGAGTCGATCAAGCGCGACACCATCCGCGTGCTTTCGCACGTTCAGGTTCGCCGCGAAGACCCGGCCGAGGAAGAAGCCCGTCTGCGCCGCGAGGCCGAGGAACTGGCCAGCCGCATGCAGTTCCAGCATGCCGCTGCGCCGGGCCTGGAAAGCGAACAACTGAGCGAAGAAGTTGCCGACGTGGCGGTAGCCTCGGCGCCGGTGCGCAACGACCAGAAGCTGGGCCGCAACGAACCGTGCTGGTGTGGTTCGGGCAAGAAGTTCAAGCATTGCCATGGCCAGATCGAGTGATCTGACCTGATTGCTGTATCGTGACAACCCTGGGGGCCGCATTGCGGCCCCCTTTTTCCATATTCACCGTTTTCTAGGAGCGCTCTAATGGCTGTTGGTCTTGGTCCTTTGCCCACCCTGCACCCGGTTCCGGGTTTTGAACTCGGCATCGCTTCTGCCGGCATCAAGCGCCCTGGGCGCAAGGACGTGGTGGTGATGCGCTGTGCCGAAGGCTCCAGCGTGGCCGGCGTGTTCACCCTCAACGCCTTCTGCGCAGCGCCGGTGATCCTTTCCAAGCAGCGTGTACAGGGCACCGTGCGTTACCTGCTGACCAATACCGGTAATGCCAACGCCGGTACCGGCGCGCCAGGCCTGGCGGCTGCCGAGCGTACCTGCGCCAAGCTGGCCGAATTGGCTGGCGTGCCGGCCGAGTCGGTACTGCCGTTCTCCACCGGCGTGATCGGTGAGCCACTGCCGGTCGAGAAGATCGAAGGTGCACTGCAGGCCGCCCTCGACAACCTGTCGGAAAACCACTGGGCTGAAGCCGCCACCGGCATCATGACCACCGACACCCTGCCCAAGGGCGCCAGCCGCCAGTTCCAGCACGACGGCGTGACCGTTACCGTCACCGGCATCAGCAAAGGCGCCGGCATGATCCGCCCGAACATGGCCACCATGCTCGGCTACATCGCCACTGACGCCAAGGTTGCCCCGGCGGTGCTCAAGGACCTGATGCTGGACGGCGCCAACAAGTCGTTCAACCGCATCACCATCGACGGCGACACCTCGACCAACGACTGCTGCATGCTGATCGCCACCGGCAAGGCCAACCTGCCGGAAGTCACTGAAGCGAGCGGCGCGCTGTTCGAAGCGCTGAAAAAAGCGGTGTTCGAAGTGTGCATGGAAGTGGCCCAGGCCATCGTTCGTGACGGCGAAGGTGCCACCAAGTTCGTGACCGTGCAGGTTAACGGCGGTGGCAACCACCAGGAATGCCTGGACGTCGGCTACGCCGTGGCCCACTCGCCGCTGATCAAGACTGCACTGTTCGCCTCCGACCCGAACTGGGGCCGTATCCTCGCGGCTGTTGGCCGTGCGGGCGTGCCGGAGCTGGATGTGAGCCTGATCGACGTGTACCTGGATAGCGTGTGCATCGCCAGCCAGGGCGGCCGCAGCCCAAGCTACACCGAAGCGCAAGGCTCGGCAGTGATGGCCCAGGAAGAGATCACCATTCGTATCGAGTTGGGCCGCGGTGCGTGCAGCGAAACCATCTGGACCACCGACCTGTCCCACGAGTACGTGAAGATCAACGCCGAATACCGTACTTGATGCAACTGGGGCCGCGTTGCGGCCCTTTCGCGGCACGAGGCCGCTCCTACAGGGACCGCGCGCGCTTTTGTAGGAGCGGCCTCGTGCCGCGAAAGGGCTGCAAAGCAGCCCCAAAATTCCAAAACAATGGAGCCGAACCATGAGCTATCACCTGATCATCGGCGACAAGCTGTATTCCTCCTGGTCGCTGCGTGGCGCCCTGGCCCTCGAGCTGGCTGGCGTGCCCTACGAAGAAACCCTGATCAAACTCAACCAGCCTGATACCCGTCAGCGCATCCTCGCATTCTCCGCCACTGGCAAGGTACCGCTGCTCAAGACCGAGCACGGTGTGATCGCCGACTCCCTGGCGATTGGCGAATACCTCAACGAACAGCACCCTGACGCGCAGCTGTGGCCTGCCGATGTCGCGGCCCGTGCCCAGGCCCGTTCTGCCTGCGCGCAGATGCACAGCGGCTTCTTTGCCCTGCGTGGCGCCATGCCGTTCGACTTGTCGCGTGACAGTGCCTTGGACGAAGTGCCACTGGACGTGCAAGTCGACATCGACCGTATCGTCGCGCTGTGGTCCGAATGCCGCGTGGTGGCCAAGGACAACGGCCCGTTCCTGTTCGGCAAGCCGAGCCTGGCCGATGCCTTCTTCGCCCCGGTGGCCGTGCGTCTGCGCACCTACCGCGTGGCGGTGCCAGCAGAGGCGGCCGCCTACATCGAGACCATTTATCAGTGGCCAGCCTTCAAGGCTTGGCAGCAGGCTGGCCTGGCGGAGCGTGAAGGGTGAAACGGATTCATGTAGTAGCTGCCGTCATTCGTGGCGATGACGGGCGTATTCTGATCGCACGTCGGGCGGATACCCAGCACCAGGGCGGCCTATGGGAGTTTCCCGGTGGCAAGGTAGAAGCGGGCGAAAGCGTGGAAGCGGCGCTGGCCCGTGAGCTGCGCGAGGAACTGGGCATCGAGGTCACCCGTTCGCGTGCGCTGATCAAGGTCAGCCATGATTACCCGGACAAGCAGGTGCTGCTGGACGTGCGCGAGGTCGACGCGTTCACCGGCGAACCCCATGGCGCCGAGGGGCAGCCGTTGGAATGGGTGGCCCCGCGCGACTTGCCGCAGTACGAATTCCCGGAGGCCAACAAGCCGATCGTTGCCGCTGCGCGCCTGCCGGACCAGTACCTGATTACCCCGGATGGCCTGGAAGTGCCGCAGATGCTCAAGGGCATCCAGAAGGCGGTGGCCAGGGGTATTCGGCTGATCCAGCTGCGTGCCCCGGACATGTACGACCCCAAGTACCGCGATGTAGCGGTGGACGCGGTCGGGCTGTGTGCGGGCAAGGCACAGCTGATGCTCAAGGGGCCGCTGGAGTGGCTGGGTGACTTCCCCTCGGCGGGTTGGCACCTGACGGCGGCGCAGTTGCGCAAGTACGCGGCCAAGGGCCGGCCGTTCCCCAAGGAACGTTGGCTGGCAGCGTCGTGCCACAGCGCTGAGGAGCTGGCGCTGGCGGAGCAGATGGGCGTGGACTTTGTCACCTTGTCTCCGGTGCAGGCGACCCAGACCCACCCTGAGGCGGTACCGCTGGGGTGGGATGATGCGCAGCGGTTGATTGCCGGGTTCAACAAGCCGGTCTACCTGCTGGGTGGGGTAGGGCCGGGTGAGCGCGAGCAGGCCTGGGATGTCGGGGCACAAGGTGTGGCCGGCATCCGAGCGTTCTGGCCTGAAATCTGAGTCGCCTTTGAGAGGGGCTGCAAAGCAGCCCCGGTAATATCAGCCTTGAGGCTTATCAGCAGGCTGCCACAGCACCTCTGCAATGCCCTGCCGCCGGCCAATGATCCGCGCCGCCACAAACAGCAGATCCGAAAGCCGGTTGATATACGCCAGCCCAACCCCCTCCAACGGCTCAACTGCATTCAACTGCTGACAGCGCCGTTCAGCGCTACGCGCCAAACAGCGGCACACATGCGCCTGTGCCACCAGCGCCGAACCACTGGGCAGTATGAAGTTCTTCAACGGCCCCAGCTCTTCATTCCACACATCGATAGCCGCCTCCAGCCGCTCAACCTCCGCCAGGTTCAGCGCCTGGTAACTCGGCATTGCCAGCTCCCCCCCAAGGTCGAACAGGCGGTGCTGACACGGCGCGAGCACGGCACTCACCTCATCCAGCCCTTGCTCGGCCAACCCCGCCAGTAGCACGCCCAACTGGCTGTTCAGGCTGTCCACCTCGCCAATCGCCTCGATCCGCGGGTGGTCCTTGGGTACCCGGCGACCGTCGCCCAGGCCGGTTTCGCCCTTGTCGCCGGTGCGGGTGTAGATCTTCGACAGGCGGTAGCCCATGTCACTTCTCCGTATTGGCCGGCGCCGCCGGCTGGCCGAGGGGCAGGCGCAGGGTAAAGCAGGTGCCCTGGCCGGGCGTGGACTGCACTTCCATCTGCCCCTTGTGGTTATTGGTGATGATGAAGTACGAGACCGACAGGCCCAACCCGGTGCCCTGCCCAATTTCCTTGGTGGTGAAAAACGGCTCGAAGGTGCGCTTGCGCACTGCTTCGGGCATGCCGATGCCGTTGTCCTCGACCTGAATCTCCGCCCAGGGCGGGTTCAGCCGCGTGCGCAGGGTTATACGCCCGGGTTCACTCGGCTGAGGGCGCAGGTGGATGGCCTGGGCCGCGTTTTTCAGCAGGTTGAGCAGTACCTGCTCCAGTTCGTTGGCCGTGCAGGGCACCGGGCCGAGTGTGGGGTCGAACTGGCGCACGATGGCCTGGCCCTTGAAGTCGAAACCGATGGTGAGGTCGAAGTCGTTGCTGGCAATTTCCACCGCCTGGTCGATCAGGGCCGGCAGCTCGCACGGCACCAGCTGGCGGTTGCTGCGGCGGCTGAAACTGAGCATGTGCGTGACGATCTTGGCAGCCCGCGCGCCGGCCTGCTGAATACCGTCCAGCAATTGCGGCACTTCGCGGCTGGCCAGGTAACGGTTGACCGTTGACAGGTCGATACCCAGCTCTTCGGCCTGTTCCTGGTTGCGCGGCAGCTCTGGTGACAGGCGCCGGCGGATGTTCTGCACGTTGTGCAGGATGGCACCCAGCGGGTTGTTGATTTCGTGGGCCATGCCGGCAGCCAGGCCACCGACTGAAAGCATTTTCTCCGACTGCACCATCATCTCCTCCAGCGACAGCCGCTGGGTGATGTCGTCGATGCGGATCACCACGCCGCGCCCGCCGCCGCCGGTCAGCGGGTAGAAGGTCAGGGCGTAGTGGCGAAGGTCGTCGCCCTTGGGCCAGGTGACCCGCTCGATCTTTGCCACCCGGTGCTTCTCGACCGTTTCCTTCAGTTGCGGAAGGAATGGCTTGAGCGGCTCGAAAGCGATGAATACCGGTTGGTTCAGCGCTTCGTCCAGTGGTGTGCCGGAGAGTACCGTGGCTTCGTGGTTCCACTGGGTCACGTAAAGCTGTTCGTCAAGGGCGATCAGCGCCGAGGGCATCGAGTCGATGATGCTGTTGAGGTAGTTCTGGAAACCCGTAAGCTTTTTCTCGATCTTGCTGCGTACCTGTACTTCCAGCTCCAGCTTGCGGTTGGTGTGGCGGGTTTCCTCGGCCAGGCCCTGGGCCTGGTCATAGGCATCCTGGAACTCGTCGCGGGCGCGCTTGAGCTGCTGCTCGCGGGCTTCGATGCGTGACAGCATGGTGTTGAAGGCATCAGCCAGGCTGCCGATTTCATCGTCGTTGCCGCGCCGGGCGCGCAGGGCGTAGCTTTCTTCGCGGGTGACCTGGCGGCTGAGCTCTTCAAGCTGGTTGATCGGCTGGGTGATCAGGCGTTTTATCTGCCGGGCGATGACGATCCACAGCAGGATACTGAACACCAGAATGCCCAGGCTGGCGCTGAGGGTGCCGGTGTAGAAGGCGGTGGGCAGCTCGCTGCTGGCCACCAGCAGCAGGTGCGCCGGCGGGTTGGCGTCGCGCGGGATGCGGATCAGCTGGGTGCTGCGAAACTCCATCAGGCGCCAGCCGTCGATGTTGCGAAAGCGCTTGGGCAGGGTTAGCGGATCGCCATGCTGCAATTGCGCCAGCATGCGGCCATCGCCACCGTAGACGGCGGCCGCACGCAATGGCGTGTAGCTGTCCAGCTCCTTGAGCAGGGCGTTGGCGGTTTCTGCGCTGTCACCCGCGCGGGCGGCAAGCTGCGGGTTGGCCACCAGCCGCCCGATAGTCTGCAGCGCCTGCGGGGCCATGCTCTCCTGGGTGATCCAGTAGGCGGCACTGATGAAGGTGAGGTTGGCCACCAGCAGGATGGTCACCAGCAATACCAGCAGGGCCGCCAGCAGCTTCTGCCCGACCGGGAGGTTTTCCAGGCGTTGGCGCAAGGTCATGGGCTAGGCAATGTCCGTATCCGGTTGAAGGGCCGCATCAGTCGCAGGGCAAGCCACGTGTGCGCAAGTTATCGACCAGGCGCTGCCGCAAGTGTTCAAGCTGCGGCAATTGCAGGCCATGGCGCCCGGCTGCGCGGCAGGCATGGCCGAGCAGGTAATGCACCTCGGTGCGTCGGCCGGCGCGTACGTCCTGGTACATGGAAGAGTAGTTGGCTGCGGTGGCGAGGATCACCCGTTGCACTTCTTCATCCAGCTCGACTGCTGCTTGCGGTTGGCCGCAGCGGCGCAGCAATTCGGCCAGTTCGGTACACAACGCGTCAACTTCGCCCAGGTGCCCCAGCAGCCCACCGTTCTGGCAGTCGTATAGCACGGTCAGCGGGTTGATGGCACAGTTGAGCGCAAGTTTGCGCCACAGGCGGGTGAGGATGTCCACGGTCCATTCAGCGGGGATGCCTGCGTCATGCAGGTCATCGAACCAGGCGGGGATGGTCGGGTTGCGCGGGTCACCCAGCCAGTTGAAACCGTGGCCGGCAAAGCGTACCTGCCAGTCGCCTTCGCGGAACGCCCCTTCGGTACTGGACGCGAAGATGCTGCGTGCATGGGGCACCAGGTCGGCCACGTCGTCCTGGCTGCCCAGGCCGTTCTGCAGCAACACCACTTCGGCACCCTCGGCTAGCCGGTGTGCCACACCGGCAATGGCCGGGGCGGCATCGTAGGCCTTGCAAGCCACCAGCAGGCGGTGGATGGGGCCTTGCGCCTGCGCGGTTTCGGCAGGAATGGCGTAGTGGTGGGGCTGGTCCTGTTCGACCAAGGTCAGGCCGCCGGCTTGCTGGTAGGCCTGCAGCCGTTGACCGTCCCGCAGGATCAGGCGCACAGCTTTGCCTGCGCGCGCCAGGCGGCAGGCCCACAGGCTGCCTAGGCTGCCGGCGCCGAGAATATGCCAGGTGCTGCTCATATGCGTTTCGCAACCCGTTATAATGAGCCCGCATTTTAACCGTCAAACCCAGCGCGCTCCATCGTCAGCCTGAGCGCGCTTTTATTTTGGGAGAACAACCATGCCTTCGTTCGACGTGGTATCGGAACTGGACAAGCACGAAGTGCAGAACGCGGTCGACAACGCCATCAAGGACCTGGATCGCCGCTACGACCTCAAGGGCAAGGGCACCTTCGAGTTCAAGGACAAAGAGCAGACCGTGATGCTCACCGCCGAAGAAGAGTTCCAGCTCGAAGCCATGCTGGAAATCCTGCGCCTGGCACTGGTCAAGCGCAAGATCGACGTGAAATGCCTGGAAACCAAAGATCCGTACGCCTCCGGCAAGGAAAAGAAGCAGGAAGCCAAGTTCCGCGAAGGCATCGACAAGGACCTGGCCAAGAAGATCGTCGCCACCATCAAGGATGGCAAGCTGAAAGTGCAGGCCGCCATCCAGGGCGAGCAAGTGCGCGTGACCGGCAAGAAGCGTGATGACCTGCAGGAAGCCATCGCCCTGCTGCGCACCAAGGAATTCGACATGCCGCTGCAGTTCAACAACTTCCGCGACTGAGCAGGTAATGCCCGGAACCCCGATGGCCAAATGATGTCCATCGGTTCCATGGCCGTGTTGCGGTTTCGGCCGGTTTTACCGTGTACATGCCTTCAGGCATCAGGAGATGAATATGGATTTGAACGCTGAAGTCGATCAGCTCGTCCGCCAGTCCCAGACGTGGATCCCGTTGATCATGCAATACGGCAGCCGCCTGCTGTTGGCGCTGCTGACACTGGCCATTGGCTGGTGGCTGATCAACCGGGTCAGCACGCGTCTGGGCAAGCTGGCCGGGTTGCGCGCCGATGCGGCCCTGCAAGGGTTTATCAGCACTTTGTCGAACATTGTGCTGAAGGTGCTGCTGTTCGTCAGCGTGGCGTCGATGATCGGCATCGAGACCACCTCGTTCGTCGCGGCTATCGGTGCCGCAGGCCTGGCGATCGGCCTGGCACTGCAGGGTAGCCTGGCAAACTTCGCGGGTGGGGTGTTGATCCTGATGTTCCGCCCGTTCCGCATCGGTGACTGGATCGAGGCGCAGGGTGTGGCCGGTACGGTCGACAGCATCCAGATCTTCCACACTGTGCTGCGCACCGGTGACAACAAGACAGTGATCATGCCCAACGGCAGCCTGTCCAACGGCATCATCACCAACACCAACCGCCAGCCGACGCGCAAGGTGGTGTTCGATGTGGGCGTGGACTACGAGGCCGACCTGCAAAAGGCCCGCAACGTGTTGCTGGAGCTGGCGCAGGACCCCCGCGTGTTGTCCGACCCGGCACCGCAGGCGGTGATTTCCACCCTGGGCGACAGCTCGATCACCGTGTCGTTGCGCCTGTGGGTCAAGACCGCCGATTACTGGGATGTGATGTTCATGCTCAACGAGCATGCGCGTGACCGGTTGAAGGCTGAAGGGATCGATATTCCGTTCCCGCAGCGGGTGATTCGCGTGGTGCAGGAGACTGCAACGCAGTAACACCGCATTGAAACCGGGGCGCAAGGCCCCGGTTTTTACACTTGTTCACAGCAATATCCCGCCATTTCTGGCATATAGCCTGACCCCTCCTGCCACACCCGATACGCCATCATGAAACCACTGCTTTACATCACCCCCCTGCGCGCCTTGTTGTTCGGCCTCACCCTTGCCCTGTTCGAGCTGCTGACCTACCTGGCCAGCGACGCGGTCATGCCGGCCATGCCGGTGGTGGTGGGCGACCTGAACGCCAGCCCCGAATACATCCCCCATGCCCTTAACCTGTACCTGCTGGGGGGCGTGGTGCTGCAATGGCTGATCGGCCCGCTGGCCGACCGTTATGGCCGGCGCCCGCTGTTGCTGGCTGGCTGCGCGTTCTTCGGCCTGGCCTGCCTGGCCACGTTCTGGGTCCACGACATCGGCCTGTTCAACCTGCTGCGCCTGTTGCAGGGCATTGGCCTGGGCTTCGTGGTCACGGTCAGCTACCCGGCCTTGAATGAAGCGTTCAGCGAAGCTGATGCGGTGCGCATGATGGCCCTGCTGGCCAACATCGCCTTGCTGTCGCCGTTGCTCGGGCCGCTGGTGGGCACCTTGCTGCTGCAGTGGCTGGATTGGCGCTGGCTGTTCGTGGCCTTTGCCATCGGCGCGGTGCTGGCTTGGGTGCTGTTGTACCGGTTGATGCCGGAAACGCTGGGCGTGGAGCGCCGTGACGGTTCACGCCTGGCGTTTACACCGATTCATCTGTTGCCACTGCTGGCAGGCTACGGCCAGTTACTGAGCAATCGCCGCTTCGTTGCCGGCAGCGCTGCCCTGGGCCTGGTTGGTTTGCCACTGATCGGCTGGATCGGCCTGTCGCCGGTGCTGCTGATTCACGATGAGGGGCTTAGCACCCTGGAGTATGCCCTGTGGCAACTCCCGGTATTTGGCGGGCTCATCCTGGGCAACCTGATCATCAACCGCATCGCCGACCGCTACCCGCTGCCGGCCCTGGTGCGTGGTGCACTGTGGCCCTACCTGGCCGGCCTGAGCCTGATGGTGCTGGCGACCTGGTACTGGCCGAGCGTGACCAGCGTAGTGGCGGGCATGTCGCTGTACGCACTGGGGTTGGGTGTAGCCAACGCAGTGCTGTACCGCATGACGCTGTTCTCCAGCGAACAGAGCAAGGGCCTGGTGTCGGCCATGCTGGGGATGATCACCATTGCCTTGCTGGGCTTGGGCGGGGCAGTGCTGGCGATGATTGGCGCCGGGGCCAGCTTGTTGCACTTTGCCTTGGCGGCGGGTGTGGCGGGGGCACTGGCGCTGTGGCCGCTGTGGTTTGTCGTGGGCGGGCGGCCTGGGGAAGGGGCTGTGGCTCAGTAATCCCTAGTCCCTGGTCTGGCCTTTTCGTGAGCAAGCTCGCTCCTCCAGGATCACCATAGTCCTTGTAGGAGCGAGCTTGCTCGCGATGAGGCCATTACAGGTTGTAGCAGTCTCTCAGGGCCGCTCGGCCGCTGATCCTTCCTCTGCCACCGGCGTTCCCCGTCCAGCCTCCTGCCGCCACTGCAGGGCGATCAGGATCAGCGTAGGCACACCCAGCAAAGCGGTAATCAGGAAGAAGTCGTGGTAGCCGAACTTCTCCACCATCACCCCTGAATACCCGCCGATCAACCTTGGCAACAACAGCATGATCGAGCTGAGCAGCGCGTACTGGGTCGCCGAGAACTTCAGGTTGGTCAGGCTCGACAGGTAGGCAACGAAGGCCGAGGTGGCCATGCCGGAGCTGAAGTTGTCCAGCGAGATGGTCACCACCAGCATTTCCAGGTTCGGGCCCATGTCGGCCAGCATCAGGAACAGGATGTTGGTGCCGGCCGAAGCTACGCCGCCGATGAACAGGATCGGCATGATGCCAAAGCGCACGATCAGCAGCCCGCCAACCCCGGCGCCGACCAAGGTCATGATCAGGCCGAAGATCTTGCTGACGCTGGCGATCTGGTCCTTGGTGAAGCCCATGTCGATGTAGAACACGTTGGCCATCACACCCATCACCGTGTCCGACATGCGATAGGTGGCGATCAGGCCGAGCAGCAGCAGCGCCTGCCAGCGGTAGCGGGTGATGAAGTCGTTGACTGGCGTCAGCACCGGGGCCAGGCCGCGACGGCCAAGGCTCGACAAGCACGCCCAGGTCAGCAGTACGTAGAGGATCAGGCGCAGGAACGCGCGGTCTTCCAGCAGCAGGTCAAGCGGTGTGGCATCACCGGAAATGACGCTGGACCAGCCGGTATTGAACATCTGGGTGAAGCTGGCCGGTACCGACACCAGCAGGATGATCAGCACGAACACCGAGGCCATCTGGTGCACCAAGCCGTAGCGCGCTGCCGACAGCTGGGTGCGCAAGGGCACCGGCGGTTCGCGCATCACCAGGGTCGTGAACAGGGCGGGCAGCATCATGACCCCGAACATCACATAGGTGCCGGCCCAGGCCTTGTGCAGGTAGCTGAAACCGGTGGAGCCGAACCACTCGGCAAAGAACAGGGCGCCGGCCGTGGCGAGCAGGGCGGCCACCCGGTAGCCAGCCATGTAACTGGCAGCCAGCGCGGCCTGGCGTTGATCGTCAGCGATTTCCAGGCGGTAGGCGTCGACAGCAATGTCCTGGGTCGCCGATGCGAAAGCCACCAGCACGGCCATGGCGATCAGCCACGACAGGTGCTGTTGCGGGTCGCACAGGCTCATGCCGACCAGGCCGATGACCACGAGCGCTTGCGACAACAGCAGCCACGAACGACGCCGACCCAGGCCACCCAACAGGGGCAGGCGCCATTGGTCGAGCAGCGGCGACCACACCCACTTGAAGGCGTAGGCCAGGCCGATCAGGCTGGCGTAGCCGATGGTCTCGCGGGCAACACCGGCTTCACGCAACCACACGGACAGGGTGGAGAACACCAGCATGTAGGGCAGACCGGCGGCAAAGCCGAGCAGCAAAAGTACCAAGGTTGACGGGCTGGCATAGGCAGCAAGCGCAGCGCGCCAGGTTTTACGGGGCATGGGCCAACATCTGCCTCAAGTTTGCGAAAACAAAGCGCGCACTCTAACCGCTGTGCTCCATTGGGCGCCAGCCATGGCGCGTCATATCCACCCGATTGTTGGTTACATTCACACCTTCCGCGCGTAAACGCGCCCGCTGTTCATCACCCGACGGGGTACCCAATGGCAGGCTCAGCCGGCCACCTGCGCCGAGCACCCGGTGCCAGGGCAGGCGGGTCTCCGCAGGCAGCTGCCCGAGGGTGCGCCCGACCCAACGCGCGGCACGGCCAAGGCCCGCCAGCTCGGCCAGTTGGCCATAGCTCACCACCTTGCCGGAAGGCACCTGGCCCAGTACTGAATATAGCGCCGTTCGTCGGCCCTCGGCGGATTCGAGCGCAGCCTCATATCCATCAGACATCACGCCCCCCTTGGGCTGTAGATGAAACCGGACAGGTGGTCCGGCAAATGAGAGTTGAACTCAACGGCATACGCTCGGTCTGTCCTTGCTCTGGTTGTCGGTATCTGGATAATGCCCGGCTTTTTTCGTCAAATCGAACCCGTAGTCCGCTTATGTATTCTAGATCCCTGTTGTGCTTGCTAGCTGCTTCCTTGTGCGCCGCCCCGGTATTCGCCGACACCGTGTGGATGAAGAACGGTGACCGGCTCAGCGGCAAGATCAAAGTGTTCGACGGCGGCAAGCTGCTGCTGGAAACCCCCTATGGCGGGTCCATCGCGCTGGACTGGAAAGAGGTCCAGACCCTGGAGAGTGACCAGGAGATGCTGGTCAAGCAGGACGCCTACACCGGGGAAAAGGCCAAGTCGCTGAAAGCGGCCGAGCCTGGCAAAGTCACTTTGGCCAATGGCGAAGCGCCCAAGACCGTGGAGCTGGCCAGCATCGAGCAGATCATGAAGCCCAGGCCGCTGGTCGAAGACTTCGTGTGGAAGGGCAACGTGGACGTGGCCCTGGACTACAAGCGCGCCGAGAACGACACCGACGATTACGACGTTGGCTTCAAGACCACCGCCCGTCATGGCCGCTGGCGGCACAACGCCGAAGGTGAGTACAACCGCGAAACCAAGGACGACGTCACCACCACCGACAACTGGAGCGCCGAGTACGCGCTGGACCGCTTCATGACCGAGAAGTGGTTCTGGCAAGGGCGTGCGGAGTACAAGCGTGACCGCATCGAAGACCTGGCCCGCCAGCGCACGATCGGTACCGGCCCGGGTTACCAGTTCTGGGACGACGAGCTGGGCGCATTCTCGCTGGGTTCGTTGATCAACCGTACCGACTTCGAATACCAGGACGGCGCCAAGGACAACTTCTACTCAGCGGCGGTGAAGTGGGACTACACCCGCTACCTGATCGGCAAGAACGTGCAACTGTTCACCAACGGCGAGTTTGCCAAGCCGCTGGGGGGCGTGGCCGATTACTCGCTGGATGCCGAGGTTGGCTTGCGCTACAAAGTTACCGAGTGGGCCTCGCTCAACCTCAAGGCGGAGAAGGACATCATCACCGGCACGCGCGACAGTGACCTGGACAAGACCCGCTATACCGCAGGCTTCGGCGTGACCTGGTAGGTTTTTGGGGGCCGCAAAGCGGCCCCATTGGCACTGGAACTGATAATGCTTATCTTGTCCCTATCCAGTCCGCTGCCAGGAGCCATCCCCAAGTGAGTACCAACGCCCTCCGCCCCGCCCGGGAACTGCTGCTCAAGGAATACCGCGGCGTGCTCTCGACCCATTCCAAGTCGATGCCCGGTTTCCCTTTCGGCTCGGTCGTGCCGTACTGCCTGGACGCCCACGGCAATCCATTGATCCTCATCAGCCGCATCGCCCAACACACCCACAACCTGCAGAAAGACCCCAAGTGCTCGCTACTGGTGGGGGAGCGCGAGGCCGAAGATGTGCAGGCCGTGGGGCGCCTGACCGTGATGGCCGAGGCGCACAAGCTGGTCGACGCAGCGGCTGTCGAGGCGGCTGCCGAACGCTACTACCGGTATTTCCCGGACGCTGCCAACTATCACAAGGCTCACGATTTCGACTTCTGGGTCTTGCAGCCAGTGCGCCATCGCTACATTGGCGGTTTTGGCGCGATCCACTGGCTCGACCAGGTAACCTTGGCCAACCCGTTCGCCGGCAAGGCCGAGGCGAGCATGGTCGAGCACATGAACAGCGATCACGCCAATGCCATCGCCCACTACGTGGAGCTAACCGACCTGCCACGCCATACCCCTGCGCAGATGGTAGGGGTAGACAGCGAAGGCATGCACTTGCGCATTGGCCAGGCAGTGCACTGGTTGCCGTTCCCAAGTACTTGCAACACGCCGACACAAGTCCGCGAGGCCCTTGTTTTGCTGGCGCGCGCCGACCAGTGGCCGGTTGCGACAGACGTTGTGGGTTGAAAAACCGAGCACACGCATCCATTTGTAGGTCTTACAGGAAGGTTGTCTTCCAACGAGGATTGCTTTGATGCGTGCTTTTCTACTGTTGCTTCTGCTGTTTCCCGTGCTGGAGCTGTTCGTCTTCGTGAAGGTCAGCGCGGCCATCGGGTTCTTCCCGGCGCTGCTGCTGATCATCGCTGGCTCCGCCCTGGGTGTGCTGGTGATGCGCGTGGCCGGCCTGGCCACCGCACTGCGCGCCCGTGAAAGCCTGCAGCGTGGCGAGCTGCCCGCCGAGGACATGTTCCAGGGCATGATGCTGGCCGTCGGTGGCGGCCTGCTGCTGTTGCCAGGCTTCATCAGCGACGTGCTGGGCCTGCTGTGCCTGTTGCCGTTCACCCGCCATTTGGCCGCGCGCAAGATGCGCGAGCGTGCCGAAGCCCAGGCGATGCGCCAGCGTGCGTTTCAGGACGACCCGTTCCAGACGCAGCCGCGTGAGGGGGGGCACCGCCCGAACGTGATTGAAGGCGAGTACGAGCGCCGAGACAAGTAAACCCCCGGGGCCGCACACGCGGCCCCGGTGTTTTTCAGCCTCAAGAAATTTTTTGTTTATCAAGCCTTGTAATTGATTATGGCGGCCTCATGTATGTGGTCACCGCAAGGTTTCTGGTGGCAACGCCAGACATGACTCAGGTGGTTCGCCCAATGCGGGCCACCTCCCGGCAACGCCGGACAGCATCAACCCGCCGGTGTCGACACCGGCCGATGAAAACCACAAATTGGGAGAGATCGACAATGAAGCTTCGTCCTCTGCATGACCGCGTCGTTATCCGTCGCAGCGAAGAAGAATCGAAAACCGCTGGCGGTATCGTCCTGCCGGGTTCGGCCGCTGAAAAACCAAACCGCGGCGAAGTCGTTGCCGTCGGCACCGGTCGCATCCTGGACAACGGCGAAGTTCGCGCGCTGGCCGTGAAAGTGGGTGACAAAGTAGTTTTCGGCCCTTACTCGGGCAGCAACACCGTGAAAGTCGATGGCGAAGACCTGCTGGTCATGGCCGAGAACGAAATCCTCGCCGTTGTCGAAGGCTGATTTCCCCGACTTCCCGTTACTCCAAAGAATTCCAAGGATTAAACGATCATGGCTGCTAAAGACGTAAAATTCGGCGATTCCGCTCGTAAGAAAATGCTGGTTGGTGTCAACGTTCTGGCTGACGCGGTAAAAGCGACCCTGGGCCCGAAAGGCCGTAACGTGGTATTGGCCAAGAGCTTCGGCGCCCCAACCATCACCAAGGACGGCGTTTCCGTCGCCAAAGAAATCGAGCTGAAAGACGCTTTCGAAAACATGGGCGCCCAGCTGGTCAAGGAAGTTGCTTCCAAGGCTAACGATGCTGCCGGTGACGGCACCACCACCGCTACCGTTCTGGCTCAGGCCATCGTCAACGAAGGCCTGAAAGCCGTCGCTGCCGGCATGAACCCGATGGACCTGAAGCGCGGTATCGACAAGGCCACTGCTGCCGTCGTTGCCGAGCTGAAGAACCTGTCCAAGCCATGCGCCGACTCCAAGGCCATCGCCCAGGTGGGTACCATCTCCGCCAACTCCGACAACTCCATCGGTGAAATCATCGCCGAAGCCATGGAAAAGGTCGGTAAAGAAGGCGTGATCACCGTTGAAGAAGGCTCGGGCCTGGAAAACGAACTGTCCGTCGTAGAAGGCATGCAGTTCGACCGTGGCTACCTGTCGCCATACTTCGTCAACAAGCCGGACACCATGGTTGCCGAGCTGGAAGGCCCGCTGCTGCTGCTGGTCGACAAGAAGATCTCCAACATCCGTGAGCTGCTGCCAGTTCTGGAAGCCGTTGCCAAGGCCGGCCGCCCACTGCTGATCGTTGCCGAAGACGTTGAAGGCGAAGCGCTGGCTACCCTGGTAGTCAACAACATGCGCGGCATCGTCAAGGTTGCTGCGGTCAAGGCCCCAGGCTTTGGCGACCGTCGCAAGGCCATGCTGCAGGACATCGCTGTCCTGACTGGCGGCCAGGTCATTTCCGAAGAAATCGGCCTGTCCCTGGAAACCGCTACCCTGGAGCACCTGGGTAACGCCAAGCGCGTGATCCTGTCCAAGGAAAACACCACCATCATCGACGGCGCTGGCGCCGACACCGAGATCGAAGCACGCGTCAAGCAGATCCGTGCCCAGATCGAAGAAACCTCGTCGGACTACGACCGTGAGAAGCTGCAAGAGCGTCTGGCCAAGCTGGCTGGCGGTGTTGCCGTGATCAAGGTCGGTGCTGGCACCGAAGTTGAAATGAAAGAGAAGAAAGCCCGCGTTGAAGACGCCCTGCACGCTACCCGTGCAGCCGTTGAAGAAGGCGTGGTGCCTGGCGGTGGTGTTGCCCTGGTTCGCGCCCTGGCGGCCATTGCCGACCTGAAAGGCGACAACGAAGACCAGAACGTCGGTATCGCCCTGCTGCGTCGTGCTGTTGAATCCCCGCTGCGCCAGATCACTGCCAACGCCGGCGACGAGCCAAGCGTTGTGGCCGACAAGGTCAAGCAAGGTTCGGGCAACTTCGGCTACAACGCTGCTACCGGCGAATACGGCGACATGATCGAGATGGGTATCCTGGACCCAGCCAAGGTCACCCGTTCGGCCCTGCAAGCTGCTGCTTCGATCGGCGGTCTGATGATCACCACCGAAGCCATGGTTGCCGACCTGCCAGAAGACAAGCCAGCTGCTGGCATGCCTGACATGGGCGGCATGGGTGGCATGGGCGGCATGATGTAAGCCAGCCTTACCCCTGCACCATGAAAAAGCCCCGGTTCGCGAGAACCGGGGCTTTTCTTTTTCCTGTTGGGCCCATTGGGGCCGCAAAGCGGCTCCAATGTCAGGCGACGCTACGTTCGACAGCTGGCGCTTCCACCGCCCCACGCCGATACAGAACCAGGTAATACGATCCCAACCCGATCAACCAGCAGAACACCGCCGTCCACACGTTATGCGACAGAAAGTGCGCCCCCTGCATCATCCTCCCTACGCCGAGTACCGAACCGGCCAGTAACGCCACCACAAATGCCGCCCGCGCCAACCGTGGTTTGCGATCACGCAGCATGAAGAACAGGCCGAACAGGCAGAATCCGGTCGCCGCATGCCCACCCGGCCAGCACAGGCCAGGCTTGTCGGTAGCAGGCCGCGGCTCCAGCAACTTGCTGTAGGTTTCCGTGCCGCCAAACTGGGTCAGGCTCCACGGGCACTGTACCTGTGTCACCTTCTTCAACGGCGTGACAAACGCCGTGGACAGGCCCAGTGCCAGCACCAGGCAGCCCAGCTCGCGGCGCCAGCCGAACAGGCGCTTCCAGAAGAAACTGGCAGCAAAGGTGAGCAGCGAGATCACCCCCAGCAAGATGACCACCTGCTTGACCCGGTCGTGCAGGATGTTTTCCAGCCAATAGCTGTGGCGGCCGATGAACTGCCCGGCAGCGGGGTCGAAAAACAGGTTGGCCAGGTCCATGTCGACTGACGTCAGCTCCAGCAGAATCAAGGCCAGCGCGGTCGCCAAGGGGATGCCCAGATACAGCCAGAAATTGATCGGGCGAGGGCGGGTTCGTTGCTGCATGGTGGCTCCAGGGCACGAAAAAGATCGGGCATTGTCGGCTGCCCGCTATCCTGTGTCCGTGAAGGATCAGTGAAAAAACCGTCAAGTGGGGTGAATTTTCCTCGGGGCTGGCACCGTGCAAGCATAGGCCGTAAGCTGCGCCTGCCGCGCGCCACTGCGAGAAGCGCCGCACAGGAGAAACCGATGCGCATTCTTTTGGTTGAAGACAACCGCGATATTCTGGCCAACCTGGCCGACTACCTGGGCATGAAGGGCTATACCGTCGACTGCGCCCAGGATGGCCTGTCCGGCCTGCACCTGGCCGCCACCGAACACTACGACCTGATCGTGCTCGACATCATGCTGCCCGGCATCGATGGCTACACCCTGTGCAAGCGCCTGCGCGAAGACGCCCGCCGCGACACACCGGTGATCATGCTCACCGCCCGCGACCAGCTGGATGACCGCTTGCAAGGCTTCCGCTCCGGCGCCGACGACTACCTGCTCAAACCGTTCGCCCTGTCTGAGCTGGCGGCGCGCATCGAAGCAGTGCTGCGCCGCGCCCAGGGCGGAGGACGCCGCACCTTGCAGGTGGCCGACCTCAGTTACGACCTCGACACCCTGGAAGTTACCCGGCAGGGCCGCCTGCTCAAGCTCAATCCGGTGGGCCTCAAGCTGTTGGCCGTGCTGATGCAGAAAAGCCCGCACGTACTGCGCCGCGAAGTACTGGAAGAAGCCCTGTGGGGCGACGATTGCCCCGACAGCGACAGCCTGCGCAGCCATGTACACCAGCTGCGCCAGGTGATCGACAAGCCGTTCGAAAAACCCTTGCTGCATACCGTCCATGGCGTCGGCTATCGCCTCGCCGAGGGCCGCGATGGAGTTTAAGCAAAGCCTTGCCCAGCGCATCATCATCGCCTTTGCCCTGATGAGCGCGCTGGTGGCCGGGGCGTTCGCCTTCGGCATCGTCGCCACCGTGCACCTGGTTGAAGAACGGCTGATTTCCTCTGTGCTGGGAGGCGACCTGCAGCGCCTGCTGCGCATGGACAGCGTCAGCGACTGGAGCCACCGGCCGCGCCCCGACCAGCTGTTCTACTTCAGTGGCGGGCGTGACGACTTCGAACTGCCCAAGGACTTGCGCCACCTTGACCGTGGTTTCCACGAAGTATTCCGCGACCAGCTGTCGTACCACGCCATGGTCGAGATCGTCGATGGCCGCCGTTACGTGCTGTTGCAGGACCAGAGCGACTTCGAAGAACGCGAGCGCGTGCTGTTCGCGGTGGTGGTGGTGGGCTTCGTACTCAGCCTGGTACTGGCGGTGATCCTCGGCTGGCTGGTGGCGCGCCGGGTAATGGCACCGGTGATCCGCCTGGCGCGCCAGGTGCGTCATCGCGATCAACTGCTGGGCCTGGCCCCGCCACTGGCACCGGACTACGCGGCGGACGAGGTCGGCCAGCTGGCAGTGGCCTTCGACGATACCCTGGGCCGTTTACGCGATGCGCTGACCCGTGAACGGCTGTTCACCAGTGACGTCAGCCATGAGTTGCGCACACCGTTGATGGTGCTGGCCACCTCCTGCGAGCTGCTGATGGAGAACCCCAACCTCGACGCCCGCGCGCGTAGCCAGGTAGAGCGCGTGGCGCGTGCCACGGAAGAGATGCGCGAACTGGTCAAGACCTTCCTCATGCTGGCCCGGGCCCAACGAGACGAAGGCGCGGTGGCGTCGCGGGCGACCTTGCGCGAAGTGGCCGACGAACTTATCGGTGTGTGGCGCGATACCATCGAGCAGAAGGGCCTGACCCTGTATTTCGATGGCCGCGTCAGCGCCAGCCCGGTGCTGTACAACGCTACCTTCCTGCAGTCGGTGATGGGTAACCTGTTGCGCAATGCTGCCCACTACACCGACAGCGGCTACATCCGGCTGAGCCTGGAGGCCAACGGTTTCAGTGTGGAGGACAGTGGCGTGGGCATCCCCGAAGAGCAGCGTGAGGCGATGTTCAAGCCGTTCGTTCGTGGTGACGAGCGGCGTGGCGAAGGCTTGGGCCTGGGTCTATCGCTGGTGCAACGAATTTGCGACGACCAAGGCTGGCATGTCACCCTCACATCGACCCTGCCGCACGGTTGCCGCTTCCAGGTGGACCTGAGCAACACCAAGGCCCAAGGCGGCCCGGACGCCATGGCCGAGTAATCTGTTGAAACAGGTTAAAGGGCGCGCAACGTTTTTTTCACATTGGCATAACCTGATTCCAACGCTTGCTTACCTAAGGTGAGCGGCACTGGAGTCAGGAGATGCCCAATGCGTAGCCCCATCAAGCTTGAATTTTCCGAGAAGTACGACAAAGACCACGCCCGCGAGTACTTTCTCAAGCACCAGGATGGCCTGGCGCGTCGCCTTTCCCACAAGCGAGATGAGCAGCTGGCGCGTCGCGCCCTGGCATTGGCCGGCGAGCCCGGCCTGGTACTGGACCTGCCTTGCGGTGCCGGCCGTTTCTGGCCACTGCTGGCAGAAAAGCCCAACCGGGTGATCATTGGTGCCGACAACTCCGAAGCGATGATCGAGACAGCCTGTGCCGCGCAACCGCCAGAAGTGGTGGCGCGGGTACGCCCTTTGCAAACTTCAGCGTTCGCCATTGACCTGCCGGATAATTCGGTGGACAGCATCTTCTGCATGCGCCTGTTCCACCACATTGGCGAATCGGCGCACAGAAAGACCATACTTTCGGAATTTCAAAGGGTTAGCCGTGATAGTGTGATTCTGTCGTTGTGGGTCGACGGCAACTTCAAGGCCTGGCGCCGGAAAAAACTGGAGCAACGCCGCAGTGCCAAGGCCGAGCAGGACAATTACCAGAACCGTTTCGTGTTACCAGCCGAAACGGTCGAAGAAGAATTCAGGGCCGCCGGCTTCAGAATCCAGGAACGCCTCGACTTCCTGCCGTTCTATGCCATGTGGCGGGTCTACGTATTGCGTAAGGGGTAGTGTTTGATGGCTGTAGCCCAGAAAGGGGAGTCGCGTTTCGATTTTTACTGGCGCCAGCAGGGCGAGTGGGTCGAGGAGCCTAACCAGCGCCGCGGCGGCGAGAGTGGCGTGCAACGCCTCAATGATGCCAATGGCAAGCTGCTGTATGCCAAGCGCCAGGTTGGGCATATCTATCGCAGCCTTATGCACCCTTTTGGGCGACCAACCGTATTGCGTGAACTCGATGCACTGAACAGCTTCGAGCAACTGGGCGTTCGCGTCCCGCGCATCGTCTTTTGTGGTGCCGAGCGCGATGCCGACCACCAATGGCGTGCGCTGCTGGTGAGCGAAGCGCTGGACGGATTTGTCGAACTCGACACCTGGCATGCCGAAGGTGCCCGTGAGCGTTACCCGCAGGTGGTGCATCAGCGCATGCTCAAGGACCTGGCGGACAACCTGGCGCGCATGCACCTGGGGCACTGGCAGCACGGCTGCCTGTATGGCAAGCACGTATTCATCAAGGTGATCGGCGAAGGCGAGCAAGCGCGGGTCGAAGTCGCACTGCTGGATCTGGAAAAGTGCCGGCGGCGCATCAGCTGCCAGCGTGCGGCAGGCAACGACCTGCGCCAGCTGCGCCGCCATTCGTCGATCAATGACGCCGAATGGCAAACGCTGCTCTACTTTTACAAGATGGCGTTTGGCAGCGCTGTCAAAGGGTTAGAGTAATGAAACTAGAAATAGCTCGAGCTTTGTTCCTGGTAGCTGGCCTGGCGGTGACCACCGTGGCGGTGGCTGCCTGGGAAGAGCCGAGGCCGACTGTGTTCAGCAAGGCTGAGATGGCCGACCAGTGCGCACTGCCGCGGGAAGCGAAACCGCAGCAGGCACAGGTCGCGCCGGATCAGGACCTGTTGCTGTTCCTGTTCGGCCTGCGTCAAGGGTTGCGGCCATTTGGTTGAACCCTGCGTTAGCTAGAAAAGCCAGAGGCCTCGCGATTGCGGGGCCTCTGGCATTTTTGTGTCTGCTTTGCTGGCCTCTTCGCGGGCTCGCCCGCTCCCACAGGTACTGCACCAGTCTCAGTAGCGGTGCCGTCCCTGTGGGAGCGGGCGAGCCCGCGAAGAGGCCGGATCAGGCTACAGCAGGCTGCTTGGCCACCGCCTTGTGTGCCAGCAAGGTATAGATACAAGGCAGCACAAACAGGGTAAACAGCGTGCCAATCGACATCCCGGTGGCAATCACCGTACCGATGTCAAAACGGCTCACCGCCCCCGCACCGGTCGCCAGAATCAGCGGCACCATGCCGAACACCATCGCCGCCGTGGTCATGAGCACTGGCCGCAGTCGAATGGCCGCCGCTTCCTCGATGGCCTCACGCACGCTCAAGCCGCGCTCCGCACGTAACTGGTTGGCGAATTCGACGATCAGGATGCCGTGCTTGCTGATCAGCCCGATCAAGGTCACCAGCCCGACCTGGGTGTAGATGTTCATGCTCGAAATACCCAGGAACAGCGGCAGCAGCGCCCCGCAGATCGACAACGGCACCGTTACCAGAATCACCAGCGGGTCGCGGAAACTCTCGAACTGTGCAGCCAACACCAGGAAGATAATTGCCAGCGCCAGGCCAAAGGTGACCCACAGTGCGCTGCCTTCCTGCACGTACTGGCGTGCCACGCCGGCATAGTCGAAGGCGAAGCCTTCCGGGGCCTCTTCGCGGGCGATGTCCTGCACGGTTTTCAGCGCTTCGCCCAGGCTGACCATGGGCACGCCCTGGATGATCGCCGAGTTCAGCTGCTGGAACTGGTTGAGCTGGCGCGGGCGGGCGCGGTCGGTGAGGGTGATCAGGGTCGACAGCGGCAGCATCTGACCCTGGTCATTCTTCACGTAGTAGTTGTTCAGCCAGCCGGGGTTGTCGCGGTACGGCCGTTCGACCTGGGCAATCACCTTGTAGCTGCGGCCTTCGAGGGTGAAGCGGTTGATTTCCGCCTCGCCCAGCAGGGTGGCCAGGGTGCCGCCGAGGGTGTCCATCGATACCCCCATCTGCGCGGCCTTGGCCCTGTCGATGTCCACCACCACTTCGGGCTTGTCGAAGGCCAGGTCGATGTCGAGGAACGCGAACTTGCCGGATGCCTGCGCGCGGGCCTTGATGCGCTGCGCTACGTCCAGCAGTGCCGGGTAGTCGCCAGCGGTGTTGATCACGAACTGGAACGGCAGGCCCTCGCCGGTGCCGGGCAGGGAGGGCAGGTTGAAGCCGAAGATCTGCAAGCCGCCGATTTCCTCAAGTTTGGCCTGCACCAGCGGCAACAGCTCCATCTGCGTGCGCTCGCGTTCGTTCCAGGGTTTGAGCAGGAAGCCGCCGATGCCGGTCTGCACGCCGTTGAACCCGTTGATCTGGAACGATGAGTAGTACTCGGGGAAGGTCTTGAACAAGGGGGTAAATTCGTCGGTGTAGGCGTTGAGGTAATCGAGGTTGGCCGGCTGCGGCGAGCTGCTCATCATGAAAATTACCCCCTGGTCCTCGTTGGGGGCGAGTTCGTTCTGGGTGAACGTGAGCAGCACCGGTATCAGGCACAGGATGATCACGGCAAACACCAGCACCACCGGGCGGCTGTCGAGGGTGGCATGCAGCAAGCGCTGGTAGCGCACCTTCAGGCGTTCGAACAGCACGTCCAGGCGGTGGGCCAGGCCACTGGGATTCTGCTCTTGGCGAAGCAGCAGAGCGCACATCATCGGCGACAGGGTGAGGGCGACGATGCCAGAGATGATGACCGCCCCGGCCAAGGTCAGGGCGAACTCCTTGAACAAGGCCCCGGTAAGCCCGGTGAGGAAGCCGATCGGTGCATACACGGCAGCCAGGGTGATGGTCATCGACACCACCGGCAGGGCGATTTCGCGGGCGCCCTCAAGGGCCGCATCGAATGGCGATTTGCCTTCTTCCATGTGCCGGTGGATGTTTTCCACCACGACAATGGCGTCGTCCACCACCAGGCCGATGGCCAGCACCATGGCCAGCAGGGTCAGCAGGTTGAGCGAGTAACCCATCATCTGCATGAAGAACAGCACGCCGATCATCGACAGCGGAATGGTCACCACCGGGATCAGCACCGAGCGCAAGGCACCGAGGAACAGGAACACCACCACGATGACGATCAGCACCGCCTCGCCAAGGGTCTTGATCACTTCGTCGATCGAGGCCTGGATGAACAGCGTGGCGTCGTAGGCAATCGACACTTTCAACGCCGAAGGTAACTGGCTCTCCAGCTCGGGCATGATGCGTCGCACTTCCTTGATCACGTCCAGCGGGTTGGCAGCGGGGGTGGCCTTGATACCGATGTACACCGACGGGGTGCCGTCGAACGAGCTGACCGTGTCGTAGTTTTCCGCACCCATCTCGACCCGCGCCACATCGCCCAGCAGCACGCGGCTGTCGCCGTTGGTCTTGACCGGCAGGGCGGCGAACGCCTCGGCCGACTTCAACTCGGTGCTGGCGTTGATGCTGGTGACCACGTATTCGCCCTTTACCTCGCCGGCAGCGGAGAGGAAGTTGTAGCGGCGCACGGCGTTGGTCACATCGGTGGCCGACAGACCGAAACCGGCCAGTTTCACCGGGTCCAGCCACAGGCGCATGGCAAACACCTGGTTGCCGAGGATCTCCGCTTCGGCCATGCCCGGCAGGGTGGCCAGCTTGGGCTGGATGACCCGCGACAGGTAGTCGGTGATCTGCGGGTTGCTCATCTCCTTGCTGTAGAAACTGACGTACATCAGCGCCGAGGCGTCGGCGGCTTCCTTGCTGAGTACCGGGTCTTCGGAGTCCTGCGGCAGTTTGTTGCGCACTTCGTTGGCCTTGGCCAGCAGCTCGGTGAACAACCGGTCGCTGTCGGCGCCGATGCGCGCGTAGATGGAAATGATCGAGAAGTTCTGCCGGCTCACCGAGGTCATGTAGTCGATACCTTCGGCACTGGCCAGGCTCTGCTGCAACGGCTGGGTGATGTAGCCCTGGATGGTTTCGGCGTTGGCCCCGGGGTAGGCGGTGGTCACCGTGATCAGGGCGTTTTCCATTTGTGGGTACTGGCGGATCTGCAGTTTGTTCCAGGCCTGGAAACCCAGCAGCAGGATCAGCAGGCTGACCACACTGGCCAGCACCGGGCGGCGGATGAACGGGTCGGTGAACGCCATGCCTGCCTCCTCAGTCCTTGCCCGGCGCGCCCTGTTGGGGCTTGAGGGCTTTGTCCTGGCCGATGCGGATCGCGGCGCCCGGGGTGAGCTTGAGTTGCCCGGCGGTAACCACCTGCTCCCCGGCTTGCAGGCCCTTGCTGACCACCACCACGCCGTCGCGGCGCTCGCCGGTCTGGACGGTGCGTTGTTCAGCGACTAGCTGGGGTTGGCCCTTGTCGTCGTTTTCCAGCTTGCCGTCCTTGTCCTTCTTCGGCGTGGCGACGTAAACCGAGTTGCCATACAGGGTGTAGGTAATGGCGCTTTCCGGCACCACCACTTGTGGCTGTGGGTTAGGCAGCAGCACCAACAGGCTGGCGAACATGCCCGGCAGCAGTTTGCCGTCGGGGTTGGCCAGGGTGGCGCGCACCAGCAGGTTGCGCGTGGTTTCCTCGACCTTGGGGTTGATGGCGCTGAGGCTGGCGGGGAAGGTCTGGCCGGGGTAGGCGGCTACCTGCACCAGCACCTGCTGGCCCAGGCTCAACTGCGGCAGGGCCTGTTCCGGTACGTTGAAGTCGACGTACAGGCTGGATGTGTCCTGCAGGGTGGCAATCACCGTGCCGGCGGCCAGGTACTGGCCGATGTCCACCTGGCGGATGCCGATGGTGCCGCTGAACGGGGCGTTGATGCTTTTTTTGATCTTCTGCGCCTTGAGTTGCTCGACCACCGCCTGGTTGCGGCGGTACTGAGTGGTGAGGCGGTCGAACTCGCCGCGCGAGATGGCCGAGTCGCCGACCAGCTGGCTGCCGCGGCCGAAATCGACCTTGGCCAGGCCCAGGTCGGCCTGGGCGGTGCCAAGCAGAGCGGTTTCCTGGTCATCGTTGAGTTGCAGCAGTAACTGGCCGGCTTTGACCTGCTGCCCCGAGTCGAAGTGCAGGGCTTTGACGATGCCTTCAACCTCCAGGCTCAGGTCCACACCCTGCAGTGCCTTGAGACTGCCCACGGCGGGCAGGCGCGCTTGCCACTGGCGCTGTTCGGCCAAGGCTGCCGCAACGGTGATGGGCGGCTTGGGGGCAGTGAACACCTGGATCTGCTGGTAGATCGAGAACGCCTTGTAGCCCCCCAGGGCCAGCACGATCAGCAGAACCACGGCCAACATGATGAGCATGCGGCGGCGTAGCATAAGTCCGGTTCCTTGGATTTGGTTGTTATTCGTTTAGACACGACAACGGGCGATCCTGCCCACGTGTGGATGGGGGAAGTATTGACTGTTTTTGGTTTGAGGGGGAGTGAAATGCCTGTACCGGCCCTTTCGCGGCTAAAGCCGCTCCTACAGAGAGCGCGTAGTCATCGGATCGCGCGGTCAGTGTAGGAGCGGCTTTAGCCGCGAAGAGGCCGGTCCAGGCAACAGAGAAATCAGACGAGATGCAGGTGGTTGTCCCAGAAACCGGACGGCAGGTTCATCGGCTGCCCGACCAGCTCGGCCTTGGTGCAATCATAGAACCGGCAACGGCCTTGCCCGGAAGTAACGACAAAACCATCCTTCACCGCGCCAACCCCCGCGCAATCGGGCATCGGTGCATCCAGCCGCACCGCACCCGTGTCCAGGTCCCAGACAAACAACCGGTTGGCCCGTGGCGCAGTCAGGGCCACCAGCCGCAGCTCGCTGTGGATCGCAACACTGGCGGTGTACTGGGCCATGGCCTGCAACTGCCGCTCCGGCACCGGGAAGGCCTTGAACGGCTCGCCCGGGCGCTTGATCGCCAACAGCTCGGCCGTTTCATCGGCATCACCCATGAACTGCTGGCAGGCGGCGATGGTGCCATCGCTGCCCACTGCCAGGTGACGCACGCTGTTCATCTGCTGGGCCAGGGTTTCCTTGCTCAGCAAGGTGCCGTCGCGCTGCATCAGCACAAGGCTCGGTTCCATGGCATTGAGGTTCATCTCCACCCGGCTTTCGGCTTCGGTACGAATGCCGCCGTTGGCCACGATCAGCGTCTCGCCGTCGGGCAGCCAGGCAACCTCGTGCGGGCCGATACCGTGGGTCGGGATTTCACCGGTGTGAACCAGGCGTTCGCCTTCAAAACGGTACACGCCCAGCACGCCACGCCCAGGGTCGGTAGTGTCGTTCTCGGTGGCATACAGCCATTCACCCCCTTTGTGCACCACGGCGTGGCCATAGAAGTGCCGGTTCGGCTGCGAGGTCACGGTTTGCAGCAGGCGCCCGTCGCGCAAATCGACCAGGTAGCTTTCGGTCCCGGGGCGGCGGGCGACGAACAGTGCGATCGGCTGCTCGGGGTGGTGGATGATGGCGTGGCAACGCTGGGCGACCTGGGTGCTGAACACCTGGGTGCCGTCCAGGCGAAAACCCACGGCATAGTGCTTGCCGTCGCCATCGTCACGCGCCGAAAGCAGCAGGGGTTCGCTGCCTTTGTTGCGGAACAGGCTCCAGCCGCCCAGGGTCAGGGCACTGAGCAAAACGCTACCGAGTTTGAGGGCCTGGCGTCGCAGCATGATCAGTCACCGTCGTTGGCATTGAAGCCCAGCTGAATGTTCAACGCCTTGGCCAGGTCGCCTTCGTGCAGGCGATGGACAGCGTTGAGGCTGTCGTAGATCTGGTTCAGGGTTTGCTGGCCAGCGTCGTCGGCCAGCAGCTCGCCCAGCGACTTCTGGTTGTCGGCCAGCAGTTTGAGCGAGGTAGCGTAGGCGGCGTCGATCTTGTCCGCCAGCGCTTTCTGATCGCTGGACAGCAAACCGCGCAGGCCCTGGTTGTCGACCCCGACCCAGACGGTTTCGGCCGCCTTGAGGGTGGCTTCCAGGCTCTTCAGCGAGGAGTGGCTGCGCCAGGCTTCGGCCTGCAACGGCTGCGGGATGCCCTTGCTCTGGCGGCCCATCGGCGCGCCCAGCTTCTTCTTCAGGGTATCCAGGGCGGTGACCTGGGAGCGCAGCAGGTCGGCGATCGCCTCGTGGGAGTCGGCGTAGCGCTGGTTGGGGAACTTGGTCATCTGCGACAGCATGCCGTCGGTGCTGTTCCAGCTCTTGAGGATATCCTCGGCCAGGACCTTCTGGTGTTCACCAATGGCCACCAGCAGCGGGCAGTAGCGTGCTTTCTGCTCGGCAGTGGCAATATCCGGCTTGCTGTCGAACAGGATGTACTCGTAGGCCGACAGGCCGCGTACCACCACGCTGGCCTTGCCCAGGGAAGCGACGTCTACCGGCTTGTCGCCGTTGACCAGCTGCTCGACCTGGCGGCCGACCAGGTTCTTCTTGTCGGGCCAGAACTGTACTTGCCAGGCGCGGTTGCCTTCGGCCAGCGGGCCGACCAGCAGCGGTTGCAGCTCGGCCCAGGCCTTTTGCGCCTTGAGGAAGTCGGCACGGGCCTTTTCCAGGTCTTCCTTGCCTTCGCAGTAGGCCAGGGCGCTGGCGGCCAGCGTGCGGTCGGCTTCGACCCAGCGGCTGTAAGTGGGCAGGATGACCTGCTTGGCGATGGCAGCGGAGGTGACGGCTTGCGGGTCCTGCGGCGAGCAGGCGCCGAGGGCGAGTGCAGCGAGGCTGGTGAACAACAGTTTGGGTCGGAACATGCCCGGCTCCTTTGCGCGTTTTAAAGTGAATTCAGGAACGCCAGCAGCGCAGTGCGTTGCTCGGCATTGAACGTGAGTACGAAGTTGCGTGCCGCCTCGGCTTCGCCCCCATGCCAGAGCACGGCTTCCAGCAGGTCACGGGCGCGGCCGTCGTGCAGGAACTGGCTGTGGCCGCTGACCGTTTCGCTCAGGCCGATGCCCCACAGTGGCGGGGTACGCCAGTCCTGGCCGTTGGCGGCGAACTCGGTGCGCTCATCGGCCAGGCCTGGGCCCATGTCGTGTAGCAGCAGGTCGCTGTAGGGGCGGATGACCTGGTTGGCCAACTCTGGCTCGGCAGCATCGGCAGCGGTGGTGAACTGCGGTGTATGGCAACCCTGGCAGCCGGCCTGGTAGAACAGGTTCTTGCCTGCCAGCACCTGCGGCGAGCCGACGTCGCGGCGGGCCGGCACCGCCAGGTTGCGGGTGTAGAAGGTGACCAGGCGCAGGATATTGTCGCTGACTTCCTTTTCGCCATTGGCGCCGTCGCCATTGGGCGCGGCGAGGCAATCGGTTTGTGCCGGGGTGCAATCGTCTTTGGGCTGCAGGGTGCTGGTCAGGCCCATGTCGCCGGCAAAGGCGTGCACGTTCTGCTGGTTGACGTTGGGCTGCCCGGCTTTCCAGCCGAAGCGGCCGACCACGGTCTTGCCCAGGGCGTCGTCCCACACGCGGTTGGCCCGCCCGCGGATGCCGTCGCGGTTGTGGTCATCGGGGTCTTCGTTGGCCAGCAAGTCGGCTTCGGGGATGGCTTCGAGCAGGCCCAGGCCGATCATTGGCGGCGCCACCCGCGCCGAAAAGCGCGTGTCGGGGTGCATGACGCCGTAGCCGAGCTGGCTGATCTGCAGGGTCGGCTTGCGCAGTTCGACCTGATGGCCGTCCTTGAACGACACGGTTTCGCGGGTGTAGCTCACCCGTACCTTGCCTTCGGGGGCCACACCGGGGATGGCCATGTCCTGCAGCTGAGTGCCGTACACCGGCTCAGGCACCACGCCCAGGCGCTCGATGACCTTGGCCAGATAGGGCTGGTCGGGGATCGACAGGCGCACCAACATGCCCACCGCGTTGCTATTGCCCGGCTCTGGCGGGTGGCCGCGGCCATCGCGCACATGGCAGTTCTGGCAGGCGTTGGTGTTGAACAGCGGGCCCAAGCCGTCGCGGGCGGTGGTGGTGGAAGGGGCGATCACCCAGGGGTTGCGGAAGAAACTGTTGCCCACGGCGAAGTCCACGCGACCTTCGGCTGCGAGGTTGGCCGAGGGCAGGGAATAGGCGTTGCGGTCAGTCCGCTGCACGGTTGCCTTGCCGCCCGACAATGCTTCGCCGGGTTCGGCCTGGGTGAAACGCGGGGCGTCGTCACAGGCAGAGAGGGCGAGGACCAGCATCAGCGGGGAGAGTCGGGACAGCGACGAGGACATGCAAAATCCTGGGCGTGGACGAAAAACCGGCGTGCAAGCTTAGCAAAGTGGGGGTGTTTGAATAAGAGCAATTTGCAATTGCTGGATGAAATTGGTGTCAGAGGGCCATAAGCAAAAAAGGCGACCCGAAGGACGCCTCTTTTCAGAACCGCTACCGCAAGATCAGAATTCGTGATCTGCAGTGTCCGGGTTCAGGTTGGCAATACCCAGCTTGCCAGCCGCCTGCTCGATTGCACCGGTCTGCTTGACCAGTGCGGCGATCGCGTCACGCACGATCTGGTTGCCGGCAGCGTTGTCGGCCGCGATCAGCTGGTCGTAGTGCTCGCCTTTGAGGGCGTGGTCGACCATTACCTGGATCTTGGCTTCGGTGGCTTCCAGGTCGGCCTTGAGGGTGGCGTCGGCGGCCGGGTCGACCTTGGCTACCAGCGACGACAGGCTTGGGCCGGTCACCTTGGTACCGTCCGGGCGGGTGTACTCGCCCAGGTAGACGTTGCGGATACCCTTGGCGTCGTAGAAGTGCGAGTAGTGGGTGTTGTCGCTGAAGCAGTCCTGCTCGTCTTCCGGCGAGTTGGCTTCCAGCGAAACCTTCATGCGCTCGCCCGCCAGTTCGCCCAGCGACAGGCTGCCCATGCCGAACAGCATCTTGCGCAGGCCGTCGTTGACAGGCTCCGCTTCCAGCTTGGCGCGGTAGTTGTCGGCGACGTTCGGCGCCCAGTTGCCGACCATTTCTTCAAGGTCGGTAACCAGCAGCTGGGTAACGGCTTTCAGGTAGGCACGGCGGCGCTCGTTGTGGCCACCGGTGGCGCCCTGGCCTTCCAGGTAGTCGGATGCCGGGCGGTTGCCAGCGCCTGGGCCGGTGCCGTTCAGGTCCTGGCCCCAGAGCAGGAATTCGATGGCGTGATAGCCCGTGGCAACGTTGGCCTCGGAGCCGGCCAGTTCGTTCAGGCTGGCCAGTTTCTCTGGGGTAATGTCCTTGACGTCGACCTTCTCCTCGCCAACCTGGATCTCGGTGTTGGCGATGATGTTGGCGCCGGCGGCCGGGTTGCCCAGGGCATGCTCGTAGCTCTTGTCGACATAGTCGATCAGGCCTTCGTCCAGGGGCCAGGCGTTCACCTGGCCTTCCCAGTCGTCGATGATGGTGTTGCCGAAGCGGAAGGCTTCGGATTGCAGGTACGGAACGCGCGCGGCGAACCAGGCTTGCTTGGCGGCTTTCAGGGTTTCGTCGTTGGGCTTGGCCAGGAACGCGTCCACTGCAGTCTGCAGGGTTTTGGCGGTGCTCAGCGAGTCGCTGTACACAGCATGAACCATTTCGGCGTAATGCTTGACCACGGCTTTGCCGGCGGCTTCGTCGACAGCCCCGGGCGCGGCAGCGGTGGTGCTGGCGGCAGCAGGTGCCTGGGCTTGCGGCGCGGCGGCTTTGTCGTCCTTGCCTTCACCGCAGCCGGCGAGAGCGATGGCAATGGCCAGCAGACTGGCGGAGGCCAGAGGCATTCGAATCATTGTTGGTTTTCCTGCATCGTGTGGTTGGACCAAGGGGTGGACCGTGCGCCGTGGCACGCGAAACCGCAACATCATGCGAAAGATTTGCATTTGCTGTAAAGAGGCGGCGTGCAATTCATGTAAATGGCGGTCACGGCGTGTAACCGGGCAGGCGTACTCAGAACATCGAAACCTGGTGACGCTGCGCCTGCTTCAGGAAACTGGTCAGCTCGCGGGCCGACAGCGGCTTGCTGTAGTGGTAGCCCTGGCCCTCGTGGCAGCCCTGGGCAACGATGTAGGTTTCCTGCTCGGCGGTTTCCACGCCTTCGGCGATCACCTGCATGCCCAGGCTCTTGCCCAGCTGGATGATGGCGCGAACGATGGTGGCGTCGTCATCGTCGTCGAGGAGGTCCTGGACGAAGCTCTTGTCGATCTTGATCTTGTCCAGCGGCAGCGATTTCAGGTAACTGAGCGACGAATAGCCGGTGCCGAAGTCGTCGATGGCAATCAGTGCCCCGGAACGGCGCAGGCTCAGCAGATGCTGGGCAGCGGTGCTGATGTCTTCCATCAGGCCGGTTTCGGTGACTTCCAGCTCCAGGCTGCGCGGTGGCAGGCGATAAGCCTGCAGCAGGTTGTTGACCACCCGTGGCAGCTCGCTGTGGTGCAGCTGTACGGTCGACAGGTTGACCGCCATGCGCAGCTCACTGAAGCCCTGGTCGTGCCATTCGCGCAGTTGCCGGCAGGCTTGGTCCAGTACCCATTCGCCGATGCTGATGATGCTGCCGTTTTGCTCGGCCAACGGGATGAACTGGTCGGGCGGCACCATGCCCAGCTCCGGGTGCTGCCAGCGCAGCAGCGCTTCCACGCCGACCACGCGGTGGTCGCGGTAGCTGATTTGTGGCTGATAAACCAGGTACAGCTGGTTGCGTGGCAGGGCTTCGCGCAGGTCTTTTTCCAGCTCGCGGCGGCGGCGCATCTCGCTGTCGACGCTGGCAATGTAGAACTGGTAGCGGTTGCGCGAACGGGCCTTGGCCAAGGTCATGGTCTGTTCGGCTTTTTGCAGGAGTTTCTCCGTGCTGTCGCCGTCTTCGGGGAACAGGGTAATGCCGATGGTGGCGCGCAGACGGATCTGCTGGTGGTGGTCGAGGTCGAACGGCACTTCCAGGTCGTCGAGGATGCTTTGCGCCAGTTCGGCTGCCTCGTAGGGCTGCTCGATATTGGCTTGCACCAGGGCAAACTGGTCACCGCCCAGTCGCGCCAGGGCCCCCAGCCGGCCACTGTGGGCGCGCAGGCGGTCAGCCAGGGCCAGCAGCAACTGGTCGCCCACCTGGTAGCTGAATTGCTCGTTGATGCCCTTGAAATCGTCAAGGCCCACGCACAACACCGCCACACGGTGCTGCAGGCGACCGCCGTCGACGAGAATCTTGTCCAGTTGCTGCTGCAGTTGCTGGCGGTTGGGCAGGCCGGTGAGGAAATCGTACTGGGCCATGCGTTGCAGGCTGTTTTCGGCCTCGTGGCGCAGGTGGGTGTTGCGCTCGATCGAAGCCAGCAACTGGTTGGCGGTGTTGACCCACAGGCCCAGTTCGTTCTTCTCGTGGCCCTTGAGCAGCGGTATCTGGTGCTGACTGGGGCGGTCGGGGTTGATTTGGGTGAGGTGCTCGATGATCTTGGACAGCGGCTTGGTCAGCAGCCAGTGGTACACCAGGTACAGCACCAGGCCCATGGCCAAGGCCCGCAACACGCCGGAAATGAAGATGATTACCGCATTGATCAGGAAGTCTTCGCCGTAGGACGATGTGTCGAGGGTGATGCTGAGGTCGCCGTAGTATTCGCTGTAAGGGCCACGGCCGACCAGTTGTGTGGTGTAGGTGCGTTCCTGGCCGAGGATAAGATCGGTCAGCCAGCGCATGGACATGTCCTGCAGCGGGCGCGACTTTTCGGCCAGCATGGTTTCGTTGGGGTGCCCGATGGAGGCCATACGCACCGATTCGTCCTGGAACAGGCCTTCCATCACTTGCATGCCCATTTCGCGGTCGAGGCTGTACACCGCCTGGGTGGAAGGGTCACGGAACATGTCGAGGATGCGCTGGGCATCGTTGTTAACGGCCTGGCGGGTCTTGTAGGTGTCGTAGACGATTTGCGCACAGCTGAGCACAACGCCGACTGCCAGCGCCGACAGCAGCACGACCCTGAGCAACTTGACCGACAAGCTGTTCCGCAATTCCAGCTTCAATGGGGTTTCCTTAATCCATGCGCATGGCATCATTTTGCCATCAACGATGACGATACACTATCGGCCGATCATGAGCAGTGTATCGGTTGCCTGACCCCGCAACTTGAATGCGCTGTGTGAATCTTCCAGAGGTTTGATGTTAGCGCGCTATGCGGGCTGAGCAAGCAAAACCGTGTTGGCGTTCGTGGGCGCGGGAGGCCGGTACTGGCATAAAAAAACCCGGCACAGGGCCGGGTCTTCATGTTCAGGGCTGAATGACTCAGGCCTTGAAGGTCTTGCCTTCGAACTGTTCGGCAACGAAGGCCCAGTTGACCAGGTTCCAGAACGCCTCGACGTACTTCGGACGCAGGTTGCGGTAGTCGATGTAGTAGGCGTGTTCCCAGACGTCGCAGGTCAGCAGCGGGGTGTCGCCGCTGGTCAGCGGGCAACCGGCGCCGATGGTGCTGGCCAGGGCCAGGGAACCGTCAGCTTTCTTCACCAGCCAGCCCCAGCCGGAACCGAAGGTACCAACCGAAGTCTTGGTGAACTCTTCCTTGAACTTGTCGAAGGACCCGAAAGCGGCGTTGATGGCGTCAGCCAGGGCACCGGTCGGTTGACCACCGGCGTTTGGCGCCAGGCAGTTCCAGTAGAAGGTGTGGTTCCAGACCTGAGCGGCGTTGTTGAAGATGCCGCCCGAAGAGGTCTTGACGATCTCTTCCAGGGTCTTGCCTTCGAATTCGGTGCCTGGGACCAGGTTGTTCAGGTTCACGACATAGGTGTTGTGGTGCTTGTCGTGGTGAAACTCCAGGGTTTCCTTGGAGATGTGCGGCTGCAGGGCATCGTGGGCGTACGGCAGCGGCGGCAATTCAAAAGCCATGGTGGATCTCCTGATTCAGGTCTAGTTCGCGGTTTGCGCAGGGCCGATCACGGGCGGCCCTATGTACGTCGGCGAGTTTGTACTCTTTGCGACGCAAGGGCCCGATCATAGCACCAGCCCCGGCGCATAACCACGCAACAAACATAGGGAATAGAGGTTCCAGAGCGGTTGGGGTGTGCCGACCGGTGGTGTTCGGCTTACCCCTTGTGGCGCCTGGCAGATCGAGCGCCGCCCGCGCGGCGCTCGATCTGCCAGGCGCTAGAAATGTTGTGACAAGCCCAGGGTCAGTTGAAGATCAACTGCGCCGCCACCGCGAACATCATCACCGCCACCATCAAATCGAGCATGCGCCAGGTTGCCGGCCGTGCCAGCCACGGTGCCAGCCAGGCTGCGCCGATGGCCAGGGTGGAGAACCACAGCAGCGAAGCACTGGCCGCGCCCGCCACGTAGGCACCGGGGGCGGTCTGCTGGGCGCCCAGCGAGCCGATCAGCAACACCGTGTCGAGGTACACGTGCGGGTTCAGCAGCGTCACTGCCAGGGCGCTGAGCAGCACTGCGCGGCGTGAGCGCATGCCTTGGCCTTCCTGGTGCTGCAGGCTCTGCTTGGAGCAGGCGCTGCGCAGTGCCTTGGCGCCGTACCAGATCAGGAACACCGCACCGCCCCAGCGCGCGACCGCGAGCAAGGTCGGGTTGTGCGCCAGTACCGTGGCCAGGCCAAACACACCGGCAGCCACCAGAATGGCGTCACAGACGATGCACAGCGCCGCCACGGGCAAGTGATGTTCCCGGCGCAGGCTCTGGGCGAGGACGAAGGCGTTCTGAGCGCCGATGGCCATGATCAGGCCGAAGGCCACCAGCATGCCGTTGAGATAGCTTTGCCACATGATGGGGCTCTCCGGAAAGGTCATAAAAGATGCTGGCTATTGTGATGACCGGCGCTGTATAAGAAAAACAAATAAAGCTGATAAGGCATTAGAGAAATCGATGTTCGACTACAAGCTGCTGGCCGCCCTCGCGGCGGTGATCGAACAGGGGGGGTTCGAGCGTGCGGCGCAAGTGCTCGGCTTGTCGCAGTCGGCCATTTCCCAGCGCATCAAGCTGCTGGAGGCGCGCGTCGGCCAGCCGGTGCTGGTGCGTGCCACGCCGCCAGGCCCGACCGAGGTAGGCCGCCAGTTGCTCAACCATGTGCAGCAGGTGCGCCTGCTTGAACGTGACTTGCAGCGCCAGGTGCCGGCGCTGGACGAAGAGGGTATGCCGGAGCGCCTGCGCATCGCCCTCAACGCCGACAGCCTGGCCACTTGGTGGGCCGGCGCGGTGGGGGATTTCTGCGCACAGCAGAACGTTTTGACCGACTTGGTGGTAGAGGACCAGGAAGTGGGCCTCAAACGTATGCGTGCCGGCGAAGTGGCGGCCTGCCTGTGTGGTAGTGAGCGCCCGGTAGCGGGGGCACGCAGCCAGCCACTGGGCGCCATGCGCTACCGGGCACTGGCTAGCCCCGGGTTCATGGCGCGGCATTTTCCCCAGGGTTTTGTCGCCAGCCGCCTGGCCCGTACCCCGGCGATCGTGTATGGCCCGGACGACTTCCTGCAGCATCGCTACCTGGCATCGCTGGGCATCGAGGACGGTTTTCTGCATCACCTGTGCCCGTCCTCCGAAGGCTTCCTGCGCATGACCGAGGCCGGCCTGGGCTGGGGACTGGTGCCCGAATTGCAGGCCCGGGAGCAACTGGCCAGCGGGCAGTTGGTGGAAATCTGCCGCGATACCCCTATCGATGTGCCGCTGTACTGGCATCATTGGCGCAATGGCGGGCAATTGCTCGCGCAACTGACCGACCACCTGCGGTACACCGCACTGCAATGGCTGGTGCCCTTGTAGCCACGGCTGGCGTCAGTTGCATCTGAAATCTGGCAAGACGGAGTCTTACATGCGAATTCTGGTCACCGGCGCGAGCGGCTTCATCGGCGGGCGCTTTGCGCGCTTTGCCCTGGAGCAGGGCCTGGACGTGCGGGTCAGCGGCCGCCGCGCCGAAGGGGTCGAGCACCTGGTCAAGCGCGGCGCCCAGTTCATCCCTGGCGACCTGGGCGATGCCGAGCTGGCCCGTCGCTTGTGCCAGGGCGTCGAGGCCGTGGTGCACTGCGCTGGCGCGGTGGGCAGCTGGGGGCGCTACCAGGACTTCTACCAAGGCAACGTGGTGGTTACCGAGAACGTGGTTGAGGGCTGCTTGAAGGAGCATGTCAGGCGCCTGGTGCACCTGTCGTCGCCGTCGATCTATTTCAATGGCCGTTCGCGCCTGGATGTCCGTGAAGACCAGGTACCGCGCCGCTTCCACGACCATTACGGGCAAACCAAGCACCTGGCCGAGCAGAAAGTATTCGGCGCGCAGGAGTTTGGCCTGGAAGTGCTGGCGCTGCGCCCGCGCTTCGTCACGGGCGCCGGTGATGCCAGCATTTTCCCGAAGCTGATGCAAATGCAGCGCAAAGGCCGCGTGGCAATCATCGGCAATGGCCTGAACAAAGTTGACTTCACCAGTGTGCACAACCTTAACGAGGCGCTGCTCAGCGCCTTGTTCGCCGACGATAGGGCGCTGGGCCAGGCCTATAACATCAGCAACGGCCAGCCGCTGCCGCTGTGGGATGTGGTCAACTACGTGATGCGCCAGATGCAGCTGCCGCAGGTTACCCGCTACCGTTCCTACGGCCTGGCCTACAGCCTGGCCGCGCTGAACGAGGCGGCCTGCATGCTGTGGCCAGGTCGCCCGCAACCGACCTTGTCGCGCCTGGGGATGCAGGTGATGAGCCGCGATTTCACCCTGGATATCAGCCGCGCCCGGCAGTATCTGGAGTACCAGCCCAAGGTCAGCCTGTGGACAGCGCTGGATGAATTCTGTGGCTGGTGGAAGCACCTGCCGCCGGGGCAGTGAAGCGCAGGGCTGACAATGGTCATCAATGCGCCGCGTTGGCGGTTTATACTCGTGCCTCTTTGCGACTAACGCGGTTGAATGTATCCATGCGTAACCATGCTCACGATGACTACGATGACGTGCCTACCTTGCGTGCGGGCACCGTTGATGATGACGAACTGATGCCGGCGCATGTCGTGCGCAGCCGCCAGAAGGCCGCGCGCGGGCCAAGCACGGCGCCGTTGTGGGCGTTGCTCGGTGCTTCGTTCATCGCCTTGGTAGGCCTGGGTTGGTGGAGCTTCCAGCAGATCTCCTTGATGGAGCAGCAACTGGTGGCGACCCAGGAAAGTTTTGCCCGCATCAGTGAAGAAGCGGCAGGGCGCCTGCAGGCGATCAGCGGCAAGGTGGATGCCAGCGAGTCTGGCGCTACCACCAGCAGCGAGGCATTGAAGCTTCAACTGCGCCAGTTGCAGAAAGGTGTGGCCGGGCAGACCGGTGACCTGGGCAAACGCCTGGAACAGGTGCTGGCCGATACCCGTGAACAGCAGAAGGCTGTGACCGAGCTGCAAAGCCAGTTGCAGGCGCAGTTGAAGCTGGTGAATGGCGAACTGGCCGCGCTGCGTTCGGGCCAGGTGGATGGGGGCAAGCTGGATGCCCAGTTCAAGGGGCTGAACGAGCAGGTTGCCGCGCTGAAAGCCGCGCAGGTGGATGGCGGCAAGCTGGATGTGCAGCTCAAGAGCCTGGGCAGCGATATAGCAGCGCTGAAGAAGCAGGGGAACCCGAGCGCTGCCATTCAAGGCCTGGAGCAGGACATGCTGGTGCTCAAGAGCCAGATCGACAACCGCCCGGCTGCGGCGGCGTCCGGTGGTGCTTCGGTGCAGGAGTTCGATGCCTTCCGAGCTCAGATGACCCGGAACCTGAATACTTTGCAGAGTCAGATTCAGAACCTGCAACAGCAGATCAACGCCCGGCAGTGACACCGCAGGGGAGGGCGTTGCCCTCCATTCGCGGCACAGGGCCGCAAAGCGGCCCCGGCAATCTCGATTACAACCGCGGGTAATCGATGTACCCCACCGGGCCCCTGCCATAGAAGGTCTCGGGTCGCGCCTCGTTCAGTGGCGCATCCGCCGCCAACCGCGCCGGCAAATCAGGGTTGGCGATGAACGGCACGCCAAACGCCACAGCATCGGCCTTGCCGCTGGCCAGCGCCGCATTGGCACTGGCTTTGTCAAACCGCTCATTGACGATGTAAGGGCCGCCAAACGCTTCCTTGATCAGTGGACCAATGCTGTCATCGGCTTCCCTTTCCCGCGAGCAGATAAAGGCAATGCCACGCTTGCCCAGTTCACGGGCCACGTAGGTAAAGGTTTCGGCGCGATCGGCATCGCCCATGTCGTGCGCATCGGCACGCGGTGCCAGGTGCACGCCCACGCGGTTCGCGCCCCACACTTCAATGGCTGCATCGGTCACTTCCAGTAGCAGGCGTGCACGGTTTTCCAGCGAGCCGCCATAGCGGTCAGTGCGCTGGTTGGTGCTGCTTTGCAGGAACTGGTCGAGCAGGTAACCGTTGGCGCCGTGGATTTCTACACCATCAAAGCCAGCCGCCTTGGCATTCTCGGCACCGCTGCGGTAAGCCTCGACGATGTCGATGATTTCTTCGGTTTCCAGCGCGCGTGGGGTGGGGTAGTCACTCAACGGGCGCACCAGGCTTACATGCCCCTTGGGCTGGATCGCGCTGGGGGCCACCGGCAGCTCGCCGTTCAGGTAGCTGGGGTGGGAGATACGGCCAACGTGCCACAGTTGCAGGAAGATGCGTCCGCCTGCGGCATGCACAGCCTTGGTGACGTTGTTCCAGCCACGTACCTGCTCGTCGTTCCAGATACCGGGGGTATCCGGGTAGCCGACCCCCATGGCACTGACCGACGTCGCCTCGCTGAGGATCAGCCCGGCGCTGGCGCGCTGCACGTAGTATTCGGCCATCAGCGCATTGGGCACGCGGCCTTCGTCGGCACGGCAGCGGGTGAGTGGGGCCATGATGATGCGGTTGGGCAGTTGCAGGTCGCCCAGGGTGATCGGATCGAAAAGCGTGGTCATAGCGGTTACCTGCTTTGTCAAAGTGCTTGGCGCAGTTGTTCGAGGAACGCCTCGATGGTGGCTTCGTCGCGTTTGAAGAAGTGCCATTGGCCGATCTTCTGGCTGCGGATCAGCCCGGCGCGCTGCAAGGTGGCCAGGTGGGCAGAGACGGTCGACTGCGACAGGCCGCAGCGTTGGTCGATCTGCCCGGCACACACACCGTTTTCGGTGCTGTGGTGCTGGTCGGGGAACTGCGTTGCCGGGTCTTTCAGCCAGCTGAGGATTTCTCGCCTGACCGGGTGGGCCAGCGCTTTTATGATTTCGTCGAGATCGAGAGGCATGGGTTGAGGCTCGTTGTAGCGGTATATCGCGATGGAGCGAAATGTAAATCGTCCGTTCCCGATATACAAATATGAAGAGGTTCTGAGCTGAGCACGAATCGCTATATCGCGTTATGACGATATAGGCGCAAGGGGTGCTAGACTGCGCGCATGAACTACCTTGCGCACCTGCACCTGGGCGGCCCGGCGCCGCAACAACTGCTTGGCAGCCTATATGGCGACTTTGTCAAAGGCTCGCTGGAAGGGCGCTTCCCGCCTGCGCTGGAAGCGGCCATACGGTTGCACCGGCATATCGACAGCTACACCGATCAGCACCCGTTGGTGCTGGCTGCACTGGCGCGGTTTGCGCGCGAGCGGCGGCGCTTTGCGGGCATTGTGCTGGACGTGTTTTTTGATCATTGCCTGGCGCGGCATTGGCAGGACTATGCCGAGCAGCCGCTGGCGCAGTTCACCGGGGATTTTTATCGGGTGTTGTTGGCGGAGCCCGAGCTGCCGGGGCGGCTGGCACGGATTGCGCCGTTCATGGCGGCTGATGACTGGCTGGGGGCGTATGGCGAGTTTGCCACGCTGGAGCAGGTGTTCAACGGCATTGCCCGGAGACTGTCCCGGCCGGAAGGGATGGCCGGTGTGATGGGGGAGCTGGAACGGCTGTATGAGCCGCTGATGGCGGACTTCCGGGAGTTTTACCCGCAGTTGCAGGCGTTTGCGGCGGCGGGGCGGATGTCTGACAGTTAGTTTTGTATTGGCTTCTTCGCGGGCTCGCCCGCTCCCACAGGTACGGCGCAGTTCTCAATATATGCGCGGGCCCTGTGGGAGCGGGCAAGCCCGCGAAGAGGCCAGCGCCGACAGTGCAAACGTATCAGGCAGCCCGCGCCTGCCGCCGTGGCACTGCTTCGACTTCTTCCACCCCGAACAACGCCAGGTGAATCACCTGTTGCGCCTGCAACGCCAGCACCGCCCGCTCTTTACCTACACTGCCAATTGGCGCCAGCAGGTGAATGCAAACCTCCCCCCGTGGCTGGGCGAACAGGCGCATCAGGTGTGACACCAAATCGTCATCGCCAATGAACGGCGCAATCGGGTCGATCTGGCCATCGCGCAAGTACTGGATAGCCACCGGCTGCACCGCCACACCCCGGTCGATGGCGCCTGCCAGCAGCCGGCCGTGGAAGGTGCGCAAGGTGCGACCGCAGGTGGTGGTGCCTTCGGGGAAGATCAGCAGCGGCCGGGCCAGGCCCAGTTGCCCGGCGATCTGCTCGCGCAGGCGCTGGCTGTCGCCACCGCCACGTCGAATGAACAGCGTTCCGGCTTTTTCCGCCAGCCAGCCGGCCACCGGCCAGTGACGCACTTCGGCTTTGGACAGGAACGAAAGCGGCAGCAGCATGCCCAGCAAGGGGATGTCGGTCCAGGAAACATGGTTACTCACCCATAGCATCGGCCGCTGCGGCAGTTCGCCCACCACCCGCACGTCGAAGGGCAGGGCGGCGACCAGGCGCTTCATGAACAGGCAGGTCCAGCGCTGGCGGCGTGCGATGGTGGCCTTGTAGCCCAAGCGTTCGCCAAGGGCGATCAGGCAGGCCATCAACATGCCCAGCAACAGCACCAGCAGCAGTCGAGCCAGGCGGGCCATTACCCGCAGCTTCGGCATCAGACGGCCGCCTTGAAGTGGCGCGCGTAGCGCGGGCACAGTTCGTCGCGCTTGAGCAGGATGAAGACATCAGCCACCTGGAAGTCTTCGTCCCAGCACGGCTCGCCGCAAATTTTTGCACCCAGGCGCATGTAGGCCTTGAGCAACGGTGGCATTTCGGCGATGACGTTACCCGGAAGGGCCAGGTTCGGCAGCGGGTTCTTCGGCTCGGCGCGCAGGTGCTCGGTGCACAGGTAACGATCACGCAGGCGCTGCATCACGGCATGGGCCTGCACGCCGCCGTCTTGCATGGGGATGCTGGCACAGCCCATCAGGTAGCTGTAGCGGCCCTCGTTGAGCACTTCGGCCAGTTCGCCCCACAACACGGCGATGGTGCCGCCGTTGCGGTAGTCGGGGGCGACGCAGGTACGGCCCAGTTCGAGGATGGGCCCTTGCAGCTGCAAAAGACCGTGCAGACGGAATTCTTCTTCACTGTAGAAGCGGCCCAGGCTGCTGGCGGCCTGGTGGTCGAGCAGACGGGTGGTGGCGACCAGCTCGCCGGTGCTCAGGTCGCGAACACCGATATGGCGGCAATGCACGTCGTAGTCGTCCATGTCCAGACCTTGCTCGGCACCCTTGAGCTTGGCCTTGAATTCTGCGCTGAACACTTTGTAGCGCAGGGCCTGGGCCTCTTGCAGCGCCGTGGCGCCAACCAGGCGTTCGGCTTGCAGACGGCGTTCAGTGCTGTTGTCGCCAGAGAGAGCGATCCGAGTCATTGCGAGTCTCCATAAGCCAGCCATGAAGGGTTGCGGCCGGTCGGCTTTGTTGTGCAAAGTCAGCCTAGGTAGGCGCGGTGTCACCCCTGTGAATCTTTGGTGATGCTTGCGTGACACCCCTAGAACCTTGACCAGAAAGCCCCAGCAAGGAGCCGTCACATGGCCTGGTTGCAACGACTGAACGACCCGCTTCGCCAAGCGCTGGCGGGCACCCTGGGCGAAACCTACGCCGTGCTGCTTGAGCGCCTCGGCCCGGTTGCCCCTTTTGAACTGGCGGTGTTGGGCGGGCGTGCGATGGCCACGCCGGGCCTGGCGTTCCTGGTGGGTTACCAGGCAGCCTTGCGCGTGCTGTGGCCCAGTGCCCCGCCAAGCCTCGGCGCCCTGTGCGCCACCGAGCGGCGCAGCGTGCGGCCAGCGGACATGCATACGCGGCTCGACCACTTGCGGCTCACGGGCAGCAAGGATTTCGTCACGGCCGGGCTGGATGCCGAGTGGCTACTGGTGGCGGCACGTAGCGAGGCGCCTGGCGCGGCGCCGCAGTTGAACCTGGCGGTGGTCTATCCCGGGGAGCCGGGAGTAACGCTGGAGCCGCTACCAGTCCTGCCGTTGATGCCGGAAGTGGGCCATGGCCGGCTGGTGCTGGAGCAGGCCGCATGCGAGTTGCTGGCCGGTGACGGTTGGGATGCCTATGTGAAACCGTTCCGCTCGCTGGAAGACTTGTATGTGCTGGCGGCGTTGACGGCCTGGTTATATGGCGTCGGACAGGAGTGCGCCTGGCCGCAGGGTTTGCGGCTGCAATTGATTGGGTTGCTGGCCGGGTGTGCCGAGGGCAGCCGGCAGTGTGCCGACAGTGTGGGGTGCCATTTGCTGCTGGGTGGGTTGTTTGCGCAGTTCCAGGCGTTGCGGGGGGAGGTTGATGCGGCACTGGCAGCGGGGCCGGCGCATTGGGCGCAGATCTGGCAGCGCGACCAAGGGGTGATGGGGCTGGCGGCGGCGGCCCGGGAGAAGCGGCTGAACAAAGCTTGGGCTGCTACGGGATTGTCATGAATGCCTGATAGTTTTTCATGAACTTCTGACTCCAGGGGCTGCGCAGCAGCCCCAAATTTGCGAGCCTTGAACCGGATGCTGAAAGGTCTGCTGCTGCTTTTTTGCATGGCTATGGCAACCGCCGAGGCCGAGGACTGGCCTGATCCGCAGTGGCAGACCGACCCTGACACCCTCAACTGGCAAGCCGTCGACACTTACGCCTTCCCCGCCCGCACCCCTGATCGCAGCGGCATCCGCACCGACGCCCTGCTGATCATCCGCGACGGCCGCATCCTCCACGAACGCTATGCGGCCCCCACCACTGCCGCCACCGCACACCTGACCTGGTCGGTCAGCAAAAGCGTGCTCGCCACGCTGATGGGCGTGGCACAAGGAGAGGGACGCTTCCAGCTGCAAGATCCGGTTACACGCTTCTATCCCGCCATGCGCACCCACCCGGGCGTGCGCATGACCGACCTGCTGCACTGGGCCAGTGGCCTGGACTGGCAGGAAGACTACGAATATGCCCCGCTCAAGTCCTCGGTGGTGGCCATGCTGTATACCCGTGGCCACGAAGACATGGCGGCCTACACGGCAGCACGGGGTGCGACGGCCAGCCCCGGCCAGCGGTTCCTCTATTCCAGTGGCGACAGCAACCTGCTGGCCGCCGCACTGCGCGGCATGCTCGATGCCGGGCAGTACGCCGAATACCCCTGGCACGCATTATTCACCCCGCTGGGTATCGACGGCGCGGTGTGGGAACGTGACCAGGCGGGCACCTACGTGGGCTCTTCCTACCTCTACCTCAGTGCCCGTGACCTGGCCCGTATCGGCTTGCTGATGCAACGGGAGGGGCGGTGGCAAGGTCGGCAACTGCTACCCAAGGCCTGGGTGGCCTTCAACCGTACACCGTTTGCCCATGCCGAACCTGTCCCCGCAGAGGCCAACCCAGGCGGCCACTGGTGGCTCAACCAGCCGTTGGCCGGCGCTACGCGGCCCTGGCCAAATGCGCCCGCAGACACCTTCGCCGCCCTGGGCCATTGGGGCCAGGCGCTGTACATCTTGCCCACGCAAAAGCTGGTGATCGTGCGCTATGCCGATGACCGGGACGGCGCTTACCAGCATGACGAACTGCTCAAGCGAGTGCTGGCCGCACTGGCCGGGGAGGGGGCATGAAGCGCGTACTGCTACTGGTGTTGCCAGGGCTGGTGTTCTGGTCCTGGTACGAGCGTCAGGCCCTGGCAGACTTCCCCGGTATCCTCTCGGCCTACTCGGCCAAGGAATACTGCTCGTGCCGCTTCGTCATGGGCTTCGAGCAGGCGTATTGCCAAGGCTATGTAAAACAGTGGCTGCCGCTGAGCCTGCTTGAAGAAAACACCCCGCAGCGGCACATCATTGCCGAGGGCCTGGGGCGGCGCAACCAGGCTGCCTGGCTGGGCCCGCGCGAGGGCTGCCGCTTGCTGCCATGAAGGCGGGCGGGTAAGGTTGGCGGCCTGGTTTCACGAGATCTGTCATGTTCAAGCTGCCCCGTCTTTTGCCCGCCCTGCTGCTGGCTTTGTGCCTGCCCGCCCACGCCAATTGGCACCTCGATGGCGAATCGTCGCGCCTGTCGTTCATTACCGGCAAGAACGGTGACACGGCCGAGGTGCATCGCTTTCTGGTGCTGCATGGCAAGGTCGACCGCAAGGGCGCGGCCGGCCTGAGTATCGAGATGGATTCGGTTAGCAGCGGCATCCCGCTGCGTGACGAGCGTATGCGTGACGACCTGTTCGAGGTCGAGCGTTTTGCCGAAGCCAAGGTGCAGGCGCAACTGGACCTGCGGCCAATCAACGACCTGGCCAACGGTGCCCAGATCGAACTGCGCCTGCCGCTTACCGTTACCCTGCATGGCCAGTCGCACAGCTACAACGCCCTGCTGCTGGCCACGCGTCTGGATGAACGACGCTTTCAGGTGGTAACCCTCGAACCCCTGGTGCTACGTGCCGAGGATTTCGGCCTGCTGCCTGGGCTGCAAACCCTGCGCAAGCTCGCCGGGCTCAAGTCCATCAACCCGTCGGTGCCGGTTAGCGCGGTGCTGATCTTCAACGCCCGCTGACATGCCGGGGCCGGTCTTCCCCTGGCGGGATGGCAACCAGTTCGAACTGCTGATCGACGGCCCCGAGTTCTTTCCGCGCATGCTCACGGCGATCGTGCGTGCTGAGTTCCAGGTCGATCTGGAGTTGTATCTGGTCGAGGCTGGCGCGTGTGCCGAAGCCGTGGTCGAGGCGTTGGAACAGGCCGCACGGCGCGGTGTACGGGTGCGCTGCCTGTTCGATGACTATGGCTCGCTGGCGTTCAACAGCACCTTGCGCCAGCGCCTGCTGGACGCCGGCGTGTACCTGCGTTGGTATAACCGCCTGCGCTGGAAGCGCGGCCTGCGCAACCTGTACCGCGACCACCGCAAACTGCTGCTGGTGGATGAACGCTGGGCAGTGGTGGGCGGCACGGGTGTTACCGACGAGTTCTGGACGCCGGGCGATGCGACCAGCGAATGGCATGAGGTGATGGTGCAGATCCAGGGGCCGGTGGTTACCGACTGGCAACTGCTGTTTGACCGCCAGTGGTCCGCCAACAACCGCCGCACTGCCTGGCGCCCCGCCGAAGGCTTTGGCCTGCCGCGCCTGCCCAAACTGCCTGCGCAAGGGCAAGGCATGGGGCGAGTGGCCTATGCCGACGCCCGCCAGCACCAGGACATTCTGCATTCGTTGGTGCGGGCGCTGAACAGTGGCAAGCAGCGGGTATGGCTGGCCACACCTTACTTTCTGCCGACCTGGAGCGTGCGCCGTTCGTTACGCCGTGCTGCCAGCAAAGGGCTTGATGTGCGCCTGTTGCTGACCGGCCCACGTACGGACCACCCGTCGGTACGCTACGCCGGGCACCGCTACTACCCACGGCTGCTGCGTGCCGGGGTGCGGATTTTCGAGTACCAACCGTGCTTCCTGCACCTGAAGATGGCCGTGGTCGATGACTGGGTCAGCGTCGGTTCGTGCAACTTCGACCACTGGAACCTGCGCTTCAACCTTGAAGCCAACATCGAGGCGCTGGACCCGCCACTGACGGCGGCGGTGGTGGCCAGCTTCGAGCGTGACTTTGCCTTGAGCGAGGAAGTCGACCTCGATCACTGGCATGCCCGGCCGCTGTGGCGCAGGGTGAAGCAGCGGATCTGGGGATGGATCGACCGGCTGGTGGTCAACCTGCTCGACCGCCGTGACTGACAGCGGCTATCGTGCAGTATCTGTTAACCGAAGGAGTGGGTGCGATGACGGCGAAGAAGATCCTGATGCTGGTGGGCGATTACGTCGAGGACTACGAGGCGATGGTGCCGTTCCAGGCCTTGAGCATGGTCGGCCACACGGTGCATGCGGTGTGCCCGGAAAAACTGGCGGGGCAGACGGTACGCACCGCCATTCATGATTTTGAGGGTGAGCAGACCTACAGCGAAAAGCCGGGGCACAACTTTGCCCTGAATTACGACTTCGTGCGGGTGCGGGCCGAGCGTTATGACGCACTGTTGATCCCCGGGGGCCGTGCGCCAGAGTACCTGCGCCTGGATGAAAAAGTGCTGGAGCTGGTGCGGGCGTTCGACCAGGCCGGCAAGCCGATTGCGGCGGTGTGCCATGGCGCCCAATTGCTGGCGGCGGCGGGTGTGCTGGAAGGGCGTGAATGCAGCGCGTACCCGGCCTGTGCGCCGGAAGTGCGGTTGGCGGGTGGGACGTTCATTGATATTGCGGTGGACCAGGCCCATGTGGATGGCAATCTGGTGACCGCACCGGCATGGCCAGCGCACCCTGCGTGGCTGGCTGCCTTCCTCAAGGTGTTAGGCACTCGTATTGCCTGACCGGGCCCCTTCGCGGGCTTGCCCGCGAAGAGGCCGGTACAGGCTTAGGCAACCTGCTCAACCCAGTCATTGAGGTTGCAGTAGTTGGTCACCCGGGCAATCTTGCCGCAGTGGATATAGAAGAAGGCCCCCGCCGACAGCACATAGGTCTGCCCGTTGGCCGCTGGCAGTCCTTCGTCATCGGCCAGGTATTCACCGTGTACCGTGAACTCTGCCGCCGCACGGCTGCCATCGGCGTTCTGCATCACCACGATGTCGGCCAGGCGCTCGCGGTAGCAGCGGTTCATCTTGTCCATGAACGCGGCAAACCGGGCCTTGCCCATCTCCCGCTCACCCTGGTTGATGTCGTGGATCACATCCTCGCTGAGCAGTGCCAGAAAGCCCTGCATGTCACCGGCGTTGAAGGCGGCATAGTAAGCATTTACCAGTTCGGTAGCGGTCATGGAACAGTACCTGTCGTGTAGGGAAAAGGCCGGTCGTCGCCCCGGATGATAGGGTTTCCCCTCAAGCCCGGCTTAGCCGAGCGCGTCATCCACATCGACAAAACGACCGCCAAGCATGGAAATACGCCTGTTGCACGGCGCCGCTATCGCGCCTTACATCGATGACCTTGCTCGCCTGCGCCTTAGCGTGTTTCGCGAGTTCCCCTACCTTTACGACGGCACTCCGGAATACGAGGCCGACCACCTCGCTACCTATGCCCGCTCCGGGCGCAGCCTGGCGGTGCTGGCACTGGACAACGGCAAGGTGGTTGGCGCCTCCACCGGCTTGCCATTGGTGGATGTAGCCCCCGAGTTCCAGCAGCCGTTCCTGGCCCAAGGGCGTGACCCGGCCAGCGTGTACTACTTCGGTGGGTCGCTGGTACTGCCGGAATACCGTGGTCAGGGCCTGGGGGTGCGCTTCTTCATCGAACGTGAATCTTACGCGCACAAGCTGGCCGAATTTGATTACTGCGCATTCTGTGCGGTCGAGCGGCCAGGCGTGCACCCCAGACGGCCAGCAGACTACAAACCATTGCACGGCTTCTGGCGTAACCGTGGTTTTCTGCACGACCCATCGTTGCGCACAAGCTTTGCCTGGCGAGACCTGGATGATACGGAAAGCACCGACAAACTGATGTCCTACTGGCTCAAGGAGCTGCCGATTTGAGCAGCGTGGCGGCCTGTACCTAGAGTCCTGTGGAAACAACGACGGCCCCTTCGCGGGCTTGCCCGCTCCCACAGGTATCGCATAGCCCTGAGGCCTGCGCTGTCCCTGTGGGAGTGGGCAAGCCCGCGAAGGGGCCGCCGCAGTTACATCAGGCTTACTTCACTTCGACTGCCAGGCTCTGGGCAATCTTGCTCTGCCACAGGGCAGGGCCAGTGATGTGTACCGACTCACCGTTGCTGTCTACGGCAACGGTCACCGGCATGTCCTTGACCTCGAACTCGTAGATCGCTTCCATGCCCAGCTCGGCGAAGGCCAGGACCTTCGACTTGCGGATGGCCTGGGCCACCAGGTAGGCAGCGCCACCCACGGCCATCAGGTAGACGGCTTTGTTGTCCTTGATCGCTTCGATGGCGGTCGGGCCACGCTCGGACTTGCCGATCATGCCCAGCAGGCCGGTTTGCTCAAGGATCTGGCGGGTGAACTTGTCCATGCGGGTAGCGGTGGTCGGGCCGGCTGGGCCTACCACTTCGTCACCGACCGGGTCGACCGGGCCTACGTAGTAGATGAAGCGGCCTTTCAGGTCTACTGGCAGCTCTTCGCCACGGTTGAGCATCTCGACCATGCGCTTGTGCGCAGCATCGCGGCCGGTCAGCATCTTGCCGTTGAGCAGGATGGTCTCGCCCGGCTTCCAGCTGGCGACTTCTTCCGGGGTGATGTCGTCGAGGTTGACGCGACGGGCGCTCGGGCCGGCTTCCCAGACGATTTCCGGGTAAGCGTCCAGCGACGGTGCTTCCAGCTCGGCCGGGCCGGAGCCATCGAGCACGAAATGGGCGTGGCGGGTAGCGGCGCAGTTGGGGATCATGCACACCGGCAGCGAGGCGGCGTGAGTCGGATAATCCATGATCTTGACGTCGAGCACGGTGGTCAGGCCACCCAGGCCCTGGGCGCCGATGCCCAGCTGGTTGACCTTCTCGAACAGCTCCAGACGGATTTCTTCCAGGCGGTTCTGCGGGCCACGGGCTTTCAGCTCATGGATGTCGATGGACTCCATCAACACTTCCTTGGCCATGACGGCGGCTTTCTCGGCGGTACCGCCGATGCCGATGCCGAGCATGCCAGGCGGGCACCAGCCAGCGCCCATGGTCGGGACGGTTTTCAGTACCCAGTCGACGATCGAGTCGGACGGGTTGAGCATGGCCATCTTCGACTTGTTCTCGGAACCACCGCCTTTGGCAGCCACGTCCACTTCCACTTTGTCGCCAGGGACGATCGAGTAGTGGATGACCGCTGGGGTGTTGTCCTTGGTGTTCTTGCGGGCACCGGCCGGGTCGGCCAGGATCGAAGCGCGCAGGACGTTTTCCGGCAGGTTGTAGGCGCGACGCACACCTTCGTTGATCATGTCGTCGACGCTCAGGGTAGCGCCGTCCCAGCGCACGTCCATGCCCACGCGCACGAACACGGTGACGATACCGGTGTCCTGGCAGATCGGGCGGTGGCCGGTGGCGCACATGCGCGAGTTGATCAGGATCTGGGCGATGGAATCGCGAGCAGCGGGCGACTCTTCACGCAGGTAGGCCTCGTGCATGGCCTGGATGAAATCGACGGGGTGGTAGTACGAAATGAATTGCAGGGCGTCGGCGACGCTCTGAATCAGGTCGTCTTGCTTGATCACGGTCATGCAGCGCGCTCCTCTTAAAGACGGGAACATTCATTAAGGCGCTCGACGGTGCCGACCAGCGTGTCGAAGCGCCTTGCAAGGCGCCGGCAGGTCAGGCCGACGGAAAAAGGCGCGGCAGTATAGCGCGCATCCGTGCCGGGCACACCTGCGGCCGGTCTGGACCATGGTCGGCAGTGGTTGGGCATCCTTTTTGCTGCCATTGCGCGCTTGGCTTACAGTGGACTGTGATTTGTGGAGAACGACCAACCATGCCCGAACTTTGCGTGGGCGAGCGCCGCTGGGCGGTGCCAACCGGCAGCAACCTGCTCGATGCCTTGAACGATGCCGGGCTCAACGTGCCTTACAGCTGCCGCGCCGGCAGTTGCCATGCCTGCCTGGTGCATTGCCTGGCCGGGCAACCGCTGGATGCCTTGCCCGAGGCCCTGGCGCTGGACAAGCATGCCCTGGGCTGGCGCCTGGCCTGCCAGTGCCGGGTGGTCGAAGACCTGCAAGTAGCGTTGTTCGACCCGCAGCGCGATGGCGTGCCGGCCCATGTCTGTGCGTTGGACTGGTTCGGTGATGTATTGCGCGTGCGGCTGCGGCCTGAGCGGGCGGTGCGTTACCAGGCGGGGCAGCATGTGGTGTTGTGGAATGGTTCGGTGGCGCGGCCGTATTCGCTGGCCAGTCTGCCGGGGGAAGAGGACTTTCTGGAGTTCCACATCGATTGCCAGCGCCCTGGCGCTTTCTGCGACAAGGCCCGTGGCTTGCGGCTGGGTGATGTGCTGCGCCTGGGTGAGTTCAGAGGCGGTGCGTTGCATTACGATCCGGACTGGCAGGATCGGCCTCTATGGCTGCTGGCTGCGGGCACCGGGCTTGCGCCGTTGTGGGGCATCCTGCGCGAGGCGGTGCGGCAGGGGCATCGCGGCGAGATTCGGGTGCTGCATGTGGCGGGGGACAGCGCCGGGCATTATCTGGCTGGGCCGTTGCAGGAATTGGCAGGTGTGACTGTCGGGTTGGTATTGGCGGAGCAGATGGAGGAGGCGCTGGCGGGGTTACGGCCGACGTCACGGCAGACGGTGGTACTGGTGTGTGGGGCACCGGGGAGTGTCGAGCGGTTTGCCCGGCGGCTGTTCATTGCCGGGGTGCCGCGGGGGCAGGTGTTTGCCGATGTATTTGTCGAGCATGCCTGAGGCATGTGTTGATTGTACCGGCCTCATCGCGACCTTCGGTCGCTCCTACAGAGAATTGCGATCCCCTGTAGGAGCGACCGAAGGTCGCGATGAGGCCGTCAAGCGGACCCCGAGGGCTATCAGCCGACCAGCGGGTCACCAACGTGCAGGATCTTCATGCCGTTGGTGCCACCGATGGTGTGGTAGCTGTCACCCTTGGTCAGAATCACCCAGTCACCTTGCTCCACCAAGCCACGCTTGAGCAGTTCGTCGACTGCGGCCTGGCTCACCTTGTCGGCCGGCAGCGAAGCCGGGTCGAAGGCGATCGGGTACACGCCACGGAACATGTTGGCGCGTGCCTGGGTGGCGCGGTGCGGCGACAGGGCGAAGATCGGCACGTGCGAACGCAGGCGCGACATGATCAGCGGGGTGTAGCCGCTTTCGGTCAGGGCGATGATCGCCTTCACGCCCGGGAAGTGGTTGGCGGTGTACATGGCCGCCAGGGCGATGCTTTCGTCGCAACGCTCGAAGGTGGTGTGCAGGCGGTGGCTGGACTTCTGGCTCGTCGGGTGCTTTTCAGCGCCCAGGCAGATGCGGGCCATGGCCTGAACGGCTTCGATCGGGTACGAACCTGCAGCACTTTCAGCCGACAGCATCACCGCGTCGGTATTGTCCAGCACGGCGTTGGCCACGTCGGACACTTCGGCACGGGTCGGCATCGGATTCTGGATCATCGACTCCATCATCTGGGTCGCCACGATCACCGCTTTGTTGTTGCGGCGGGCGTGCTGGATGATCTTCTTCTGGATGGCGATCAGCTCGGCATCGCCGATTTCCACGCCCAGGTCGCCACGGGCAACCATCACCGCGTCGGAGGCGGCGATCAGCTTGTCGAGGGTCTCGTCGTCGGCAACCGCTTCGGCGCGTTCGATCTTGGCCACCAGCCAGGCGCTGCCACCGGCTTCGTCACGCAGCTTGCGCGCGTATTCCATGTCGCTGGCGTCACGCGGGAAGGACACGGCCAGGTAGTCCAGGTCCATTTCCGCCGCCAGCTTGATGTCGGCCTTGTCTTTTTCGGTCAGGGCCGGTGCGGTCAGGCCGCCACCTTTGCGGTTGATGCCTTTGTGGTCCGACAGCGGGCCACCGATGATCACCACGCAGTGCAGGGCATCTGCAGTGGCGGTTTCGACGCGCATGACCACGCGGCCATCGTCCAGCAGCAGTTCGTCACCGACGCCGCAGTCTTTGACCAGGTCGGGGTAGTCGATACCGACGATGTCCTGGTTGCCTTCGGTCAGCGGGTGGGCGGTAGAGAAGGTGAACTTGTCACCGATCTTCAATTCGATGCGCTTGTTGGCGAACTTGGCGATGCGGATCTTCGGACCCTGCAGGTCGCCCAGCAATGCTACATGGCGGCCGTTCTTGGCGGCGATGTCACGGATCAGGCGCGCGCGGGCCTTGTGCTCGTCCGGAGTGCCGTGGGAGAAGTTCAGACGTGCCACGTCCAGGCCGGCGAGGATCAGCTGTTCGATCACTTCCGGCGAGTTGCTGGCGGGGCCAAGGGTGGCGACGATTTTGGTACGGCGGATGCTCATGCACAGACTCCTATAGTGAAGCGCAGCGAAAGGCTACTCCTGAATCTCGCTGTAGTCATTGTTCCGTTGCACTACCTGCGACCAAGGCAGGGTGGCATTTGAACGGGCAGGGTATGCTTGCAAAACGCTGTGAAGATTTGTTGGCGTTGGCCGATAAACAGGCATCAAAGGAGATCCCCATGCGAGCCCTGATCGTTTTAGCCCTGGCCGCCAGCGTCGTCGGCTGTACCCGCTGGTCCATGGACCACCACCTGAACAATGCCTACCGTGCCTACGACCGTGGCGATTGCGCCCGGGTCATGCTGGAGCTGTCGCAGGTCGACCGCACCAGCCGTGCGCGGCCATTTATCCACCCCGAGGTGTCGCTGCTACGCGGCCAATGCCTGGAGCGCCAGGCGCTTTATGTGGATGCCGCGCAGACCTATCAGTACCTGATCCAGCAGTACCCGGGCAACGAGTATGCCTATCGCGCCCAGGCCCGCCTGCAGACGCTGGAGAAACTGGGCCATTTGCGCGGCGGTGAAACGGCGGTGGCCAAGCCGGCGACGACCGTACCTTGGCGCTAACACCAAGGTGTTGTTTATTTCACGAGATTTGCAGCGCGTGCTGCGCTAATCTGTAACTCAGCTGTTACAACAACCGCCAGTTCCTTGTATTCCTGGCATCAGGTACGGAATACACTTGCGATCATGTTCAACAAGCGCCACATCGAACGCCATCAGCTGCCTTGTGTCCTCAAGGTGTTCAACCGGTTTACCAACCAGGAAATCGGCCAGCTAGGCAATGCCTCCGAAGATGGCTTGATGGTCATCAGCCAGCTCCCCGTGCTGGTCGGGCCGGATTACGAGCTGCAACTGCGCATGCCGTTGGTCGGCGGGGGGCATCAGTTCGTCAATCTCACCGCCAGTTGCCTGTGGTGCCGCGAAGACCTGACGCCTGGGCACTATGATTCGGGCTTCATGCTGCTGCAGGCCCCGCGCGAATACGACGAGTTCGTGCATTCGTTGCGTGATTACTTCAGTTTCCACCCCGCCAACGCTTCTGTCTGAGGCTACGCTAGAATCGGGTCGACCTCGATACAGGACGACCCCGTGACCTCCAGCATTTTCTGGCACGACTACGAAACCACCGGCATCAACCCGCGCTGCGACCGCCCACTGCAGGTGGCCGGTGTTCGCACTGACTTTGACCTCAACGAGATTGACGAGCCGATCAGCCTTTACTGCCGGCCCTCTGACGATATCCTGCCGCATCCGGCCGCTTGCCTGGTGACCGGCATCACGCCACAGCTGTTGGCCGAGCAGGGGCTGTGCGAAGCCGAGTTCATGACCCGGGTGCATGCCCAGCTGGCTCAACCGGGCACCTGTGGTGCCGGCTACAACACCCTGCGCTTTGACGACGAAGTGACCCGCTACAGCCTGTACCGCAACTTTTTCGACCCTTATGCCCGTGAGTGGCAGGGCGGCAACAGCCGCTGGGACCTGATCGATATCGTGCGTACTGCCTATGCCCTGCGCCCGGAGGGTATTGAATGGCCGCAGCAGGACGGCCGCACCAGCCTGCGCCTGGAGCTGCTGAGCAAGGCCAATGGCATCGATCACGGGCATGCCCACGAAGCGCTTTCCGACGTACGGGCAACCATTGCCCTGGCTCGCCTGATTCGGCAGAAGCAGCCAAAATTGTATGACTGGCTGTTCCAGTTACGCAGTAAGCATAAAGTGATGGAGCAAATCCGTTTGTTACAGCCGCTGGTGCATATATCCGGGCGCTTTTCGGCGGCGCGTAATTACCTGGGTGTCGTTTTGCCACTGGCCTGGCACCCGCGTAATCGCAATGCACTGATTGTGTGCGACCTGCATCAGGAAACCCTACCGTTACGACGGGAAAGTGCTGAAGTTTTGCGCCAGCGTTTGTACACCCGGCATGATGAATTGGCCGAGGGTGAATTACCGGTACCGCTCAAACTGGTACAGATCAATCGCTGCCCGGTACTGGCGCCGTTGTCGGTACTGCGCCCGGTCGATCAACAGCGATTGGGCCTGGACTTGACGTTTTTACAATTGCGCGGTGAAGAGTTGGCCAATCAACAGGCGCAATGGCAAGACAAGCTGGAGCACATCTATGGCAAGGATGAGTTTGTCCCGAGTGCGGACCCGGAACAGCAATTGTACGAGGGTTTTATTGGCGACCGTGACCGGCGCTTATGCGAGCAAGTTCGTGCGCTGGAACCGGCGCAGTTGAGCCATGGGCACTGGATGTTCGATGACCCGCGCTTGCCCGAACTGCTGTTCCGCTACCGGGCGCGTAATTTCCCCGACACCTTGAACAGCGAAGAGCGCCAGCGCTGGCATGGCTTCTGCCAGCAGCGCCTGAGCGACCCGCGATGGGGGGCACCGAATACGCTGGGTGACTTTGAGCAGGCACGCCAGCAAGCCTGGGAGGGCGCTGACGAAGCGGGCCGGCGTGTGCTGGAGGCTTGGCAAGTGCATGCCCGGCAATTGCAGGCACAATTTGCAGTTGGCTGATCACCAGACAAACAAAAACGCCGGCGATGTGCCGGCGTTTTTGTTGCGATAAGCAAAAGGCGTAGATGGACAATCAGTCCAGCAGGGTCGCCCAGCTTTCAACCACATCGCCACCCCAAGTGGCTTTCCACTCTTTCAGGGTTTTGTGGTTGCCGCCTTTGGTTTCGATCACTTCACCGTTGTGCGGGTTTTTGTATTGCTTGACCTTGCGTGCACGCTTGGTGGCAACAGCCTTGATCGCACCACGAGGTGCCTTGCTCAGTTTCGACTCTGGGTCGAGCAGGGCAATCACGTCGCGCAGCGACTTGGAGTACTCGCCCATCAGTGCGCGCAGTTTGCCTTCGAACTCCAGTTCTTTCTTCAGCTTGTCATCCTGCGACAGGTTGGCCAGGCGGGCCTGAAGTTCCTTGATGGCTTCTTCGGTGGCGCGGTACTCGTTGATCAGGGACATGGAGTGTTCCTTAATGCGTGTTCAGAAATGTGTGGGGCAATAATAGACAGCCGATAGTCGCAAGTAAACATGCTATTGGGCAATTAACTGTTAATTAAGCTGTGACAACATTTCTCCACGTGAACAAAAATTTACATAAAGGCCCGCTATTTCGTCATGTCTGTCAGACAAGGCGTGCCGCTGCGTTTGCAGACCTGCATAGACCCACGCGGCTGCGATCAATACTGCGTTTTTTCTGTCGGGCCGCTAGAATAGGCGCCTTTGCGAAGTTCTGGAGTCTCATTCATGCGCACCTATCGTCTGGTGATCGCCTGCCCCGACCGCGTAGGCATCGTGGCGAAAGTCAGTAATTTCCTGGCCTTGTACAATGGCTGGATCAACGAGGCCAGCCACCACTCTGATGAGCACAGCGGCTGGTTCTTCATGCGCCATGAAATCCGCGCCGAATCGCTGCCGTTCGGTATCGAAGCCTTCCGCGAGGCGTTTGCGCCAATTGCCGAAGAGTTCTCCATGACCTGGCGCATTACCGACTCGGCGCAGAAAAAGCGCGTGGTGCTGATGGCCAGCCGCGAGTCGCACTGCCTGGCCGACCTGCTGCATCGCTGGCATACAGACGAACTGGACTGCGAGATCCCCTGCGTGATCTCCAACCACAACGACCTGCGCAGCATGGTCGAGTGGCACGGTATTCCGTTCTTCCATGTACCGGTCGACCCCAAGGACAAGGCCCCGGCCTTTGCCGAAGTGTCGCGCCTGGTCAATGAGCATGCTGCTGATGTGGTGGTGCTGGCCCGCTATATGCAAATCCTGCCGCCGCAACTGTGCCAGGACTATGCCGAGAAGGTGATCAACATTCACCACAGCTTCCTGCCGTCTTTCGTCGGTGCCAAGCCTTACCATCAGGCCGCTCTGCGTGGCGTGAAGCTGATCGGTGCGACCTGCCACTACGTTACCGAAGAGCTGGACGCCGGCCCGATCATCGAGCAGGACGTGGTACGCGTCAGCCATGCCGACAGCATCGAAGACATGGTCCGCTTTGGCCGCGATGTAGAAAAGATGGTGCTGGCCCGTGGCCTGCGTTATCACCTGGAAGACCGGGTGCTGGTGCATGGCAACAAGACTGTGGTGTTTGACTGACACTGGCCGGTTGGCGCTGAGACTCTGGGGCGCAAAGCGCCCCCGGGAATCCTGAAAGGAATACCCATGGCCAAGCAACGTAACACCCCCACTGCTTCACCCCCGCCCACCCTCGGCGAAGGCTGCCTGGCCCGCTACGACCCCGAAGCCCTGGATGACACTGACGGCACCGATTTCCCTGGCGCCGCCGAACTCTGGCAGCAGCTCAACCCGCCTGACGTCGCCAGCGCTCCAGCAACGGACGCGCAAGCAGGCACACGAACACCGGCCCACCCGCCAGCAGATAAAAGTAGTAAGTAACCGCCCGCCATATCAGGATCGCCGCCGCTGCGGTCGAACTGCCCACCAAGGGCGTCAGCAGGCTGGCTGAAGTCAACTCGGCGGCACCCGCCCCTCCAGGCAACAGGCTGAACTGGCCAGCACTGAGCGATAGCATCTGCACCAGAAAGCTGGGGATCCACGCCAGGTCCACACCCAGCCCTCTCAATACCAGGTACAGCACGCTGTAGCGCAGCCCCCAGTGGACGCAGGTCAGGGTGAATACCAGGCTCAGGGTGCGTTTGGGCAGACGCCAGGTCTGCGCCAGTGCATCGATGAAGTGAAGCAGTTTGCGTGCCCAGCGGCGCTGGCGCGGCGGGCTTACGCCCAAGTGCTGCAGCAGCCTGCCGTTCATGCGCATTACCGTGCGTCGGTAGCGCAACAGCCCGATCACCCCGACCAGTGCTGCGCATAGCAGCAGTGCGCTGCCCAGCAGCATGCTTTCCTGGCTGCGGCCCAGGCTGTGGAACAAGGCGTAGCCGGCTATCGCGAGCATTGCGCAGAAGAAGAACGCCAGATCGTTCAGCTGGTCCATGGCGAACACGGCGCCGCTGCGTGCCGGGCCGATGCGGTGACGCGCCAGCAGCGCCATCAGGGTCAATGGCCCGCCACTGCCACCGGGGGTCGTGCAGATGGCAAACTCCGTGGCCATGACCACGCCGAGGCTGCGTGCATGGCTTAACTGTTTTGCCTGCTCACCCAGCAACAAGCGCAAGCGCAGCGTGTTGATGACCCAGCACGACAGAATCATGCCAAGCAATATGACCAGCAGTTGCGGGTCGAACCGGCTTAGTCTGGGAAGCAGTTGGCTACCTCCCAACAGCGCTGGCACCAGTGCTGCGCCCAACAATGCCAGCATCAGCAAGGCCCAGCGGTTCATGCTGCCACCTGGCGCTCCAGCCAGGCCGATTTGGTCAGCGGTTCGCGGCCATCCTTCAGCAGTTGTTCCAGTGTTCGCAGCCAATAGTCGCGGGACGAGCGATGGCGCATGTCTACCGGGTGCAGCCCCAGGCGTAATGTGGTCGCGCCTTTCCAGCGACGGCATTGCCAGTCGCACAGCACGCGGGACAACGTGCGACGCCATGCACTGCGGGCGCTCCAGACAAGGCCCGGCGCATCGATAGGGATGAAGTCAGGCAAACGGTACAGGTGCTGTGGTGTGCTGGTGTACTTCAGCGGCAGGCGACGCAACGCTTGCCGAGTGCCCTGGCTCATGAGCCAGGCCGGTGCGACAAACCCTGCCACAGGCCAACCTTGGCCCTCGAACAATGCCAGGCCCTCCTGCAGGCGGGTAAGTGCTTCGGCTTCATCAAGGCTGTAGAACTCGCCTTCATGGGTATAGATACGCCGCATGAAGTAGTCGATGGGGCTGCGCGGTGGTGGCCCTTCGTCCGCATGGGCGTAGCCGTGCAGCGCCAGTTCGTCCCCGTTGGCCAGGCGTTTGTCCAGCAGACGGCAGAACGAGGGCGCCAGGTGCAGCGGATTGCGCCGATGGAAGTCCGGGACCACCAGCCATGTCATGGGGACGTGGCCCAGCGCGTCGACGGCCTCTACGAAGGGCTGGTAGTCCGGCCAGGTTTCCGGGGCTACATCATGCAGTACCAGCATGAGGCTGCGGTGGCTGGAGGAGGGCTCAGGCATGGGCACGCACCTGTGGCTGATAGCCGAGCACGGCCTGGTAGTGCTGGAGCAGGCCCGCGACCACGTTATCCCACGAGTAATGCTGTTCTACATGCCGACGGGCCTGCGCACCCAGCGTGCCTACGCCAGCCTCGAACGCTTCGCGCACAGCGGTTGCCATGGCGCGGCCATCGTTGGCGCGGCACAGGATGCCGCACTGATCATTGATGATTTCACCAAAGGCACCCGCGCGCACGGCCACCACCGGCGTTGCGCTGGCCATGGCTTCGAGAATGACCAGGCCGAACGTTTCCTGGTCGCCAGCGTGCACCAGCAGGTCGGCGCTGGCCATCAGCCGGGCCACCTCTGCAGCCGGGCAGAAGTGGTCGATGACGCTGACGTTGTGTGGCACGTTGGCGGGCATGTTCGAACCTACCAACACCAGGTGGTAGGGGGCGCCGAGTTGCTGTATGCAGTCGAGCAGCACCGGCAGGTTCTTTTCCCGCGAGCCGCGGCCGGCGTAAATCAACAGGCGGCTGGTGTCGGCAATGCCCAACTGCGCGCGCAAGTGTGGGTCGCGCTGGTCGGGGTTGAACGTGGCCAGGTCCACGCCCAGGCGTTGCACATGCACGTTGCGTATGCCCAGGCGGCGCAGTTTGTCCGCCATGACCTGGCTGGGCGCCAGCACCCGGTCAAAATTGCCGTACAGCTTGCTCACGTAGGCCTCGACATTGGGCGTGAACCAGTTGCCCATGCGGTTGCTGACCAGCAACGGCAGGTCGGAATGGTAGAAGCCGATCACTGGCACATCCAGTTGGCGCCTTGCCTCCAGTGCCGCCCAGGCGGTCAGGTAGGGGTCGCCGACTTCGATCAGGTCGGGTTTGAGCGTGCGCAGCGTCTTGCACCAAGGTGCCAGGCGTACCGGAAAGCGGTAGCCCTTGCCAAACGGCAGGGGTGGGGCGGGTACCTGAAAGATGCCATCGGCATGCCGGGCGCTGGCGCCGGGAATCAACAGGCTATGGCGTACGCCTTGGATGGCGTCGAGGCGGCGGTGTTTGGCATCAAGATAAGTACGTACGCCACCGCTGGCCGGGGCGTAGAACATGGTGATGTCGGCGATGTGCACGATCAGCATCCCTCCGGGATCGTCTTCGGGTCTGTCATCCGGCGGTAACGGGCCGGCGATGACGCGCCTAAAGGTTGACCTCTCAGAAGGATAGTTTGTTCGATCGGGGTTGGGCGTGCAGGCCTCGAACGCGGTGTTGGCTTCTTCGCGGGCAAGCCCGCTCCCACAGGTCCACCACAATATTCGAGAGTTGTGGCGATTCTGGGGGAGCGGGCTTGCTCGCGAAGCAGGCGACGCGGTACGTGCTTAGATGCGGAAGCTGCCTACCAGGTGCTTAAGGCGGCCGGCTTGCTGCTCCAGGTCAGAACAGGCGCGCAGGGTGGCCTGCAGGTTCTCCACGCCTTCCTGGTTGAGCATGTTGATCTCGTTGATGTCCATGTTGATGGCCTCGACCACGGCGGTCTGCTCTTCGGTCGCAGTAGCTACGGACTGGTTCATGCCGTCGATCTCGCCAATGCGCACGGTCACGCTGTCCAGCCGCTCACCGGCCTGGTTGGCGATCTGCACGCTGTCCTGGCTGTGGCGCTGGCTCTGGTCCATGGTCTCGACCGACTCACGGGCACCGACCTGGAGCTCTTCGATCATGGTCTGCACTTGTTGCGCCGATTCCTGGGTGCGGTGCGCCAGGTTGCGCACTTCATCGGCGACCACGGCAAAGCCACGCCCGGCTTCACCGGCGCGGGCTGCCTCGATAGCGGCGTTCAGCGCCAGCAGGTTGGTCTGCTGGGAAATGCTGGTGATCACTTCGAGTATCTGGCCGATATTGACGGTCTTGCTGTTCAGCGTTTCGATATGCTCGCTGGACGTGACGATCAGGTCGGACAGGCGGTTCATCGCGGCTATGTTGCGCTCGACCACCTGCTGGCCTTCCTCGGCTAGCAGGCGCGCGGAGCTTGCATGCTGTGAAGCCTGGGCAGCGTTGCCGGCAATTTCCTGGGCGGCGGCACCCAGTTCGTTAATGGCGGCTGCCACGCTGTTGGTACGGTTGGACTGCTCGTCAGAGTTGGTCATTGACGAATTCGACGCACTGATCACGCGCAGGGCCACTTCGTTGACCTGCTCGGTGGCTGAGGATACTTCGCGGATGCTGCTGTGAATGCGCTCTACGAACCGGTTGAAGGCGTTACCGAGGATGCCGAACTCGTCGTGGTTGTGAATGCGCAAGCGCTTGGTCAGGTCGCCTTCACCTTCGGCAATGTCTTCCATGGCGCGCGTCATGGTGTGCAGCGGCTGCATCAATACGCGGATCAGCAGGCCCAGCAGGCCGATGATGATCACCACCGCTACCACCGTGGCGATCACCGCCGAGGTGCGGAAGGTGCTGAGCATCGAGAAAGCCTTGTCCTTGTCCACCGACAGGCCGATGTACCAGTTGGCCGACGGCAGGCCGGTGATCGGGGTGAAGGTCAGCAGGCGGGCCTGGCCATCGCTCTGCACTTCGGTCAGTTCACCGGTCAGTTTCGGCGTGTGCTGCGGGAACAGGTCCGACAGCGACTTCATCACCAGGTCTTTGTCCGGGTGCACCAGGATCTTGCCCTGATCGTTGACCAGGAAGGCGTAGCCCATGCCGCCAAAGTTCAGCGAGTTGATGATCTGCACCAGGCCGTCCAGGGCCAGGTCGCCACCCACCACGCCGACACTGCTGGACACCTTGCTGAGGATGCCAATGACCATCTTGTTGGTGGTCATGTCGATGTACGGCTCGGTCAGGGTCGCGCCCGCCGCATTCATGCCGTCCTTGTACCAGGGGCGGGTGCGCGGGTCGTAGCCATCGGGCATCTTTGCGTCCGGGCGTACGCTGAAGCCGCCGTCGGTTTTGCCCAGGTAAACGGTAAGGAAGCTGGAAATCAGGGCATTCTGGCCCATCAGTGTTTCGGCGTTGGTCGGGTCCTGGGCAATGTTCTGCGCCAGGTTCTCTACCAGTTTGATACGGCCTTCGAACAGGTTGCGAATGTTGGTCGACGTGGAGGCGCCCATTTCAGCCAGATAGTTTTCCAGGTCCTCGCGGATCGCATTACGCTGGAGGTAATCGTTGTAGAGGGTGAAAAGGCTGAAGGCGAGCATCACGATCAGTGATGCGGCCAAAAGAATCTTGTGGCTGAAACGAAGGCTTTTGTTCATGGCGTAATCGGTTCCGCTAAGGTGTTATATCAGGCGTTCGCTCCGGGGGAGCGCAAGGCAGTGCAACATCCCGAAATATCCCTTTTCGGTTGTTCCTCTCTATTAAGGCGAATATCACCCAAAGGTATCGGCCGAATTAAGGTAAAGCTTGAGCAGAGGATTAATGAGATGTCGGAATCTTCGACCATCGTTGTAGGTGCTGGCCCGGATGGCCAGCCAGTAGGGCAAGCGATGCGGCTGGCTAACCGTCACGGTCTGGTGGCAGGTGCAACGGGGACGGGCAAGACCGTCACCTTGCAGCACCTGGCGGAAGTGTTCAGCGACGCAGGGGTGGCGGTGTTCGCGGCCGACGTCAAAGGTGACCTCTGTGGCTTGGGGGCCGCCGGTGCACCACAGGGCAAGGTGGCCGAGCGCATCGCCGGCATGCCCTGGCTGGGGCATACGCCTCGGGCCTATCCCGTGAGCTTGTGGGATATAGCGGGGCAGTCCGGGCACCCCTTGCGCACCACCCTCAGTGAGATGGGGCCGCTGCTGCTGGGCAACCTGCTGGAGCTGACCGATAGCCAGCAAGCCGCGCTGTACGCTGCCTTCAAGGTTGCCGACCGGGAGGGCCTGTTGCTGCTGGACCTGAAAGACCTCAAGGCGCTGCTCGCGCACCTGAAGGACAACCCGCAACTGCTGGGTGAAGACAGCGCGCTGATGACCACTGCCTCTACCCAGGCGTTGTTGCGGCGGCTGGCGACTCTGGAGCAGCAGGGCGCCGAGGCACTGTTCGGTGAGCCGGCATTACAGCTTGAAGACCTGCTACGGCCGGGCCCGGATGGCTGTGGGCGTATCCACCTGCTCGATGCCAGCCGGTTGGTGCACGAAGCGCCCAAGGTTTACGCCACCTTCCTGCTGTGGCTGTTGGCGGAGTTGTTCGAGCAGTTGCCCGAACGCGGGGATGCCGACAAACCGGTGCTGGCATTGTTCTTCGATGAAGCGCACTTGCTGTTCAATGGCACGCCCAAGGCGTTGCAGGACCGGCTGGAGCAGGTGGTGCGGCTCATTCGATCCAAGGGTGTGGGGGTGTACTTCGTTACCCAGTCGCCCGGCGACCTGCCGGATGCGGTGTTGGCCCAGCTGGGCTTGCGTATTCAGCACGGCTTGCGGGCCTTTACCGCCAAGGAGCAGAAGTCGTTGCGAGCGGTGGCCGATGGCTTTCGCCCCAACCCGGCGTTCGACACCCTGGCAGTGTTGACCGAGCTGGGGATTGGCGAGGCGCTGGTGGGTACGCTGGAAGAGAAGGGCACGCCGGCCATGGTGCAGCGGGTGCTGGTTGCGCCGCCGCAGTCGCGTATCGGGCCATTGTCTGCGGCTGAACGCAGTGCGCTGATTGCCGCTTCGCCGCTGGCGGGGCGTTATGACAAACCGGTGGACCGCGAATCGGCGTATGAAATGCTGACCCAGCGCAAGGGCGAGGCCGTGGAACCGGCGCCGCAGCCGAAGGCGGATGAAGAGAGCTTTGCCGACAAGGCGGGGGACTTCTTGCAGAGTGCGGCGGGGCAGGCGATCAAATCGGCGGTGCGCCAGGCGGCCAATCAGCTGGGGCGGCAACTGGTGCGGGGGTTGATGGGGTCGTTGCTGGGGGGCAAGAAGAGGTGATCTGCCTGTGCCGGCCTCTTCGCGCCGAACCACCGTCAACAGGCCGGCACAGGAATAACGCTCATGAAAAAGGCGCCACGGGGGCGCCTTCATTCATTGCGGTATCACTCAGCCAATGGCTTTGGACGCCAGCCAGAACAGGCCGGCCGCCAGGCCCATCGAGGCCGGCAGGGTGAGGACCCAGGCCAACAGGATGGTCTTCACGGTGCCGCCTTGCAGGCCGCTTTTGTTGGCGACCATGGTGCCGGCCACGCCGGACGACAGCACATGGGTGGTCGATACCGGCAGGGCGAACACGTTGGCCATGCCGATGGCGCAGGCCGCGGTGATCTGTGCCGACATGCCCTGTGCATAGGTCATGCCCTGCTTGCCGATCTTCTCGCCGACGGTCAGTACCACGCGCTTCCAGCCAACCATGGTGCCCAGGCCCAGGGCCAGGGCGACGGCCACGATCACCCAGAACGGGGCGTATTCGGTCGTGGCAGTAAGGTCTTTGCGCAGTTTTTCCAGGTCGGCCTTTTCACGGGCCTCCAGGCCTGGCAGCTTGCCAACCTTCTTCGCCGTGTCATCCAGGCACAGCAGGTAGCGGCGCACTTCGACACGCTTGTCGGCACTCAGGCTGTGGTAGTCGGTCACGCCTTGCAGCGAGGCCTGCAGCGCGGCAATGGTCGGCTCGGTCTGCTGCGGGTTGCAGCTGAACTGCTCCGGCAGGTCGCTGGCCTTGGCTTTGCCCAGCGCCAGGAACTCGCCCAGGGTGGCGGCGTTGCGCTGATAGAACTGGCTCATGTGCAGGGTGGCGTCGCGGGTACGTTCGATCTGGTAGGTGGTGCTGTTCAGGTCGAGGACGAACTTGGCCGGGACGATACCGATGAGCACCAGCATGATCAGGCCGATGCCTTTCTGGCCGTCGTTCGAACCGTGCACGAAGCTGACGCCCATGGCGGAAACCACCAGCACCATGCGGTTCCAGAATGGCGGGTGCTTCTTGTCGTCGAGTTTGCGGCGCTGGTCGGGGGTTTTGTGCATCTTCGACAGCGGGCGCCACCACTTCAGGCCGATCAGCACCAGGGCGGCAACGGCGAAGCCGGCCATTGGCGAGACCACCAGCGACATGGCGATGTCGATCGCCTTTTGCCAGTTGACGCCGTCGCCCAGCGGAATGTCGTTGATCAGGGCGTTGGCCAGACCGACGCCGAGAATGGAGCCGATCAGCGTGTGCGAGCTGGAAGCGGGGATGCCAAAGTACCAGGTGCCCAGGTTCCAGGTGATGGCCGCAGCCAGCAGCGAGAAGACCATGGCCAGGCCGTGTCCGGTGTTCACGTTGATCAGCAGCTCTACCGGCAGCAGGTGCACGATGGCATAGGCCACCCCGACACCGCCGAGCAGAACGCCAAGGAAGTTGAACACGCCGGAGAAGAACACGGCGAGGTGCGGCGGCATGGCTTTGGTATAGATGACGGTAGCTACCGCGTTGGCGGTGTCATGAAAGCCATTGATGAACTCGAAGGCGAGTACGAAGGTCAAGGCGAGCAGCAGGCTCACCAACACCCAGGCATCCAGTCCGCTGAATAAATCGATCATGAAGGTTGTCTGGCGGTCATAGGGGGGCGGGATTATGCCAGAAAACCTTGGCAATCGATGCACCTGCTACAGACCGATGGCGATTTTCATGGCGAGCACGTGCTATGCACATCAGCGCTTGCAGGTAGGAAAATGTCCTTTAAATGACGCTAAAACTGGCGAAAACCCGAAAAAATATCGCGAAATGGCTCTTCTTCCGAAATTCAAACGGATGTATGAAATTTGTGTAATTCCATTTCACCTTCGGCCTGACGGTAAAGATAGACCGCGCTCGGGGCCGGGCGACGACGCGCTGGCGTGGCCTGGGTTCAGGGATTGTCGCTGCGCAGTTCCTTCTCCATACGTTGCAGTTCCTGATTGAAGGACTGGTCACGGATGCTGGCACGTTTGCGCCAAGGTTTGCGTTCTGGATCCGGTTGTGCGGCGTAAGTGGTGACTTCGCCACCGTAGACATCTTTGAAGCGCTCAGCCTGGCGCTCGAGTTCTGCGCGCAGTTCGTCTTTTGTCACATGTAGTACCTGAATAAGTGGGATGACTGTTGTTATGCGTTGTGCAGCGTGCACATGCCTTGCAGCCTGCAACGGCTTCAAACAGCGGAAGGTTGCACTGTCACGGACGCATCGGGCCTGCGTTATCGATTATAGCAACCGATAATTCACCGAACATCGTTATTTACCCAACACTGACATCATCTGACATAAGTAATGGGCAGTGTCGGGAAACAGTTTGGACCTTTCGTACAAGTTTGAAAGGCAAGGCGGATAAAAGTTCGCTGCAACGCCGGGATGAGGCCCGAATGAAAAACGGCCTCGCCAAAAGGCGAGGCCGTTGCCTGGGGACTTCTACGGTGGGTACCTGACCAGTCTCTCCAAAGAAGCCACAAGTGGCATGAGCAAGGTATAAGCAAACGTGTCGGCGGTCAATTGCGATTATCGGCCGTTTGTTCGATAATCGCACGAACCGGCGTTTTTTTTGAGGTGTGCGATGAGTGACGAAACCCTGGCCAACGAATCCGGCAATTCGGAAGTGGCACGGCCTGCTTCGGCTGCCATGGCGCCGCCGATCGTGGCTTCTCCGGCCAAGCGCATCCAGGCCTTTACCGGCGACCCGGACTTCATGACCTCCCTGGCACGTGGCCTGGCCGTGATCCAGGCGTTCCAGGAGCGCAAGCGCCACCTGACCATCGCCCAGATCAGCCACCGTACGGAAATCCCTCGTGCAGCGGTGCGCCGTTGTCTGCATACGTTGATAAAGCTGGGTTACGCCACCACCGACGGGCGTACCTATTCGCTGCTGCCCAAAGTGCTGACCCTGGGGCATGCCTACCTGTCGTCGACACCGCTGGCGATTTCTGCCCAGCCATACCTGGACCGTATCAGCGATCAGTTGCACGAGGCGGCCAACATGGCCACGCTCGAAGGTGACGACATCCTTTATATAGCCCGCTCGGCCACGGTGGAGCGGCTGATTTCGGTCGACCTGTCGGTGGGCGGGCGCCTGCCGGCCTACTGCACGTCGATGGGGCGCATTCTGCTGGCGGCCCTGGACGACACCAGCCTGCGCGAGTACCTGGAGCGTGCCGACCTTAAAGCGCGCACCAGTCGTACCCTGCATGACCCTGAATCGTTGTTCGCCTGCATCCAGCAGGTGCGCGCTCAGGGATGGTGCGTGGTGGACCAGGAACTGGAGCAGGGGCTGCGATCGATTGCGGTGCCGGTGTATGACGCTTCGGGGCAGGTGTTGGCGGCGTTGAACGTGAGTACCCACGTAGGGCGAGTGACGCGCAGTGAACTGGAGCAGCGTTTCTTGCCGATTTTGCTCGCTGCCAGCCGCGACCTTTGCCATCAGTTGTTTGGTTGAATTTGCCGGGGCCGCAAGGCGGCCCCCAAATAGAACAGGCAAAACCGTTTCCTGTGCGATAAACGCACAGTGTCGTTCCGGGTGAATTGCTTCACTTGCGCCCGCTGATTAATGTTTCTCGCAACGGTCGGCCCTGCCTACCGAACAAGAAAAACATAAGAGGCACATAACATGAATACTGTCCCCTCGCTGCCGCGGCCGCACCCGCGCGCAGTACCGTTGTATCCAGGCTGACGCAGGCCATATTCCCCACTCATCGCCCTCTGTGCCGGTTGCCCGTGTGCAGTGGTCTGGCTGTGCCCTACATTCTGGATAACAACAATGAACCAAGCGCAAAACAACGTCGGCAAAAGCCTCGACGTTCAGTCGTTCATCAATCAGCAGCCGCTGTCCCGCTATCAGTGGCGGGTCGTGCTGTTGTGCTTCCTGATCGTCTTCCTCGATGGCCTGGACACTGCCGCCATGGGCTTCATCGCCCCGGCCCTGTCGCAGGAGTGGGGGATCGACCGTGCCAGCCTCGGCCCGGTCATGAGTGCCGCATTGATCGGCATGGTGTTCGGCGCCTTGGGCTCCGGGCCGCTGGCTGACCGCTTCGGCCGTAAAGGTGTCCTGGTGGGCGCGGTGCTGGTGTTCGGCGGTTTCAGCCTGGCTTCGGCCTATGCCACCAACGTCGACCAGTTGCTGATACTGCGCTTTCTGACGGGCCTGGGCCTTGGTGCCGGTATGCCCAACGCGACCACGCTGCTGTCCGAATACACCCCTGAGCGCCTCAAGTCGTTGCTGGTCACCAGCATGTTCTGTGGTTTCAACCTGGGCATGGCGGGTGGTGGCTTCATTTCCGCCAAGATGATCCCGGCTTACGGCTGGCACAGCCTGCTGGTTATCGGTGGGGTGCTGCCGCTGCTGCTGGCGTTGGTGCTGATGGTCTGGCTGCCGGAGTCGGCGCGGTTCCTGGTGGTACGCAACCGAGGCACCGACAAGGTGCGCAAGACCCTGTCGCCCATCGCGCCACAGGTGGTGGCCGAGGCCGGCAGCTTCAACGTACCGGAACAAAAGGCCGTGGCCGCACGCAACGTGTTTGCGGTGATCTTCTCCGGCACTTATGGCTTGGGCACCCTGCTGCTGTGGCTGACCTACTTCATGGGCCTGGTCATCGTCTACCTGCTGACCAGCTGGCTGCCAACCCTGATGCGGGACAGCGGCGCGAGCATGGAGCAGGCCGCATTCATCGGTGCGCTGTTCCAGTTTGGCGGCGTGCTCAGTGCGGTCGGTGTGGGTTGGGCCATGGACCGTTTCAACCCGCACAAGGTCATCGGCATTTTCTACCTGCTGGCCGGGGTGTTCGCTTACGCCGTGGGGCAGAGCCTGGGCAACATTACCGTGTTGGCCACGCTGGTACTGATTGCGGGTATGTGCGTGAACGGCGCGCAGTCGGCAATGCCTTCGCTGGCTGCACGCTTCTACCCGACCCAGGGCCGGGCCACGGGTGTATCGTGGATGCTGGGCATTGGCCGCTTTGGCGCGATTCTCGGGGCCTGGAGTGGCGCAACGCTGCTGGGCCTGGGCTGGAACTTCGAGCAGGTGCTGACGGCATTGCTGGTGCCGGCGGCGCTGGCGACCGTGGGCGTGATCGTGAAAGGGCTGGTGAGCCACGCAGACGCGACCTGAGGCCGGTAAAGCGCAAGAAGGGGATCGGTAGGTTTGCAACAAATGGTTCGTTAATCGCACAAATAGTCGATTATCGGATTGTAAGCGACCTGCCAGTCTCCTTAATCTGAGCTCACTGAAGCACCCTGACCAGTAGCCTCCAGCAGACCACCCCCGAACCACTGAAGTCGAGCCGTCCGCCCTGCGTGACCTCGAAGCCCGTACCGCAGGAGAAGCTTAATGCGCGACGTATTTATCTGTGACGCTATCCGCACCCCGATCGGCCGCTTCGGCGGCGCCCTGGCCGGCGTGCGTGCCGACGACCTGGCTGCCGTGCCGCTGAAGGCGCTGATCGAGCGCAACCCGAGCGTACAGTGGGATCAAGTCGACGAAGTGTTCTTCGGCTGCGCCAACCAGGCCGGTGAAGACAACCGTAACGTGGCGCGCATGGCGCTGCTGCTGGCCGGCCTGCCCGATAGCATCCCGGGTGTTACCCTGAACCGCCTGTGCGCGTCAGGCATGGATGCCATCGGCACTGCCTTCCGCGCCATCGCCAGCGGCGAAATGGAGCTGGCGATTGCCGGTGGCGTCGAGTCGATGTCGCGTGCCCCGTTCGTCATGGGCAAGGCCGAAAGCGGCTATTCGCGCAACATGAAGCTGGAAGACACCACCATCGGCTGGCGTTTCATCAACCCGCTGATGAAGAGCCAGTACGGCGTGGACTCCATGCCGGAAACCGCCGACAACGTGGCCGACGATTATCAGGTTTCGCGTGCTGACCAGGACGCCTTTGCCCTGCGCAGCCAGCAGAAAGCGGCAGCCGCCCAGGCCGCCGGCTTCTTCGCCGAAGAAATCGTGCCGGTGCGCATTGCGCACAAGAAAGGCGAAACCATCGTCGAGCGTGACGAACACCTGCGCCCGGACACCACGCTGGAAGCCCTGACCAAGCTCAAGCCGGTCAACGGCCCGGACAAGACAGTGACCGCCGGCAATGCCTCGGGCGTGAACGATGGTGCTGCGGCGCTGATCCTGGCGTCGGCTGAAGCGATGAAGAAGCACGGCCTGACGCCACGCGCCCGCGTTCTGGGCATGGCCAGTGGCGGTGTTGCCCCACGGGTAATGGGCATTGGCCCGGTGCCGGCGGTGCGCAAGCTGACCGAGCGCTTGGGTGTGGCAGTCAATGATTTCGATGTGATCGAGCTGAACGAAGCTTTTGCCAGCCAAGGCCTGGCGGTGCTGCGTGAGCTGGGTGTGGCCGATGATGCGCCGCAGGTGAACCCTAATGGCGGTGCGATCGCCCTGGGCCACCCGCTGGGTATGAGCGGTGCGCGCCTGGTGCTGACGGCACTGCACCAGCTGGAGAAGAGTGGTGGGCGCAAGGGCCTGGCAACCATGTGTGTAGGGGTTGGGCAGGGTCTGGCTTTGGCCATCGAGCGGGTGTGACCTGTACCGGCCTTTTCGCGGGCAAGCCCGCTCCCACAGGATGATTGTTGCCCACTGCACAACAAAAACCTGTGGCAGCGGGCTTGCCCGCGAAGAGGCCGGTCTTGTTAGACACAAGGCCAATTGCCAGCCAGAAAGCGGAACGAGTGTGTTACCAGGTATGTCTAGACTTACCTGGGACCCTCTTGGAGTAAAACCGTCATGACCTCAACCTATTACACCGGCGAAGAACGCAGCAAGCGCATCTTCGCTATTGTTGGTGCCTCATCAGGCAACCTGGTGGAATGGTTCGACTTCTACGTCTACGCGTTCTGCGCGATCTACTTTGCCCCGGCCTTCTTCCCTTCCGACGACCCTACCGTGCAATTGTTGAACACGGCAGGTGTGTTCGCCGCAGGCTTTTTGATGCGCCCCATCGGTGGCTGGATCTTCGGCCGCCTCGCTGACCGCCATGGTCGCAAGAATTCCCTGATGATCTCGGTGCTGATGATGTGCTTCGGCTCCCTGATGATCGCCTGCCTGCCCACCTATGCCAGCATCGGCACCTGGGCGCCAGCGCTGCTGTTGCTGGCCCGTCTGATCCAGGGCCTGTCGGTAGGCGGCGAATACGGCACCACTGCCACCTACATGAGTGAAGTGGCGTTGCGCGGTCAGCGCGGCTTTTTTGCTTCGTTCCAGTACGTCACCCTGATCGGCGGCCAGTTGCTGGCGGTGCTGGTGGTGGTGATCCTGCAACAGTTGCTCACAGAAGACGAGCTGCGTGCCTGGGGCTGGCGTATTCCGTTCGTGGTTGGCGCCATCGCCGCGCTGATCTCGCTGATGCTGCGCCGCTCGCTGCACGAAACCAGCAGCGCCGAAACCCGTCAGGACAAAGACGCCGGCACCATCAAGGGCCTGTTCCGCAATCACGCCGCGGCCTTTGTGACCGTGCTTGGCTATACCGCGGGTGGCTCACTGATCTTCTATACCTTCACCACTTACATGCAGAAATACCTGGTGAACACGGCCGGCATGACGGCAAAAAACGCCAGCTACGTGATGACCGGTGCGTTGTTCCTGTTCATGGTGCTGCAGCCGTTCTTCGGCATGCTGTCCGACCGCATCGGCCGGCGTAATTCGATGCTGCTGTTCGGGGCGCTCGGTACCCTGTGCACCGTGCCGCTGCTGATGGCGCTGAAAACGGTGACCAGCCCGTTCATGGCCTTTGTACTGATCAGCCTGGCGTTGTGTATCGTCAGTTTCTACACCTCGATCAGCGGCCTGGTGAAGGCCGAGATGTTCCCGCCGCAGGTGCGTGCGCTGGGTGTGGGCCTGGCCTATGCAGTGGCGAACGCGGCATTCGGCGGCTCTGCCGAGTACGTGGCCCTGGGCCTGAAGACCCTGGGTATGGAAAACACTTTCTACTGGTACGTGACGGCCATGATGGCGATTGCCTTCCTGTTCAGCCTGCGCCTGCCGAAGCAGGCGGCGTACCTGCACCACGATGATTAAGGACGTGGCATGACCAACCAACTGTTCGACGCCTATTTCACCGCGCCGGCCATGCGCGAGATCTTCTCCGACCATGGCCGCTTGCAGGGCATGCTCGATTTCGAAGCTGCGCTGGCCCGTGCCGAAGCCGCTGCCGGGCTGGTGCCGCATAGCGCCGTGGCCGCCATCGAGGCAGCTTGCCAGGCCGATCGCTATGACGTTGGCGCGCTGGCCAATGCCATCGCCACTGCGGGTAATTCGGCAATCCCGCTGGTGAAGGCGTTGGGCAAGGTGATTGCCAGCGGCGTGCCTGAGGCCGAGCGCTATGTGCACCTGGGCGCCACCAGCCAGGATGCGATGGACACCGGGCTGATCTTGCAACTGCGCAATGCCCTCGACCTGATCGAAGCCGACCTTGGCACGCTGGCCGATACCCTGTCGCAGCAAGCCTTGAAGCATGCTGATACCCCACTGGTTGGCCGCACTTGGTTGCAGCATGCCACCCCGGTGACCCTAGGCATGAAACTGGCTGGCGTGTTGGGCGCCTTGACCCGCCACCGCCAGCGCTTGCAGGAACTGCGCCCGCGCTTGCTGGTACTGCAGTTCGGCGGTGCCTCGGGCAGCCTGGCAGCCTTGGGTAGCAAGGCGATGCCGGTTGCCGAGGCGCTGGCGGAACAGCTGAAGCTGACGCTGCCGGAGCAACCCTGGCACACCCAGCGCGACCGCCTGGTGGAGTTTGCCTCGGTGCTGGGCCTGGTGGCCGGCAGCCTGGGCAAGTTCGGCCGCGATGTCAGCTTGCTGATGCAGACCGAGGCGGGGGAGGTGTTCGAGCCTTCCGCGCCGGGCAAGGGGGGGTCTTCCACCATGCCGCACAAGCGCAACCCAGTGGGCGCTGCCGTGCTGATCGGCGCCGCCACCCGCGTCCCTGGCCTGGTATCTACCCTGTTCGCCGCCATGCCGCAGGAACACGAGCGCAGCCTGGGCCTGTGGCATGCCGAGTGGGAAACCCTGCCGGATATCTGCTGCCTGGTTTCCGGCGCTCTGCGTCAGGCCCAGGTCATCGCCGAGGGCATGGAAGTGGATGCAGCGCGCATGCGCCGTAACCTCGACCTTACCCAAGGCCTGGTGCTGGCCGAAGCGGTGAGCATCGTGCTGGCCCAGCGCCTGGGCCGCGACCGTGCCCACCACCTGCTGGAGCAATGCTGCCAGCGCGCCGTGGCCGAACAGCGTCACTTGCGTGCCGTGCTGGGGGACGAACCGCAGGTCAGTGCCGAACTGTCTGCCGAAGAACTTGATCGCCTGCTCGACCCTGCCCACTACCTGGGCCAGGCGCGCGTCTGGGTGGCGCGCGCCGTGACCGAACATCAACATTTTACTGCCTGAAGGAGACCGCTGTGGCGCACTTGCAACTGGCCGATGGCGTTTTGAACTACCAGATCGATGGCCCGGAAAACGCCCCGGTACTCGTCCTGTCCAACTCGCTGGGCACTGACCTGGGCATGTGGGACACCCAGATTCCACTGTGGAGCCAGCACTTCCGGGTGCTGCGCTACGACACCCGTGGCCACGGTGCCTCGCTGGTCACTGAAGGCCCCTACAGCATCGAGCAACTGGGGCGGGACGTGCTGGCCCTGCTCGATGGCCTGGACATCCAGAAAGCGCACTTCGTCGGTCTGTCGATGGGCGGCTTGATCGGCCAGTGGCTGGGCATCAACGCCGGTGATCGCCTGCGTAGCCTGACCCTGTGCAACACTGCCGCCAAGATCGCCAATGACGAGGTGTGGAACACCCGTATCGATACCGTGCTCAAAGGCGGCCAGCAGGCCATGGTCGACCTGCGCGATGCGTCCATCGCCCGTTGGTTCACTCCAGGCTTCGCCCAGGCCCAGGCAGACGAGGCCCAGCGCATCTGCCAGATGCTGGCGCAAACCAACCCGCAAGGCTATGCCGGCAATTGCGCAGCCGTGCGTGATGCCGATTACCGTGAGCAACTGGGCCGCATCCAGGTGCCGGCGCTGATCGTTGCCGGTACCGAGGACGTGGTGACCACCCCTGAACATGGCCGCTTCATGCAGGCCGGTATCAACGGTGCCGAGTACGTCGACTTCCCGGCTGCACACCTGTCGAACGTCGAAATCGGTGAGGCCTTCAGCCGCCGCGTGCTCGACTTCCTGCTCGCTCACTGAGGACAACGCCATGGACGAGAAACAACGTTACGACGCCGGCATGCAAGTGCGCCGCGCGGTGCTGGGCGATGCCCATGTGGACCGCAGCCTGGAAAAGCTCAACGACTTCAACGGCGAGTTCCAGGAGATGATCACCCGCCATGCCTGGGGTGATATCTGGACCCGCCCGGGCCTGCCGCGCCATACCCGCAGCCTGATCACCATCGCCATGCTGATCGGCATGAACCGCAACGACGAGCTGAAACTGCACCTGCGCGCGGCGGCCAACAACGGTGTGACCCGCGACGAGATCAAGGAAGTGCTGATGCAAAGCGCGATCTACTGCGGCATCCCGGCGGCCAACGCCACCTTCCACATGGCCGAGTCGGTGTGGGACGAGCTGGGCGTAGAATCGCGCCAGTAAGCGTTATTGCTGAAGCCTGACCGGCCCTGCAGAGGTTTCCACGGCCGACTTCAGGGCCGGGCACAGGCCCAGCATGAACGCGGCTTCTGCCACCACGAACAGCGGCCCGATGATCAGGCCGCTGACATCGTCGACAAAGGCCGGTTTACGGCCTTCGTAGTAATGGCCGACGAACTGGATGACCCAGCCCAGCACGAATGCCCCCAGCCCGGCGCTTAGCCACAGCACTGTGGTCTGCATTGCCAGCACCTGGCCTACCCACAGGCACAACCCCAACAGCAGCCCCATCACCAGCCCGAAGCGCAGGTCCAGGCGCAGGTAGAACCATACCGATGCCGCTGCTGCCAGCAGGGCAGGGGATAGCCACATGCCGGCCACCTCCCAGCCTGGGCGCGATAGCAAGATGGTGACGGCCAGCACGATCATGGGGATGCCGACGAAGTGGGTGGCGATGTTGCGTGGGTCGCGGTGGTAGCTGGCGTACTGGCTCAGGTGGTCGACGAGGTTCTTCATTGTTGTGCCTCCCTGTTCAGCGTTGTTTTGCCTGATAGTGAACAGGATAGCCCGCAGCCACCAGCATCATCAGCTCAGCGAATGGCAGCAGCCCGTACTGGCGTATCCAGCCCCACCAGCGTCTCGATCATCGCCCGCGCAGCCGGCGACAATCGATAACCACTGCGGCTGACCACCCCACAGCGCACGCTCAACACTTCCAAAGCAGGCGGTAAGTTGCGCCAGTGCAGGCGCACCAGTGTGCCGGCGGCCAGGTCTTCGGCCACGGCCTCTTCGCTGGCGGTACCGATGGCATCGCTGGCCTGTACCACGCTGCGCAGCACCGCCAGATGCTCGGTTTGCAGGTGCGGAGTGAAGTCGTTGCGCCCGCTCAGGTTGGCCAGGCGCTTGCGCACACCGGGGGCGAGCAGGGCGCTGGCCAGTGGGTAGCTGAACAGGTCGTTGGTCGACAGGCTGTCCTTGGCCAGCAGCGGATGGCCCGGGCGGCAGAAGAACAGCCCTGGGCGTGGCGACAAGGGCTCGGTGTGGAAATTGGGGTCGGCTTCGAACGGGCGGATATCATCGACGAAAAACTCGATCTGTTCGCGGCGCAAGGCCTGACCGAGGCGTTCGCTGTTGTCCACGAGCAGGGAAGTGCGGATACCGGGATGGCGCTCGATGAAGTGGCGCAGGGCGTCGGGCACCAGGCGCACGGCCAGGGCCGGGCCGCTGCCGAAGTGCAACTCGCCGGCGTCGAGCTTGGTCATCTGCAGCACTTCGTTGCTCAGCTGCGCGGCGCCTTGAACCAACCGGCGGGCATGTTGCAGCACCACCAGACCTTCGGGGGTAGGCGGCAGGGCTTTGCTGGCGCGGTCTACCAGCGGGCAGCCGAAGGTGTGTTCCAGGCCTTGGATGGCACGGCTGAAGGCGGGCTGGGTGATGCCCATGGCCTCGGCGGCACGGACGAAACTGCGGTATTCGGTAAGGGCGATGAAGTAGCGCAGCTGGCGGAGGTCCATGTCACGGCTCTGGGGCGGGGATCAGGGGCCTATTCAAGCGGTTACAGCTTATGTCGTCAAAGAAGGTTTTAGGATTTGTTTATAGCTTAAAGTTATTTTATTGGGCATCTGGCCTCTTCGCGGGCACGCCCGCTCCCCAGGGTCACCACAGTTTTCAAAAGCTTTGGTGACCCTGGGGAGCGGGCGTGCCCGGAAAGATTTTAAAGGAGGTTCAGCGGGTAACTCACAATCAACCGGTTCTCATCGAACGCGTTGGTGCTGAAGTCCCGGCGCATGGTGGAGTTGCGCCATTTCACCGACAGGTCCTTGAAGCTGCCCGACTGCACCACGTACGCCAGTTCGGTCTCGCGTGCCCACTCCTTGCCATCATCCACGCTGCCCACGGTGACGTTGTCACCCTTGATGTAGCGGTTCATCAACGTCAACCCAGGCACGCCAACGGTGGCGAAGTTGAAGTCATGGCGCACCTGCCAGGAGCGTTCTTTGGCATTGTCGAAGCTGGAGTTGTAGCTGTCGTTAGCCAAGGTGCCACCACTGGTGCCGTTGACCCGCATCCAGGCATCGTCGCCGCTGACCTTTTGCAGGCCGACGTAGAAGGTGTGGCCTTGGTAGCGTGCCGAGAGCATGGCCGAGGCGGTGCGGTTGTCCAGCTTGCCGGCGCGTTCGGCACCGTCTTCCTTGCCGATGAAGTAGCCCAGGTTGGCACCCAGGGTCCAGTCGCCCAGCGGTTGGCTGTGCGTCAGGTTGAGGTATTGCTGGCGGTAGATGTCCTTGAGCTGGGCATCCCACAGGCCAATCATGGTGCGCTTGTCGTTGAAGGTGTACTCACCGCCGCCGAAGTTGAAACGGTCGGAGGTGAACGCGCCTTTGCCGTTCATCGACATGTCTTCCATGCTGGCGTCGTTACGCGGGCTGTTGCCGCGGAACTGGCCGGCGTACAAGGTCAGACCGGCGATTTCCTTCGAGGTCAGCTGGCCGCCGCGGAAGGTCTGTGGCAGCGAGCGGCCGTCGTCCGAGCGCAGGATGGGCAGTACCGGCATCCATTCACCGACTTTCAGCTCGGTTTCGGACAGTTTGGCTTTCAGTGCGACACCCAGTCGGCCGAAGTCATCGGCCGGGCGGCCGTCATCATGCACGGGCAGCAGGTGCGTGTTGGTGGTGCCTTTGCCGCCGTCGAGCTTGACCGAGTACATCCCCAGTACGTCCACGCCGAAACCGACGGTGCCTTGGGTGAAGCCGGAGCGGGCGTCGAGAATGAAGCTTTGTGTCCATTCTTCGGCCTTGGCCTGCGGGTGGGCGGGGTCGACGAAGTTGCGGTTGATGTAGAAGTTGCGCAGGTTGAGGGTGGCCTTGGCGTCCTCCATGAAACCGCCTTCGGCGGCGAACAGCGGGAAGGCGCAGGACATGGCCAACAGGCCGGGCAGCAGCTGGCGTGCGGGTTGCAAAGTGCTCATCTGTCGTGGATCTCTTGTTTTTATGGGTCGAGCCGGTGCACTGCTGGATCGAGCCTGCAGGTGCGGGTCTTTTGGATGAACTTGGGCAACGTTGCGTGAGGGGATGGTGCGGGGTTGTGCGGGGCTGAGGCAATTCGCCGCAAGCGGAATGGGGCGATAATCGAACGGAATGTTCCGGTTGGTTAATTAATTTCCTCCGGCAAATAAAAAGCCCACCGCAAGGGTGGGCCTGATGCTGTTACATCACCAGTCAGCTTTTCGGTACGTCCACCGATGCCTGCTGATTGGCCTGCCCGGTCTGCTCATACCAGCCACCACCGAGCGCCTTGTACAGGTTGACCTCGCTGGTCAGCTGCGACAGGCGGTCGGTGATCAGCGATTGTTGGGCACTGAACAGGTTGCGCTGGGCATCGAGGAAGGTCAGGTTGCTGTCGATCCCGATGCGGTAGCGGCGTTCGGCCAGGCGGTAGTAGTCCTGGTTCGCCTGCACCAGGTCACGCTGTGCCTGCAGTTGCTCTTCGAAGGTTTTTCGTGCCGCCAGGCCATCGGAGACTTCCTGGAAGGCGGTCTGGATGGTTTTTTCGTACTTGGCGACGTTGATGTCCTTCTGGATCTTCGAGTAGTCCAGGCTGGCCTTCAGGCTGCCGGCGTTGAAGATCGGCAGGTTGATCTGCGGCTGGAACAGCCAGGTGCCCTGGCCGCCCGAGAACAGGTGGCCCATGTCGGGGCTCAGGCTGCCAGCGTTGGCCGTCAGGCTGATGCTCGGGAAGAACGCTGCGCGGGCGGCGCCAATGTTGGCGTTGGCGGCCTTGAGCAGGTGCTCGGCTTCCTGGATGTCCGGGCGACGCTGGAGGATGTCCGATGGCAGGCCGGCTGGCACTTCGGCCAGTTGGTCGGCATCGAGCTGCAGCGGCTTGGCCAGGTCGGCCGGAATACCGGTGCCCAGCAACACGGTCAGGCTGTTGACGTCCTGGGCGACCAGGCGCTGGTACTGCGAGTACTTGACGCGGGCGCCTTCCACGGCGGTGCGCGCCTGGCTGACATCCAGTGCCGAAGCCACGCCGACTTCGTTGCTGCGACGGGTGAGGTTGTAGCTTTCCTCGTAGGTCTTCAGCGTTTCTTCGGTCAGCTTGAACAGCGCCTGATCGGCCTGCCAGGTGTAATAGGCGTTGGCCACGCTGGCCACCAGGGCGATCTGCGTGGAGCGGCGCGCCTGCTCGCTGGACAGGTAGGTTTCCAACGCCTGCTCGGTGAGGCTGCGCACACGGCCGAACAGGTCCAGCTCATAGGCACTGACGCCCAAGGTGGCCGAGTACTGGCTGGTGATGCCCGATTCACCGGTCTGCGACATGTTTGCCGGCACGCGCTGGCGGCTGCCGCTGCCGGTGGCCGAAACCGCCGGGAACAGGTCGGCACGCTGGATGCGGTATTGCGCGCGGTAGGCGTCGATGTTCAACGCGGCGACGCGCAAGTCGCGGTTGTTGACCAGCGAGGTCTGGATCAGCTGCTGCAGTGCCGGGTCGTGGAAGAACTGGCGCCAGCCCTGTTCGGCGGCGGCAACGTCTGCCGACTGGGTCGGCGAGTACGCAGGGCCTTGCGGCCACTGCGCTGCCACCGGCGATTCCGGGGTCTGGTAGTCGGGAATCAGCGAGCAGCCGCCAAGAATGAAAGCGGTTACCGCCAGGGACAACAAAGACTTGGTCATTGCCCAGCCTCATAACGTGGAGTTTCAGGGGTGACGTCTTTTTCCGGCTCTTTGCTGCCGAACAGCGACGACACTGCGACGAAGAATAGCGGTACCCAGAAGATAGCCAGCACGGTCGCACTGATCATGCCACCGATCACGCCGGTACCAATGGCGTGCTGGCTGCCGGCACCGGCGCCACTGGCGATGGTCAACGGTACCACGCCGAGGATGAACGCCAGCGAGGTCATGATGATCGGGCGCAGACGCATGCGGCACGCTTCGATCGCCGCGTCGTACAGGCTGCGGCCTTGCTCGTGCAGTTCCTTGGCGAACTCGACGATCAGAATGGCGTTTTTCGCCGCCAGGCCGATGGTGGTCAACAGGCCGACCAGGAAGTACACGTCGTTGGACAAGCCGCGCAGGCTGGTGGCGATCAGGGCACCGATGATACCCAGCGGTACTACCAGCACTACGGCGATCGGGATCGACCAGCTTTCGTACAGGGCGGCCAGACACAGGAACACGAACAGTACCGAGAGGGCGAACAGCGCCGGCATTTGCGAGCCGGAGAGTTTTTCCTCGTAGGACATGCCGGTCCAGGAGAAGCCAATGCCGCTTGGCAGTTCGCCAGCAATGCGCTCGACCTCGGCCATGGCTTCACCGGTACTGTAGCCCGGCGCTGGCGCACCCAGGATTTCCATCGCCTCGACACCGTTGTAGCGCGACAGCTTCGGCGAACCGTAGGTCCACTCGCCCTTGGCGAAGGAGGAGAACGGCACCATCTCGCCAGCGCCATTGCGCACGTACCACTTCTGCAGGTCTTCCGGGCTCATCCGGGCGTTTGGTTCGCCCTGGATGTACACCTTCTTGACCCGGCCACGGTCGATGAAATCGTTGACGTAGCTGGCACCCAAGGCAATCGACAGGGTGTTGTTGATGTCGGCGATGGTCACGCCCAGGGCGCTGGCACGTTCGTCATCGATGGTCAGTTGGTACTGCGGCTCGTCGTTCAGGCCGTTAGGGCGTACGGCACTGAGGATCTTGCTTTGTGCAGCCTTGGCCAGGAACTGGTTGCGCGCTTCCATCAGCTTCTCGTGGCCGACACCGCCGCGGTCCTGCAGGAACACGTCGAAGCCGGTGGCGTTACCCAACTCCAGTACTGCTGGCGGGGCGAAGGCGAACACCATTGCATCGCGGAAGGTGAAGAAGTGCTGTTGGGCACGTTGGGCCAAGGCGAACACGCTGTTCTCCTTGGAGCGCTCGTCCCAAGGCTTGAGCATGATGAACGCCATGCCCGAGCTCTGGCCGCGACCGGCGAAGTTGAAGCCGTTGACGGTGAACACGGAGGATACGGTGTCGGCTTCTTCCTTCAGCAGGTACTCACGCATCTGGTCGACCACCACCTGGGTACGCTCGGCACTGGAACCGGCCGGGGTCTGTACCTGGGCGAACAATACGCCTTGGTCTTCCTCAGGCAGGAAGGCGGTAGGAATACGGGCGAACAGCCAGATCATGCCAACCACGATCAGGGCATAGGCCAGCAGGAACGGCACCTTGTTGCGCAGGATGGTACCAACGCTGCGTTCGTAGCCGGTTACGCTGCGGTCGAAGTTGCGGTTGAACCAGCCAAAGAAGCCACGCTTGGCCACATGGTGCTCGCCCTTCTTCAGCGGCTTGAGCATGGTGGCGCACAGGGCCGGGGTGAAGATAAGCGCCACCAGCACCGACAGGCCCATGGCCGAGACGATGGTGATGGAGAACTGCCGGTAGATCACCCCCGTGGAACCACCGAAGAACGCCATGGGCAGCAGTACCGCCGACAGCACCAGGGCAATACCCACCAGGGCACCCTGGATCTGCTCCATCGAGCGCTTGGTCGCTTCCTTGGGCGGCAGGCCTTCCTCGGACATTACCCGCTCGACGTTCTCCACCACGACGATGGCGTCGTCCACCAGCAAGCCGATGGCCAGGACCATGGCGAACATGGTCAGGGTGTTGATGCTGAAGCCCGCAGCGGCCAGGATGCCGAAGGTACCCAGCAACACCACCGGAACGGTCATGGTGGTGATGATGGTGGCGCGGAAGTTCTGCAGGAACAGGTACATCACCAGGAACACCAGGACCACGGCTTCGATCAGGGTGTGGATCACGCCGCTGATCGATTCGGTGACCACCGGGGTGGTGTCATACGGGAATACGGCTTTCACCCCCGGCGGGAAGAACGGTTCCAGGTCGGCGATGGTCTGGCGCAGCGCCTTGGCGGTGTCCAAGGCGTTGGCGCCGGTTGCCAGTTTTACCGCCAGGCCGGAAGCCGGCTTGCCGTTGAACTGGGCGCTGACCGCGTAGTTTTCGCCGCCCAGGCCTACCTGGGCGACATCACCCAGACGCACCTGCGAACCATCGCTGTTGACCTTGAGCAGGATCTTTTCGAACTGCTCGGCAGTCTGCAGACGGGTCTTGCCGATGATGGTGGCGTTCAGCTGGGTACCCGGCAACGCTGGCAGGCCGCCGAGCTGACCGGAAGACACCTGCACGTTCTGCGCGGCCACGGCGGTCTTGACGTCGACCGGGGTCAGCTGGAACTTGTTCAGCTTGGCCGGATCGAGCCAGATACGCATGGCGTACTGGGCACCGAACACCTGGAAGTCACCCACGCCCGCAGTACGCGAGATCGGGTCCTGCATGTTGGAGACGATGTAGTTGGCCAGGTCGTCCTTGGTCATGCTGCCGTCTTCGGACACCAGGCCGATCACCAGCAGGAAGTTTTTAACGGCCTTGGTAACGCGGATACCTTGCTGCTGCACTTCTTGCGGCAGCAGCGGGGTGGCCAGGTTCAGCTTGTTCTGGACTTGCACCTGCGCAGTGTCGGCGTTGGTGCCTTGTTCGAAGGTAGCGGTAATGGTCATGCTGCCGTCGGAGTTACTTTCCGACGACACATAACGCAGGTTGTCGATACCGTTGAGCTGCTGCTCGATCACCTGTACCACGGTGTCCTGCACGGTTTGCGCCGAGGCGCCCGGGTAGGTCACGGCGATGGCGATGGCCGGCGGCGCGATGCTGGGGTACTGGTTGATCGGCAACTTCAGGATCGACAAGGCGCCGACCAGCATGATCACCAAGGCGATCACCCAGGCGAAGATCGGGCGATCGATAAAGAACTTCGACATGGTTTACTCCGCTTTGGCGTCTGCTTTCGCCGCGTTGGCCTGATCAGGGCTGGCCGGCTTCTTGACGTTGGTGGCTTCGCTGACCTTCACTTCGACGCCCGGGCGCACGTACTGCAGCCCTTCGGTGATCAGGCGGTCACCCGGGTTGAGGCCTTCCTCGATCAGCCAGTCGCTGCCCAGGGTACGGTTGGCCTTGAGCTGGCGCAGCTCGACCTTGTTCTCCTGGTTGACCACCAGCGCGGTCGGCGCGCCTTTGAGGTCGCGGGTCACGCCCTGTTGCGGCGCCAGGATGGCGTTGGCGTTGACACCGGCCTTCAGCCGCGCATGCACGAACATGCCAGGCAGCAAGGTGTGGTCGGGGTTGGGGAAGATGGCGCGCAGGGTGACCGAGCCGGTGGTCTCGTCAACCGCGACTTCGGAGAACTCCAGACGACCTTCCTGCTTGAACAGGCTGCCGTCTTCCAGCACCAGCTGTACCGAGGCGGTGTTGTCGCCGGCCTTCTGCAACTGGCCGCTTTCCAGGTCACGGCGCAGCTTGAGCAGCTCGGCGGTGGACTGGGTGACGTCGACGTAGATCGGGTCGAGCTGCTGGATGGTGGCCATGGCGTTGCTCTGGCCATTGCTCACCAGCGCACCTTCGGTGACCGAAGAACGGCCGATACGGCCACTGATCGGTGCCAGCACCTTGGTGTAGCGCAGGTCGATCTGGGCGCTTTTCAGCGAAGCCTCGGCCTGCAATCGTTTGGCATTGGCGTCGTCGTATTCCTGTTTGGAAACGGCTTGCTCGTCGATCAGTTGCTTGTAGCGCTCGGCCAGCGAGCGGGTAGCCTGCAGGTTGGCCTGGGCATTGGCCAGGGTGGCTTCGTACACGGCAGGGTCGATCTGGTAGAGCTGCTGGCCTTCCTTGACCTCACTGCCTTCCTTGAACAGGCGCTTGAGGATAATGCCGTTGACCTGCGGGCGCACTTCGGCGACGCGGTAGGCACTGGTACGCCCCGGCAATTCCGAGGTCAGGGTGAAGGCTTGGGGCTGGATGGTCACGACGCCGACCTGAGGAGCCTGCGCCGCTGGCGCTGCTTCTTCTTTCTTACAGCCACTGAGCAGGGTTGCCAGGGCGACGGCGGAAACCAGAGCGGTAACGGCTGGCTTGAATTGCATGAGGATCCTCGGGTCGCTGGAGCAGGGAGACGCTCAAGAGTAGTGGAAGTGTCTTGATCTGGAAAAGTTGCTATCCGGTGGATAAATAGCTTGCTAAGGAATATACTTACATTCATGGTTGTTTGTAAATACCGCTGAGTTGTACTGAGGTACCGCCACAGCCCTTGATTAGCTCATCCGCGAGGCCCCCTGCAGAGGTGCCCCCGGAGCGTTCCCCGTACGCGCTGCGCGTTCGGTCCAGATGAGGTTGTACTGCCATGGTCCGTCGAACCAAAGAGGAAGCCCAGGAAACCCGCGCCCAGATCATCGAGGCGGCGGAAAAGGCCTTCTACAAGCGCGGGGTTGCGCGAACCACCCTGGCCGACATCGCCGAACTGGCGGGTGTGACGCGCGGGGCGATCTACTGGCACTTCAACAACAAGGCCGAACTGGTGCAGGCGCTGCTCGACAGCCTGCACGAGACCCATGACCATTTGGCGCGGGCCAGCGAAAGCGAGGACGAAGTCGACCCGCTTGGCTGCATGCGCAAGCTGTTGTTGCAGGTGTTCAACGAGCTGGTGCTCGATGCCCGAACCCGGCGTATCAATGAAATCCTGCATCACAAGTGCGAGTTCACCGATGACATGTGTGAAATTCGCCAGCAGCGCCAGGGCGCGGTGCTGGATTGCCACAAGGGCATCACCCTGGCGCTGGCCAATGCCGTGCGCCGGGGCCAATTGCCTGGCGAGCTGGATGTCGAGCGCGCGGCGGTGGCCATGTTTGCCTATGTCGATGGCCTGATCGGGCGCTGGCTGTTGCTGCCTGACAGTGTCGATCTGTTGGGTGATGTCGAACAATGGGTCGACACCGGGTTGGATATGCTGCGCTTGAGCCCGGCGCTGCGCAAATGACACTTTGTTAAGGATTGTGAGGGAGTGTTTCCCCTTTGTATTAAGCGGGGATTAAAGGCTGGGCCGGCGGGTGGCCCAGTGCCTCAGCGCCCCCGCAGTTGCCGGTCGGGCAATGCCACTGCTGCTGCCAGCCCGAGCACCGCAATCAGGGCACTCCCCATCAGCAAATGACGGAATGTTTCAGTCAGGCGCGCCTGTGTCACCAAGTCCACTTCACCGGCCTTCAGGCTCCCTAGCAACGGGTTACCCAGCATTTCAAATCCGCCCTGATGCAGCAGCGCCAGCAACAGGCTGGACATGCAGGCCACGCCCATGGCCCCGCCCAGCGAACGGAAAAGGTTGGTGGTACTGGTGGCCACACCAATGTCTTTGCTTTCCACCGCGCTTTGCGTGCCCACCAGCGATGTCGGGAACTGCAGCCCGCAGGCGATGCCGGTCAGCAGCATGAACAGCGCGCTGAGCAAAGCCGATTGTGGCGGCGTCAGCGCCATGGCGAAAATGGCCACGGGCATCAACAATGCACCGGCCAGGATCTGCGGCTTGTAGCGCCCCGTGCGGCTGGTCATGCGACCGCCGGTGAAGGCGCCAAGGGGCAGGCCCATGGCCAGTGGCAACAGGTGCAGCGCGGCGCTGTCGGCGCCACCACCCGTGATGCCCTGGTAGCGCAACGGCATGAGCATCGTCAGGGAAATCGACTGGAAGCTGGCGAAAAAGATCACCCCCCAGCACAGCACCGCCACCCGATTGCTGAACAGGCCCAAGGGCAATAGCGGCTCCGGGCAGCGCCGCTCATGTGCGATGAACAACGCAAGGCCCAGTACAGCGCAGGCGAACAGGGCCAGTACGGCAGGATCAATCCAGGCGTGGCCCTGACCGACCAAGGTGATGCCCAGCAACAAGCTGCCCAGGCCGAGGATCAGCAGCACGGCACCGAGGTAATCCACCTGGGCCTCGCGGCGTTGCGCCGGCATGCCACCGAGGGCACGGCGGATCGCCCACAAGGCAACCAGCCCCAGCGGCAGGTTGATCCAGAATACCCAGCGCCACGACAAGTACTCGGTCAGCCAGCCGCCCAGCACTGGCCCGGCTACGCTGGCCACGGCGTACATGCTGCTGAAATAACCTTGGTAGCGGCCGCGCTCACGCGGTGGCACGAAATCGCCGATGATCGCCTGGCTGACCGAGACCATGCCGCCCGCGCCAATGCCTTGCAGTACACGGGCCAGCACCAGCTGTTGCATGTCCTGGGCCATGGCGCACGCGATGGAGGCCAGGGTGAACAGGCTGATACCGGTCAGGATCATCCGCCGCCGCCCGTACAGATCGCCCAGTTTGCCGTAGATCGGCACGGCCACGGTCATCGCCACCATGTAGCCGGAGATGACCCAGGCCAGCAGGCCGACATCGTTGAACTGGGCCGAGATTGCCGGCAGCGAGACAGCGACGATGGTCTGGTCCAGTGCGCCGAGGAAAATGGCCAGCATGAGAGCGGTGAGCACGTTGCGCAGGGTGGTGGGGGGCAGGGCGGCGGTCACGGGAATACCTTGTCTGTCTGTTACGGCCTCTTTGGGCAAGTCGGATTGTAACCTGAGTTAGGTAGCTTCCTATGTACTATCTGCATCCCCTATGCCGAATCGGCATTGGCGCATTCATCCAGTGCTGCATGGCTGCGTGATATCGTTGGTATGCCACAGAGGCTGAAATTCGCGGCCCGCACCAGCTTGGTGCAACATTCTGCCGCAGGTTTTTCAGTGTGCTGTCTCCCACACCTTTTATTCCTCTGCCTGCATGTCGAGCATGACCGCCCAGATGGCGACGGTTGGAACAGGTCAGGTAGACCCGATTACAGGGGTCGGTAGTTACCGTTCAAATTTCAACTCAAATTGCGGAGTGATCATGCCCAAGGCTTCCCATCAAGATCTGCGTTTTGCCTTCCGCGAGCTGCTCGCTTCAGGTTCCTGTTACCACACTGCATCGGTGTTCGACCCGATGTCGGCGCGCATTGCCGCAGACCTCGGCTTCGAGGTCGGTATCCTCGGTGGTTCCGTTGCTTCGTTGCAGGTATTGGCCGCGCCGGACTTTGCCCTCATTACCCTCAGCGAGTTCGTCGAACAAGCCACCCGTATTGGCCGGGTAGCGCAGCTGCCGTTCCTGGCTGACGCCGACCATGGCTATGGCAACGCATTGAACGTGATGCGCACGGTGATCGAGCTGGAGCGCGCCGGCGTGGCTGCGCTGACCATCGAGGACACCCTGCTGCCCGCCCAGTTCGGGCGCAAGTCCACCGACCTGATTCCGGTCGAGGAGGGCGTTGGCAAGATTCGTGCGGCGCTGGAGGCGCGGGTCGATTCGTCGTTGTCGATCATTGCCCGCACCAACGCAGGCGTGCTCACCACCGAAGAAATCATCGTGCGCACCCAGAGTTACCAGAAAGCCGGTGCCGATGGTATCTGCATGGTGGGGGTAAAAGACTTCGAGCAGCTTGAGCAAATTGCCGAGCACCTGACCGTACCGCTGATGCTGGTCACCTATGGCAACCCGAACCTGCGCGATGACGAGCGCCTGGCGCGCCTGGGCGTGCGTATCGTGGTCGATGGTCACGCGGCCTACTTTGCTGCCATCAAGGCCACCTACGACTGCCTGCGCCTGCAACGTGGCCAGCAGAACAAGTCGGAAAACCTCAGCGCGACCGAACTCTCGCACACCTACACCCAGCCCGAGGACTACATCCGCTGGGCCAAGGAATACATGAGCGTGGAAGAGTGACCGGCGGCGCGCCGTCAACTCAACGGACGGCGCTCAAGGTTGCGGTGTGAGGCACGCAATGTGCCTGCTCGCAGCTGTTGGCGGCACTGGGCTGGCTGCGTAGCAGCTCGGCGCGCCAACAGGCTGAGCCGTACAGCCCTGCGACAGCAGTCAGGGCCATGACAAGGGCGACTCTTCTTGATTTGATGCCCATGGTACTCACCTCCTGTTACAGCGACAGGTGATACCTTTAATCGTAGGTCATTTCTCACGTTACATCACAGATCCCGGTCCCACTCGGGTTCGTCCTTGAACCGCTGCACCAGAAAATCCAGCATGCTGCGCAAGGTGGGCGGCATGTGCTTGCGTGACGTGTACACCGCATTCAGGTTCAGTTCGCGGGGCTTTGCCTCGGGCAGCAGGCGCACCAGTTCGCCCCGGCGCAGGGCATCGGCGGCCTGGTAGGTTGGCAGCATGGCGATACCCGCGCCAGCCAGCGCGGCCTTTTGCAATGTCATGGCTTCGTTGGCACTGATGTTCCCTGTTATCGGCACGGCGATCTGTTGGCCGCCCACCTCGAAATGCCACAGGCTATGGCCGAAATAGGCATGGGTCAGGCAGTTGTGCCGGCTCAGTTCTTCGACCCGCTGCGGCGTGCCATGCTCAAGCAGGTAGGCGGGGGACGCACACACCACCGAGCGGCATATGCTCAGGCGCCGGGCGATCAGGTTGGGGTCCAGGTCGTTGCTGGTGCGGATGGCCAGGTCGATACGCTCATCCACCAGGTTGACGGTACGGTCGAGCATCTGCAGTTCCACCTTCACGCCTGGGTAGCGCCGCACATAGGCAGCCACCGCATCCACCAGTTGCGCCTGGCCAAAGGACGTACTGACGCTGATGCGCAATGCGCCCTTGGGCGCGTCATCTGGCTGTTGCACGGCAGCCTGCAGGTCACCGGCCAACTCCAGCAACTGCCGACAGCGTGGCAGGGTTTCCTGGCCGGCGGCGGTGAGGCTGAGCTTGCGTGTGGTGCGCTGCATCAGGCGCGCGCCCACCCAGTCTTCCAGCTCTGCCAGATAGCGCGACACCACCGGCCGCGATAGCTGCAAATGATCCGCCGCTGCCGACTGGCTGCCCAGGTCGACGACGGTGACGAAAACGCGCATGGCGTTGAGACGGTCCATGATTTGCCCGGTTTCAGAAACAAACTATGTTCGAGCATCGCATTTTTTGTCATGGATCGGGCAACTAAGCTGGTGGCCAACGTTATCTGGAAGGCGTTGCCAATGTCCCTGTTCACTCCCTTGCGCGGCCTGCTGCTGGCCTGCGTTACCCTGGCCGGCCCGGCGCTGGCCGCCGAACCCTTGAAGCTGGAAGTCTACAACCCTGGGCATGAGGCCATCTTCCCGGTCAGTTCGGTGATTGTCAGTGGCGAGCACGATGCCGTGCTGGTCGATGCCCAGTTCGGTAAGGCCCAGGCCCAGCAACTGGTGCAGCGCCTGCGAGCTGGCGGCAAGCACCTGACTACCATCTATATCAGCCACGGTGACCCGGATTACTACTTCGGCCTGGACACCCTGACAAACGCTTTCCCCGACGCCAAGGTGCTGGCCTCGGCCGCCACTGTCGCGCATATCCGTCAGACCATGGACGCCAAGCTGGCGTACTGGGGCCCGCAGATGGGGGCGGACAAACCGGCACGGCTGGTGTTGCCACAGGTACTGGAAGGCAACCGATTGACGCTGGAAGGGCAGGCCCTTGAGGTGGTTGGCCTTGACGGTCCGCAACCAGACCGCAGCTTTGTGTGGATCCCGTCGATCAAGGCGGTGGTCGGCGGCGTTGTGGTGTCCGAGCACATTCATGTGTGGATGGCCGATACCCAGACGGCCCAGTCGCATGCCGACTGGCTCGGCACCCTGGCGCACATCGAAGCGCTGGCGCCGCGTACGGTCATCCCGGGTCATTACCTGAGGGACAGCAGCCGCTCGCTGGAGGCTGTGCGTTTCACGGCGAACTACATTCGTGACTTCGATGCCGAAACGGCCAAGGCAAAAGACGCGGGTGCCTTGATCGAGGCGATGAAGCAGCGTTACCCGGGCCTGGCCGATGAAAGCTCCCTGGAGCTGGGAGCCAAGGTCGCCAAGGGCGAGATGAAGTGGTAATTCCGTTCAATTGATGGAGAGTATCCCATGAGCAAGATCGCAATCATTGGTGCCACTGGTCGTGCTGGCAGCCAGTTGCTGGAAGAGGCCCTGCGCCGTGGCCACAGTGTATTGGCCATCGCCCGTGACCCTTCGAAACTGGAGGGCCGGGAAGGCGTGACCGTCAAGGCGTTGGATGCCAAGGACAGCGCGGCCCTGCAGGCCGCGGTCGCGGGCGTGGATGCCGTGCTGAGCGCCGCGCATTTCTCGACCATTGAGCCGCACGCGATCATCGAGCCGGTCAAGCGGGCCGGGGTCAGGCGCTTGCTGGTGGTAGGCGGTGCGGGCAGCCTGCTGTTGCCGTCGGGGCACCGGGTGATCGACAGCCCGGACTTCCCGGAAGCCTACAAGGCCGAGGCGACTGCAGGCGTGCGCTTTTTGGAGGCGTTGCAGCGGGAGCCGAACCTGGACTGGACCTTCCTGTCGCCATCGGCGGAGTTCGTTGAAGGTGAGCGCAGTGGGCGGTACACGCTGGGCAAGGATTATCTGCTGATTGGTGCAGACGGCAAAAGCTGGATCACCTTCGCCGACTTTGCGATTGCCTTGATCGATGAGCTGGAAAAGCCGGCGCATACGCGGCAGCGTTTTACCGTCGGGTATTGAGTCACCCCCTTCGCGGGCACGCCCGCGAAGAGGCCTTCATAGGCTGGCCTGGCTCTCCAGCCAGTCCAGCAATTCCACCAACCCCGGCGGCAAGCTCCTGGCCTGGCTCACCAGGTAGTACGCCTTACCGGTCATCACCTTCAGCGCAAATGGCATGCATAGCCGCCCCCCGCGCAGGTCATCACCAATCAGCGACCAGTCGCCAATCGCCACTCCGGTCCCCTGCGAGGCCATGGCCATTGCCATGTCCAGCGTCTCGAAGTGCTGCTTGGGCCCATGAGCGGCCAACGTCACCCCGGCCGCCTGCAACCACAACCGCCAGTCATGCTCGTCCCGCGAGGGGTGCAGCAACATGTGCCGCGACAGGTCATCCACCTGCCGCAAGGGTATTGGCCCGTCGCATAGCGACGGCGCACACACCGGCGTCAGCTGTTCATCGAACAACTTGCGCACCTGTAACCCGTGGTTCGGCGTGTCGCCATAGACCACTGCCGCATCGAAGCCCTCCCGGCGAAAGTCCACCCCGTGCTGCACCGTAGTCGTCAGCTCCACCGGCACATCCGGGCGCAGTGCTTGCCACTCCATCAGGCGTGGCAGTAACCAACGCATCACGCAGGTGGGTGCCTTGAGCTGCAAGGTCGTGCTGCGTCCGCCCACCTCATTCACGCCTTGTTCGATCAGTGCGAACACCTGCTGCACCCGTGGCAGCCAATCCTGGCCTTCACGGGTCAGGCTCAGCCCACGGGCCTGACGCTGGAACAGCGCATACCCCAGGTGCTCCTCCAGGGCCGCGATCTGGCGACTGACGGCGCCTTGCGTGATGTGCAACTGTTGCCCGGCACGGGTGAAGTTGCAGTGCTGGGCGGTCACCAGAAAGGTGTACAGGGCGGGTAAGGGCGGTAGGCGTTTCATTGCGATAAGCCATGATTACAGGACATGGGTAGTATGTGTTTTTTTGCATTGTGGTGGTAGTCGTGGGTTGGGTCCAATAAGCACATAACCCAAGCAGATTCATGGTGAACCCTTATGGCAACGTGCGGCGAAGTACTGGTCAAACTCCTTGAAGGCTATGGCGTGGACCATGTCTTCGGCATTCCCGGTGTGCATACCGTGGAGCTCTATCGCGGGCTGGCGGGTTCGTCCATTCGACACATCACTCCGCGCCACGAGCAGGGTGCCGGGTTCATGGCTGACGGCTATGCGCGCACCCGTGGTAAACCCGGAGTGTGCTTCATCATCACCGGCCCAGGCATGACCAACATCACCACGGCGATGGGCCAGGCCTATGCCGATTCGATCCCGATGCTGGTGATTTCCAGCGTGCAGTCCCGTGACCAGTTGGGCGGTGGCCGTGGCAAGCTGCACGAGCTGCCCAACCAGGCGGCGCTGGTGTCGGGGGTGGCTGCGTTTTCCCACACCTTGATGAGTGCAGCAGACCTGCCGCAGGTGTTGGCCCGGGCATTTGCCGTGTTCGACAGCGCCCGACCACGCCCGGTGCATATCGAAATCCCGCTAGACGTGCTGGTCGAACCGGCCGATTTCCTGCTGCCGGGCCGGCCCGTGCGCGGTAGCCGTGCGGGGGCTGCCCCGCAAGCTGTAACACAGATGGCCGAGCGCCTGGCCGGTGCAAAGCGGCCGTTGATTCTGGCCGGCGGTGGCGCGTTGGCAGCCGGTGCTGCCTTGGCACGCCTGGCCGAACACCTTCAGGCACCGGTGGCGTTGACCATCAATGCCAAGGGTTTGCTGCCGGCCAGCCACCCGCTGCAAATCGGTTCGACCCAGTCGTTGCCTGCCACGCGGGCGCTCGTCGCCGAGGCCGACGTGGTGCTGGCGATCGGCACCGAATTGGCCGAAACCGATTATGACGTGACCTTCAAGGGTGGCTTCGAGATCCCGGGAAGCCTGCTGCGCATCGATATCGACCCGGACCAGACCGTGCGCAATTACCTGCCGGAGCTGGCGCTGGTGGCTGATGCCGAATTGGCCGCCGAAGCGCTGCTCGTTGCTTTGCAGGCTCAGCCGCAACCCGTGCGTGAAAGCACCTGGGGTGTGGCCCGGGTGGCCAACCTGCGCAAGGCTCTGGCGGCAGGCTGGGATCAGCCGACATTGAGCCAGACGCGTTTGCTGAGCGCCATTCTTGAGCGCCTGCCCAATGCCATTCTGGTGGGCGACTCGACCCAGCCGGTGTACACCGGCAACCTGACCCTGGACATGGATCAGCCACGTCGCTGGTTCAATGCCTCGACCGGCTATGGCACCCTGGGTTATGCGCTACCTGCGGCCATGGGCGCCTGGCTCGGGAGTGCGGAGCAAATCTGCCAGCGTGCGCCTGCCGTGTGCCTGATTGGCGATGGTGGTATGCAATTCACCCTGCCGGAGCTGGCCAGCGCGGTGGAGGCGCAGGTGCCGCTGATCGTGCTGCTGTGGAATAACCAGGGGTATGAGGAAATCAAGAAGTACATGGTCAACCGGGCGATCGAGCCGGTTGGCGTGGATATTCATACGCCGGACTTCATCGGCGTGGCGCGGGCGTTGGGGGCTGCGGCGGAGAATGTGACGAATGTGGCGCAGTTGCAGGCGGCGCTGGGGCAGGCGGTGGAACGCAAGGGGCCTACCTTGATTCAGGTTGACCAGAATCAGTGGCAAGGGACAGTTTTGGGTTGAAGTGAAGCTGTTGCCTGTACCGGCCCTTTAGCGGGCGAGCCCGCGAAGAGGCCGGTACAGCCACCAAAAAGTCCTAGACAGCAGTGGCTCTCAATCTGGCGACATCCCGAATCGGCGGCGCTCCATACAGCCTGCTGTACTCCCGGCTGAACTGCGATGGGCTTTCATACCCCACCCGATAAGCCGCCACCGCCGCCTCCAGCCCGTCATTGAGCATCAACCTGCGCGCCTCCTGCAGGCGCAGCTGCTTCTGGTACTGCAACGGGCTCATCGACGTCACGGCCTTGAAGCGGTGGTGCAGGGTCGAGGTGCTGAGGTTGACCTCCCGGGCCAGGTCCTCGATACGCAGCGGCTGTTGATAGTTGTTGTTGAGCCAGGTAATGGCCTGGCAAACCCGGTGCGTCTGGCTGTTGGCCAAGGCAATTTCGTACAGCCGATAACCCTGTGGCCCGCGCAACAAACGGTAGAGAATTTCACGGCGGAACAACGGCGCCAACATCGCGATATCGCGCGGCGTGTCCAGCAGTCGGATCAACCTCAGCAGGGCATCAAGCAATGGCGCATCGGTTCTGTCCACATACAAACCGCGGCCGGAAGGCCGGTTAGGCACCAGCATCGGCCCGCTCTCGGCAATCAGCTGGCTGATCTCTGCCGGGTCCAGGTCTATGCGCAACCCAAGGCTGGGGTGTTCGGGGCTGGCGTCGAGCTTTACGCCGCTCAGTGGCAAGGTTACCGAAACCACCATGTAGTGCAGCGGGTCGTAGGCATATTGTTCGTCACCGAGGAACAGGCTTTTGCTACCCTGGGCCAGGATGCACAGCGCGGGTTGAGCGAGAGTCGGCACCGAGCGCACGTTCTCGGTGTAGCGCACCAGGAACAAGCCATCGATGGCCGAGGCCGGGCCGTGGGGATCGCCGGCATGGCGGCGGATCAGTTCCGCAAGCTCCTGGCGCTGCAATTCCAGGGGCGGGTCGATGGGTGTCGGTGTGGTCATGGTGGATTTCCTCTGCTGACCGACGCAGCATAGGTTTGGGCAAGGACGGGCGCTAGTCGAAAGCTGCACGTCGATTGCCTGATCCTGTCGCGCTGCAGGATTAGGCAATCGGCATGCAGTAATGGCCTAACGCGTCGCGCGAGGTAGCCCCTAACCTTGGCAGCCTGGCTTTTCCGTCCGCCTGCTTCAAGGAGATTGTGCAATGACCTCAACACAACCGGTCACCCACCTTGCTTTCATCCGTGCCAGCAGCGGGCGCTCAGCCGAGTTGGGTGCGCGACTGCGTGACCTGCTCGAACCCTCGCTGCGGGCGCCGGGTTGCCTGAGTTTCACGGTGCAGCGCTCCCAGGCGGATGCCGACCTTTGGTTACTCAGCGGTAGCTGGCAGGACCAGCAGGCGATGAGTGGCTACTTTGCTTCGCCAACGTTGGAGGTGTTTGGCGAGCTGGTACAGGCACAGGTGGTCAGAAGCTTGGACCTGCATACCTTCGATTGATCAGTGATGGGGTAAAATGACCGCCTTGTTCAATCAAGTGGATAGCAACATGGCACGTAGGGAATTCCCGCATTTCGAAGCAGTTTCGGCAATGGTCCCGGTCGAGGGGGGCGGCTACAACGCGGCTATCGCGGTCAAGGCCTTGGGCATGGGCGGCGCGCCGCGTTTTCACAAGGTACTGGACGGGCAGGTGTTCAAGGGGGCCGTGGCCGCCGACGAAGCGGCTACGGCCGAGCTGCAACGCCTGCAAGGCGTAAGCGAAGAGGGCGAGCTGATCTGGTGATCAGGCCGGCGGGCGGGCCATCTTGAACAGGTTGCCCAGCTCGAAGTAGTCCGCCGGGCCACCGCCACGCAGGATCGGTTCGGCGGCAGCGGTGTCGTAGATGCCGTTTTTCAGCAGGTGCTCGGCAATGTGCACCGCCACCACTTCACCCAGGATCAGCCAGCTGGGCACCAGCGCCTGGTCTGCCCGCTTGAGCTGCACGATCTGGCTGACCTTGCACTCGAAGGCCACGGGTGTTTCCCCCACGCGCGGTACGTTGACGATGCTCGACGGCGTGGCAGTGAGGCCGCTCAATTCAAATTCGTTTACTTCGGCCGCAACCGGTGCGCAGCTCTGGTTCATCTGCTCAGCCAGCGGGCGGGTGGCCAGGTTCCAGACAAATTCGCCGGTCTGTTCGATGTTGTTCAGGCTGTCTTTGCGCCCGACGCTGCAGAAACCGATGATCGGCGGGATGTAGTTGAACGCGTTGAAAAAGCTGTAGGGCGCCAGGTTCAGGCGGCCTTCACGGTCTTGCGAGGAGATCCAACCGATGGGGCGGGGGCCGACGATAGCGTTGAACGGGTCGTGGGGCAGGCCGTGGCCTTTGGCGGGTTCGTAGTAATACATCTGTGCTGGGCTTGCTGGCCCACCTCCTGGGTTACGAGGTGCCTAGTGTGCCAAGCCTGTGCCCGTCTGCAAATGATCAAGCCCGGCGAAAGCCGGGCTGGGTGCACGCATCAGGGATCAGCTGATGCGGTGGGCGTTGGTGCGGTCGAAGCCGTCTTCGGCGAAGCGTTGGCCGCCAGTGCGGTCGAAACCGTCTTCGGCGAAGCGTTGGCCACCAGTGCGGTCGAAGCCGTCTTCGGCGAAGCGTTGGCCACCGGTGCGGTCGAAACCATCTTCAGCGTAGGTAGCGGACTGGCTCTGTACCGCTGCAAATGTGTGGGCGTTGGTACGGTCGAAGCCATCTTCGGCGTAAGCGCCAGCTGCGAAAACCGAGAGGGCCAGAGTAAGGATCAGTTTGTTTTTCATGGTCGTTGCTCCAAGGGCTACAGGGGTTGTTTGTTTCTATGGGTTTAATCCTACGCCGATTAATTTGATTAAAAAGCGCAAAAAATAGCGATTAAAAATCTAATTATTCGATGTATATAGGAGCGCTTTTCGTGAATCAGGCTGTGGCATCACCCAGGAGCCGCATGCCCGCGCGTTGTCGTTCTTTCAGCTATTTCAGCTTGAAGGGTGGGAATTAATGGGACGTTAAGAACGAAATATCTTGTTTCAAAGATTTATCAACGCTTTTTTCATGCATCACCAACCGATTTTTTAGGTAACGATCAGCACCATCGCCGCACCTCAAACTGGAGCGGTACAACAATGAACAAACTCCCGCAAATCACCTTGGCCTTCTGGGTCATGAAGATCTGCGCTACCACCCTTGGCGAAACGGCGGGCGACTTGCTGTCGATGACGCTGAACGTTGGCTATGCCGTCAGCTCGCTGCTGCTGATCAGCGTGTTCCTGCTGACGTTGCTCGGCCAACTCTACTCGCGCCGTTACCACCCAATGCTGTATTGGCTGGTGATCCTCTCCACCAGTACCGCCGGCACCACCATGTCCGACTTCATGGACCGCACTCTGGGCCTGGGTTATGCCACGGGGTCGGCCTTGCTCATCGGCATCCTGCTGCTGACCTTCCTGGTGTGGCGCCTGAGCGGCAACCCACTGGATGTCACCCGTATCAAGAACCGCACGGGCGAGCTGTTCTACTGGGTGGCGATCCTGTTTTCCAACACGCTTGGCACCGCTCTGGGCGATTACCTGGCCGATGATTCGGGGCTCGGTTTTGCTGGCGGCGCGTTGCTGATCGGCAGTGCCATTGCCTTGGTAGTGGTGGCCCGCTACTGGACGCGTATTCCAGGCGTTGTGCTGTTCTGGGTGGCGTTCGTGCTTACCCGTCCGTTTGGCGCCACGCTGGGCGATGTCCTGACCAAACCCCATGAAAAGGGGGGCCTGGACTTTGGCACGGTCGGATCTTCGGCTGTGCTGGGCGGGGTGTTGCTGGTGCTGGTGCTGATGGCCAGTTGGTACCAGCGCCGTGAGCCGCGTCAGGCGTTGGAGATGTCCTGAGCCAGGTTTCAGGCGCTGGTGAGACGATTAATTGAGCTATTCGGCTCACATGATGAGCCGAATAGGATTAATCATTGGCTCATCGAATCACATCATGCATTCACAATGCATGAAAAAAGGGCGCCCGAAACGGTGCGCCCTTCTTCATTGCGGCAGGTTCAAACTCACTCAGTAGTAATCCGCGAGTGCTGTTTGGTGTCTTTCATGGTTGCGTATACCAGCAGCGAACAGGCGATACAGGCAGTGACGTACCAGTAGAAGCCGCTTTCCATACCTGCGCTCTTGAACCACAGGGCCACGTATTCGGCGGTGCCGCCGAAGATGGACACGGTCAGGGCGTACGGCAGGCCCACGCCCAGAGCGCGGATTTCCGTCGGGAACAGCTCTGCCTTGACCACGGCATTGATCGAGGTGTAGCCGCTGACGATGATCAGCGCGGCCATGATCAGGAAGAACGCGCCCCACCAGGTCTGGATGGTGTGCAAGGTGCTGAGGATAGGGACGGTGAACAGGGTGCCGAGCACACCGAAGGCGATCAGGATCGGGCGACGGCCGATCTTGTCGGACAGCCCACCAATCAACGGCTGCAGGCACATGAACAGGAACAGCGTGGCGGCCGAGATGGTGGTCGAGTCGCTGATGCTCATGCCCACGGTGTTGACCAGGTACTTCTGCATGTAGGTGGTGTAGGTGTAGAAGGCCAAGGTGCCGCCCATGGTCAGGCCGACCACGGTCATCAGCTCTTTGGGGTGGCGCATAAGGGTGCGCATCAGGCTTTCCTTGGCCTTTTCCTTCTTGGTGAAGGAGGCGGTTTCTTCCATGCCGCGACGCAGGTACAGGGCCACCACGGCGCACAGCGCACCGATCACGAACGGCACGCGCCAGCCCCAGGCGTACAGCTGCTCGGTGGTCAGGGTCTGCTGCAGGATGATCAGTACCGCCAGGGCAATGAGTTGCCCGGAGATCAGGGTCACGTACTGGAAGCTGGAGAAGAAACCACGGCGGTCCTTGCTGGCCATTTCGCTGAGGTAGGTGGCCGAGGTGCCGTATTCACCACCCACCGACAGGCCCTGCATCAGGCGCGCGATCACCAGCAGGATCGGTGCGGCGACACCGATGGTTTCGTAGCCCGGGGTCAGGGCGATGACCAGCGAGCCTGCGCACATCAGCAGTACCGAGGCCATCAATGCAGCTTTGCGGCCCTTGCGGTCGGCGTACAGGCCCATCAGCCAGCCACCGATCGGGCGCATCAGGAAGCCCACGGCGAAAATCGCGGCGGTGTTGAGCAGTTGTGCGGTGGAGTCGCCGGCCGGGAAGAAGGCCTTGGCGAAGTACAGCGAGAATGCGGCGTAGACGTACCAGTCGTACCATTCGACCATGTTGCCGATGGACCCGCTGAAGATCGACTTCAGGCGGCTGGCGGTGGTTTTTTCCGCGGCGGGCGCAGTGGCCGCCCCGGCGGGCAGGGAGGTGGCGTTATCCATCAGAGATACCTTCTCGTTGTTTTTGTGTGGAGCGCGCCGTGGCGCAGCTTGCCAAGGCAATAGCAGAAGGTGTGCCAAATGGTGGCAGGGTGATTCATTTGAAGGCGTTGCGAGTTTCTTGAGCCCCGAAATAGACGGCTTTGAACGGCCCTTGTAGGAGCGGCCAGGTGTCGCGACGGGCTGCAAAGTAGCCCCAAAATCTCACAAGAATAAGCGGAAACCCGCCTATCTCCAGTCGTTCATAAGCGGAAATCCGCTCATTCTCGCTCGACAAAATCCTCGCGCACCAACCCGTGCCGCTGCATCTTTTCATTAAGCGTGCGCCGCGGCAGCTGCAAGGTCTCCATCACCGCCTTGATCTCGCCCCCATGCTGTCGCAACGCTGCGCGCAGGCATTGCGCCTCGAACGCCTCCATCTGCTCGCCCAGCGATTGCCCGGCAGGCGCTACCTCGATGTTCGGCGAACCTAGCCCCAACGCGTGCCGCTCCGCCGCATTGGCCAGCTCGCGAACATTACCTGGCCAGTCATGCGACAGCAGTTGTGCCAGCTGTGCCCCCGACAGCGGCGGTGCGCAGCGCCCAAGCTTTTCGCCTGCTGCACGGGCAAAGTGTTCGAACAGCAGCGGAATGTCCTCACGCCGCTCACGCAACGGCGCGAGGCGCAATTCGGCCACGTTCAGGCGGTAGGCCAGGTCTTCGCGAAAACGCCCGGCACGGGCCTCGTCGAGCAGGTCGGGCTTGGTCGCGGCAATGATTCGCAAGTCGATGCTGATGCTCTGGTTAGCCCCCAAACGCTCCAGTTTCTGCTCCTGGATCACCCTTAGCAGCTTGGCCTGTTGCGCCAGTGGCATGCTCTCGATTTCGTCGAGGAACACCGTGCCACCGTTGGCGTACTCCAGTTTGCCGATGCGCTTGCCTTGGGCGCCGGTGAAGGCACCGCTTTCATGGCCGAACAGTTCGGCTTCGAACAGCGCTTCGGGGATGGCCGCGCAGTTGAGGGCAACGAATGGTTTGCCGGCGCGCGGGCCAAAATCGTGCAGGCAGCGGGCGACCCGCTCTTTGCCGCTGCCGGTTTCACCACGAATCAGCACGTTGACTGGCAGGCCGGCCAGGTCCAGCACCTGCCGGCGCAGTTGCTGCAGGCCCTGGGACATCCCCAGCAGTGTGCCTTCCAGGCGTGACTTGAGGTCAGCCTGTTCGTGCAGCCGACGGTTTTCAAGGACCAGCTGGCGCTTTTCCAGTGCCCTGCGCAGGCTACCCAGCAGGTGCTGCGGGGTGAAGGGTTTTTCCAGGAAGTCATAGGCCCCGTTGCGCATGGCTTCTACTGCCATGGGCACATCACCGTGGCCGGTCAGCAGGATCACGGGCAGGTCGGGGTCGTCCGCCTGCAGGCGCTCGAGCAATTGCAGGCCGTCCATGCCTGGCATGCGCACATCGCTGATGATCACCCCCGGGAAGTGCCGTGGCAGGTGTGCCAGGCATTCTTCAGCCCGAGCGAACAGCTGCACAGTGAAGCCGGACAGGCTCAGCCATTGCTCGACGGCAGTACGGATGCTGGCTTCATCGTCGACGACGATCACTGAATTCAACATACAGGCTCCAGGTCACGGGGCAGGGTAAGGCTCAGGCGTGCGCCACCAGGTACGTTTTCGGCCCGCAGTTGGCCACCGGCCTCGTGGACGATGCCGTAGGAAATGGCCAGGCCCAGGCCCAGCCCTTCACCCACCGGTTTGGTGGTGAAGAACGGGTCGAACACCTTGGCCAGGTCGGCCTCGGCAATGCCGCCACCTGAATCCAGCACGCTCAGGCGCCACAGCTCGCCATCTGGCTCGATGCGCACCTCCAGGCGTTTGTAGCGCTTGTCGGCCATGGCGTCGAGGGCATTGCGCAGCAGGTTGATCAGCACTTGCTCCAGACGAATGGCATCGCCGCGTACCCAGGCCGGGCGTGCCAGGTACAAGGCCACCTCGACCTCTTCACTCCGGATGCGGGTTTCCAGCAGGTGCAAGGCCTGGTCGACCACGGTGGCCAGATCGAGGCGCTCGCGCAGGCCGACCGGGCTGTTGCGGGCAAAGGTTTTCAGGTGGCTGGTCAGTGCGGCCATGCGTGTGAGCATTTGCTCCAGCGGTTCGAGGGCCTGGCGCGCTTCGTCGTAACGGCCGTGGTCCAGCAGCAGCCGTAGGGTTTCCAGTTGCATGCGCTGGGTGGTCAGCGGCTGGTTGATTTCGTGGGCCATGGCGGCCGACATCTGCCCGAGGGCGGCCAGTTTGGCCGACTGCACCAGCCCCTCCTGGGCGGTGCGCAACTCACGGGTGCGTTCTTCGACCTGGCGTTTGAGCTCTTGCCGGCTGCGCTGGCGCAGGCGGGCCAGGCGCAGGCGCTGGCTGACGAACAGGGCGGCGAACACCAAGCTCAGCCACACGGCTGCGGCGCCCAAGGCGGCATTGCGGCCATCGGCGGCCACCTGTGGCTTGCGCAACAGGTGCAAGGTCCAGTGGTCACCTTCCAGCGGCAGGCTTTCCCACAGGTACTCGGCACTGCCCTGCGGGCCTTCCACGCGGCTAAGGGTGCTGTACTCGGCAAAACGGGTCAGCACCTGGTGCTGCAGGGGCACCAGCGGCTGTTTGTCGTACTGGCGTGTTTCAGCCAGCTCGGCACGGTCGGCACCACTCAGCGGCTGGAGCTCGCGGTAGCGCCAGCCATCCTGGTTGGCGATGAAGGTGATGCCACGGGCGTCGCTGACCAGCAGGATATCGCTGCCCTGGCGCCACTCGCGTTCCAGCTCGGGGAACTCCAGCTTGACCACCATGGCACCGAGAAAGCGGCCATGCTCGTCATTTACCGCGCTGGCGAGGAAGTAGCCCGGTACGCCACTGGTTACGCCCACGGCGTAGAAGCGGCCACTGCCTTGGCTGCGGGTTTGCTTGAAATAGGGGCGGAAACCGTAGTTGGAGCCGACGTAGCTACTGGGCAGCCGCCAGTTGCTGGCGGCAATGGCCAGGCCGGTGCGGTCGAGCAGCTCAAGGGTGGAGGAATTGGCCGCGCCATTGATGCGTTCCAGCTTGCGGTTCAGGGCGTCCTGCACCTGTTCATTGACCGGGCCGCGCAGGGCGGCGATCAGTTCCGGGTCCAACGCCAGTACAGCGGGCAGGGCGCGGTAGCGGTCGATCAGAGTGTGCAGGCCATTGGCGTACAGCCCCAGTTGCTGACTGGCACGCCGGGCGTCGTCTTCCATGGCCTGGCGCTTGGCCTGGTGCATGGCCCAGCCGGCACTGAGAGCGGTGCCCAGCAGGATGAGCAAGGTGATCAGCCCCAGACGCAGGGCGCGAAAGGAAAAGGGCATTGGGGCGGATCCGGAATATTTGGGGATCGGGGCCGGCCCTTTCGCAGGTCTACCTGCGAAAGGGCCGGTACAGGCGGCCGGTTTCAGTTACAGCAGTTCAAAGCTCTGCTGTTGCACCGCCTGGGAGTCCAGCCCTACCTGGACATTGAACTCACCTGGCTCGGCAACCCGCTGCAGCTGGCCATTGTAGAACCTCAGGTCATCCTCGTTGATGCGGAAGGTCAAGGTCCGCGACTCACCCGGCTTGAGCATCAGCTTCTGGAAGTTTTTAAGTTCCTTGACGGGGCGGCTCATCGAAGCCGACACATCTTGCAGGTACAGCTGCACCACGGTCTCGCCGGCCACCTTGCCGGTATTCTTCACCGTCACCTTGGCCTCCAGGTTGTCACCGCGCTTGAGGTCCTTGTGCGACAGCTTCAAGCCGGACAGCTCGAAGCTGCTGTAGCTCAGGCCATAGCCGAACGGGTACAGCGGGCCGTTAGGCTCTTCGAAGTACTGCGAGGTGTAGTTACCCGGCTTACCCGGCGTGAACGGCCGGCCAATGCGCGTGTGGTTGTAGTACATCGGGATCTGCCCGACCGAACGCGGGAAGGTGATTGCCAGCTTGCCGGATGGGTTGTAGTCGCCAAACAGCACGTCGGCGATGGCATTGCCGCCCTCGGTACCGGCGAACCAGGTTTCGAGGATGGCGTCGGCCTGCTCGCGTTCCCAGCCGATCGACAGCGGCCGGCCGTTCATCAATACCAGTACCAGCGGCTTGCCGGTCGCCTTCAGGGCCTTGATCAGCTCACGCTGGCTGGCTGGAATTTCCAGGGTGGTGCGGCTGGACGACTCGTGGGACATGCCACGCGACTCGCCGACAACCGCTACGACCACGTCGGACTGCTTGGCAGCCTTCACGGCTTCGTCGATCAGCACCGCAGGCGGGCGTGGGTCGTCGACGATTTCCGGTGCGTCGAAGTTGAGGAAGTTCAGGTAATCGAATATCGCCTTGTCGCCGGTGACGTTGGAGCCTTTGGCGTAGACCAGCTTGGCTTTGCCTTCTACGGCGCGGCGCAAGCCTTCACGCACTGTCACCGAGTGCACGGGTTTGCCGTCGGCGGCCCAGCTGCCCATCATGTCGATCGGTGCATCGGCCAGCGGGCCGACCAGGGCGATGGTGCCGGCTTTTTTCAGTGGCAGGGTCTGGTTGTGGTTTTCCAGCAGTACCAGGCTGCGGCGGGCCACATCGCGCGCGGCTTCACGGTGCAGGCGGTCGTTGCCGTAGTAGTCTTTCAGGTCGGTTTCGGCCTTGCCGATGCGCACGTAAGGGTCCTTGAACAGGCCCATGTCGTACTTGGCTCCGAGTACTTCGCGCACCGCCTGGTCCAGCTCGCCCTGGGTCACTTCACCGGACTTCAGCAGGCCTGGCAGCTCTTCGCCGTACAGGGTGTCGTTCATGCTCATGTCGATGCCGGCCTTGATCGCCAGCTTGGCGGCTTCGCGACCGTCCCGGGCGACACCGTGGCGGATCAGTTCCTGGATGGCGCCATGGTCGCTGATGGTCACACCCTTGAAGCCCCACTCCTTGCGCAGCAGGTCGTTCATCAGCCAGGTGTTGGAGGTGGCCGGCACGCCGTTGATCGAGTTCAGTGCCACCATCACCCCGCCGGCACCGGCGTCGAGGGCGGCGCGGTAGGGCGGCAGGTAGTCGTTGTACATCTTCGGCAGGCTCATATCGACCGTGTTGTAGTCGCGCCCGCCTTCCACGGCGCCGTACAGGGCGAAGTGCTTGACGATGGCCATGATGCTGTCGGGGTTGGCCGGGCTGCTGCCCTGGAACGAGCGCACCATCACCTGGCCAATCTTCGAGGTCAGGTAGGTGTCTTCACCAAAGCCTTCACTGGTGCGGCCCCAACGTGGGTCGCGGGCAATATCGACCATGGGGGCGAAGGTCATGTCCAGGGCGTCGGCCGAGGCTTCGATGGCGGCGGTGCGGCCAACCTTGGCCACGGCGTCCATGTCCCAGGTGGCGGCCATGCCCAGGCCGATCGGGAAGATGGTGCGCTCGCCGTGGACGGTGTCGTAGGCGAAGAACATCGGGATCTTCAGGCGGCTGCGCATGGCCGCGTCCTGCATCGGGCGGTTTTCGGGCGCGGTGCGTGAGTTGAAGGTGCCGCCGATGCGGCCGGCGGCGATTTCCTCACGAATCTTGTCGCGAGGCATTTCCGGGCCGATGCTGATCAGGCGCAACTGGCCGATTTTCTCGGCTTCGGTCATCTGGCTGATCAGATGGTCGATGAACGCCTGCTTGTCCTGCAGGGGCGGGGCGTTGGGGGCGGCGAGGGCCGCCTGACTGGCAAGGCCCATGGCCAGGCCCAGCAAAGACAATTTCATCATCAATTCCGTTGTGGGGCCTCTGCCGTATCCAGCGGTGATACGTGCGCGGCCGAAGTTTTCAGGCGGCTATTGTTGTACGATTGACACGCTCATTTTCCAGCGGCGGATTATGCCTGAATATGTCGCCTGGGGACGAAGCCCCGAATGCCGGGACAACAACTATAAGAACGCTAAAGAGACCGACGGCATGACCCCCTTCGACGAATACCATCAACGGCAGATTGCCGAAGCCATTGCCCGTGCTGAAAAGCGAACCGATGCCGAACTGGTGACGGTACTGGCCCGCCGTGCTGACGATTACGCGTATTGGCCGCTGTTGTGGGCCGCCGTGCTGGCGCTGGCTGTGCCGGGGCTGTTGCATTGGCTGCTGGGTTGGCCCAGCGTGCGTGGCTTGCTGGTGGCCAACGTGTTGCTGTTCGTCGGTTTGTGCCTGCTGCTGCGCAACCCGCTTCTGGCCGGCTGGCTGATTCCTCGGACTTTGCGTCGCTGGCGCGCCTCGCGGCTGGCTCGGCAGCAGTTCCGCGAGCAGAACTTGCAGCGCACGGCAGGCGCTACGGGCGTGCTGATCTTCGTCAGCGAGGCGGAACGGCATGTGGAGATCCTGGTCGACCGCGGTATCGAGCATTATCTGGATACCAACGCGCGGGCGGCCATTGTCGCCCGCTTTGCCGAGCAGGTGCGTCAGGGGCGGACCTTGCAGGGGTTTGTCGAGTGCATCGATGCCTGCGGCGAGCTGCTTAGCGAGCATGTGCCGCCTACCCGTGCGCGCAACGAGTTGCCCAACCGGTTGGTGATCTTGGACTGACTTGGAACCTGCAGGGTGTAGAATGCGTTTCCCGCTATTCGAGGCACCGTTTCTCCATGTCCGCCAGTTCTTCCGCCCTCTCTGCGTCAGATGCACGCGCCCGGTTTCTCGGCCTTCTGAATGCAGCCTTGCACGGCAACACCTTGGTCAAACTGGTGCTGGCGCGCCATGTCGGTGCCGACCAGACCTTGCAACGGATCATCGCCAAGCCGCTGCAGGTCAAGGGCCAGCCATGCCTGTCGCTGGTCTACCGCCACCAGACCCGCGACATCACCCGCAACTTGTCGCTGGAACAGGCGCAGGCGCTGGTAGCCGAGCTGCTGCCGGACAGCTTCCGCAATGCCCACCTGTTCGACGCAGATGGCGAAGTGCAACTGACCTTCAGCAAGAAGGGCAAGCCGATGTTGCAACGTCACGGCGCGCAGGCTCCACGCGAGGCCGCGGCGAGCAGTGGCCATGACCGCGAGAAGAAGCGCTACCTGGATTTGTCCAGGCCGTTCCTGCGTGACCTTGGCGTGACCGACGCACAAGGTGCATTGATCCCGTCCATGTCGCGCAAGTGGAAGCAGATCAACAAGTTCATCGAGGTCTTCGACCACGCCCTGGCCAGTGCGCCGGTACCTGCGAAACAGGCACTTCGGGTGGCCGACTTCGGCTCGGGCAAGGGCTACCTGACCTTTGCCATGCATGACTACCTGAGCAACAGCCTGGGCCGTGAGGCGCAGGTGACCGGTGTAGAGCTGCGCCAGGACATGGTCGACTTGTGCAACGCCGCCGCTTCGCGCCTGGAGCACCCGGGCCTGGAATTCCAGTGCGGGGATGTACGTAGCGTGGTTCCCGAGGCCATCGAAGTGATGATCGCCCTGCATGCGTGCGATATCGCCACCGACTACGCCATTCACACCGGTATCCGCTGCAACGCCGCGATCATCATGTGCTCGCCGTGCTGCCACAAGCAGATCCGCCCGCAACTGCACAGCCCGGGGTTGCTGCAACCCATGCTGCAATACGGCTTGCACCTGGGCCAGCAGGCCGAAATGCTCACCGACAGCCTGCGCGCGTTGTACCTGGAAGCCTGCGGTTACGAAACCAAGGTGTTCGAGTTCATCTCGCTGGAGCACACCAACAAGAACAAGATGATTCTTGCGGTGAAGCGGCGGCAGCCGGTGGCTAACGGCGAGTTGCTGGAGAAGATTGGCCAGCTCAAGGCGTTTTATGGGGTACAGGAGCATTGCCTGGAAACATTGCTGCGGGCGGATGGCTTGCTTTGAAAGCAACCACTGGCAAGCCTGCTGGCGTGCTCGTCCAGCGGGCGTGCTAGCGTCTAGCCGCTGGTCGATCAATCGCCAAATCTGGTAGCCCCAGCGGGTGCGTAGTGGCGTCATAGAAATGCACCTGCGTCCCCGACAAATCTCCAAACCGATCAACAAAATGCTGCTTCTGGTTGATCACCGAAGCTTCACTCACCGGCCGGATAGCAATCGAGAGCTGCTTCGGTCGGGCCTGGCGGATGGCTTCGAGCAGGTGCTGGTCACTGCTGTCCAGGTGCTGACCGAACAGGCATACCCCTTGGCTTTCCTGGGCCAGCTGCCCCAGGCACCAGCTGAGGTAATCCGAATGGCGGATGGCGCGCAGTTTTTCCTCGCTGCGGTCTTCATTGACGAACAGTGGCACTTCACCTGGGATGTTCACGGCAAAGCCATCAAGCAGTTCGGCGCTGTCGGCGCTGCGTTGGCGGGTGGTGCCGTCGGGTAGCTTCAGCAGGTGCAGGCCGCCGTGCAGGTGCATCACCCGCGTGCCTTCGCTGCGGGTGCGACGCACGTCGAAGAAGCCTTGTTCGTCGAACAGGTCGGCGAAGCCGTGTGGGGCGCTCTGTACAGCCCACGGTAGCAGCAGGTCGTAGTTGCTGGTGTAGACGCTGCGGTAGCCACGCAGCGCCTGGTTGAGGGTCGCGAGGGTGGCTGGCGGCATCAGCGGCCACGGCAGGTGCACCGTGCGCACGGCGTGAATCAACGCTTCCTTGATCGAGTAATAGCGGTTCAGCGGTGCGGTGGAGTTGATGGCCAGCGCCGCGTTGGCGCGCACGGTGGTGTTGAGGGCGCTGAGCACCGGCTCGAACAGTTCCGTGCCCAACGACTTGAACAGGGCCTGGTCACTGACCGCCAGGCCTTTCTTGCGGCCTGCGCGTTGTGCTTCCTCGAACAGCGAGAAATAGCCGAAAGGCTTCCACACTGCGCGGCTGGCGCCGTTGCCCAGCAGCAGGGCATCGCAGGGGTGGCGGGCGGCGAGTTCTGGCCAAGGGGTGAGGGTGGCGTCAAGTGCAGGCATGCTGGAGTCCGTTGGGTGGAGCGGGGAGCGGGGGGACTTTAGCATGTCGTGCAGGGTGTGCGACGCCTACAGGCCCTTGTCAGTGCGCAAGGGCCTTTAATACATGATCAGGATCATTACGTATTGCGCGTAGTAATGCCTTGGCAGGCCCGGTAGGTTCTCGTCGCCCTTGTTCCCAATTCCTCAATGTTGCTACCTGAACATCGATGATCTCGGCAAAGCGTGCTTGCGTGAGCCCCGTTGCCTTGCGGATGTTACGCACCAGGAGTGCATCGATCTCGAATTCTCGAGAAGGCGCCTGCTTCCCTTGGACGATGTCGTCCATTTGTTGCACGCTTTCCAGCAGTTCGTCAAAAAAGCGGTTCATGCGTGCCTCCAGTGTTCAATGATCGACCTCAGCGCCTTGCGTTGCTCGGGGGACAGGCCGGGTTGCTCGTTCTTGCGCTAGATGTAGAGCAGGGCTATCTGTGACTTGGAGATGAAGTGGTAGTAGATAACCCTGGCACCACCGCGTTTTCCGTGCCCGTTTGCGGCCACACGTAATTTGCGCAGGCCGCCTGTTCCCTCGATCAGGTCACCTGCCTCAGGTGAAATCATGAGCCGGACTTGGAGCAAGCGATAGGCATCGTCATCAAGGAGTTCCTTGACTCGCTTGGTGAACACGGCTGTTTCGGTAAAAAGCATAACAGGTTGTACGCCATTGGCGTAGCTGCTGGTTGTCCAGCGCCACGGAGAAGGATTGCCCGGCCGTATTCAGGATCGGGTCAGCGAGGCTAGCGAATCCGCTCCTCACTGGGCGATCATCCTTTTTCGAGGGGCGGGTAGTCCTTTTCTCTGTAGGGGGCCGAATGGGTTGCGATAGCGTTCTGTTCAGCCCTCTCCGGTAATGAGCGTGCTACGGTTGCGGTTACGCCACACCCGATACGCCCGAATCCCCGCCCGCACCGAGCCGAACAGCAGTTTGTCTTCCATTTCCCGTGCCATCCCCGAGCGCACCAGCATGCGCAGGAAGGTGCCCCGGGCGCGGGCGATCGCAAAGAAGATGCCTTGCGCGGCCAGGGTATCGCGCACTTCACGCAGGGCGGCGATACCGCTGACGTCGATGCTGGTGACGGCTTCGGCATCGAACAGCACGGCCTTGGGTTGGTCCTGGCTCTGCACCGCTTCGAGCAGGCGCATCTTGAAGTAGTCGGCGTTGAAGAACAGGATCGCGTCGTCGAAGCGGTACACCACCAGGCCTGGCACGGTACGCGCTTCCTTGAATTTGCGGATGTCGACCTGGCCTTCGGTGCCCGGCAGCCAGCCGAGCACGGCGTCGGTGGGTTGGTAGATGCTGTAGAGCAGGCGCAGGATCGCCAGGGTCACAGCAAACACGATGCCGGGCAGCACGCCCAGGCCCAGCACACCGGCCGTGGTCAGCAGGCAGAGCCAGAACTCGAAGCGGCTCAGGCGGCGGATGAGCCCCAGCGACTTGATGTCGATCAGCCCCCAGCCGGCCATCAGCAGCACGGCGCCTAATGCTGCCTGCGGGATCCACGCCATCGGCGCGGTGAAGAACAACAGGATCAGGGCAATGACCAGCGCGGCGACGATGCCCACCAGCTGGCTCTTGCCACCCATCATGTCATTGACGGCGGTGCGCGAGTCGGCGCCGCTGATGGCAAAGCCCTGGGACACCCCGGCCGCCAGGTTGCTCACGCCCAGGGCGACGAATTCGTGGTTGGCGTTGATCGCGTAGCCGTGGCGGGCGGCAAAGCTGCGTGCGGTGAGCATGGCGCTGCAGAAGCTGACGGTGGCGATACCCAGGGCGTCGCGCAGCAGGCTCTTCATTTCCGCCAGGTTGCTGTGCGGCCAGGCCAGCTGCGGGATGCCGGCCGGCACCGGGCCGAGGATGGCGACGCCGAAGCGGTCGAGGCCAAACAGGCCGACCAGCAACATGAACAGTGCCACCACGGTCAGTGCGGCGGGCAGGCGTGGGAAACGCCGTGGTAGCCAGATCAGCAGGCCCAGAGCGGCCAGGCCGATGAACAACGTGATCCAGTGGATCTCACCCAGGCGCTGGAAAAAGTTGATCAGGCTGAGGATAAAACCGTCGCCTTCGATCTTGAACCCCACCACCTTGGACAGCTGCCCGGCGATCAGGCTCAGGCCGATGCCGTTGAGGTAGCCGATGAGGATCGGCCGCGAGAAGAAGCTGGCGATGAACCCGGCCCGTGCCAGGCCGGCAGCGATCAGCATTACCCCCACCAGCACGGTGACGATCACCGACAGTTCGGCAATGCGCTGCGGGTCTCCCATGGCCAGCGGCGCCACGGCACCGGCGATCATCGCGCAGGTAGCGGCGTCAGGGCCAACCATCAGCTGGCGCGAGCTGCCGATCAGGGCATAGACCATCATTGGCAGCACGCAGGCGTACAGGCCGTACTGTGGCGGCAAACCGACAATTTGTGCGTAAGCGATGGCGATGGGTATCTGAATCGCCGCGACCGAGAGGCCTGCCTGCAAATCGGCATGGAACCATTCGCGGCGGTAGTGCAGCAGGTTGGCAAGGCCCGGTAGCCAGCGGGAGAGAAACATGCGTCGTCCTTTCGAAATGCTTCACGTAACCATCTACGCATTGAAGCGGATCGGCAGGCAATTGGCCATGGGCCAGATCAAACCGGGAGGGCAGAAACGAAAAAAGGAGCCGAGGCCCCTTCTGACAGCGATGACGTTGCTGGAACGCCATGCGGTGATGCAATGTGGAGCGGGTAGAGGGAATCGAACCCTCAACTAAAGCTTGGGAAGCTTTCGTTTTACCACTAAACTATACCCGCGTCTGCGCAGCACTTTTTACCAGAACCCTCCACGAATTAGAAGCCCAAGTTATAAAAAAGCTTGTCGGCACCCTATAGCCTGCGGGATCAGCCACAGGGCGCCGATGCGCTCAAATGGCCAATGCATGCTGCCCCTGCTGCCCTTGTTGAACAGGCCGGTAGCGGTGACGCGTTTCACGCACGGCCGGCTTGAGGAAACCGAGCAGGACGCTGCGGGTGTCTTCACAGGCCGTTTTGTTCTCCATGTCCAGGAAGTGGCCAGCGTCACGAATCACGCTGAAATGGCTCTTGCCCACATGCTTGCCGAACTGCCGGGCATCTTCGACCGTGGTGTACTCGTCGCGGTCGCCGTTGACGAACAGCACAGGGATGTCGATATTGCGCGCACCCTCCAGCGCCCGGTCCAGGTCGCGATGCAGCACCTCGTTGATGTGGAAGTGCATCTGCGCATACTCGTGGCTGTCCAGGCTGCTGACGTGGCGGTAGTTGAAGCGCTTGAACAGTGATGGCAGATGCTTGCCGATGGTGTCGTTGACCAGGTTGCCGACCTGGTAGCGATCGCAGGCGGCCAAGTACTGGCAGCCACGGTCCAGGTAGTCGCGCATCGGTTCGTTGATCACCGGCGAGAAGGAACTCACGACGGCCTTCTTCACGCACCGCGGCTGGTGCGCCAGCGCCAGCAGCGTACTTGCGCCACCCCATGAGAACGACATCACATGGTCGGCCTGGAAGTGCTCGATCAGCTCAAGGAGAATATGCGCCTCGGTCTCCTTGCTGATAAACCGTTCCTGGCGGTTGTGTGGCTTGGACTTGCCGGCATACGGCTGGTCGAACAGCACTACGTTGAACTGCGGGTGCAGGTTACGTACCGTTTGGGCGAACGAGGCCGTGGTGGCCAGCGAACCATTGATCATGATGATCGTATTCTCGGCCGCTTCCGCGTGATAGAACTCCGTGTAAACCCGATACTGACCTTGGATATCAAGTACAGCGATTTCTGGCCTCATGTCATCGACTCCTGGCGCAAAAAGGGTATTCGCGTCACCTAGGGTGCACGTTCTTTATGACAGGTAGGCATTCGCCTGAAGAGTAACCGGGGGGCCCTGTGTCGATCCTTGGCACATGCGTCGACGGTATTGTTTTTGGCGGGCAATTTGCCGTGCCCCAAGGCATCAAGGCCCTGGGTGGCCGGCAAAAGGCGTCTTCGACTGCGGGCGTGACTTGTTAGTCACATGCAGACTGACGATTTGGATTCAAGCAGTGGGTTGGGGATCCTGCAAGTGCCGTTCGGGAGAATTTGTGACTTTTGTCGCTCAGCGGTCGTATGACCACCTTGTGCCAGAACGGGCAGCCTAGACAGTGGCGATTTCTTCCGCCGTCAGTTCACGAAACGCCCCCGGAGCCAAGTCAGGATCCAGGCGGATCGCGCCCATGCTTTCCCGGTGCAACCCCACCACCTTGTTGTCGAAGAACCCGAACATGCGCTTGACCTGGTGATAGCGCCCTTCGACGATCGCCAGCCGCGCCTGGCGCGGGCCGAGGATGTCCAGCTGGGCGGGAAGAGTAGTGAGGTCTTCAAAGGCGAAGTAGAAACCCTCACGGAACTTGGCCTCATAGTGCTCGCCAATCTCGTCCTCGGTGTCCACCAGGTAGTGCTTGGGCAGTTTGGTGGCAGGTTGGGTCAGGCGCCGTGACCATTGGCCATCGTTGGTCAGGATCATCAACCCGGTGGTGTTGAAATCCAGGCGCCCGGCTATGTGCAGGTCGCCTCGCAATGCTTCGGGCAGCAGGTCGAGCACGGTAGGGTGCTGCGGGTCCTGGGTGGCGCTGACGCAGCCCGTGGGTTTGTGCAGCATCAGGTAGCGCGCCGGTCGGCCAGCCTGCAGCACCTGGTCGTCCAGTTCCACGCGGCTGAATTCGCGTACCTCGGTCAGCGGGTCGCTGACCACCTGTCCATCTACCCGCACACGACGCTGTACCAGCATCAGGCGGGTTTGTTGGCGGTTGAGGCTGGGCAGGTTGGCGAGGAAGCGGTCGAGGCGCATTGCAACAGGTCAGTGAGAAGTGGTTGATCGAAGTTGTTCTTCAACGGCCGCGCACCGTGGGCACAGGCAGGCTTTGTCGCGTAAATCGGCGGGCAGGGCCTGGAGCACGGCCGGGTCGATACTCACGCTGTAGCACCAGCAGGCCTGGGTGGCGCGGCGGGGGTCGGCCAGGCTGCACTGGTTGAGGGCACCGCAAGCGGGGCAGTGTTGGCTGTCATTCATCTTGGGTTTCACTGCAGACGCGGTTACGGCCGGCCTGCTTGGCACGATAGAGCGCTCGGTCGGCGCGGGTCAGCAGGGCGTGCAGGGTATCTCCCGGTTGCAGACTGCTCAGGCCGATGCTGGTGGTCAGGCGCAAGGGGTGTTCGTCGTAGCTGAACGTGAGCTGTTCGGTGCGGCGGCGGATCTTTTCCGCTACCTCGATGGCCTGCCGACCCTCGGCTTCACGCAGCAGCACGATGAACTCCTCGCCGCCCCAGCGGCAGAGTATATCCGATTGGCGCAGGCTGCCCTGCAGCACATTGGCGAACTGGCGCAGCACTTCGTCGCCTGCCAGGTGACCGTGGGTGTCATTCAGCGCCTTGAAGTGGTCCAGGTCGATCAGCAGCGCCACCAGCGGCCCACTGTCGCGCTGGGCTTCGTGCAACGCCTGGGCGGCGAGCAAGTCGAAGCTGCGCCGGTTGGGCAGGCCGGTAAGGCTGTCGAGCGTGGCCAGCGCCTCGGTGCTGGCCTGATGACGGCGCACCATGGCATGCACCAGCGCCAGCACCACCAAGGTGATCATCGCGCAGATGGCCAGGTTCAGGTACAGGGAATGGCGAATGCGGTCGAGGGCGCCGGTTTCGCGCTTGTCCACCAACAGGTACCAGTCCAGCTCGGGCAGGTGACGCACGTTGAGGAAGTGGCTGTGGTTGTCGCTGTCGTGGTACTCGTGGCTGCCTTCGCCGGGTACTGGCTGTTCGGCCAGCACATCGTTCAGTTCGGCGTTGTCGCTCAGTGGTTGGCCGACCCGCAAACCGTGCGGACCACCTTCGGACCCGGTCAGCAACACTTTGCCTTCGGCATCGACAAACACGACCGACCGCTGGTAGCGGCGCTGGTACTGGTCGATCAGCTTGACCACCGAGGACACACTCAGCCCCACCCCGGCAGCGCCAATGAAGCGGTGCTGGTAGTCGTGCACCTGGTAGTTGATGAACACGGTCAGGCTGTCCTGGTTGGCCATATCGAGGTCGACGTTGATCTCATAGGGGGCCTTGAGGTCGCGCAGGCGGAAATACCAGGCATCGCGCCATGTGCCGGCTTGCACCTGCTTGAGCACGCCCTTGGCTTGATAGTAGGTGAGGGTGCGGTCGGAGACGAAGAACGAGGTGAAGGTGCCCTGCTTACCCATGACCTCGCCCAGGTAGCGTGTCATGCGCTGGGTGTCCTTTTCGCCCGACAGTACCCAGTCACGCAAAAAAGTATCCTGGGCCATCATCGAGGCGATCAGCACCGGGCGAATCAGGTCTTTCTGGATTTCCGAGTAGACCGTGTCGGAGGTCAGCGGCAATTCGGTATTGATAATGCCGTCGCGGATGGCGCTGCGCGAGGAGAAGTAGCTGAGCAGCGAGGTAGCAAGGAAGCCGCAGGCCAGCAGCACCAGCAGGGTAACGATCAGCGAGCGCTGCGAGAACAGAGCGGAACGTGAGGGCATGATCTTCCCATGATGTGTGCCGAGCCGCCCATTCTAGTGAGATGACCGATAAATGACTGCAAGTTTTTAGGGGCTATCGCACCTGTATCAAATTGTTGCAGAAATGGCACTGCACCTTGGCGTCGCTGTCTTATTCAGTGTCGATGAATGCATCACGCATCGATGCTCGCCAGCGCCGCTGTTCGGGCACTCCAGCGGTCCAGGAGGCCGCCATGTCCTATCGAATCCTGTTGATCGCCCTGCTGGGGCTGATGACTTCCGCCTGCGCCCCGTACTACGAGAGCGGGGGCTATTACCGTTCGGACTACTATTCCACCGACCGTTACGTCTCGCCGGGCTATTACCGCTATGACCGTTATTACGTCACGCCGCAACCGCGCTATTACTACCAGCCTGCACCACGCTATTACTACCGGCCAGCCCCCGCGCGGCAATACCGGCCGTATCCGCAGCCGGGGATGAACCGTTGGCATGGCAACCCCCGCTACGACTATGGCAATCGCCAACGGCAAGACTACAGGCAAGACCGGGATCGCCATGACTATCGTGATGGCAGCCAGCGCTACCAGCGTGGCGATTCGCATTCCAACAGGCAGGGGAATGGTGGCGGGCGTTGGGATGGCCAGCGTGGCCAGGGGCAAGGAGGCAACTGGCGGCGGTAAGGTGAAGTGAAGCGGGGGGCGCTTTGCGCCCCATCACCGGCAAGCCTAACCCAGATCTGCCAATGGGTGCCGACCCTCCCACACCTTGGCAAAATGCGCCTCGACCACCGCCGCCGGAACCTGCGCCACATCGGGCCAGTGCCAGCGCGGCTGGTCGTCCTTGTCCAGCAGGCGGGCGCGTACGCCTTCGCTGAACTCGGGGTGACGGCAACAGTTCAGGCTCATGCTGTATTCCATCTGGAACACCTGTGCCAGCGACAGATACCGTGCCCTGCGGATTTGCTCCCAGACCAGGTGCGCCGTCAGTGGGCAACCCTGATGCAGCCGTTGGCCGGCATCGGCCAGCAGCGGGTCGTCATGATGCTTGAGCCCTTCCAGCGCACGCCAGGCCGCCGCCGCATCGGCCACGTCGAGCAACGCATCGATAACCTGCCGCCTTGGCAACCACTGGGCTTCGGGCAACTCGGCACAGGCGCGGTGCTGTTCGGCCTTGAGCAGGCTGTTCAGCTGCAGGGCGGTCTGCTCTTGCCAGTTCAACTGCAGCAGTTCTTCGATCAATGCCTCTTGCTGGTGCTCGCCCAGAAAGCGGTCGGCCAGGCTCAGGTCAAGGGCATCGCGGGCGTTGATCGGTGCCCCCGTCAGCCCCAGGAACAACCCCAGCTTGCCCGGCAGCCGTGCCAGAAACCAGCTCGCGCCCACATCCGGGTACAGGCCAATGCTGATTTCCGGCATGGCCAGCCGGCTGCTGGGTGTGACGATACGCACGTTGGCACCCTGCAACAGCCCCATGCCGCCTCCTAGCACATGCCCATGCCCCCAGCACAGCAGCGGCTTGGGGTAGGTGTGCAGGGCAAAGTCCAGGCGGTATTCGGCGGCGAAGAAGGTGGCAGCCAGGGGCGGCACGCTGCCGGGGTGGTCGCGGCAGGCTTGTACCAGTGCACGTACATCGCCACCGGCGCAGAAGGCTTTTGCGCCGGTGCCGCGCAGCAGCACGCAGACAATGCCCGGGTCGTGGGCCCAGGCATGCAGTTGTTCGCCCAATACTTCGATCATGGGCAGGTTCAGGGCATTGAGTGCCTTGGGTGCATCCAGGGTGGCAATGCCGATGCGGGCGCCATCGGCGCCGATGAGAACCTCGCAATGAATGGCCATGGACTACCTCGCTCAAGTCATCGCCCAAGTATGGCCTGCCTGGCCGAACATGCCGGTTGTCGGTCGGATCGTTTGACAAGCGGGAAGGGCTTACCTAGTGTCGCGCCATTGTTTACGGATGGCCCCATGACTGACGACGATCGCATCAAACTCGAACCCAGCTGGAAGGCCGCACTGCGCGCCGAATTCGACCAGCCCTACATGCATCAGCTGCGAGAGTTCCTGCGCAGCGAATATGCCGCCGGCAAGGAGATCTACCCGCCAGGGCCGCTGATCTTCAATGCACTCAACTCGACACCGCTGGACCAGGTGAAGGTGGTCATCCTTGGGCAGGACCCTTACCACGGGCCGGGCCAGGCGCATGGTCTGTGTTTCTCGGTGCAACCGGGTGTGGCCACGCCGCCGTCGCTGGTCAACATCTACAAGGAACTGCAGCGCGATCTGAACATCCCGATCGCCAGCCATGGCTACCTGCAAAGCTGGGCCGAGCAGGGTGTATTGCTGCTCAACACGACCATGACCGTGGAGCGAGCCAATGCGGCATCGCACGCCAAGAAGGGGTGGGAGTTCTTTACCGACCGGGTTATCCAGGTAGTCAGTGAGCAGTGCCCGAACGTGGTGTTCCTGCTGTGGGGTTCGCATGCGCAGAGCAAACAGAAGCTGATCGATGGGACCAAGCACCTGGTGCTGAAATCGGTGCATCCGTCGCCACTGTCGGCTTACCGTGGTTTCTTGGGTTGCGGGCATTTCAGCCGGACCAACAGCTTCCTTGAGCAGCGTGGCATGGCGCCGATCAACTGGGCGTTGCCGCCGCTTTGAGGATTACCGGGGCCGTGCAACGGCCCCTAGTGCTGGTTCCTTACCCAATACTTGAACAACGGCTCTGCCAAAAACAGCACGAACAGCAGGCGCATCACCTGCAGCGCCGTCACCAGCGGTACCGACAGTTGCAGGGTTTCTGCCGTCAGGCTCATTTCGGCAATTCCGCCCGGCATCATTCCCAGCGTCAGCGAACGCAAATCCAGCGCGGTCATCACGCTGAGTACCCACGCGGCACTGCCGGCAATCGCCATGCATAGCGCCGTGGCTAACAGCGTGCGCCCCAGGAACGACGGTGCGCGGCGGAAGAAGGCGCGGTTGAAGTGGCAAGCCAGGCCGCTGCCTATCAGCCACTGGCCGATCTGGCTGGCACCGTTGGGCAGTGCGATTTGCAGGTTGCCGGCCAGGCTGACCGTGGCCGCTACCAGCAATGGCCCGAACAGCCATGGATTGGGCTGGCGCAAGCGTTGCCAGAGCAGCGCAACGGCACCGCCCAACGGCGCTATCAAGGCCAGCCAGCTCCAGCTGACGCTTCCCGCGTGGTTCAGCGGCACCCCGTCACCCAGCAAGAACTTGAACAGCGCCGGTACGCACAGCACCACCGCCAGCACCCGCAGGCTCTGCGCCGCAGCCACCTGGCTCAGTACCGCGCCGTTACGTGCGCCGAGGTTGACCATCTCCCCCGAGCCTCCTGGCATGCTGGCGAAAAAAGCCGTGGCGCGGTCTTCACCGGTCTTTCGCAACAGCCACACGCTGATCACGCTGGACAGGGTCGTGAACAGGGCGCCGAAGAAAATCAGCGCAAAATGGCTGCCCACCTGCTCGATCACCGCCGGGGTAAAGTGCAGGCCAATGCCGATGCCGATGATGCACTGCCCGCACTTGCGGCCGTTGGGTATCTCTGACAGTTGCCAGGGCGTCAGGCAGCGCACCAGGATGATGGCCAGCAGCGAGCCGACCATCCACGGCAAAGGCCAGCCGACCTTGCTGGCGATGTAACCGCCAGCAAGGCCGACCAGCCCGGTTGCGACAAACAACGGCAACCCGCGATCAGGCATCGGCCAGGGCCCGGCGCTGCTGGCTGCGTTTGCGCCAGATGCGAAGCAGCGGCAAGGCGAGCATCAGCACCACCAGCGCCCACACGCCCATGCTGATCGGGCTCGACCAGAGGATGCCCAGCTCACCGTTGGAAATCGACAGTGCGCGGCGCAGGTTCTGCTCCATCAGCCCGCCGAGAATGAAACCGAGCAGGATTGGCGACAGCGGGAAGTCCAGCTTGCGCAGGATGTAGCCCATGATGCCGATGCCGACCATCAGGAACAGGTCGAAGGTGGTGGCATGCACGGCGTACACGCCGATGGCGGTGATGATGGCGATCACCGGCACCAGCGCCCAGTTCGGCACGGCGAGGATGCGGGTGAAAATGCGGATCATCGGAATATTGAGGATCACCAGCATGATGTTGGCGATGAACAGCGAGGCGATCAGGCCCCAGACGATGTCTGGCTGCTGTTCGAACAGCAGTGGGCCGGGGGTGATGTTGTACAGGGTCAGGGCACCGATCATCACGGCGGTGGTGCCAGAGCCCGGCACACCCAGGGTCAGCATCGGCACCAGGGCGCCACAGCACGAAGCACCGATGGCGGTTTCCGGTGCGGCCAGGCCACGGGCATCGCCCTTGCCGAACTTGCCGCTTTCACCCGCCAGGCGCTTCTCGGTCATGTAGGCCACGGCACTGGCCAAGGTTGCGCCGGCGCCAGGCAGAACACCCATGATGAAACCAAGCAGACCGCAACGAATGTTCACCACGAACACCGAAGCCGCTTCCTTGAAGTTGAACAGCATGCGGCCGGTAGCCTTGACCGCCTGGTGGCCATGGTGGGTCTTTTCCAGCAGCAGGAGGATTTCGCTGATGGAGAACAGGCCCAGTACCAGCACCACGAACTGGATGCCGTCGGCCAGGTGCACGCTGTCACCGGTGAAGCGGTAGACGCCGCTGTTGGCGTCGATGCCGACCGCCGACAGGAACAGGCCGATCAGGGCGGCAATGAAGGTTTTCAGGGGCTTGTCACCGGCCATGCCACCCAGGGCGACGATGGCGAACACCATCAGCACGAAGTACTCCGCCGGGCCGAAAGCAATGGCCCATTTCGCCAGCAACGGCGCGAACAGCACCATGCCGCAGGTGGCGATGAAGGCACCGATGAACGAACTCCAGGCCGACAGCGACAGGGCCACGCCGGCCAAGCCCTGCCGGGCCATCGGGTAACCGTCGAGGGTGGTCATCACGGTCGAGGCCTCGCCCGGGATGTTCAGCAGGATCGAGCTGATACGCCCACCGTACTCGCAACCCAGGTACACCGCCGCCAGCAGGATCAGCGCCGACTCCGGTGGCAAGCCCAGGGCGAAGGCGATGGGAATCAGCAGGGCCACGCCGTTGATCGGGCCCAGGCCTGGCAGCAGGCCGACCACGGTACCGATCAGGGTGCCGGAGAGGGCGGTGACCAGGTTGTAGGGGGACAGGGCGACGCCGAAGCCCTGGCCCAGGTAGCTCAAGGTATCCATGTGTCAGTTCTCCAGTACGCTCAGCAGGCCAAGGGGCAGGGGCACGTCCATTACGCGGTCGAACAGCCAGTAGAGAAAGACGCTCATGCCGACCACCACCATGGCACTGTGCAGCCAGCGACCGCCGTACAGCCGGGCCATGGGCACACCGACCAGCATGGCGCTGAGAATGAAGCCCAAAGGCTCGAAGGTGGCGGCGAAAACAACCAGCAGGCCGACGCAGGCGGCAATCTTGGTCAGGGTTTCGCGGTCCAGTTCCGGTTCGTCGTCCTTGCGCACGATGGGCGTAGGGCGAAACACCAGGTACAGCAGGCCAAGGCTCATCAGGCCGAGCATCAGCAGCGGGTAGGCGCGTGGGCCGACCGGCTCATAGGAAAACGCCGCCTGGTAGGGCAATGCCATCACGGCCAGGGCGGCGCACACCGCCAGCAGGGCCAGGGCGAAGATGCGTTGCAGGATCATTGCAGAGTCCTCGTTTGGGGGAGCGGGCGTGCCCGCGAACACCGGCAAGGCCGGTGTCAGGCACCGCGGTGCCTGCTCCCCCAGGGATTGTGGTGAATCCGACAGGCTTACTGAATCAGCCCGAATTCCTTGGCCAATGCCTTGTAGTCAGCCACTTGCTTCTTCACATAGCCGTCCAGCTCTTCGCCGGTCATGGCGAACGGGAACAGCTCGCGCTGGTCACGCAGCTTGGCGAAGTCTTCCGAGGCCAGCATTTTGTCGAACGAAGCTTTCCACCAGGCGTAGTCCTCGTCGCTCACCTTTGGCCCCAGGTAGAAACCGCGTACCACCGGCCAGACAATGTCGTAGCCCTGTTCCTTGGCAGTGGGGATGTCTTTCATCTCGGGCTCGTCCAGGCGGTTTTCCGAGAACACCGCAAGGATGCGCATGTTGCCGCTCTGGATATGCGGCATGGAGTCGGAGATGTCGGTCGAGCCAACCTGGATATGGCCACCCAGCAACGCCGTGGCAATTTCGCCACCGCCTTCCAGGGCCACGTAGCGCAGGTCACGCGGGTTGATGCCGGCAGCCTTGGCGATCAGGGCGGTCTGCATCCAGTCCTGGCTGCCCACGGTCCCGCCAGAGCCGATCACCACTTTGCTCGGGTCTTTCTTCAGCGCGGCGACCAGGTCATCGAGGGTTTTATAAGGGGAGTCGCTTTTCACCGCGATGGCGCCATAGCTGGTACCGACAGCGGCCAGCCACTTCACCGCGTTCTCGTCAAAGCGGCCGAACTTGCCTTGTGCCAGGTTCAGCAGCGAACCACTGGACCACGCCACCAAGGTGCCGGCATCGGCCGGGCGTTGGGCGACCACGGCGTTGTAGGCCACCGCGCCGACACCGCCGGGCATGTAGGTGACGCGCATCGGCTTGCTGAGGATTTTTTCCTGCACCAGGGCGCTTTGCACCAGTTTGCAGGTCAGGTCGAAGCCGCCGCCGGGTGAGGCGGGGGCGATGCATTCGGGGCGTTTCGGTTCGGCAGCGAGGGCATTGCCGGCCAACAGCAGGCAGCCGGTAGCGAGGACGAGGCGGCGCAGTGAAAAGGTCATCGTCTATCTCCGTGAGCGTTGTTGTTATTGGGTTACCACAGGGCGACGCTGTAGCTCACCAGCAGCCGCACTTCGTCCGCGTCACGGGCGAAGTTGGAGCGGAAGGTGGCGTTGCGCAGGCGCACGGCGACGTTCTTCAACGGGCCGCTTTGTACCACGTACTTGAGCTCGGTGTTGCGTTCCCACTCCTTGCCCTCGCCGCCAGCGGCGCGGCTGACGTTGTCGCCGCTGATGTAGCGGGTCATGAAGGTCAGGCCGGGCACGCCGAGTGCGGCGAAGTTGTAGTCGTAGCGCGCTTGCCAGGAGCGCTCGTCGGCGCCGGCGAAGTCGTTGATCTGGACGAAGTTGACCAGGTAAGGGTCGGCACCATCGACATACGGGAAGGCGCTGTCCCCTGACAGCTGCTGCCAGGCGGCGCTGACCTTGTGCCCGCCCAGGGCGTAGCTGAGCATGCCGTTGACGGTGGTGTTGTCGATGTTGCCCGCCTTGGCCGCACCGGCGTCGTCGCTCACGGCCAGGCGCAGGTCGGCGCCGAAGGTGCCCGGGCCCCACGGCTGGGTGGCGACCATGCCGATGAAGTGCTGGCGGTAGATGTCGTCGAGCTGGGCGAAGTGATAGCTGCCGGTGATGCGGTCGGTGAACTGGTAGTCCAGCCCGCCCAGGGCCAGGTTGTCGGCGCTGAAGCTGCCACCGAAGCGGCCGTTCTTGTTGTTCAGCGCCAGGTCTTCCCAGTTGGTGTCGTTGCGGTCCTTGGCCTTGTCCAGGCGACCGCCAGTGAAGGTCAGGCCCTTGATTTCCTTCGAGGTGAGCAGGCCGCCTTCGAACGTTTGCGGCAGGATGCGCCCGTCGTTGGGCTGCAGGGTTGGCAGCTCGGGGATCAGGGTGCCGATCTTCAGTTCGGTCTGGGAAATCTTCACCTTACCGGTCAGGCCGAGTTTGGAATACTCATCGGCGGCCTTGCCATCATCGTGGGTCGGCAACAGGCCGGTGTCGGTGCGGTCGGGGCTGGAATCGAGCTTGATGCCGAGCATGCCCAGTGCATCCAGGCCAAAGCCTACGGTGCCATCGGTGTAGCCGGACTCGAAGTTGAGGATGAAGCCCTGGGCCCACTCGTCGCGCTTGGATTGCTGCGCGCTGGTGCCGTCGCGGAAGTCGCGGTTGAAGTACATGTTGCGGGTTTCGAAGGTGGCTGTGCTGTCTTCGAAGAAGGCGGCCTGGCTCATCGGGGCGACACCGGCAAGCGCAAGGGCGCTGGCGATGGCGGAGGGGCGTGCGGCAAAGGAACGGGTAGGCGCGAACGCCTGCGGCTGCGATGACAGCATCGTCGATGACTCCGTTTATTGTTCTTATTCGTTGCACCTTGCTGGTGCTTTTTTCGGCGCGAAGGGCGACCGTGGTGCGATGCTAGGTAACGAACCTTTCGCTAACCTTTCAGCGTGAAAGGTTTGTTACGAGGGGCTTCACAGGCTTGGCGACAGCGGTACACTCCGCGCCAACCGCCCCACCCGAGCAGGGAGAATCCGATGCGTGTGCTGCTGGTCGAAGACCATCTGCAACTGGCCGAAAGCGTGGCCCAGGCCTTGAAAAGCCACGGCCTGACCGTGGATGTGCTGCATGACGGCGTGGCTGCCGACCTGGCCCTGGCCAGCGAGGAATACGCTGTCGCCGTGCTGGATGTCGGCTTGCCGCGCATGGATGGCTTTGAGGTGCTGGCGCGCCTGCGCGGCCGTGGCAAGACGGTGCCGGTGCTGATGCTGACCGCGCGCAGCGACGTCAAGGACCGGGTTCATGGCCTGAACCTGGGGGCAGACGACTACCTGGCCAAACCGTTCGAGCTGACCGAGCTGGAAGCACGGGTCAAGGCCTTGCTGCGCCGCAGTGTGCTCGGTGGCGAGCGCCAGCAACGTTGCGGGCCGCTGGTCTACGACCTGGATACCCGGCGCTTTGCCCTTGGCGACGACAACCTGACCCTGACGTCGCGCGAGCAAAGCGTGCTGGAAGCGCTGATCGCACGCCCGGGTCGGGTGATGAGCAAAGAGCAACTGGCTGCCCAGGTGTTCGGCCTGGATGAAGAAGCCAGCCCGGATGCCATCGAAATCTATATCCACCGGCTGCGCAAAAAGCTCGACGGCCACCCGGTGGCCATTGTCACTTTCCGTGGGCTGGGCTACCTGCTAGAGCACCGCGATGCGTGACAACGGCAGCTTGCGCGGGCGCCTGCTGGGCAACCTGGCCCTGCTGCTGGTGGTGCTGATGCTGGCCAGCGGCCTGAGCGCCTACTGGAATGGCCGTGAGGCCGCCGATACCGCCTACGACCGCACCCTGCTGGCCTCGGCGCGCACCATCGCCGCTGGCCTGTCGCAGCGTGACGGCTCGCTGAGCGCGGATGTGCCCTACGTGGCTTTGGACACGTTCGCTTACGACAGCGCCGGGCGCATCTACTACCAGGTGCTGGACATCAAACAGCGGCTGATCTCCGGCTACGAGAACCTGCCACCGCCGCCGCCCGGCACGCCGCGCACTGACGATTACCCGGCGCTTGCGCGGTTCTACAACGCCACCTACCTGGGCCAGGATGTGCGGGTGGTCAGCCTGCTGAAGGCAGTGACCGAGCCGAACATGAACGGCATGGCGGAAATCCGCGTGGCCGAGACGGAAGAGGCGCGGGTGCGCATGGCCCGTGGGCTGATGGCCGACACCCTGTTGCGCCTGGGTATGCTGGCGCTGGGGGCGTTGGTGATGGTGTGGTTTGCCGTGAGTGCGGCGTTGCGGCCATTGGAGCGCCTGCGCACGGCGGTGGAAGAGCGCCAGCCAGATGACTTGCGGGCTTTGCCGGTGGTGCAGGTGCAGCGTGAGCTCGGCCCGCTGGTGCGAGCCTTGAACCACTTTACCGAGCGCCTGCGCGGCCAGTTCGAGCGCCAGGCGCAGTTCATTGCCGATGCCGCCCATGAATTGCGTACGCCGCTGGCTGCCTTGAAGGCGCGGGTGGAGCTGGGCCTTCGCTCCTCCGAGCCGCAAGCGTGGCGGCAGACGCTGGAATCTGCGGCACAAGGCACTGACCGCCTGACCCACCTGGCTAACCAGCTGTTGTCGTTGGCACGGGTGGAGAACGGAGCACGGGCAATTGCCGAGGGCGGCGCGCAGCGCCTGGACCTGAGCCAGCTGGCCCGTGAGTTGGGCATGGCCATGGCCCCGTTGGCACACAAACGCGGCGTTGCGCTGGCCCTGGAGGCCGAGGCTCCGGTGTGGCTGAAGGGTGAGCCGACGCTGCTCAACGAGCTGTTGAGCAACCTGGTGGACAATGCCCTGGCGCACACGCCAGAGGGTGGCAATGTGATCTTGCGGGTGGTGGCGCCGGCGGTGCTGGAGGTGGAAGACGACGGGCCGGGTATTCCCGAGGCTGAGCGTGAGCGGGTGTTCGAGCGGTTCTACCGGCGCAGTGCGCAAGGGAGCGGGCTTGGGCTGGCGATTGTCGGTGAGATCTGCCGGGCGCACCTGGCGCAGGTAAGCCTGCATGATGGCGAGAACGGCGGGCTGCGGGTGCGGGTGAGTTTTATCGCCGATTGATGTGTTGCTGTTCTGGCCCTATCGCCGGCAAGCCAGATAGGGCCAGAACAGGCTGGCACTGCTCAGCGGAACATGCTCCGCGCTTCAAGCAGCTCTTCCACCTCCAGCTCAGTACCAAACGGCAACCCCAGGTGGCGATAAGCCGGCAGCGCCGCCAATGGCCGATGGCGCCCGCGCTGGCTGATGCAGCGGGCGATCTGCACGATATCGATGTAATCGACCTTGTCAGTCTGCCGGTCCAGGTCCTGAACCTGGCTGGGCAGGTTGACCAGTTGCTCCGGAAACTCCCAGGCCTTGAGGATCTTGTCCCCCAGCACCGGCTGGATCTGCTCTATCACGTAATGCAGGCAAACCGGGTCGGACAGCAGTTCGTTGTGCTCTTCGGCGTAAATGAGTACCGGCAGTGCGCCAATCTGGTTGACCAGCCCACCCAAGGTAGCCTGATCGGGCTTGAGGTGCGTGTAGCGCCTGCAGATTTCGTAGCTGATACCCGCAACTTCCAGGCTGTTGGCCCAGATGTCGCGCAGTTTTTGTTCAACGGCCGGCGCGCGGGCATGGAAAATCTGCTCGATCACCAGACCAATGGCCAGGTTGCAGCTGTAATTGATGCCCAGCCGCGTGATGGCAGTGTGCAGGTCGGTGACCTCGACCGCTGCACGCAGCAGCGGGCTGTTGACTACCTTTATCAGGCGCGCAGAAAGGGCCGCATCGCGACCGATCACCTTGCTCAGGGCCGCTACGCTGATCTCGCTGTCTTCCGCTGCTTCGCGGATGCTCAAGGCAACCTCTGGCAGGGTCGGCAGGACCAGGTCATCCTTTTCGATGGCATCGAGCAACTGTGCTTGAACCATCTCGGCCAGCTTGTTCATGGGCGTGTCTACCGCAGTGGTGGTGCGGCCCCGCCACAAGGGCGGGGCAGGCTGGTCAGCGCTGGATTTCCCGGTCGCGGTCCAGTTCGTAAGGCAGGGTCAGTACCTGCAGGCTCGGGCCTTCCAGGCTCCCCAGGTGCAGGTTGTCATCTTCAACTGCCTCGGCGCTGAGCACCGCAAGCAGTTCACAGCCTGCGCCGTTGCCAGCAGCAATGACCACTTCACCGACCGACGAACCATGGGTGGGCGAGAAAATTTCGGCGCCCGGCGCCGGGATGGCCTGCTGGTCCAGTGCCAGACGGTACTGGCGGCGCTTGAGCTTGCCCAGGTACTGCATGCGGGCGACGATTTCCTGGCCGGTGTAGCAGCCTTTCTTGAAGCTGACACCATCGACGGCTTGCAGGTTGATCATCTGCGGGATGAACAGCTCACGGGTCGGCCCCATGACCTGGCCGATACCGGCGCGAACCTGCCCAAGCAGCCAGTCGTTGAGACTGCCCTCGGGCAGGGCGCCGACGAGGGCCTGGCGCACGCTGTCGGCGTTGTCTGCCGGCACCCACAGTTCTACGCGGCCTGCAGAAACGGCAATGGCAATCAGGCCCTCATGGCGTACGGTGCTGCCGGCAACTGCGGGCACGTCGAGCCCCAGCGCCTGCAGCGCAGCGTCGCCACCTTGCAGGCCAAAGCGTGCCCAGGCGGCGCTTTCATCGGTCAGCGTGGCCTTGGAGAACACGGCGTACTTTTTCAGGTCGGCCAGTTGCGCATCGAGCAGTTCACTGGCCATGGCCAGCAGGTAGCCGTTGCCTTCAGGCAGGATGCGGAAGCTGGACTGCATGCGCCCCTTGACCATGCAGCGGGCGCCGAGGCTGGCGTATTCCTGGCTGAGGTAGTTGATGTTGCAAGTCAGCTGGCCTTGCAGGAACTTGCCTGCATCGGAGCCGCGGACGGCGAGGATGCCCTCGTGGGACAGGGGGCAGAAGAAAGCGGAATCGGCCATGGGTCATCGCGGTGGCTAAAGACTGGCGGCCATCATAGAACGCCGGTAACAAAATAGGTAGGTGACTAGACCAACGCCCGGTGTCGCTTCGCGTGCCTGGCTGTATACTGGCGGGCCATTCGAGGAGGGCCCCATGGTCGAACAAACTGAACTCAACCGGCTTTTCTGGCACAGCCGCCGTGGCATGCTGGAACTGGACGTGCTGCTGGTGCCTTTCACCCAGGAAGTCTACCCCACCCTCAACGAGACCGACCGAGAACTGTACGTGCGTCTGTTGAGCTGCGAGGATCAGGACATGTTCGGCTGGTTCATGGAGCGCACCGAGTCTGAAGACCCGGAGCTGCAACGCATGGTTCGCATCATTCTGGACCGTGTCCAGCCCAAGTGAGTGCTTCGAGTGCCGCTGGCAAGGCTCACGCCTGCTGCTAGCGGCCTATCTGGGTTGCCAGGTACTGGCGTGGCTTGCCGTGTGGGCGAGCCCGCTGCCCGGGTGGCTGGCCCTCTCTGTTGTCGCTGCCTGTATTGCCCACGCTGGCTGGGCCATTCCCCGACGTATCCTGTTGACGCATGAGCATGCCGTTGTTGGCTTGCGCCGTGATGTGCGCGGCTGGCAGGTGTTCAGCCGTGCCCGTGGCTGGCAGCCGGTGCGCTTGTGCCGGGACAGCGTGGCGCTGCCGGGGCTGGTGGTGTTGCGCTTTGAGCGGGTGGGGCGGTGGCTGGGGGAGAGCCAGTGCATAGCGCGGGATGCGTTGGGGGCGGATGAGCATCGGCGCTTGCGGGTAAGGTTGAAGTTCAGCAGGCGCAGGTGGGCAGAAGTGGCCCGCACATAGTTACAGACCGGGTTGGCTTCTTCGCGGGCTTGCCCGCTCCCACAGGTACTGCGCAAGGCTGCAAGGCAGTGGAGCTCCTGTGGGAGCGGGCGAGCCCGCGAAGGCCGCGACGCCGATCTCAGAGCGGACTAAGAATGGTGTCCTTGGCCTCGTCCAGCATCCCAGGGTAGTCCAGGGTGTAATGCAGCCCACGGCTTTCCTTGCGTTGCATGGCCGACAGGATCATCAACTCGGCAACCTGCGCCAGGTTGCGCAGTTCGATCAGGTCGCGGCTGACCTTGTAGTTGCTGTAGAACTCGTCAATTTCATCCAGCAGCAGGCGAATGCGATGCTGCGCGCGTTGCAGGCGTTTGCTGGTGCGCACGATGCCGACGTAGTCCCACATGAAACGCCGCAGTTCGTCCCAGTTGTGCGCAATGATCACGTCTTCGTCCGAGTCGGTGACCTGGCTGGCGTCCCAACCCGGCAGGGCCTTGGGCATGGCCACTGCCTCCAGGTTCGCCTCGATGTCGGCAGCGGCGGCCCGCCCATAGACGAAGCATTCCAGCAATGAGTTGCTGGCCATGCGGTTGGCGCCGTGCAGGCCGGTGAAGCTGGTTTCGCCGATCGCGTACAAGCCCGGTACGTCGGTGTGACCACGGTCGTCGACCATCACCCCGCCGCAGGTGTAGTGCGCGGCAGGCACCACCGGGATCGGTTGGCGGGTGATGTCGATGCCAAATGCCAGGCAGCGCTCGTACACGGTGGGGAAATGGCTCTTGATGAAGTCTGCCGGCTTGTGGGTGATGTCCAGGTAGACGCAGTCCACGCCCAGGCGCTTCATCTCATGGTCGATGGCGCGGGCCACGATGTCGCGCGGGGCCAGTTCTTCGCGTGGGTCGAAGCGTGGCATGAAGCGTTCGCCGTTGGGCAGGCGCAGCAGCGCGCCTTCGCCGCGCAGGGCTTCGGTGACCAGGAAGCTCTTGGCCTGCGGGTGGTACAGGCAGGTCGGGTGGAACTGGTTGAACTCAAGGTTGGCCACCCGGCAACCCGCCCGCCAGGCCATGGCGATACCGTCACCGCAAGCGCCATCGGGGTTGCTGGTATAGAGGTAGACCTTGGCCGCGCCACCGGTGGCCAGCACGGTGAAACGTGCGCCGAAGGTGTCTACCTCGCCGGTATTGCGGTTTAACACATAGGCGCCCAGGCAGCGTTCGCCAGGCAGGCCCAAGCGGCGTTCGGTGATCAGGTCGACCGCTACACGTTGTTCCAGCAGCTGTATGTTCGGGCGCAGGCGAGCCTGCTGCAGCAGCGTAGTGAAAATGGCCGCGCCGGTCGCATCGGCGGCGTGGATGATGCGCCGGTGGCTATGGCCGCCCTCACGGGTGAGATGAAACTCGAAACCGCCGTCATCAACGCTGTAGTGCTCGTCGCGGGTAAAGGGCACGCCTTGCTCGATCAGCCATTGAATGGCTTCCCGGCTGTGCTCGACGGTAAAGCGCACCGCCTCTTCGTTGCACAGGCCGCCGCCGGCATTGAGGGTGTCCTCGACATGCGACTGCACGGTATCGGTGTTGTCGAGCACCGCAGCGACCCCGCCCTGGGCCCAGAAGGTCGAGCCGTTGGCCAGGTCGCCCTTGCTGAGCACCGCAACGCGCAGGTGGCTGGGAAGGTTAAGTGCCAGGCTGAGACCGGCGGCACCGCTGCCGATCACCAGGACATCATGTTGGAATTGTTGGCTCATGTCGGGACACTAGTAATCTTTGGAAGGGGCACGGCACAATAGTCACGCGCAGATGGCATTGTGAAACTATCGTTAAACTTGGCCGGGATGCCTTTATAGCAGCCCGGGGTGGCCAATTTCCATGCCACTTGCCAGGTTGCGGCAACCTTTGTGGGAACTTTCCGGCATGGCCGGAAATCCTATGAAGGCTGCCCGCACGCCACAATTTGCCGCGGCGACGCAGGGTGGCAGGCCTGTCCGGGCTGTCTCTGCGTATTCGAAACCTGATTATTGACGTAGCCGGCCGTGACCGCGCCGCGTCTTTCGTGCAAGCCGACCAAGGGCTGCAGGAAACTTGCTTGGAGGGGAGAACTTTTGCGTAAAGCCCGAGTCTATGGTTGCAAGCCTGATCGATGGCTGTTGCAACGCTCCTTCGAGTTCACCGAGGAGTGTTCATGCTAACCCAGGAAGAGGATCAGCAGCTTGTCGAGCGCGTTCAGCGCGGCGACAGGCGAGCGTTCGATCTGTTGGTGCTGAAGTATCAGCACAAGATTCTCGGGTTGATCGTGCGGTTCGTTCACGATACCCACGAAGCCCAGGATGTGGCGCAGGAAGCCTTTATCAAGGCCTACCGTGCGCTTGGCAATTTTCGCGGTGACAGTGCGTTTTATACCTGGCTGTACCGTATCGCCATCAACACGGCGAAGAATTACCTGGTGTCCCGTGGAAGACGGCCGCCAGACAGTGATGTGAGCTCCGAGGATGCGGAGTTTTACGACGGCGATCATGGCCTCAAGGATCTCGAGTCCCCAGAGCGCTCGTTGTTGCGGGATGAAATCGAAGGCACCGTCCATCGCACCATCCAGCAACTGCCCGAAGACCTGCGCACGGCACTGACCCTGCGCGAGTTCGACGGGCTGAGTTACGAAGACATTGCCAGTGTCATGCAATGTCCGGTGGGTACCGTGCGCTCTCGAATCTTTCGCGCTCGGGAGGCCATAGACAAAGCCCTGCAGCCGTTGTTGCAGGAAACCTGAGACAGCGGCGACAGCCAAGAGAGGAACCACCATGAGTCGTGAAGCTTTGCAGGAATCGCTGTCCGCGGTGATGGATAACGAAGCGGACGAACTGGAATTGCGTCGGGTGTTGAACGCCGTCGACGATGCCGAAGCCCGTGCCACCTGGTCGCGTTACCAGGTGGCCCGTGCAGCCATGCACAAGGAGCTGCTGCTGCCTAACCTGGATATCGCCTCGGCGGTGTCTGCTGCGCTGGCTGACGAAGCGGTGCCGGCCAAGGTCAAGAAAGGCCCGTGGCGCAGCATTGGCCGCCTGGCTGTAGCGGCTTCGGTCACCGTTGCGGTGCTCGCTGGTGTACGCATGTACAACCAGGACGAAATCACCGGTGCGGAGCTTGCAGCCCAGCAGCCTGCCCAGCAAGGCCTGAGCGTGCCACAAGCCCAAGGCCCGGCCGTTTTGGCAGGCTATAGTGAGAGCAGCGAGCAACCGACCGGGCCAATGGCCAACGGCGTGCTGCAGAACCAGGCCGGCTGGGATCAGCGTCTGCCAGGCTACCTGCGCCAGCATGCCCAGGAATCTGCGCTCAAGGGCACTGAAACCGCATTGCCTTATGCCCGCGCTGCCAGCCTGGAAAACCGTTAAGTAAGGAGGATCATGCGCGCGCTACCTCTGTTGTCGCTGCTGATTGGCAGCTGCATGATGGTGCCAGCATTGGCGGCCAATTCCTCGCCCCAGGCGAGTGAGTGGCTGAACAAGCTGGCACAGGCCGAGCAAAAGCAGAGCTACCAAGGCTCTTTCGTCTACGAGCGCAACGGCAGCTTCTCTTCCCACGATATCTGGCACCGGGTCGAGGACGGCAAGGTCAGCGAGCGGCTGCTGCAGCTCGATGGCGCCGCCCAGGAAATCGTGCGTGTGGATGGGAAGGTGGAGTGTGTCAGTGGGGCCTTGGTGAGCAGTGTCACGGCACCGCCAGACACCGCACCGCGTGTGCTTGATCCGCTGAAACTGATGGGCTGGTACGATTTGAGCGTGGCTGGCAAGTCACGGGTCGCAGGGCGCGACGCCGTGATCGTGACGCTCACACCCCGCGACCAGCACCGCTATGCCTTCGAACTGCACCTGGACCGTAATACCGGCCTGCCACTGCGCTCGTTGATGCTCAACGACAAAGGGCAGTTGCTGGAGCGCTTCCAGATGACCCGCCTCGATACCGACGAGCCGCCTGGCGACGATGACTTGCGCCCCAGCGCTACCTGCAAGCCTGTGCAGCATGGCGGGCCCGTCAGCAATGACAGCGTTGCTGGCTGGCGCTCGGATTGGCTGCCGCCCGGGTTCGAACTGGTTAACAGCTCGGTGAGCCGCGACCCCAAACACAAAAGTTCGGTCAGCAGCCTGATGTATGACGATGGCCTCGCACGTTTTTCCGTGTTCCTCGAACCTGTGAACGATGACGGTGGCACCGATATGCGCACCCAGCTCGGCCCGACTTCGGCCGTTTCGCGTCGCCTGAATACGCCAAAGGGCAAGGTGATGGTGACCGTGGTGGGCGAAATTCCGCTCGGTACGGCAGAACGCGTCGCTTTGTCGATGCGCCCTCAGGATGCCCAGGCGCGCCAGTGATGGCGCGCGTTTGAGGGCCGTGCCAAGGCAGGCGGACATACGGCTGAAATGAAATTAAAGCATTGTCATTTGCAATCCACCGGCAAATTTTCTATAGGTCAGGCTTTCAGGAGCCTGGCCTTTCCTGCTTTGTGCAGGGGCCTTTCTAAACTACCGCTCGTTGTGACGGGAGCCGTATGTCAATACCACGCTTGAAATCCTACCTAACGATGTTCGCCGCCGTGCTGATGCTTGGCCAGGTGCTCACCGCCCAGGCCGAGGAAGCCCTGCCGGACTTCACCACCCTCGTCGAGCAGGCCTCGCCGGCCGTGGTCAACATCAGTACCAAGCAGAAGCTGCCCGACCGCGTCGCCGCCGGGCAGATGCCGGACCTGGAAGGCCTGCCGCCGATGTTCCGCGAGTTCTTCGAGCGCAACATGCCGCAGCAGCCGCGTTCGCCGCGGGGTGACCGCCAGCGCGAGGCGCAGTCGCTGGGCTCGGGCTTCATCATTTCCAGCGATGGCTACGTGCTGACCAACAACCATGTGGTGGCCGATGCCGACGAGATCATCGTCCGCCTGTCGGACCGCAGCGAGCTGCAGGCCAAGCTGGTCGGCACCGACCCGCGCACCGACGTGGCTCTGCTCAAGGTCGAAGGCAAGAACCTGCCGACGGTCAAGTTGGGTGACTCCGAGAAACTCAAGGTGGGCGAATGGGTATTGGCCATCGGTTCGCCGTTCGGCTTCGACCATTCGGTGACCAAAGGCATCGTCAGCGCCAAGGGCCGTACCTTGCCAAACGACACCTATGTACCGTTCATCCAGACTGACGTGGCCATCAACCCGGGTAACTCCGGCGGCCCGCTGTTCAACATGAAGGGCGAGGTGGTGGGTATCAACTCGCAGATCTTCACCCGCTCCGGTGGCTTCATGGGCCTGTCATTCGCCATCCCGATCGATGTGGCGATCGATGTGTCCAACCAGCTGAAGAAAGACGGTAAGGTCAGCCGCGGCTGGCTGGGCGTGGTCATTCAGGAGGTCAACAAGGACCTGGCGGAATCCTTCGGTCTGGAAAAACCGGCCGGTGCCCTGGTGGCCCAGGTGCTGGAAAACGGCCCGGCAGCCAAGGGCGGCCTGCAGGTGGGCGACGTGATCCTGAGCATGAACGGCCAGCCAATCGTCATGTCGGCCGACCTGCCACACCTGGTGGGCGGCCTCAAGGATGGCGAGAAGGCCAAGCTGGAAATCATCCGCAACGGCAAGCGCCAGACCCTGGACATCAGCGTCGGCGCGCTGCCGGACGATGATGCCGACATCGGCACCGGTGCCGATGGCAGTGCCGAGCGCAGCAGTAACCGTCTGGGTGTGTCGGTCGCCGACCTGACCGCCGAGCAGAAGAAATCCCTGGAGCTCAAAGGCGGTGTGGTCATCAAGGAAGTGCAGGATGGCCCGGCAGCGCTGATCGGTCTGCGTCCGGGTGATGTCATCAGCCACCTGAACAACCAGGCCATCGGTTCGGCCAAAGAGTTCACCGAAATCGCCAAGGAGCTGCCGAAGAACCGTTCGGTGTCGATGCGCGTGCTGCGTCAGGGCCGCGCCAGCTTCATCACCTTCAAGCTCGCTGAATAAGCGGCCTGGAAAGGGAAAAAGGGCAGCTACGGCTGCCCTTTTTCATGATTATTCACAATTGGACGGTGGATTGCTGTGTACAGTCGGACAGAGGAATCTCCCATATCCCGGCAGCTTGAGGTACAATTCCCGGCTATTTTTCGGCGGGCGTCCGGCTCGCAGCCTTTTCGAGTGTTGACCCGTGAGTGATTTGAGTCATATCCGCAATTTCTCCATCATCGCCCACATCGACCATGGCAAGTCGACGCTGGCCGACCGTTTCATCCAGATGTGCGGTGGCCTGTCGGCACGCGAAATGGAAGCCCAGGTGCTTGATTCCATGGACCTGGAGCGTGAACGCGGTATTACCATCAAGGCCCACAGCGTCACGCTGCACTACAAGGCGCAGGACGGCAAGACCTACCAGTTGAACTTCATTGACACCCCCGGCCACGTCGACTTCACCTACGAAGTCTCGCGCTCGCTGGCGGCCTGTGAAGGTGCTCTGCTGGTCGTCGACGCCGGCCAGGGCGTGGAGGCCCAGTCCGTGGCCAACTGCTACACCGCCATCGAGCAGGGCCTGGAGGTCATGCCGGTGCTGAACAAGATGGACCTGCCCCAGGCCGACCCGGACCGCGTCAAGGACGAGATCGAGAAGATCATCGGCATCGACGCTACCGACGCCGTGGCCTGCAGTGCCAAAAGCGGCATGGGCGTGGACGAGGTGCTCGAGCGCCTGGTGCACTCCATTCCTGCACCCGAGGGCGAGATCGATGCGCCGCTGCAAGCGCTGATCATCGACTCCTGGTTCGACAACTACCTGGGCGTGGTCTCGCTGGTGCGCGTGCGCCAGGGCCGCGTCAAGAAGGGTGACAAGATCCTGGTCAAGTCCACCGGCAAGGTGCACCTGGTCGACAGCGTGGGTGTATTCACCCCGAAACACACCCAGACCGCAGACCTGAAAGCCGGCGAAGTAGGCTTCATCATCGCCAGCATCAAGGACATTCACGGTGCCCCTGTGGGTGACACCCTGACCCTGTCCTCGACCCCTGAGGTCGAAGTGCTGCCAGGCTTCAAGAAGATCCAGCCGCAGGTTTACGCCGGCCTGTTCCCGGTCAGCTCCGACGACTTCGAAGACTTCCGCGATGCCCTGCAGAAGCTGACCCTGAACGACTCGTCGCTGCAGTACATGCCGGAAAGCTCTGACGCCCTGGGCTTCGGCTTCCGTTGCGGCTTCCTTGGCATGCTGCACATGGAGATCATCCAGGAGCGCCTGGAGCGCGAATACGACCTGGACCTGATCACCACCGCACCTAGCGTGATCTACGAGCTGGAGCTGAAAACCGGCGAAACCATCGTTGTCGACAACCCGTCGAAGCTGCCAGACGTATCGGCTGTGGCCGACTTCCGTGAGCCGATCGTCACCGCGACCATTCTGGTACCGCAAGAGCACCTGGGTAACGTCATCACCCTGTGCATCGAGAAGCGTGGCGTGCAGCGCGACATGCAGTTCCTCGGCAGCCAGGTTCAGGTGCGTTACGACATGCCGATGAACGAAGTGGTACTGGACTTCTTCGACCGCCTCAAGTCCACCAGCCGCGGCTATGCTTCGCTGGACTATCATTTCGACCGCTACCAGTCGGCCAACCTGGTCAAGCTGGATGTACTGATCAACGGCGACAAGGTCGATGCTTTGGCATTGATCGTGCACCGCGACAACGCGGCCTACAAAGGCCGTGCGTTGACCGAAAAGATGAAGGAACTGATCCCTCGGCAGATGTTCGACGTGGCGATCCAGGCAGCTATCGGCGGCCAGATCATCGCCCGGACAACCGTCAAGGCGCTCAGAAAGAACGTACTGGCTAAGTGCTACGGTGGTGACGTCAGCCGTAAGAAGAAACTGCTGGAGAAGCAGAAGGCCGGTAAGAAACGCATGAAACAGGTGGGCAACGTGGAGATTCCACAAGAAGCCTTCCTCGCCGTGCTCAGGTTGGATAGCTAGGTCCTATGTCGCTAAATTTCCCGCTGTTGCTAGTCATCGCCGTCTTCGTCTGCGGTCTGCTGGGCTTGATCGACCTGCTGTTCCTGGCCCCGCGCCGGCGCGCAGCAATCGCCAATTACCAGGGCAGCGTCAGCCAGCCCGAGATGGCCGTGGTCGAGCGCCTGAACAAGGAACCGTTGCTGGTCGAGTACGGCAAGTCGTTCTTTCCGGTGCTGTTCATCGTGCTGGTGCTGCGCTCGTTCCTGGTCGAACCGTTCCAGATCCCTTCGGGGTCGATGAAACCGACCCTGGAAGTGGGCGATTTCATCCTGGTGAACAAGTTCTCGTACGGCATTCGTTTGCCGGTGATCGACAAGAAGGTCATCGAGGTCGGTGACCCGCAACGCGGTGATGTAATGGTGTTCCGCTACCCGAGCGACCCGAACGTCAACTACATCAAGCGTGTGGTTGGCTTGCCGGGTGATGTGGTTCGCTACACCAACGACAAGCGGCTGTTCGTCAACGGCCAGCCGATTGCCGAACAACTGGTGGGCACCGAGCCAGGTACCTTGGGCAGCGCCGAGCTGTACAAGGAAAAACTCGGCGAGGCCGAACACCTGATCCGCAAGGAAATGAGCCGTTACCGCATGCCGCCGGACCAGCAATGGACCGTGCCGGCAGGCCATTACTTCATGATGGGCGACAACCGCGACAATTCCAACGACAGCCGTTTCTGGGATGACCCGAACATTCCCAAGGAGCTGCACGGCATGGTTCCGGACCGGAACATCGTCGGCAAGGCCTTTGCGGTGTGGATGAGCTGGCCAGAACCCAAGCTCAGCCACCTGCCCAACCTGTCGCGGGTTGGCCTGATCCATTGATACCCATCGGCGCTGTCCAGCAGACAGCGCCGAATGCATTTCTGACATAGGCTGTGTTCTCAGGGATCGGGAGATTCGTCGCACATCACGTGGCGAACCACAGCCAAACAGTCTTTCAGGATGTTGATTTGAACAACGCGTTGAACAACGAACGGGTGGCCGCATGAGTGCTTCCCTTGCCCGTCTGGAGCGAAAGCTCGGTTATACCTTCAAGAACCAGGACCAGATGCTCCTGGCGCTGACCCATCGCAGCTATGCCGGGCGCAACAACGAGCGCTTGGAGTTTCTCGGTGACGCCATTCTCAACTTCGTCGCCGGCGAAGCGCTTTTCGAGCGTTTCCCGCAGGCCCGTGAAGGCCAGCTGTCACGCCTGCGTGCGCGGCTGGTCAAGGGCGAAACCCTGGCCCGGCTGGCCCGTGGTTTCGACCTGGGCGAATATTTGCGCCTGGGTTCGGGTGAGCTCAAGAGCGGCGGTTTCCGTCGCGAGTCGATCCTGGCCGACGCCCTGGAGGCACTGATCGGTGCCATCTACCTGGACGCCGATATGGAAACCGCACGGGAGCGCGTTCTGGCCTGGCTTGCCGATGAGTTCGAGGGCTTGACCCTGGTCGATACCAACAAGGACCCGAAAACCCGCCTGCAAGAGTTTCTGCAGTCGCGCAGCTGTGAGCTGCCGCGCTACGAAGTGGTGGATATCCAGGGTGAACCGCACTGCCGCACGTTCTTCGTCGAATGCGAAGTGGTGCTGCTGAACAACAAGAGCCGTGGTCAGGGCGTTAGCCGGCGTATTGCCGAGCAAGTAGCTGCCGCGTCTGCACTGATCGCCCTGGGCGTGGAGAATGGCAATGACTGATAACAACCCGACCCGCTGCGGCTACGTCGCCATTGTCGGCCGCCCCAACGTCGGCAAGTCGACCCTGCTCAACCACATCCTCGGCCAGAAGCTGGCGATTACTTCGCGCAAGCCGCAGACCACCCGCCACAACATGCTCGGCATCAAGACCGAGGGTGACGTGCAGGCGATCTACGTCGATACCCCGGGTATGCACAAGGCCAACGACAAGGCCCTGAACCGCTACATGAACCGCAACGCCTCGGCGGCCCTGAAGGACGTCGACGTGGTGATTTTCGTGGTCGACCGCACCAAGTGGACCGACGAGGACCAACTGGTGCTGGAGCGCGTGCAGTACGTGACTGGCCCGCTGATCATCGCGGTCAACAAGACCGACCGCATGGAAGAGAAGGCCGAGTTGATTCCGCACCTGCAGTGGCTGCAGGAGCAACTGCCTAACGCCGAGGTGATGCCGATCTCCGCGCAGCAGGGTCACAACCTCGAAGCGCTGGAAGCACAGATCGCCAAGCACTTGCCTGAAAACGATCACTTCTTCCCGGAAGACCAGATCACTGACCGCAGCAGCCGTTTCCTGGCCGCCGAACTGGTGCGCGAGAAGATCATGCGCCAGCTGGGTGCGGAACTGCCGTATCAGATCACCGTGGAGATCGAGGAATTCAAGCAACAGGGCCATGTGCTGCACATTCATGCGCTGATTCTGGTCGAGCGTGATGGTCAAAAGAAAATCATCATTGGCGACAAGGGCGAGCGCATCAAGCGCATCGGCTCCGAGGCGCGCAAGGACATGGAAGTGCTGTTCGACTCCAAGGTCATGCTCAACCTGTGGGTCAAGGTGAAAGGCGGCTGGTCCGACGACGAGCGCGCCCTGCGTTCGCTGGGTTACGGCGACCTGTAAGGCTACCTGACGGCTCAGGTATCTCTGTGGGAGCGGGTTCACCCGCGAATGCTATGGTGGGTTCACTGGCGCATTCGCGGGTGAACCCGCTCCCACAGTTGCATGTGGCTTTTAGAGATCACTTATGGAACAACCCGTCGGCCAGCCAGCCTATGTGCTGCACAGCCGTGCCTACAAGGAAACCAGCGCGCTGGTAGACTTCTTCACCCCGCAGGGCCGCATGCGCGCTGTACTGCGCCGTGCGCGCGGCAAGGGCGGCAGCCTGGTGCGGCCGTTCGTGCCGGTGGAGGTGGAGCTGCGCGGGCGTGGCGAGCTGAAGAATGTCGGTCGCATGGACAGCGCCGGGATTGCGGCTTGGCTACACGGTGATGCCCTGTTCAGCGGCTTGTACCTCAACGAGCTGCTCATGCGCCTGCTGCCGGCTGAAGCGCCGTTCCCGGCCCTGTTCGAGCATTACACATTGACCCTGCAAGCCTTGGCCGCCGGGCGCCCGCTGGAGCCGCTGCTGCGTTCGTTCGAATGGCGGCTGCTGGACGAACTCGGTTATGCGTTTTCCTTGAACCATGACGTCAACGACCACTCCATCGTGGCCGACGGCCTTTACCGTTTGCGCGTGGATGCCGGTCTGGAGCGGGTCGAGCTGGTGCAACCCGGCCTGTTCCGCGGCACCGAGCTCATTGCCTTGGCCGAAGCCGATTGGAACGCCCCAGGCGCCTTGCTCGCCGCCAAGCGCCTGATGCGCCAGGCATTGGCCGTTCACCTGGGCGCAAAACCGCTGGTCAGCCGGGAACTGTTTCGCAAGCGCTGATCACGACGTATGCTGTGGGGCTCAATCTTCAGGAGAGCCTTTCGTGACTCACAGCAACCGCATGCTTCTTGGCGTAAACATCGACCACGTGGCGACCCTGCGCCAGGCCCGGGGCACGCGTTACCCTGATCCGGTCAAGGCTGCTCTGGACGCCGAAGAGGCGGGTGCCGATGGCATTACCGTGCACCTGCGTGAAGACCGCCGGCACATCCAGGAGCGTGACGTGGTGCTGCTCAAGGATGTGCTGCAGACGCGCATGAACTTCGAGATGGGCGTCACCGAAGAGATGATGGCCTTTGCCGAGAAGATCCGCCCTGCGCACATTTGCCTGGTCCCCGAAACCCGTCAGGAGTTGACCACCGAAGGTGGCCTGGATGTGGCGGGACAAGAGGCGCGAATCAAGGCCGCCGTGGAGCGCCTGTCGCGCACCGGTGCCGAGGTGTCGTTGTTCATCGATGCTGACGAGCGGCAGATCGAGGCGTCACGTCGCGTAGGCGCGCCGGCCGTCGAGCTGCACACCGGGCGTTACGCCGATGCCGAAACCCCGGCTGAAGTGGCTGAGGAACTCAAGCGTATTGTCGATGGCGTGGCCTTTGGCGTGGGGCAGGGGCTGATCGTCAATGCCGGTCACGGGCTGCATTACCACAACGTTGAGGCGGTGGCGGCGATCAAGGGTATCAATGAGCTGAACATTGGCCATGCGCTGGTGGCGCATGCGCTGTTCGTTGGCTTCAAGGCCGCAGTGGCCGAGATGAAGGCGCTGATTGTGGCGGCTTCGCGCTGATTTGATGGTCGCTTGTACCGGCCTCTTCGCGGGCTTGCCCGCGAAGAGGCCGGTACAAGCAGCCGATTACTCGGCAGGAAACACCAGGGTAAAGCGGGTAGGCCCAAGGGGGCTGCTGTTCACTTCGACCCGCCCACCATGCAACTGCATGATCGACTTCACGATCGCCAACCCCAACCCGGTCCCGCCCTCCAGACGCGAGCGCCCCGAGCCCACCCGGTAAAACCGCTCGAACAAGCGCGACTGGTGCTCGGCAGCAATGCCGGGGCCCTGGTTCTCCACAGATAGCCGTACTTCGTTGCCATACCGTTCGATACGCAGTTCGATGGGCTCACCCTCAGGGCCATGCCGTATCGCATTGCTTAGCAGGTTCGACAACGCCCGCTGGAACATCAACCGGTCACCCAGCGCCGTGCCCCACCCCTGAACACGCAATTCAACGGCTTTCACCTCGGCGCTGAAAGCAAACAGCTCGGCCACCCTTGCAGCCTCGCCGGCCAATGCCATCGGTTTGAGCGCGATCTGCACCTGAGGCTGGCTGACCTGGGCGAGAAACAGCATGTCGTTGATGATGCGGTTGAGCCGCGTCAGTTCCTCGATGCTGTCTTCCAGCACTTCCCGGTAGTTGGCGTTGTCCCGCTCACGGGCCAGGGTCACCTGCGCCTTGCCCATCAGGTTGCTCAATGGGGTGCGCAGTTCATGGGCCAGATCATCGGAAAACTGCGACAACTGGCTGATACCTTGGTCGAGGCGATCGAGCATGACGTTGATGCTGCTGGCCAGTTCTGCCAGCTCCTGCGGCAAGCCGGTGGCGGGCAAACGATGCTGCAGGTCCTGGGCCGATACCTGCCCGGCAATGCGCCGGAAGTGCCGCAGGGGTTTCAGGCCGCGTTGCATCAGCCACCAGGCGCCCGCGCCAATCAAGACCAGCAGCAGCGGCAAAGCGAGCAAAGTGGAATGCAGGTAAGCCTGCAGCAGGGCGTTGTCGTCGCCGCGGTTGAGCGACATCATCACCTTCACCGGCGTGTTGTCGCGCAGGCGCATCAGCCGAGTCACGGTGAGGATCTGATTGCCGCTGCTGTCGCGCCAGGCGTGAAAGCGCAGGCGGGCACCGGTGTGCAAATCGCCCACCTGCGACTCCAGAGCCGGGCCGAGGCTGAGCAGGTGGGGGTGGCGGCCCTCCAGGGCCATTACGCTGAGGCTGAGGTTGTCATGCCCCATCACCAGGTCGAGCAGGGGGTGGGCGCGGCTGCCCAGGTCTTCGCTGCGCAGGTCGACGCGCAGGTTGTGCTCGACCTGCAGCATCTTGCGCGCCAGGTCTTTGCGTGCGCGGTTGTCCAGTTCGTGATCCAGCGCGAACACCGCCAGGCAGGCAAGCAGCAGCACGAGTGCGGCGCCCATCAGTGTGACGCTCAGGCCCAGGCGCAGCGACAGGCTGGGGTTTTTCAAAAGCGCGCCTCGAGTACATAGCCTACGCCACGCAGGGTGTGGATGAGCTTGTTGTCGAACGGGTCGTCTATCTTCGCCCGCAGGCGCCGGATCGAGACCTCGACCACGTTGGTGTCGCAGTCGAAATTCATGTCCCAGACCAACGAGATGATCTGTGTGCGCGATAACACTTCGCCGGTCTGACGCATCAGCAGGTGTAGCAGCGCGAACTCCTTGGCGGTCAGGTCGATGCGTTGCCCGGCGCGGTAGGCGCGGTGGCGGCCGGGGTCCAGCTCCAGGTCGGCGACGCGCAGGGTGCTCGGCTGCAGTTGCTGGTCGTTGCGGCGCAGCAGGCTGCGGATGCGGGCCAGCAACTCGGGGAACTCGAAGGGCTTGAGCAAGTAGTCATCGGCGCCCAGGTCCAGGCCTTTGACCCGGTCGGCGAGACGACCGTGAGCGGTGAGCATCATGATGCGCGTGGCCGACTCGGCACGCAGCCGCTGCAGCACGGTCCAGCCATCGAGCTCTGGCAGGTTGACGTCGAGGATGACCAGGTCGTACGGCTGCTGGCGGGCCAAGTGCAGGCCGTCGGTGCCGGTATGGGCGCAGTCGACCACGTAGCCGTTTTCGCGCAGGCCCTGTTGCAGGTAATCGGCGGTACGCAGTTCGTCCTCGATGATCAGTAGGCGCATGAAGGGGCTCGGTGTGATGAAAGTGGGCGATTCTCGACCCTGTAGTGGCATCAGGGTCAAGGGGCGGGATGTTACGGCATGAGAAGGGAATCGCGGCGCAGATAACGGATTTGTAATGCTGCGGTTATCTGGCTGTCTGTTCTGCGCAGATTGCAGGACTGTAATCCCCGCCTCACCTTGCTGTTAGTTTCCCCTCACTAGGATGGCCGTGTCTGATCGGTTAGCACGAGGCAACCACGATGAACCTGACCAAATACCTGCTGTTGGCCACCCTTGCCCTGGGCAGCGCCAGCGTCTATGCCGAGGGCGGTGCGGAACGCTCCAGGCAGTTCTGGCAAGCTTTCCGCGAAGACCAGCAGCGCTTGCACGGCGACAAGCAACAAGCCGTTGCCGAACGCGAGCGCAAGGCGCAAGAGAAGGCCCGCGAGGTGGCCAAGGACTGAGGTAACAGCACCTGCGCGCGACAGCTCCTCGGCGCAGGTGTATTCAGGCGCCCGATCGGGCGCCTTTTTTATTTGCGCGCCAGCAGGGTGGCGCGGCGTGGGGCCGGCAGGCCTTCGATGGTCTTGCTGTGGTCGTTCGGGTCGAGGAAGTCGCCCAGCGACTGATAGCGCATCCACTCGGTGCTGCGCTGCTCCTCAACGCTGGTCACGCAAACATCGACGCAACGCACATCGCTGAAACCGGCACGGCGCAACCAGCGCTCCAGGGCGGGAACCGATGGCAAGTACCAGACGTTGCGCATCTGCGCATAACGGTCTTCAGGTACCAGTACCTGGTTTTCGTCGCCTTCGATCACCAGGGTCTCCAGCACTAGCTCGCCACCTTTGACCAGGCAGTCTTTCAGTGCCAGCAAGTGTTCGATGGGGGAGCGGCGGTGGTAGAACACGCCCATGGAAAACACCGTGTCGAAACCTTCCAGGTTGGCGGGAAGGTCCTCCAGGGCGAACGGCAGATGCCACGCCGGCAGCTCCGGCAGGTATTGCTGCACGGCCTGGAACTGGCAGAAGAACAGCCAGTTGGGGTCGACGCCGATCACCATGTCGGCCCCGGCACCGAGCATGCGCCACTGGTAGTAGCCGTTGCCACAGCCCACGTCGAGCACACGCTTGCCTTTGAGGTCCAGGTGCGGCGCAACGCGAGACCATTTCCAGTCCGAATGCCACTCGGTATCCACATGCACGCCAAACAGGTCGAACGGGCCTTTGCGCCAAGGCGACAGGCCCATCAGTGCCTGGCGCATTTGCGCACGGGTGGCGTCGTCGCAGTCGCAGTCCAGACGCAGCCCGTTGACCAGGTCGATATCGCTGGGTTGCAGGGCGGGCAGGGCATCGAGCGCACCACGCCAGCGGTCGAGGTCACCGTGGCCTTTCTCCAGCTTGGCTTCCAGTTGCGCTTGCAGGCCTTGCGACCAGGAAGCCAGGGGCGTGCCCGCCAGGCGGCGGACGAGGGGGGACAGATCGATCATGGCAGGGCTATCAGCGAGGCGAAGTTAAGGCATTGGAACCAAGGCACCACTTTCGAGAAACCGGCGGCGCGCAGGCGCTCCTGGTGGGCTTCGAGGGTATCGGGGCGCATCACGTTTTCAATGGCGCTGCGCTTCTGGGCGATTTCCAGTTCGCTGTAGCCATTGGCCCGCTTGAAGTCCAGGTGCAGTTCATTGAGCAGGTCCTGCTCTTGCTCATCGGCGAACCGCAGCTTTTCCGAGAGGATCAGCGCGCCACCGGGTAGCAGTGCCTGGCGGATACGGCCGAGCAGTTCCAGACGCTGGTCGGGGGCGATGAACTGCAGGGTGAAGTTCATCGCCACTACCGAGGCGGGCTCGAAGGGCAGGGTAAGGATATCGGCCTCCAGCACGTGCACCGGCAGCAGCTCCTGGAACATCGAGTCCTGGGCGGTGAGGTACTGGCGGCAACGCTCGACCATGGCGGCGGAATTGTCCACCGCGATCACCCGGCAGCCGTCGCTGCGCACATGGCGGCGCAGCGACTGGGTGACTGCCCCCAGCGATGCACCCAGGTCGTACAGCGCGGTATTTGGCTGGGCGAAACGTGCGGCCAGCACACCGAGGTTCTCGACGATGGTCGGGTACCCGGGCACCGAGCGCTTGATCATGTCCGGGAACACACGCACCACGTCCTCGTTGAAGACGAAATCAGGCACCTGCTCCAGGGGCTGGGAGAAGAGGCGGTCGGGTTGTTTGCTCACGGCAGGCTCGATACAGGGTGAAACGGGGGCGCATTTTATCCAAAGGCCGCGCATCTTGCCATGGCAATGCTTCAGGGTCGGAGCGTTCAGACCGGGAGCAGTGAACTTTCCCACAGTGCTAAGTTATCAAGATGAATGAATTCAGTCGGGTGAAGAAGGACACTTCGAATGCAGGTTGACTGGATTTGAAAAAGGATATTGGGTTAAGTGATGAGTGCCAATACTGGGCGGGAAGAAGTTACCGTAGATGAACTGGACCCGGTGTCCAAGGTCAAGATGTTGCCGGAACGCTATTTTACGTTCATCGAGAACCGACTTGAGGGTGGCCAACACGTTGGCAGTTTATTGACGGCTGATAATCTGAAAGTCATCAAGCGATACGCCAATACTGTAAATCAGTTGCCACACACGCGAGCCGAAATCGAACGCGAAGTCGATTATGCGGCACTCGGCCTTGACGCCTCGATGGTTCATGAGCTGTATACGGCGCTGCACAGACATGTGTACGAGTGGGACATACTGGAACGCAGCATCAAGCAACTGGGCCCTGAAATTGAGCTGTTCGCTGAAAGCCTGGTACAGCGTGGCGCCAGCCTGCTTGCGCATCTTGAAAACAGTGATGTCTTTGTGGCAATCAAGCAGCGACAGACCGAGCAGGGCGATGATGTTTATACGTTGGAACTGAGTGAAGAGGATCAAGCGCAGATCGCCAGTGTGCTGACACTTGGCATCAACGAACTGGTCAGGGAAATTGAAGGCACTCGCCGGCGAATCGATGACGTCGACGCACGTGCCAACTGGTTTAACAGTGAGATCAAACGCGAGCTCAAGCCGCGAATGGTACGGTTGTTGAAACACTTCGACGAGAAAGTTTCCCATGAAGACATTCTGATGAAACGGCGGCAGCTGGATCAGTGGGACGAACAGATTGACCAGTTGAAGTCCGAGTACGATGCCAATGTGGGCTACGCGTTCACAGGTATCTTGCTGGGGCCGATTGGCCTGGTCATCACCGGCGGTGTGTTCGGTGACAAGGCAGAAAAGATCCGGGCCAGAAAAAACGCGTTGATCGAAGAGCGTAAAGAACTGGCGGATGCACTGGGCAGGATGGCCCCCGCGCTGAGCGACTTCGAGCGTATCTCGACATTGGTCAGGGACCTGCAGTTCAGGTGCAAGGACCTGTCGGCAGCGACCCGCCGCCTGGCAGACGTATGGCTGTTTCTGGCCTCGTACGCCAATAACTCCGTGAACGAAGCCAAAGAGCTGAGCACCCTCACTCAACTTGAATCGTTTGTTCACGATTTCGCTGAGGTTATCAAACCGTGGAGCAAGATAGGCAATATCTGCCACACATTGTCTGAGTTATTTAATGAATTGATTGAAGAATATGAGGACGTTTGACATGGACGTGACCAACGTGAATGCGACCCTGCCGGATTTCGTCCAGATGCAAACCGTGCAAGATCAGGTATTCCACCTGATACAAAGCTGGGACATGAACGTGTTACCCGGGGCGCGTGAGCAATTGGGTGAACTGCGTACATTGTTGCTGAGTGTCGAGCGCGCCTTCAAGGAGAGCCTCATAGGCGCTATCGTTTTGCTGGAGGACCGCGATTTCATTCCGAGCAAACTGGGGGGCGATACCCATTACCGGCTTGCCAGTGTGCTAAGCCGTTTAAGCCAGCTTCATTCACTGTTGTCCAGGCAGAATCTGCGGTTGGAACTTTTCACACTGTCTGCGTTGGTAGAGCCGTTAGCGGAACTGGACAAACGAATCGTCAGCCTCCAGAGCCAGGCGTTAGCCTTCGATCAACGATTGGCCCAATTGCGCCAGCAGCGGGCAGATATTGGCCAGTCTATCGAATTGTTCGAAAGGCCGTCCGTTGCCAGTGCACTGAAGGGCTTGATCCCGAGTGATGATGACATTGACCAGGTCATCGGGTTGATCACGGACCCGAAGGTCGATGCCAGCCTGTTGAAGGCTATGACTGGCAAGTTGACCAAGCATGCTGATGCACTGGAGGGTGCCAAGACGTTCAGCGACTTGAGCAAGGTACGCACCAGGCTTGATGCAAAAATAGAGGAAGCGCTGGGCGACCAGCGGCAGCTGCAGCGAGCCTTGCAGAGTGCGCAGGGTGAGCGGGAGGCGATCACGGCGTTGTCTGGCCTTGAACCACTCAAGAACGCGTGGCTGCACGAACTGCGCAAGGTTGAACTGGAGTGGCAGGCTCAGGCCGTGAAGCTCAACGCGACGATGGGCCTGGATGCTGCCACGGCCGCGCTGAAAGACCTCTGTGACTACCTCAAGGTCGTGCAGATGGCGTATGACCGCAGTTGATCGTGCTCAGCGGACGATAATCTTGCAGTCGAAGGTTTGCACCGGGGCGACGTCTGCGGCCCACGGCTGCTGGTAGACCAGCACCAATTGGGCGTCTCCTGTGCTGCTGGCCTGGAAGCGCCAGGTGGAAACACCGGCGCTGCCGACCACGTCTTCTTCTTCGGGGGCGCTGTATACCTCCGGGCCGAGGCTACGCAGTACGCTTGAGGCTGGGTTTTCGACACGCCAGCGATAGCCGGTGGACGGGTTGCTGGGCAAGCTCAGGGTGAGTGCCTGGCCTACCTGCAGCCGGGTTGGGCATTCACTCTCGGCATCCAGTTCGACGGGCTGTGCGGGGTGCTGGGCGCAGGCAGAAAGCAGGGCGAAGCTCAGGGGAACGAGCAGACGAGGGGCGGTCATGTTGGCTCCGGGGGCTGGCGATGGCCCGAGGATAACCGATGCTGCTGGGTTTTGTGTTGTCAGTGCCGGCCTCTTCGCGGCTGAAGCCGTGAAGAGGCCGGTGCAGGTTAGAACAGGACCTTGGCCACATCGGCAAAGCGCTTGGCGAAGTGAACCGTCAGGCCTTCGCGCAAATAGTCCGGCAGTTCTTCGAAGTCCCCTCGGTTAGGCTCTGGCAAGATCAGCTCGAAGATTTTCTGCCGCCGCGCCGCAATCACCTTCTCGCGCACACCACCAATCGGTAGTACCTGGCCGGTGAGGGTCAGCTCGCCGGTCATGGCCACGCCTTTTTTCGGCGCCTGGTCGCGGGCCAGCGACAGCAGGGCACTTGCCATGGTGATGCCCGCGCTCGGGCCGTCTTTGGGCGTGGCCCCTTCAGGTACATGCAGGTGGATGAACGCTTCGTTGAAGAAGCCTGGGTCACCGCCAAACTGCCTGAGGTTGGAGCTGACATAGCTGTAGGCAATTTCGGCCGACTCCTTCATCACGTCACCCAGCTTGCCCGTCAGCTTGAAGCCACGGTTGAGGGTGTGAATGCGGGTAGCCTCGATCGGCAGCGTGGCGCCACCCATGCTGGTCCAGGCCAGGCCCGTGATCACGCCTTTGCCAGCCAGTACCTGCTCGCTGCGGAACACCGGCGTGCCCAGCGCGATCTCCAGGTCCTTGGTGCCGATCTTCAGTCTGGCTTCAGGGTCTTCCATCAATTTGACCACGGACTTGCGCACCAGCTTGCCCAGTTGCTTCTCCAGCTGGCGCACGCCGGCTTCGCGGGCGTAGCCTTCGATCACCATGCGCAGGGCGCTGTCGCTGATGCTGAGGCTGGTCCTGGCCACGCCGGCCTTTTCCAGTTGCTTGGGCCACAGGTGGCGTTTGGCGATGGCCAGCTTTTCCTCGGTGATATAGCCGGACAGGCGGATCACTTCCATGCGGTCGAGCAATGGGCCGGGGATCGAGTCGAGGGTGTTGGCAGTGCACACGAACAGCACCTTGGACAGGTCCAGGCGCAGGTCGAGGTAGTGGTCGAGGAAGTCGACGTTCTGCTCCGGGTCGAGGGTTTCCAGCAGCGCTGAAGCCGGGTCGCCCTGGTAGCTCTGGCCCATCTTGTCGATTTCGTCGAGCATGATCACCGGGTTCATCACTTCGACGTCTTTCAGGGCTTGCACCAGCTTGCCGGGCTGGGCGCCGATGTAGGTCCGGCGATGGCCCTTGATCTCGGCCTCGTCACGCATGCCGCCGACGCTGAAGCGGTAGAACGGCCGGCCAAGCGATTCGGCGATGGACTTGCCGATGCTGGTCTTGCCCACCCCGGGCGGGCCGACCAGCAGCACGATCGAGCCGCTGATTTCGCCTTTCCAGGCCCCTACGGCGAGGAATTCGAGGATGCGCTCCTTGATGTCGTCGAGGCCGGCATGGTACTGGTCGAGGACCTTGCGCGCATGCTTGAGGTCGAGCTTGTCCTTGCCGTAAACACCCCACGGCAGGGCGGTGGCCCATTCGAGGTAATTGCGGGTGACGGCGTACTCGGGCGAGCCAGTTTCGAGAATGGCCAGCTTGCCCATCTCTTCATCGATGCGCTTGCTTGCCTGGGGGGGCAAGGTCTTGCCTTCCAGGCGCTGCTCGAACTGTTCGAGGTCGGCACTGCGGTCGTCCTTGGTCAGGCCCAGCTCTTGCTGAATGACCTTGAGCTGTTCCTTCAGGAAGAACTCGCGCTGATGTTCGCCGATCTGCCGGTTGACCTCGGCCGAGATCTCGTTCTGCAGGCGCGCGACTTCCACCTCTTTGCGCAGCATTGGCAGCACCTTTTCCATGCGTTTGAGCATGGGCGCGCAGTCGAGCACTTCCTGCAACTGGTTGCCGGTGGCCGAGGTGAGCGCGGCGGCGAAGTCGGTGAGCGGCGACGGGTCGTTGGGGCTGAAGCGATTGAGGTAGTTCTTCAACTCTTCGCTGTACAACGGGTTGAGCGGCAGCAGCTCTTTGATCGCGTTGATCAACGCCATGCCGTAGGCCTTGACCTCGTCGGTGGGCTCGGCAGGCTGGCGCGGGTATTCGACTTCAACCAGGTAGGGCGGGCGGTGGTGCTTGAGCCAGGTGCGGATGCGTACCCGGGTCAGGCCCTGGGCAACGAACTGCAGCTTGCCGTTTTCACGGCTGGCATGGTGCACCTTGACCAGCGTGCCGTACTGCGGCAGCGCGGCGGTGTCGAAGTGGCGGTGGTCTTCTGGCGGGGTGTCCATGAAGAACAGTGCCAGGCAGTGGTCCGGCGACTTGGCCACCAGGTCGAGGGTTTCGGCCCAAGGTTCTTCGTTGACGATGACCGGCAGTACCTGGGCCGGGAAGAACGGGCGGTTGTGGATCGGGATCACGTAGACCTTGTCCGGCAGCTGCTGGCCGGGCAGGGCGAGGGCATGGCCGGTTTCGGCCTGCGTGGTGGTGTGTTCGACTTCGCTGTGTTCGTCGGGGTGTTCCGGGAAATCCTGCTGGTCGCTCATGGGGCACCTGCGTGAATGACTATGGTGCTTAGATGGGGCAGGGTGGGATGGGTTTCAATGGTAGACGAAGGCAGCAGGCAGGGCTTTCATCTTTGGTTGGCTGTACCGGCCTCTTCGCGGGCAAGCCTGCCCCCACAGATACGGTGCCTGCCTTGAGGGCAGCACAGAACCTGTGGGAGCGGGCTTGCCCGCGAATGCGATAGTGATGTCACCACCGCAACTGGAGGTTACTCCGCGAGTTTGTAAGCAATGATGTAGTCGCCCATTTTGGTACCCAGCGAGCCATGGCCGCCAGCGGTCACCAGCACGTACTGCTTGCCATCCTTGCCGGTGTAGCTCATCGGCGTGGCTTGGCCACCTGCCGGCAGGCGGGCTTTCCACAGTTCCTTGCCGTTGTTCACGTCATAGGCGCGCAGGTACTGGTCCAGGGTGCCGCTGAGGAAGCCGACGCCACCAGCGGTCACGATCGAGCCGCCCATGCTCGGCACGCCAACCGGCAGGCCGATCGGGACCGGGGTGCTGTCGCGGGTGGTACCGTTCTTGTGCTTCCACACCACCTTGTTGGTGAACAGGTCGATGGCGGCAACGTAACCCCAGGCTGGAGCCTGGCACGGTACACCCAGTGGTGACATGAACGGGTGCATGGTCACGGCGTACGGTGCGCCGGTATTCGGCTGCACGCCGCTGGTCTCGCTTTCGCGTTTGCTGCCTTCGGCAACCTGCTCACGCGGGACCATCTTCGATACGAAGGCCATGTAGTTGGGCGAGGTGAACAGCAGCTGGCGCACCGGGTCAACCGACACGCTGCCCCAGTTGAATACGCCGACGTTGCCTGGGTAGACCAGCGAGCCCTGCTCGGACGGCGGGGTGTACTGGCCTTCGTAGCGCAGCTCGCGGAACTGGATGCGGCACAGCATCTGGTCGAACGGCGTGGCGCCCCACATGGCCTGTTCGGTCAGCTCAGGGCCAAGCAGGTTGAGGTCGGAGCGGGCCTGGGTCGGCGAGGTGTGGTCGCCCTTCACCGCGCCTTGCGGGGTAGGGATTTCGCGAATCGGTACGATCGGCGTGCCGTCGCGGCGGTCGAGCACATACAGGCTGCCTTGCTTGGTCGGCACGATGATCGCCGGTTTCACGCCATCGTCGGTCTTCAGGTGCACCAGGGTCGGCTGGCTGCCGACGTCCATGTCCCACAAGTCATGGTGGGTGAACTGGTAGTTCCAGCGGGCCTTGCCGGTGGCCAGGTCAAGCGCGACCACGCCGGCGCTGTACTTCTCTGCGCCTGGTGTGCGGTCGGCGCCCCACTGGTCCGGGGTCTGGTTGCCCAGCGGCAGGTAGATCATGCCAAGGTCTTCATCGACGCTGGCGATCGACCACATGTTGGCCGAGTTGCGGCTGTACAGCTTGCCCGGGGCCAATGGCTTGGTGTCGTCCGGGTTGTTGCTGTCCCAGTTCCATACCAGGTGGCCATCGTGCACGTCATAGGCACGGATCACGCCGGACGGCTCGTTGGTCGACTCGTTGTCGGTCACGTGGCCGCCGATGATCACCAGGTCACGGGTGACTGCAGCAGGCGAGGTGGAGTAGTAGCCGCCGGCGGTGAACGGGCCGATGCCGGTGGTGAGGTCGATCACGCCCTGGTTGGCGAAGCCTTCGCACACCTTGCCGTTGTCGGCGTTGATGGCGATCAGGCGGGCATCTGCGGTAGGCAGGTAGAGGCGGCGCGGGCAGGCCTGGGCCACGGCTTGGCCTGCGTCAGTGATTTTCGGTGCCGGGCTGCCGTCGCGGCTGACGTAGCGGTTTTCGTCATAGTACGAAACGCCACGGCAGGTCATGTGGGCAAAGCCCTTGAAGGTGCCGACCGGGCTTTTGACCTGAGGGTCGTAGCGCCAGATTTCCGCACCCGTGTCCGGGTCCAGGGCCAGCAGGCGGCTGTGCGCGGTGCAGGCATAGAGCATGCCGTTGACCTTCAGCGGGGTGTTCTGGTTGGTCAGCTCCACCGGGTCGTTTTCGGTCGGCAAGTCACCGGTACGAATACGCCAGGCTTCTTCCAGGCGGTAGGCGTTTTGTGGGGTGATCTGGCGCAGCGGCGAGTAGCGGTCGCCATGTTCGGTACGGCCGTAGGCCTGCCATTCGCCGTCGGGCATGGCCGGGGCAGCACTGGCCATTTCACTGCTTTCGCGGCCCAGCTCGCCGAACACTTCACCGGGGTGGGTGAACTGGCTGGCGACCGCGCAAGCGCCGGATGCGACCACGGCAACGCTCAGCAGCGCGGTGTTGGCTTTGCTGGCCGGGCCGATCAGCGGGCGACGTGCCCATGGCAGCAGCAGCACCACGCCGATGGCGAACCAGATGGCCAGGCGTGGCACCAGTTGCCACCAGTCCAGGCCCACTTCGAGCAGGGCCCAGACGGTGCTGGCCAGCAGTACCAGGCCATACAGGCCCAGGGCGATACGGCGCTGAGCCAGCAGCAGGATGCCCGACAGGGCAAAACCGATACCGGCGATCAGGTAGTAAAGCGATCCACCCAGCTGGCTCAGCTTGATGCCGCCGGCCAGCAGGGCCAGGCCCATCAGCAACAGCAGCGCGCCCATCAGGCGCGGTAGCCAGCGGCTTCCATTGTTGGCACTTTCAGTGCTCATCGTAGGTTCTCCGTCAGGTCAAAAAGGGGTTAGAAACTGCTCTGGATCTTCAGGCCGCCGACCAGGGCGCCATCAACCTGCGATACCCCGCCCGGGTGGCGGATGTACTGCAGGTTGGGGCGAACCGTGAGCCAGTCGGCCAAATTAATGCCGTAGTACAGCTCGGCGCTGTATTCGGTGTCCTGCACGGGCAGGAAGCCGGGGTTGTCGTAGTCGTCGACGCCGGCGGCCTGGTTGGCCAGGCGGGCGTTCTTGCGGTAGGCAGGGTTGACGTGCACGCGGGCCAGGGCGAAACCGATGTCGTCCTTGGCGCGGGCGTCGAAAGGCCCTTTGTATACCAGTCCTGCCTGCACATAGTTGTCGATGGCATTGGTCTTCTTGTCGTGCACCGTGGCGTTGGCGAACAAGCTCAGGCCACGTGACTGGTCTGACGCCAGCGAGGTCACCTGTTGCTGGGCGCCGAGCCACATCCCGTGCTTGCTCGAGCTGCTGCGGTAGGCGGCGCCGCTGAGGGCTGCCGGCTGACCGTTGCTGTCCTTGAGAACATCTTGTGCCTTGGCATTACTGTAGTAGTAGCCGGCGCGATATTCCCCTTTCAGGCCTTGGATACGTGGGGCCCATACCAGTTCGACTGGCATTACCGCGCCTTGGGTGCCGCTGCCGCTGAGCTTGAAGCCGTTGCCGGATTCAAGGTTGGAAGGGTTCTGCTCGAAGATGCCGACCTGCGCGTAAAGCTCGGGGGTAAGGTTGTAGCGCACGCGCAGGGCCCACTGGCTGACCGGCCAGTTGTACCAGATGCCGCCCACCCAGTTGCCCACCTGCGAGCCGCAGAAGGCCAAGTTCTGGAAGTCACAGGGTAAGCTGTTGAAGTCCTCGCCTTCGCCGAAGCGGCCGAATTTCACGTCCAGCGCGCCGTCGAAGTACTTCTGCTTGATCCACATCTGGGTCAGGCGCCAGGTTTCGCCACGGCCCCAGACTTCCTGGGCCGAGGTGAAGCCGCCGACGCGTGGGTCGTTGATGCGGTCGTTGCTGATGTTGTCGCCGTGGCGTTCGGTGATGGTCAGTTGGAACTCGGTGTCATGCCAGCCCAGGATCTTTTCCAGGTCGAGGTGGCTGCCAAAGGTGAACTGGTCGCTGTAGCGCGCCGTGCGGTCGTGGTCGTAGCCGCCGTGCAGGTTGCTGCCCATCTCGCCGGTGTAGCCGAGGGTGAAGTCGTAGCCTTTTTCCAGCAATTCGCTGCGGGTGCCGCCCCAGTCGCCGAGCATCCAGGGGGAGTCGTTGGCGAACATTTCGCTGGCGCTGGCGTGGGTCGCCAAGGCACTGAGGGCAAGGCCGATGTAACAGGGTTTGGGCAGTTGAAACATGAGATAGCGCTATCTTTTGATTATTGAAAAAACGGCAAGCGCATCAAAGGGCGGGCCCTTCAATGGATATGGCGACAAGAGGGTTTCGATGAAGCGTTTCAGCTTGGGGCGAGGAGGATATAGGGGAAGTTGTAAGAAAAAAAGACAAAATGTCGCAGGGCATTATTGTTTGTCTGGTAACAATAGCCTGTAGGGGGCGCAAAGCGCCCCCGCGACTTCAGAAGGTAGTACGCAGGCCGACTTCCACACTGCGCCCCGGGGCCGGGGCAATATCGCGCAGAATAGAGCTGGCATAACGCACAGTCTGGTCGGTCAGGTTTTCACCGCGCACAAACGCCAGCCACTGGCTCTGGCCAACCTCGAAGCGGTATCCAACGCTTGCCCCCAGTGTGGTGTAGCCCTCGGTGCTGGTTTCGTTGGCCGGCTTGCGGTGTTGCGATGCCGCGTGTTGCACATCGACCCGTGCCTGCCAGCGGTCCAGTTCCCAGACCAGCCCGCTGTTCAGGCGCAGCGGGGCGATGCGTGGCAGCGGCTCGCCACTGTCGAGGTTCTTGGCTCGGGTGTAGTCGCCGGAGAGTTCCAGCGCGAAGCTGCCGTAACGGTTCTCGGCCAGTTGCCAGCGGTCCTGGGCTTCGATGCCATAGAAGCGCGCACGCACACCCTGGTACTGGTACTCCGGGAAGCCATCGTGGTCATGATCGTGGTCGTGGTCATCCTCGTCGTGGTCGTGGTCATGCCCACCTTCGCGGGTGTTGCCGGTGCCGATCAATCCGATGTAGTTGCGGAAGTGGCTGTAGAACACCCCGAAACTGCCCTTGTGCGTGCCATTGTCGAAGCGTAGTGCCAAGTCGGCAGAAATGGCCTTTTCCTTGTTCAGGCTGGCATCGCCGACTTCAAAGGCGCCAGTGGCCACATGTGCGCCATTGGCATACAGCTCGTAGAACGTCGGAGCGCGTTCGGTGTAGCCGAGGTTGGCGGCCAGCGACCAGATCGGGTCAAGCTGGTACACCGCACCTGACGACAGGCTGAAGGCGTTGAAGCTGCTCGCGCTGTCGGCATCGACGAAGTTTTCGTTGCCTTTGGCGTCGGGGTCTACCCGGGTATGCTCCATGCGTGCACCCAGGCTCAGGTTCAGGCGCTCGGTGGCCTGCCACTGTTCGAGCATGAACAGCGCCAGGCTGTCGGTATCGGTGTGCGGTACAAAGGCTTCTTCGCCCAGGGCAGAGAACTCGTTGCGGCTGACCTGGGCGCCAATCACCCCTTCCACCGGCCCGAGCGGTTGGTGGCGGGCTTCGATGCGCGCTTCGTAGCCTTTGTTCTTGAAGGTGGTGTGCACCTCGCCTTCTTCAATCTCCCTGTGTTTGTAGTCGGTGTAGCCGGCATCGACCTTGACCGAGCTGAACAGGCCGTCGAGGTCGCGTAGTTCGGAGGCGAAGGCGTAGTGGTCCTGCTTCATGTCCAGGCGCACGCCAGATTCGGCCACCGAGCCGTAGTTGCTGTCATAGCCGCTGTAGGACAGGCCAGCATAGCCGTGATCCCAATGGTACGCGCCACCGACCGCACCGCCATCCTGGCGACCGTCGCTGTTTTCCAGGCGGTGCTTGCTGCCGGGCTCGTCAGCGTCACGTACCTTGGAGCTGCGGGCGTAGCCGGGGATGCGCAGGTCGTTGAACTGGCGACTGTTGGCATCCAGGTGCAGGGCAAAGGCACCGTTACCGGCCTCCAGCTTGCCGGCGCTGCTGCGGGTGGTGTCGGCGCCGCCGTAGCGCAGCTCACCGGCACCGTGAATGCCCTCGATGGGCGCATCCGGGATGCGGTTGTCGAAGGTGTTGACCACACCGCCGATGGCGTTACCGCCGTACAGCAGGGCGGCAGGGCCACGGACGATCTCGACGCGGTCGACGGTGACCGGGTCCAGCGGTACGGCATGGTCGTAGGACAGCGACGAGGCATCCAGCGCGCCGACGCCATTGCGCAGGATACGAATGCGGTCGCCGTCCAGGCCACGAATCACCGGGCGGCTGGCACCCGGTCCGAACCAGGTGGAGGCGACACCAGGCTGTTTGTTCAGGGTTTCACCGAGGCTGCCGTGCTGTTGCTGCAACAGGTTGTCGCCTTCAAGCACGGTGCTGGGAGCGGCCAGCTGGCGATTGCCCAGCGGGTTGGCGGTGATGACCTGGGGTTCGAGTTCCACGGCCTGGCTGGGCGATGCCGCCAGCCAGAGCGCGACGGCAAGTGGGGAGAGGCGAAGCGGTGTGTACAGCATGGGGATGGGGCGTTCCTTGGCAGAGGCTTTTGTAATGTTACAACATAACATATCTATTTCAGCACAGAGGTTTTGCCCATTGCCAGCGGTTTTTCTGTCGAGTCGACTGATCCCACCCACCACTACACTCGTGTAAGGTGCGCATCTTTCCTACGGAGCACAGCATGAGCACGGCCCAACACAACGCGCTACACGGCAAGACCCTTGAGCAGATCCTTACCGAGCTGGTGGCGCACTACCAATGGCAGGGCCTGGCCGAACGCATCGATGTGCGCTGCTTCAAGAGCAACCCGACCATCAAGTCGAGCCTGACCTTCTTGCGCAAGACACCGTGGGCGCGGGAAAAGGTCGAGCAGCTGTATGTGAAAATGCAGCGACAGGCCTGACATGCCACAGCGTCCTTGGCTGACCGGTATGGCTGTACTGGGCTGGTTCGGTCTGACTGTGCAGGTGTACCTGGTGCTGGTGGCGCGTTGGCAGGAACAGGCCAGCCTGATTGGCGGCCTGATCAACGTGTTCGGGTACTTCACCGTGCTGAGCAATACCTTGGTGGCGACGGTGCTCAGTTATGCGGCGTTTGGGCGGGAAGGGCGTGCCAAGTGTTTTTTCCTGTCTCCTTCGGTGAGTTCCGCGATCGCTGCCAGTATCGTGCTGGTGGCACTGGCCTACAGCGTGCTGCTGCGCCACTTGTGGCAACCGCAGGGTTGGCAGTGGCTGGCGGATGAACTGCTGCACGACGTGATGCCCGTGCTGTATGCCTTGTATTGGTGGTGCGAGGTGCGCAAGGGCACGTTGCGGCTATGGCACCTGGCGGTCTGGGCGATATACCCGGTGGTGTACTTTGCCTATGCGCTGTGGCGGGGGAGTGAGATTGGCGTGTATGCCTACCCGTTCATCGATGTGGCGAGCCTTGGGTATGGGCAGGTGATGCTCAATGCCTTGGGGGTGCTGGCGGGGTTCTGGGGGATTGGTCTTGTTTTGCTGGGGCTGGATCTGTGGCGCGGGAAGCATAAGGTTGCTTAGCCTGTCCCGGCCTCTTCGCGGGCTTGCCCGCGAAGAGGCCGGGCCTGGAAACGACAGTTTATTCGTCGTCCGCAGTCCCGTCGGCACGCCAGTAGGCCGCAGCCTTCAGCGCATCTTCCGGCACGCCTTTCTCCAGCAGCAGCGCCTTGGCCTGGCGGGTCAGGCCTTTTTCCAGCGCCACCCAGCCATACAACCGGCCTTGCGGCAAGGTCAGGTTCTTCACCAGTGCCAGCAAATCTTCCTGCTGGCGGCGCACCCAGATCACTTCAACTTGAGCCTTGCTCGGCAGTGGCTGGCGCTCCTGCTCATCTTCGATCTGGATCACCGCCAGCACCTGGCGGCCCGCTGGCAACTCTTCCAGCCGACGGCCAATTGCCGGAATGGCCGTTTCGTCACCAATCAGCAAATAGCTGTCGAACATGTCCGGCACCACCATCGACGCCCGTGGCCCGGCGATATCCAGCGTGTGCCCCGGCGCGGCCTGCGCAGCCCAGGTGGAGGCAGGGCCGTCACCGTGCAGTACAAAGTCGATATCCAGCTCATTGGCCACCAGGTCGATACGCCGTGGTGTGTACTCGCGCATGGTGGGCCGTGCACCACCGTCACGCCCCAGATTACGGGCCTCGATAGCCTGATGTTGTTCTGGCGTTTCGGCGAACAGCAGCTTGATATGGTCGTCGCTGCCCACGCTGGTGAAGCCTTGCAGCTCGGTACCTCCCAGGGTGATGCGGCGCATGCGTGGGGTAAGGTCGGTGACCCGCAGTACCTGCAGGCGGCGTTGGCGGATCTCATGGTTGACGCGGTGGATGGTGTCACTCATGGGGAGTCTCCCAGACAGGTTCGGCCGGCCCGGAGGCAATGGCCTTGGCGGTATGGTTGAGCAGGTCGCGAACCCGTTCGATTTCTTCCGGTGTCCAGCGGCCGCTGTGCATGTGCAGTGCGTGGCGCAGGTTGCCGACCGCTTCGTGAATTTCTGGCGGGCGGTCATGGCCGCGCAGGGCGCGTTTGCTGACTTCGATGCGCATACGCACGCCGTCCAGAGCGACAGCTTGCTCGGCCAGCGCATGGCGGCCGGCATCAGTGATGGCATAGAGGCGTTTGCTGCCCTGTATCTGGCCGCTGATCAGCTCGGCTTCTTCAAGGAAGTTCAGCGTGGGGTAGATCACCCCGGGGCTTGGGCTGTAGCTGCCGTCGAACAGGTTTTCGATCTGTCGGATCAGGTCGTAACCGTGGCCGGGCTGTTCGGCCAGCAAGTCGAGCATCAATAGCTTGAGGTCACCGGGGGCGAAGACGCGTGGGCCGCGCTCGCCACGGCCGGGGCGCCGTTCGAAGGGATCATGAGGGGTGTGTTCGCGCATGGGGACAGGGCTCCGTCGTTTGCGATATATCGTAAGATATTACTCAAGATATATCTAAACACAAGCCCGTTAATGCAGATGATTATCATCTATTTATTCGATACGTCCCCTGCTGCTGGTGTGTGCACGGCAACCTGTGGTGGCTTGCACTCGTTTGGATTGCCCGGCTGCAGGTACGGCATGAGGATCGGGGCCATGCCCTTGAGCACCTGCACGGGCAGCGCCGAGGTGAATTTGAACGCCTCTGCCGAGCGCCCCGGGACGAAGGCGGTGAGGGTGCCGAAGTGGTTGTCGCCCAGGAAGAACACGAAGGTGGCGGTACGGTTCAGCGAGCGCGAGCCAATCAACCGACCGCCGGCGCCGAAGCTTTCGATGCGGTTGTCACCGGTACCGGTCTTGCCACCCATCACCAATGGTGTGCCGTCCTGCAGCTTGAAGCTGCCGGAAATACGCCGCGCAGTACCTGCGTCTACCACTTGCGACATGGCGCCTTTCAGGGCACGCGCGACTTCGACCGGCAGAATCCGCACGCCCCGGTCAGGGTCGGTGATCAGCTTGGTTTCGTAAGGTGTGTTGGCTGCAAAGTGCAGGGTATCGATACGCAAGGTTGGCAGGCGAACGCCGTCGTTCTGGATGATACCGACCAGTTCGGAAAGGGCAGCAGGGCGGTCGCCCGAGCTGCCGATGGCAGTGGCCAGCGAAGGCACCAGGTGGTCGAATGGATAGCCCACACGCTTCCAGCGCTGGTGGATGTCGAGGAAGGCTTCGATCTCGACCATGGTGCGGATGCGGCTATCGCGGGCGCCTTGGTGGCGACTCTTGAACAACCAGCCGTATACCTCCTGGCGCTCGAAGCGGCTGGCGTTGACCATCTCGGTCAGGGTCGAGCTGGGGTTCTTCAGCAAGTACCCGAGCAGCCACAGGTCGAGCGGGTGGACCTTGGCGATGTAGCCTTGATCAGGCAGGTCGTACTTGCCTGGGCCGTAGGCATCGTACATTTCCGACAGGCGACCGTCGGTCAGCTTGCCCAAGGCAATCTTGTCGCCCTTGAGATGGGCACGGACGAAAGCATTGAAGGTTTCCTGGCCGGCTTCGGGGAACAGGTAGCGGTGCACCGCTGCCAGCCGCTGCGGCGTCACGCGCATGCTGTCGAGGAAGGTGTCCAGGCGCTGCTGCGAGGTCTTGCGTTGGTATTTCTTCCAGAAGCGCATCAGGTAATTGGTGCCTTCCTTGTCGGCGAAGCGGGCCAGGTATTCCTGGCGGCGCGGGTCGGCGTCGTCCTTTAGCAGCGGCACGCGGTTGTACGGCTGCTGGTAGGTCACGTAGCGCACCAGGTCGCGCATCAGGCGGATGAACGGCAGGTTGATCGATTCGCGCAGGGCATCCTTGAGCGTCGGGTTGCGGTTGTTGTCTTCCTTGCGGAAGTTGTTGAACACATGCATGCCGCCGCCGGTGAAGAAGGCTTCACCGGTGTTGGCGGAATACTTGCGCTCCAGCGCCGCATCGAGCATGGCATCCAGGCTCTGGTTCTTGCTGTTTTGTGCAAGCCACTCCAGCGACCACTGGGTAATGCGGTCGAGTTCGGCGACTTCGACCTTTTTCAACTCGGCGGCGGGTTTGCCCGCGTACTTGTCGTGCAGCTGCGCGATGATTTCCAGGTAGGTGGTCAGTACCCGCAGCTTGGCGGTCGAGCCCAGCTCCAGCTTGCTGCCTTCGTTGATGTCGAAAGGCTGGTTGGTGCTATCGGTCTGCACACGCACCCGTGAGCCGTCGCCGGTGCGCTCGAACAGGGTAAAGCTGTAGCTCACCTGGTCGGTGGTCTTGCTGGTCAGCAGGCGCTCGCCGATCAGGCCGATCTGCGCCGCGAATTCGGGGTCGGCAAGGTTCTTCAGGTACTGGCTCACTTGCAACTGCAAATCCGCCTGCAAGGTGCTGGTGGCCGACAGGTCGAGGCGGTCGAGGTCGTACAAAGGGCGGTTGAGCATGGCGGCCAGGCGGTTGCGTGCCAGGCTGATGCCCTTGTTGGTCACAATCGGCACGATGGTCGGCTGCGCAACCCAGTCGCGGTACACCGCCTTGCTGGCCAGCGCGGCGTCGGCCAAGGGCTGCTCGATCACCTTGTTGGCGGCCAGCACGCGGATGTGCGAATCGGTCAGTTCTGCCAGCTCGACGCGGCCCTTGGACAGGTAATGCGAGGGGCGGCGCTGGGCAATCATCAGTGACAGTACCTGGCGCAGGGCCAGGCCGCGTGCGGCCATGCTCTCGGGGTCGCTGGCCGTGGAAGTCAGGGCCTGGTTGACCTGGTCGAAGTCGGCGCCGTACCACACCCGCAGGCCTTCGGCCATGCCATGCACTTCGCCATGCCCCGGTACAGCCGAGAGAGGCACGCTGTTGAGGTAGTCACGCACGATACGCTGACGAGCCTCAGTCGTGTCAGGGCCACCTTGGTAGGCGCGTACGCTGGCAGAAATCATCTGGCGGATTTTCTCGGCCCCCGAGACAGTCAGGCCGTCTGGGGAGTGACGGTATTTTTCCAGCTGCGTGGCCAAGGTACTGCCGCCAGCGGACTGGCCGGGCAAGGCCAGGTACTTGGCCACCTGGCTGTAGGCTGCCTTGGCAAAGCGTGGCCAGTCCACGGCCGGGTTGTTGCGCGGGTCCTGGGTGTCGAGCAGGTCGCGGTTCTCGATGAACAGCAGGCTGTTGACCATCACCGGCGGGATCGCTGCAAAATCAGGGTACAGGTGCTGCGGGTAGTTGTACTGGTACAGGGTGTCGCCACGGCAGTCGGTGATCGACAGGCCGGCCTGGATTTTCTCGATGTAAGGCACGAACAGCCCGTGTTCGACGTAGTTCATCAACGCTGGCGAGAACTTCACCTGCTCGCTGATCAGGTAGTCGCGCTTGAGCAGGCGTGGCAAGAACTCGCCCATCGCGCTGTAGCCCAGGCGTTTGTCGAACGGCCCTTCACCCGGGTACACGATGGCATCGCTGGGGCCTGGCTGCAGCGAATAGGTCAGCGTGCCGGCCAGTTTGCTGAATTCTCGCGATTGCAGCTCGGACGTGCGGAATTCGTCATACGCCGCAAAGCCGATGGCAACCAGCGCCACCAGCAGAATAAGGATGATCAGCCGCCACCATAGCCGACGCTGACGGGGTGACTTGGGTTGTGGCGTCTCGGCCGGAGGTATCTCGGGTGCTTCCGTTCTGGTTGGTTCCGATTGCCACAGTGCGCCCATAGTCTTCTATCCGGCCAGGTATTTTCGTCTTGCTTGTCTGAAGCTTAGACGTTGAGCGGGTGAGGTGAAAAATTTGTAGGAAGGGAAGAAAGGCGAGGTAGGGCTATGCGGCTTTGGTGTGGGTTTCTTCGTACCGGGATGTTGCTATGGTGCTCGGGCGATCGTGATATGTGTGACGCGATCCCGGGGTTCTCGCCAAATTTCTGCACATATACAGTGAAAACCCCTACAACGCTCTTCCTATACTGCTCGCCCCCTTCGACCTGCCGGGCGCTCTATTCCGGCATACGGGCCGGCCCACAAGGCCAGTCTGGCAAGCCAACGCCACGCCTATCGGCATGGCCGGTGCTGCACGAAGGTCAAATCCAATAACAAAATGAGGTTGTATTGCTATGCCAGTCGGCAACCACCCTGCCCACGGCCCTGCCACTGAAGGCGGCCCGCTCAAGCGTGAACTGGGCGAACGGCACATCCGTCTGATGGCGCTGGGCGCCTGTATCGGTGTCGGTCTTTTCCTGGGTTCGGCCAAGGCCATCGAAATGGCCGGCCCTGCGATCATGCTGTCCTACATCATCGGCGGCCTGGCCATCCTTGTGATCATGCGCGCCCTTGGTGAAATGGCCGTGCACAACCCTGTCGCCGGCTCCTTCAGCCGCTATGCCCAGGACTACCTCGGCCCTCTGGCGGGCTTCCTCACCGGTTGGAACTACTGGTTCCTGTGGCTGGTGACCTGCGTTGCCGAAATTACCGCAGTGGCCATCTACATGGGCATCTGGTTCCCCGACGTACCGCGCTGGATCTGGGCCCTGGCGGCGCTGGGCAGCATGGGCGCGGTCAACCTGGTAGCGGTGAAGGCTTTCGGTGAATTCGAGTTCTGGTTCGCCCTGATCAAGATCGTCACCATCATCGCCATGGTCCTGGGCGGTATCGGCATCATCGCCTTTGGTTTTGGCAATGACGGTGTGGCTATGGGCATTTCCAACCTGTGGAGCAACGGTGGCTTCATGCCCAATGGCGTGACCGGCGTGCTGATGTCGCTGCAGATGGTGATGTTCGCTTACCTGGGCGTGGAAATGATCGGCCTGACCGCCGGTGAAGCACGCAACCCGCAAAAGACCATCCCGCAGGCCATCGGCTCGGTGTTCTGGCGCATCCTGCTGTTCTACGTGGGCGCGTTGTTCGTGATCCTGTCGATCTACCCGTGGAACGAAATCGGCAGCCAGGGCAGCCCGTTCGTGATGACCTTCGAGCGCCTCGGTATCAAGACTGCGGCCGGCATCATCAACTTCGTGGTCATCACAGCGGCACTGTCGTCGTGCAACGGCGGCATCTTCAGCACCGGGCGCATGCTCTACAGCCTGGCGCAGAACGGCCAGGCCCCGGCGGCCTTCGCCCGTACTTCGAAGAATGGGGTACCGCGCAATGCGCTGCTGCTGTCGATCGGCGCGCTGTTGCTGGGTGTACTGGCCAACTATCTGGTGCCGGAAAAGGTCTTTGTCTGGGTCACCTCGATCGCTACCTTCGGCGCGATCTGGACCTGGGTGATGATTCTGCTCGCACAGCTCAAGTTCCGCGCAGGCCTTACCACCGCCGAGCGCAAGGCACTGAAGTACCGTATGTGGCTGTGGCCGCTGAGCTCCTACCTGGCGCTGGCGTTCCTGGTGCTGGTGGTTGGCTTGATGGCGTACTTCGAGGATACCCGTGTGGCCCTGTACATCGGCCCGGCGTTCCTGGTGCTGTTGACGGTGTTGTATTACGCGTTCCGCCTGGCGCCGAAAGAAGCTCAAGGTGTAGCAAATACCGCGTCCTGATCTGAAATAGCCGGGGCTGCGCAGCAGCCCCGGGGCTCTCTCAGGCAGCTACTTCACTGTGCGGTTCAAAACTGTCCGCCCGGGCCAGTTGCCACATGCGCGAATAGAACTGCCCGTTCACCTCGCCCGTCAGCAGCTCTCCTGGCTTCAAGAACACATGCATCTGCGAGAACAGCTTGATCTCGGTGGCCGAGATGCGCCGCACCAGGTGCTTGGCCTCCAGCTGCGCAGGGTGCTCCAGGCCTGCCGCCGCGAGCATTTCAGCCAGGGCACGCAGGGTGTTGTGGTGGAAGTTCAATACCCGCTGGGCCTTGTCCGGCACCACCAGCGCACGCTGGCGTAGTGGGTCTTGTGTCGCCACGCCGGTCGGGCACTTGTTGGTGTGGCAGCTCTGCGACTGAATACAACCGATGGCGAACATGAAGCCGCGTGCCGAGTTTGCCCAGTCAGCGCCAATCGCCAGTACGCTGGCGATGTCGAAGGCGCTGACAATCTTGCCGCTGGCCCCGAGCTTGATCTTGTCGCGCAAGTTAAGGCCCACCAGGGTGTTGTGCACGAACAGCAACCCTTCGCGTAGTGGCACGCCGATATGGTCGGTGAATTCCACCGGCGCCGCGCCGGTGCCGCCTTCCTTGCCATCGATAACAATGAAGTCGGGCAGGATGCCGGTTTCCAGCATGGCTTTGGCAATGCCCATGAACTCCCAAGGGTGGCCAAGGCAGAATTTGAAACCGACGGGTTTGCCACCGGACAATTCACGCAGCTGTGCGATGAACTGCATCATCTCGATTGGCGTAGAGAAAGCGCTGTGGCGCGACGGCGAGATGCAGTCCTCACCCATCAGCACGCCACGGGTCTCGGCGATTTCCTGGGTGACCTTGTGTTTGGGCAGAATGCCGCCATGGCCGGGTTTGGCGCCCTGGCTCATCTTGATCTCGATCATGCGCACCTGCGGGCTGCGCGCCTGGGCGGCGAAGCGTTCGGGGTCGAAGCGCCCGTCTGGCGTGCGGCAACCGAAGTAGCCACTGCCCAGTTCCCAGACCAGGTCGCCACCGTGCTCGCGGTGGTAAGGACTGATGCTGCCCTCCCCGGTGTCATGGTGGAAATTACCCAGCTTGGCACCCTGGTTGAGGGCGCGGATGGCGTTGGCGCTGAGCGAGCCGAAGCTCATTGCCGAAATGTTGAAAATCGACGCCGAGTACGGCTGGCTGCACTGCGGCCCGCCGACAATGACGCGGAAGCTGGACGGGTCGGCCAGCGGCGCCGGGCGCATGGAGTGGCCGATGAACTCGAAGCCGGACTCGTACACATCGATCAGGGTGCCGAATGGCTTGTCCGAGGCTTCGTTCTTCGCCCGGGCATACACCAGCGAACGCTGGGCACGGGAGAACGGCAAGGCGTCGCTGTCCGATTCCAGCAGGTACTGGCGGATTTCCGGGCGAATGGCTTCGACCAGGTAGCGGATGTTGCCCAGGATCGGGTAGTTGCGGCGCACCGCATGGCGTTGCTGCAGCAGGTCGAATATGCCGATCAGGCTGAGGATGCCAGTGGTCAGGGTGAACGGCCACAGCCATTCGTGGTGGGTGAAAGGCAGGCTCGCCAGGGTGAACAGCACACAGGCGGCGAAGAAGGCGTAGCGACTGAGAAGTGACAGGCTCATACGGGTCCTTGCGATGGCGCGGTCAGGCTCAGGGCCTGGGGGCAAACCCCGACCATAGCCAAGTTGCGGGGCGCTGCAAATTAAAATCGGGGTAGCGAAAACCATTCTCGAATCGAGGGTATGACCACAGCCGGAACACATGCCCTGTGGCAGCAGCTGTCTTCTTGTGTGCGCTGGCCTTGTCAGGCCAATGATCCCCATGGGATCCTCCCCGGCCATTATTTCCAGCGAGCCCTCCCATGGCCAACATCATCCGCATCGCCGCTGCCTTGCTGATCGACCCCCAGGGCCGTACCTTGCTGGTGCGCAAGCGTGGCACCGAGGCCTTCATGCAGCCAGGTGGCAAGATCGATGCCGGTGAATCACCGGTGCAGGCGCTGGTGCGTGAACTGCATGAAGAGCTGGGGCTGAACATCAACGCGGACCAGGCCGTGCACCTGGGCCGGTTCAGTGCCCCGGCCGCGAACGAACCAGGCTTCGAGGTGCAAGCCGAACTGTTCCGTGTCGACAGCGCCGCGCCGGTAACGCCGGCTGCGGAGATCGAAGAGGTGGTGTGGCTGGCTGCCGATCAGGCACCAGCCCTGCCGCTGGCGCCTTTGACCCGCGACCTGATACTGCCGCTGTACCGCCAGGCAGTCAGCGCACCGCGCTGACGCCGTCGAGCGTGGCGAACGAGGTATCTTTGGCGGTCAACAGGAAGTCGCGCATGTACGGCGCATCGAGCATGTCGGTGCGCACGGCAGCATATAGGGTGGCGAACAGGCCTTTTTCACCCAGGCGCTTGCCCTTTACATAGCCGCGCGAGCTGTATTCGTGCAGTGCCCAGTGCGGCATGCCGCAGACCCCACGGCCGCTGGCCACCAGTTGCATCATCATCACCGTCAGCTCCGACGTGCGCACGGCAGCCGGCTCGATGTCGGCCGGCTCCAGGAAGCGGGTGAAGATGTCCAGGCGGTCGCGCTCCACCGGGTAGGTGATCAGCGTCTGGTCGAGCAAGTCTTGCGGCACGATGTAGGGCTTGCTGGCCAGCGCGTGCTGGTTGGCCACGGCCAGCATCGCTTCGTACGTGAACAGCGGCACATACGTGATACCTGCCAGGTCCACCGGGTCGGAAGTCACCACCAGGTCCAGGTCGCCGCGTGCCAGTGCCGGCAGCGGGGCGAAGGCAAAGCCGGAGGCCAGGTCCAGCTCCACTTCCGGCCAAGCATCGCGGAACTGGTCGATGGTCGGCATCAGCCACTGGAAGCAGCTGTGGCATTCGATGGCCATGTGCAGGCGCCCGGCGGTGCCACCGGCCAGGCGCGCAATGTCGCGCTCGGCGCCGCGCAGCAGTGGCAGGGTGGCATCGGCCAGTTGCAGCAGGCGCAGCCCGGCACTGGTGAAGCGGATCGGCTTGGTCTTGCGCACGAACAGGGGCAGGCCCAGGCGCTCTTCCAGCTCCTTGAACTGATGCGACAGCGCCGACTGGGTCAGGTGCAGGCGCTCGGCGGCTTCCACCAAGCTGTCGGCTTCGCGCAGGGCATGAAGGGTTTTCAGGTGACGGATCTCCAGCACAGCTGACTCCGGTGTGTGGGATTGAAGAAGCAGGGAATGAGTTGAGTTTCTCTCATGTTGCCGTGCCTGTCGACTGGGCGTTCAGCCGCACCGCCTGGCGGGAGTCATGAAAATGTCACCGAACTGTGGCAGCGCGCCCGAACAGAATTCATCAGACTCGCGCTTTACTGGGGATCTGCATTCTGGTGTTTCTTTCATGCGGGCTTTTTGGCTTTTTCTTATCTTCCTTTTCAGCGTACCTGCCAGCTTCGCCGAACAGCGTTGTGACGCTCACGTACCGGTGCAGCGCGCCGAGCTGGGTGCGGTCAGCCTGGTGTACCAGAGCGTGGGCGCGCCGCGTGATCCGGCCTTGCTACTGGTCATGGGGCTGGGCGGGCAACTGATCCACTGGCCGGACGATGTGGTCGAGGCATTGTGTCGCCAAGGTTTCAGGGTTATCCGCTACGACAACCGCGATGTCGGGCTGTCACGCTGGAACCAGGTGCCGCCGTCGGCAAACCTGACGGTGGAGCTGCTGCGTTACAAGCTGGGCTTGCCAGTGGCGGCGCCTTATACGCTGACCGACATGGCAGACGATGGCTTACGCCTGATGGACGCCTTGGGGGTGCGCCAGTTTCATGTACTGGGCGTGAGCATGGGCGGCATGATCGCCCAGCACCTGGCAGCCATGGCTCCCGAGCGCGTGCGCAGCCTGACGTTGGTCATGTCCAGTTCCGGGGCGGCGGGGTTGCCGGCGCCGGCCCCGGCGCTGGTACAGTTGCTGGCCCGGCGTAGTGCGCCAAACCGCGAGGTGGCCATCGAGCAGCAGGCCGACCTGCTGGCGGCGTTGGGCAGCCCAGAGGTGCGGGACGACCGCGCCGTGTTGCTGCACCAGGCAGCGGTGGCTTACGACCGGGCGTTCAACCCGGACGGGGCCAAGCGCCAGATCATGGCGATCCTGGCCGAGCCAAGCCGCGTCGAGCTATTGAACCAGTTGAGGGTGCCGACCCTGGTGGTGCACGGCACGGCTGACCCGTTGCTGCCGGTGATGCATGGTGTGCACCTGGCGGCGCATATTCAAGGCAGCCAGCTGCGCTTGATACCAGGGCTGGCACACCGCTTCCAGGAGCCGTTCAAAGCGCCGCTGCTGGGGGCTGTGTTGCCTTATCTGCAAGCGCATCGGCAGGATGTCACGCATATCGCAGGGCTCTGAAACCCGCGCCGATATCAATCAGTGCATCCGCACCCACAAGGTCACCAGCACGGTCGCGGCCATCAGCCAGGCCACCGTGGCCAGTGCCAGCGATGCCTCCAGGCGCAGGCGGTCAACCAATACATACAGGGTCGCCAGGTACACGAAATACGGAATGATCGACCACATGCCGAACAGGATGGTGGTCTTCAGGTCGGCAATGCTGCGCCCCTTGCCAACAATGTAATGGGCAATCAGGGCAAAAGTGGGGAACAGCGGCACCAGCCCGGCGATGTAATAGTTACGCGTCTTTGACAGCACCGCCAGCAGCAGTACCACACCAGCGCCCAAGGCCGCTTTGAATACCAGATCCACGTTGTTATTCCAGTTTGGGTTGAGGTCAGCCGAGGCCGTATTTCTTCACTTTGTCGAACAACGTGGTCTTGGCCATGCCCAGCTCCTGGCTGGCTTGGCTCAGGTTGCCCCCGGTGCGTTGCAGGGCGTCGCTGAGCAGGTTGCGTTCAAACGCTTCCACCGCCTCGGCAAAGCCCAAACCTTGGCTGGCGCCACCGCTGGGGCCTTTCTTGAACGCCGGCAGGCCAAGCGCATAGCGTTCGGCCACGTTGCGCAACTCGCGCACATTGCCCGGCCAATCGTGGGCCATCAGGCGCGACAAGGTCTGACTGTCCAGCGTCGGGGTTTCCCGGTCGAAGCGCAAGGCCGACTGCTGGAGGAAGTGTTCGAACAGTTGCAGGATGTCTTCGCGGCGCTCGCGCAGTGGCGGCAGTTCCAGGGTGACCACGTTCAGCCGGTAATACAGGTCGCTGCGGAACTGGCCGCTCTGGCCCATGCTGTCGAGGTCGGCCTTGGTCGCGGCAATTACCCGGCAATCCACCGGGATGCTCTGGTTAGAGCCCAATCGTTCCAGGGTACGTTCCTGCAGCACGCGCAGCAGCTTGATCTGCAGGTTGATCGGCATGCTCTCGACTTCATCGAGGAACAGCGTGCCGCCGTTGGCGTGCTCGATCTTGCCGATGCGGCGTTTGCCGGCGCCGGTGAAGGCGTTGGCCTCATGGCCAAAAATCTCGCTTTCGAACAGGTTTTCCGGCAGGCCGCCACAGTTCAGCGCCACGAACGGTTGGCTCTGGCGGCGGCTGAAGTCGTGCAGGCAGCGTGCGACCAGCTCTTTCCCGGTACCGGTTTCGCCTTCGATCAGCACGTTGGCTGAGGTATCGGCGACGTTGGCGATCAGTTCGCGCAAGTGCTCCATGGCGGGGGAACGGCCAATGATGCGGCCCTCAAGGCTGCTCTGTCCGGCCAGTTGGCGCCGTAGGGCCACCACTTCTCGCGACAGCCCGCGTTGCTCCAGTGCGCGGCGCACCACATCGACCAGGCGCTCGGGGGAGAACGGTTTTTCCATGAAGTCGTAGGCGCCGTTACGCATGGCGCCGACGGCCATGTCGATATCGCCATGGCCGGTGATCAGCACCACCGGCAGGCTGCGATCACGGGCCTTCAGGCGGTTGAGCAGTTCCAGGCCGTCAATGCCCGGTAGGCGGATGTCACTGACGACAATGCCGGCGAAATCGTCGCCGATGCGTTCCAGCGCCTGTTCGGCGCTGCCCACGCCTTCGCAGGCGATATCTTCCAGCGCCAGCGCCTGCTGGCAGCCGAGCAGCACATGCGGGTCGTCTTCGACGATCAGTACGGTAAGAGGCGCTTGGTTCATGGGTGCTCTGCCGATTCGCTAGGGGGAGAAACCAGGGGCAAGGCCAGGACGAAGGCCGTGCCGCCAGTGGCGGGGTGCTCGACGTTGAGGCTGCCCTTGGCGGCGGCGGCAAGGCTCGCCGACAAGGTCAGGCCCAGGCCCAGGCCATGTTCGCCCGGTTTGGTGGTGAAGAAAGGTTCGAACAGGTGCTTGCGCGCCTCGGCATCGATGCCGTGGCCATTGTCGCGCACCTGCAAGCGGTACTTGTCGCCCTGCAGTTCGCCTTCCAGCCATAGCTCGGGCAGCGGTTGCGCGGCCATGGCATCAAGCGCGTTGCCGATCAGGTTGACCAGAATCTGTTCGAGGCGCGTCTGGTCGATAGCCAGCTGCTGGTCGTCGAACTGGTGGTGCAACTGCAAATGGCAGGCGCTGATGCGGTTGGCCAATACTTGCAAGGTCGCCTCCACCGCCTTGGCCAGCGAGGCCTGGCCGCTGTCATCGCCGCGCCGGGCGAAGGAGCGCAGGCTGGCGGTGATGCGGCCCATGCGGTCAATCAGGTCGTTCATGGTGCGCAGGTTGGTGCTGGCGGTTTCCAGTGCCCCACGTTCGAGGAAACGCACCGTGTTGCCAGACAAGGTGCGCAACGCGGCCAGCGGCTGGTTCAGCTCATGGGCGATACTGGTGGACATTTGCCCGATGGCCGCCAGCTTACCGGCCTGCACCAACTCATCCTGGGCGTGGCGCAAGGTTTGCTCGGCATGCCGGCGCTCGCGAATTTGCCCCTTCAGGCGTTCGTTGCTGGCACGCAGGTCGGCGGTGCGCTCGGCAATCCGCCGCTCCAGCTGGCTATTCGCTTCCTCAAGGGCTTCACGGGCTGCCAGGCGGGTGGCGATGACCTTGCGTCGCTCGTTCCAGGCGATGCCGAGGATCGCCAGCAAGGCGAACGCCACGCCCACCAGGATGCCCTGCACCATGGACTCGCGGCGCAGGTCCTGCAGCGGGGTCAGCAGGGTGAAATGCCAGGGTGTATCCACCAGGCGACGGGTCTGCGCCAGGTAGGCAACCTCGTGGGGTTTGCCTTTTGCGGTTTCGCTGTTGGCCGGGAAGGTCAGTTTTTCCACGCCATCGGCCAGGGTTTCCCGGGCCAGTGGCTGCAACTCGTTCAGCGGCCACCAGTAGTATTGCAGGCTGCGCGCCAGGCGCTCCTTGATTTGCGGGGTCAGCGGGCGCACCGATTTCAGGCGTCGGGCCGGGTCGCTGGAAAGGATGATGATGCCGTTCTCGTCACTGACGAACGCCTCCAGACGGGCACGTTGCCAGCGCTCCTCGAGCGTGTCCAGGCGCACCTTGATCACGGCCACGCCGATGATCTTGCCGTGCTCCTCCAGGCCATGAGCCAGGTAGTAGCCAGCCTCGCCGGTGGTGCTGCCGATGCCATAGAAACGCCCAGGCTCACCGCGCACGGCTGTCTGGAAGTAGGCGCGGAACGACAGGTCTTCACCCAGGAACGAGTCGGCGTCGCGCCAGTTGCTGGTGGCCTGTACCCGGCCATTGGTATCGAGAACGAAGATGGCCCGGCTGCGGCTGCGCCGGTTCAGGCCCTCAAGGTATTCGTTTACCGTTTGCCGTGAGCCGCCGTCCGGGTCGGTGAGCAGGTGCGAGACGCTGTCTTCCAGCTCCAGCAGGCTCGGCAGATAGGTGTACTTGCTGATTTCGCTTTCGACCGTGCGCGCGTGCAGCTCCAGCTGGCGCTCACCGTTTTCGCTGAGGGTGCGAATGCCGTTGCTTTCGCTGATCAGGTAGCCAGCCATTCCCAGGCCGACCATCAGCAGGATGATCAGGGGCGGCAACAGCAATTGGCGGAGCAGGCGGGAATTCACGGCAGGCTTGGCAGGGAGAAGAAGCGAAGGGTCGCATTTCATCACAGTGGCCTTGTCACGACCAGCGCCAACTGCCCGAAAGGGCAGCGGCGCCGACCGGTTCTGTGAAGCAAAATCAGTGTTGCAGGATCTTGCTGAGGAAGTGCTGGGTACGCTCGTGGCGGGCCGACGGGTTGCCGAAGAAGTCTTCCTTCTGGCAGTCCTCGATGATGTTGCCCTTGTCCATGAAGATGACGCGGTTGGCCACTTTGCGGGCGAAGCCCATTTCGTGGGTCACGCACATCATGGTCATGCCTTCGTGGGCCAGCTCCACCATGACGTCCAGTACTTCATTGACCATTTCCGGGTCCAGCGCCGAGGTCGGTTCGTCGAACAGCATGACGATCGGGTCCATCGACAGGGCGCGGGCGATGGCCACACGCTGCTGCTGGCCACCGGAAAGCTGGCCGGGGTGTTTCTTGGCGTGGGCACCGAGGCCGACGCGGTCGAGCAGGGCCAGGCCCTTCTTGGTCGCTTCCGCTTCGCTGCGACCGAGCACCTTGCGCTGGGCAATGGTCAGGTTCTCGGTGATGGACAGGTGCGGGAACAGCTCGAAGTGCTGGAACACCATGCCAACCCGGGAGCGCAGCTTGGGCAGGTTGGTCTTCGGGTCGGCAATCGAGGTGCCATCGACCACGATGTCACCTTTCTGGAAGGGTTCCAGGGCGTTTACGCACTTGATCAGGGTGGACTTGCCCGAACCCGACGGGCCACACACCACCACTACTTCACCCTTCTTGACCTCGGTGCTGCAGTCGGTCAGTACCTGGAAGTCCCCGTACCACTTGTTGACGTTCTTGATGGAAATCATACGGTGATCCTTTTTTGCAGGCGCTTGACCAGCCACGAAGCGGAGAAGCTGATGAGGAAGTACACGACACCGGCGAAGATCAGGAACTCATGGGAGCGCCCTATGATGTCGCCGTTGGAACGTGCCGAGTTGAGGAAGTCCACCAGGCCCACGGTGTACACCAGCGAGGTGTCCTGGAACAGAATGATGCTCTGCTGCAGCAGCAGCGGGGTCATCTTGCGGAAGGCCTGGGGCAGGATGATCAGGCGCATGGTCTGGCCGTAGGTCATGCCCAGGGCCTGGGCTGCGCCCATCTGGCCCTTGGAAATCGACTGCACGCCGGCGCGGACGATTTCGCAGAAGTACGCGGCCTCGAACATCATGAACGCCACCACGCACGAGGTGAAGGCACCCACCGGGGTGTCCTCGCCGGTGATCCAGCGCAGCACGAACGGCACCGCCAGATAGAACCAGGTGATCACCAGCAGCAGCGGGATGGAACGGAAGTAGTTGACGTAGGCGCCGGCCACGTTCGACAGCAGCTTGTTCGACGACAGGCGCATCAGCGCCAGCAGGGTGCCCAGCACGATGCCGCCGACCACGCCCATGACCATCAGTTGCAGGGTCATGACCATGCCTTCCCACAGGGCAGGCAGGGCCGGGATGATTTCGCTGAAATCCATGTCCATTTATTTGCCCCCTACGGAAATCAGGCCTGGCACCGAGACTTTCTTCTCGACCATGCGCATCAGCAGCATGAGGCCCATGTTCAGGGTGAAGTAGATCAGCGTGGCCAGGGTAAAGGCCTCGAACAGGTTGGCCGAGAACTCGGCGGTTTGCTTGGTTTGTGCCAGCAGCTCCATCAGGCCGATCAGTGACGCCACCGAGGAGTTCTTGAACACGTTCAAGAATTCTGACGTGAGCGGCGGAATGATGATCCGGTAGGCTTGCGGCAGCAGCACGTTGGTGTAGATCTGCGGCAGGCTGAAGCCCATGGCACGGGCAGCGGCTTCCTGGCCGCGGGGCAGCGCCTGGATACCGGTACGTACCTGTTCACACACGCGGGCGGCGGTGAACAGGCCCAGGCAGATCACCACGCTGATCAGTGCCGAGGTCGTCGGGTTGAGGTCTTGCTTGAACCATTCCTGCAGGCCTTCGGGCAGCAGGTCCGGTACCAGGAAGTACCAGATGAACAGCTGCACCAGCAGCGGCACGTTGCGGAACAGCTCCACATAGGCGGTCGCGATACCGGATACCACGCGGTTCGGCACGGTACGCATCACACCGAGCACCGAGCCCAGCAGCAAGGCGATGATCCAGGCGGAAATGGCGATGGCGATGGTCCAGCCCAGACCGGTGACGTACCAGTCCAGATAAGTCTCGCTGCCCACGCCGGTGGACTTGAAGAACACGCCCCAGTCCCAGTTGTAATTCATCGGGATTTCCCCTCAGACGGTTGTTTCACGGGCACCTTCGAGCATCCGGGGGCGCTGGGCGCCCTCGGATGAAAGGGTAGACACTAATGTTGCGGCCTGTGGGTTCAATCGTGCGCGGAAGCGCATCAGGCCACTAAACGCTGAGGATCAGGACTTCTTCTCGTCCGCTGCCTTGTCGGTCGGCTCGGCGATCAGTTTCTTCAGCTCTTCGCTCATCGGGAACTGCAGATTCAGGCCCTTTGGCGGGATCGGCTGCTGGAACCACTTGTCGTAGCTCTTGTTGACTTCGCCCGACTTGAAGTAACCGACGATGGCGTCATCGACCGCTTTCTTGAAGGCTGCGTCATCCTTGCGCACCATGCAGCCGTAGATTTCGTACGACTGCGGGGTACCGGTGATGACCCAGTCCGACGGTTTGCGGGCCTTGGCCATTTCGCCGGCGAGCAGGGCGTCGTCCATCATGAAAGCCACGGCGCGGCCGCTTTCGAGCATGTTGAAGGCTTCACCGTGGTCCTTGGCGGAAATCACGTTCATCTTCATCTGCTTGTCGGCGTTCATCGCCTTGAGGATGCGTTCGGACGTGGTGCCCGCGGTGGTTACCACGTTCTTGCCGGCCAGGTCCGGGAAGTCTTTGTATGCCGGCTGACCGTCCTTGACCTTGGTCAGCAGGCGGGTACCGACTTCGAAGATGCCGACCGAGAAGCCGACTTGCTGCTGGCGCTCGACGTTGTTGGTGGTGGAACCGCACTCCAGGTCGACGGTGCCGTTCTGCACCAGCGGGATGCGGGTCTGGGAGGTGACCAGGTTGTAACGGACCTTGATGTCCGTACCCAGTTGCTTCTTCAGGGCGTCGACGACAGCCAACTGGATGTCATGCGAGTAGCCCACGGGCTCGGGCTTGCCGGCCAGGTAGGAAAACGGGATGGAGGAGTCGCGGTGGCCCAGGGTGATGGTGCCCGATTCCTTGATCTTCTTCAGGGTGCCGGTCAGTTCTTCGGCCATGGCCGGCGAAGCGATCACAGCGGCCGCGATGGCGGCGCCCAGCAATTGACGAACGATGCGCATCAAATTTTCCTCGACGTGTTTGTTTTTTTTATGGAGCCGTTGGCGGACTCTTTCGTTCAACGAATACCGCAAGAAGCGAGAGCATTCGGCTACCAAGTGTAGAGCATGAGTCGTGCCAAGCTCTGACATCGATCATAACGCCCCGGAAAAAGGCGCAATCGAGTTTTTTCTTACCGATTGTGAGGCGTTTTTCGATCGGCTTTCCGAATGAGTGATCGGTAGTGTGTTCGGTTATCCGAACGGGTGATTTTTTATGGGGCTTGAGAACTAATTACCACTTTGTCGGCTGTCGCTGAGGGACTCTCGCTTTCTTTTTCGAGGCGAGCCAATGAGCGCAGCAAATAGCAAATTGTTTCCACCCGCGTCCGTAGACGCCTTGATCGTCCGGCAGCTGCCGGATTGGGTCAAGACTACAGCCAGCGAGTCCCTCCAGCAGTTTCACCAGGCCTTGAAGCAGGAGCAGAAAGCAGCCGAGCAACTCCGGCAAGTGTTCGCCGGCATTCCGGGGCTTGATGAATTTGCACAACCCTTGCTTGAGGCGCAATTGCGCAAGGAGTTCAACATCAGGGTGGATACCCGCACGGCTTTGCTGTGTACGGTGGTGAAGAGGGAATTCCCAAGCATTTTTCCTCTTCCGCCCATTGTGGCTACGGTTCGCACATCGTCCATTCCGTTGTTATCGGCGGCACTGCACAATTTTGCCTTGGAGGAGCTGGAAGCTCGGCCGAGGGTGCGTCGAAAGCTCGAGCGCGCGTCGGGTACGCCTTTGCAGGTTTCATTTGTTCAGTTCGCCAAGCTTTGTCGGGCGCTGGATATCGGTGCGCGCTACCAGGCGCTGTTGCATCAACATTTGTTCCCTGTTGACGCTAAAGGGGAGGTTGCAGGTCAGCGTCGAAAGCATGTCGAAGCGTTGTTTGAAGAATCGATGCGCGCCGCAATGGAGGCAGCGGTGCGTTATGCAGCCATCAAGGGGCACATCGATGAAAGCAGCTATCTGCGGATGTTGAGGGTTTTCACCCCCAAGCCAATCGTGCCGGCAGATACATCAGTGCTCAAGCATCGGCAACTGTATGTGCTGGGCAAGGCCGCGCAAGGGGTGGTGGCCATTGAAGCCTGGGATGAGAAGCGCTTCACGTTACTCGAAATTGTCGTCTGGATACCCGGTGACCCTGTCCAGGCGGTAAGGCGATTTGCATCATGGGCGTCTTTGTACAAGGCGCTCGGGCTGAACTTACGAAGCCCGGGCTACCGCCAGTTCTTCAGCAGGTTTATCGCGGAGCAGGAACGCGTTGCGTTCATGATGACCCTCGACCGCTTGCAGGCGGCCACCAAAGCAGGCCGGGCGTTGGAGCTTGATGGCCGTCACGTCCAGATCAGCGAGCCCCTGTTTATCTACCTGCGTGCCCGGTGCATCCAGAAAATCATCGATGACGCACAAGCGTTGGCCGTACCGACCGGGGTCGAGGACGCAGCGGCTCGCACAGAACGTTTAAGCAGCTACGAAAATGTCGGGCTGACCTTGTTAGGGCTGGCAGGGCTGTTCGTACCCGTGTTGGGGGAGGTGATGCTTGGAATCACAGCGTTGCAGATTGCTGACGAGGTCTATGAAGGTTATGAAGATTGGCAGATAGGTGATCGTGAAGCGGCGCTGGGGCACCTGTTTTCAGTGGCAGAAACATTGGCAGTAGGTGCAGTTGTGGGCGGCGTTTCCGCTGCCGGGAGCAAGGTGCTTGAACGTATAGCCTTTGTCGATGATCTGACACCCATTGTGGCCAGTGGTCGGGTCAAGCTGTGCTCCAACGATCTGTCGTCTTACAAAACGGTGCATCAGGGCCAATCTTTCGTGGGGAAAATTCACCCGGATGAATCTGGCTGGCATTTGCATAAGCAGGAAGGCACGTACCCGCTGGCCCGTTCAGATGACGGAACGCAATTGTTGATACGTCACCCCTCTCGTGAAAACCGTTATCGCCCTAGGCTTGAGCCCACGGAGGGAGGAACCTGGCGGCACGGGCTAGAGCGTCCAGAGACCTGGGCAGAAGACCTGCTGCTGCTGCGACGGCTGGCTGATGAGTACGCCGGTGTCACTCAGCAACAGGCTACCGCGGTGCTCGATAGCACAGGGTTCGATGAAGCGCGATTGAGGCAACTGAACCTGGAGAATGCACCTGTGCCCGCACGCTTGGCGGATGCCATGGAGCGCTATCGACTTCACGAATTACATCCCGACATGACACCGAGCAACGTTGAGCTGATGGTTGCCAAGGGCCAGGAAGCCGACGACGCACCAGAAACGCTGCTACGGCGGGATTTTCCGGGGCTCACGGCGCGGGGGGCGCAGGAGATATGCAGCCAGGTCAGCAGCCAGGTACTTGAGCAACTCGAGAGTTCGGGCAAAGTACCTTTGGTTATGGCAGAGCGAGTCCGCTGGTTTTTGCGCGACAGCCGCCTGGACCGCGCCTGTGCCGGTCTGCGCCAGTGGCAGGCTGTCTGCGAGGATACGGAGAAGCTGGCGCTCGGCCTGGTGCATGAATTGGCGCCTTGGCCGGCGTCTCATCGTGTAGAGCTGCGCTCAGGATCCATTCAAGGCCCGCTCGTTGGCCGGGCGGGTGCCGAATCTGCGCAGAAGGTGATCTACCTTGTTCGGGACGAAGGTGCTTACACCGTTCATATGCCGGATGCCCCTCAACCCGATACCCCCACCGACCTCACGCTTATGCGCGCATTGTTACTCAGCATGAGCGACGATCAGAAGCTTCGTGTGGGCGGTTCAGCATCAAGTGAGTCGCAATTGAGCGACACATTGGCGACCCATGCGCGAGAGCATCGGGCATTGGCGTCACGGTTGATTGGGCAGGTTGAAATGGTGAGCGGCGTGAGGCCGCCGATCCGCTTCGGTGATGGGCGCATAGGCTACCCACTTAGCGGTCGTGGAGAGAGCTCAGGGCAAGCAGCGAGGCGTGGAATCAGGCAGATATTTCCAACACTTGATGACAATGAGGTACAGCAGTACCTGCTTGATTGCATTGCAGCGGGTAGAGACCCATGGTCGGATTATGAGTTGTTGCATCGCCAATGGTTGGAATTGCGGCGGGCATTACAGTTTTGGCGCGCCGAAGCCTCGGTCAGGGATTACTTGCGTCGGACCCGGGTGATGAACGCGGTGCGCCGTTGCTGGCGGCGCAAGATCGGACGCACAGCGAATGGCACGTACACGTTGGAAATCCGCGGCGAGCGGGTGACAGACTTGCCTGAACTACCGGGTGAGGTCAGCTTTGATCACGTGACCCGGTTGGTGCTGCGGGACATGAATCTGGCTACTGTCGACAGCGATTTTCTGAGGCGTTTCCCAAATCTTGAATACCTGGACCTGCGAGAAAACCGTCTTCCATCCATTCCTGCTGGCGTCTCTGCGCTGCCCCGGTTACGCGAATTGCGGCTGGACCATAATCAGATCGTAATGACAGTGGGGGACGCTTCCAGGCTGAACTTGCTAGTCAATCTGGAGCGACTCGAGCTCAATCATAATCCGCTGGGGCAGGCACCACAGGTAAGGGCTTTGCCCCATTTGCAGCAGCTAGGACTTCGTTCTACAGGGCTAACTACATTCCCGGCCGACATTCAACAATTGCCGTGGCGGGGTAGGGCGGACTTCCGAAATAACCAGCTCCGCCGAATCAACGAAGACCTTGAAGGCCTGCGGGTACGCTTGCAGCAAGTAGCCGTTCACGATAACCCGCTGGACGAAGCGAGCGAACGCCTGTTGCAGCCACAGCCTGAACCTTCGAACAGTGCAGACCACGTTAGCCAGCCTGGCCCGAGCTATCGCCAACATGTACTCGCTCAGGCAGAACTTTCCAGCTGGCTTGCCGGCTCGACCGGTGTGCAGCGACTCACACGTGAAACGTCATGGGACAACTTGCGTGCCGAGCCCGGCTCGGCCGACTTTTTTCGTTTCCTGACCGACTTTTCCCATTCTCCGGATTACCTGAAATATCCGGCATTTTATCGTGCACGTGTATGGGCGATCATCGAGGCATGTGAGCAGAACACGGAACTGCGCGAGTTGCTCTTCGAGCAGGCAGGTGGCATTGCAACGTGTGAGGATCGTCTGCTGTGGGTGTTCAGCCAGATGGAAGTCAGGGCCTTGATCCACTCCCAGACCGCAGGTTCAGCAGAAATGATGAGCGAGCGCTCATTGTTGAGATTGGGCCGTTCGATATACAGGCTGCAGGAAGTCGACCGGGTAGCAGCGCGAAAACTGCAACGGCTAAGGGACCTGTTCAAGGGGCAGCCGGCCCGTCTCGATAGAATCGACGATGTTGAAACCTACCTTGCTTACCGGATCCGGTTGGCATCGCCACTGCAATTGGTGGGTCAACCCGTGCGCATGCATTATGAAGCCGAGTCCTTGGTGACGGCGGCAGACATCAACGCGGCCCGGCTCGAGATACTGGAAGGCGAGACTCAAGCACGCCTGGTCGACTCACTCGTGGTCCAGGACTATTGGCAAGAATACTTACGTGCCACTTACAGCCGTCGTTTCAAAGAGCTGGTCGATGCAAAACAGTCCGACTTGGCGCTTGCTGACGAGCGGCTTGCGCGCGAAGAAATGACTGAGGGGGACTATTTGGTTGTCTGTAAGGAGCTCAAGTCGAATCTGGAAGACGCAGAGCGTGAGCTGATCAGGCGTTTAACCGAAGAGGCTTTCGAGCGCTGGCCACTCTGAACTGCCCCGGCCACGATCGCCCCACTGCTCAGGCGCTGGCGTGTGCAGTGGGGCATTGTCTCATGCGGCCCGTTCGTTTTCGTTACCAGGCGCAGCCTGCTTCAGGAACTCCTGCAACGCTAGTTGCTCGGCGCTGGAGGTGAACAGCCCCAGCTTGGTTCGCCGCCACAGAATGTCGTCGGCAGTCACTGCCCATTCCTCGGCACGCAGGTAATCGACTTCACAGGCGAACAGACCGCCGCCCAATGATTGCCCCAGGCCTTCAGGCCCCGAGAGGCCTTCCAACAAGCGCCAGACACGACTGCCGTACGTGGTAGCCCAGCGTTGCGCGATAGCCACTGACAGCCAAGGGTGGCGTGTTAACACTTCTTCTACTAGCGATTGCACCGATGTCATGTGCTCACCGCCTGGCAAGGGAGCAGTTGCGGTCCAACTGCCGCGCATCTGCGCGAAGAAGGGTTTGAGTTCGCCCATGGCCGACTCTGCCAATTTGCGGTAGGTGGTGAGCTTGCCGCCAAAGACCGACAGCAAGGGTGCCTGCCCTTCGCCGGCAGACAACGCCAGGGTGTAGTCGCGGGTCACGGCCGAAGGGTTGTCCGATTCGTCATTGCACAGCGGGCGAACACCCGAGTAGGTGTGCAGGATGTCGGTACGGCTGAGCTGATGATTGAAGTGCTGGTTGACTACCTTGAGCAGGTAGTCGGTTTCGCCTTCGGTGATTTTCACCTGCGCCGGGTCGCCGCTGTATTCGCGGTCGGTGGTGCCGATCAGGGTGAAACGCTCCAGGTACGGGATGCAGAAGACGATGCGCTGGTCTTCGTTCTGCAGGATGTAAGCATGTTCGCCTTCGTACAGGCGCGGTACGATGAGGTGGCTGCCCTGGATCAGGCGGATACCGTAGGGGGCGTCAAGCTTGAGGTCGTCCTTGATGAAGCTGGCGACCCATGGGCCGGCGGCGTTCACCAGGGCGCGGGCGCGAATGGTCTGCAGGTGGCCGTCGGCATGCTGCAGCTCGACCTGCCACACGCCATCGACACGCTCGGCACGCAGGCAGCGGGTGCGGGTGACGATATCCGCACCGTTTTCTTTAGCCGCCATGGCATTGAGCACCACCAGGCGTGCGTCGTCCACCGCGCAGTCCGCGTATTCGAACCCACGGGTGATTGCCGGCTTGAGCGGGTACCCCGGGCCGAAGCGCAGGCTGCGCGAGGCACCCAGACGCTTGCGCTTGCCCAGGTGGTCATACAGGAACAGGCCTGCACGAATCATCCACGCCGGGCGCAGGTGCGGACGGTGTGGCAACACAAAACGCATCGGTTTGACGATGTGCGGTGCCTTGGCCAGCAGCACTTCGCGTTCAGCCAGCGCTTCACGCACCAGGCGAAACTCGTAGTGCTCCAGGTAGCGCAGGCCGCCGTGGATCAATTTGCTGCTGGCTGACGAGGTGTGTTGGGCCAGGTCGTCCTTCTCGCAAAGAAATACCTTCAGGCCACGCCCAGCGGCGTCGGCAGCGATGCCCACGCCATTAATGCCGCCGCCGATCACGGCGAGGTCATAGCAGTCGGCGAGTGGGGGCTGGGACGAAACGGGCTGGGACACGGGCAAGGCCTCCTGAGGCTGTTCACATCGAATATGAACATTGATGTTCGTTTTCGAAAATACTAGCGCAAGAGAAAGCCGGTCGCCAGTCAGTCTTTATAGAAAAAACTGATCAGATGACAATAAAGTGAACATTTACGAAAATGGCGGGCCGCTTGGCAGCCCGCAGGCGGCTCAAACCACCTCGAGGCGGATCTTGTACTGGTTGAGCAACTGGGTGAGGGTGGTCGTTGGCGCCTGGTCGGTTACCAGGCAATCGACCAGGCTGATCGAACCCAGACGCACCATGGCGTTGCGCCCGAACTTGCTGGAGTCGGCGGCAAGGATCACTTGCCTGGCATTGGCGATGATGGCCTGGGATACCCGCACTTCCTGATAGTCGAAGTCGAGCAGGCTGCCGTCTTCATCGATGCCGCTGATGCCGACCAGGGCGAAGTCGACCTTGAACTGGTTGATGAAGTCGACACTGGCCTGGCCGACCACCCCGCCATCGCGGCGTACCGTGCCACCGGCCACCAGCACTTCGAAGTCATCCTTGGCGGCGAGGATTGCAGCCACATGCAGGTTGTTGGTAATGACCTTCAGGTGGTTGTGATTGAGCAGTGCCCGGGCGATGGATTCGGTGGTGGTGCCAATGTTGATGAACACCGAAGCATGGTCGGGAATCTGCCGGGCTACGGCTTCGGCGATGCGTTGCTTTTCGTCGCGCATCTGGTCGGCACGCATGGCGTAAGCGGTGTTTTCCACGCTCGAGTCGTAGGCCGCGCCACCGTGGTAGCGACGTAGCAAATTGAGTTCGGCCAGCTGGTTGATATCACGGCGGATGGTTTGCGGTGTCACGACGAACAGCTGCGCCATTTCTTCGATACTGACGTAACCGCGCTCACGCACCAGTTCGAGGATTTGTTGTTGGCGGGGGGGCAGATTCATGGGGCGGTCCTTTGGGGCTGCCGGACAAATTCTGCAATGATGCCGTAGGACGCGGATGACGGCCAGTAGACGATTGGGGCCGCGTGGCGGCCCCGATAGGCATTACGCCTCGTGATCTTCCCAGTCACGGGTGCGCTCGACCGCCTTTTTCCAGCCGGCATACAGCTTCTCTTTCTGCGCTTCATCCAGTTGTGGGCTGAATTCGCGCTCGATGATGGCTTTATCGCGCAGCTCGTCCAGGCCACTCCAGAAGCCACAGGCCAGGCCAGCCAGATAGGCGGCGCCCAGCGCTGTGGTTTCGCGCATCTTCGGCCGCTCTACGCAGGTGCCGAGTATGTCGGCCTGGAACTGCATGAGGAAGTTGTTGGCCACCGCACCGCCGTCCACGCGCAGCTCGGACAGGCGCTGGCCGCAATCTTGTTGCATGGCGTCGAGTACATCGCGGGTCTGGTAAGCGATCGACTCCAGTGCGGCGCGGATAATGTGGTCCACCTTCACGCCACGGGTCAGGCCGAACAGCGCGCCACGGGCATACGGGTCCCAGTACGGGGCACCCAGGCCGGTGAAGGCGGGCACCAGATAGACGCCGTTGCTGTCCTTGACCTTGCTGGCGAAGTACTCGGTATCCAAAGCATCGTTGACGATTTTCAGTTCGTCACGCAGCCATTGCACGGTGGAGCCACCGTTGAACACCGCACCCTCCAGCGCATAGGCCACCTCGCCACGCGGGCCGCAGGCGATGGTGGTGAGCAGGCCATGCGACGACGTTACCGCCTTGTCGCCGGTGTTCATCAGCAGGAAGCAGCCGGTGCCGTAGGTGTTCTTGGCCTGGCCTGGCTCCACGCACATCTGGCCAAAGAGTGCCGACTGCTGGTCGCCGGCGATACCGGCGATGGCGATGCCACTCTTGGTGTGGCCGTACACTTCCGAGGACGGGCGCACCTCTGGCAGCATCTGGCGCGGGATGCCGAGGATCTCCAGCAGCTTGTCATCCCACTGCAGGCTGTGGATGTTGAACATCAGTGTGCGCGAGGCATTGGTGTAGTCGGTGACGTGTACCTTGCCGCCGGAGAACTTCCAGATCAGCCAGGTATCGATGGTGCCGAACAGCAGCTCGCCACGCTCGGCGCGTTCGCGGGCGCCCTCGACGTTGTCGAGGATCCACTTCAGCTTGGTGCCAGAGAAGTAGGGGTCGGTGACCAGGCCGGTTGTTTCGCGAATGTAGGCTTCATGCCCGTCACGCTTGAGCTGGGCACAAATTTCGGTACTGCGGCGGCACTGCCAGACGATGGCATTGTACACCGGGCGACCGGTTTCCTTGTCCCATACCACGGTGGTTTCGCGCTGGTTGGTAATGCCCAGTGCGGCGACCTGAGCGTGGCTGATACCGGCCTGGGCCAAGGCTTCGACCATGGTCGCGCTTTGCGTGGCGAAGATCTCCATCGGGTCGTGCTCGACCCAGCCCGCCTGCGGGTAGTGCTGGGCGAACTCGCGCTGGGAGGTACCCACCACATTGGCGTCGCGGTCGAAAATGATCGCCCGCGAACTGGTGGTGCCCTGGTCCAGGGCGATGATGTAGTTCTTATCCTGGGTGTCTGTCATGGTCGTAGGCCTTGCAAAAATAGGGGGTCAGGGCTGGGCGTGATGCCGGCATCAACTGGCTTGAGTATCGCCCTGGCGGATGTCATTTGTCTCAGGGTTCGCGGCAGGTGCCGTTGGCAAGTTGCGGGCGATAAGGCCGCGATAGGTCGCGGCACCCACGCAGGCGCCAAGGATCGGTGCGAACACCGGAACCAGGAAATAAGGAATATCCCGCCCGCCAGTGAAGGCGATTTCGCCCCAGCCGGCCAGGAAAGTCATGAGTTTTGGCCCGAAGTCGCGGGCCGGGTTCATCGCGAAGCCGGTCAAGGGGCCCATGGCACTGCCGATCACGGCAATCAGCAGGCCGATCAGCAGCGGTGCCATGGCTCCGCGTGGCAGGCCGTTGTTGTCGTCGGTCAGGGCCATGATCACGGCCATCAGGATGGCGGTGATCACCACTTCCACCAGAAATGCCTGGCCGGTGGACAGCGACGGGTGTGGGTAGGTGGAGAATACCGAGGCCAGCTCCAGGCTGGCTTCGCTACCGCGCAACATGGTGTGGGCCTGTTCGAAATCGAAGAACAGGTTGCTGTACAGGGTATACACCAGCGCTGCCCCACAGAACGCGCCGCACACCTGGGCCAGCATGTAGAAGGGCAGCTTGCGTTTGTCGAAACCGGCAAACAGGGTGAGGGCGATGCTCACGGCCGGGTTCAGGTGCGCGCCGGAAATGCCGGCGGTGAGGTAGATCGCCATGCTCACGCCGACGCCCCAGATGATACTGATTTCCCATAGGCCGAAGCTGGCGCCGGCGACCTTGAGGGCGGCAACGCAGCCGGTACCGAAAAAGATCAACAGGGCGGTGCCGAGGAACTCGGCCAGGCATTGGCTGGACAGCGTGGGTTGGCGTAGAGCAGTCGTCATGTATGACCTCGTTTTTTTTGTTGTGAGGCGCGTGGCGCTCGACAGCAAAGCCCGGTGTCTATCCCCATTGACCCCGGGCAGATGTAGGAAGTGCACCTTATAAGTGCACCATTTATTCAGAAACGAAAAAATATAGACAAGAAACGCTGATGTCAAAGGTCGAAAGTGAACGACCAGTCACGATATGGCCGCTAAAATCGGCCTCGGATCCCCGTGCTAGAGGTGCCCAATTGCGGTGCGCTGGCTGGGATGTGGGAATTGTCCTAAAGTAGCCGCCGAGCCGTCCAAGACCGGAGCCCCTGCATGACCCCCGCCCTAGACCTGTTGAAGAAGCACCGTGCCGAGCACCGCGTGCACAGTTACGAGCATGACCCCAAGTCGGCATCCTACGGCCTGGAGGCAGCAGAAAAGCTGGGGCTCGACCCGCAGCAGGTGTTCAAGACGTTGCTGGCGAGCAGCGAGAAGGGGGAGTTGCTGGTGGCGGTGGTGCCCGTGGTGGGTACTTTGGACCTGAAGGCCCTGGCCCATGCTGCCGGGGTGAAGAAGTGCGAAATGGCCGACCCTGCGGCGGCGCAACGTGCCACGGGTTATCTGGTCGGCGGGATCAGCCCGTTGGGGCAGAAGAAACGTCTGCGGACGTTCATTGATGATTCAGCGCAAAACTTTGCAACCATCCATGTCAGTGCTGGCCGGCGTGGGCTGGAAGTGGAGTTGGCCGCAGCGGTGCTGGCCGAGCATACCCAGGGCAAGTTTGCCGGGATCGGCAGAGGCTGAGTATCTGGGGCCGCAAAGCGGCCCCAAGGGTCTAAAGTCAGGTCGCCGAACTGTATCGACGCACGCCATTCTCCTGCCGAAGCAATTGCGCCGCCACACTGCCCGGCACCGGGAACAGCACCAGGTGATCGGCCTTCACCGCGATCCCCACATCCCCACCCACCTGATGGTCGGCATGGCTGGGGAAAATCGCCTCCAGCTGGCTGCCAGTCGGCAGTTGCAGGCGATACAAGGTCGATGCCCCCAGGAAACTTTTGCCCACGATAGCCGCCCTCAACGGGCTGTCCGGCGCATACACGATATCGTCCGGGCGCAGCAGCACATCCACCGAGCTGCCTGGCGCCATGATGTAGGCACGGTTGCCGCGCAGTTCACCCAGCTCGGTATTGACGGCCTCGTGGCTGCTCATCTGCCCCCGGATGAAGTACCCCTGGCCGATGAAGCTGGCCACGAACGGTGTTTGTGGCTCGTGGTAAAGGTTGTAGGGCGTGTCCCACTGCTCCAGGCGGCCTTCTTTGAACACGCCCACCTGATCGCTGACGGCAAACGCTTCTTCCTGGTCATGGGTCACCAGGATGGCGCTGGTGCCGCGGCTTTTGAGAATGTCGCGAACCTCGTGGCTCAGGCGCCGACGCAGCTCCACGTCAAGGTTGGAGAACGGTTCGTCGAGCAGCAGCAACTGCGGCTCTGGCGCCAGTGCACGGGCCAAAGCGACCCGTTGCTGCTGGCCACCAGACAGCTCATGCGGGTAACGCCCGCCCAGGCCGCCCAGCTTGACCAGTTCGAGCATCTCTTCGATGACGGCGGCCTGGCGCGGGTGCTTGGCGATGCCAAACGCAATGTTCTGCGCCACGGTCAGGTGCGGGAACAGCGCGTAGTCCTGGAACACCATGCCGATCCGGCGCTTTTCCGGGGCCAGGGTGAAGCCAGCGCGGGAGATGACTTCGCCGGCCAGCTGGATTTCACCGTCATGCACCGGCTCGAAGCCGGCAATGGCGCGCAGGGTGGTGGTTTTGCCACAACCGGATGAACCCAGCAGGCAACCGATGTCGCCTGCATTCAGGTGCAGGTTGAGGTTCTGGACGATGCGCTGGTCGCCATAGCCGCAGGCGAGGTTGCGCAGGTTGAGCAATAGGGGTTGACTCATGCGTGGTGGTAAGCCGGTTCTACAAGGAATTCGAGAAGCGCCTTCTGTGCATGCAGGCGGTTTTCAGCTTCGTCCCAGGCGACCGAACGAGGGTCGTCGAGCAGGTCCTGGCTGATTTCCTCGCCACGGTGGGCGGGCAGGCAGTGCATGAAGAGGACATCGGGTGCCGCCAGGTCGAGCAGTTCGCAGGTGACCTGGTAAGGCGCGAAGTGCGCCAGGCGCCGTGCAGTTTCCTCCTCCTGGCCCATGGAAGTCCAGACATCGGTGACCACAAGGTGTGCGCCACGTACGGCTTCCTTGGCGTCACGGATGATCTGCACGCGGTCACCGCCCAGTGCCATGAAGCGTTCATCCGGCTCGTAGCCTTCGGGGCAGGCGATGCGCAGCTGGAAATCGAACTGCCGGGCGGCCTCGATATAGGAGTTGCACATGTTGAAGCCGTCGCCGATCCAGGTCACGGTCTTGCCCTGGATCGAACCGCGGTGTTCCAGGAACGTTTGCATATCGGCCAGCAGCTGGCACGGGTGCGACTCGTCGGACAGGCCGTTGATAACCGGTACGCGCGATTTGGCGGCGAATTCGGTCAGGGTGCTGTGGGCGTGGGTACGGATCATCACCACGTCGACCATGCTCGACAGCACGATGGCGCTGTCGCCGATCGGCTCGCCACGGCCCAGCTGGGTATCGCGCGGCGACAGGAAGATGGCCTGGCCACCGAGCTGGATCATGCCGGCTTCGAACGACACCCGGGTGCGGGTCGAGGACTTCTCGAAGATCATGCCCAATACGCGGTTCTTCAGGGGCTCGAACAGCACGCCTCGCTTGCGCAGGTCCTTCAGCTCGATGCCGCGGCGGATCACCCCGAGCAATTCGTCGGTGGTGAAGTCCAGCAGGGAGAGAAAGTGCCTAGCGCTCATGATTGACTACCTTATCTGCAACGGTATGCAGGTCGACCGTATGGTTTTTTTTGACAACGGGAGTGACCTGCGGCGTAAGCCGCACGGGGCGGACGAAATAGGGAAAGGCGCAATACTATAAGTAAATGTCGCCTCAAGCCAAGGGGGGAAACAGCGGCCTATTCGAAAGGATGTTGCAAAGGGTGTCTTTACCCGCTGGCCGGTGCTGTTTTTTATTTACTACACAGGGTTGTACACGGCTTGCTGGCGATTTGGCAAATGGCTGTCGCGAATCGTGCGCCTGATGTCGGTGGATTCACACGGCGAAGGGCGCTGGCCCGGGGGCGGGGCCGGGTGCATAGTCACTGTTCGACAACAACAAGGCAGAGGCGGCCATGACCAAGACCCTGCACCACCGTGCCTGTCACCTGTGCGAAGCGATCTGCGGGCTGAACATCGAAGTCAGCCACGAAGACGATGGGCGGGCGCTGATCAGCTCGATCAAAGGCGACCCAGAGGACCCGTTCAGCCGTGGCCATGTCTGCCCCAAGGCCGTGGCCCTGCAAGACATCCAGAACGACCCCGACCGCCTGCGCCAGCCGCACAAGCGGGTGGGGGAGCGCTGGGAGGCCATTGGCTGGGACGAGGCCTTTACCCTGGCCGCCGACAAGCTGTGGGCGATCCAGCAGGCGCACGGGCGCAATGCCGTGGCGGTGTACCAGGGTAACCCGAGCGTGCACAACTATGGCCTGATGACCCACAGCAACTACTTCCTTGGCCTGCTCAAGACGCGCAACCGTTTCTCGGCCACTTCGGTGGACCAGTTGCCACAACATCTGGTCAGCCACCTCATGTATGGCCATGGACTGCTGCTGCCGATCCCGGATATCGACCAGACCGACTTCATGCTGATTCTCGGCGGCAATCCGCTGGCCTCCAACGGCAGCATCATGACCGTGCCAGATGTGGAAAAGCGCCTGAAAGCCTTGCGCGGGCGGGGAGGGCGTCTGGTGGTGGTAGACCCGCGGCGCAGCGAGACGGCGGCCATGGCCGATACCCATCTGTTCATTCGCCCGGGTGGCGATGCGGCCTTTTTGTGTGGCTTGCTCAACACCCTGTTCGAGGAGGGCCTGGCGCAGGGTTCGCACTTGCCGGTCAACGGCCTGCAACAAGTGCGCGAAGCGCTTGCGCCGCTCAGCGCCGAGGCCATGAGCGTGCATTGTGGTATTGCCGCAGCGGATATCCGCCAGCTAGCACGGGATTTCGCCGCTGCAGGCAAGGCCGTGTGTTATGGGCGCATGGGTGTCTCTACCCAAGCCTTCGGTACCCTTTGCCATTGGCTGGTGCAACTGATCAACCTGGTGACCGGCAACCTCGATCGTGAAGGTGGCGCGTTGTGCACGGAGCCTGCCGTCGATCTGGTGGCGACCACCTCGGGTGGCCATTTCAACGCCTGGCAAAGCCGGGTATCGGGTTTGCCCGAGTACGGTGGCGAGCTGCCCGTGGCGGCCCTGGCCGAAGAGATGTTGGCACCAGGCGAAGGGCAGGTTCGCGCGCTGGTGACAGTGGCCGGCAACCCTGTGCTATCCACACCTAACGGTCGCCAGCTGGATGCAGCGCTTGAGGGGCTGGAGTTCATGCTCAGCATCGACCTCTACATCAACGAAACCACCCGGCATGCCGACCTGATCTTGCCGTCCACCAGCGCGCTGGAAAACGACCACTACGACAGCACCTTCAACCTGCTGGCCGTGCGCAACGTCACCCGTTTCAATCGGGCGATCCTGGCCAAGCCGGAAGGCGCGCTGCACGACTGGGAAATCTTCGTCGGCCTGGCGCAGGCGTTTGCCACGCGTGCCGAGCAGGCGTTGAAACCGACCTGGGCCCCGGCGCAGATGATCGACATGGCCCTGCGCAAAGGGCGTTATGGTGAGGCGACGCCATGGAAGCTCTCGCTGGCAACACTGGCCAATCACCCGCACGGGCTCGATCTCGGGCCTTTGCGCAGCAACCTCGCCGGGCGCCTGGCAACTGCCAGCAAGGCTGTCGAAGCAGCCCCCCAAGTGTTGCTGGACGACGTGCAGCGCCTGGCGCAACAGGCGCCTCCGATAGCCGGCGAACTGTTGCTGATTGGCCGCCGACATATACGTAGCAACAACTCCTGGATGCACAATTTCCATCGCCTGGTGAAAGGCAAGCCGCGTCATCAGTTACTGATGCATCCGCAAGACTTGCAGCAGCGGCACCTGCAGGACGGCCAGCGGGTACGTATCCGCTCGCGCACGGGGGCCCTTGAAGTCGAGGTGCAGGCCTGCGATGACATGATGCCGGGTGTGGTCAGCCTGCCCCATGGCTTCGGCCATGGCCGCCAGGGCGTGCACATGCAGATCGCCCAGGCACAACCCGGCGTGAGTGCCAATGACCTGACCGACGAGCGCTTTCGGGACGCGGTTTCCGGTAACGCTGCACTCAATGGCGTGCCCGTGCAGGTAGAGGCTGCATGAGCAATGGTAAGGCCGAGCACGCCGCTCGGCTTTCCGTTACAATGCGTCACCGTGCCGACGACCGCGTCGGAAAGTTCAGCTGAGGTGCTAGATGGATATCATCGATACGATCAAAGAGCAGATTGCCAACAACACCATTCTGCTTTACATGAAAGGCTCGCCGAATGCCCCGCAGTGCGGGTTCTCGGCCAAGGCATCGCAGGCTGTGATGGGTTGTGGCGAGAAGTTCGCCTACGTCGACATCCTGCAGAACCCGGAAATCCGCGCCAACCTGCCAAAGTACGCCAACTGGCCCACCTTCCCACAGCTGTGGGTAGCCGGTGAGCTGGTCGGCGGCAGCGACATCATGCTGGAAATGTTCGAAAAGGGTGAGCTGCAAACCCTGATCAAGGAAGCGGCTGCCAAGGCCAAGGCTTCCGAAGCCTGATTTTCAGGCAAGCATAAAAAAACCCGCTGATCGCGGGTTTTTTATGCGGTGAAGAATTACTCTTCGCCCATCTGCGACTGCAGGTAATTCTCGATAGTGATCTTGTCGATCAGCCCCAGTTGGGTTTCCAGCCAATCGATGTGCTCTTCCTCGGATTCGAGGATGTCTTCGAGCATGTCACGCGAGCCGAAGTCGCCAGCGGTTTCGCAATGGGCGATGGCTGCCTTGAGGTCGACCAGGCCTTTCTTTTCGAGCTTCAGGTCGCACTCGAGCATTTCCTTGGTGTGCTCGCCGATCATCAGCTTGCCCAGGTCCTGAACGTTCGGGATGCCTTCGAGGAACAGAATACGCTTGATCAGTTTGTCAGCGTGCTTCATCTCGTCGATGGATTCCTTGTACTCGTGCTTGCCGAGTTTGTTCAGGCCCCAATCTTCGTACATGCGTGCGTGCAGGAAGTACTGGTTGATCGCGACCAGCTCGTTTCCGAGGATCTTGTTGAGATGCTGGATGACGCTTACGTCGCCTTTCATTTCGGGTTCCTGCCCTGTAGAAGTGTGCCAATACAGCGAAGTTTGATCCCGATACCGAGGAGTGTCAAACCTAAGTTATTGAATAATAAGTGAAAATTAATAGGAATAAGAATGTTTGTGAACCGCGTTGCGGCGCTAACTTATTGAATTACAGGCATAAAAAAACCGGACATAAGGTCCGGTTCTTTGAAATCTGGGCATTCAGGCTGCGGTAAATTCCACAGGGTAGGGCAGGGCTGCCTGGCTGACCTGAAGCTCGGTCAGGGTCTCGCGGACCACCTGTTTGGCCAGGCAGGCACATTTGCCACACTGGCTCGCGACATTGGTCGCGGCTCGCACTTCCTTGTAACTGCAGCATCCTTCATAGATCGCATCGCGGATCTGTCCGTCGGTAACGCCGAGACAAAGACACACATACATAAGGGCTGACCATCGCGAGTTGAGTCGATGGGGTGGAGCTTAATGTTAATGAGAATGCTTGTCAAAGGACTTTCTGAAAGGGCCGTGCTTGAGCGACCGGCGGTTGCCCGCCTGATGGATTCGGCCTGTCACCAGAAGCCGTGTATGATGGTTGGCCTTTGTTGGATGTCGGGCAAGCCCGTCTGGCCCGGCAAACGGTTTTTCACCCTCATCAGGAGATTACAATGAGCGTACTCGTTGGTAAGAAAGCCCCCGATTTCACCGTTCCGGCCGTGCTGGGCAATGGCGAGATCGTCGACAGCTTCAACCTGGCTTCGGCCATCAAGGGCAAGTACGGCCTGGTGTTCTTCTACCCGCTGGACTTCACCTTCGTCTGCCCGTCCGAGCTGATCGCTCTGGACAACCGCATCCCGGACTTCCAGGCCCGCAACGTTGAAGTGATCGGCGTGTCGATCGACTCGCACTTCACCCACAACGCCTGGCGTAACACCCCGGTCAACAACGGCGGCATCGGCCAGGTGAAGTACACCCTGGCTGCCGACATGACCCACGAAATCTGCAAAGCCTACGACGTCGAGTCCGAAGGCGGCGTGGCTTTCCGTGGCGCCTTCCTGATCGACACCAACGGTGTTGTCCGTTCGCAGATCATCAACGACCTGCCACTGGGCCGTAACATGGACGAGCTGCTGCGCCTGGTTGACGCCCTGCAGTTCCACGAAGAGCACGGCGAAGTTTGCCCTGCCAACTGGAAAAAAGGCGACAAAGGCATGAACGCTTCGCCAGAAGGCGTTGCTGCCTACCTGAGCGAGAACGCCGGCAAGCTGTAATTGCCGCTCGCATAAAAAAAACCGGCCTTCATGGCCGGTTTTTTTATGTCTGGACTTCAGCAGGAGTACGCATACCCCTGTAGGAGCGGCCTTGTGCCGCGAAAGGGCCGCAAAGCGGCCCCAGGATTCCAGATCAATCGTTGAAATCGCGCCAGCCGCCCATCTCTTTCCAGCGGTTGACGATGCCGCAGAACAGCTCAGCCGTCTTCTCGGTGTCATAACGCGCCGAATGCGCCTCACGCCCGTCAAAGTCGATGTCGGCGCTCTGGCAAGCCCGTGCCAGCACGGTCTGCCCATAGGCCAAGCCCGCCAAGGTCGCAGTGTCAAAGCTGGAGAACGGGTGGAACGGGTTGCGCTTCAGGTCGTTGCGCGCTACCGCTGCATTGAGGAAGCCCAGGTCGAAGCTGCTGTTATGGCCGACCAGGATCGCCCGCTTGCAGCCATTGGCCTTGAGCGCCTTGCGCACGCCACGGAAGATGTCGGTCAGCGCGCTTTCCTCGCTGACGGCCATGCGCAGCGGGTGGTCCAGCTTGATACCGGTGAACTCCAACGCCGCAGCTTCGATATTGGCACCCTCGAACGGCTCGACCCGGTGGAAGTAGGTGTGCTCGGGGAACAGGAAGCCTTTCTCGTCCATGCCGATGGTGACGGCGGCAATTTCCAGCAGGGCATCGGTGGCGCTGTTGAAACCACCGGTTTCCACATCCACCACGACCGGGAGGTAGCCACGGAAGCGCTCGGCCATCGGGTGGCGAGAGCCGCTGCTGCCCTGGGAGTCCAGGTCGTCTTCGTAGAGGTCTTCGCTCACGCGTTGTCCTCCAGCAGGCGCCAGCGCAGTTTTTCGCCAGCGCGCAGCGGGATTATCGTCTGCTCGCCAAACGGCAGGCTGTCCGGGGCGGTCCATTCTTCGCGGACCAGGGTAATGGTGTCGGTGTTTGCCGGCAGGCCATAGAAAGCCGGGCCGTGCAGGCTGGCAAAGCCTTCAAGCTTGTCCAGTGCGTTACGTTGTTCGAACGCTTCGGCGTACATCTCGATGGCCGCATAGGCAGTGTAGCAACCGGCGCAACCGCAGGCGGCTTCCTTCGCGTGACGGGCGTGAGGTGCCGAATCTGTGCCGAGGAAGAACTTCGGGTTGCCGCTGGTGGCCGCATCCAGCAGCGCCACCTGGTGGGTGTTGCGCTTGAGTATCGGCAGGCAGTAGAAGTGCGGGCGAATGCCGCCAACCAGCATGTGGTTGCGGTTGTACAGCAGGTGCTGAGCGGTGATGGTCGCGCCAACGTTGGCCGGGGCCTCGGTGACGAACTGCGCGGCATCGCCGGTGGTGATGTGTTCGAACACCACTTTCAACGTAGGGAAGCGCTCGACCAGACGGCGCATGTGCTCGTCGATGAAGCGCTTCTCGCGGTCGAACACGTCGATTTCGCTACGGGTCACTTCGCCATGCACCAGCAGGGGCATGCCAACTTCCGCCAGTGCTTCGATGGCCGGGAAGATGTTGTCGATGCTGGTCACGCCCGAGTCGGAGTTGGTGGTGGCGCCGGCCGGGTACAGTTTGGCAGCGTACACGATCCCGCTGGCCTTGGCCGCGCGGACGTCCTCGGGGCTGGTACGGTCGGTGAGGTACAGCACCATCAGCGGCTCGAAGCGGCTACCGGCCGGGCGCGCGGCAAGGATGCGCTCACGGTAGGCACCAGCCTCGGCGGCATTGCGCACCGGAGGAACCAGGTTTGGCATGATGATGGCACGGGCGAAAGTACGCGCCACGTCGCCAACGGTGTGGGGCAGGACGGCACCATCGCGCAGATGGATGTGCCAGTCGTCGGGGCGCAGGAGGGTCAGGCGATCGGACATTGGGGATTCCAGGCGGGTCGAACTCAAGCCCCAATGCTACCGGAAAACCCTGGGTCGAGCACGGCTATCAAGTTTTCCAGCCAGCGTCCGATAGCCTGCAGGTAAGCCGTCAGAATTTGTGGAGCCGCCCGTGCGCCAGCGTTACCTAGCCCTGTTGACCCTGTTCGCCTGTCTGCCGGCCGGTGCACTGACTTTCCAGACGCGCATGGAGAACATCGCCTGGAAGGTCGAGGGTGACCAGTTCGAGTGCCGCCTGATCCAGCCGATCGAAGGTTTCGGCAGCGGGGAGTTCGTGCGCCGGGCGGGTGAGCAGCCGGTGTTCCAGTTGCGCTCGGACAGCAACGTACTGGGTGCAGGCACCGCCAGCCTGCTGGCAGCGGCGGCCCCATGGCAACCCGGGCGCGGTGACATCAACCTGGGCAGTGTGCGCATGGCCCGCACCGGTGTGTTGTTCAGCTCGTCCCAAGGCCAGGCCAGCCGCCTGATCAATGGCCTGCTCGACGGGCGCAGCACGGTGGTGCGCAACTATGCCGGTGAGGCGGGCAGGCCGATGGAGGTGCGGGTGTTGCCGGTCAGCTTTGCCAAGGCTTACAGCGACTATCAGGCCTGCGCGGGCAAGCTGCTTGCGATGAACTATGACCAGGTGCGTCAGACCCAGGTGGGCTTCCCGGGGGGCGGCATTGAACTGGATGAAGCCGCCAAGGCGCGTCTGGACCTGATCCTTGACTACATGAAAGCCGACCCGACGGTTAACCACATCGAGCTCGACGGCCATTCGGACAATAGCGGCAACCGCCTGACCAACCGCGACCTGTCGCGCCGTCGGGCATTGTCGGTGGCTGATTACTTCAAGGCCCATGGCTTGAAGGAAGAGCAGATCATCGTGCGCTTCCATGGTGAGCAGTACCCGGTGGCGAAAAACAATAGCCCTGCCAACCGGGCGCGCAACCGGCGAGTGAATATCGAACTGGGTCGGGTTGCGGTGGTTGAGAAGCCGGTGGAGAAGCGGGTTGAGAAACCCGCCGAAACAGCCCCTGAGCCAACGGCCCCTGCGTCAGCGGCCAAGTAAACCGCGCGTTTCCTGGGCATAAGAGTGGGCTCGATCTCCAGAGTTTGCGCGGCCTCTGTGGGAGCGGGTTCGGTGTCATGCTCAGTTGCGCCGTCGCCCTTCCGACAGTTCCTGTCGCTTTGTCGTCAGAAGCTGTCGCGCCACTGTAATTTTATCTGCAAGGCCGTTAGAATCGATCCCTTTCCGTACAACCCCGTGGAGTGATGGCATGGCGGACGTAAAAAAGGTCGTACTGGCGTATTCCGGCGGCCTTGATACTTCGGTGATTCTCAAGTGGCTGCAGGATACCTACAACTGCGAAGTGGTGACCTTCACCGCTGACCTGGGTCAGGGCGAAGAGGTCGAGCCGGCCCGTGCCAAGGCTCAGGCAATGGGCGTTAAAGAGATCTACATCGACGACCTGCGCGAAGAGTTCGTGCGTGATTTCGTGTTCCCGATGTTCCGCGCCAACACCGTCTACGAAGGCGAGTACCTGCTGGGTACTTCCATCGCCCGTCCGCTGATCGCCAAGCGCCTGATCGAAATCGCCAACGAAACCGGTGCTGACGCCATTTCCCACGGCGCCACCGGCAAAGGCAACGACCAGGTTCGTTTCGAGCTGGGTGCCTATGCCCTCAAGCCTGGTGTCAAGGTCATCGCCCCGTGGCGTGAGTGGGACCTGCTGTCCCGCGAGAAGCTGATGGACTACGCCGAAAAGCACGGCATCCCGATCGAGCGCCACGGCAAGAAGAAGTCGCCGTACTCGATGGACGCCAACCTGCTGCACATCTCCTACGAAGGCGGTGTCCTGGAAGATACCTGGACCGAGCACGAAGAAGACATGTGGCGCTGGAGCGTCTCGCCTGAGAACGCCCCGGACCAGGCGACCTACATCGAGCTGACCTACCGCAACGGCGACATCGTTGCCATTGACGGCGTCGAGAAAACCCCGGCCACCGTCCTGGCCGACCTGAACCGTATCGGTGGTGCCAACGGCATCGGCCGCCTCGACATCGTGGAAAACCGTTACGTCGGCATGAAGTCGCGTGGCTGCTACGAGACCCCAGGCGGCACCATCATGCTCAAGGCCCACCGTGCCATCGAGTCGATCACCCTGGACCGCGAAGTCGCTCACCTGAAAGATGAGCTGATGCCGAAGTACGCCAGCCTGATCTACACCGGCTACTGGTGGAGCCCGGAGCGTCTGATGCTGCAGCAGATGATCGACGCTTCCCAGGTCAACGTGAACGGTGTCGTGCGCCTGAAGCTGTACAAGGGCAACGTTACCGTGGTTGGCCGCAAGTCGGACGATTCGCTGTTCGATGCCAACATCGCGACCTTCGAGGAAGATGGCGGCGCCTACAACCAGGCCGATGCTGCAGGCTTCATCAAGTTGAACGCACTGCGCATGCGCATTGCCGCCAACAAGGGCCGTTCGATGCTCTGACTGCGCGCTTGTGCAATGAAAACCCCGGCTTAAGCCGGGGTTTTTTTTGGGGGTGCAGAAAGTCAGGGTATTCAACTGTGTTGGCTCAAAATATCGGCCTCGAGTGCACTGATCGACAGCTGCGCACATTGACGTTTGTCCAGGTTGCAAAAGCGCCATATTCGGGGCGGCACGGGCGGTTGGGCAAGTACATGCAGGAGTTGTTGTTCCATCATGCGATAGGCGTCGGGGCCGGAAAACATGAACGTGACAGGCTCGCCTTGCGCCGCCTCAGGGGCATCACTGATGACACTGTTCACAGCTGGCGTTTTGTCGTGTGCCATCTTGTTCGGTGGCGGGCTGTAGAATGACTTGTAATTAAAGTTGAGCGTGAGAAAAAAAAGTGCCGTCAGAAAGAACGGAAAGCCTACCAGGAACCAGGTGTAGAGCTTCTGGCTGGACTCGCTGAGAAAAGGCAGTGTGGCAAGGGCGGAGGCTTCGATAATCCCCGCGAAGATGGCAATGATCGTCAGCGGGGCAACAGGTTGTGCTTGGGTCATGTGGGCCATCTCCAGCGGTTTTGCCCATCATTACCTTACTGCGGTACTCAACTAAAGACTGGATTGTTTTCCAGGTGAGGAATAATCGACATAAAGCCACTCGGCTTAGTTTTTTCAGCGCGTTTGAGTTGGACGTTTCGCCAGCAGATGTTCAGTTTTCAGCTGGTGCGTTTTTGCAGGCGGGTGATACCGTTGTTTTGGGACTAAGGAACGCGTTTGTTACAACCTTGGTCATGAAGTGTAGGAAATTTCTGTAAGTGTTGTAAGTTTTGTCTGTCCATGAGTTTCGTCAGTAAATCGCCGCGCCAGCAAGCGTCCTGTCGGTTATCGTGGCGTGCCAAAGCAAAACAATGAATGAATGGATATCGCATGAATAAAGTGCTTATCGTGGATGATCATCCGGTCATACGCCTGGCCGTACGCATGCTGATGGAGCGGCATGGGTATGACGTCGTGGCAGAGACCGATAATGGGGTGGCTGCGCTGCAGCTTACTCGGCAACACCTGCCGGATATCGTGGTGCTGGATATCGGGATCCCGAAACTGGATGGCCTGGATGTGATCGCCCGCATGACGACGTTCAGCCCGGCTAGCAAGGTGCTGGTGCTGACATCGCAGGCCCCTGGCAACTTCTCGATGCGTTGCATGCAGGCGGGCGCGGCGGGTTACGTGTGCAAGCAGCAGGAACTTACCGAGTTGTTGAGCGCCATCAAGGCGGTGTTGTCGGGTTACAGCTACTTTCCCAATCAGGCCTTGCACGCGTCACGTGGCAGGGGGGCGGGAAGCGAGGTGGACATGGTCAACCGCCTCTCCGCGCGTGAAATGACGGTGCTGCAACAACTGGCGCGAGGGCGTTCGAACAAGGAGATTGCCGACAGCATGTACCTCAGCAACAAGACGGTCAGTACCTACAAGTCGCGGCTGCTGCTCAAGCTCAATGCACGGTCGCTGGTCGACCTGATCGAGTTGGCGCAGCGGCAAGGACTGAACTGACCGCCAAGCCTTGAAGCCTCCAGTCAGGAGGCTTCGCCAAGGCTACAGGTCCGGCTTTACAAGTCGTAGTCGAAATCGGCCAACTGCTTTTGCAGGCGCCGTTCTTCCAGCATGTTATCGATGGTGCGGCGTTTGCTCAGGTTGGTCTTTGCAGGTTCCACATGGGGCTCCGCGTCATCGTCTGCGGCAACAAAATCATCTTCGATCGACAGGTCGTCTTTATCGGTACTCATGAGTCGCTCCAAGCCAAGGGGCCATTGGCCGTCCTTATAACCAGAAAGCAGGCGCCGGTAAAAAAGATTTTTTCAATCGTGGTGACGGGTTTCCAGCTATCGCCTCAATCGTCGGAGGTTTTGTGCTTGTACTCGCACAAATCTTCGATCCTGCAACTGCCGCACCTTGGCTTGCGCGCCTGGCACACGTAGCGCCCGTGCAGGATCAGCCAGTGGTGGGCATCGAGCAGGTAATCTTTTGGCACGAACTTGACCAGTTTCTTTTCCACTTCCAGCACCGTTTTGCCAGGGGCAATACCCGTGCGGTTGCTCACCCGGAAAATGTGGGTGTCCACCGCCATGGTCGGCTGGCGGAACGCTGTGTTGAGCACCACGTTGGCGGTCTTGCGGCCCACGCCGGGCAGCGCCTCCAAGGCTTCGCGGGTTTGTGGCACCTGGCTGCCGTGACGTTCGATCAGCAGCCGGCAGGCCTCTATGACATTCTTGGCCTTGCTGTTGTATAGCCCGATGGTCTTGATGTACTCGCTAAGGCCTTCAACGCCCAAGGCATAGATGGCCTCGGGCGTATTGGCGACGGGGAACAGGCGGGCAGTGGCCTTGTTGACGCCGACGTCGGTGGATTGCGCGGACAGTGTCACGGCGACCAGCAGCTCGAACGGGGTGGTGTAGGCCAGTTCTGTCTTCGGGTCTGGATTGTCTTCGTGCAGCCTGCGAAAAATCTCCAGGCGTTTGGCGGCATTCATGAATTCAGAGCTTTCCTTGACGACGTGGGTGGGCAGGGCCCGGACGCAAGCGATTGTACAAGGCCAGCAGCAGTCCGAGCAGTAGCAGGGCGCCCGGGGCCAGGCTGGCCACGTGCAGGTCGGCAACGTTGGCCAGCCATTGGCGGCTGGCGCCGAGCACCAGGCAGAGGGCAAATACCGCACTGAAATACCTGGCGAGCATGCGCCAGCGGCCTTGATCGGGCAGCAGATGATCGCTGGCCAGGCACTGCAGGCAAAGCAGGGCGGGATAATGGCCCAGGGCAAGTGCCAAAGGCAGCGACCCTGCGCGCAGGGCCATTTGCAGGCAACTGGCCAAGGCTGCCAGCATCAGCAAGCTGGCTAGCACATAGGCCCAGCTGGCCAGGCGCTGGCGCAGCGGCGTCAGCAAAAGCTGATGCAGGCTGCCCATCACTACTGCGCACAGGCCAATGGCGATGCCCTCATGCAGTGTTCGGGTAGCGCCCAGCAGGGGCGTCAGGCTTACGGCCAGCAGGCAGAACCTATTCATGTGCTGCACCCTCCAGCAGTACGCTGCGCTGCTCATCGAAATAGCTCAGCGCCTCTTGCAGCGCGGTGATCACCGCCCGTGAGGTCACGGTCGCGCCGGCCAGTTGGTCAAAGTCACCCTGGTCTCGCTTCAGCGCCCAATGGTCGCCCTGATGGCGGTTGTCGAATTGCCCCAGCCAGTGCAACTGCGGGTCGCCCAGGCGTGCGCCCAGACCGGGGCTTTCCTGTTGCTCCATGACCTGGCTGCCGATCAGGCGGCCGTCTGTGGCGATGGCCACGCTCAGTACGATTGGCCCGGCATAACCTTGAGTTTGAGTGACCAGCACGATCGCGCTTGGTTTGCCCGCCATCGTGGCACGGTAAGCCGCGAGGATGCGGCTGTTGGGCCGCTGCGCCTCGGGCTTCGCGAGCGGGCTGTCCAACGGTTGGTTGTCATAACTGCCCTCGGGCAGCACGGCCAGCCGTTGACGGCTTTGCAGTTGCTTCTCGGCACCGGTGATGGCTGGGCCGGTCAAGTGCCGCCATGCCAGCGTGGCAGACACTGCCAATACCCCAATCAGCACCAGCAAGCTCACATCATGCGTCAGGCGTTTCATCGGGCGGCCTGTTGGGGCTGTGCCGTAAGGCGTTCAAGCGTTGGAGCCATGAGGTTCATCAGCAGGACGGCGAACGCGGTGCCATCCGGGTAGCTGCCCCAGGTGCGAATCAGGTAGATGAGTAGGCCGGCACCCAGGCCGAAGTACAGCCTGGCCCGTTCGTTCCTGGGCCCCGACACCGGCTCGGTGGCGATGAAAAAGGCCGCCAGCATGGTCGAGCCGGAGAACAGGTGCAGCAAGGGCGAGCCGTTGGAGTCCGACCCAGAGCCGTTCCAGCCCAGCAGGCTGAACACGAACAGCCCTGTCAGCAGGCCCAGTGGTGCATGCCAGCTGATCACGTTGCGCTGCAATAGGAACAGGCCGCCGAGCAGGAATGCCAGGTTGACCCATTCGCTGCCGCGCCCGCCGATGTTGCCGAAGCCTGGATGGCTGGCAAACAGCTCCTCGATGGTCAGGCTGCGGTTGTGGCGCAGGCCGTCGAGCAACGTTGGCCGGGCCCAGGCGTCGATCTGTTCGCCTCCGGTGAATACCTGCTGCAAACTGTCGAGCAGGCCTGGGGGTTGCCCCGGCCAATGGTTCATCTGCAACGGGAAGCTCAGCAGCACGAAGGCATAACCGACCATGGCCGGGTTGAACGGGTTGCGTCCGACGCCGCCAAAAGCCTGTTTACCGAAACCGATGGCAACGCTTGCCGCGACCACCGGCAACCACCACGGGGCCAGGGTGGGCAGGGCGGCCGCCAGCAGCACGGCGGTTACCAGTGCGCTGCCGTCGCCTAGCGCTGTGCTCAGCGTTTGGCCGCGCAACGCCAGCAGCACAGCTTCGCACAGCAATGCGGCGGTGGCACTTAGCAACAGGTTCAGCAGCATGCCCCAGCCATGCAACCACAACAACGCCAGCAGTCCAGGCAAACAGGCCAGCAGGACCAGGCCCATACTGGTGCGCAGTCGCGGATCGGGCTGGCTGATCATTGTCCGAACATGCCGTTAAAGCCGGAAAATGCCATGGCCATCACCCCGGCGCCGATCAACTCGAGTGGCAGGCCGCGCAGTGCGCCGGGGATATCGGCATGGGCAATGCGCTGGCGCAAATCGGCGAACAATACCAGAGCCAGCCAGAAGCCGCCGCCCGCCAGTAAACCTTGCAGCAGCGTCGAGGGCCAGGTGCTGTCATCGCCTGCCTGCTGCAGGGCGAGCCCCAGCACTGTGGCATTGCTCGACAGCAGCGCTGGCAACCCGACTACGGGCCAGGCCGGGCGCCACTTGGTCATTAGCCAAGGCAAGCCCCAGGCGAGCAGTGCCAGCCAGGGCAATAACAGGAACAGGGCAAGGTCGGGGATGTGCAGCGGGGCAAGTACCCCCCGCATCAGCAATTGCGCGCCGATCGTGCCCAATGCAATGCACACGGCGCAGGCCAGGCCATGCACATGCAGGTTCAGCCGGGGGATTGGCTGCTGCGACAGGCACAGGTGATTGATCAGCGCGGCGCCGATCAGGACCAGAAGGTAATCGCTCATGAGATGACGATAGCCGGGAATGCGGGTGATTGTCCGGTAATCAAGGCGCAGAAGAAACTGCCCCGGCACGAGGGCCGGGGCAGGGGGTGTTACTTGATGCGCTGGCCTGGCTTGGCGCCGCTGTCCGGGCTCAGCAGGTAGATTTCTTCACCACCAGGGCCGGCAGCCATGACCATGCCCTCGGATACGCCAAAACGCATCTTCCGGGGCTTGAGGTTGGCGACCATCATGGTCAGGCGGCCTTCCAGTTTGGACGGGTCGGGGTAGGCCGACTTGATACCGGAGAACACGTTGCGGCGCTCGTCACCGATGTCCAGGGTGAGTTGCAGCAGTTTGTCGGCACCCGGCACGGCTTCGGCTTTGACGATCAGCGCCACGCGCAGGTCGACGGCAGCGAAGGTGTCGAACTCGATTTCTGCCGACAGCGGGTCCTTGGTCAGTTCGCCGTTGCCGGCCGGGGCCTTGGCTTCGGCGGCCAGCAGGTCTTCCTTGCTGGCGGCGACCATGGCTTCGACCTTGGCCGGTTCGATGCGGCTCATCAGGGCCTTGAACGGGTTCAGTTTATGGTTTTCCAGGCGCGACAGGTGGTCGTTCCAGGCCAGCGGGGCAACGTTGAGGAAAGCCTCGGCGTCTGCTGCCAGCACCGGCAGTACCGGCTTGAGGAAAATCACCAGCTGGCGGAACAGGTTGATGCCCTGGGCACAAATGGCCTGCACTTCATCCTGTTTGCCTTCCTGCTTGGCCAGCGACCACGGTGCCTTGTCGGCGATCCAGGCGTTGGCGCGGTCGGCCAGTGCCATGATTTCACGCATGGCGCGGCCAAAGTCACGGGCTTCATAGGCTTCAGCGATGGACGGAGCGGCAGCCAGGAAGGCGTCGGTCAGCTCAGGCGCGGCATCACCGCTTACCATCACGCCTTCGTTGCCTTTGTGGATGAAGCCGGCGCAGCGGCTGGCAATGTTCACGACCTTGCCCACCAGGTCGGAGTTGACCTTCTGCACGAAGTCTTCCAGGTTCAGGTCCAGGTCGTCGACGCCACGCCCCAGCTTGGCTGCGTAGTAGTAACGCAGGTATTCCGGCTGCAGGTGATCGAGGTAGGTACGGGCCTTGATGAAGGTGCCGCGTGATTTGGACATCTTCGCGCCGTTGACGGTCAGGTAGCCATGCACGTTGACGGCAGTCGGCTTGCGGAAGCCGGCACCTTCGAGCATGGCTGGCCAGAACAGGGCGTGGAAGTTGACGATGTCCTTGCCGATGAAGTGGTACAGCTCGGCCTTGGAGCCTTCGTTCCAGAACGCATCGAAGTCCAGTTCCGGGCGGCGTGCGCAGAGGTTCTTGAAGCTGGCCATGTAGCCGATTGGCGCGTCCAGCCACACGTAGAAGTATTTACCCGGTTCACCCGGGATTTCGAAGCCGAAGTACGGTGCATCGCGGGAGATATCCCACTCCTGCAAGCCGGAATCCAGCCATTCGGCCAGTTTGTTGGCTACCGCGTCCTGCAGGGTGCCGCTGCGGGTCCACTGCTGCAGCATGGCCTGGAAGTCTGGCAGCTTGAAGAAGAAGTGCTGGGAGTCACGCAGCACCGGGGTAGCGCCGGAGATCGCCGACTTGGGGTTCTTCAGCTCGGTAGGCGCGTAGGTGGCACCGCATTTTTCGCAGTTGTCGCCGTACTGGTCTTCCGCCGCGCACTTGGGGCAGGTGCCCTTGATGAAGCGGTCGGCCAGGAACATGCCCTTTTCCGGGTCGAAGTACTGGGTTACCGAACGGGTAGCGATGTGCCCGGCTTCACGCAGGCGCGTGTAGATCAGGCCCGACAGCTCGCGGTTCTCTTCGCTGTGGGTAGAGTGGAAGTTGTCGAAATCCACCAGGAAGTCGGCGAAGTCGCTGCTGTGCTCGGCCTGGACGTTGGCGATCAGTTGCTCCGGGGTGATGCCTTCCTTTTCGGCGCGCAGCATGATGGCCGAGCCGTGGGCGTCGTCGGCGCAGACATAGATGCACTGGTTGCCACGCATTTTCTGGAAGCGGACCCACATGTCTGTCTGGATGTACTCGAGCATATGGCCTAGATGGATGGAACCATTGGCATAGGGCAGGGCGCTGGTGACGAGAATCTGACGTGGCTCGGACATGGTGGCTCGGCTACTTATCTGGCGACGGGGTAAAAATTAAGGGTGATCGGCCACTATAAAGGGCTGGCGAAGATATTTCACCCCGCATGCGCATCTACTGACGATTGACGGGTTAGGATAGGCGCCTGTTTTACATTCAGTTTGCCAATGGGAGTCTCCATGAGTGCCGTCACCCGTGCCGCCGTCGAAGGCGTGCTTCGCCAGTACACCGACCCCTACCTGAACCAGGATCCGGTCAGCGCCGGTTGCGTGCGCGCCATCGACATCCAGGGCGGGCAGGTCAGCGTGCAATTGCAGCTGGGCTATGCCGCCGGTTTGTTCAAGAACGGTTGGGCCCAGGTGTTGCAGACGGCCATCGGCAACCTTGAGGGCGTCAGCAGCGCCCAGGTATCGATCGACTGCGTGGTCGCCGCTCACAAGGCCCAGGCCCAGGTGCCGGCCATGGCCAACGTCAAGAACATCATTGCCGTGGCCTCGGGCAAGGGCGGTGTGGGCAAGTCGACCACTGCGGCCAACCTGGCGCTGGCGCTCGCCCGCGAAGGCGCACGGGTGGGTATTCTCGATGCCGATATCTACGGCCCTAGCCAAGGCGTGATGTTCGGTATTGCCGAAGGCACCCGCCCGCAGATTCGCGAGCAGAAGTGGTTCGTGCCGATCAAGGCCCATGGCGTGGAGGTCATGTCCATGGCCTTCCTCACCGACGACAACACACCGATGGTCTGGCGCGGCCCGATGGTTTCCGGTGCGCTGCTGCAACTGGTCACCCAGACCGCCTGGGATGACCTGGACTACCTGGTGATCGACATGCCGCCGGGTACTGGCGACATTCAGCTGACCTTGGCGCAGAAAGTGCCGGTGGCGGGCTCGGTGATCGTCACCACGCCGCAGGACCTGGCGTTGCTGGATGCCAAGAAGGGTGTGGAGATGTTCCGCAAGGTCAATATCCCGGTGCTGGGTGTGGTCGAGAACATGGCCGTGCATATCTGTTCGAATTGCGGCCATGCCGAGCATCTGTTCGGCGAAGGCGGTGGTGAGAAGCTGGCCAGCCAGTATGGCGTTGACCTGCTGGCGTCGTTGCCATTGTCGATGTTGATCCGCGAGCAGGCCGACAGCGGCAAGCCGACGGCGATAGCCGAGCCTGAAAGCCAGATTGCCCTGGTCTATCAGGAACTGGCCCGCCAGGTAGGCGCGCGGATTGTGCTGCAAGAGGCGGCGGCGCCGGCGATGCCGAGCATTACCATCAGCGAAGACTGACCGCAGACCAAGTCACCTGCTTCGCGGGATTGCCCGCGAACAGGCGACTCGGTCTTTCAGGGAGGCATAAAAAAACCCGCCAGAAGGCGGGTTTTTTTGAAAGCCAGGAAGCTAGATCGACTTAGGCGATCTGAACTTCTTCAGCCTGCATGCCTTTCTGGCCGCGGGTAGCGACGAAAGTAACAGCCTGGCCTTCTTTCAGGGTTTTGAAGCCGTCAGCTTGGATGGCTTTGAAGTGCACGAACAGGTCGTCGCCCGACTGAGGGGTGATGAAGCCGTAGCCTTTCTCATCGTTGAACCACTTAACAACACCGGATTGACGGTTGGACATTTTTCTGTCTCCTTGGACAATTTGATAACGGTCAGGAAAAACCCTGCCCGGGACTGAGCGCAAAGAGAGCAGAAAATTCAGCGATGGGCCGATCAGGATCGTGCATCAAACTAGAGATTCTCGGTGTCACGTGCAGCACAGTGGCGCCACCTTACCCCACTTTCCGCAACCTGCCAATGGTCAGAAGGCGCTTTACGCAAATTCGGATCGACGGCGGCTCCAGCCCCCGCCCGGCGCGGGATGAGGCATAGAACTTTAACCTGGGCGCCGGGACCGGTAAGATGCGCGTCACGATTTTCACCACGCAACTCTTCAGGACACCCCCGCCATGAGCATCAAATCGGACAAGTGGATTCGCCGCATGGCGCAGGAACACGGCATGATCGAACCGTTCGTCGAGCGCCAGGTGCGCGGCGAACAAGACAGCCGGGTGATCTCCTTTGGCGTCTCCAGCTATGGCTACGACGTACGCTGCGCTGACGAATTCAAGGTGTTCACCAACATCAACTCGGCTACCGTCGACCCGAAAAACTTCGATGCCGGCAGCTTCGTCGACATCAAGAGCGACGTGTGCATCATCCCGCCAAACTCTTTCGCCTTGGCGCGCACCGTCGAATACTTCCGCATTCCGCGTGACGTGCTGACCATCTGCCTGGGCAAGAGCACCTACGCTCGTTGCGGTATCATCGTCAACGTCACCCCGCTGGAACCCGAGTGGGAAGGCCACGTGACGCTGGAGTTCTCCAACACCACCACGCTGCCGGCGAAGATCTACGCCAACGAAGGCGTGGCGCAGATGCTGTTCTTGCAGTCTGACGAAGAGTGCGAAGTGTCCTACAAGGACCGTGGCGGCAAATACCAGGGCCAGCGCGGCGTCACCCTGCCGCGCACCTGAGCCGACAAGCGCGGGGAATTACCCGCGCCTTTGGCACTCCAACGATGTAATGCCGGTGCGCATGATGCGCATCGGCTTTCGTCAGGAGCAGCCAATGAAACTCCATCCCGCAATCAGTGCCAAGCTGGCAGGCCTGCAGCCCAACCACGTGGGGTTGTTGCCCTGGTCATTGCTGGCGCATCCGCTGCCCATGCAGGCGGGGGGCGTGCCCCATCAGCCTGACCCCGATACCCCGCAGCCACCAGAGCCTGGCGAGACGCCACCCATGGAGCCGGGCGAGCCGACCTTACCGGATGAGCCGCCGCCAGCACCTGTCGCCTGAACGCCGTTACAGCGGCCAGACCCGTCCTGCGCCAGCCAGGTATACCCGGCTGGTGCTGGATGGCGCGATCTTCCAGCCGCCGGTGAACTCACCGAAAGCCGGCAGCAGGCTGACGTGAGCGTCGATCAGGAAGCATGGCAGTCGCAGGCGCTGGCGAGCCGTGCCGCGCAGCACAAAAACCGGGTGCACATGGCCGGCCAGCACTGGGTAAGCCGGGTGAGGCGTTGGGTCGTGTTGTAGCGCGAAAGGTTCCAGTATCCAAGGCTCATCCTTGACTTCAATGCGAAGCGATGCAGGTGGATCGCCGGCGTTGCGATCATGATTGCCGCGTATCAGCACAATATTCATCTGCGCGTGGCGCTGCCGCCACGCATGCAGCCTGGCCAGCGTTGCAGGCGCCCGGGCAGTGCGTGCATGGAGGAAATCCCCGAGAACGATCAACTGGTCGCAGTCATGGGCTGCCAGCAAGGCATCCAGCCGGGCGAGCGTCGCGTCTGTGGTACCACGCGGTACAGGTTGGTGCAGGGCACGATAGCTGGCAGCCTTGCCGATGTGTACGTCGGCCACCAGCAATGCTCGGCGCCTGGGCCAATAGATGGCCTTGTCGGCAAGCAGCCAGAGCACCTGGCCTGCGTGTTCGATGGGCTGGACATTCATGCCTTACCTGCCGCTTGTTCCAGTTCTGCAACCATTCGCGCAATCCGGTCTGCAAGCTTCTCGGTGCTCAGCGTCTCGCGCATGCCCTCTACCAGTAAAGCGAACGCCAGCGGTCCCGGTCGCTTCAATACCTGCAGGTCCAGCTTCAGGCTGGCCATTTTCAGCAATTGCCGACGCAGCCGCTCGATCTCCAGCTCCTCGCCCAGCACTTCGTCCCGTGCCTGGCCGAGTAGCAGGTTACCGGCGTCATGCTTGCGAAACACCTCATAGAACAGCCCGCTGGATGCCTGGATCTGTCGAGTGCTCTTCTGTGCCGCCGGGTAGCCGCCAAACACCAGCCCGGCAATCTGGGCAATTTCGCGAAAACGCCGCAGTGCCATTTCCCCTGCATTCAGGCTGGCCAGCACATCTTCCAGCAAGTGCTCGGTACCCAGCGCCTTTGGCAGGTGCGTTGTCCAGTCCACCGGCGCAGGGCTGAGCAGTTCGAACCCGTAGTCGTTGACGGCAATCGATACCGACAGCGGTTGTACGCGGCTGACCCGCCAGGCAATCAGGTTGGCCAGGCCCAGGTTGGCCAGGCGCCCGGCAAAGGGGTACAAGAACACGTGCCAGCCCTGGCGCGACTTGAAGGTCTCGGCCAGCAGCGTGCCGGTGGTTGGCAACGCCGACCACTGTGCCTGCAACGCCAGCAGCGGCCGCACGGTTCGCATCTCCGGGCCGTCAAAGCGGCCATGGGCCGCAGAATCGAGTTGCTCGACCAACGCGTCGGCCAGTTCGCTCGATAGCGGCATGCGCCCACCGTTCCAGCGTGCCACCGCAGCCTTGCGCGCGGTGCTGCGGCGCACATAGGCGGTCATGTTTTCCACGCGTACCAGTTCCAGCACCCGCCCGGCAAACACTAGCGTGTCGCCGGGACGCAGGCGGGCGATGAACGCTTCTTCGACACTGCCCAGCGTCTTGCCCCCGCCGCCCTTGCTCCAGTATTTCAGTTGCAGGTTGGCGTCGCTGACGATGGTGCCGATGCTCATGCGGTGGCGCCGTGCCAGGCGTTCGCTGGCAACCCGGTAAACGCCGTCGGGCCTGGGCTCGACGCGCTGGTAATCCGGGTAGGCGGAAAGTGAACTGCCACCGTGGCAGACGAAGTCCAGCGCCCACTGCCACTGGCTGTCGCGCAACGCGCGGAAGGCCCAGGTGCTGCGAACTTCGGCCAGTAGCTGCTTGGGTCGAAAACCACTGCCCAAGGCCATGCTGACCAGGTGCTGCACCAGCACGTCCATGCACAGTTGCGGCGAGTAGCGGGCTTCGATGTGCCCGGCTATCAGTGCCTGTCGGGCTGCAGCTGCCTCCACCAGTTCCAGGCTGTGGGTAGGCACCAGGGTGATCCGCGAGCGCCGCCCCGGTGCGTGCCCGGAGCGCCCGGCGCGTTGCATCAGGCGGGCGATGCCTTTGGCCGAGCCGATTTGCAACACCCGTTCCACGGGTAGAAAGTCCACGCCAAGGTCAAGGCTGGACGTGCAGATCACCGCTTTCAGGCTGCCCTGTTTGAGGCTACGTTCCACCCAGTCGCGGGTATCGCGGGCCAGCGAGGCATGGTGCAGGGCAATCAGTCCGGCCCAGTCAGGGCGGGCTTCAAGCAGGGCCTGGTACCAGAGCTCGGCCTGGGCACGCGTGTTGGTGAACACCAGGCAACTGGCACTGGCCTCGATTTCCTGGCTGACCTGGTCGAGCATCTTCAGGCCCATGTGCCCGGCCCAAGGGAAGCGTTCGATCGCTGTTGGCAGCAGGGTATCGACTTGCAGCGCCTTGTCCTGTCGGCCCTGTACCAGCAGGCCGCCTTGCGGCAGCAGAACGTCCAGCGCATGTTGCAGGTTGCCCAGGGTGGCGGAGAGGCCCCAAGTCGGCAGGCCTGGATGCCAGTGGCGCAGGTGGGCCAGGGCCAGCTGCAGTTGTACCCCACGCTTGTTACCCAGCAGTTCGTGCCATTCATCCACCACTACGAGCCGCAGGGTGGCGAAATCTTCGCGGGCCTGTGCGCGCGTCAGCAGCAGCGTCAGGCTCTCGGGTGTGGTGACCAGCACACTTGGCAGGCGCCGAGCTTGTCGGGCTCGTTCTGCGCTGCCTGTGTCACCGCTGCGTACCCCAACGCTCCACGGCAGCGCCAGTTCATCCACGGGCACCTGCAGGGCGCGTGCGGTGTCGGCGGCCAAGGCACGCATGGGCGTCACCCACACCACCTGCAATGGCACCGGTTGGCTGCCTTGGGGCTGGGTCTTGAACGCACGAAGCGCGGCGAGCCACACGGCGTAGGTCTTGCCGGCCCCGGTACTGGCGTGCAGCAGGCCGGACTCGCCGCGCGCCACAGCTGCCCAAACGCGGCGCTGGAAAGCGAATGGCTTCCAGCCACGCCTGGCAAACCAGGCATTGGCGAGGTCGGTGGCGGGCATGAGGCAAGTGGTCCTTTGAAGGCTGTGCTTCTACAGACCGCCCGCCACGTGCAATGGTTTTACCGAATCAGTTGCCCAGCAGGTAGCCACTGCGACATACCTGCTCGCCAGCAACATGAGCGATGACCATGCCAGAAGTGGCCATGCGCCTTACGCTGCGGGCATACAGCAGGCCCGGTTGGCTGTTGCGCACTGCCGTTACCCGGTCACTGAGCGGGTCGATGACTTCGGCAATCAAGTGCCCAGCTTCCAGGTGCTGTCCGGGTATGGCGTGATACACCAGCAACCCGCCCAGCGGCGTCACTACCGGTTCCACTGCAGCCAGCGGCGTGGCCGGGCTGGGCAAGGGCGGCAGGGCAGGGCTGGCGCCTTCGATAACGCCTGCGTGGGTAAGGAAGTCGAGTATCGCCTGGCAGTCTTTGCTGGCCAGGTCATGGCTGACATCGGCCTGGCCGCGCAGTTCGACAGTTACCGAGCAGCAGCCCAGCGGGATCGGGAAGCGCTTGCCGAAGCGTTGCTGCAACTGCCACCAGACCAGGCTGAAACATTCGTCGAACGATTGCCCGCCCGAGTCGGTGGCCAGCAGGCTGGCCTGGGCGCCCAGGTAGCGGGCCAGCGGCTCGATGTGTGGCCAGGCATCGGGTGTGGTGTACAGGTGTTCAACGGCTTCGAAGTCGCAGTGCAGGTCCAGCACCATGTCGGCATCGCAGGCCAGGCGCTGCAGGATCAGGCGCTGGGCTTGCAGCGGTGTGCGGGCCGGGTGCGCGTCCAGCCCACGCCGCAGGTATTCGCGGATCAGCTCGACGTTGTGCGCCGGGTTCTGGGTCAGGTGCTCTTCGATCTGATCGCCGATGCTGTCCGACAGGTCGACGAAGTTGCGGTTGAAGTTCTCGCCACTTTGCAGTTCGAAGCGCCCCAGCGGCGCATCCAGCAGCACTTGCTCCAGGCCGACCGGGTTGGCCACCGGCACCAGTATGATCTCGCGCTGCAGGCGGCCTTGTTCTTCCAGCGCTATCAGGCGGCGCTTGAGGTGCCATGCCACCAGCATGCCGGGCAGTTCGTCGGCATGCAGGGAGGCCTGGATATAGACTTTGCCGCCACTGCGAGGGCCGAAGTGGAAGCTGTGCAACTGGCGGGTGATGCCCGGAACGGGAGAGAGCAGGTCGTGGGTTGAATGGTGCATGGTGGTCCTGGATGCGTGGCGAATACGGTCTGCGACACAGGTCGGCACACTGATAGAAGCATAGTTTTCAGCGTTGCGCCTCAATGGGGGCGCGACCTTTCAGGCCAGCAGTGCCTGCAAGGAGGCCAGGTCATCCGCCTCTTCCACCGGCTTGTCCAGCCGCCAGCGCAGCATGCGCGGAAAGCGCACGGCAATACCGCTCTTGTGGCGCCTGGACAAGGCAATGCCTTCGAAGCCCAGTTCGAACACCAGCGTAGGCGTTACGCTGCGTACCGGGCCGAAGGTTTCCACCGTGGTCTTGCGGATAATGGCATCGACCTTGCGCATTTCTTCGTCACTGAGCCCCGAATAGGCCTTGGCAAAGGGTACCAGTGCTCGCCCCGGAGTGCCGGCCGGTGCGTCCCACACGGCGAAGGTGTAGTCGCTGTACAGGCTTGCACGCCGACCGTGGCCGCGTTGGGCATAGATCAGTACGGCATCGACGCTGAACGGGTCGATCTTCCACTTCCACCAGGTACCCATATCCTTGGTGCGCCCCACACCGTAAAGGGCCTCGCGCTGCTTGAGCATCAGGCCCTCGACACCCAGGCTGCGCGACTGTTCGCGCTGGTGGGCAAGGTCGGCCCAGTCCGGACCTGTCAGCAGCGGCGACAGCAGCACGGGGGCAAGCGGGTGCGCATCGACCAAGCGTTCCAGTTGGCTGCGGCGCTCGTGCTGCGGCCGGTTGCGCCAGTCTTCGCCTTGCCACTCCAGCAGGTCGTAGGCCTGCAACACCACCGGTGCGTCGGTCAGCAATTTCTTGCCCAGCGTTTTGCGCCCCAGGCGCTGCTGTAGCAGGGAAAAAGGCTGCACGGCCAGTTCAGCCCCTGTATCACCTGGTTTCCAGACCAGAATCTCGCCGTCGAGCACCACACCATCGGGTAGCGTCTGCGCCAGGCTGTGCAGTTCGGGGAAGCGCTCGGTCACCAGCTCTTCGCCGCGCGACCACACCCAGAGCTGGCCCTCGCGCTTGACCACCTGGGCGCGAATGCCGTCCCACTTCCACTCGATTTGCCAGTTGCTTGGCGGCCCGAGCAAAGTATCGAACTGGTCGGTAGAGGCTTGTAGCGGGTGGGCCAGGAAGAATGGGTAGGGCTGGCCGCCACGCTGGCGATGCTCATCGGCGGACTCCGGGGCGATCAGCTTCTGGTAGCTGGCTGCGGTAGGGCGATGGCCAATATCGGTGTAACCGACCAGGCGTTGGGCCACGCGCTTGGCGTCCAGCCCGGCCAGTTGCGCCAAGGCGCGGGTGACAAGCAACTTCGATACGCCCACGCGAAAACTGCCGGTGATCAGCTTCAGGCACAGCATCAGGCTGGGGCGATCCAGCTGCGCCCAGAGCGGCTGCAGGCGCTGCTGAACCTGCTCAGGCGGTAGTCCGCGCAGGGGCAGCAAATGCTGCTCCACCCAGATGGCAAGGCCTTCATCGCTGCCATCGGCGTGTATGGGTAGCAATAGCGAAATGGTTTCGGCCAGGTCACCCACTGCCTGATAGCTTTCTTCGAAGAGCCAGTCTGGCAACCCGGCCTGAGCCGTTGCCTGTGCGCGCAACACGCGAGTGGGCACCAGCTGGCGCGGGCGCCCGCCGGCCAGAAAGTACACGGCCCAGGCGGCATCCTCGGCGGGGGCATTGGCGAAATAGTCGCGCAGTGCCTCAAGCTTGGCGTTGCTGGATGTGGTCGCATCCAGGCGCAGGTACAACGTGGCGAAGGCTTTCATGGTGTGGGTTCGGCAGTGACGACGTCGTCTTCGTCGCCGTATTCGGTGACGAAGGCGCGGGCATCGAGGCCTTGTTCGTTGAGGTAGCGCACCAGCACGTTGACCGAGCCGTGCGTGACCATCACCCGTTCGGCGCCGGTCTGGCCAATTGCCCACAGCAGCCCGGGCCAGTCGGCATGGTCCGAGAGGACGAAGCCCCGATCCACACCGCGCCGCCGGCGGGTGCCGCGCAGTAGCATCCAGCCACTGGCGAAGGCATCGCTGTACTCGCCGAAGCGGCGCATCCAGCTACTGCCGCTGGCTGACGGGGGCGCCAGGATCAGCGCTTGGCGCAGCAGTGGGTCGTTGCGCGGTATGTCGCCGGCATAGAGGGTTTTCGGCAGGTGGATACCGGCGTCCCGGTACACCCGGTTGAGCGGCTCGACGGCGCCGTGCACGAGGATCGGGCCGATGCTGGCGTCCAGCCCATGCAAAATCCGCTGAGCCTTGCCGAAGGCATAGCAGAACAGCACGCTGGCCTTGCCCTGTGTGCTGTTGGCCCGCCACCAGGTATTGATGTCGGCGAACACCTCAGCCTGGCTGGGCCAGCGATAAATGGGCAGGCCGAACGTCGATTCGGTGATGAAGGTGTGGCACTGCACGGGTTCGAAGGGCGTACAGGTGCCATCGGGCTCCACCTTGTAGTCACCGGACGCGACCCAGACTTCACCCTGGTACTCCAGGCGCACTTGTGCCGAACCCAGCACGTGCCCGGCCGGGTGCAGGCTCAGGGTCACCCCATGGTGAAGCAGGCGCTCACCGTAGGGCAGGGTCTGCAAATCGATGCCCTGGCCCAACCGGCTACGCAGAATGCCAGCACCGGGGCTGGCGGTCAGATAATGGCCATTGCCGGTCCGTGCATGGTCACCGTGGCCATGGGTGATCACGGCGCGGTCCACGGGCCGCCAAGGGTCGATGTAGAAATCACCGGGTGGGCAGTAGAGGCCTTCGGGGCGGGCGATGACAAGGTCCATGGCGCGGGCGCTGGTTTGGAGTTACCAGTTAGGAGCCATGCAGGAGAAAGGAAGTTCGACTGGAAATGGCTGGGGCTGCAATGCAGCCCCAAAACAGGCGATGCCCGTTATTTGCCAGGCACCAGCGTGAGTCGTTGGTTGCCATACGCCCGCCCGAAGTTCTGTTGCTGCAGCGGCAGGCTCATGAACCGGCCTTTCAACCAGGCATCCAGCCCGTCGCTGTAGTGCGCGCTTGCCGGGTTACCGGACTGGCCGCTGCTGGTCAGCACCTGCAACGGTTCGGCCTGGCCGAAGTCTACGATCATCCGCGCCGAGGCCGGCAGGCGGGTGTCGAAGTCGCTGCCCCAGGCGTATGGCGTCAGGGCGAGGGTGGTGAAGTCGCCACCTGCAGCCAGCGGTGAGCGGCTGATGGCTTCGCCCAGGCCATGGTAGGCCGGTGCTGGCCAGCGGTACTGGTGCAGCTTGCCCCATTGCCAGGCGCGGCGGTCGGCGCCCAGTTGCGCGATCCCGGCGTCCATTGCTCCCGCCAGGCTGCGGGCGAGAATGGCAGGCTTGTCTTCTTTTTGTGGGGTGTTGCGGTCATCCCAGAACGGGCTGTCGTCGCGGCCCAGCAGGTGATCGGCCTGGGCCGAGAACGACAAGCGGGCATTGCTGACGAACGCCTGCCAGGCAGGGCCGGATTCCGGGCCCAGGTCGTCGAGGAAGGTCTGCCGCGTTACCTCCTGCAAGAACAGCTCGTACAGCGCGGCATCCGCTGACACCGGGCTCAGTCGGCCATCGAAGGCCTTGAGCCGGGCCAGTGTGTCGCGGGCCTTGTCGCGTTGTGCGGCAGGCAGGGCGTCGATCGCCTGCTTCAGTGGCTGGGCCATGCCGGGGGCGTCGAACATCTGCTTGAGCTTGTCGGCCAGCAGGGTTACCTGGTCGTTCTGCAGGGCCATCAGGCTGCGGCTGTCGTGGCGGCCATTGCCGGCCAACTGGGCCAGGCGTTCGGCGCGTTCGGGGTAGTACCAGGTGCTGGACAGCTGCATGCCGTAGCCACGCGGCAGGCTGCGCTGGTTGGCGTGGCCGATCCAGCCAGCAGGCGGGTCCTGGTCATACGGGTGCAGCATCGGGTCGGCATAGCCGTCCCAGTCGTAGCGCCCGTCCCAGCCCGGCGAGGGCAGCAGGCCCTGGCCTTCGCGGCGGTTGGGGTAGTGGCCACTGACTTGCCAGCCGATGTGCTCCGGCTCGGCGAAGACAAAGTTGAGGGCCGCGGCGGTCACTTCGCGGGTACTGTCGAAGGCGCGTTCCACGTTCCTGGCCCGGGTCAGGTCGAACAGTGCATCCAGGCTGCGGTCGCCCTTGAACTGCGGCAAGTTCAGCGCCAGGCCCAGGCTGGCGTTGTCTGGCTGGGCCAGCAGGGTGCCGTGGCGGGTGTCATACATCACCTCGCGCAGCGGGCGCTGGCCTCGGACGAAGAACGTTTCGCTACGGGCGCGGGCCGGCAGCCATTTGCCGTCGGCCAGGTAGCTCAGCTGGCTGCCTTGACGACGCAGTTGTTCCAGGAACAGGTCCTGGTTGTCGGCCATCACGGCGCTGCTGCTCCAGGCCAGTTTGCCGTTGTAACCGGCCAGCACGATCGGCAAACCCGGCAACGACAGGCCGGCAACCTGGTACTTGCCGGTGTGAATCTGTACCGGGCTCAGGGCCCAGGTAGCGCGGCTGTCGCTGGCCAGCAGACTCTTGCCACTGCGGCTGCGCTGCGGGGCCAGGGCCAGGTTGGCCGAGCCCGGGCTGCCGAGCAGGTCGAGGTCGGCCAGTTTCTGGCTGGCGGCCGCCAGCGCTGGCAGGCCCGGCAGCTGGCTGGCCAGGTTCAGGCCCTTGAGCTTGTCCACCTCGCCTTCGGCCAATGGCTCGTCCGGGGCGCCAGGCAGCAGCCAGGCCAGTTTGTCGCTGCCGGCTTTCTGCGCCAGGGTCAGGGCACTCAATTCTTCCTGCAGGTTCACCGATTGGCGGAACGCATACAGGTTGAAGATCAGTGCCGAGTCTTCGGGCTTCCAGTATTCCGGGCGATAGCCACTGCTGGCCAGGCCGGCCGGCAGCTTGTCGCGGTAGCGGAACAGGTAGGCGTTGACCCCGCGTGCGTACACTTCGAAAAAGCGCTTGAGCCGTGGCGATGCGTCGGCGTACTGCTGGGCGGCGCTTTGCTTGAGGTTGGCCGCGCGCATCAAGCGGTCGATGTCCAGCGCTTCGCTGCCGGCCAGTTCGGCCAGACGGCCTTGGGCCAGCAGGCGCATGGCGACCATCTGCTCGATGCGGTCACCGGCATGCACATAGCCCAGGCTGAACAGCGCATCATGGAAGCTGCTGCTTTCGATCAGTGGCGCACCCATGGCATTGCGGCGTACTGAAACATTCTGCGCCAGGCCCTTGAGCGGCTGCACGCCACTGGTCGGTGGCACGCTGTCCTGGTAGCCGCCCGTCTGGCAGCCGGCCAGCCCGAGCATGCCGAGCAGCGTGGCAGCGGTTGCGAACCGCGGGCGGAAGGGAGGAAAGGCGGGGGCGGCCATGACAAGGGCTCCTGCAAGGCGTGGCGGGTTTCGAAAGGCGCTAAGGTAGTAAGCGCGCAGGCGCCATGCAAGGTCCCAGGTCGGTTTATTTGCCAGCGCTGCCTCAAACGTTGAAGTGGTCTGCCAACGTCTCGGAAAAGTGCGTGCAATTGATGCGCGCATAGCGCCGGTAGTCACGGGTGACGGCGAACGCCGAGCCGGGCATCAGCAGAATCTTGTTTTGTTCCAGTTTGCGCACCAGGGGTTGCAGGTCTGGCAGGTCCGGGTGGTAGACCCAGAGGAACATCCCCCCTTGCGGTGCGATTTCAAACTGCCAGCCTCGCTCGATCAGAAGCCGCTGGGTCTGGACCTGCTGCCTGATCAGGCGCTGCTGCACATCATTCATGTGCCGGGCATAGGTGCCATCCGACAATATGGTGTTGACGAAGCGTTCGCAAAACGCCGGGACGGCAACACAGGTCAGCAGTTTCAGGCGTGTCAGCGGTTCGATCAGGTCGTGTGAGCAGGCGATGAAACCCACGCGTAGCGATGCGGACAGGCATTTGGAGAAACTGCCGATGTAGATAACCCGGTCAAGGTTGTCCAGCTCGGCAAAGGTCTGGCGTACGGCCGGGCTGAAGTCGCCATACACATCGTCCTCGACCACGAAGAACTCGTGCTCTACCGCCAGGCGCAGGACACTGAAGGCGTTGTGCGGGCTGATGTTGCTGCCGGTCGGGTTGTGGAAGGTGCTGTTACAGAAAAATGCCTTGACCTTGTGCCCGGCCAGGTAGGTTTTCATCTCTTCCACGTCTGGCCCGTCCTGGGTTCGCCGTATGCCGACAACGTGCCCGCCCGCCAGCTGGATCAGCTTGATCAGGTTGCCGTTACCCGGCTCGTCGACGAAAACGTGGTCGCCTGGCTTGATCAGCAGCCGCGCAACCAGGTCAAGGCCTTGTGTGGCGCCCAGCGTGGTCAGCAACTGGTTGGGGCGGACATCGACACGGGTCAGCCGTTTCATGTGTACGCACAGCTGTTTGCGCATGGGCAGGTAGCCCTGGATGTCGCCGTATTCGGCCAGCGAGCTTTGCTCCAGCCGCGCCGTGCGGCGAATGGCCTTGGCCAGCAGCTCGGTGTCACGCCAGGCGGGGGGGAGCCAGCCGCTGCCCAGCTTGGTGTAGTGCTGGCCGCCTTGCAGCAGCTTGAAAAGCGGGTCGCCCGCCATGCATTCGGGCTCGTGGATCACACTGGTTTGCCGTGACCGGGTCGCGACGAAGTAGCCCCTGCCCGGCGAAGCGGTCAACACACCTTCGCTGACCAGCTGGGCGTAGGCCGAAACAACGTCGTGGTAGCTGAAGTCGACTGCAGCTGTCAGTTTGCGGATGGAGGGCATGCGCTGCCCGGGCAGCCACTCCCCTGCATCCAGGCGTTGTCTTAACTGGTGATGAAGGCTGCGGGTGTTCATGGCAGGTCTCAAACCGTTAGAAAAAAAAGCCTAACAGTTAACGGAAATGCTTGTCGACTGTTCGTTTTCAACTGGCCAGTACATGCCACTATTCCCTGGTCGGAAGTGTTGGTTGCCCGCAAAGGCAGCACCTTAAGCGTCTGTTCAACCAGACAACTGGATATTGAGCCCATGCACTCTATGGATATGCAATCAGCCGTCATTGCCAGGCTACCTGTGCCTGATGAACCGGAAACTTTCAAGGTTGTAAGGAACCTTGTTACATCGGCGCTATTGGAGTGTTGTTCAGTTGATGAATTCGAAGCGTTTAAAGAAACTTCGGTTATTCAGTGTGTCACCGAACAAGCCCATGCCGATTTGCAGGCCTTTGCCCTGAAAGATCCGGCAGCTGGCCGCGACCTGGTATTCATTGCAAGAACGTACACCTCTTATTCTGCCGTTCTGCATTATCGGCTCGCCCATTGGATCTACAACAATACCGCTGCTGCCTATGGTGCCGGCGGTCAATGCCTGGCGGCCATGATCTCCAGGCGCGGCAAAATGCTCTCCGGCGCGGAAATCCACTTCCGCAGCCGTATTGGCGCACGCTTCATCATCGATCACGGCATGGGCACCGTCATAGGCGAAACCTCGACCATTGGTGACGATTGCTACGTGCTGGGCGGCGTCACCCTTGGCGCCCGCGGTATCAGCGGCAACCCTTCAAGCCCCAGGCACCCGACCTTGGGCAACCGGGTACAAATCGGCGCGTTCGCCAGTGTGCTGGGCGCTATCCACGTCGGTGACGGCGCATTTATCGGGCCGGGCTGCATTATTACCAAAGATGTTCCAGCGGCTGCCCGGGTACAGGTTAAAACATCATTGCAGGTGGTACTGGAACCATGAACACTCTGAACTATGAAGTGTTACGCAATACCGAAAAGCTGTATTACAAAGACCAGTATCTGGCCGGCGTTGATACGCAAGTAACACGCGTGCACAGTGATGGCATTGAATTGCAGAGTACCGTGGCTTACCCGGAGGGCGGCGGCCAGGAAGCAGACTTCGGCACCATTGAATTACCGGTGGGAACTGTGCGCTTTGTCTGGGTGAAAAAACTGTATGGCAGCCCGATTCGCCTAGAAGGTTTCAAAGGTGGAAAACTGGGCGGCATCATTATTCACAGCCTGCACCCTGATGACCTGCACCTGCTGGATGACGTCACGCCAGGCATGCCGGCTCGCATCACCATCGATATTGAACGGCGCGAACGGCTGACGCTGTCTCACAGTGCCAGTCACTTTCTGTATGCCGCTGCGATCGGGCTGCGTGAAGAGCTGCAGCAATGGACCATCGGCTGCCACATCAAAGAGGATTCGGCACGTTTCGACTTCCTGGTCGAGGACGCTTTCACGGCCGAAGAGGTGGTTGAAATAGAACGGCGGGCCAACGAACTGATCGGCTTCGATGCACCCATCGAGCACTACGCGGTCGAGGGCCTGGAAGACGCACGTTTGTGGACCTACAACGGCATCGAAATTCCGTGCGGTGGCACACACCTCGATTCACCGGGGCGTATAGGGCGCCTGAGCGTCAGGCGCAAACGCCTGGGCAAAGGTAAGGAACGGCTGATCTGCGCGTTTCCCGATGCCGAAATCGACCTGTCCACCTACCACGGGCACGCACTATGAACAGCACGTTACCGCGGCGCACGTACCTGTATTTCACCGCACAGTCGATCAACCTGACCACAGCGGTCATGTCCGTGACCATGGCCGCCATTGTCGGCGCGGCGCTGGCGCCTGATGCCGCGTGGTCCACGGTGCCGTACGGGTTTCAGTTTCTGAGCCTGATGCTGGCAACCTACCCGGTCTCCAGGCTGATGAGCCGCATCGGCCGCAAGAAGGCCTTCATGCTGGGCGCAATTCCGTTGGCATTGTCGGGTGTCAGCGGCTTTCTGGCGGTGGAGCACCAGCATTTTGCAACGCTGGTACTTAGCCATTCTGCGTTGGGTGTGTATATCGCCTTCGCCAACTTCAACCGCTTCGCGGCCACCGACAATCTGTCTCAGGCCCTGAAACCCAAAGCCCTTTCGCTGGTTGTGGCGGGGGGCGTCATCGCCGCGGTGGTCGGGCCGACGCTTACCGAGTGGCTGCGTGATGTGGGCGGCTATCCACTGTTTTCGCTGTGTTATGCCGCGTTTGTCGGCCTGGCGCTGCTGTCACTGCTGATTGCCCTTTGCCTGCCAGACGATGGCGGTGTGACCAGCACGGTCAACAGCGCCGCCCAGTCGGCCCGCCCACGCACCGAGCCGTTAAGCCCGAGTGTGGTGGTGGCAATGGGCGTTGCTGCACTGAGCTACGGGATCATGAACCTGCTGATGATCCAGGCCTCGATGCACATGAAACACATGCACGAGGACTTCTCGGACGTACGCCTGGCGATCCAGTGGCATGTGATTGCCATGTTTGCCCCGTCGTTCTTCACCGGTGCGATCATCCAGCGGTTGGGTATCAGGACCACCATTTGCGCGGGCCTGGCCCTGCTGATCGGCTGCTCGGCCCTGAATATCTGGTCGCACAGCTACGCCATGATGACCTTGGCACTGATTGCCCTCGGGCTGGGTTGGAACCTGACGTATGTAGGCGGCGGCGCCTTGCTGGCCCAGTCGCTGCAGAACAGCCCGGCAGCGATGCAGATGCAGGGCAAGAACGACCTGGCCATTGCCATCTTCGCCACCCTCGGCGCGTTCAGCCCTTCGCTGTTGCTGAGCACGGTCGGCTGGGATGGCACCAACGCCATCTGCATGGCCCTGTGCATCGGGCTGCTGGTTGCCACTGCCGGCCTGCTGCAGAACAAGACCTGCCTGCATACTTCAATGGAAGGTAGCCGCAAATGAGCGAGCTCATCAGTGTCAGCGATCGCATCTATACCAAGCTGGAAATGAACAACCCTGGGGGAAGCCACAAATACCGAGCGGCCCGGCGCATCGTCGAGCATGCCGTACGCAATGGCGACATCATTCCCGGTGTGACAACCGTCATCGAGAAAACCGGTGGCAGTTTCGGCTTCGGCTTGCTGGCGGCCTGTCACAAGTACCAGGTCGCCGTGGAGCTGGCGGTCGGGCTGAGCTTCAGCCAGACCAAGCGGGATTTGCTCGAGTGTTTCGGTGCGCGGCTGATCGGCAAGGAAATGTTGATGGCCGGTGCCACCCCCAAGGATGTGGTCATGCACCACCTGGATAACCAGGCCGCGTTGGGCAAGTCATACTTCTATACCGACCAGTTCAACAACCCGATGGGTATCGACGCCCATCGTTACCAGACGGCCAGCGAGCTGGCCGTGCAACTGACCAACGCCGGGGCAGGGCGGGATGTCCTGTTTGTTGGCTGTGCGGGTACGGGGGCAAGCTTCACGGGCATTACGCTGGGGCTGAAGGATCACGGTTTCGAGGTGTCGACGGTGTTGGTCGACCCCAGCGGGTGCGACTCAAGGGCGGGTGTGTTTGCCGACCACCGCTTCGAAGGCATGGCAGTGGGGGTTTGCCCGCCTTTCATGGACTGGTCGCTGGTGGACGAGCGGGCCCAGGTGCAACACGCAGAGATGCTGGCTGCGCAGCGCTGGTTCTACATGCAAAGTGGCATTTTCGTGGGCAATACCGCTGCCGCCTGCCTGGCCGTTGCTCAGCGCATGGCCCAGCACCCGCGGTATGCCGGGACCACTGTGGTGACCATCGCCTATGACGCCGGCCTGTGGTACCAGGACCTGCTGGGGGCGACACGGCGCAAGGCCGCCTAGGCCAAGGCCCTCAGCAGGGAGGCAACGTCAGATCAGGCGCCGTGGCACTTCTTGAACTTCTTCTCGCTACCGCATGGGCACGGGTCGTTACGGCCAACGTCCTTCAGGGCGTTGCGTACCGGCTCTTGGTGGCCGTGGTTGCAGTGCGGGCCGTGAACATGGCCATGGTCATGGTGGTGATCATGGTCGTGGTTGCAGTCAGGGCCATGAACGTGGGGTTGCTGGGACATTGCAGGGTTACTCCGGGATGTGATCGCCGGGGATTATCTCACCACTGCGCGATAAGTGCAGGTCCCGATGGATAAGCAGCCCGGTCGCCAGTTCGCCCTGCAGGGTGTAGTGCAGCGGTTGCTTGCTTCTGAGCAGCTTGGCCAGCGGCTTGAGGTGCTGCCACAGGTTGGTACGCGCGGTGATCTTGAAGGTACGCCGGGCATGCCCGCCCACGCTGCGCCATACGCTGGTTTCATCCTGCACCAGCAGCAGATCGTTCAGGCGCACGGCATACGAGAGGTTGCGGATGAACAGGCGGCTGTCATTGGGGTTGTCGACTTGCAGGTGCAGCACGAATTCCTGATCCAGCAACCTGGCCTTGACCGTTTCGACTTCGACCAGGCGCACCTCGGGTTCGCGCCAGTCTTCACCGCCCCAACTGCTGCAGCCCGCCAGCCATGCCATCAGTGTACCGAGCAGGAGCAGGCGGGCGCGGGCGTTCATGTTCAGCTCCCGACGTAACTGGCGCAGCATTTCTTGAACTTCTGCCCGCTGGCGCAGGGGCAGGGGTCGTTGCGCCCGGCCTTCAACCCGACCGTAGGGTCGATGAAGTACCAGCGCCCGGCATGCTGGACGAACGCCGAGCGTTCACGGTGCTGGTGGTCGCCCTCCTGGTCGTGCCAGCGTGCGGTAAAGGTGACAAAGCCGTGTTCCGGTTGGCCGCCGAGTACTTCAGCGCTTTCTACCTCCAGGCCCAGCCAGGTGCTCTGGGCGCTCCAGGCGGCCATGGCGGCGCGGTCCAGGTCGGCTTGTTGGGCGGGCAAAGTGGTGGCCACCAGGTAGTCGACCAGGCCCAGCACGTAGGCACTGTAGCGTGAGCGCATCAGCGCCTGGGCATCGGGTGCCGGGGTGCCGGCATGGTAATGCCCACAGCAGGCATCAAGCAGGTTGCCACTGCCACAGGGGCAGACCGAGACACTCATCATCACCACCAGTACTTGCCGAAGTTTTCAGGGTTGGCCCAGAACCTGGCATTGAGCCAGTCCGGGACCTGCTTGTAGTCATGTAGATCATAGGTGAACAGGCTCAATACCTGCTGGTCACGGCAGAATTTCTCGCTGGCCGACAGGGCCAGGGCGAAAAAGTCGGTGTCTTGCCAGCCGCAGGCGGCCAGATCGGCCAGCACGGCAACCCGGCTGGCATTGAGGTTGCGGATGCCGCCGAGCAGCTCCAGGCCCGTGCGTTTGGGCAGGTGCTCCAGGCAGTCCACCAGCACCGCCAGGTCAAAACGCTGGGCCGCAAGCTCGGCCGGAAGCGGGCCAGGGGCCGCTGTGGCGATGGTCACCTGCGGGTGTGCTTCGGCGAAGGCGTCGAGCGCCGGGAAACGTGTGCCCACCAGCAGCAGGCGTTGCGGGGTGAAGCGCTCCAGCAGGGCTGCCAAAGCCTGCTGCGGCGTACGTTGGGAGAAACCTTCGGTCATTGCCAATCCTCGTTCAAGTCGTCCAAGACTAGCGGGCCGCAGCCTGCGGGCAAAGAGGCATGTGACCGCGTCGTGGCTGATTGCTGGCAGGGTTGGAATGCGCGGTCTTTACTCCCAGAGATCGGCCTTATGCCGATTCCCCCTAGGAGAAGCAATGAAATGAGCATAGTACGCACAGCGATACCCCTGGTACTGCTCACCAGTGTGTTGACTGGTTGTGCAGGTTTGCAAAAAACCGACTGGCCGAAATGTGCCGCCGTCGGGGGTGTAGGCGGCGCCGCATTGGGCGCTATTGAAAGTTCCAGCTGGGCTGGCTGGGGCGCGTTGCTGGGCGGTGGCCTGGCGGCGGGTTACTGCTGGGCCCATGGAGATGGCGACGAGGATGGCGACGGCGTGCCGGACAGCCGTGACAAGTGCCCTGGCACCCCGCGTGGGGTGCAGGTCGATGCCAACGGGTGCCCGCCTGAGCCGGCAGCCGTGGTCGAGGAAGTGGTGGTGCAGAAAGAAGAGGTCATCGTCATTCGCGATGTGCACTTCGAATTCGACTCTGCGAAGCTGACCGCCCGCGATAAAGAGCGCCTCAACACCATTGCCACGCGCCTCAAGCAGGAAGCACCATCCGCCCGCCTGAGTGTCAGCGGCCACACCGACAGTGTCGGTTCCGACAGCTACAACCAGAAACTGTCCGAACGTCGTGCCCACTCGGTGACCGATTACCTGGTCGAGAGCGGCGTACCGCGCAGCAGCTTCGTTTCGGTGGTCGGTGCCGGTGAAACCCAACCGGTGGCTGACAATGCCACGGCCGAAGGGCGTGCGATGAACCGTCGTACCGAGATCAAGATCCAGCGGTAACACGGCATGCGCCCGTGCCTTGAGCAGTGGCACGGGCGCGTCTTGATGCCGGCCAGCCGTTTGTGGCCAAAGACACAGGAGCATTCAGCATGAGTGTGACGTCGAAGGCGGCACTGCCGCTGTTGGTGGCTGCCAGCCTGCTCGCAGGCTGCGCTACCCATAGCGATGGCAGCGCGCCCCTCAACCAAAGGACCTGGCCCATCTGCAGCCTGTTGGGCGGCTTGGTCGGTGGCGGCCTGGGCGCTATCGAAAGTTCTGCCTGGGCCGCAGGTGGCGGCGCCCTGGGCGCCATTACCGGGGGGCTGATCTGCTATGCCCAGGACGGTGACGAAGATGGCGACGGTATTTTCGACCGCCGCGATCGTTGCCCCGACACCCCAGCCAACACGGCGGTCGACCACATGGGTTGCCCGTTGAAGGTGTATCCGGCAGCCCCCCCTGCTACCGCACCCGAACCTGCACCTGAGGTGATCATCCTGGATGACAACGGCGCGGTGATGTTCGCCTTCGATTCCGCCGACCTGACCCCGGCGGCCCAGCAACGGCTGCAAGGCCTGGTGGCTAAGCTCAATTCCCCGACGGTAGCCAAGGTCGCCGTGGTCGGGCACACCGACAGCGTGGGCTCCGACACCTACAATCAGGCGCTTTCCGAGCGCCGTGCCAGCAGTGTTGCCGAATACCTTATCAGCCAGGGCCTGGAGCCCGGCAAGGTCACCAGCCAGGGGCGTGGGGAAAGCGAGCCGGTCACCGACAACGAAACCGAGGAGTGCCGCGCGCGCAACCGACGGGTGGAGCTGCACCTCAACTGAGCGGCGCTGGCGCCTGCCTTGGCATTGCAGTTAATGTGGGGTGCACGGCCCGCTCGATCGGGCCGTCTCGACATAACAACAATCGATAGGGGCGGGGTATGAAGTTCATCCTGGGCCTGGGCAAGGTCCTGACGGTCGCTTTCTGGGGTGTGGTGTTGTTCAATCAGTTGTTGCCACAACCTTTGCCCTTCAATCTGCTGATCAATGCCGCTGGTATTTTCCTGTTCGGCCTGCACCTGCTCGAAGTGCTGTTCTTCAATGGCAGCCTGCGTGGGCGCAGCCATCGCTGGTTCGACCGATTGCAGATCCTGTTGACGGGCATCTTCCATGTCATGTCCATTCCCCGTGCGCAGGAGGCGCCGCGAAATGCGTAATCTGATGTTGCTGGCCATGTTGGCCACTCCCCTGGCTCAGGCCGAAAGCCTGGAAGTCGCCGCCAATTCCATGCTGCGCCTGCCCGACAAGTCGGCCAGCGTGCACCTCACGCACTTGCGTGTCGCTGATTCGGCAACCCTGCTGCTGCCTGCCTCGCTTGCGGAATTGAAGGTCGACCAGCTGGAGCTGGGGCGTGATGCGCGTATCGCCATTGCACCTTCCGATAGCCCGTTGCTGATCGAGGCGCGCAGCGCCAGGTTGGGCGAAGGCAGTGAATTCAGTGCTCCAGGGGCTGCCGGGAGCTACCAGCGGGCAGCCCGCTCGGGCCGCAGTCTGGACCTGAAACTGGCTGAACTGGATGCCGAACGGGTGGCGATCGATGCCCGTGGCGGCGCCGGTGCGCCGGGGTACGTGGGGCTTGATGGTGCCAATGGCCAGGCAGGTGGTTGCACATGGGGCCAGGCCAGTCGCGGTGCCAATGGCGATAATGGCGGCAACGGGCACGACGGCGCCCCGGGTGGGCGCATTCGTCTGAGCCTGCCGCAAGGGTTCCCGCAGGAGCACATTGTGGCGCGTCTGGATGGCGGCGCCCCGGGGAAGGCCGGGGCGGCAGGCAAGGCGGGTAAAGGCGGGGCGAGTAAAGGTTGCCTGGTGTACAGCACCGACGCTGGGGCCAATGGCCGGCCGGGACAGCCGGGCCAACCTGGGTTGGCGGGGGCCGCTGGTGAGCTGATCCTGCAGCGCCTCTGAGCCACACCGCTCCTACAAGGGGCCGCGCAGGTCGTTAGATAATCAGCTGTCAGAGCATCAGTCGCGAACTGGCAACTGCAACGACCGCCAGGCCCAGCAGGAGGTTGATCCCCACCATGCGCCGAATCCGCCCCAGCACTGCCGCACCCGTCGGCCAGTCCTCGGCTTGCACCGCCGTCTTCAGCTCGGGCAACAGCAATGCCTGAATGCGCATGAACAAGGCAAACATGGCGATCCCTCCACCGATCATCACCTGCACATACTTCGGCGCAGTCTCGAAGCCGCTGAAGCGCATGTGCAACATGCCGATACCACTTATCGCCAAAATCGCTACAGCCACCCAGACCCAGCCGAAGAAGCGTCGGAAAACTTCCACCCACAGGCGCAGGCGCGCAGGCCCTTCAAGGGCTGCAACCGTTGCCGGGCGCAGCACCAGCCAGGCGAAGAACATGCCGCCGACCCATATCAGGGCAGCCAGGACATGCAGTGTGTAGGGCAGGGCAAAGGCAAGCATCCGGATCTCCATGCGGCATAATGGGCAATAGCGGGGTATGATAGCCGCCCCGTGTGAAACACTGAAAATATATCCAGCCCTTCGGGCGCCTGCAGACCATGATCAGCAACGAACTCAAAGCCACCATCCAGGGCGCCTATTCGCGTTTTCTCGAAGCCAAGAGCCTCAAGCCGCGCTATGGCCAGCGCCTGATGATCGCCGAAGTGGCCAAGGTGCTTGGCGACATCGCCTGCGACGATGAAGGCCGCCGTGCCGGGGAGCCTGCCGTGGTGGCAGTCGAGGCGGGCACCGGTACCGGCAAGACCGTGGCCTACAGCCTGGCAGCCATCCCGGCCGCCAAGGCCGCCGGCAAGCGCTTGGTAATCGCCACCGCGACCGTGGCCCTGCAGGAGCAGATCGTTTTCAAGGACCTGCCCGACCTGATGCGCAACAGCGGGCTCAACTTCAGCTTCGCCCTGGCCAAGGGCCGTGGCCGTTACCTGTGCCTGTCCAAGCTCGACATCCTGCTGCAGGAAGGCCATGCCCAGTCGGCCACCGCCCAGCTGTTCGAGGAAGAAGGCTTCCGCATCGAAGTCGACGAGCGCAGCCAGAAGCTGTTCAACAGCATGATCGAGAAGCTCGCTGGCAACCGCTGGGACGGTGACCGTGACAGCTGGCCCGAGGCCCTGGAAGACCAGGACTGGGCACGGCTGACCACCGACCACAGCCAGTGCACGGGCCGCCACTGCCCGAACTTCCAGCAGTGCGTGTTCTACAAGGCCCGCGAAGGCATGGGCAAGGTCGACGTGATCGTCACCAACCACGACATGGTGCTGGCCGACCTGGCCCTGGGCGGTGGCGCGGTGTTGCCCGACCCGCGCGATACCCTGTACGTGTTCGACGAAGGCCATCACCTGCCAGACAAGGCCATCGGCCATTTCGCCCATTATTCGCGCCTGCGTTCCACCGCCGACTGGCTGGAACAGACCGCCAAGAACCTGACCAAACTGTTGGCTCAGCACCCGTTGCCCGGTGACCTTGGCAAGTACATCGAGCAGGTGCCGGAGCTGGCGCGGGAAGTGCGTACCCAACAGCAGTTCATGTTCACCCTGTGCGAGCAGGTGGCAGACTTCCGCCCCAGCGAGGATACCGAAGGCCGCGAACGCCCGCGTTACCGCTTCGAGGGCGGTGTGGTGCCAGAGCAGATCCGCGAAGTGGGCATCGAACTGAAAAAGGGCTTTGCCCGCCTCAACGACCTGTTCACCCGCCTGGCCGACCTGCTCAAGGAGGGCATGGACGGCGAGGTCAATATCGGCATCGCCAGCCATCAGGCCGAGGAGTGGTACCCGCTGTTTGGCAGCCTGGTCACCCGTGCCCAAGGCAACTGGGAACTGTGGACGGCCTTTACCGCCGAGGACCCGGAAGACAGCCCGCCCATGGCTCGCTGGCTGACGCTGGCCGAGAGTGGCGCTCTGTTCGACATCGAAGTCAACGCCAGCCCCATCCTCGCTGCCGAAATGCTTCGCCGCAGCCTGTGGAGTGTTGCCCACGGCGCACTGGTCACGTCGGCGACGTTGACCGCGCTGGGCAAGTTCGACCGTTTCCGCATGCGCTCGGGGTTGCCGCGCGATGCCGTCACCTGCGTGGTGCCCAGCCCGTTCGTACATGGCGATGCCGGTCTGCTGCGGGTCCCCGACCTGCAGGCCGACCCCCGCGATGCGGCGGCGCATACGGCGGCGATCATTCGTGAGCTGCCAAACATCGTCGAGGATGCCCGTGGCGCGCTGGTGCTGTTCTCGTCACGCAAGCAAATGCAGGATGTGTTCGACGGCCTGGACCGTGACTGGCGCAAGCTGGTGCTGATCCAGGGCAACCTGTCCAAGCAGGAAACCCTGAACAAGCACAAGGCGCGGGTCGATGATGGCCAGCACAGCGTGTTGTTCGGCCTGGCCAGCTTTGCTGAAGGTGTCGACCTGCCAGGTGCGTACTGCGAGCATGTGGTCATCGCCAAAATACCTTTCTCCGTGCCCGACGACCCGGTGGAAGCCGCTTTGTCGGAGTGGATCGAGGCTCGCGGGGGCAACCCGTTCATGGAAATTGCCGTGCCCGACGCCTCGTTGAAGTTGATCCAGGCCTGTGGCCGCCTGCTGCGTACCGAGCAGGATCGCGGCGTCATCACCTTGCTCGACCGGCGCCTGGTCACCCAGCGCTACGGCAAGGCTATTCTCAATGCGCTGCCGCCGTTCCGGCGGGAGATTTCCTGACCGCCGGAGCACTTGCTCCGGCGCGTTGTCCATTACTCAGTCTTGGGCCATGACGGCCCTGAAGGAGAGCCCCAGCCTTATGGTCCGCCGTACCCTGCCCGCCGTTTTCGCCCTGTTGTTCAGCTCGCCCTTGCTGGCCGGGCAGCAGACGCTGTTCAGCTTCGTGCGCCCGGCCTCGGTGGTCAACGTGGCGACCGAAGATGCAGGCATGCCGCAGTACAACGCGGAGCAAACGGCCGAGGGCGAGGTGCTGCGACGTGTGGTGTTCAACCCGGCCCCGCGACCGACTTTGCGCCTGAGCCCGCAAGGCGGGGTGTGGGACTGGTCTGCCGGGCAGTTCCTCACCTTGCGTCTGCAAAGTGCCATGGACTGGGCGCTGACGGTTGATGTTACGGTGCAAGGCAGCGATGGCCGCACCTTGACCAGCCGCATCGACCTGCCAGCCGGCCCTGCGCAAACCGTGATGGTGCCACTGACAGCCAGCTCGCCGTTGAGCCAGGGCATGCGCGCCGGCCCTCCCATGCCCTGGAACCATGGCGGCCAGCGCCTGCTACTGACCAGCAGCGCTGGTGCGGTTGACCTCAAGCAGGTGACCGCGGTCAGCCTGAGCATCCCCAACCCCAAGGTGGCGCAGAACCTGCTGATCGAACGGGTGGGCATCCAGGATGACGACCAGGCCTACCAGGCGGCTTACCGCGAGCTGATCGATGCCTACGGCCAGTCCACCCGCGCCAACTGGCCAGAGAAGGTCGCCAATGACGATCAACTCAAGGCGGCCGATAAGCGCGAGCAGCAACAGCTCAAGGGCTGGCTGGCTGAGCGTGACAAGCAGCAACTGGACAGCTACGGCGGGCTTGTTGCCGGGCCGGCGTTCGAGGCCAAAGGGTTCTTCCGTACCGAAAAGCGTGATGGCCGCTGGTACCTGGTAACGCCCGAGGGGCACCCGTTCTACTCCCTGGGGGTGAATGCGGTAGCTGCAGACGGCGGGCGTACTTACGTCGCCGGCCGTGAAGGCATGTTCAAGGCATTGCCGGGTGAGGGCGAGGCATTGGCGGCATTCTATGGCGAAGGCAACAACGACGATGGCAATGCCTCGTCGCAAGGGCGCAGTTTCAAGCAAGGGCGCTGGTTCGACTTCTATGCTGCCAACCTGCAGCGTACCTACGGTAAACCCTGCTCGCCGGCCTTGGAAGGGCAGCCAGCCAGCTGCCCGCCGCTGGTACTGGATGCTGCCCGCTGGCAGGCGCATGCGCTCGACCGGTTGCAGGCCTGGGGGTTCAACACGATCGGCAACTGGAGCGAGCCTGCCCTGGGCCAGGCCAAGCGGATGCCCTACACCTTGCCGCTGTCGATCGTGGGAGACTACGCCAGTATCAGCACCGGCATGGACTGGTGGGGCAGTATGCCCGACCCGTTCGACCCACGTTTTGCCATGGCTACAGAGCGCGCCGTGGCCATTGCCGCCCGCGATCACCGCGACGACCCTTGGCTGATCGGCTATTTTGCCGACAACGAGTTGGCCTGGGCTGCCCCCGGTAACGACCCCAAAGCCCGCTATGGCCTGGCCTATGGCACCTTGCGCCTGACCACCGACGTACCGGCCAAGCGCGCCTTCCTCAAGCAGTTGCGCGACAAGTACCGTAACCAGGAGGGGCTGTCCAGGGCCTGGGGCATCGAACTGACCGCCTGGGAGCTGATGGAAGACCCTGGCTTCGAGGCACCGTTGCCCAACCCGGAACACCCGGAAATCGAGCGCGACTACCAGCACTTCCAGCAGGTGTTCGCCGAGACTTACTTCAAGACCATTGCCGACTCATTGAAATGGCATGCCCCCAATCACCTGCTGCTGGGGGGCCGCTATGCGGTCAGCACGCCGGAGGCGGTCAAGGCCTGTGCCGAGTTCTGCGATGTGCTCAGCTTCAACTTCTATACCCTCAAGCCGCAGGACGGCTATGACTTCGCGCGCCTGGCCGAGCTGGACAAGCCGGTGCTGGTGTCCGAGTTCCAGTTCGGTTCGCGCGATCGCGGGCCGTTCTGGCCTGGGCCGCTGGAGGTGGCGCGGGAAGAAGACCGTGGCCCGGCTTATGGCAACTTCCTCAAGGCGGCCCTGGCGCAGCCGATGATCGTGGGTGCTCACTGGTTCCAGTACCTCGATCAGCCAGCTAGCGGCCGCCTGCTCGACGGCGAGAATGGGCACCTGGGGCTGGTCGCGATTACGGATATGCCCTACCCAGGGTTTGTCGACGCTGTGCGCAAGAGCAACCTGCAGGCCGTGAGCCAACTGCGTACCCAGCTGGAAAAGCCGGCGCCTTGAGTGAGGTTACCGTTCGTCGCGACCATTTGGCCCAAGCCAGTTTGCAAAACACTTAACTACTGAAACAATGCACACCTTTTTTGAACATGGTCGTACGGGGTACAGCGGGTGCAGATCCAGGGTCACTATGAGCTGAAGTTCGAAGCCGTGCGCGAAGCCTTTGCCGCGCTGTTCGATGATCCCCAGGAGCGTGGCGCCGCGCTGTGCATCCAGGTTGGTGGCGAAACCGTCATCGATCTGTGGGCCGGCAGCGCCGACAAGGATGGGCAGCACGCTTGGCATAGCGACACCATCGCCAACCTGTTCTCCTGTACCAAGACCTTCACTGCCGTCACTGCCCTGCAACTGGTGGGGGAGGGTAAGCTGGCCCTCGATGCGCCAGTGGCCAAATACTGGCCAGAGTTTGCCCAAGCGGGTAAACAGTCGATCACCCTGCGCCAACTGCTTAGCCACCGTGCCGGCCTGCCGGCCATCCGTGAACTGCTGCCAGCCGAAGCCCTGTATGACTGGCAGATCATGGTGGATGCCCTGGCGGCCGAGAAACCTTGGTGGGCTCCAGGTACGGAACACGGCTATGCAGCCATCACCTACGGCTGGCTGATCGGTGAACTGATCCGTCGAGCCGATGGCCGTGGCCCTGGCGACTCGATCGTGGCCCGTACCGCCCGCCCGCTTGGGCTGGACTTCCATGTTGGCCTGGCAGATGAAGAGTTCCACCGCGTCGCGCATATCGCCCGTGGCAAGGGCAACCCCGGGGATGCCGCCGCGCAGCGCCTGTTGCAGGTGACCATGCGTGAGCCCGAGGCGTTGTCGACCCGTGCCTTCACCAACCCGCCAGCCATCCTGACCAGCACCAACAAGCCGGAATGGCGGCGCATGCAGCAGCCAGCGGCCAATGGCCATGGCAATGCACGCAGCCTGGCGGGTTTCTATGCCGGGCTGCTGGACGGCAGCCTGCTAGAGTCCGAACTGCTCGATGAACTGACCCGTGAACACAGCCTGGGCCAGGACCGTACCTTGCTCACCCAGACCCGTTTCGGCCTCGGCTGTATGCTCGACCAGCCCGATGTGGCCAATGCCACATTCGGCCTCGGCGCACGTGCCTTTGGCCACCCCGGTGCCGGTGGCTCGGTCGGTTTTGCCGACCCGGAGCATGATGTGGCGTTCGGCTTCGTGGTCAATACCCTCGGCCCTTATGTGCTGATGGACCCACGAGCCCAGAAGCTGGTGCGTGTCCTTGCCAGTTGCCTTTGATCGGGTAATGCGGGTATTGCCCCAGCCCTTTGACTATCCTCAATGCCAACGCCTTATGTGTATAGGCAAAATTTCTTTTAATTTCATGGTGTATCGCTGATGTCTTCACATAAAACCTTAGCACTCGCCCTGTGCCTGACCGCTGTTACCGGCTGTGCCAGCCACTCTCCGGAAGGCTCCAAGGCAGGTGGCTCCAGCTGGTGGCCTTTCGGTTCGGACAAGGTTGCCGAGCAGGAAGTGAAGGCAGCCGTCACTGAAAACGTGGCCAAAGCCGATGCCAAGTCTGAAAGCGCCAGCCGCTGGTGGTGGCCGTTCGGTGGTGATGACAAGCAAGCCAAAGGGCCTGTGGTGCCGAAGATCGACCAGAAGGCCACCCAGGCCTGGCTGGACGAGTACGAGCCCAAGCTGCGCGAAGCCATCAAGGACAGCAAGCTGGAGCTGGAGCGTCGCGACAACGTGCTGGCGGTAACCCTGCCGGTAGACAGCTCGTACAACCCTGACCGCCCGAACATGCTGCTGCCCATGACGCTCGGCCCGATCACCCGAGTGGCCAAGGCCGTCGAAGGTGACCCGAAAACTGCCGTGCTGGTGCTCGGCCACGCCGACAGCAGCGGTGTTGCAGCTGCCAACCAGAAGCTCAGCCTGGAGCGCGCCGCGTCGGTATCGGCCATTTTCCGCCTCAGCGGCCTGCAGCGTGACCGCCTGACCCTCAAGGGCATGGGCTCGGTGATGCCGCGTGCCGCCAACGACAGCGCCGAAGGCCGTTCCCTGAACCGCCGTGTTGAAATGTTGCTGACCCCTCAGAACACCATGGTCGCACTGCTGGCCAAATATCAGCAGGCCGGCCCGGCACCTGCGCCGGCTTCGATGGTTGCGGTTCAGGATGCCAAGGCACCAGCTGCCAAGGCCGCCGACAGCAAGCCAGCAGCGAAGAAGCCAGTGGCGAAAAAACCAGCAGCGAAGGCCAAGGCTCCAGCCAAGACCACCGCCAAGAAAAAAGCCGCGCCGGCCAAGCCTGCCGCCAAGAAAGCTACCACTGACAAGAAAGTAGCTGCCAACAGCCCTGCGAAGACCAACTGATCGTCAAGGAACGCAGCAATGACCCAATCCCTGGCCGATATGCGCCGCGACTACACCCGTGATGGCTTGGCCGAAGCCCAGGCTCCGGGTGAGCCGTTCGCCCTGTTTCACCAGTGGTTTGCCGATGCGGTGAAAACCGAGCAGGTACCGGTGGAAGCCAACGCCATGACCCTGGCCACTGTCGATGGCGAAGGCCGCCCGCATTGCCGTGTGCTGCTGCTGAAGGGGCTCGACACGCGTGGTTTTACCTTCTTCACCAACTACGAAAGCGCCAAGGGCCAGCAGCTGCAGGCCAACCCCTTCGCAGCCATGACCTTCTTCTGGCCGGCGCTGGAGCGCCAGGTGCGTATTGAGGGGCTGGTGGAAAAGGTCTCGGCCAAGGAGTCGGACGACTACTACCAGGTGCGCCCGCTGGGCAGCCGCCTGGGGGCCTGGGCTTCGCCGCAGAGCCGGGTGATTGCTGGGCGTGAAGAACTGGAGGGGCTGGTCAAGGCGACTGAGGCGCGCTTCTCGGACACCCAGCCACATTGCCCTGAGCATTGGGGTGGGTACCGTTTGCTGCCTGAGCGCATCGAGTTCTGGCAGGGCCGGGCGAGCCGCTTGCATGACCGGCTGAACTATCGGCTGGTTGATGGGCAATGGCAGCGCGAGCGTCTGGCACCCTGAAAACGTTGGGGCCGCAAAGCGGCCCCAATATTCGACCAGAGGCTACCCCACATACCCCGCAGCCTCCCGCTCCAACCACCCTGCCAACTGCTTGCGCCCCACCTTTTCCACCCGTGCTTGCTCCAGCCGCTGCAGCATATACGCGCGCTTCCCCGCATCCGTCCCCGCCAATGACAACGCCAGGTCACGGTCCATCCAGCGGCGCATGCGCACATACAACCACCCGTGAAAATACAGCCCTGCAACGGTGGTGACCACGACGATGAAGTAATCCATGGCTATCCTTGGTCTCACTTGAAAGGCCTTCGACACAGCCTGGCAGGCTGTACCCCGGCTGAATGAAAACAATTTTATTACGTTTGTACCGTGACAGCCGTCAATGTGCAGCGTCTAATGAGCACCTGACTTATGGAGACTTTACCCATGCGTAAATCCGCTTTGCTGGTGGCGACTTTTACCACCTTGTCGCTGCTGCTGGGGGGCTGTGCCTCGAGCCTGACCGGTGATAGCTACTCCCGTGACGAAGCCCGCCGCGTGCAAACCGTGCGCATGGGCACCATCGAATCCCTGCGCCCGGTCAAGATCGAGGGTACCAAGACCCCGATCGGTGGCGGCGCTGGCGCCATCGTGGGTGGCGTTGCCGGTAGTGCCGTAGGCGGTGGCCGTGGCAGCATCGTGGCAGCTGTTATCGGTGCTGTTGCCGGCGGCCTGGCCGGGTCCGCTGCCGAGGAAGGGCTGACGCGCACCCAAGGCGTCGAGATCACCGTACGTGAGGACGATGGCAGCATGCGCGCCTACGTTCAGGCCGTGCAGGAGAACGAAATCTTCCGCGTGGGCGACCGTGTACGCATCATGACCGTTGACGGTACCAGCCGCGTTTCGCACTGATCGCCGTACGGTAAAACAAAACCCCGACATGGCACCTGCCAGTCGGGGTTTTTTCATGCGTCAGCCAACTCAGCCTGCGTGGGTTTTGCGGCTGGCCATGGCGGTGACGGCATAGCCGATCACTGCGGCGAAGAACGAGCCGGTAAGAATACCCATGCGGTCCATGCCGGCGTATTCGCTGCTACCCGGCACAAAGGCGAGCGAGCCAACGAACAGGCTCATGGTAAAGCCAATGCCGCAGAGTATCGCAACCCCCAGCAATTGCCCCCAGCCGGCCCCTGCAGGCAGCGCGGCCAGTCTTAGCTTGACGGCCACCCATGTCAGGCCGAAAACCCCCACGGTCTTGCCCAGCAGCAGGCCGACCGCGATGCCCATCGGCACGGGGTGAGTGAAGCTTTCTAGGGTCATGCCTGCCAGCGAGACACCGGCGTTGGCGAAGGCGAACAGCGGCAGGATGGCGTAGGCTACCCACGGGTGCAGGGCATGTTCGAGGGCCAGCAGCGGCGAAGTTTCGGCGTTACGTGTGCGCAATGGAATGCACAAGGCCAGGGCGACACCCGCCAGCGTGGCATGCACGCCACTTTTGAGCACACAGACCCACAGGATCAGGCCAACGACCATGTACGGCCCAAGTTTGACCACGCCAAGCCGGTTCATCGCCACCAGCACCACCAGGCAGGCCGCAGCCAGCAGCAGCGACACGCTCGACAGGGTGCCGGAATAGAACAGGGCGATGACGATGATTGCACCCAGGTCGTCGATGATCGCCAGGGTCATCAGGAACAGCTTCAGCGACACCGGCACGCGCTTGCCCAGCAAGGCCAGTACGCCGAGGGCAAAGGCGATGTCGGTAGCGGTGGGGATCGCCCATCCGGCAACGGCGGCAGGGTCTTCGCGGTTGATGAACCAGTAGATTAGCGCGGGTACCACCATGCCGCCGATAGCGGCCGTGGCAGGAAGCACGATCTGCGAAGGTTTGGACAGATGGCCGTTGACCACCTCGCGTTTGACCTCAAGGCCGATCAGCAGGAAGAACAGCGCCATCAGGCCATCGTTGATCCACAGCAGCAACGGCTTGGCGATGTTCAGCGCGCCGACCTGAACGGCGACGGGAACGTCGAGCAGGCCGCTGTACAGGTAGGATAGCGGTGAGTTGTTGATGATCAGTGCCAGTACGGCGGCGGCGATCAGCAGCAGGCCGCTGGCGGCTTCAAGCTGGAAGAAACGGGTGAACAGGCTACGCACGGGCTATAGGCTCTCCATGAGCAGTTTACGAATGGAACGGGCGTACACCCTAGCCTGTGGCTATATACTTTAAAACAAAAACAATATTCGTTTTTGTTATATGGTGCTGCTGACAGGCCTGGGGGAAGCCTAGATGGAAGTGAGGAAGGAGGGGGGAGGGGAAGCCTGATGTTGAGGGTGGATTATTCTGATGCCTGCCAGCGCCTTTTCGCGGGTAACCCGCGAAAGGGCGCTGGCAGGCAAACCAGCATCAGAGGCCGAGCATATCCCGCGCCACCGCCTCGGCAATGCGAATGCCATCGACACCCGCCGACAGAATCCCGCCCGCATACCCGGCCCCTTCACCCGCCGGGAACAGCCCCTTCAGGTTCAGGCTCTGGTAATCCTCACCCCGGGTAATCCGCAGTGGCGACGAAGTGCGCGTCTCGATCCCGGTCAATACGGCATCGTGCAGGTTGTAGCCTTTGATCTGCCGATCGAACGCCGGCAACGCTTCACGAATTGCTTCGATGGCAAAGTCCGGCAGGCTTGGCGCCAGGTCGCCCAGGGTCACGCCCGGCTTGTAGGACGGCTCGACACTGCCCAGCGCGGTCGAGGGCCGGCCAGCTACAAAGTCGCCTACCAATTGCGCAGGCGCCTGGTAGTTGCTGCCCCCCATCACATAGGCATGGGCTTCCAGGCGCTCTTGCAGCTCGATACCGGCCAGCGGGCCACCCGGATAATCTCGCTCCGGGTCGATGCCGACGACGATGCCGGAGTTGGCGTTGCGCTCGTTACGCGAGTACTGGCTCATGCCGTTGGTCACCACCCGGCCCGGTTCGCTGGTAGCCGCAACCACGGTGCCGCCCGGGCACATGCAGAAGCTGTACACCGAACGGCCGTTCTTGGCGTGGTACACCAGCTTGTAGTCGGCAGCGCCCAGTTTCGGGTGGCCGGCGTACTTGCCCAGGCGCGCCTTGTCGATCAGCGTTTGCGGGTGCTCGATACGGAAACCGACCGAGAATGGCTTGGCTTCCATGTACACGCCTTTGGCGTGCAGCATGCGGAAGGTGTCGCGGGCGCTGTGGCCCAACGCCAGGACCACATGGCGCGAATGCAGCTGCTCGCCGCTCTCCAGGACCACGCCGGTCAGCTGGCCGTCTTCGACCAACAGGTCGGTCACCTTCTGCTGGAAGCGTACTTCGGCACCCAGGGCGATCATGTCCTGACGCATCTGCTCGACCATGCCGGTGAGGCGGAAGGTACCGATGTGCGGTTTGTTGATGTACAGGATCTCGTCGGGCGCACCGGCCTTGACGAACTCCTCCAGCACTTTGCGGCCGTGGTGCTGCGGGTCCTTGATCTGGCTGTACAGCTTGCCGTCAGAGAAGGTGCCGGCGCCGCCTTCGCCGAACTGCACATTGGACTCGGGGTTGAGTACGCTTTTGCGCCACAGGCCCCAGGTATCCTTGGTGCGCTGGCGTACTTCCTTGCCACGTTCAAGGATGATCGGCTTGAAGCCCATCTGTGCCAGCAGCAGGCCGGCGAAGATGCCGCAGGGGCCGAAACCGACCACGATCGGGCGTTCCTGCAGGCCTGCCGGGGCCTGGCCGACGAACTTGTAGGTGATGTCCGGCGCTGGGCCGATGTTGCGATCGTCGGCGAACTTGCTGAGCAGTTCGGCTTCGTTGCTGGCTTCCAGGTCGATGGTGTAGATGAACAGCAGTTCGCTGTTCTTCTTGCGCGCATCGTAGCTGCGCTTGAACAGGTTGAAGCTGAGCAGTTGCTCGTCGCGGATGCCCAGGCGCTGGACGATGGCTTCACGCAGGGCTTCGTCGGGATGGTCCAGGGGCAGCTTCAGTTCGGTGATTCGTAGCATGGCAGGGTCCAGTATCCCGGCCATGGGCGGCCGGCGGCTTTACACAAACCGCCAAGTATAAGCTGTTAGCCGCCCCGAACGGCAGGATAAAAGCGCCCGGCGATCAGTTGTCGCGTGCGCCGCCGTAGTAACCGCAGCCCTGCAGGGTCTTGCCGTCGATGCGCAGCTCGGCACGCAGGTGGTGGATGGCACCGGTGGCGTTGTCTACACAGCGCTGCGGTGCGACCCACAGTTCCACATGCTGGTTGTTGGCTTCGCTGGTCAGGGTCAGGCCGCCGCCGGGTACTTCTTCTTCGAGGAAGGGCAGGGGTAGGGGCTCCTGGCCGACACGGTTGAGCACCATGCCCTTGCCACTGGCCTTGATGTCCCACTCCGGTTCGTGGCCATTGGCGCGCAGGGTCAGCTGCTTGAAGTTGGGGTCGTCACAAGCGCGGGTGGAAGGTTCCAGGCGGTACAGGCGGCGCACTTCCAGCTGACCATCATTGTTGGCCTGCTTGCTCCCGGTAAGGCGCCCACGCACGTCGGCGAACAGCTTGTCGTTGGCGTCCTTGGCGAGGTTGGCGGCCTCTTGCAGGATGCCCGTCGCACCGACGTCGTTGATCACGAAGGTGCGGTTTTCGCTGCATGGCTTGAACAGCAACTGGCCACCGGCGGCACGCAGTTCGCCCTGCATGCGCGTGGTGCCGATGTTCGGGTCGGTTGGCGGGCTCGCCATCAGTTGGCAGCCGGCGAACAGGGGCAGCAGGGCGGTGAGCAGCAGGGTGGGGGTGAGGCGCATGGGGCGGGCTCCGGGGAATCTTTGCCGTGAAAGCTGGCCACGTTACTCAGGCTGGCGCGGGATCACAAGTTAATGGTTGCCCGTACCGGCCCTATCGCCGGCACAGGCATTACATTTCTGGCAGGCAAAAAAAAGGGCCAGTAGTTGGCCCTTTATCTATCAACCGCCGAGGTATGCGTCGCGCACCTTCGGGTCAGTCAACAAGGCTTCACCCGTGCCCTGCATCACCACCCGGCCGTTCTCCAGCACATACGCCCGGTCAGCAATCTTCAGCGCCTGGTTGGCGTTCTGCTCCACCAGGAACACCGTCACACCATCACGGCGCAGCTGTTCGATGATGTCGAAGATCTGCTGGATGATGATCGGTGCCAGGCCCAGCGAAGGCTCGTCGAGCAGCAGCAGCTTGGGCTTGCTCATCAGTGCCCGGCCAATGGCGAGCATCTGCTGCTCGCCACCGGACATGGTGCCGCCACGCTGGATGTAGCGTTCCTTCAGGCGCGGGAACAGCTGCAGCACCTTGTCCAGTTGCTCCTGGTAGTCGCCTTTGTCGGTGAAGAAACCACCCATCGCCAGGTTTTCCTCTACGGTCAGGCGGGCGAACACGCGGCGGCCTTCCGGCACGACGGCGATGCTCTTGCGCATGATGTGGGAGGACGGCTGGCCGACCAGTTCTTCACCCAGGTACTTGATGCTGCCACTGTGCGCCTGCGGCGAGCCGCACAGGGTCATCAGCAAGGTCGACTTGCCAGCGCCGTTGGCGCCGATCAGGGTAACGATCTCGCCCTGGTTGATCTCCACGTTGACGCTGTGCAGCGCCTGAATCTTGCCGTAGAAGGTGGAAACGTTTTCGAACTTCAGCATTTACGCTTCCCCCAGGTAGGCTTTGATCACATCAGGGTTGTCGCGGATCTCTTCCGGCGTGCCGTGGGCCAGGGGGGTGCCCTGGTTGATCACCACGATATGGTCGGAGATGCTCATCACCAGCTTCATGTCGTGCTCGATCAGCAGCACGGTGACGTTGTGCGACTCACGCAGGTAGGCGATCAGTGCCTTGAGGTCTTCGGTTTCTTTCGGGTTCAGGCCCGCAGCCGGTTCGTCGAGCATGATGATGCGCGGCTGGGTCATCATGCAGCGGGCGATTTCCAGGCGGCGCTGCTGGCCGTAGGCGAGGGTGCCGGCGGTACGGTTGGCGAACTCGGTCAGGTTGACCTTCTCCAGCCAGTACTGCGCGCGCTCCATGGCCTCTTTCTCGCTGCGGCGGAAGCTCGGGGTCTTGAACAGGCCGGCGAAGAAGTTGGTATTGAGGTGACGGTGCTGGGCGATCAGCAGGTTTTCCAGCGCGGTCATTTCCTTGAACAGGCGCACGTTCTGGAAGGTCCGCACCACGCCCTTGCGGGCAATCTGGTGGCCGGCCAGGCCCTGGATCGGCTGGCCATCGAGCAGGATCGTGCCACCGCTGGGCTTGTAGAAGCCGGTCAGGCAGTTGAACACGGTGGTCTTGCCGGCGCCGTTCGGGCCGATCAACGCCACCACCTGTTTTTCCTTGACGGTCAGGCCCACGCCGTTCACCGCCAACAAGCCGCCGAAGCGCATGCTCAGGCCGCTGACTTGCAGAATTTCGCGGCTCATCGACGCAGCTCCATGTGTGGACGTTGCATAGGCAGCAGGCCTTGCGGACGCCAGATCATCATCAACACCATCAGCGCACCGAACATCAGCATCCGGTATTCGCTGAACTCACGCATCAGCTCGGGCAGCAGGATCATCACGATGGCCGCGAGGATCACGCCCAGTTGTGAACCCATGCCGCCGAGCACGACGATGGCGAGGATGATCGCCGACTCGATGAAGGTGAACGACTCCGGCGTCACCAGGCCTTGGCGCGCAGCGAAGAAGCTGCCGGCGAAACCGGCGAAGCAGGCACCCAGGGTGAATGCCGAGAGCTTGATCACGGTCGGGTTCAGACCCAGCGCACGGCAGGCAATCTCGTCTTCACGCAGGGCTTCCCAGGCGCGGCCGATCGGCATGCGCAGCAGGCGGTTGATGACGAACAGCGCCAGCAGGGCCAGCAACAGCGCGACCAGGTACAGGAAGATCACCTTGTTGATCGAGTTGTATTCCAGCCCGAAGAACTCGTGGAAGGTCTGCATGCCCTCGGCGGCGCGGCGTTCGAAGGTGAGGCCGAAGAACTCCGGCTTGGGGATGTTGCTGATACCGTTGGGGCCGCCAGTCCAGTCGGTGAGGTTACGCAGGAACAGGCGGATGATCTCGCCGAAGCCGAGGGTCACGATCGCCAGGTAGTCCCCACGCAGGCGCAGCACCGGGAAGCCAAGCAGGAAGCCGAAGGTGGCGGCCATCAGGCCGGCGATCGGCAGGCACACCCAGAAGCTCCAGCCCAGGTAGTGCGAGAGCATGGCGTAGCTGTAGGCGCCGACGGCGTAGAAGCCCACGTAACCCAGGTCGAGCAGGCCCGCCAGGCCGACCACGATGTTCAGGCCCAGGCCCAGCAACACGTAGATCAGGATCAGCGTGGCAATGTCGACTGCACCGCGCGAGCCGAAGAACGGCCATACCAGTGCCGCGACGATCAGGCCAATGATCACGTAGCGCTGGGTCTTGGGCAGGGTCAGGTAGTTGCTGACGGCCGGCGGGATCAGCTTGCGATCCGAACGGCTGCCCATTACCGCACTCCACTGCTTGTCGAACAGCACGCGCAGGAACATCAGCACCGAACACACGGCGATGATGCTGATGGTGAACGACCCTTGGCTGTGCACGGCCAGGCTGATGCCGTCGATGCTCAGTTTCAGGCCCAGCACCGGGAAGGCCACGGCCCATACCAGCAAGGCGCTGAAGAACGCCTGTTTGAGATTTCTGTTCATACTTTTTCAACCTCCGGGCGGCCCAGGATGCCGGTCGGCCGGAATAGCAGGACAAGAACCAACAAGCCGAATGCCACCACGTCCTTGTACTGGTCGCCGAAGATGTCGGCGCCGAACGCTTCGGCCACACCCAGCACCAGCCCGCCGAGCATGGCGCCCGGGATGCTGCCGATGCCACCCAGTACCGCCGCGGTGAAGGCTTTCAGGCCCACCAGGAAACCGGCGTTGGGGTTGATCACCCCGTACTGCATGCTCAGCAGCACGGCCGCCACGGCGGCCAGGGCGGCACCGATGACGAAGGTGAGGGCGATGATGTTGTTGGTGTTGATGCCCAGCAGGTTGGCCATCTTGATGTCCTCGGCGCAGGCACGGCAGGCGCGGCCCAGGCGGGAACGGGAGATGAACAGGGTGAGGCAGGTCATGGCCACCAGGGTGACCACGAACACCAGGACCTGCATGTAGCTGATCAGTACTTCTTCAGCACCACCTGGCCCGAAGGAGAAGCTGCCGGGGATCAGGTTGGGGATGGACTTGTCCTTGGAGTCTTGCGACAGCAAGACGGTGTTCTGCAGGAAGATCGACATGCCGATGGCGGAAATCAGCGGGATCAGACGGTTGCTGTTGCGCAGGGGGCGGTAGGCAACGCGCTCGATACTGTAGCCATAGGCACTGGTGACGAAGATCGTCGCGACGAAGGCGACGGTCATCAGGATAGGCAGCGAATGGATACCCATCATGGCCAGGCCCGCCAGGGCGATGAAGGCCACATAGGAACCGATCATGTACACCTCGCCGTGGGCGAAGTTGATCATGCCAATGATGCCGTACACCATCGTGTAGCCGATGGCGATCAAGGCATAGGTGCTGCCGATGGTCAATCCATTAACCAGTTGTTGGAAGAAATGGTAGATCTCAGGCATTACAGCGCTCCTAAAAACCTGATTTGCATTTCGCTGGCGGGGGTAGGCCAGGAAACCGCGGGTGACGGTTTTAAGATTTTCAGGTGAGCCTGCCCCCGGATCGCGGGGATCGGGCCCATGAACCTCGTAAAACAAAGCCCACTGCTCGCACAGTGGGCTTCTTCGGTCAGCTATTAGTCACGCAGTTACTGAGGGGAGACTTCGGTCTTCGGCTTGCCGAAGTGCCATTCGTAGACCACGAATTTGAAGTCTTTCAGGTCGCCCTTGTCGTCGTACGACAGGGTGCCGGTCGGGGTCTTGAAGGAGCCGGCGTGGATGGCGGCTGCCACCTTGTCGGTGTCTTCGGACTTGGCGGCCTTGATGCCCTGGGCGATCAGCTCGACAGCCGAGTAGGCAGGGAACACGAACGGGCCGCTTGGGTCCTTGCCGTCAGCCTTGATGGCGTCGACGATCTTCTTGTTCTCCGGGTCGGCATCGAACGACTTCGGCAGGGTGACCAGCAGGCCTTCGGAGGCGTTCTGGGCGATTTGCGAGATCGAATCGTTACCCACGCCCTCTGGGCCCATGAACTTGGCTTTCAGGCCCTTTTCCTGCGCCTGGCGCAGGATCAGGCCCAGCTCTGGGTGGTAGCCGCCGTAGTAGACGAAGTCGACGTTGTTCTGCTTGAGCTTCTGGATGATCGAGGAGAAGTCCTTGTCGCCGGCGTTCAGGCCTTCGAATACGGCAACCTTGGTGCCTTTGCTCTCGAGGGTTTGCTTGACCGCGGTGGCGATACCTTCACCGTACTGCTGCTTGTCGTGCAGCACTGCAACCACTTTCGGCTTGACGTGGTCGGCGATGTAGTTGCCGGCAGCCGGGCCCTGGGCGCTGTCCAGGCCGATGGTGCGGAAGATCAGCTTGTAGCCACGGGCGGTGATTTCCGGCGAGGTGGCGGCCGGTGTGATCATGATCACGCCTTCGTCTTCGTAGATGTCGGACGCTGGCTGGGTGGAGCTGGAGCACAGGTGGCCGATGACGAACTTGACGCCGTCGTTGACCACTTTGTTGGCGACTGCCACGGCCTGTTTAGGGTCGCAGGCGTCGTCGTATTCCTTGGCTTCGAGCATCTTGCCATCGACGCCGCCCGCGGCGTTGATATCCTCGATGGCTTGCTTGGCGCCGATGAACTGCATGTCGCCGTACTGGGTCACAGGGCCGGTTTTAGGGCCAGCAATCCCGATCTTGATGGTATCGGCGGCAAACGAATGGCTGGCTACCCCGGCCAGTACCATTGCGGCGAACAGCTTGGAAATCTTGATCATAGTGCTCCACTCATTCTGTTGTAATTCTTATAGTCCTGGCGGCCAGGGCTACAGACCGGGCGGGATTTGCGGCGTGGCCATGCCAACGCGCAAGCCCACCTTCCCCCGGAACATGTCCCGGAACTGTACCGGTACAGTGTAGAGCGCTGTTCGAGCGCTTGAAAAGCGGTCGAAAAGTGCCTGTTTCCTGGGTTGTCGCTTGATCGACAGAAAGATACAGAAAGGCGCCATCAAACTGCCTGTATCTGTGACCCCACCCCACAACTTCGGGGTCAATCGACCAAATTACATATTTGAAACCGGGTTTTTCTGCAAAAATGCCGGCCTTTTTTATTGGCCGATTTTTGCGGATACCACCCATGACTGATCAAACAAGCACCCTCTATGCCAAATTGCTTGGCGAGACGGCAATCATCGAGTGGAAAGCGCTGGAGCGTTTCTGGGCCAAGGGTGACCTGATTTGGGTCGACCCCAGCCTGGACCTGATCACCGTTGCCGAGGCGATGGCCGAGAATCGCAGCGAGATCTTCGCCAAGTGGCGTAGTGATGGCACTGTTGGGCCGGTGTCGGCCGAACAAGCGCTGGACCTGCAAAGCCGCGATCCAGAGATCTGGGCGGTAGTGGTTTCGCCGTTCATCGTGATTCAGGTGAAGGGCCCCGGAGTGGCGTGATCGTTTTTGGTGCGCAAAAATGCGCAGCAGCCCCTTATTGGTGCTTGAAAGCATTCAAGGCGGGTAGAGGGAAGTAACAATTCGGCGTGGCGGTAACAGTTTACGGGATGCGTAATGTGTCTACCCCGCTGCCAACCTGTAAAACAATTCGAACAGTCGGGAGTCATTGATGAGCACTGCACTACCTTCGCTTGGATTTGCCGGCATCGGTCTGATGGGCCTGCCCATGTGCCGACGCCTGCTGGCGGCGGGGTATCCGCTGACCGTGTGGAACCGCAGCCCGGACAAGTGCGCTGCACTTGTCGCCGCCGGTGCGCGCTTGGCCCACAGCCCCGCCGAACTGAGCCAGGGCAGCGACATGGTGCTGCTGTGCCTGGCCGATACGGCTGTGGTGCGCGAGGTAGTGTTCGGCGAACACGGCATTGCCCAGGGCGGAAGCAGTGGCCAGTTGCTGATCGATTTCTCCAGCCTGGAGCCCACCGCCACCCGTGAAATGGCTGCCGAACTGGCCGCACTGTGTGGCATGGCCTGGCTGGATGCCCCGGTGTCCGGCGGCACGCCCGGTGCCGAAGCCGGTACCCTGGCGATCATGGTCGGTGGCGAGGCGGTTGACCTTGAGCGTGCCCGGCCGGTGCTGCAGGTACTTGGCCAGCGGGTGACGCATATGGGGGCGGTGGGCGCAGGCCAGGTGACCAAGGCCTGTAACCAGATGATCGTGGCATGCAACGCCTTGGTCATTGCCGAAGTCGTGGCGTTGGCCGAGCAGTCCGGGGTGGATGCGACGTTGATCGCCGAAGCGTTGGCCGGTGGCTTTGCCGACTCCAAGCCCCTGCAGATCCTGGCGCCGCAAATGGCCGAAAGCCGCTTCGAACCGATCAAGTGGCATGTGCGCACGCTACTCAAGGACCTTGATGGCGCGGTCAAATTCTCCCGCGAGCAGGGTTCGGCGACGCCGCTCAGTGGCCTCGCCGCGCAATTGATGCGCCTGCACGGTAGCCAGGGTTACCTGCAAAAAGATCCGGCGACCCTGGTAGAACTTTACCGTAACAAGGGTTGAGCACGCCGTCCTGATGCTGCAACCGCTCCAGCAGTGGTCGCAGCTCGGCCAGTGGTACCGGGCGACCCAGCAGGTAACCCTGCAGATAGTCGCAGCCGTGGGTTTTGAGGAACGCCTGTTGTTCCGTAGTCTCTACGCCCTCACTGACCACCTGCAAGTGCAGCGTGTGTGCCATGACGATGATCGCCTGGACGATTTCCCGATCCTTTTGGCTACCCGGTACATCCTGCAGGAACGTGCGGTCGATCTTCAGTACATCCAGCGGCAGGCGTTTGAGGTAGGCCAGAGACGAGTAACCGGTGCCGAAGTCGTCGATCGACAGCGCCACACCCAGGGCGCGAACGCGCTTGAGCAGGTTCACCGTGCGCTGGAGATCCCCCATGAGGGCGTTTTCGGTCACTTCCAGCTCAAGTTGCCGGGCGCAGAGCCCGGCGTGAAACAGTGCTTTCTCCACTTCGTTGGGTAGCTCGTCATGGCTGAGGGTCACCGCCGAGCAGTTGACCGTGACCTTGAAGTCGCCGTAGCCATAGCGCTGCAGGTGGGCCAGATCGTTGCAGGCGTGGCGCAGTACCCACAGGTCGAGGTCGATGATCAGGCCGTTGGCTTCGGCAATGCCGATAAAGCGTTCGGGGCCGAGCAGGCCATGTTGCGGGTGCTGCCAGCGCACCAAGGCTTCCAGCTTGGCCAGCTGCCCGCTGCGCATATCGAAGATGGGCTGGTAATGGACGCAGAGCCCGCGTTCTTCGAGCAGTGCCATGCGCAGTTCTTCTTCCAGTTGCAATGCCATCGTGGCCTGGGTCTTCAAGTTGTCGTTGAAGAAGTTCAGGCTGTTGCGCCCGTTGTCCTTTGACTGATACAGGGCCAGGTCGGCATGTTTGAGCAGCTCTTCGACGCTGGTGCCGTCGTCAGGGAAGATGCTGATGCCGATGCTGGTGGTCATGACCATGCGCCGTCCACCCAGGTCGATGGGCTCTTTCATTCGTTGCATGATGCGCTGGGCCAGATGTCGGGCTTCGTCGCGGTTATTCAGGCTGGTCACGATGCAGAACTCGTCGCCCCCGAAGCGCGCGACCAGGTCCTGGCTGCGGGTGGCGGCCTTGATGTGGTTGGCGATCACCTTGAGCAGCTCGTCACCGGCGTCATGGCCGAGGCTGTCGTTGATGCGCTTGAAATGGTCGATGTCGAGGAACATCACCGCCAGACGGCTTTCACTGGCCTGGTGTTCGGCCAGCCGCTCGGCGAACACCTGGTTGAAGCCACGGCGGTTGACCAGATTGGTGAGCGCGTCGTAATGCGCCGCTTGTTGCAGCGAGGCGCGGGCCTGGTCCAGCTGGCTGAGTAGCACGCTGACCCGGCGCAAGTCATGCTCTTTACTCTGCAACTTTTTGTCGGCCAATGCGGCACTGATACTGGCACCGCTGATGAGCAGTGTGATGAAGCCGATGCCCAGCCCAAGTTGCAGGCTGTTGTCGCCAGAAGGCAGGCGCAGGGCGGTATCGGCCGGGATGACCAGCGTCATGGCCGACATCGCGGTGAAATGGGTAGCGACGATACCGGCAGCCATCAGCAGGCTGGCGCCGTACTTCATGGCCTGATAAAGAGTGCCACTGCCATTACGGAAGTAGCGGGCCAGGCACAACGCGGCCAGGCTGGTGAGCAGGGCAATGGCGCCAGAGGCCAGCAGCAGGCCGGTCTGGTAATACTGCACGGCGCCGGTTTCCAAGGCGGCCATGCCGACAAAGTGCATGAGGATGATGCCCAGGCCAATCAACACTGCGCTTTGCACAAAATGATGCATGCGCATTTGTGTGCGTTCCAGGCTGTACATGGCCAGCCAGGCTACGCCCAGGGCGATGAGCAGCGAAAGAATGGTCAGGGAAACGTCGTAGTGCACTTCCACCGGTGCCTGGAAGGCCAGCATGCTGATGAAGTGCATGGCCCAGATGCCACCGGCCAGGCAGCAAGCGCCGAGCATGTTCCATTGGCGGTGGGCAGTGGGTTCGGGGCTGTGGGATTGTCGCTCGGCCATGTCGAGCGTGGCGAAGCAGGCTGCGCAGGCAACGAAGTAGGCGAGCAGAACCAGAAACGGTTCATGACGGCAATCAATGACGATACGCCCGGTTGCCGGCAAGTCGGCGAACAGTTGCAGCCCTAGCCACTCCATGGAATGCCTCTTGATCGAGTTTTCACTCGTCTGCGCTACAACCCTGTGCAGACTGTCCAGAGGCAGTATAGGAAGGAGTATTTAAGCCTTCCTGACTAATGGCACATTGATTCCTACGATTTGGTAATCAGTGTGATTGCGGCCAGGAATAAAGAGTTTGGACCGGAATAGAGGCTCGTGAGATCAGGGCTGCTGTGCCGGCTATGGGGCCGCAAAGCGGCCCCATAGCTCCGGTATTTAGCCCGCCACCAGCACGCGAATGGCTTCCAGGCGCAGGGCGGCCTTTTCCAGCATTGCCAGGCCATCTTCACGCTGCTTGCGCAGGGCGTTGATTTCGCTGTCACGCACACTCGGGTTGACCGCTTGCAGTGCCACCAGGCGGGCCAGCTCCTCGTCGGCCTCTGCCGCCAGGCGGCGCTGGGCTTCGGCCACGCGCTCGATGTGGGTCGGCAAGATTTTCTCCTCACCACCACTGATACGCTTGGCCAGCACATCGCGCTGCGCCTGGACGAACTTGTTGGCGCTGGCGCGCGGCACGCTTTCGAGCTGGTCGTTGAGGGTTTCGAAGGCTACGCGCGATGCCAGGTCGTTGCCGTTGGCGTCGAGCAGGCAGCGCAGTGCCGCCGGCGGCAGGTAGCGGCCCAGTTGCAGGCTGCGCGGTGCTACTACTTCGCTGACGAACAGCAGTTCGAGTAGCACGGTGCCCGGTTTGAGCGCCTTGTTCTTGATCAGCGCCACTGCGGTGTTGCCCATCGAGCCGGACAGCACCAGGTCCATGCCGCCCTGCACCATCGGGTGCTCCCAGGTGAGGAACTGCATGTCCTCGCGCGACAGCGCCTGGCCACGGTCGTAGGTAATGGTCACGCCTTCGTCGTCGCCCAGCGGGAAGCTGGCGTCGAGCATCTTCTCGCTTGGCTTGAGGATCAGGGCATTCTCGGAATGGTCTTCGCTGTCGATGCCAAAGGCGTCGAACAGGGTTTCCATGTAGATCGGCAGGGCGAACTGGTCGTCCTGTTCAAGAATGGCCTCGACCAGCGCCTGGCCCTCGCCAGCGCCGCCAGAGTTGAGCTCCAGCAGGCGGTCGCGGCCAGTATGCAGTTCGGCCTCCAGGCGTTCGCGCTCGCTGCGGGCGTCGGCCACCAGTGTATCCCAGGCCTTGCTCTGGCCACCTTCGAGCAGCGGCAACAGGCGCGGGCCAAACTGGTGTTGCAGGGCGTTGCCGGTCGGGCAGGTGTTGAGGAAGGCGTTGAGGCCTTCGTGGTACCACTGGAACAGGCGCTCTTGCGGGCTGTCCTGCAGGTACGGGATGTGCAGCTGGATGGTGTGCTTCTGGCCGATCCGGTCCAGGCGGCCGATGCGCTGTTCGAGCAGGTCGGGGTGCGCGGGCAGGTCGAACATCACCAGATGGTGGGCGAACTGGAAGTTACGGCCTTCGCTGCCAATCTCGGAGCAGATCAGCACCTGCGCGCCGAATTCTTCGTCGGCGAAGTAGGCGGCGGCACGGTCGCGTTCGAGAATGCTCATGCCTTCATGGAACACCGACGCCGGGATGCCGGAGCGCACGCGCAGGGCGTCTTCCAAGTCCATTGCGGTTTCGGCGTGGGCGCAGATCACCAGCACTTTGGTGCGCTTGAGCATCTTCAGGGTATCGATCAGCCAGTCGACGCGTGGATCGAAACGCCACCAGCGTTCGTCGTCGGCTGCCTCACCCTGGGCCTGGAAGGCCACTTCCGGGTACAGCTCAGCGTGTTCGCCAGCCGGCAGGTCGCGGTACTGCTCGGGCGTGGCCAGCGGGTAGGGGTGCAACTGGCGCTCAGGGAAGCCCTGAATTGCGGCACGTGTGTTGCGGAACAGCACGCGGCCGGTGCCGTGGCGGTCAAGCAGTTCGCGAATCAGGCGCGCACTGGCCTGGGTGTCGCCATCGTTGACCGCGGCCAGCAGGGCTTCGCCTTCGGCACCCAGGAAGCCCTGGATGGTGGCGTGCGCCTTGGGCGACAAGCGGCCCTCGTCGAGCAGTTCCTGTACGGCTTCGGCGACCGGGCGATAGTGCTCGCTCTCGGCACGGAAGGCGGCCAGGTCGTGGAAACGGTTGGGGTCGAGCAGGCGCAAGCGGGCAAAGTGGCTGTCCTGGCCAAGCTGCTCTGGGGTGGCGGTGAGCAGCAGCACACCCGGGATCACCTGGGCCAGTTGCTCGACCAGGCCATATTCGGCGCTGACCTGATCTTCGTGCCAGACCAGGTGGTGAGCTTCGTCGACCACCATCAGGTCCCAGCCGGCAGCAAACAGCGCATCCTGGGCCTTTTCGTCGTCGACCAGCCACTCCAGGGCAACCAGCGCCAGCTGGGCGTCCTCGAACGGGTTGCTGGCGTCGCTCTCGATGAAGCGTTCAGCGTCGAACAGGGCTACCTGCAGGTTGAAGCGGCGGCGCATTTCCACCAGCCACTGGTGCTGGAGGTTTTCCGGCACCAGGATCAGTACGCGGCTGGCACGGCCCGACAGCAACTGGCGGTGAATCACCAGGCCAGCCTCGATGGTTTTGCCCAGGCCCACTTCGTCGGCCAGCAATACGCGCGGGGCGCTGCGGTCGGCGACTTCGCGGGCGATGTGCAACTGGTGGGCGATCGGTTGCGCGCGGCAGCCACCCAGGCCCCACAGTGCCGACTGCATCTGCTTGCTGGTGTGCTGCAGGGTGTTGTAACGCAGGCTGAACCACGACAGTGGGTCGATCTGCCCGGCGAACAGGCGGTCGCTGGCCAGGCGGAACTGGATGAAGTTCGACAGCTGGGTTTCTGGCAGGGTACGCGGCTGGTTCTGCGCGTCCAGGCCGTGGTACACCATGAGCCCGTCGATGTCCTCGACTTCGCGCACGGTCAGCTTCCAGCCCTCGAAGTGGGTGATCTGGTCGCCGGGCGAGAAACGCACGCGGGTCAGCGGCGCATTGCGCAGGGAATACTGGCGGGTGTCGCCAGTGGCCGGGTAAAGCACGGTCAACAGGCGGCCATCCTGCGCCAGGATGGTACCCAGGCCGAGCTCGGCTTCGCTGTCGCTGATCCAGCGTTGCCCCGGTTGATACTGCTGCGCCATACTGCCTGAACTCCCGCGATGAAAAAGCCGATTATGTTAACGGATCGGCCGGTCAGACCAAAGTGCGAACGCACCGAAAGGTGCCGAACGACAACAGGAAGTAAGTCAGTCTAGCTGTTTCATCGCCTCGCACTGTGCAGCCGACGAGGGCACCGCTTCTATATGTCTGCCAAGCACCGCTGGATGAGCGCTTCCATGGCCGTGGGCAGCCTGCTGCTGCTCAGTGCCTGCGAGCAGAAGAATTTCGAGACCTTGCCCCCCATTCCGATGGAACAGCTTGAAGTGCTGGGCGTCCAGACACCGATCAAGAGCGTGCACTACCGCGACCGCGACGGTGAAGGCCTGCTGGTACTGAGCCGCAGCGATGGCCAGGCCAGTGACCCGGAAAGCGAACAGGAAGTGGACAAGGTGGTACTCAAGGCCACCTTGTACGGGCGCACAGCCGAAGGTGATGCATTCAAGGCGCGTTGGCAGATCGAGCAGGAAACCACCTGCCCAGGGCTGGACCTGGACGTGGACTTCTACACCGACGTCAGTGATGCCAGCGACTTGAACAAGGACGGTGTCGCCGAGATGACGGTAGCCAGTCATGCCTTCTGTGGCGGCGGTATCGACCCGCACGACATCGCCATCGAGATGCGCGAAGGGCAGGCCAGCTACACCATTACCGGCCAGTCGCTGATCACCCCGGCGGGCGAAGAACCGATCGGTGGCGAGCGCGAGGACAGTGCCTCGCTGAAAACCGCGCCGCAGGTATTGCGCGACCATATGGACGCGGTCTGGCAGCAGGTTTACAAGCGGCCCTGGAGCGAAGCCAGCCCGCCAGATGACGACGAGCCTGACGACGAAACCGAGTAAATGTTGTCCATGACATCAAGGTAAACCCGCACCTGCCGATACAGGGGCACAGGAGAACGTCCATGCTGCCGCCGATCATTCCGCTCAGTGCCGCCCCGGTGACCTCGCAACAGGACCCGGTCAAACCCACCCCCGACATCAAACCGGTGGTGCCGACGCAGCCTGCGTCCGGCGAAAGAGCCATCGACCTCAAGCACCAGCGTGACCCGCAAGAGCAAGCACTGTTGCTGCGCGATGAACAACGTCGCCAGCAGCAACGCAGGCAGAAGGGCGATCAGGAGCGCTACAGTGCCATGCCTGGTGATGAGGTCAACGCCGACAACACCGTGCCGGTGGCCCCGTTGATGGGCGAACACGTACGCCAGGGGCTGCTGGTGGATATCGAAGTCTGACAGGGGCTGGTCAGCACCTGCGGCTGGCCTCATCATGCAAGTCTCTGTAGATCGTCGAGCCCACCCATGAGCCAAGACAACCTCATCGATTTCGATGCCGAACGCGCCAAGCGCGTCCACGACCTCAAGGAAAAGCGCCTGAACGACATGCGCAACGCGTTCGAGCAGGCCCTGCCGTTGAACAGCAGCAAGAAAAAGAAACCCAAGAGCAAGCCGAAGAAGCGCTGAAATTTGACGCAGGTCAACCCTGCACCCCCCTCGCGTGCCCGGCCTCGGGCACCATTGATCCCGATCAATTTTCCCCCACGCCACATTGGTTACCTTGCACCCATCGGACAACGGCAAACGAATGGGGAGGCCAGCATGTTCTTCGACAACGTGGTTATCGCCGGTGTGGTAACGGTCGGGTTGATGTTTGCCTTCTTTGCCGGTCTGGGCATTTTCATCTGGAAGGACTCGAAAAAGCGCAAGCCGCGTTGACCTTCCGGGTACACGAGCACGCAAGGCATTTAGGGCGACTTCGGTCGCCCATTTTTTTTGCCTGGAATTTGTGCTTGGTTGCACGCCGATAAAGATGATTAGCTAGCTAATTATTCATTTCCACTTTATCCTGCTCCCCATTGTCTATCTTTTCTACAAGACCATCCCCGCAAGGTCCGCTTCGTGCCCATTACCTTCCAGGCCCTGTTCGCCCCCAGCAGCCTCGCCCTCAAGTTCGCCATCAAGACTCTGCTCGGTGGCGGCCTGGCATTGTGGCTGGCGATGCGTTGGGGGCTGGAGCAACCGTCATGGGCACTGATGACCGCTTTCATCGTCGCCCAGCCGCTGTCCGGCATGGTGGTGCAGAAGGGCCTGGCGCGGCTGGCGGGTACCTTGGTCGGCACCGTCATGTCGGTGCTGTTCATTGGCCTGTTTGCACAGACCCCAGGTTTGTTTCTGCTCACCCTGGCCTTTTGGCTGGCCCTGTGCACCGCCGCCTCCACCCAGCTGCGTAGCGCCTGGGCCTATGCCTTCGTGCTGGCCGGCTACACCGCTGCGATCATCGCCTTGCCGGCCATCGACCACCCGCTGCAGGTTTTTGACCAGGCGGTGGCGCGCTGCACCGAGATCTGCCTGGGCCTTTTCTGCGCCACTGCCAGCAGTGCCTTGCTCTGGCCCATGCGCGTGGAACAGCAACTGGGCGGGCAGGCCCGACAGGCCTGGCAGAACGGTCTGCAAGCTGCCAGTGCCATGCTGGGTGGCGAGGACGAGGCGCGCAAAGGCTTGCTGGAGAGCTTGGGGCGCATCGTGGCCATCGACAGCCAGCGCGAACATGCCTGGTTCGAAGGCAACCGTGGCCGGCAGCGTGCCCGCGCCATTCGTGGGCTCAGCCAGAAATTGATGGTGCTGTTGCGCATCTCCCGTTCGGTGCGCCGTCAGTGGCGGCAACTGGATGAGCGGGAGGCTGAGCACCTGGCGCCCTGGTTGCACGAAGTGCGCACACTGTTGGGCAAACCCGACAAGCCCGGCTTGTTGCTGTTGCGCCAACGTATCTGGGATGCCGCCCACGACGAGCAGATCAGTTCGGCGGAGCACTTCTGCCTGGCGCGCATGGCCCTGCTGCTGGATTACGCCATGGCTGCCGGCCAGGCGCTGGAGGATGTGGAGGCGGGCAGGGCGCCCAAGGATGTGTCCCAAGGCCTGGCTGCGCACCGCGACTGGTCACTGGCCTTGCTGTTTGGTTCGCGTAGTGCGCTGGCCTTTCTGGTTATGAGCGGGTTCTGGCTGGCCACGGCCTGGCCTTCGGCGCCGGGTGGCCTGGTGCTGACCTGCGTAGTCTGTAGCCTGTTCGCCAGCCGTGAGAACGGCGCGCAAATTGGCTTGAGTTTTTTGCGCGGGATTTTCCTGGCCATACCTGCTGCGTTTCTGGTCGGGCAAATTGTGCTGCCGCAGTGGAGCAGCTTCGCCATGCTGTGCCTTGCCATGGGTGTGCCGCTGTTTCTTGGGGCGCTGGGCATGGCCCACCCCCGTACCGGGGCCACGGCCACCTCCTATTGCCTGCACTTCATTGTGCTGGTATCGCCGCTCAACGCCATGCAGTTTGGCGTGGCGACCATGCTGAACAGTGCCTTGGCCATGCTGGTGGGTGTATCTGCAGCAGTCATGGCCTTTCGTTTATTGGTGTTCCGTCACCCGGCCTGGCTGGGCCGGCGACTGCGCGCAGCCACCCAGAGCGACCTGGTGCGCCTGACCCGGCGCGACCTGCGTGGGGCCGACAGCTGGTTTGGCGGGCGGATGGCGGACCGCCTGATGCAACTGGCGCGGCATGCCAGTGAATTACCGGAAGACGAGCGTAAGCGCTGGGACGACGGCCTGCATGGGCTGGACATTGGTGATGAACTGGTACACCTGCGCATGTGTCTGGCGGTCGCCCAGGCCCCCTTGGGGCGTGCCGAGCGCGAGTACCTGCAACAGGTGGAGGCGGTACTGGCAAAAGGGCCTGCCGCCGGGCGCGGGCAGCGCCTGGACCCCGCCAGTGAGCAATTTATCGCGGCCCTGCGCCAGCTGCCTGCCAGCGACCCATTGCGGCTGGCTGAAGGTGCGGTGCTGCAATTGCAAAAAAGCTGGGGCAAGTGGTGCCGCTGGCAGGAGGAAACCCATGGGGTTGCGTGAATGGGAAGTGGGCGGCGTGCTGCTCAGCCCGTTTCTGATTTATGTGTTGCTGGCGCTGCTGTTCACCGGCCTGTTACGCCTGGTGGTGCAGGCCACGCCGCTGGGGCGCTGGATCTGGCATGAGGCGCTGTTCGATGCGGCGCTGTTCGTTTGTGTGTTGTTCCTGGTGGTACGCCTACTGGGGCCTTTATGAAGGAGTGTTTCGATGCGTGCGGCCGTACGTACCTTGGTGACGCTGTGTGTGGTGGCCTTGGCCGTGTTGGCCGGCTACCGGTTGTGGCAGTACTACATGCTTACCCCCTGGACCCGCGACGCCCGTGTGCGTGCCGATGTGGTGGTGATTGCGCCTGACGTGTCCGGCTGGGTACGCGGGCTCAAGGTCCATGACAACCAGCAGGTCAAGGCGGGCGACCTGTTGATGACTATCGACCGCGAGCGCTTCCAGGCCGCGTTCGACCAGGCCAGCGCCGTGACCGAGACCCGCGCCCAGCAATTGCGCCTGCGCGAACGCGAAGCCGCCCGGCGCACGGCCTTGGGGCCCGAGGCGATCAGTGCCGAGTTGCGTGAAAACGCCCAGATCAATGCGGCCATCGCGCGTGGCGAGTTGCACGAAGCCGAGGCGCAGTTGCAGGTGGCCAGGATCAACCTTGCGCGCAGTGAAGTGCGGGCGCCGCGCAGCGGGCATATCACCAACCTGCGTCTGGCCGAAGGCAACTATGTGAACACCGGGGAAGCGGTCATGGCCCTGGTGGATGATTCAACCTTCTATATCCAGGCGTACTTCGAGGAAACCAAGCTGCCCCGTATTCGTGTGGGGGATACCGTGAAAGTCTGGCTGATGGGGGCGGGTGAGCCGATGCAAGGGCATGTGGAGAGCATCAGCCGCGGTATTACCGACCGCAACAGCAACCCGGACAGCCAATTGCTGCCGGAAGTGGAACCTACCTTCAACTGGGTGCGTCTGGCCCAGCGCATACCGGTAAGGATTCGCCTGGACCAGGTGCCGGAAGGGGTGACGCTGAGTGCGGGGATGACGGCCAGTGTGCAGGTGCACGAGGACCGGGATCGGCAGTAGCTCCAACCCTACACCCTGAGCGGTGAGCGCTGAAAACCATGGCGCGTTCATGCGCACCTGCGTTAGGCTGCGGCTTGCGAGTTGCCCGGTAGAGGCGACCCATCCCCCGCCAGGCGTGCGTATCTTCCGATATCATTGCGAGGTTACGTCATGGCCATCACTTCCCAGGACATCTGCAACGCTGCCGACCAGCTCAAGGGCTTTGTCGGTTTTCATGGCAAGCGCGGTGTCCATATTGTGCGTTTTTCCGAGGATTCGTTCGGCATGGACGTGGCCGACGACAGCATTACCCCGTGCAACGAGTTTGTCTGGCGGCCTGAGCAAGGGCAGCGCATGGCGTTGTGCCGTGAGCGGCTGGCGCTGTTGCTGGAGCAGCATGTGGATGACCGCTTGAATATTGGTGAGCCGCTGCGTGCTTACCTGCGCCGCCAGGACCTGCCAGAGATCGTGGCCGAGCGCAGCCTGCAACAACCCTGATGCCCCCTGCAGGAGCTGACTTGCCCACGAAGAATTCCCCGCGGTGCATGGCACCGGCGTTGCCGGTGTTCGCGGGTAAACCCGCGCCTACAGAGGTTGTTTGCTGCTTTGGGATGTTTGGTGCAACAACGCCTCCAGCCCGGCACTGTCCAGCGGTCGGCTCATGAAATAGCCCTGTACTTCGTGGCAGCGGTCCTTCTCCAGTGCTTTGAGCTGCTGTTCGCTTTCGACGCCTTCGGCAGTCACCGTCAACCCCATCGCTTCGCCCAGGTTGATGATGGCCTGAACCACCGCACGGTCGCTGCCGCCGTTGTTGTTCAGGCCACTGATGAAGCGCTTGTCTATCTTGATGCTGTCGAACGGGTAGGTACGCAGGTAGCCCAGCGATGAGTAACCCGTGCCGAAATCATCCATGTTCAGGCGCACGCCCAGCTCCTTGAGCGAGAGCATGGTGCCCAGCGCGCCTTCGATGTCGTTGAGCATCACGTTCTCGGTAATTTCCAGCTCCAGGCGCTGGGCCGGGAAGGCGGTTTCCAGCAGGATTTCACGCACATCGGCTACCACGTCGCTGCGCAGGAACTGCGCGGGCGACAGATTCACCGAAACCAGAATGTCGGCTGGCCAGTCATGGGCTGTGCGGCAAGCCTCGCGCAGCACCCAGCGGCCCAGCGCGACGATGATGTCGCTTTGCTCGGCCAGCGGGATGAAAATGTCCGGCCCTAGCAACCCTTCCTGCGGGTGCTGCCAGCGCAGCAAGGCTTCGACCGCTACGATGCGTCGGTCGCTGAGGCGGTAGCGCGGCTGATAATGCAGTTCGAACTCCTGGTTGCGCAGGGCCCTGCGCAGGTCGTTTTCCAACTGGCGGCGGTACTGGATCTGCTGGTTCATCTCGGCAGCGAAGTAACGCCAGGTATTCTTGCCATCGGCTTTGGCCTGGTACAGGGCAATGTCGGCGCAGCGGATCAATTCGCCCGCATCGAAACCCTGGGTGCGGGTTTGGGCGACGCCAATACTGGCACCGACGTGCAGGGGTTGGTTGTCGAAGGTGATGGGTTGTTGCAGCAGGCTGATCAGGCGCGCGCAGAAACGGTCGATTTCGTTGCGGTTGTCCATGCCGCTTAGCACCAGGATGAACTCGTCGCCACCCAGACGCGCTACCAGGTCACCGTCGCGGGTGGTATCGCGCAGACGCGTCGCCACCTCTTGCAGCACGGCATCCCCGGCAGCATGGCCGAGCGAGTCGTTGATCGGTTTGAAGTTGTCGAGGTCCAGCAGCAGCAGGCTCAAGGGTGGCGAGTCGGTGCCACGCAGCAGGGCTTGCTCCAGGTGCCTGGCGAGCTTGTTGCGGTTGGCCAGGCCGGTCAGTGGGTCGTGCAACGACAGGTGCTGAATGCGCGCGTGGGCGTCGACTTCGTCGGTGATGTCGCTGGCGGTGCCGCGAAAACCGCTGGGCTTGTCGTCATACCAGATGGCTCGGGCCGAAATCCTGCAGTAGCGGTTTTGGCCATTCTGGTCGCGGTAGGTGCAGCGCAAATTGGCCAACTGTTGTGGATCGGCGCTGGTCAGGGCGTCCAGCCAAGGCGAGAGCGGGGTGGTATCGCAGGCCAGCAACAGGTTGAGCGGTTGGCCCAGCCAGTCGTCCACGGGGTAGCCGGTGACGTTGGCAAAGCGTTGCGACAGGTAGGTCAGGCGTTGTTGCCGGTCGGTTTCCCAGATCCAGTCGGATGCCGATTCGGCCACCGCGCGAAAACGCTGCTCGCTGGCTTCCAGCGCCTGGTTGCTCTGTTGCAGGTGAGTGAGTGTAAGGCCGATTGCCCGCGAGCTGCGCAAGGTGAGGCGGAACAGGTACAGCATGATCAAGCCAAGCATCAGCAGCGCGCCTACCAGTGGCGGCAAAACGGCCCACAGCAGCTGGCGCCCCGGCAGCGGGCTGTTCCAGGCCAGGTGGTAGCCGGTATCGCCCAGCTCGATGCGCAAGTGGCCGTGCTCACCCCTGTTGTCCTTGTCTACATGCATGCCGGTAAGGCCGGCTCCGGTGCCCAGCCGTGTCAGCTTGTCTTCGGTGAGCTGGTCGATGAACAGCATCACCGGGGCGTGGCGTACCTCAGTGTCGGTGACATCGCGATCCGGTCGAACAGCGGCGGCAGTCAGCACGGCCGGCCAGCCGTTGAACAGCACGTACCGGGTGATCTGTTCCCGTGGTATGGCCGCGGCGCGGGCCTGGTCGATGATCGGCTGCAGGGGCGCGTCTATATAAGTGTTAGCGCCTGCCTGGCTGGGCTGTCCCTTGAACAGCGCGTAGGTGGTGCGGCTGTCCTCTACAACGAACACCCCTTCGTAGCCGTTGGCGCTGTACAGCGACTCGCCCACGTTCTTTTCTTCATAAGCCCATTTCCAGTCTACCTGGCCCGCCAGGTGTTCGAAGGCAGCATCCCATACGGCATAGCTGGACAAGAACTGGCGCGAGGCGATCAGTCGCTGCTCAAGGGCCTGGTTCGCATGGAAGGCGCTACGCTGACGCTCCTGGTGATCAAGGGTGGCGGCGATGTTTAACAGTGCGCCCAGCGTAACCAGGCAGGCCAGGCCGAAAACTGCACTGAAACCGGCAATCAGGTGGCGCACCTGAAAGCGCGGTGTAGGGCTGGCTGGGCGGTGTTTGGCAGTCCTGGCCATGCGTGAGCGGCTCCTTCAAGCAGCCTCCCGCCAGGCAGTCAGGAAGGAGGTTCAATCAGGATAGGCCAGCTTGAGCGTAGAAGCGTCGCCGCGGGCAAAATTGACCTGGTCGCGGCCGGCGTGCTTGGCGGTGTAAAGCGCCTTGTCAGCCTGGTCGAGCCAGTGCTCGGGTGACTCCACGGTGGCTTCGAAGGGTGACAGGCCGATGCTCAGGCTGATGCGCAGGTGCGGCAACTGTGGGTTGCGGTAGTTGGCGACCCGTTCGCGCAGGCGCTCCATGGCCTGACAAGCCTGGGCCTCACTGGTGTTCGGCAGCATCACACAAAACTCGTCGCCGCCATAACGCCCTGCCTGGTCGCCTTCGCGCAGGTTACGGCGCAGCTCGGCGCTCAGCTGGCGCAGCACACAGTCGCCGACCACGTGGCCGAAGGTATCGTTGATGGTCTTGAAATGGTCGATGTCGATCAGGGCGATGACCGCGTGCCCCTGCTGTTGTTTACAGGCCTGGAACTTCAGCAGTAGCAGGTCTTTCCACGCGCCATGGTTGAGCAGCCCGGTCAGGCTGTCGGTGAGGCTCAGGGCGCTCAGCCGGCGCTTGTGGTCAGCCAGTTTGATCGCCAGCTGGTAGCACACCCAGCCCAGTGCCAGCGGGTACAGCGTCAGCATTGGCAGGCAGGCGTACACCTGCAGGGGGGTGGCGGTCAGCTGCAGGCCGGGGCCAAGCAGCAGGATGGAGACAAGCATGCCTGCCACCTGGGCCAGCAGCCCACGAAAGACCATGCGCTTGCCGCCGGCTGCGACGTTGTTCATGGTCATCATGGAAAGTACCGTCACGCTGGGGAGCGGGTTGAAATGCATGGCGGCAGTCCAGAACCCGCCCATCAGCGAGTCCAGCAGCAGGTTGCGCTGTTCTGCCTGGTAGGGCATCGCCGAGCGGCTTGCCCACAAGTAGGCCATGTGCGGCCACAGCAACCCGTTGAGCAGCACCAGCAGCCATGCCCAAGTGGGTGGAGACAGCGGCGCAATGGCCGCCATGACGCTGAACAGACCGATACCCAGGCCAATGACGCGCGGCAGGTAGATGCGCTTGACGAATGAAAGGCCTTTGCCGCTGCGGTTGTCCATCGTGGTCATCGCTTCTGCCGGGGTACCGTTTATCGCATAACTCGCATGAATATTGTTGAACATTGTTTCAACGGCGAAAAATGACCTTACAAGCCAATTCACGGTTGATCTGATCACTGTGGGGTAACATGAAGGCTTTCCTGTTGCTTGGAGTGTTGCTGATGGTCCCTTTGGCCAACGCTGCCGGCGAGCCGGCGCCACATCGGGATGGGCGTTTTCACAACCAGGCATCGTTGCCGCAGGATGGGGTGCTGAAAAAGCTGCGCATCGGGCTCAAGTACCTGTTCCTGCGCAAGCCCCCGCAAACCCGGCCGGCTACCCCGATCAGCCTCCAGCCCATGACCCGCGAGCAGGTGCTCGACGCCCCTGATCACAGCATGTGGCGCCTGGGCCATTCCACAGTATTGCTCAAGCTGCGCGGGCGCTTCTTTATCACCGACCCGGTGTTCGCCGAGCGCGCCTCGCCGGTGCAGTGGGCGGGGCCGCTGCGCTTCCATGCGCCACCGCTGGCGCTTGACCAGTTGCCGCCACTGGCCGCGGTTGTACTGTCGCACGATCATTTCGACCACCTCGACGAGCAGGCGATTCGCCATTTGGCGCCACGCACCGGGGTATTCCTTACCCCACTGGGCGTGGGCGACCTACTTATGAGCTGGGGCGTGGCTCCGGCGAAGGTGCGCCAACTGGACTGGTGGCAAGAAAGCGAGGTGGAGGGCGTGCGCTTTGTCGCCACCCCGGCACAGCACTTTTCCGGGCGCGGGCTGCTGGACAGCAATCGGACGCTGTGGGCGTCCTGGGTGATCATCGATGGCGATGTGCGGGTGTTCTTCAGTGGCGATACCGGGTACTTCGACGGTTTCAAGCAGATAGGCGAGCGTTTCGGGCCGTTCGACCTGACCTTGATCGAAACCGGCGCCTACAACGTCGCCTGGCCCAACGTACACATGCAGCCGGAGCAGAGCCTGCAGGCCCACCTGGATTTGCGCGGGCGCTGGATGCTGCCGATTCACAACGGTACGTTCGACCTGTCTACCCACGGCTGGCAGGAGCCTTTCGAACGCATACTGACGCTGGCCAACCAGGCTCAGGTGCGCTTGAGCACGCCGCAGATGGGCGAGCGGGTCAGCCTTGACTCACCGCATGCCGGGCAGAACTGGTGGCAGCCACGGCCTGTGCGTCAGCGGGGCCACGCCAAAGAGCGCACGATGGCGGCACGCTGAGATTCAGCTGTGGTCATCCTTGCTGCGCCGGCGCGGGGCTTGGTCGTCTTTCAGCAGTTGCGAGGGTGGCTTGCCACTGTCGCTGCGTACCTGGGCATGGCTGATCAGGGCAAAAATGAAGCTGCCACCAATAATGTTGCCTGTCAGGGTCGGCAAGGCGAATTCCAGCCAAAAGCTGCGCCAGGTTTCATCGCCGGCCCACACCAGATAGGACACCTCGACGGAGCCCACTACTATATGGGTGAAATCGCCGAGGGCCATCAGGTAGGTGATCATCAGGATGATCCAGACCTTGGCGTGCTCCATGGACGGGATCATCCAGACCATGGTGGCGATCATCCAGCCCGACACGATGCCTTTGGCGAACATCTGGCTCAGGTCGTTCTTCATGACCTTGCGGCCAACCTCCAGAAACGCCACGTCCGTCTTGCTGTCGAATATCGGCAGCTCCAGCATGACCCAAGCCACTAGCAGGGTGCCCGCCAGGTTGCCGAGCAACACCACGCCCCACAGGCGCAGCAGGCGAACGAAGTTGGCCAGGGTGGGGGTCGTCATGACGGGCAGCACGGCGGTGAGGGTGTTTTCGGTAAACAGTTGCTGGCGTGCCAGGATCACCGCGAGGAAGCCGGCGCTGTAGCCGATGCTTGCGACCACCTGGGCACTCTCTCCTTCCGGCAGGCGTGCGTAGAACAGCCCCATGGCCATCAGCGACAGCCCCATGGACAGGCCGGCGGCCAGTGCCGACCACCACAACGCCGCGAGGGTACGTTCCAGTTCCTGATCGCCCTGGTAGCGGATCATCTCGTGCAGCACTGCCGCCCGCGGCGGCTGGTTGTGGCTGACCTCCTGTTCTTCATCTGCAGACAGGCCCGGGGTTTTCTCGCTTTGCGCATCGCTCATGGCCGCTACGCTCCGTGGTGGTGTTTCTCTACAGATCCATGGCGCTTTCATTAGTTGCCAGGTGGGGTTAAAACACGCGCGGAAAGTTTTTTCAGATCAAGGTGTTGACTCTGATTTCAAAGCGCGTATTATTCGCTTCCTCGCAGCGATGAACGCTTCGGGGCAAGCGGTAAGTGTTTGAAGTTGTTAGCTTTCAAAAGAAAGCGGTAGTAAAAACTTCAAAATAAACGCTTGACAGTGAATGAGGAAAGCGTAGAATGCGCGCCTCGGTTGAGACGAAAAGCTCTTAACCAAACGCTCTTTAACAAATCGAATCAAGCAATTCGTGTGGGTGCTTGTGAGTACGGACTGATAGTCAAAAAGATTATCAGCATCACAAGTGGCCATGCGAGAAATCACATAGTCATTTGAGATTGCTGAGCCAAGTTTAGGGTTTCTTAAAAACCCAAGCAGTATTGAACTGAAGAGTTTGATCATGGCTCAGATTGAACGCTGGCGGCAGGCCTAACACATGCAAGTCGAGCGGATGACGGGAGCTTGCTCCTTGATTCAGCGGCGGACGGGTGAGTAATGCCTAGGAATCT
>NZ_QJKG01000005.1:0-152556 GCF_003202095.1 Pseudomonas sp. LAIL14HWK12:I1
AACCAGGACGACATCCGGGAAGAGCTGGCGGCGCTGACTGAGGCCGCCAAGGGCGAACCGCCCTCGGAATTCAACTACACGCTGGCCGAAGGCCTTGCCAGGCGAGCACACGCGGCAGCGAATGCCTTTGGACGTATCAACTCGCTGTACGAGGAACTGCAAAAGCAGAACAACACCGCCAGCATCGGCCTGCATGCCTGGTTCGTCGCGCTTGGGCGACAGGTGCTGCGTAGCGGAGCCCCCAACAGTGCAGACCGGGCGCTGCACCATGGCCTGCGACTGACGTTGTTTGCGTCGGTGCATGAGACCGCGCTCGACATTCGTCTGAGCGAAGCCGCTCGAAATGGACAATCGCTCAGCTCTCAACGCAGCGGTGGCCAGATTGCACGCTTTCTGGACCAGGCCTGGGCTGAAAGCCTGATGCAGGCAGACGGCAAGAAAAGTGACTTCTACAAAGTGCGTGCCGCCAGCCTGGTCTGCCTGCTGGAAGGCATGCTGATGGCGTTCAAGGCGCGGGAGCTGCCCGACAGTGATGCGCGAGTGAAGACCGAACTCCTGGCGGCTGCGATGACCACGGCAGCAGCTGGCTTTGAAATCGGCGCCAGCTATGTGGACCAGGTAGCAACCCGATACGGCACTAAGAGTGTGACCGGGAAAGGGGCAGCAGCGACATTGGGAAGGTTGAAACTATGGGGCGCTGGACTGGCGGGCATCGGAGGCTCACTGCTCGCGTGGTGGGATTTCACTGATTCGGATGAACATCTCAACAACAGCCACATTGGAACCAACAAACAGACTCAAAAAAAATCCAGAATCTTAGCCACTACGTACCTTGCAAGAGGGATGGCCACAATAACCCTTTCGCTGGCAGAGTTAGGAACAGCAATTGCGATTGCAAAGCCTCTCTTCGACTACCTATCTCAGAACGCAAAAACAAAAGCCGTGCGCATGCTTACCAAATCCATGAGCATTCTAGCAAAAAACCTTGGAAAACAAGCCGCTCGCCTATTGCTTGCGCGCTTAGTATTAGGAGCATTTTGGGTAGGACTGGCCTTGACAATAATAATCTACATATTCGAAGACGACGCACTGGAAGAATGGTGCAAACGCAGCACTTACCGCTTAACAAAAAGCTCGAAGCCCTATTCGGACGAAGAAGAACTGGCAGAACTTTACTCAGCTTTCAACGAGGTCCTGTAATGTACTTGGTCGAATGGGGGTTCTGGAAAATGGCCACTGAGTCGGTGGCCGCACGTAAAGCGTACGAAGCGGAACTGACACCCCAAGAAAAGCGCGATAGCCAGGATATATATGAAAACGAGATAGAAGAAGAAATGCACTTCCGATCCGTCAGTGACAAACCAACCTCTAGAGGACCTGTTTTTGCTTTTAACGACACATTTTTAGAAATGCGCTGCGGTGGTTCAGAAGAAAAGCGCGGCCTTATCACACTCGCAACGCTCGGTGCTATCGTCCCCGCCATCGCTGCCGCACTCATCACAACCACTGACTTTCTATGGATGGATATTACGGATCCTGAGGGACGATCCGCAGTCACGCTTCTCACCACAGTTATAATGCTCTCTGTTACGTCAGCCATACTCTACCTTTACTCAAAGTATGGAATTCATTTAACCCGACTGGAAATGCTCACCAGCCGCTATCTGCTCATTCGGTTTAATCGAATAACTCAACAGGTCCACCTCCATCGACCAAAATATTGCGGCGGCATCTTAACACTCCCATGGGAAGCAACGTGGAGCACAGGCATCAGTCCAGAAGATGATTGGCTCAGCACGGGAATACGACTTGCCCTAATTTGGCACCCGAGCCGTACCGGTCTCCCGCACATGGAAATAGCCCAGATCGGCAAACAAGGCCAAGGCGGCAGTGAACTCCGCGACGAGTGGGAGTTCATTCGCCGCTACATGGAAGAAGGCCCGCACGCCGTCCCCCGCCCTCGCCTGAGCACCCAACTGCCCTCACCCATCCAGGCCTTCAGCGCCCAGTTCGAAGGCCTTGGTCGCTTCTTCCGCAAAAGCAGCTGGCTGTTCAAAGTCGTCCTGCTCATGATCTGGCCCGCGTTCGTCATCATCGGCACAGGCCATTGGCTCAGCCTGCTGCTGTGCTGGCGACCGCACTGGCCGAAAGTGATCCGCGAGGCCGGCATGCCCGGCAAGCCCGTGCCATCAGTGACGACGCTCAGCGACTACCCGTCAGCCATCCAGGAGCGCCTGCTCGCCAACGCCGACCGCTGGCAACTCAAGCCTGGCAGGCGCCCGGCGAAAAAATCGCGCAAGCGCAGCGCCCACCCATAAACCCTTCATGCCATCGCGACAGGTTACCGGCCCTGCGCTAACCTGCCCGCTTTGCCACAGGAAGGCGTGAAATGCAGGCGAACTTGGACATCCCCTCCCGCTTCATCATCCACGAAACCCGGCACTGGGTGCTGAACCACCGCATGAACAGCGCCCTGCCCGGTTACCTGATGCTCAGCGCACGGGCGCCGGTCAACTCACTGGCGGCCCTGCCCGTTGAGGCCCAGGCCGAGCTCGGCATTCTCATGGCGCGCACGCAGCAGGTGATGGAAGCGCAGCTGCAACCGGCGCGGTTGTACATGGGCCGGTATGGCCATGACGCGGGGTATGCCATCCACTTCCATTTCATCCCTGTTTACCCTTGGGTCGAAGCGCTGTTCTGGGCAGACGAGCGATACCGGGCGCTGCAGGCATTGGGCTGGACCGATAGCGTGCAGCCGCAAACCGACGGCGCCGAGTTGACGCTATACGTCTGGCGTGAGTTTTGTGAGCGCCCTGAACCACCGGCGATACAAGGGTATTCAGTGGACGAAGCCATTACCCTGTTGCGCAGCGCATTCTTGGACGGCTGCGCGCCGTATTGACTGAAATGGAAGCCTCCATGCGCCCCAACAAGGCTTGCCCCGTAGTCCTTTCATCCTCGCTGCCTGCAAAGATCCTGCTGTTTCGCCACCCTCAGGCCAGCGGCGACTCCACCACCTGCAGGCCATCCCCGGCTGCACCAGGCAGCTGGGCAGTACACCGATCAGGTCACTGCTGCGCAACACCTCCAGCAGCATCAGAAAGCTCGGCACCGACAGGCATACCCGCCGCGCCCTGCCGATACGCGCGAGCGCTTCATCGCTGACGCCGTGAACGGCACCGCTGCCCAGCGAGACGATTGCGTGCGCCAGCGTACAGAAGGTGTCGAGGTCCAGGTGCCCGGTGGCCCGATCGACATGCGCCGAGCAGTAGTCTGATCCCGTGCGATGCTCGCCTGATTCTGCAAATGATCGCGGCTAGAGCCCGATGGCCACCTCACGCTCGCCGCTCATGTACTGCGCCAGGCGACTGCGCAACCAGCGTTCGGCAGGGTCGCTGTCGGTGGTGCTCAACCAGACCATGGCCAGTTCCAGTGCAGCCGTCTCGAACGGCAACGTCTCGGCCTGAAGGTTGCCCCAGCGCTCCATGCCTTGCGCGGCATAATCCGGGCAGCAGGCCAGCAGGTCGGTGCCGGCCAGAATCGCCGGCAATGAACTGAACTGCGGCACCGACAACACCACCTTGCGTTCACGGCCGATTTCTTTCAGCCAGTCGTCGACCACGCCCTGCGTATTGGCGGTGGGCGAGACCTGAACGTGCGGGCGGGCGCAAAACTCATCCAGTGTCAGTGGGGTGGCTGACTTGTCGGCCCGCACCACCCTGCCCTGCAGGGTGCGCAGCACCTTGCGCTTGGCATTGGCTGGCAGCCCTCTGGTCTGGCTGATGCCAACCGTCACATCGCCTGCTGCCAGCAAATCCGGTATGCGCCAGTAATCCACATGCTGCACAACCACCACCACGTTCGGCGCCTCCACCCGCAGGGCCCGCAGCAGTGGCGGCAGCAAGCCCGACTCCACGTCATCGGACAAACCGATGCGAAACGTCATGTTGCTGGTCGCCGGGTCGAAGTCATGGGACAGGCTGAGGGCGATGGACATCGCATCCAGCGCCGGGGTGAGGTACTGGATCACCTCTTCGGCCCTGGCCGACGGTTCCATGCGGTTGCCCACACGGATCAGCAACGGGTCGTTGAACATCGCCCGTAACCTGGCCAGCGCGGCGCTGACCGTGGGCTGGGCGATGAACAGTTTTTCTGCCGCACGGGTGAGGTTGCGCTCCTGCATCAGGGCTTCGAACACCACCATCAGGTTGATATCGGCTTTGCGCAGTTCGTTTCGGTTCATTGGCGCTCCCGGGGCCATGCTTGTTTTGCGGGTCAATTGCAGCATTGACAGTAATCCTGACCCAGTCAAAGGTGCAGACTTGTATCGCCAGTGCTGGCAACCTACTTTCCAAAGCCCGAATCAGGCTGCGTTGCCCCAGACAACCCAATCCGGCTACCCTTCCCACTCTTCCCTTCCGGCTTCCCCTGCCGTGCACCGCCCAGGCGTTGATTCGCGAAGCGGTCATTCATGATGCCGACCCTTGCATGGCCGCCAATCCCCGGCGTGCCCACCCGCCATCAATACATTCAGGATGACCTCATGATCATTCGCCAAGGCAATGTTGCCGACTACCCGCAGCTGCTCGACATCTGGCTGCGCGCCGTGCGCGCGACGCACCACTTTCTACAACCCGCCGACATCGACGCGTTGCTGCCACAGCTGCGCGACATCTACTTCCCGGCCGTCGAGCTGTGGGTAGCAGTCGACACAGATGACCAGCCGCTGGGCTTCATCGGCTTCAACGAGCAGCATGTGGAAATGCTCTTCGTCGACCCCGACCTTCATGGGCAAGGCATCGGCCGCGCGCTGCTGGACTTCGGCCGCCAATCGCGCCATTCAATGAGTGTCGACGTCAACGAGCAAAACCCGCAGGCTGTGGGCTTCTACCGGCATTACGGTTTCATCCAGACAGGCCGTTCGCCGCTGGATGGCGAGGGCCGGCCATTTCCGTTGCTGCACATGAGCTTGCCCATAGGGAGTGATTGAGACGCACGCATGGCAATGGGTCACCAGGTGCTTGCCGTAAGATATGCAGCGCCTTCGAAATCGAGCGCCGCCCGCGCGGCGCTCGATCTCACAGACGCCGCATCAATTACGTCGAACAATAAGAAAAACAAGAAAAGCCCTGAACACCCACAATTATGTTTCTTAATTAATGCCAAACACGCGATCTAGACTCACTAATTCTCACTTTACCCGCTGGGGGCGAGCCAGAGCGCCGACAGTGCCGACAGTGCCGACAACGTGATCATCCCGTCCACGGTGGTGCGTGGCATTGGCCAGCCGTTCATCATGGTGGCGTTGTCGGTGCTGGCGGTGGCCGGGCTGGACAAGCGCGAGCCCGGCTCGGCTTCGGCGGTGTTCTCCATGCTGCGCGCCCAGCGGGCCGCGTGAGGGGACTGGTACACTGTGCCTCCACACACTGTGCCCGACAGACCAACCGTATGAACCCGACGCGCTACGCCATCGTGGCAAAGGACTTGATGCAAGGCATCGCCAGCGGCCGCTATCCGGTGGGCAGCCTGCTGCCGACCGAGTTCGAGCTGTGCGACCTGTACGGCGTAAGCCGGCACACGGTGCGTGCGGCCATCGACCAACTGCTCGGACAAGGGCTGGTTTCGCGGCGCAAACGCGTGGGCACCCGGGTGGAGGCCAGCAGCCCGCTCGGTGGCTATTCACAGTCGCTGGCCAGCGTGGCCGACCTTGCACACCTGGCCGAAACCCAGCAGCGGGAAATCCAGGATGTGAGGCACTTCGTCGCCGACCTGAGCGAGGCGACACGGTTAGGGTTGGTACCGGGGGAGCATTACTTCTGCGTGTCCAGCATCCGCATCGACCGCCTGCACAGTGCCGCACCGCTGTGCTGGACCGACGTGTATGCGCAGCGCGACTATGCCCAGGTCATCGAACTCGCCCGCGAGCACCCCGACCAGCTGATTGCCGGGTTGATCGAACAGCACTATGGCCGGGCGATCGCGGTGGTCGACCAGCAGGTGCGGGCGGTGTTACTGAGCGCAGAAATGGCCTGCGCGCTGAAAGCCGAGGCGGGCTCACCGGGGCTGAAGATCATTCGCCATTATCGCGAGGAAAACGGCGATTTGATGGCGGTTTCAGAGACGGTGCATCCGGATGACCGCTTTACCCTGGTCACCCAGATGCGCCGGGATCGCTCGCCTGTCTGATCCCAGGCACGCAAGGCCGCTCCTAGAGGGGCCGCAATTGCTGCTCGGCCTCGATCAATTGCTTGCTGCGCACCGACACCACCCGATGATCCCGCGCCAGCCACCCATACACCGTCGGCAGCACGAACAACGTGAACAAGGTGCCCACCAGCATCCCGCACACAATCACCACCCCCAGCCCGAAGCGGCTGTTGGCCCCGGCACCACTGGCGAACAGCAGCGGCAGCACGCCAAAGGTCATCGCCGCCGTGGTCATCAGCACAGGCCGTAAACGTATCTGCGCAGCGCGGACGATAGCCGCCGCCCGATCAAGGTTGTCGCGCACCTGGATCTCGTTGGCGAACGCCACCATCAGGATGCCGTGCTTGCTGATCAGGCCAATCAACGTCACCAGTCCGATCTGCGTGTAGATGTTCAACGTGGCCCAGCCTAGCGCCAGCGGCAGCAGCGCACCGCAGATCGACAGCGGCACGGTCACCAGAATGATCAGCGGATCCACCAGGCTTTCGTACTGCGCCGCCAGCACCAGGTAGATCACCACCAACGCGGCAATAAACGCCCACATCAGGGCAAAGCCCTCCTGCACGTACTGCCGTGATTCCGATTGCCAGTCGTGGCTGAAGCCAGGCGGCAACTCACTGGCCAGCTGCTCAAGAAATGCCACGGCATTGCCCATCGACACACCCGACGCCAGTATCGCCTGCAAGGTGCTGGCATTTTGCTGATCGAATTGCAGCAAGCGATTAGGCGCAACCTCGATATCCAGGTGCACCACCGTGGCCAGCGGCACCAGGCTGTCGTCCTCGGCGCGCACATATTGGCGGTTCAACGCTGCAGGCGTCAGGCGCTGGTCCTGAATGCTCTGCGGAATCACGTCGTAGGAGCGTCCGAACAGGGCGAAACGGTTGAGGTACTGCTCGCCCACCAGCACACCCAGCGACTCGCCGATGGCCTGCATGCTGATGCCCAGGCTGGCTGCCTTGGCCCGGTCGATGCGCACCTTCACCACCGGGTTGTTGTAGTCCAGGTCACTGTCCACCACGGCGAACAAACCACTGTCGCGGGCACGCTGCTTGAGGGCTTCCATGGTCTGGTACAGCTCGGGGTAGTCATGGGCACTGCGCAGCACCATCTGCACCGGCAAGCCTCCGCTGGAACCCGGTAGCGAGGCCACCTGGAAGGCGAAAATGCTGCTGCCTTCGATGTCCGCTACCGCCTGTTGAAGCTGCGCCTGCACCTGTGCAGCAGAGCGCTCGCGGGCCTGCCAGGCACTGAGGTTGATGCCGCCGAAACTGGCGGCCGGGCCGTCGGTGCCGTTGATGATCCAGGTGTCGGTGGTTTCGGCAATGGACTTCATCACCTGGTCGAGCTTCTGCGCAAAGCGTTCCGCATAGTCCAGGCTGGCATGCTGCGGCGATTTGATAGCCGTGAGCACCGCCGCCTGGTCCTCGGGGGGTGCCAGTTCGCGCTGTGGCAGGAGGTACAGCCAGGGCAGGCTCAGGCACACCAGCAGTCCCACGCCGCCACTGATCCAGCGATGAGACAGGGTGTAAGCCAGCACCCGCCCGTAAGCCCCGGTCAGCGCCCCGAACAACCGGTCCGCCAGGTTGGCCAATGCGCCGTGCTGCTGACCGGGTTGCAGCAGCAGCGAGCTCATCACCGGCGACAAGGTAAGCGCCACCACCCCAGACACGATCACCGCCCCCGCCAGGGTCAGGGCGAACTCGCGGAACAGCGTGCCGGTCAGCCCGCCCATCAGCCCGATTGGTGCATACACCGCCGCCAGCGTGAGGGTCATGGCAATCACCGGCCCGGCAATTTCCCGCGCCCCGGCCAGTGCTGCAGCAACCGGCGACTTGCCCTCCTCGATATGGCGGTGCACGTTCTCCACCACCACGATGGCATCGTCCACCACCAGGCCGATGGCCAATACCATCGCCAGCAAGGTCAGCAAGTTGAGGCTGAAGCCGAACAGCAGCATCAGGCCTGCGGCGCCGAGCATCGACAACGGGATGGCCACCACCGCGATCAACACGCTGCGCAGCGACCCCAGGCACAGCCAGATCACCAGCACCACGATCAGCATCGCTTCTACCAGGGTGCGCAGCACCTCGTGGATCGAGGCGTCGATGAAGCGTGCGGTCTCGTAGGCCAACGCCACATGCACGCCCGGTGGCAGGGTCTGCTGAATCTGCGGTAGCAGCTGGCGAATGCCCTCGACAATCACCAGCGGGTTGCCGGTTGGCGTGGGGAACAAGCCCAGGTGCACGGCCGGTTTGCCATCCATGGTGGCACTGGTCTGGGTGGCCGCCGCACTCAGCTCGACGGTGCCGACATCGCGCAGGCGTACCAGGTCGGTGCCCGCGTTACGGATGATCAGTTCGCGAAAGTCCTCGACCCGGGTGAGGTCGGTGTCCACCTGGATGTCGGCCAGCACGTACTGGCCGCGCACCTGGCCAGGCGTCGCCTGGTAGTTGTTGGCACGCACTGCCTGCGCCACATCGGCTGCCGTCACCCCGCGCCCGGCCATCCGCTCGCTGTCCAGCCACAGGCGCATCGCCAGGCGCTGCCCGCCGAACGACTGCACCTTGGCCACGCCGTCGATGCCGGAGAACTGCGGTTCCACCACCCGCGACAGGTAATCGCTCAGCTCGGGTATCGACAAGGTATCACTGGCAAAGCCTACGTAGGCCACGGCAGTGGAGTCACCTGCCGACAGCTCCACCACCGGGTCGTAGGCTTTTTCCGGCAGGCGATAGCGCACCTGATTGACCTTGGCCATGGTCTCGGCCAGCGCCTGGGTCGAGTCGCGGTTCAGCACCATGCGCAGGGTAATCAGGCTGCGCCCCTGCTGCGATGACGAGGACAGGTAGTCGATGCCCTCCACCGAAGACACCGCCTGGGTAATCGGTTGGGTCACGAAGCCTTGCATCAGCTCGGCAGAGGCCCCGGGATACTCGGTGCTGATGGTGATGGTCGAGCTTTCCAGCAACGGGTACTGGCGGATCGGCAGTTTGCCCATGGCAAACAGCCCCAGCAGGATGATCAGGCTGCTGACCACCAGCGCCAACACCGGGCGGCGCACGAAGACGTCGGTGAACTTCACGATTGCCGCCCTCCCTGGCTGGCCTGCAGGCTGTCCTGGGCCACCGGCTCGACAGACATGCCATCGTTCAGTTTCAGCTGGCCAGAGACCACCACCTGATCACCCGGCCCAAGGCCAGAGATCACCTCCACCAGCCCCTGCCAGCGCTCACCGGTGGTGACCTGCACCCGTTTCACACGGGTGCCATGCTCCGCGTCCCGGGTGGCGACGAACACCGTCTGCCCATAGGCGGTGTAGGTAATTGCGGTTTCTGGTACGGCCAGCACCGTCGACGGCTGTGCCGCGTCCAGGCGTACGCTGGCGTACATGCCCGGCTGCAACTGCCCGTCCGGGTTCACCAAGGCGGCCTGCACCTGCACCAGGCGCGCCTTGCTGACAACCGGGTCGACCGCCACTACCTGGGCCTTTAAGCCTCGGCCGCGCACGGCATCCACATCCAGTACCAGCACCTGCCCCACCTGCACGTCGGGCGCAGCCTGCTCGCCCAAGGAGAAGTTGACGTGCAACTGGCGGGTATCTGCCAGGCTGACGATGGTCTCGCCAGCGCCCAGGTATTGGCCCTGATGTACCCGGCGAATGCCCAGCTTGCCAGCGAACGGCGCACGGATGGCCTTCTGCGCGATCAACGCCTCGACGTGCTGCAACTCGCCACTGGCCACATCCACGGCAGTGGCGGCGTTATCGAACAGCTCCTGCGATACAGCATGCATAGCCAACAGTTTGCGGCTGCGCTGCAACACCACTTCGGCGTTACGCAGTTTGGCCCGCAACTGCTGACGCTGGGCCTGCTCCGGGGCGTCATTGAGCTGCACCAGTAACTGCCCGGCCGTGACGGTCTGCCCAGACTCGAACGCGATACGGGTAATGCGCCCCGCCACCTCGGCCGCCACCTGCACCTGGTTGACCGCCTCCAGCTCCCCCGAGGCAAAGTTCTGCCGCGCCACCTGCACCTGCTCGGCCGTGGCCAACGCCACCTTGGTTGCCGGCCATGCGGCAGCAGCGGGTTGCATCGAGCTGTTGCCCACCAGCGCATAGGCGCCCGCCAGCACACCTGCCACAACGCCGGCACAGGCCAGTAACGTCCTTTTGTTCATGCAGTGCTCCGATCAATCAGGAAAGCGGTTGCGGGGAAGATCGGGCAGGACTATAAGAGCTCAACTTAACTTGAGGTCAACAGGCATGGCAGCGGACAACACGCGGATGCTCACGGTAGGCGAAGTGTCCAGGCGCAGCGGCGTGGCGGTGTCTGCGCTGCACTTCTACGAGTCCAAGGGGCTGATCGCCAGTGTCCGCACCGCCGGCAATCAGCGCCGCTTTCCCGCGCTGGTGCTGCGTACGCTGGCGATCATCAAGGTGGCGCAGCGCACCGGTATTGCGCTGGAGGAAATCAAACAGGCCTTCAGCCGTTATGCACCCAACAGCAAGCTCACGGCGGCGCAATGGGGCGAGATGTCCACGGCCTGGCGCGAAGACCTGAACGCCCGCATCCGCACGCTGGAGGCACTGCGCGACAGCCTGGACAACTGCATTGGTTGCGGTTGCCTGTCGCTGGAAGACTGCCCGCTGCGTAACCCCGAGGATGTGCTGGGCAAGGAAGGTAGCGGAGCGCGGATTCTCGAAAAGAAGGCCCGCTAGCCGCACGCGTGTCAGTCGCCTTTGCCCAGCACAAAGCGGTCAAAGTGCTCGATGTGCTCATCCAGGTTGTCTTCGAGCATCATCCGGTACTGCTCGCAGAAGTACTTCAGAATCTCTTCCCGGGCGGCTGCCAGCTCCGCGCCGCTCTTGAAGCTGCGGGCGCTCATCCAGGCACTGAAACGGGTCGCGCCGAAGGTGAGCGAGGCGCTGACCTTGCCCAGGTCTTCGAATTTTTCGATCTGCTGGTTGGCCAGGTCGATGTGCGCATCGGCGCGGTCGTAAAAGGCCTGATCGGTAGCTTGGGTCATTGCGGTTCACCTGGTAACGGAAGCCCAAGCCTTGCATGGTGGCGCGCATACGTGCAAGGCTGAAAAAGGATCACCCGCAATGAAAAAGGAAGCAAAGCACCTCATGCCAGGAATCACACGTATCCATCGCTACTTGCGCCCACTGCCTGCAAACCGGACTGCAGCCAGTGGGCGTGACCTCAAAGACAAACACGTCATCCGCCTCGCCTCCAAACTCGCAACACTGCTCTGCACGCCCCGCTCTGCCCCGCCTTACCTCTGTGTCACGCCCGAGCGTGCACCTGCCAAACGCCTGCCCCCGACCTGACTGCCAACGCTGCAGCGCACAACGCCGTTCTCGCTTGCTACAGGCGGGATGTCTGACGCACTTACAGGGGCAACACTCATGCTTTTATTTCAAGGCAAACAGATTCACAGCGCCATCTTCGACATGGATGGCACCCTCTTCGACACCGAGCGCCTGCGCTTCAGAACGCTCAAGCAAGCCTCGCTGGAAATCTTCGGCAAGGCACTGGGCGAACACACACTGATCGGCTCGCTGGGCCTGAGCGCGAAAAAAGCCGAAGCCCTCGCCAAGGCGCACAACGGTGAAGACTTCCCTTATGCTGAAATCCGCAAACGCGCGGATGAACTTGAGCTGGAGTACGTGCGCAATCACGGCGTACCGATCAAGGCAGGCCTGCTGGAAGTGCTGGAGCGCCTGCGCAAGTCGGGCCTGACCATGGCGGTAGCCACGTCCAGCCGCCGTGCCATCGCCGAGGAATACCTGATCAACGCCAATGTGCTGAAGTACTTCGATATCACCGTGTGCGGCGATGAAGTAAGCCAGGGTAAACCCCACCCCGAGATTTTCCTGAAAGCCGCCCGCGCGCTCAATTGCGAGCCGGGCCAATGCTTCATGGTCGAGGACTCGGAGAACGGCATGCTCTCGGCAATGCGCGCTCAGGGGCAGGCGATCCTTATCGAAGATATCAAACCGCCGGCCCCCGAGATCAAGGCAGGCGCGCTCAAGGCCTACCGCAGCATGACCGAGTTCCTGGCCGATTTGAGCGAGTGCGTTCCCGACCTGGGCATGCCCGAATTGAACGACACCTTCCCGGCCTCCATGAACCAGTTCCGCGTGGGCATTCATGGTTTCGGCGCCATCGGGGGTGGCTACCTGACGCAGGTCTTTTCCCATTGGGATGGCTACACCCGGCCTTGTGAGATCATTGCCGCGACCCGCTCGCGCATGCTGCGTGAAAGCGTCAATGCCTTCGGCCGTTACAGCGTGCGCTACGGGGCCACTTCGTTCGACCAGACCATCGACAATGTGCGCATGATCGACATGGACGATGATGATGCACTGGTCCACATGTACACCGCTGCCGAAATTGTCGGCCTCAGCCTGCCCGAGCAGGCCATCCGCAACCAGGCGCAGGTGATTGCCAAAGGCCTGTTGAAGCGCTTCGAACGCCGTGGCCGTGAGCTGACGTTGCTGATCGTGCTGAACAAGGTGGGCGGCGCTGCGTTTGTGCGCCGCCATGTGCAAGCGGAGCTGGCATTGCTGTGCCCGCCAGCAATCGGCGAGCAAGTGCTGGAAAAGACCCACTTCGCCGAAACGGTGGTCAGCCGCATCGTCTCCAAGCTCAGCAACGACGCTCTGGTACGGCAACTGCGCATCAAGTCGCAGATGTTCCAGAACAGCCTGGAAGACGAGCCGGCGGTCGCCACAAAGGCATCGACGCCAGTGCCTGAATACGAACGACTGATCGGGCGCTTCAGGCCCTTTGCCCAGCCCAGCAGTGCGATGAGCCAGTTGCACCTGATCCTGTTCAACAGCGAACCCGACATGCCGCTGTATGTAGAGCATGGCAGCGACCTGCTCGAACGCCTGCGCCAGGTGAAGACGGTGCCTGACATCACCCAGATCCAGGTCATCAAGAACCGCTTGTGGAATGGCCCGCATGCCATCGTTGCCTGGTACGCCAGCCTGCTGGGCCATGACTCGGTAGGCCAAGGTATGGGCGATGCACAGGTGAGCGAACTGGCCGAGCGCCTGATTCACCAGGAAGTCGGCCCCGCGCTGGTGGCGGAGTACCCACAGATGGCGGAAGTGGTCAGCCGTTTTGCCGATACCTTCCTGGAGCGCTGCAAAACCTCGTTCAAAGACCCTTGTGCCCGGGTGGGGCGCGACCCGTTGCGCAAGCTTCAGCGCAACGAACGCATTTTCAGCAGCATCGAGCTGGCCCACAAGCATGGTATTCAGACCCCCGGGCTTGCGTTGGGTGTGGCGCTGGCCCTGCATCACGCCCTGCATGGCAAAGAAACCAAGGACCTCGAAGCCCAGGCGATCAGGCAGGTGTACCAGGCCAATGACGCCAGTGTAGAAGCCGTGCTTACCCATGAGGGCGACTACAACGGTAAGCGTTTTCCAGGGTTGGACCCGGTCAGGGATGCGCAACTGATCACAGCAATTTCTGGTGCTTTCCGGCAACACATGCCAAAGGAAGTGATAACCGGACTGGACCAACCAAGCGTAGGCACCTGATGCCGTGATGCATCAAGGGCGTTGGCACCGCCACCCTGTGCGAGCGACTTTCTCGAGTAACCCTTGAATGCTGGGCACGACCACTGTGGGAGCGGGCGCGCCCGCGAACACGGGCGAAGCCCGTGCCATCTGCCGCATCGCCTGATTCGCGGGCATGCCCGCTCCCACAGTCACCGCGCCACTTTCAGATCCTGTAAAGAACCCAGGGCATGACACATCGCTTGCATATGACACCTTGTGTCATTAATATCGCGCTGTGTCCTGATGACAGCAACCTGTCCATCAGCAATCCATCGCCCTTTCCCATGCAGGTACCGCCCATGCCGACCACCATGCAGGCTCCCAAGGACCAACTGGTCAAACTCGCCCAGCAGCAAATGCTGACCGCGCTGGCCGACAACACCTACACCGCCCGGCAAAAGCTCGCCCTCACCTGCCGCATCCTCTTCGACGGCGGCCACGACTCAGGCCTCGCCGGGCAGATCACCGCCCGCGCGCAGGAGCCCGGCACCTACTACACCCAACAACTGGGCCTGGGCTTCGACGAAATCGCCGCCTCCAACCTGCTGGTGGTGGACGAGGACCTCACCGTGCTGCAAGGCCGCGGCATGGCCAACCCGGCCAACCGCTTCCACAGCTGGGTGTACCGCGCCCGCCCCGACGTCAACTGCATCATCCACACCCACCCGCTGCACAGCGCCGCGCTGTCAATGCTGGAAGTGCCGCTGGCCATCTCGCACATGGACCTGTGCCCACTGTTCGACGACTGCGCCTTCCTCAAGGAATGGCCCGGCGTGCCGGTGGGCAACGAAGAAGGCGAAATCATCGCGAAGGCAATTGGCGACAAACGCGCCATCCTGCTTTCCCACCACGGCCTGCTGATCGCCGGTGGCTCGATTGAAGAAGCCTGCGTGCTCGCCCTGCTGTTCGAGCGCGCGGCAAAGATGCAACTGCTGGCCATGGGCGCCGGTGACATACGCCCTATCCCCGAAGCACTGGGCAAAGAGGCCCACGACTGGATCTCCACCCCCAAACGTCATGGCGCCGCGTTCAGCTACTACGCACGCCGTGCCTTGCGTGCCCATGGCGACTGCCTGGGCTGATCGAAGCTGTACTCTTTCCTCAACAACGACAAAGGTGCCTGGTCATGTCTACACCTGTAATTCGCGGCGTTATCGGCTACACCATCACTCCCTTCACGGCAGACGGCACGCTCGACCTGGATGCGTTGGGCACGTCCATCGACAGCTTGATTGCAGGCGGTGTGCACGCCATCGCACCGCTGGGCAGCACCGGCGAAGGGGCCTACCTGTCCGACAGCGAATGGGAAACCGTGGTGCGCTTCAGCCAGGCACGCATCGCCGGGCGTGTGCCCAGCGTGGTCAGCGTCTCTGACCTGACCACTGCCCGCACCGTGCAGCGTGCCCGCCTGGCACAGGCCTGCGGCGCCACGGCAGTGATGGTGCTGCCCATCTCTTACTGGAAGCTCACCGAAGCCGAAGTGGTCGCCCACTACAAGGCGGTCGGCGCCGCCATCGACATCCCGATCATGCTTTACAACAACCCGGGCACCAGCGGCACCGACCTGTCGGTGGAGCTGATCCTGCGCATCCTGGGTGAAGTACCCAATGTGACCATGGTCAAGGAAAGCACCGGTGACATTCAGCGCATGCACCGCCTGTTCACCGCTACCGATGGCCAAGTGGCGTTCTATAACGGTTGCAACCCGCTGACCCTGGAAGCCTTGGTGGCCGGCGCTACCGGCTGGTGCACCGCCGCCCCCAACCTGATCCCGGCACTGAACCTGGCGCTGTGGGACGCCGTTCAGCAAGGCCAGCTGGCCGAAGCCCGCACGCTGTTCTACCGCCAGTACGAGCTGCTGGAGTACATCACCCGCCGAGGCCTGCCCACCACCATCAAGGCCGGTTTGAAACTGCTCGGCCAGGATGTCGGCGCCCCGCGCCTGCCCCTGCAGCCGCTGGATGCACAAGGCAGCGCTTACCTGAAAAACCTGCTGGTAGCGCTGGCCAGCTGACCCTGAAACCTGTCCGTCAGCCTGTGGCTGGCGGGCAGCGCATTTCTATAGAAGCAGCCTTGCGCTGTTCTACCTGATCTATACCAGAGGCAACCATGGACGCGCCTGTACAAAGCCCTTCAACCCCGTTTCGGGTGGCAGACATCCTTCACCCCGTTGTGGCAGGAATCGTTTCGGTCATCGTCAACTACGGTGGCACCTTCATCCTGGTGTTCCAGGCGGCCAAGGTTGCCGGGCTGAGCCCCGAGCTAACGTCGTCGTGGGTCTGGGCCGTGTCGATAGGCGTCGGCCTCAGCGGCCTGGCGCTGTCCTGGTACAGCCGCGCGCCGGTGATCACGGCCTGGTCCACGCCAGCCGCTGCGTTCCTGGTCACCGCCCTGGCCAACGTGCCCTACAGTGAAGCCATCGGCGCCTACCTGCTGTCGGCCGTCGGCTTCGTGGTGCTGGGGATTACCGGGTGCTTCGAGCGCCTGGTGCGGGTCGTCCCTGGCGGTGTTGCAGCCGGGCTTCTGGCCGGCATCCTGTTGCAGTTCGGTATGGGTGCCTTTGCCAGCCTGTCGGTGGACCCGGCCCTCGCCGGGCTGCTGATTGCGGCCTACGTGGCATTCAAGCGTTTTACCGCCCGCTACGCCGTGGTCGGCATTCTGCTACTGGGCCTCGGCTACTTACTGCTGCAAGGGCAAGTGGGCCTGACCACGTTCAAGCTGGAATTCGCCTCTCCGGTATTCACCGCGCCCACCTTCTCCCTCAACGCTACCCTCAGCGTGGCCCTGCCATTGTTCCTGATCACCCTCACCGGCCAGTACATGCCTGGCATGCTGGTACTGCGCAACGATGGCTTCACGACCAGCGCCAACCCGATCGTCGCGGTCACGGGCCTGGGGTCATTGCTGATGGCGCCGTTCGGTTCGCATGCCTTCAACATCGCCGCCATTACCGCAGCCATCTGCACCGGCAAGGAAGCCCATGAAGACCCAGACAAACGCTGGGTGGCAGGGATCGCCGCCGGTGTCTGCTACATCCTCGTGGGGGTGTTCGGGGTTACCCTGGCGAGTGTGTTCATGGCGCTCCCAGGCACGTTCATCACCACCCTGGCCGGCCTTGCCTTACTGGGTACCATCAGTGCCAGCCTGGCCAGCGCAATGGCCGATGCCCGTGCCCGCGAGGCGGCATTGATCACCTTTCTGGCGGCAGCTGCCAACATCAGCCTGTTCGGCATTGGCGGGGCCTTCTGGGGCCTGGTCATTGGCCTGCTGGCCCATGCTGCACTGAACGGCCGCCTCCCCGCTTTCAGCGGCAACTCCCGCTGAGCGGGCTTCCCTTCACCTTGCCGTGCGCCAGCGGCGCACGCCGTACAACAGGTATCGACATGCCCCAAGCTGGCCCCAAGTTGCTTACCCAAGTGGCTGCCGTGCACTTCGTCAGCCATGTGCACATCATGCTGATCCCGGCGTTATTGCCCGTGCTTCCCGGCCTGCTGCGGGTGGGCTTCGTCGAGCTCGGCGTTGCCTTGGCAGTATTCAACATCGTCTGCGCCCTGGTGCAGGCCCCGCTGGGTTACGCCGTCGACCACTATGGGGCGCGTAAAGTGCTCAAGGCCGGGCTGTTGCTGGGCAGCCTCAGTTTCCTGCTGCTGGCGGCCAGCCCGGGGTATGCGGTACTGCTGGTGGCGATGGCCATGGCTGGCCTGGCCAATGGTGTGTACCATCCGGCCGACTACGCACTGCTGGCCAACGGCATCGAGCCCGCACGCCTGGGGCGGTCGTTCTCGATTCATACCTTTGCCGGGTTCCTTGGCTCGGCGGTCACGCCAGCCGTGTTCCTCGGTATCGCCGCTGTGTTCGGCACGCGGGCGGCCCTGACGGCGGGCGCGGTAGTCGGGATAGCGGCATTGCTGCTGATCTCGATACCTGGCAGTGGCGTGTACCGGGTGGCAGGGCCTGGCAACCAAGCGGGCGCTGGTCCGGTCGCAGCGACAGGCCGCGTGCGTTTGTTCACACCCATGATCGGCGTGCTGACGGTGTTGTTCATCCTGCTCAACCTGAGCACCAGCGCCATTGAAAAGTTTTCCGTCGCCGCACTCGTACAAGGCCAAGGTCTGACCCTGGCCTGGGCCAACACCGCGCTCACCGCCTTCCTGCTGTGCAGCGCAGCGGGCGTGCTGTGCGGTGGTGCCTTGGCCGACCGTACCCGGCGCCATGGCCTGGTGGCTGCACTGGCTTTCGCGGCGGCGGCCGCGCTGACCGCGCTGGTGGCCCTGGGGCTGCTGCAGGGCTGGGCACTGGTGGTAGTACTGGGTGCCATCGGCCTGCTGACCGGGATCATCGCCCCGTCGCGGGACATGCTGGTCAAGGCGGCTGCACCGAAAGGCGCCGAAGGCAAAACGTTCGGGCTGGTGTCGACCGGGTTCAACATTGGTGGCGCCATCGGGCCGGTGGCGTTTGGCTGGATGCTCGACCAGCGCCTGCCAAACGGGATTTTCGTTGCATCGGTCGTGTTCATGGTGCTGACGGTGCTGCTGACCCTGGCGCAAGAGGCGTACCTGGCCAGGGCCCGCAACGCAGAACGACTGGCGCGCGCCGTGTAGGTGCGGCCTGGGCCTGTCATTTGGGTCGTTCAGGATGCCGGGTTGGCATGTACCACGCGCCCGCCTGCGGCCGGCCGATTGACGAACAACACATCCAGCACGCTGTTGCGCAAGCCCTTCAGCGCATTCCAGTTCGCCGAGGCATGCACATACTTCTCGCACAGCAGCCGCTGTTCAGCCTCGCTCAACCCCGGCTGGTCCGTTTCTCCCAAGGCAAACGCATGCAACTTGCGGCTGATCTCCAGCAAATCCTCCGGCAGCCTGTGCTCAGGCTGCTCGCCCAACGGCGCAAATGGCACGCCAGCCCGCACCGCCAGCGCTCGCATCACGCTCAAGTACACCCGGGACAACTGCCCCGCCACTTCCCGTTCACGGTACAACGCCGCATACACCTGCTTTTGCGCTTCATCTGGCCGGCCACCGGCAAGGGGCGCCTCCCAGCTCACGACCTGCGGCCTGGGCTCGCGGCTATCGGGATACGCCGACGCCAACAAGGCGCTTACCGTGGCGTGCGCACGGCTTTGCTCGGCACGCATGCCCACCGGTACACGCTGGGACTGCGGCTTGCACAGCAGCACCTGCTCCAGCATGGTTTCCGGGTAACCGCCCCCGATATTCGAATGCACCCCCGGCAACACAATGTCGTGACCACTGCCCACCAGCGGAAAGTTATGCCGCTGCTCATCCCCCGCCACCAGTTGCACCACCTGCCGGGCAATGCCTGCCCTGAGGCCAAGGCGCAGGCCGCCCTGGCGGCTATCGGCGGGATCGAAGTCGCCCTGCAACGGCGCGATGATCGCTGCCACGGTGTCGAACAGGCCGATAAAGTTGATGGAAGTGTCGCACGCTATCGGCAACAACCCACCCGCGCCATCCTGTAGCAGATTGGCCAGATGCCGTGCCGCCGCCGCCCCGCGGCTGAAACCGAACAGGTCGAACTCGACCCGCGCCACGGCTGCCTGCGGATGCGCCCGGCACCAGCCACGCAGTTGTTCGGCCATCCCCTGCAAAGCCTCGGCGACCCTCGCCTCAACCCCCGTGCGCCCACGACCGGTGGCCGCGGCATAGGTATGGTCCGCCTCACCTGCCAGGGTACCCACGCCTTCCACGTAGCGTTTCAGAAACACCAGGGTGCCATCGGCATCAGCCTCACCCGCCGGATACAGGGCATGCAACAGGGCCACATTGCTCAGGGCATTGCCATAGCTGCCGCGCGGTTCATCCACGGCCATGGCATTGTGCAGGTTGTTACCGGTGCCATCGAAAAACACGCCAACACGCAGGGTGGCAGGTGTGGGGATTGGCGTGCTACCGCTGCTCATTTTCATCATCGTGCCTTCTGCTTGCCTGAAAAGCACAAGCAGGCGCCAGCACGCCTTCACCGACCATCAGACAATGGCCAGCCTTACCTGGGACATTTCTGTACCGGCGAGCCCCGTAACGATAAATTTACCCGCCGCCATTGGTCGCCGCCCCCCCGGATAGATTAAAGTATCAGCCCTTGCCAGGGCCGCTACCGTCAGCCGCCTCAGGCCCCACACCAGGAACCGTCGCCGATGGAACACCGTGAAGCGCTGATCGCGCTGCGCACCTTTCTTTCTTCCCAGATCCTAGGCCAGGAGAAACTGGTCGAGCGGCTGTTGATCGTGCTGCTGGCCGACGGCCACATGCTGGTGGAAGGCGCACCGGGCCTGGCCAAAACCAAGGCCATCAAAGAACTTGCCGAAGGCATCGAAGCGCAGTTCCATCGCATCCAGTTCACCCCCGACCTGCTCCCGGCCGACATCACCGGCACCGAAATCTATCGCCCGGAAACCGGCAGCTTCGTATTCCAGCAGGGGCCGATCTTCCACAACCTGGTGCTGGCCGACGAAATCAACCGCGCCCCGGCCAAGGTGCAATCGGCACTGCTCGAAGCCATGGCCGAGCGCCAGGTCAGCGTGGGCCGCAGCACCTACGACCTGTCGCCGCTGTTCCTGGTCATGGCCACGCAGAACCCCATCGAGCAGGAAGGCACCTACCCGCTGCCCGAAGCCCAGCTCGACCGGTTCCTGATGCATGTAAAAATCGGCTTCCCCGACGCGGCGGTGGAGCGGCGCATCCTGGCGCAAGCCCGTGGCGAAGCCCTGGGCGGCGAGACCAAGCCCGAGCGCCGGGTCAGCCAGCAGGCCATCTTCGCCGCGCGCAAGGAAATCCTTGGCCTGTACATGGCCGACGCGGTAGAGGAATACCTGGTGCAGCTGGTCATGGCCACCCGCACCCCGGCCAAGTTCGACGCCGAGCTGGCCGACTGGATCGCCTACGGCGCCAGCCCGCGCGGCTCCATCTCGCTGGACCGCTGCGCGCGTGCCCACGCCTGGCTGGCCGGGCGCGACTTCGTCAGCCCCGAAGACATCCAGGCGGTGCTGTTCGACGTGCTGCGCCACCGCATCATCCTCTCGTTCGAGGCCGAGGCGGCGGGGATCGACCAGGACCGCGTGGTCCAGCGCATCCTCGACGTCGTCGCCGTTGCCTGAGCCCATGCCCACCGCGCAGCTGGCCGAGCCCGGTATCCGCATCGGCCTTGCCGAGCTGATCGACATGCGTCACCGCGTGCGCGAAATCCAGCTGTTTTCCAAGCCCGGCCAGCGCAGCCCGCTGGTGGGCCTGCACCATTCCAAGCTGCGCGGGCGCGGGGTGGACTTCGACCAGGTGCGCGTGTACCAGGCCGGCGACGATGTGCGCAATATCGACTGGCGGGTGACCGCGCGCACCCAGGAGCCGCACACCAAGCTGTTCCACGAAGAGCGCGAGCGGCCGATCTTCATCCTCGTCGAGCAAAGCCAGCGGCTGTTTTTCGGCTCGGGGCTGATGTTCAAGTCAGTGTTGGCAGCCCAGGCCGCTGCCCTGTTCGGTTGGGCCGCGCTCGGCCACAACGACCGCATTGGTGGTTTGGTGTTCGGCGATAACGAACACCACGAAATCAAACCTCGGCGCAGCAAGCAAAGCCTGCTGCAACTGCTCAACCGCCTGGCCAAGGTCAACCAGGCACTGCACACCGAAGCCACGCCCGGGGCCGACAGCCTAGGCCTGGCCCTGCGCCGCGCCCGCGAAGTGCTGCGCCCCGGCAGCCTGGCCATCGTGATTTGCGATGAACGCTCGCTTAGCGCCCAGGTGGAACAGCACCTGGCCATGCTTTCTCGCCATTGCGACCTGCTGTTGCTACCCGTGTCCGATCCACTCGACCATGCCCTGCCGGCCGCCGGCCTGCTGCGCTTCGCCCAGCGCAGCGCCCAGCTGGAGCTCGACACCCTCGATGCCAACCTCCGCCAGGCCTACCGCCAGCAGGCCGAAGCCCGCATCGAGCGCTGGGAACTGATGGCACAGAAGCTGCGCGTGGTCCTGATGCCACTGAGCACGCAAAGCGAAATGATCGAGCAACTGCGCGAATACCTGAACGCACAGCGGCCACGGAGCGCGTCATGAACCCTCTCGACCAGTTGCACCCGCTGATCGACCCGGCACCCATCGGTTTATGGCCACCGGCACCGGGCTGGTGGCTGTTGCTGGCGCTACTGCCGCTGCTGGGCTGGGGCCTGTGGCGGCTGCGCCGCTGGCGCCCGGGCAAACGCCGCATCGTGCGTGCCGAGCAACCGCTCGACCCGGTGCGCGTGGCCGCCCTGGCCGAGCTGGCCCTCCTGCCACGCCCCTACGATGGCGCACCGGCCGGCGCCTGGCTGCAACAGATCAACGCCCTGCTCAAGCGCCTGTGCCGCAACCACTACCCCGGTGCCAACAGCCACACCCTCAACGGCCGCCAATGGCTGGCGTTTCTCGACAACCGCTGCCCGGCCGCCGGCCTGACCCGCTGGATGGTGCTGGTCGAAGGCGCCTACAAACCCGAGTGCAAGCTCGACGACAAAGCCATCGCCGGGCTCAGCCAGGCCGTGGAAACCTGGATCCGCAAGCATGTTTGAACTGGCCTGGCCGTGGGTCTTCGCCCTGTTACCGCTGCCATGGCTGGCACGCCTGCTGCTGCCTGCAGCCGACAGCGGCGAGCCGGTGCTCAAGGTGGGCTTCCTCAACGAACTGGAAGGCCTGGCCGGGCGACGCGCGCGGCTCAACCTGCCGACCTGGCGCCAGCAGGCACCGTTCGTGGTCATCTGGCTGTTGCTGCTGTGCGCAGCTGCCCGCCCGCAGTGGCTGGGCGATCCGGTGCCGGTGGCCGCCAGCGGCCGCGACCTGCTGGTGGCGGTTGACGTGTCCGGGTCGATGGACTTCCCCGACATGCAGTGGAAGAACGAAGACATCAGCCGCCTCGACCTGGTCAAGGCGCTGATGGGCGACTTTCTGCAGGACCGCGAAGGTGACCGCGTGGGCCTGATCCTGTTCGGCAGCCAGGCCTACCTGCAGGCGCCGCTCACCTTTGACCGGCGCACCGTGCGCACCTTCCTCGACGAAGCACAAATCGGCATCGCCGGTAAAAACACCGCCATCGGCGACGCCATTGGCCTGGCAGTCAAACGCCTGCGCCAGCGCCCGGCACAAAGCCGGGTGCTGGTGCTGATCACCGACGGTGCCAACAACGGTGGGCAGATCCACCCACTGACCGCCGCCCGCCTGGCGGCCCAGGAAGGCGTGCGCATCTACACCATCGGCATCGGCGCCAACCCCGAAGCCAGTGGCACCCCTGGCCTGCTGGGCCTCAACCCGAGCCTGGACCTGGACGAAGCCGCGCTCAAGGAGATTGCCGACATCACCCACGGCGCCTACTTCCGCGCCCATGACGGCGCCGAACTGGTCGCCATCGGCGACACCCTCGACCAGCTGGAACCGGTGGCCCAGCAACCGACCCAGGCACGCACGGCCCAGGCCCTGTACGCCTGGCCCCTGGCGCTGGCGCTACTGCTTAGCGTGCTGCTGGTGGTGGCCGTGCAATGGCCCGACAACCTGCTGCAACGCCTGCTGCGCAAGCCGCGCTTTCTGCAACCGCACCCGGAATGGCGCCAGCGCCTGAAGCGCCTGCGTTTAAGGAGGCGGCGATGATCGACCTGTGGCCCCAATGGCTACGGCCGCTCTGGCTGCTGGCCGTGCCCCTGCTCGGCTGGCTGTTGTACAAGCTGTGGCACCGGCGCAAACGCGCCGGGCGCTGGCAGATGATTCTGCCGCCGGCGTTCCATGGCGTCTTGCTGGGCGGCGGTAGCGGCAGCACCAGCAAACTGCCATGGGTGGCGCTGGGCCTGGCCTGGGCGCTGGTGATCCTGGCCCTGCTCGGGCCCAGCTGGCAACGCGTCGAAGAAAACCGCCAACGCCCGGCCGACCCGCTGGTGATCCTGCTGGAGCTGACCCCGCAGATGCTTGCCGAAGACAGCCCGCCCAACCGCCTGGAGCAGGCTCGGCGCAAAATCCTCGACCTGCTCGAACACCGGCGCGACAGCCAGACGGCGCTGGTGGTGTATGCCGGTTCGGCACACACGCTGGTGCCGCTGTCCGATGACCTGGCCACCACCCGCAACCTGCTGGAGGCCATCGACCCGTCGATCATGCCGCAAGCGGGCCAACGCGCCGACCTGGCCGTGCAAAAGGGCCTGGCGCTGCTCGCCCAGAGTGGTTTGGGCCAAGGCCGTCTGCTGCTGATCGGCTCGTCGCTCAGTGCGCCGGAGCGCCAGGGCATCAGCCAGGCCCTCGGCCGCCAAGGCCCCAGCCTGTTGATGCTGGGCATCGGCAGCCGCGAAGGTGCCCCGGTGCGCCAGGCCAACGGCGAATTCCTGAAAGACAACCAAGGTGGCATCCTCTTGCCACGCCTGGAAAGCGCCAGTCTCAAGGGTTTCATCAGCGGTACCGGCGGGCGCTACCGGCATGCCCGCATCGACGACCTCGACCTGCGCGGCCTGGGCCTGTTCGACAACCCGCGTACCGCGCGCAATGACGGCCAGACCCTGCAACTGGACAGCTGGGCAGACCAAGGCTACTGGCTGCTGATCCCGCTGTTGCTGCTGGCAGCCTGCGCCGGCCGGCGAGGCTGGCTGTTCTGCCTGCCGCTGCTGCTGGCCTTGCCGCAGCCCAGCCAGGCCTTCGAGTTCAACGACCTGTGGCTGCGCCCCGACCAGCAAGGCCGGCGCCTGCTGGAACAAAACCGCCCGGCCAGCGCCGCGCGTCACTTCCAGGACCCACAGTGGCGCGGCATGGCGCTGTACCAGGCCGGCGACTATGCCGGTGCCGCCGAAGCGTTTTCTCAGGGCGACACGGCAGCTGCCCACTACAATCGAGGCAATGCCCTGGCCCGCAGCGGTGAACTGGAGGCCGCCCTGGACGCCTACGAGCAAGCCCTGGAGCGCCAGCCCGACCTGCAAGCGGCGCTGGACAACCAGGCGCTGGTGCAACAACTGTTGCAACAGCGCGAGGCCAAAGCCGAGGAACAACCGGCCAGCAGCGACGACCAAGGCACACCTGGCAGCGAAACCGAGGGCAACAGCAGCTCGGCCAGCAGCCCGGCCCAAGGCACGCCCGGCAACAACGAACAAGCCAGCGCCGAACAACCCGGCGAAGGCAGCAACAACAGCCAGGCCACGCCCGGTAACCAGGCGGGCAGTGACGACAGCGTGATCCAGCCGCCCCAGCGCCCGGTATCGACAAATCTCGATGCCGAGCAACGCCAGGCCCTGGAACAATGGCTGCGGGAGATCCCCGACAACCCGGCGGAGCTGCTGCGGCGCAAATTCTGGTATGAACAGCAATTGCATCAGGAAACCCCACGATGAGTCGCTTCGGCGTCTTGCTTCTCACCCTGCTGTGGGCCGTGCTGGCCCAGGCCGAACCGCTGCTGCAAGCCAGCGTCGACCGTACCCGCCTGGAAGCTGGCGAAAGCCTGGAACTGACCCTGGAAAGCCAGGACGTGACCCAGTTCGGCAAACCCGACCTGCGCGCCCTGGAAGGTGACTTCGAGGTACGCGGCACGCGCCAGCTGAACAGCCTGCACACCCTCGATGGCGAAACCCGCGCCAGCACCCGCTGGATCATTACCCTGCTGCCACGGCGCAGCGGCAGCCTGCGCATTCCTGAGCTGCAACTGGGCCAGTCGCACAGCCAGCCCATCGAGCTGCAAGTGCTGCAGGCTGATGCCAGCCGGCCCGACAGCGCCTCTCAGGTATTCATCGAGGCAACCCTCGACAGCACCGACGTCTATGTCCAGGCCCAGGCCATGCTGACCCTGCGCATCTACCACTCGGTAGCGCTGTACGACGACAGCAGCCTGAGCCCGTTGCAACTGGATAACGCCAAGGTCGAGCCGCTGGGCGAATCGCGCACCTATGAAAAGGAAATCAACGGCGTACGCCACGGCGTGATCGAAACCCGCTATGCCGTGTATGCCCAGCAAAGCGGCACCCTCGACATCCCGCCGTTGACCTTCACCGCCACGGCCGCTGCCAGCAGCGACGAAAGCGCGCAGGCCAATGCCACGGCCCGCGCCGGCCACCAGGTGCAGGTGAGTTCACTGCCGCTGCGCCTGACCGTGCGCCCCATTCCGGCCGCCTGGCCCGCCGGCGTACCTTGGTTGCCGGCGCGCAGCCTGACGCTGGAAGAACACTGGAACCCCGACCCCGGCAACCAGCAGGTACAGATTGGCGACTCGCTGACCCGTAACATCACCTTGCGTGCCGAAGGTTTGTCCAGCACCCAGCTGCCGCCACTGCCGGCCACCGAAATCACCGGTTTGCGCCGCTACCCAGACCAGCCGCTGCTACGCAACGAAATCAGCGACCGTGGCATGACCGCCAACCGCGAAGAGCGCGAAGCCTTGGTGCCCACCCACGCCGGCACGCTGGCCCTGCCGGCGCTGGAAGTGGCCTGGTGGAACACCCGCGAAGACCACCTGGAGCACACCAGCCTGCCAGCGCGCACCCTGAACGTGCAGGATAACCCGGCATTGGGCGCCGACACCCCGGTAGGTGACAACAGCAGCGCCAGTACCCTGCTGTGGCCCTGGCAGCTGGCCACCTTGGTGTTCGCCCTCACCACCGTGCTGGGCTTCGCCCTGTGGTGGCGCGCCCGCTCACAACCGGCGGTGCTGCGCGCCGCGCAGAACGGGCCAAGCCCACGCACCCTGCTGGACGACCTCAAGCGCGCCTGCCAGGCCAACGACCCTCAGGCCACGCGTCAGGCACTGGACGCCTGGGCCCGGCAGCAGCCGGAGACATTGGCCGAAATGGCGGCGCGCTTCGTGCCGTTGTCGGATGCGCTGGACGGGTTGAACGGGGCGCTGTACAGCGAGAGTGGCCAGTATTGGCAGGGTGAGGAATTGTGGCGGGCAATCGGCACCATCCCTCCGGCCGAGCAAGTGTTGTTGCCGGCCGGGGAGAATGGCGGGTTGCCGCCGCTTTATCCCAAGTAATGGGCTGCCTGAGCCGGCCTCTTTGCGGGTAAACCCGAGCCCACAGCTGCCCCGCGCTTGGGTTACCATACCGCCCTTTCCCCGCTTGCCCGACTCGACACCAACAGGTCATCCATGCGTCTGTTTCATACCTCCGACTGGCACCTGGGCCAAAGCCTGCACGGCCAGGAACGCGACTTCGAACACGCCTGCTTCCTCGACTGGTTGCTCGGCCAACTGCGCCTGCGCCAGCCCGATGCGCTGCTGATCGCCGGCGATATCTTCGACACGGTCAACCCGCCGGTCAAAGCCCAGGAACGCCTCTACGACTTCATCGTCCAGGCCCACGAGCAGCAGCCCAAGCTGGATATCGTGATGATCGCCGGCAACCACGACTCGGGCTCGCGCATCGAGTTGCCCGCCGCGTTGATGCGCCGCCTGCGTACCCATGCGCTGGGCCGTGTGCATTGGCTGGACGAAGGCCAGCTGGATGCCGAGCGCCTGTTGATTCCACTGACCAATGGCCGTGGCAAGGTCGCCGCCTGGTGCCTGGCCCTGCCCTTCCTGCGCCCGGCCGAAGTGACTGGCCCGCACCTGGGTGACGACTACCTGCAAGGCATTACTCAGGTACATCAGCAACTGATCGCCGCCGCGCAAAAAAAGCGCAAGAAAGACCAGGCGCTGATTGCCATCAGCCATGCGCACATGGCCGGTGGCGCGGTGTCGGAGGACTCCGAGCGCAGCCTGATCATCGGCAACGCCGAGGCGCTGCCGGCCAAGCTGTTCGACAAGGCCATCAGCTACGTTGCCTTGGGCCACCTGCACAAGCCGCAGAAGGTCAACCGCGAAGAACGTATCCGCTACAGCGGCTCGCCGATCCCGCTGTCGTTCGCTGAAATCAACTACCCGCACCAAGTGCTGGAAGTGGAGCTGGACGGTAGCGACCTGGTCAGCGTCGAGCCGCGGCCGGTACCGCGCGCCGTGGCCCTGCAACGGGTTGGCCCGGCACCGTTGGGCGAACTGCTGCAGCAACTGGCTGACTTGCCGGTAGTCGACCTGCTCGAAGACCCCAACCGTCAGCCCTGGCTGGAGGTGCGGGTGGTACTGGACGAGCCGCAACCCGACTTGCGCCAGCAGATCGAAACCGCCCTGGAAGGCAAAGCCGTGCGGCTGATCCGCATCAGCGCCGAATACGCCGGCCGCACCAACGCCGAAGACGATGACCTGGCCTTTGTCGAACTGGCCCAAATGACCCCGCAAGACCTGTTCAGCCGAGCCTGGGAACAGGCCTACGGCAACCCCGCCGACGAACAGGCCCTGGCCGACTTTGCCCTGCTGTTGCAGGACGTGCAGCAGGAAGAAGAGCAGCCATGAAGATTCTCGCCATCCGCCTGAAAAACCTGGCATCGCTAGCCGGCCCGATAGACATCGATTTCACCGCAGAACCCTTGGCCAGTGCCGGCCTGTTCGCCATCACCGGGCCGACCGGGGCCGGCAAAAGCACCCTGCTCGATGCCCTGTGCCTGGCGCTGTTCGGCACCGTGCCACGGCTCAATGACATCGGCCGCGAGGCCAAGGTGCCGGACGCTGAGGGCGAAATTCCCACGTCTGACCCGCGCAACCTGCTGCGCCGTGGCACCGGCAGTGGCTTTGCCGAGGTCGATTTCGTCGGCATCGATGGCCGCCGCTACCGCGCCCGCTGGGAAGCCAACCGCGCCCGCGACAAAGCCAACGGCAAACTTCAGCTTAGCCGCCAGAGTTTCTATGACCTGGACAGCGAGCAAGTGCTGGCAAGCGCCAAGAACGAGTACAAGCAACTGATCGAAGCCCGCCTCGGCCTGAACTTCGAGCAGTTCACCCGCGCCGTGATGCTGGCCCAGAGCGAGTTTGGCGCCTTCCTCAAGGCTGACGACAGAGAGCGCAGCGAACTGCTGGAAAAGCTCACCAACACCGCCATCTACACCCGCTTGGGCCAACGCGCCTTTAGCAAGGCCCGTGAAGCCGGTGAAGCCCACAATGCCCTGAAGGACCGCGCCAGCCACCTGCTGCCAATGGCCGCCGAAGCACGCGCCGAGCTAGACCAGCGCTTGGCGCAAGCCCAGCAGCAGTTCAAGGCCGACCAGGCCGACGAGCGCCAGCTGGAGCAGCAACGCAACTGGCTGAATGAACAACGCCAGCTGCAGGCCCAGTACGCCGAAGCCGGCACCGCGCTGCAGGCCGCCGAGCAGGACTGGCAGCAACTGGCCGAACCTCGCCTGGACCTCGTTCGCCTGGAGCGTTTGGCGCCGCAGCGTCACCAGTTCCATCGCCAGCAAACGCTGACCGCTCAACTGGCGCCAGTCGCAGCGACGATCGCTGAACAGCAACAGCAACAAACTGAGTTGCAACTGCGTACCCGTGAACTTGAACAGGCACTGGACAATGTCCGCCAAGCGCTGGCCGACAACCAGGCACGGCACGGTGAAAACGCCCCGCGCCTGCGCCAGGCCTTTGCCGCACAGGACAACCTGGCCCGCCTGGACCAGGAGCTGGCCGCGCAGCGCAGCAGCAGCGAACAGGCCGCACAGCACGTCGCCGACGGCCAGCAACAGTTGCAGCAGCTGGAGCACAACCAGCAACGCAGCGTGCAACAACTGGCCCAGATCGACACCGCGCTCGCCGACAGCCAGCACTTGGCGGGCCTGGCCGATGCCTGGCATGCCTACCTGCCGCAACTGAAGCAGGTGATGCTGATTGGCGGCCGTCTGGCCAAGGGCCGTGAGGAACTGCCTGGCCTGCAAGCCCTGGCCAGCCAGGCCAATGCGCACTTGCAGGCCGAACGCGACACCTACGACCTGCTGTTCCGCGAAGCCAAGGCCGAACCGCACGCCCTGGCGGAACAGATCGACCTGCTGGGCGGCATGCTGCAGGACAACCGCAAGCAGCAACGCGCCATTGAACAACTGTCGCGCCTGCATGGCCGCGAAATGGAGCTGCGCCAGCAGCTGGATGCCGTGCGCGAGCGGCAACAGCAAGCCATGCAGCAGCGCCAGCAACTGATTACCGAAGGCACCGCCGCCAAGGCCGAGCTGGAAACCGCCGAACAGGCACTTGACCTCACCCGTCAGCTGCTGGAGCGCCAGCGTCTGGCGCGCAATACCAGCGTTGAAGAATTGCGCGGCCAATTGCGCGATGGCGAACCCTGCCCGGTATGCGGCAGCGCCGAGCACCCGTTTCATCAACCCGAAGCGCTGCTGCAAAGCCTGGGACGTCACGACCAGGCTGAGGTAGACGCCGCGCAGAAGCAGGTGGAAACCCTCAACAGCAAACTGGTGGAGCTGCGCACCCAGTTGGGTGTGGTCAACGCCCAGCTCAAAGACTATCAGCAGCAACAACTGCACCTGGGCGAACAACTGCACGCCCAGGTGGCCGAAGTGCAGGCACATAGCCTGTGGCCTGCCCTCGCCCCGCAAGACGACAAGGCCCGCAGCACCTGGCTCGACAGCCAGTTGCGACGCCTGGACGAAGAAATCGGCCGGGACGAGAAGCGTCAGAGCGCCCTGCTCGCCCTGCAAAAAGATGCAGCCCGCCTCAATCAGCAACTGCAGGCCGCCCACGAAGCGCAACAGCAAGCCCAGCGCCACCTGGAGCAACAGCACCAGGCCCTGGCCAACGACGAGCAGCAACTGCAGCAAGGCCTCGACGACCTGGCCGGCGTATTGCCCGAAGAAGCCGTCAAGGCCTTGAACGACGACCCGGCCAATGCCTTCCTTGCCCTGGACCAGCAGATCGCCCAGCGCCTGCAACACCTGGAACAACGCAAGGACGAGCTGGAGGAACAGCAAGCCCGTCAGGCCCAACTGGACAAGCTGCGCGACCAGCAACAGGCACGTATACAAGGCCAGCAGCAGTTGCAGCAGAAGCTGGCCGCCCTCGACGAGCAACGCCAGCAGGCCCAGGCCTCCCTCGGCGAACTGCTTGGCGAGCACACCAGTGCCGAAGCCTGGCAGCAGCACATGGACACCACGCTGGAACAGGCCCGCGCCCTCGACGCCGACACCGCCCAACGCCTGCAAGCGCTGCGCACCCAGGGCGTGCAGCTGGCCAGCGAACTCAAAGCCAACATCCAGCAGCAACAGGCACTGAACACCGAGTGCCAGCAGCTACAGGGCCAGATCAGCCAGTGGCGCAGCGAGCACCCGGAGCTGGATGATGACGGGCTGGATCGCCTGCTGGCCATGGATGACGCGTACGTCCATGAGTTGCGCCAACGCCTGCAAGGCGCGGAAAAGGCCATCGAACAAGGCCGCGTACTGCTGCAGGAACGTGAGCAACGCCTGCAACAGCACGCCGCGCAGATGACCGTGGACACTTCGGCCGAAGCTCTGGAGCAAGCCCTGACCGAGCTGCGCGAACGCCTGGCCAACCACGAACAGCAGTGCGCCGAACTGCGCGCCCAGCAGGCTGACGACCAACGTCGCCAGCAGGCCCATCAGGCACTGGCGGCCGAAATCGAACAGGCTCACCAGCAGTGGCAACGCTGGGCCCGCCTGAACGCGTTGATCGGTTCGGCCTCGGGCGATGTGTTCCGCAAGATCGCCCAAGGCTACAACCTCGACTTGCTGCTGCACCACGCCAACGCCCAACTGCGTCAACTGGCCCGCCGTTACCGCCTCAAGCGTGGCGGCAGCGCCCTTGGCCTGCTGGTGCTGGACACCGAGATGGGCGATGAACTGCGCTCGGTGCATTCGCTGTCGGGCGGGGAAACCTTCCTGGTGTCGCTGGCCCTGGCCTTGGGCCTGGCATCGATGGCCTCCAGCACCCTGCGCATCGAGTCGTTGTTCATCGACGAAGGCTTCGGCAGCCTGGACCCCGAGTCGCTGCAACTGGCGATGGATGCGCTCGACGGCCTGCAGGCCCAAGGCCGCAAGGTGGCAGTGATCTCTCATGTGCAGGAAATGCACGAGCGCATTCCGGTACAGATCCAGGTGCGGCGCCAAGGCAATGGCCTGAGCGACGTGGAGGTGTGCGGGTGATCCTCTACTCGTTCCGCCGCTGCCCGTGGGCCATGCGTGCGCGCCTGGCCCTGCGCTATGCCGGCTGTGAGGTAGACATCTGCGAGGTGGCGATGAAGAACAAGCCGGCAGAGCTGCTGGCCTTGTCGCCCAAGGGCACGGTGCCGGTGCTGGATACCGGTGCCGGGGTGCTGGAAGAGAGCCTGGACATCATGCGCTGGGCGCTGGCGCAACACGACCCGCAGGACTGGCGCTTGCAGGCAGACCCTGCGGCGGCGCAGGTGGCTGACGGGCTGATTGCGCGTAACGACAGCACGTTCAAGGCGCAGGTGAACCTGTACAAGTATGCCGAGCGTTACCCGGAGTATTCCCGCGAGCATTACCGCCAGCAGGCCGAGGCCTGGCTGGCGGAGCTCGAAGGCCTGCTTGAAGGCCGGCCTTACCTGCTGGCTGATCACCCGAGCCTTGCCGATGCTGCGTTACTGCCCCTGATGCGCCAGTTTGCCGGGGTCGAACCACAGTGGTTCGCCGAGGCGGCTTATCCGCGGGTGCGGAGCTGGCTGGAGGGGTGGTTGGCTTCGGAACTCTTCAAATCGATAATGGCCAAGTGATCGGATCGAGTCAGGCTTGACTCAGTGATGCTGCTTGCCGCTAAGGGCCGCATGGAAGTTCGCGCTCTGGCGCAGGTACTGCTCGGTGTAGCTGTGGGTGGCAACAGCCTTGCCGCTGCTGTCGGCATGGGCATGGGTCGGCAGTACGACCGAAGCGGAAATGGCGGATGCGGCAATGACCGGGAAGAGATTGAAGTTCATCTGGGCTGACCTCGACGGCGGTGGTTTGACGGTGGCCCGTTTGGGCCTTGGGTCAAACTTACGCCGCCAAGGCCGAACGCAAAAATTCATTGCGGCAGTATCGATTATCACGCCGATCGATATCACTCGATGAACTTCAGGTCCGATGGGGCATCCTGTTTCAGTGTCTGCACCGTCTCCAGCAGCTTGCCGCTGCGCGGATCGCGGCGTATGACCACGATCTGGTTGCTCTTCTGGTTGGCCACCAGCAGGAAGTTGTCACTCGGGTCCAGGGCAAACTCACGTGGGTGATCGCCCTCCACCGAGCGCCGCTGCAGGAAGGCCAGCTGGCCGTCCTGCTTGCCCACGCTGAACGCAACGACCTCGTTGGCCGTGCCACGGTTGCTCACGTACAAGAAGCGCCCGTCTGCCGACAAGTGCAAAGCACCCGCCGCCTTCGCTGCTGCCTCGTGACGTTCGGTCAGTGGCAGGCGCTGGCGTTCCACCAGGTTGCCATCCTGCACATCGAACACCACCACCTCGGCACTCATTTCCAGGGTGAGATAGGCGTGCAGGCCCTTGGCGTCAAACAGCAGGTGACGCGGCCCACTGCCCGGCGGCAACGCCACCGACGCGGGTATCGCCGGGGTCAGCGGGTGGTCCGCGCTGGCGCCGTCGTAGCGGTAGATGAACACCTTGTCGGCACCCAGGTCGCTGGCGTACAGGTGCCGGCCGTCCGGCGACAGCACCAGCGAATGCACATGGGCACCGGCCTGTCGCTCCGGGTTGACCCCGCTCGGCTTGTGCCGGGTCTGTTGCACCACGGGCTTGAGCTTGCCGTCCTTGGCCACCGGGATCACCACCAGGCTGCCCCCGGGGTCGGGGTTGACCGCGTAATTGGCCACGAACAGGAAGCGCTGGTCGCGGCTGAGGCTGGCGTGGGTTGGCTCGTCGCCCTGGCTGGCCACTTGGTTAAGTGGTTTGATTTCGCCTTTGGTGCTGATGCTGAAACTGCTGGCATGCCCCTGCGGGGTTTCATTTACCGCGAACAGCTGGCGCTGGTCAGCCGACAGCACCAGCCACGAAGGGCTGACGCTTTTCACCACTTGCAGGGGTGTGGGGTCGATATGGCCGGCCTTGTCGTCGAACTGATAACGGTAGATGCCCTGGCTGGCGCCATCGGTGTAGCTGCCCACCAGCAAGGTAGCGGCGTGGGCATGGAGTGTCAGGCTCATCAGGCTAGCGGTCAGCAGGCTCGTCCAGATCCGGTTCATCTTGGTCGTCGTCCGGGGCACGAAAGGCACTCATACAGACTAGACGATGCTCGCCATCGGCATCGTTGAGTTGCCATTCATCACCCGTGGCGATGGCGGCGGCGACTTGCTCGGGAGTGAAGGACCAGCGGCGCAGTTGGCGACCATCCATACATTCGACGGTGAGGCCGGACTCATCAGCGGTGAAGTCGAAGGCGTGCAGGCCGTCGATCAGGAGCATGTCGCAGGTTTGCAGGGCGGTGGCGAGGGGGGACATGGGGGTACCAATTTGAAATGAACCGGCATTATAGCTTGGGGCCGCCAAGCGGCCCCCAACTATTCAATGGGCGAAAATCGACCCACCCTCCTTGCCCACCATCTTCTCCGGTTTGATCAGGAACCGCGCCAGCGCCGGCAGCAACCACAACGCACCAAACATGTTCCACAACAACATGAAGGTCAGCATCAACCCCATGTCGGCCTGGAACTTGATCGCCGAGAAGATCCAGGTGCACACGCCAATGGCCAGGCACAGGCCGGTGAACAACACGGCTTTACCGGTCGAGCGCAGGGTCTGGTAATAGGCTTCCTGCAACGGCAGGCCGGCCCGCAAGAAGCTTTCCAGGCGGCTGTAGATGTAGATGCCGTAGTCCACGCCAATGCCCACGCCCAGCGCCACCACCGGCAAGGTCGCCACCTTCACCCCGATGCCCATGTAGGCCATCAGCGCGTTGCCCAGCACCGAGGTCAGCACCAGTGGCAGCACGATGCACAGGGTGGCGGCGAACGAGCGGAAGGTGATCAGGCACATCACCGCCACGCAGATGTACACCAGAATCAGGATGGTCAGCTCGGCCGACTTGATCACTTCGTTGGTCGCCGCCTCGATCCCGGCGTTACCCGCCGCCAGCAGGAACTGCAGGCCTTCCTTGTTGTGGCTGTCGGCAAACGCCTTGGCCACGGCAGTGACCCGCTCCAGGGTCTCGGCCTTGTGATCGTTGAGGAACACCAGCACCGGCGCCAGCGAGCAGTCGCCGTTGTACAGGCCGTCGGCACGGGCAATGGAGTTGTTGAGGATGTCCGGGTTACGCGACAGGGTCTCCCATTTCAGGCTGCCCTCGTTCATGCCCTTGATCACCTGCTTGGACACGGTCACCAGGGAAATCGCCGACTGCACGCCCGGGGTGTTCTGCATGGTCCACATCAGCTCGTCGATCGGTGCCATGGTCGAGTGGATTGAGCACTGCTCCGGTGGAGTCTTGACCATGATCACCAGCACGTCGGAGCTGGTGGAGTAGTTGCTGATGATGAAGCTGTTGTCCTGGTTGTAGCGCGAATCGGGGCGCAGCTCTGGCGCGCCCTGGTCAAGGTCGCCGATTTTCAGGTTCTGGCTGTACCACAGGCCACCGGCAAAGGCGACCAGCGCCAGCACCACCGACACCGGCGCCACCTTGGCACTGGCAAAGTTCGACAGCAGCCGCCAGAACGGGTGTTCGCGGGTGGCGTCCTTCTTGCTGCGCTCGATGGCCTTCTTGCTGATACCGACGTAGGAAATGGCCACCGGCAGCAGGATCAGGTTGGTGAACACGATCACCGCCACGCCGATGGAGGCGCCGATGGCCAGCTCGCGGATCACGCCAATGTCGATGATCAGCAGGGTGATGAAGCCTACGGCGTCGGCGAGGATGGCGATCATGCCCGGCAGGAACAGCTGGCGGAAGGTGCGACGCGCCGCCGTAAGGGCGTTATCCGCGTCACTCGACTGCAAGGCGATGCCATTGATCTTCTGCACCCCGTGGGAAATCCCGATGGCGAAGATCAGGAACGGCACCAGCATCGAGTACGGGTCCAGGCCAAAGCCCACCGCATGCATCAACCCCAGCTGCCAGACCACTGCCACCAGGGTAGTGATGAGCACGGCGATGGTGCTGCGGATGCACCAGGTGAACCAGTACAACAGCACCCAGGTGATCACCAGAGCGACGCCGAAGAACATTGCCACCATCACCAGGCCGTCGATCAGGTCGCCAACCTTCTTGGCGAAGCCGACGATGTGTACCTTCACGTTGGGGTTCTGGGCCTGGAACTTGTCACGGATCTTTTCTTCCAGCAGGTGCGAGAACTGCTGGTAGTCCAGCTTCACCTGCTTGCCTGGGTCTTGCGGGTCGGGGTAGCTCTCCAGCAGCGGCACATCGACGATGCTGGACTTGAAGTTGTTGCCCACCAGCCGCCCTACCTGGCCCGACTTGAGCACGTTGTCGCGCAGGGTGTCGAGGCTGTCCTGCGAACCGTTGTAGGTGTTGGGGATTACCTCACCACCGGAAAAGCCCTCTTCGGTGACCTCACTCCAGCGCACGCTGGGGCTCCACAGCGATTTGAGCCCGGCACGGTCGACACCCGGGATGTAGAACACCTCGTCATGGACCTGGCGCAGGGTCTCCATGTAGTCCTTGTCGAAGATGTCGCCGTTCACTGCCTCGACCGAGATGCGCACGGTGTTGCCGAGGTTGGCCAGGTCGTTGCGGTGTTCCATCATCTGCTCGATGAACGGGTGTTGCAGCGGGATCATCTTCTCGAAGCTGGTGGACGGGCGAATCTGCGTGGCCTGCCAGAACAGGAAAATGCTCACCAGCACGCACAGGGCGATGACCACAGGGCGGTTGTTGAAAATCAGGCGTTCGAGCAGCGTGGCCTTGTCCTGGTGATGCGGGTGCATGGTAATGCTCTCCCTGCTGGTCATCGGCTTGCCCCCTCGGCCCCTTGGGCATCCGCCAGGTGTACACCGCCCTGCCCTACCAGCAGCAGCCCACCGTTGGCCAGGCCGCTGACGCCGGCCAGGGCGATACGGTCGGCACGGTTGTACACGCTGAAGGCCTGGCCGCCATCGGTACTGCGCAGCACGCTGCCGCCGTTGCCCACCAGCACCAAGGTGCCATCATCGAGAAGCGTAGCGCTTGCCAGGCCGAATTCGAGGTTGCCGCGCGCGGCCTTGAGTTCGATCGGCTGCCAGCTGTCACCAAAATCGGTGGAACGGAACAGGTTGCCGCGCAGGCCGTAGGCCAGCAGGGTGTGCGGCTGGGCGGTGCCGATCACGCCGAACAGCGAGCCTTCGTAGGGGCCTTCGACCTTGGCCCAGGTCTGGCCGTTGTCGGCGGAGCGGAACATGCCGCCCTGCTCGCCCACGATGAACAGGCCGGCGTCACGCACTCGGGTAATGCCGTTCAGGTGAAGCTGGTCGGGGTTGTCCAGGCGCTCGGCCACGTCCTGCCAGTGCTGGCCGCCGTCGGTGGTTTCCAACAAGGCGCCGTAGGCCCCCACGGCAAAGCCGTGCCGCGCGTCGAGGAAAGCGACGTCAAGCAAGGGCGCTTCGCGGGCGAGATCTTCGAACTGCTTGGTCCAGGTCGCGCCGCCGTCGTTGCTGGCGAGGATTTGCGAATCGTGGCCGACGGCCCAGCCGCGCTTGTCGTCGAGGAAGAACACGGCGGTGAGCAGTTGCCGGGTGGGCACGCGGGCCTGGGTCCAGGTGCTGCCCTGGTCGTCGGAGAACAGGATGTGACCCCGATCGCCCACCACCACCAGGCGGCTGCCGGCATGGGTGGCGCCGATCAACAGGCTTTGGCTGGCCTTGGCCGATTCGGTGGAGTATTCGTCGGCGGCGGCGGCCTGGGCGCTGTCGGCCCACACCCCCAATGCCAGTGCCAGCACTGCGCTGGCTGCCCATGGCCAGGCACCGCGCCTGGCTGGCGCCTGTAGCTGTTCCCTCATGACTGCCCCCTGTTGTGTTCTTCTTGGTGGGTCAATGCACTGCAGGCACTGCGAGATGCCTGATCTAGAGGCCTGCAATAGCTTGAGGGGATCGTAGCGGGGATGTTTGCGGGATTACAACGGGCGGGGTGTTATGTTTTGTTGTCGGCTTGAAAAAGCAGGGGGCCGCTGTGCGGCCCCACTGGCCCTCAAGCCAGGCTCTTGCTCACCACTTCATACACATCACTGGACAGCTCACCCGAAGCCAGAATCCGCTCCAGCTCACCCTTCATCAGGGCCTGACGCGCGTCATCATACTTGCGCCAGCGGGTCAGCGGCGCCAGCTGGCGCGAGGCAATCTGCGGGTTCAGCGCATTCAGTTCGATCACCAGGTCCGCCAGGAAGCGATAACCCGAGCCATCCGCCGCATGGAAGTTGACCAGGTTCTGCCCGGCAAAGGCACCCACCAGCGCACGGACCTTGTTCGGGTTCTTCAGGGTGAACGCCGGGTGCTGCATCAGCGCCTTGACCCGCGCCAGCCCGCCCGGCAGCGCGCTGGCCGCCTGCACGCTGAACCACTGGTCCATGACCAGCGGGTTGTCCTTGAAGTGCTCGGCAAAGGTGTCCAGCGCCTTGGCGCGTTCAGCCTCGAACGGCGAATTGACCAGCACCGCCAACGCCGTCAGGCGCTCGGTCATGTTGTCGCACTGGTCAAACTGCTCAAGGGTCGCTTCCAGCACTTGCGGCTTGCCGCTCTGCATCAGGTACGACAGGGCGATGTTCTGCAGGCTACGGCGGGCAAAGTGTTCGGCAGAGGCCACGTAAGCGGTGCTGCGCGACACTTCGCGGTTGGCCTGGTAACGCGCCCACAGGGCGTCGAACAGCTGTTCGGCGATCTGCTGGCGGGCGAACTCGCGAGCGGCGTGGATGGCATCCACGTCGGCCACCTGGCTGATCTCGGTGAGGTAGGCCTCACCCGGCAGCGAAAGCATTTCGGCCACCATGGCCGGGTCCAGCGCTTCGTTACCCAGCACGGTGCCCAGAGCGTTGATCAGGCGCTGGTCGAGTTTGAGCGCCTCGCCGCGCTGGTGCTGGCCAATCAGCTCCTGCAACACTTGCACCGACAATTGCTGCCCCGCTTCCCAGCGGTTGAAGCCGTCGCTGTCGTGCTGCATCAGGAACATCAGCTGGTCGCGGTCGTACGGGAAGCTCAGCTTCACCGGGGCGCTGAAGCCTCGCAGCAGCGAGGGCAGCGGCTTGGCCGGAATGCCCTGGAAGGTGAAGGTTTGCTCGGCCTCGATCACCGACAGCACACGGCTGGTACCGCCAGCAGCCGCTTCACCGACAAGGCGCAGCGGCAGGTCATTGCCTTCGGCGTCCAGCAGGCCCAGTTCCACCGGGATCACAAACGGCAGTTTTTCGGCCTTGTCCGGCGTTTGCGGGCAGCTCTGGCGGAAGGTCAGGCTGTAGGTCTGCGCGGCAGCATCATAGGCTTCGCTGACCTCCAGGCGCGGGGTGCCGGCCTGGTTGTACCAGCGCTTGAACTGGGTGAAGTCGACACCGTTGGCGTCTTCCATGGCCTTGATGAAGTCGTCGGTGGTCACCGCCTGGCCATCATGGCGTTCGAAGTACAGGTCGCTGCCCTTGCGGAAACCTTCGGCGCCCAGCAGGGTGCGGACCATGCGCACCACTTCGGCGCCCTTCTCGTACACGGTCAGGGTGTAGAAGTTGGAGATTTCGATGAAGCTGTCCGGGCGCACCGGGTGGGCCATAGGGCCGGCGTCTTCGGCGAACTGGTGGGTACGCAGGTAGGCGACGTCTTCGATACGCTTGACCGTGCGCGAGTTCATGTCGGCACTGAACTCGGCATCGCGGAACACCGTGAAGCCTTCCTTCAACGACAGCTGGAACCAGTCACGGCAGGTGACGCGGTTGCCCGACCAGTTGTGGAAATACTCGTGGGCAACCACGCCTTCGACACGCTGGTGCGCGGCATCGGTGGCGGTTTCGGCACGGGCCAGCACACAGCTGGAGTTGAAAATGTTCAGGCCCTTGTTTTCCATGGCGCCCATGTTGAAGTCGTTGACCGCAACAATCATGAAGATGTCCAGGTCGTACTCACGGCCATAGATTTCTTCGTCCCAGCGCATGGACTTCTTCAGGCTGACCATGGCGTGGTCGCACTTGTCGATATTCTCGGGCTCGACGTAGATACGCAGGGTCACATCCCGGCCAGACTGGCGGGTAAAGGTGTCCTCGACGCACCACAAGTCACCGGCCACCAGCGCGAACAGGTAGGCCGGCTTCATGAACGGGTCTTCCCAGGTCGCCCAGTGGCGGCCATCTTCTGCCGGCCCGCTGCCGATCGGGTTACCGTTGGACAACAGCACCGGGTAACGATGCTGCTCGGCGATCACCGTGGTGGTGAAGGTGCTCATGACGTCCGGGCGGTCGAGGTAGTAGGTGATCTTGCGGAAGCCCTCGGCCTCGCACTGGGTGCAGAACATCTTGCCCGACTTGTACAGGCCCTCCAGCGCAGTGTTGCTTTCGGGGTGGATCTTCACGCTGGTGTCGAGGGTGAAGCGCTCGGCCTTGGGGTGCACGGTCAGGCTGTCGACGTCCAGCTGATAGTCAGCCGCGTGCAGTTCCTGGTCATCCAGCGAAGCGCGCAGCAACTCCAGTTGCTGGCCATCGAGCACCAGTGGCGGCAGCCCGGCACCGCGCGCCGGGTTGCGGCGCATCACCAGTTGCGCGTGAACCAGGGTGTGGTCCTCGAACAGCTCGAAGGTCAGGTGCGTCTCGTCGATCAGGTACTCGGGCGCCTGGTAATCCTTGAGGTAGATCACTTGCGGTTGTTCGGTACGCATGTAGAGGTCCTTTTACTGGAGCACGGCCAGCTGGTAGGCCGTGTACTTGCGAATATTGATCACACCGGTATCGAAGATCAGGTACTGGCCCTTGATACCCAGTAGCGTGCCTTCGGCCACCGGGTCTTTGTCGAGGTTGAAGCTGACGATCTTTTTCGGGTAGGCCTCGACCGGGTAATTCATCTGTACCACTTCGGCGTCGGGCAGCGGCTGAATCGCCTGCAAGCCGAAACGCGCTTGCAGCGCGCTCAAACCGTCGGCACAGGCATCGAAAATCTGCTCACGAATGGCCGGCAGGTCGAGCACTTCGGCATCGCCCTTGAGCAGCGCACGCCAGTTGGTGCGATCCGGCACCTGGCTGCGCAGCACGTCTTCGACCAGGCCGGACTGCTGGCGGGTGGCCACGCGCATGATCGGCAGGGCCTGGCTGGCGCCCTGGTCGAGCCAACGGGTAGGCAGCTGGGTGGCGCGGGTGATGCCGACCTTGATCCCCGACGAGTTGGCCAGGTAGACCACATGGTCGGTCATGCAGAACTGTTCGCCCCACGAAGGCTCACGGCAGGTGCCGGCGTCGTAGTGGCATTTTTCCGGGGCCATGATGCACACGTCGCACTGGGCCAGCCTGGTCATGCACGGGTAGCAGTAACCTTGGCTGAAGCTGGTCTTGGTGCGCTTGCCGCAATGGCTGCAATGAATGGCGCCGAGGTATTCCAGGCGCAGGCGCTGGCCGATCAGCGGGTTGACCGGGACCTGCGTGTCATCAAGGCGGAAGCTGTACTGCACCACGGGTGCCTGCAGGCTTACCGCCATTTTGCTCAACGAGCCACGAGCGAGTTCGATCAATGTACCGAGTCCGACTTGAACAGAATGTTGGGGATCGGCGCGGACTTCGACGCACACTCTTGCGGGCCCATGTAGCCGGTGCGCTGGTCTTCAGGCAGGTTCTTGATCTCCCAGGCGATAACGGCCTGCAGCGACAGCTCTTTCTGCTCGGCGGTGAGCTTGCGGCCATCCGACCATTTGCCGATTTCCACGGCCAGTTTCAGGCTCTCGTAGATTTCCGGGGTAATGTTTTCGATCATTTGCGCGAAAGTGGACATAGTGTCTCCTGATTCAAGCCGACAGTTTACGCCGGGCCAGCGCCCCGCCCAAGAGCCCGGTCAGGCATCCGATGAGCAGCCCGCCCACGTGGGCGGCGTTGGCGATCTGGCCAAGGCCCAGGGTGCCGACCACGCCGGTGAGGCATACCACCAGCCAGATCAGCATCATTACCAGCACGCCCCTGGGCAGGTTGAAGTAACGGTTGGGCGCCAGCCACTGGAACAGCCATACATGCCCGAGCAGGCCATACAGCACGCCGGACAGGCCGCCGAACAGGCTCGGCCCGCTGGTGTAGTGCTGGGCCACGTTGGACACCAGGCTGAACAGCAGGGTCAGGCCCAGCAACATCCAGGGGCCTTGGCGCAATTCGATGCGTTTGCCCAGCTCCCAGTACCACAGGCTGTTCATGGCCAGGTGCAGTACACCGAAGTGCAGCAGCATGGGCGAAACCAGCCGCCACCATTGGCCTGCGTCCAGGGTTTGCGCCAGCGGGCTGAAGTACAGGTAATCGCCCTGGACGCGGAAGTCGAGGAAGGTGAACCAGCTGATGGTGGTGAAGTTGTCGCCCAGACTGGTGAGGCCGGCGACGATGAAGCACAGCAGCAGGGTGAGGGTGGTGACCTTGCAGGCTTTGGCTTGTTCTACCAGGGAGGGTTGTGTGGGGCTGTTCGCGGCGGTTCGGCGCCCCGACAAGCCCGCGCCCTCAGGTTCGTCGGTTGCCTGGATGTCTGCGTTGCCGTCAGGGTAGCGCTGGTAGAGTTGCAGCACGTCTTCGGCGAGGGTGTCGGGGGCCCAGAGCACCTGGGCATCGCCCTCCTCGCTCACCCGATGCGGCACCTGCAGGCGCTGCAACAGGTGGACGAAGCCGCTGAGGTCGACCGACAGCGGCAGGCGCATCACTTCGATAATGTTCATTGGTTGGCCTGTGGGCGGTCGACGTCGACCCAGACGAACTTGTGCGGGTCGATGCGGGTTTCATCATCCAGCCGGTAGGCGACCAGCTTGCCGTAGAGCACGGCGCTGTAGTCCAGGCAGGCCAGGTTGGCGCGGATCGGCGCCGGGCGGCCGCTACGCCAGTAATGGCCGACGAACAGCAGAGGCTCGTCTTCGTCGTAGCGCAACAAGGCGTTCTTCTGGCTGTGGCTGAGCGGGGTGCTGGCCACCTCTTCGGGCAGGGCATCGGGCTGGAACACGATGTCACCGTAGGTTTGCGGGTCTTCTTCCCAGAACTTGGTGCGGAAGAAGGCGCGTGTCAGGCCATCACCGCCCGTCAGGGTCAGGCCGTCCGGCAGGCGCATGTCGGTGCCGCGCAACAGGCGGTTGCACACGGTAGCAGCAAAGCTGTTGCTCACCGCCGAAGCCTGGATGAAGTGTTCATCGATGCGCCCGTCGGGGTACTGCTGGCGCAACGGCTCGATCAGTCGCGGGTCCCAGCAGGCATGCACCAGGCGGAAGCGCCCGGCATCGACGAACAGTGGCAGCTCGTAGAACCAGTTGACGAAGTCGTGCCAGTCGCCGGGGTGGTGAGCGAACTGGGTCAGGGTTTCGTCGATCAGCCGGGCGTGGCGTGGCGTGTGCTCGCGCACGTAGGCCTTGCCACTGCCGGGCAGCGCCGGGGTAACCCAACCCAGGGCGTTGTACTCGTGGTTGCCCATGATGCACAACGCCTGGCCGGCCTCGACCATGTCGTGGACGATATGCAGCGCCTCGCGGATGCGTGGCCCGCGGTCGACGATATCGCCCAGGAACAGCGCCATGCGCCGCGGGTGGCGCCATACGCCGGCCACGCGCTTGTAACCGAGGGCGTCGAGCAGGCGTTCAAGGGTCAGCGCACAACCGTGCACGTCACCGATGATGTCGAAACTTCGCGCCGGATCGAACATCAGTCGTCCCTGCTCCCCAGGCGGCTGCCCCAACCGAGCTTGGTGCGGCAGACCTCGTAGTAGTTGTGGTCCAGCGGGTGGATCAGGCGCAGCTTCTGCGGCTTCTTGCTGACCGTGATGGTGTCGCCGGGGGCGCAGGTGAAGTGGTTCTGGCCGTCACAGGACACTTGTGGGTAGATCTGCAGATCCTTCGACACCACGATCTTCAGCTCGCTGTTGCCATCGACCACGATCGGCCGGCCCGACAGGGTGTGCGGGTACATCGGCACGATGACGATGGCGTCCAGCTTGGGGTGCATGATCGGGCCACCGGCCGAGAGCGCATAGGCGGTGGAGCCGGTGGGGGTGGCGACGATCAGGCCGTCGGCCTTCTGGCTGCAGACGAACTGGCCGTCGATGTAGATCTCGAACTCGATCATGCGCGTGGACTTGCCGGGGTGCAGCACCACGTCGTTCAGCGCATCGCCCTGGCCAATGGCTTCGTGGTGGCGGCGCACTTCGGCCTGCAGCAGAAAACGGTTTTCCACCAGGTAGTGGCCGTCGAGCACCTCGGCGACTTTTTCTTCCAGTTCGTCGGGGCGGATGTCGGTGAGGAAGCCCAGGTTGCCACGGTTGATGCCCAGCACCGGAATGTTGTGACGGGCCAGGGCGCGGGCAGCGCCCAGCAGGCTGCCGTCGCCGCCGACCACGATGACCAGGTCGCAGACTTCGCCCAGCAGCTTGCGGGTGGAGGTTTGCAGACCATGACCGGGCAGCACTTCGGCGATGGTGTCCTCGAGGATCACATGCAGGTGGCGCTCGAGGAGGAATTTTTTCAGTCGGCGAATGGTGTCGAGCACCTGCGAGCTGCCAAGGCGACCGATGATACCGATATTGCGAAATTGCTCCATGGGGCTCCTGCAAGGCTCTGCGGCGGGTGACGATGGGCCGATTATGGGCGAAACCACCGGGTAGCGGCAAACCGGCTATGCTCGCTGCATGACGCCTTTCATGCATCTACATGACCTGCCCCGGCACCTGCGCCGCCCTGCGGTACGCGACTTGGCCTGGGCCCTACTGTCGCCGCCCCTGCTCAGCGCCCCGCCCTGCCCCCAGCGCCACCCGCTGGCGGGTAGCCTGTGGGCGCAGCAGCCGCAGCACCTTGAGCAGTGGTTGCGGGCGCTGGATGAAGATGACCGGCCATTGCAAGACTGGCTGGCGAAGCTGGGCAGCGGGCGGCTGGGGCATTACTACGAACGCCTGTGGCAATTCGCCCTGGGCCAGGCGCCGGGCATCGAGCTGCTGGCAGCCAACCTGGCGATCCGAGATGCCGGGCGCACGCTGGGCGAACTGGATATGGTGTTGCGCGACCGTGACGGCGTGCACCACCTGGAACTGGCGATCAAGCTGTACCTGGGGCCGGAAGGCGCCGGGCACGACCCGCATGCCTGGTTGGGGCCTGGGTGCCATGACCGGCTGGGGAGCAAGCTTGCGCACTTGGCGGGGCATCAGTTGCCCATGTCGAACGGGGCCCACAGCCGCGAGCTGTTGACCGGGTTGGGGGTTGGGCAGGTGCAGGCCCATGTATGGCTGGGGGGTTATCTGTTCTACCCATGGCCGGGGCATGCCGAGCCACCGACGGGCGCGAACCCGCAGCACTTGCGTGGGCGCTGGGTACGGAGGCGGGACTGGGTCATGGCTGAGGGTGAGCATTGGCAGCCATTGCAGCGGCATGCCTGGCTGGCACCGGCGCGGGTGGAGGCAGGTGAATGCTGGGCGGTGGAGCAGTTTGCGGCCTGGTTGCATGTGTTGGAGCGCCAGGCCCCGGCGCAGTTGCTGGTGAGGTTGGAGCCTGATGCTGATGGCGCCTGGCAGGAAAAGGAGCGGGTGTTTCTGGTGGCTGATAGTTGGCCATTTTCCCCCGAAGCATGAAGTCGCCCGCGAAAGGACCGGCACAGGCAACACAATTTTCACAGACCTAGCGCAAAGATTCGTTCCCGGTAGCCATTAAAGTAATACCTGAGCGCCAAAAAGAGCGCCATTCCGACCTGATGACGAGGACCGATCATGGTTTCATCCCCCCCCGCGAACCACTACGCGCGCCTGTCCATCGCCCTGCATTGGCTGATGCTGGTGCTGCTGGCCGCTGTCTACGCCCTTATCGAACTGCGCGGCCTGTTCCCTAAAGACAGCGTTGAACGCAACCTGATGAAAGACCTGCACTTCATGCTCGGGCTCAGTGTGTTCGTGCTGGTCTGGCTGCGCCTGGCCTTGCGCCTGAGCCGCCCGACCCCGCCGATCGTGCCCAAGCCGCCGGCTTGGCAAACCGGCCTTGCGCACCTGATGCACCTGGCGCTGTACTTGCTGATGATCGGCCTGCCGCTGGCCGGCTGGCTGATCCTCAGCGCCGCCGACAAACCGGTGCCGTTCTTCGGCCTGGAGCTGCCCCACCTGATTGGCCCGGACCCAGACCAGGCCAAGTTCATCAAGGGCTGGCATGAACGGGTTGGCAGCTGGGGTTACTGGCTGATCGGCCTGCACGCGCTGGCCGGGCTATACCACCACTATGTGCAGCGCGACAACACGCTGCTGCGCATGCTGCCTTACAAGTAACCGCGCCGGCCCTGCAGGCCACCGGTGTGCACGACGATCAGGCGGGTGCCGGGCGCGAACAGCCCGGCCCCGACCTGCTCACGCAAGGCCAGCAGGGCCTTGCCGGTGTACAGGGCTTCGAACGGTACGCCGCTGTGTTGCTCGGACTCGGCGATAAAGGCCAGCAGGTCATCGTCGAACTTGCCGAAGCCGCCACGGCAGGCATCGTGAAGCTGGTAGCCGTGGCCGCCAGCCAAGGCTGCCACCGTCTCGGGTACACCGTGGTCCCGGGGTACGGCCAACGCGCCATGCACGGCATGTGCGCCCGCCTCCGCCAGCACCAGGCCGGCCAACGTGGTACCGGTGCCAGCAGCCAGCCACCAGGCGTCATAATCCGACCAGCCCAGTACCGTGATTTGTGAGCGCGCCTGCTCCATGATCAGGGCACAACCTTGTGCACCGGCCAGCCCGCCGCCACCTTCGGGGATGCAGTGCCAGCCGGGGTAGCGTGCCTGCCACGGGGTCCAGAAGTCTGGTTCGTTGCGCGCGCGGTAGCCACCATAGCCCAACCAGTGCAGTTCCATGCCCAATGCCTTCACGTCACGCACAGTGGGTGTGTCCTGGGCGTGACCCCGTAGCAGGCCGGCGGTGGCGAAGCCGAAGCGCTTGCCGGCGGCGGCCAGGGCATGCAGGTGGTTGGAATGGTTGCCACCTAGGCTGATAAGGCCCGGGGCTTTGCTGGTTCTGGCTTGCTGCAGGTGATGGCGCAGCTTGAACCACTTGTTACCGCTGATCAGTGGGTCGATCAGGTCCAGGCGCAGGATGGCGGCTTTGACCTGAGCTTGTTGCAGCCAAGGGAGGTTCAGGGGTTGCAGAGGGGCTTGGGGGAGGTCGAAGAACATGCTGCGAGTTTACCAGTGAAACCCCGGGGCCGCTGTGCGGCCCCGGAGATTTTCAGAGCTCAGCCGCCAACCTTGAGCCTTGGTTGATCGCCCGCTTGGCATCCAGCTCGGCGGCCACATCGGCGCCGCCAATCAGGTGCACCGACTGCCCTGCCGCCACCAACCCGTCCTGCAATTCACGCAGCGGATCCTGTCCGGCGCAGATCACCACGTTATCCACCGGCAACACCTGCGGCTCGCCATCCGCCACACGAATGTGCAGGCCGGCATCGTCGATACCCAGGTACTCAACGCTATTGAGCATCTGCACCCGCTTGTTCTTCAGCCCGGTGCGGTGAATCCAGCCGGTAGTCTTGCCCAGGCCATCACCCACCTTGGACTTCTTGCGCTGCAACAGGTACACCTGCCGCGCCGGGGCATGCGGCTCGGCCTTGACCCCGGCCACACCACCGCGTGCTTCCAGGTGGGTATCGATGCCCCATTCCCTCCAGAACGCCTCACGGTCCTGGCTGGTGGCCACCCCCTGATGCACCAGGTACTCGGACACATCGAAGCCGATGCCACCCGCGCCAATCACCGCAACCGATTGGCCCACCGGCTTGCGCTCAAGCAGTACGTCGAGATAGCTGAGCACCTTGGCATGTTCGACACCGGGAATGGCCGGGGTGCGTGGGGCAATACCGGTGGCCAGGATGATGTCGTCGTAGCCACCGTCCACCAATGCCTGCACATCGACACGGGTATTCAGGCGCAGGTCCACGCCTGTGCTTTTCACCTTGTTGCGGAAGTAGCGCAGGGTTTCATGGAACTCCTCCTTGCCTGGCACCCGCTTGGCGACGTTGAACTGCCCGCCAATCTCGCTGGCAGCGTCGAACAGGGTGACCGAATGGCCACGCTCAGCTGCCACGGTGGCCGCTGCCAGACCCGCCGGGCCGGCCCCCACCACGGCAATGCGCTTCACGGCCCGTACAGGCAGGTAATTGAGCTCGGTTTCGTGGCAGGCACGGGGGTTGACCAGGCAGCTGGTCAGCTTGCCACCAAAGGTGTGGTCCAGGCAGGCCTGGTTGCAACCGATGCAGGTGTTGATCTCGTCGGCACGCCCGGCTGCCGCCTTGTTGACGAAATCCGGGTCGGCGAGGAATGGCCGGGCCATCGAGACCATGTCGGCATCGCCCTCGGCCAATACGGCCTCGGCCACCTCCGGGGTATTGATACGGTTGGTGGTGATCAGCGGAATGCTCACCGCACCACGCACCTTGGCGGTGACCTTGCTGAAGGCTGCACGCGGCACCTTGGTGGCGATGGTCGGGATACGCGCTTCGTGCCAGCCGATGCCGGTGTTGATCAGGGTCGCGCCAGCCTGCTCGATGGCCTTGGCCAATAGTTCGATCTCGTCCCAGGTGCTGCCACCTTCCACCAGGTCGAGCATCGACAGGCGGAAGATGATGATGAAGTTCGGCCCTACCGCACCACGCACCCGGCTGACGATGTCCACCGCCAGGCGCATACGGTTTTCATAACTCCCCCCCCAACGGTCGGTACGGTGGTTGGTATGGGCAGCGAGGAACTGGTTGATGAAGTAGCCTTCCGAACCCATGATTTCGACGCCGTCGTAACCGGCACGCTGGGCCAGTACCGCGCAGTTGACGAAGTCTGCGATCTGCTTCTCGATGCCCGCCTCGTCCAACTCCTTGGGCTTGAACGGGTTGATCGGCGCCTGGATCGCACTGGGTGCCACTTGCCGTGGGCTGTAGGCATAGCGCCCGGCATGCAGGATCTGCAGGCAGATCTTGCCCCCCGCGGCATGTACCGCTTCGGTGACGATACGGTGCTTGTCGGCCTCCTCCTCGGTGCTGAGCTTGGCCGCACCGGAGTACACCCCGCCTTCATCGTTGGGCGCAATGCCGCCCGTTACCATCAGGCCAACGCCACCACGGGCACGCTCGGCAAAGTACGCCGCCATTCGCTCGAACCCCCCGGGACGCTCTTCGAGGCCGGTGTGCATCGAGCCCATCAGGGTGCGGTTGCGCAAGGTGGTGAAGCCCAGGTCCAGCGGGGCAAGCAGGTGCGGGTAGCGGTCGGCGGCCATGGAAAGGTCCCCTGGTGGCGTGATCACGGTATGCAGGCACCTCACCGGTCAGCGGGGCCTGTCGTTTGTCTGTCAGCGACATTAAACAGCCGTTTGAATTGGCTCAATGATCGAAACTGACAAGTTATTGATCCTGGCATACAGCGGGACTACCCTAAGGAACCCTCGTAACCAAGGCGCAGCCCTGCTTCATGCGAAAACTGCTTGCTGGCGCCCTGGCGCTGGTCTTCCTCGCCGCCCTCTGTGGTTATGGCTTCTGGACCCAACAGCGCCCGGAAGGCCACTACCTGTCCGACCTGCGCATCGAGCTGGCACTGAACCATGGCGTGCCAGGCGAACACGGCAACCTGCTGGGCGTCGAGCCGCTGCTGTACCCCGGTGACTACCAGAACCTGCAGCGCCTGCACCGCAAGCTCGCGGCTTACCTCGAGCAGGCTCGCGCACAAGGACTGATAAGCCCGCGCACGGTAGTGGTGCTGCCGGAGCACATCGGCACCTGGCTGTGGGCGCGCGGTGAGAAAAACGAACTGTATCAGGTGACCCAGAGCCGCGAGGCCCTGCAATGGCTGGAGCTGAGCAACCCGTTGCGCTACGGCCTGGCCATGCTCGGCGCCGACGGCGATGACTGGCGCGCCGATGCGCACCTGCGCATGAAGGCCGAGCAAATGGCCGCAGACTATCAGCAGTTGTTCGGCGGCCTGGCCAAGGAATTCGGCGTTACCCTGGTGGCCGGCTCCATCGTGCTGCCTGCACCTTACGTGAAACAGGGGGTGCTGCACGCCGGTAGTGGCCCGCTGTTCAATAGCAGCATGGTGTTTGCTGGCGATGGCTCGCTACTGGGCGAACCACAACACCAGCAATTCCCTGACAGCGACATGCGCCGCTATGTGCACAATGGGCGCAAGCACCCGTTGCAGGTCGTGCAAACACCTGCCGGGCGGCTGGGTGTGCTGATAGGCAGTGACAGCTGGTACCCGGAAAACCATCGGCAATTGGCACAACAAGCGGTACAACTGGTCGCCAACCCGGTGTTTCTCAGCGGCAAGAGCAGCTGGGAAGCGCCATGGCGTGGCAACCGCCACCAGCACGCCGCCGCCGGGCTGCCCCTGAAGCGTGGCGAAGTCAGCGAACAGACCGCCTGGCAACGCCTGACCGAGGCGGCCGGGGCCAGTGTCAGCAGCATGAGCGTGTTCATGCGTGGGCAGTTCTGGGAGCAAGGCAGTGATGGCCAAGGCTTCGCCCACCAGGCGGGTGAGTTGCTGGTGGGCACCCCAAGCCCAGGTGCCCGCCTGCTGAACCTGTGGCTGTAGCACCATGGCCCGCCCCCGCGTTCGCCTGGGCGACCTGTCGGTTGGCTTTGTTCAACCGCTGAGCGAGGCCCTGCGCGAGCTTGGCCACGCCCCCGAACCGCTGCTGCTGCGCTATGGCCTGGATGGGCCGCGCCTGGCTGAAGCCGGCGCGCGCTTGTCGATCTCCCGCTACATGCACCTTGGCCACGCCGCCATCGAACTGTGCGGCGAGCCCGCCCTGGGCCTGCACATGGGGCGCCTGAGCCGCCTGGCTCATGCCGGCCTGGCCGGGGTCACCGCCGCCCAGGCCCCTACCCTGGGCGAGGCAGCGCGCACCCTGCTGCACTTCGAACCGCTGTACGCGGCCAACTACCGTGGCCACTCCAGCTTTCACGAAGACGCCCAGGGCGCCTGGCTGCGCTTCTACTCCATCAGCCCCTATAACGCCTACAACCGCTTTGTGGTCGACTCGCTGCTCGCGGGTTGGCTAGCCCAGCTAGCCGACCTTGCAGGCACCCCGGTGCAGGCCGAACGCCTGGACATCGAATTTGCCGCACCCGGGTATGCCGCGCGCTACCAACCACTTTGCAGCACACCCGTGCAGTTCGCCGCCGACGGCAACCGTCTGCGCCTGAGCCGCGCCACCCTGCAACTGGCCAACCCCAGGCATTGCCCAAGCACCTGGCAGCACCTGCTGCAACTGTGTGAGGCAGAGATGCAGCAGCGCACGCGGGTGCGCAGCCTGGGTGAGCGCATCACCCATCTGCTGGGACCACTGCTCAATGGCGGCCGCGAACCCGACCTGGAAGAAGTGGCGCTGCACCTGCAGTTGCCAACCTGGACACTGCGCCGCAAGCTGGCCGAGGAAGGCACACGCTTTCGCGACTTGCTCAATGAAACACGGCGCGACCTGGCCGAGACCTACATCCGCGATACGGAGCTGGCCTTTGGCGAGATTGCCTATCTGTTGGGGTTTGCATCGGCAGAGGCCTTCCAGCGCGCGTTCAAGCGCTGGACGGGCCTAACACCGGGGGAGTTCCGCCGCAGCCAGCGGCGGGCGGGCTAAAGCTCGGTGGCGTCGTCAGCCGGTTCCGGGGTGTCCAGTTCGTAAGCCTGGGTTTCGAGTAGTTCTTCCTGATATTCATCCATAGCCCTGCGTCCTCTTTACTCATTTTGTATTCGTCGGTGTCACCTTCAACCTAAGCAGGTTGGATGAAGGAATCATGACAAGCTTATGAGTGGTAAACGTAGCAGGTGTTCAGGAAGTTATCGCGGTGCGTCTGTAACAGGGGATGTGCACGGCCTGTACCTGCGAAAGGGCCGGTACAGGCGACCATTCAAAGGGAAGGCGAAGCGGCCTCGGCAGGCTGTGCATCCTGCTGCACCTGAATCGGCGCAGCCTCCACCGGCGGTGCCACCGGCTGCGAGCCCTGGCTGTCATTCACCACGGGTGCTGCCACCGCCTCATTGGCCGGGGCAACGGCCGCAGGTGCGGGCGCAGGTGCGGGCGCAACTTCAGCCGCCGGTGCGGGTGTCGGGGCCACAGGATTAGCCGCAGCCTGCTCCGGCAACCCCAGGTCAACCGCCGGCTTTTCAACCTTGGGCGCTTCGGCCTTGGCCTTGCTCACCTTCTTCGGCTTGGGCAGGTAACTCTCCACCAGGGCAAAGTAGCGGTCATAGAACTGCGCTGCCGTCACCGTCTCGCTGGCCACTTTGACCATTGAATCGTCACTGGAGCCAATCGGCATCGACACCGAACCCAGCACGCCCACCCCCAGGCTGGCAGAGGTGTTGGATTTTTTCAGCGCATAACGGTCCTGCAGGGCGTTGGCGAACATGGTCGAGCGCTGCTCGTCGCTCACATCCGGTGCACAGGTAACGTTGAAACTGATTTGCAGGTGGTTCTCGCTGTTCTGCTGGAAGCTCTTGTTACCCACCACCTGGTTGGCGCCACTGCTGGTGATGATATACCCCTGGCTGAGCAAGGCACGCCGGGCGGCCTCGCAAGAGCCGGCATCGCTCACAGGGAAGCTGCGCGAGAAAGTGCCCGAGTCGTCGAAGTTCTCGTGCTCGTAGATGGCGGCCTTTTTCGAGGAACAACCGGTCACGCCCGCCAGCACCAGGGCCAGCCCGAGCGCACCAAAGACGGAAGATCTGGTCATTGCGAATTCCGGGTATGTCGAGAAGGTGCCTATTGTGCAACACAGCAGGCAGGCACAGGAACCACTGGTCGGTGAAGAACCTGTCAGGTTGGTGTAAATGTGGGTAAAGGTCGGAATTCTTGCCCGCAGAAACGAAAAAAGCGACCCGAAGGTCGCTTTTCTGTACTTCAAGGCGTTCAAGGGGCCTTGAGGCGAAGATGGCGCAGCGGACGGGACTCGAACCCGCGACCCCCGGCGTGACAGGCCGGTATTCTAACCGACTGAACTACCGCTGCGTATCATTCAGGCTTGCGCCCGATTGAAACCTGGGTCTACCCTTCCGGCGCATTGGCCTCAGGGCAGGCACAAAAAAAGCGATAACATGATCGCTTCTCTTGTGTTGCTTCAAGGTGTTCTAGGGACCTTGAAACGAAGATGGCGCAGCGGACGGGACTCGAACCCGCGACCCCCGGCGTGACAGGCCGGTATTCTAACCGACTGAACTACCGCTGCGTATCGTTCAGGCTTGCGCCCGATTGAAACTGGGATCAGCCCAAGGTTTTTGCCTTGTGGCTTCAGACCGGTGCCAGGCACCCATCTGTTACTGAAAAATGGCGCAGCGGACGGGACTCGAACCCGCGACCCCCGGCGTGACAGGCCGGTATTCTAACCGACTGAACTACCGCTGCGCAGTGCGCTCCTCTCTGGCTTTTGGCTTCTTGCGAAACCTGAAGCGTCAGGAACATCTCAGGAAGTGGTGGGTGATGACGGGATCGAACCGCCGACCCTCTGCTTGTAAGGCAGATGCTCTCCCGGCTGAGCTAATCACCCTCGCGATGTTGCTTGTTGCGTTTGCTTCGCTGAGGCCGCGAAATTTACGCAGATGGCGAAGCTAAGTCAATAGCCCCATTGAATTTTTTTCAAAAAAGGTAAAAACAGAAAAGGGACCTTTCGGTCCCCGTTCCTGGAACACCGGTCTCAGGTGTAGATCATCTTGCGAGTCATACCGCCATCGACCACAAACTCCTGGCCAGTCACGAACGCCGCCTGGCGTGACAGCAGCCAGGCAACCATTGCCGCCACATCTTCTACCGTCCCTACCCTGCCCGTCGGGTGCTGGGCATGGTCGGCTTCGGTCAGCGGTTCGGCACGGCGCTGCGACGGGTCACGGGCATCGATCCAGCCCGGGCTCACCGCATTGACGCGAATCTCCGGGCCCAGGCTCATGGCCAAGGCATGGGTCAAGGCCACCAGGCCACCCTTGCTCGCGGCGTAGGCCTCGGTATCGGGCTCGGACTGCCGCGCCCGGGTAGAGGTGAGGTTGACGATCGCCCCATTGTGCGCACGCAAGTACGGCGCGCAATGCTTGGCCAGCAGCATCGGCCCGTTGAGGTTGACCGCCAGTACCCGATTCCACTGCGCCAGGCTCAGGCTTTCCAGCGTCTGGTTGTGCGGATTGGCAATCGCCGCATTGCACACCAATGCGTCCAGCCGACCAAACTGCCCCAACACCTCGGACACCCCGGCACTGACCTGAGCCTCGTCGGCAACGTCCATTGTGATGAACCAGGCGTTGTCACCCAGGGCCTTGGCCACCTTTGCACCGCGCTGGCGGTCAAGGTCGCTGAGTACCACCTGCCAACCTTCGCAGATCAGCCAGGCGGCAATGCCCAGGCCGATGCCGCGCGCGGCACCGGTTACCAGGGCTACCCGGCCGTTGTGGCCTGGCACACTGCCGCCGATTTCGATCACAGCGCCGCCAGCCCGCGCGCCAGGTCTGCCTGCAGGTCGGCCACGTCTTCCAGGCCCACGGCAACGCGGATCAGGCTGTCGCGGATGCCTGCAGCTTCACGCTCCTGCGGCGACAGGCGGCCGTGGGAGGTGGTGGCCGGATGGGCGATGGTAGTCTTGCTGTCCCCCAGGTTGGTGGTGATGGAAATCACCCGGGTCGCATCGATGAAGCGCCAGGCGCCCTCTTTGCCGCCCTTGACCTCGAAGCTGACCACCGCACCAAAGCCGCTCATCTGACGCTTGGCCAGTGCGTGCTGCGGGTGGCTAGGCAGGCCGGCGTAATGCACCTTCTCCACGCCATCCTGCTGCTCCAGCCATTCGGCCAGGGCCTGGGCGCTTTCACAGTGCGCACGCATACGCAGGCGCAGCGTTTCCAGGCCTTTGGTGAAGATCCAGGCGTTGAATGGGCTGAGGGTCGGGCCTGCAGTCCGCAGGAAGCCCACCACTTCCTTCATCTGCTCGGCGCGGCCGGCCACCACGCCCCCCATGCAACGACCCTGGCCGTCGATGAACTTGGTGGCCGAGTGGAACACGATGTCGGCACCCAGCTTCAGCGGCTGCTGCAGCGCGGGGGTGCTGAAGCAGTTGTCCACCACCAGCATGGCACCGTGGGCATGGGCGATTTCGCTGAGCGCGGTGATATCGACCAGCTCGGCCAGCGGGTTGGACGGCGATTCGACGATCAGCAACCTGGTATTGGCCTTGATGGCCTTTTCCCAGCCAGCAAGGTCGACCAGTGGCACGTAGTCCACCTGAACGCCAAAGCGCTTGAAGTACTTCTCGAACAGGCTGATGGTCGAGCCGAATACGCTCTGCGACACCAGCACATGGTCACCGGCGCTGCACAGCGACATCACCACGGCCAGGATCGCCGCCATGCCGGTGGACGTACCCACGGCCTGCTCGGCACCTTCCATCGCCGCCAGGCGCTCCTCGAAGGCACGTACCGACGGGTTGGTGTAGCGCGAGTAAACGTTACCCGGCGTTTCACCGGCAAAGCGCGCAGCAGCATCGGCCGCCGTGCGGAACACGTAGCTGGAGGTCAGGAACAGCGCTTCGCTGTGCTCGCCCTCGGGTGTACGGTGTTGACCGGCGCGAACCGCCAGGGTGTCGAAACCGACACCCTCGAGGTCACTGTCCAGTCGTCCGGCATCCCATTGATCCGTCATGCCGTCGCTCCCTGAATCAGTTGTTGTAGAGGTCGATGATCGCGCTGACGGCCTGGTTCTTGACCTTGGCCAGGTCATTACGGGCCTGCTCGATGCGGTCGAGGTAGGCCGCGTCGATATCGCCGGTGACGTACTCACCGTTGAATACCGCGCAATCGAAGTGATCGATCTTGATCTTGCCGCCACCGACCGAATCGATCAGGTCAGGCAGGTCCTGATAGACCAGCCAGTCGGCGCCAATCAACTCGGCCACCTGTTCGGTGGTACGGTTGTGGGCGATCAGCTCGTGAACACTCGGCATGTCGATGCCGTAGACGTTGGGGTAGCGCACTGCAGGGGCTGCGGAGCAGAAATAGACATTCTTGGCACCGGCTTCGCGGGCCATCTGGATGATCTGCTTGCACGTGGTGCCGCGCACGATCGAGTCGTCCACCAGCATCACGTTCTTGCCGCGGAACTCCAGCTCGATGGCGTTGAGCTTCTGGCGAACCGACTTCTTGCGCGCAGCCTGGCCGGGCATGATGAAGGTACGGCCGATGTAACGGTTCTTGACGAAACCTTCGCGGAACTTGACGCCCAGACGGTTGGCCAGCTCCAGCGCGGCGGTACGGCTGGTGTCCGGAATCGGGATGACCACGTCGATATCGTGCTCAGGGCGCTCACGCATGATTTTGTCGGCCAGCTTTTCACCCATGCGCAGACGGGCCTTGTACACCGAGATACCGTCGATGATCGAATCCGGGCGGGCCAGGTAGACGTGTTCAAAGATGCACGGCTGCAGGGTCGGCGCTTCGGCGCACTGCTTGGTGAACAGCTGGCCGCCTTCGGTGATGTACACCGCTTCGCCCGGCGCCAGGTCGCGGATCAGGGTGAAGCCGAGCACGTCCAGGGCCACGCTTTCCGAGGCAATCATGTATTCCACGCCTTCGTCGGTGTGGCGCTGGCCGAATACCACCGGGCGGATGCCATGGGGGTCGCGGAAACCGACGATACCGTAGCCGGTGATCATCGCCACCACGGCGTAACCGCCGACACAGCGGCTGTGCACGTGGGAAACCGCAGCGAACACGTCTTCTTCGGTCGGCTGGAGCTTGCCGCGTACCGCCAGCTCATGGGCGAAGACGTTCAGCAGCACTTCCGAGTCGGAGTTGGTGTTGACGTGGCGCAGGTCAGACTCGTAGATCTCCTTGGCCAGCTGCTCGACGTTGGTCAGGTTGCCGTTGTGTGCCAGGGTGATGCCGTACGGCGAGTTGACGTAGAACGGCTGGGCCTCGGCCGAGGTCGAGCTGCCCGCTGTCGGGTAGCGCACGTGGCCAATGCCGATGCTGCCCACCAGGCGCTGCATGTGGCGCTGCTGGAACACATCGCGCACCAGGCCATTATCCTTGCGCAGGAACAACCGGCCGTCATGGCTGGTCACGATACCGGCAGCGTCCTGGCCGCGGTGCTGGAGGACCGTAAGCGCGTCATACAGCGCCTGATTGACGTTCGACTTACCGACGATACCGACGATGCCACACATGCGACGCAACCCCTACTTTGACGAAACTTGAGTGAATAGCGCTCAGGGCTTGGACGGCCCGAGCAACTGTTCCTTGAACGGAAGATCAGCCGGAGCGCTGATCAGCCCACTGGGCGTCCACTGGCCGGTGAAACCCAGGATCAGGTTTTTCGACCAGTCGGCGACCAAGAGAAATTGTGGTATCAGGCGTGATTCCTGCCACCAGGTGTCTTGTTGAACCGGCCCCAGGCTGATCAGGCCTATGGCCACCACTACCAGCAAGGCCCCGCGCGCGGCACCGAAGGCCATGCCCAGGAAACGATCGGTGCCGGACAACCCGGTTACACGGATCAGCTCGCCGACCAGGAAGTTGACCATGGCCCCCACCAGCAAGGTGGCGACGAAAAGAATGGCGCAGCCCGCGATGACGCGCATCGATGGCGTCTGGATATAGCTTTCAAGATACACCGAGAGCGAACCGCCGAACATCCAGGCAACCGCACCGGCAATGATCCAGATGAGCAAGGACAAGGCTTCCTTGACGAAGCCGCGCTTGAGACTGATCAGAGTGGAGACGGCGATGATCGCGATGATCGCCCAATCAACCAAGGTAAATGCCACGGTGTTGCCTGCAGACGTTTGAGGCGGCGCATTTTACCAGAGCAGCGGGCTGGGAGTAAGCGGAATGTCGGGTGGATTCGTGTTAAGCCATTCGCGGGCAAGCCCGCGAATACCTTGTTCAGCTGCGCTCAGGCTGGAAGCGCACCAGAAAACCCTTGAGGCTGTTCTGGCGGTTGATGGCATCCCGCGTGCGCTCGGCTTCGGCCCGCTCTATCAACGGCCCCACGTATACCCGGTTCATCCCACCTGCCGAGCGGATATAGGCGTTGTAGCCTTGGCTGCGCAGGGTTTGCTGCAACTTTTCAGCGCCAGCACGGTTGGACAGGCTGGCCAACTGGATCGACCAGCTGACGGGCAGGCCATTGACGTCGATCTTCGAGGGTGCAGCGGGTTTTGCCACAGCTGCGGTCGGCGCAGGCGTAGCCACAGGTTTCGGCTCGACCTTGGGCGCTGGCGCCTGCGGCTTGGCCGGCTGAACCTGCGCCTGGGTCTGCGGCGATGGCGTGATCGGCTGGCTGGGCGTGCTCGCGGGTGTTGTGGACTCGTCAACCACCACAGGTGGTTGCTGAGGCTCTTCCGGGATGGCCTGCGGCTCCGGCACGGCAACCGGCTCCACCTTCACCTCGGGCAGGCTGGGCATCGCCGGCGCCTGCGGGGCTTCGACATGCACCTGGCGCATCTCGTCCTCGCGGGTGAACAGCATGGGCAGGAAAATCACCGCCAGCGCCACCAGCACCAGCGCACCTACCATGCGCTGTTTCATCCCTTTATCCAGCACTGCCATCTACTTCACCCTCCTGGGTGTGCCGCTGCAGCCATTCCAGCGCCTGGGCGACACAGAAAAACGAACCGAACAGCAGGATCTGGTCATCCGCCGTCGCCTGCGCGCATTGCCCCTCAAGGGCCGCGTCGACGCTGGCATAAGACTTCACCGCAGCGCCGAGGTTCGTCAAGGCCGTGGCCAGTTCTGCAGCCGGGCGGCTACGTGGGGTATCCAACGGCGCCACGGCCCAGTCGTCTACCAGGCCCTGCAAGGGCGCGACAACGCCGTCCAGGTCCTTGTCGGCGAGCAGGCCGAACACCGCCAGGCGGCGCCCCTTGAGCGGCCGGGCGGCCAGGCGCCGGGCCAGGTACTCGGCTGCATGCGGGTTATGGCCCACATCCAGCATCAGCTCCACCGGCTTGCCCTGCCAGTTCAGCAGGCGACGGTCCAGGCGACCGGTGATACGGGTAGCCAGCAACGCCTGGCGCACCTGCGCAGCGTCCCAGGGCAAGCCCATCAGCAGGTACGCCTGCAAGGCCAGCGTGGCATTTTCCATGGGCAGGTCAAGCAAAGGCAGATCACGCAGTTCTACCTGCGCACCATCCGTCCCCGTACCCCGCCAGCTCCAGCTGCCATCGGCGGTTACCAGGTCGAAGTCACGGCCGCGCAGAAAAAGGGGCGCAGCAAGTTCGGCGGCCTTGTCCAGCAGCGGCTGCGGCGGGTCCAGGTCGCCGCACAGGGCCGGCTTGCCCTGACGGAAGATACCCGCCTTCTCGAAGGCCACCCGCTCGCGGGTATCACCCAGGTAATCGACATGGTCTACGCCGATACTGGTCACCAGGGCCAGGTCGGCATCCACCACGTTCACGGTGTCCAGACGACCACCAAGGCCCACTTCCAGTACCACGGCATCCAGTTGCGACTGGTAGAACAACCAGAACGCAGCCAGCGTGCCCATCTCGAAGTAGGTCAGGGAAATGTCGCCCCGCGCCGCCTCGACGGCGGCGAAGGCGTCGCACAGGCGCTCATCGCTGGCCTCTTGGCCATCGATCAGCACCCGCTCGTTGTAACGCAACAGGTGCGGCGAGCTGTACACGCCGACCTTGAGCCCCTGGGCGCGCAGCAGCGAGGCCACGAAGGCGCAGGTGGAGCCCTTGCCGTTGGTGCCGGTTACCGTCACCACGCGTGGCGCCAGCTTGCCCAGCGCCAGCCGGGCAAGCACCTTCTGCGACCGCTCCAGGCCCATGTCGATGGCCGAGGGGTGCAACTGCTCGAGGTAGGCGAGCCACTCGCCCAGGGATCGTTGTTTCATCACGCGACGGCTGCCGCCTCACGCGCTTGCTCCGGGGTTTCCTGGCCTGTCATCTGCGCCAGCAGGCGGGCCAGACGCGGGCGCAGTTCGCCACGGGAGATGATCAGGTCGATGGCACCGTGCTCCAGCAGGAACTCGCTGCGCTGGAAGCCTTCTGGCAGCTTCTCGCGTACGGTCTGCTCGATCACGCGTGGGCCGGCGAAGCCGATCAGGGCTTTTGGCTCACCGACGATCACGTCGCCGAGCATCGCCAGGCTGGCGGAAACACCCCCGTACACCGGGTCGGTCAGTACCGAGATGAACGGGATGCCTTCTTCGCGCAGGCGCGCCAGCACGGCCGAGGTCTTGGCCATCTGCATCAGCGAAATCAGCGCTTCCTGCATACGCGCACCGCCCGAAGCGGAGAAGCAGACCATCGGGCAGCGGTTTTCCAGGGCGTAGTTGGCCGCGCGCACGAAGCGTTCGCCGACGATGGCACCCATGGAACCGCCCATGAACGAGAACTCGAAAGCGCTGACCACGATCGGCATGCCCATCAGGGTGCCGCTCATGGAGATCAGGGCGTCTTTCTCGCCGGTCTGCTTCTGGGCGCCGGCCAGGCGGTCTTTGTACTTCTTGCCGTCGCGGAACTTCAGGCGGTCGACCGGCTCCAGGTCGGCACCCAATTCGGCACGGCCTTCGGCGTCGAGGAAGATGTCGATGCGCGCACGTGCGCCGATGCGCATGTGGTGGTTGCACTTGGGGCAGACATCCAGGGTCTTTTCCAGCTCCGGACGATACAGCACGGCCTCGCAAGCCGGGCACTTGTGCCACAGGCCTTCAGGCACCGAGCTCTTCTTCACCTCGGAACGCATGATCGAAGGGATCAGTTTGTCGACTAACCAGTTGCTCATGCTTTCTTTCTCCAGTATTGGCAGGCGGGGGCCGGTGTCGCCGGCCCTGCCCTGCCCTTGAGCTCAAAATCTTTTATCAAACGATGGTGGACCGGCCGCCGGGGCTTCCAGCGCACCGCTCCACCGCTAATGTGTTGTTCTGCCGCCTGTGCAGGCAGCTGCCCAGCAGGGCTGCGAAAGCTATGGACGATGGCGCGCAGCCAGCCGTCACATCTGCCATCACGCCTGTTTCACGGCCCGCATGAACGCCTCGATCTTCGCGGCATCCTTGATGCCCTTGGCCTGCTCGACGCCACCGCTGACATCCACCGCGTAAGGCCGCACCTGGGCAATGGCCTGGCCGACGTTATCGGCCGACAGCCCGCCCGCCAGGATGATCGGTTTGCTCAGGCGCTCCGGCACCAGAGACCAGTCGAACGCCTCTCCGGTTCCCCCCGGCACACCCGCCACGTAGGTATCCAGCAAAATACCGCGCGCGCCCGCGTACAGCTTGCAGGCCGCCTCCAGGTCGTCACCCGGGCGTACACGCAGGGCCTTGATCCAGGGGCGGTGGTAGCCTTCGCAGTCCTGTGGCGTTTCGTCGCCGTGGAACTGTAGCAGGTCCAGCGGAACCACTTCGAGGATCTCGTTCAGCTCGCAACGCGAGGCGTTGACGAACAGCCCGACCGTGGTCACGAACGGTGGCAGTTCGGCAATGATCGCACGCGCCTGGCGCACGTCCACGGCGCGAGGGCTCTTGGCATAGAAGACGAAACCGATGGCATCGGCACCCGCTTCGGCAGCGGCCAGTGCGTCTTCGATACGGGTGATCCCACAGATCTTGCTGCGAACATTGCTCATGAACAGCGAACCTTGGTTATTGCGGTGAAAGGCCGGATGTTAGCAAATGACTTTTCGCCCGTCAGTCTGCCAACGCCTCATAACCGGTCAAAAAGTGTGGGCCGATGTAACGCTGGGGCAGTGCATATTCCTCGGGGTACTCCACCTGCACCAGGTACAGCCCGTATGGATGGGCCGTGACCCCGGCTTCACGGCGGTCGCGCCCTTCCAGCACTTCACGCGCCCAGGTGACGGGGCGCTCGCCGGCACCGATGGCCATCAACACACCGGCAATATTGCGCACCATGTGGTGCAGGAACGCGGTGGCGCGCACGTCCAGCACGATCATCTGGCCATGGCGGGTAACGCGCAGGTGGTAGATGTGCTTGACCGGCGACTTGGCCTGGCACTGGCTGGCGCGGAAGGCGCTGAAGTCGTGGGTGCCGAGCAGGAACTGCGCAGCCTCGGCCATGCGCTCGACATCCAGCGGGCGGTGGTTCCAGGTGACTTCCTCGGCCAGGTGCGCCGGGCGGATCGGGTCGTTGTAGATAACGTAGCGATAACGCCGGGCACAGGCCTTGAAGCGTGCATGGAAATCGGCCGGCATCGACCGCGACCAGACCACACTGATGTCGTGCGGCAGGTTGAAGTTGGTGCCCATGGTCCAGGCGCGCTCGTCGCGCACAGCGCGGGTGTCGAAGTGCACGATCTGCCCGCAGCCGTGGACACCGGCGTCGGTACGCCCGGCGCAAATCACCGAAATCGGCTCGTTCGCGACTTTGGACAGCGCTTGCTCCAAGGCCTGCTGGACACTTGGCACGCCACTGGCCTGGCGCTGCCAGCCGCGGTAGCGGGCGCCCTTGTATTCCACGCCCAGGGCGATGCGGGAGTAGCCTTCGGCCGCGGATTCGGTGGCGGCGGTGTCGATGATGTCCAAGCGCTTGAAACCTGTGGGGTGTACGGAATGGCGGGGATTATAACGACAACGGCAGCCGTGTAGGGCTGCCGTTGACGTGCACTTCATTTGAGGACGATATCAAACCAGGCGAGAGAGCATGTCCTCGGCTTCCTGGCGCTGACCGTCGTCGCCGTCCTTGACCACTTCATCAAGGATGTCACGCGCCCCCTGACTGTCGCCCATGTCGATGTAGGCACGAGCCAGGTCGAGCTTGGTGGCCACTTCGTCACTGCCGGAGAAGAAGTCGAAGTCCAGGTCGTCCAGTGGCGGCTCGGGATCCGGCTGCGCAACCGCGTCTTCTGCAGTGAAATGCGGCTCCAGAGAGGGCGATTCCAGGCTCTGCGACAGCTTGTCCAACTCGGCATTGACGTCGTCCAGCTCCGAGGCAAAGCTCTTGGCCGCCGGCGAATCATCTTCCAGCGACAATGACAGGTCAAAGTCCGATGGCAGGTCAAAGTCGGAGACCGGTTCGAATGCCGGCTCGCTATCGAAGGCTGCCAGTTCGGCGGCAACATCCACCGGGGCCTCTTCAACGGCATCTGGAGCGGCCGGGGCAACCGGCTCACTGACATCAAGGTCGAAGTCAGACAGGTCCACGGCTGGCTGCGGCTCGGCCTGGTCCAGCATGGCCTCGAAATCGGCATCAGCGTCGGCTTGCAGTTCGGCATCCACGGCAAACGGCGGTTCTTCCGGCTGAGCCTCTTCAAATGCAGGCTCATCCAGCACAGGCTCGGCAATGACCAACTCGTCAGGTACAGACTCCTGCTGCATAGCCTCGTCCAGCAGCGGCGCGGCCAGCGGGTCTTCTTCGGGCAGGTCTTCACCCAGGCTCAAGTCGAAGGCACTGTCCAGATCCTGCTCATCGAAGCCCTGCGCTTCCAGGCCCGATACATCAAGGGTCGGCACATCATCGGAGGCATCCAGCTCGGTTTCTGGCTCGAACACGGCTTCAGGCTCCGCTTGCGCGACGACCTCTGGCTCAGCCTCCACTTGCGGCTCGAATTCAGGCACTTCCTCAGGCACCACGTCGGCAACCACTGGCGCCTCGGCCTCATCGTGCAGCAGCTCCTGCACGTACTGCTCATCCATCTCGGCAGCCAGTGCCGCCGCGCCCAGGCCGGCAGCGGCCAGGCCGAGCATGGCAGGGTAACGTTCTTTCAACCCGGTGACTTCGGCAATGTTCTGCTCGCTGGCCGGCAGCTTGCGCTCCTGCTCGGCGAACGCGCTCTGGTCACCCTGGCGGGCGTACACGCCCATCAGCTTCAGGCGCAGGTCGTCACGTTCTGGCGCGGCAGCCACGGCGGGCTCCAGCAGGTCAGTGGCACGGTTCAGGCGGCCTTCGGCCAGGCATTGGTCAACTTCCGCCAGCAGCGCGGCATGCGGGTCGGCTTGCGGTTCAGCTTCCGGCGCCGACTCGGCAGAAGGCTCAGCCACTTTTTCCGCAGCAACGGCAGCGGCGGCTGAAGCGGCGACCACGGCTGGCGACAGGGTAACGCTCGGCTCCGAAACTTCGACGCCATCGAGGCTCTCGGTATCGGTGTCAAAGCCTGTGCCCTGCTCTTCCTCCAGCGCCCGTGCCATGCGCAGGTGCTTTTCAGCTTCTTGCTGGGCTTTACGCTTACGCGCCAGCAGCCACAGCAGCAGTGCCAGCACCAGCAGGCTGGAACCGGCAATTATCCCGATCAGCCATGGGTTGCCCAGAATCTGGTCGAGCGCGCTATTCGGCTGCCCGACAGGCGCAGGCTTGGCTGCCGGCACCGGCTTGGGCGCTGTATCGACGGCAGCCGGTGCGGGCTTGGCCGCCGGCTGGGCAGTTGCCGCCCGCTCAACCGGTTTGGCGGCGGCGGCAGCCGTCGCCGGCGCTGCCGCACCCTGGGCTTGAAGGCGGGCCAACTGGTCATTCTTCAGCTCGATCAGACGCTGCAGCTTGTCCAGCTGGCTCTGCAGGTCGGACATGCGGCTTTTCAGTTCTTCGTTGTCGCGGCGGCTGGTATCCAGGCTTTCCTGGGCCACCGCTAGCTTGTCATTCAACGCCTTGGTCTGGCCGGCCTGATTGCCCGGACTGACCAGGCGCAAGTTGTCGCCCTGGGCGATGCGCGCCGGCGCAGCCTCGGCGGCACCGCGGCGGGTAGCGTCGAGCTGGCGGGCACGCGGGCCCAGGCGCCGGCCTTCACGCCAGGCGGCATACTGCTCGGCCACTTCGCTGTTGGCCTCGCCCTGCGGAATGTTCTGGATCTGCTGCTGGTCGGGCAGGCGCAGTACCTGGCCCACCTTCAGCTGGTTGATGTTGTTACCGATGAAGGCATCCGGGTTCAGCGCCTGGATTGCGATCATGGTCTGCTGGATCGAGCCACCTTGCGTGTTGCGCGCGGCAATCTGCCACAAGGTGTCGCGGCGCTGGGTGGTGTAGCTGCTGGCACCGGTTGTGGCCGGCATCACATTGCCAGCAGCCGGCTTGTCGCCCTGGGCCTTGGCCTGGTCAAGCAGCACGCTGTAGTCGCGCAGCAGGCGGCCTTGCGGCCACATCACCTGAACCAGGAACTTGACCACTGGCCCTGGCAGCGGCTGGCTGGAGGTAACCCGCAGCACGCTTTTACCGTTGGGGTTGATCACCGGTGTGAAGGTCAGGTCTTCGAGGTAGGTCGGAAACGCCACCCCGGCCTTGCTGAACTCTTCCGGTGGCGCCAGGCTGGGCGCCACTTCGGCGGCTTTGAGGTCGCGCACATCGAGCAATTCGATCTCGGCGTCCAGCGGCTGATTCTGTGCCGACTTCAGGGTCAGCTCCCCCAGGCCCAGCGCATTCGCCATGCCAGACGACAGCGCCGATGCTGCAGCCATGGCCAGAACCAGTTTGCGAATTCGAAGCATGACCTCTTCCCTTGTATGAATCGTCCCGAAACCTGCATGCGGAGCAGGACAAAAGTGCTCGCCAGTATCTTTTACGGCATGTGTTTAATCAACAATTGCGCCACTTGCACGGCATTGAGCGCGGCGCCTTTGCGCACATTGTCGGTGGTCAGCCAGAGATTGAGCTGCTGGTCTTCATCAACACCGTGACGTACACGACCAACATAGACCACGTCTTGGCCTACTGCGTCACCAACCGGGGTCGGATAATCATCACGCTCCACCCGCTCTACGCTGTCGGCTGCTTCCAGGGCCTGGTTGACCGCTTCAAGGTCGACCGGGCGACGGCTCTGCACGGCCACACTGAAGCTATCGCCGAAAAACACCGGGACTTGAACGCAGCTCACGGAAATCTTCAGCTCAGGCATGCCCAGCAGCACACGCAACTCGTTGACCAGCCGGCGTTCCAGCGCCGTGTGGCCATGCTCGTCGGCCGCGCCAACCTGGGCCAGCAGGTTGAAAGCCACCTGGCGATCGAAGAAGCGCGGTTCCAGCGGCCGGGCATTGAGCAGCTCTGCCGTTTGACGGGCCAGCTCGCTGACGGCCTCACGGCCTTGTGCAGACACCGCCAGCGATGCCATTACCTGCACCCGCTCGATGTCCAGCAGGCCCTTGAGCGGTGCCAGCGCGACGGCCACGGCAACGGCGGCCGAGCACGGACTGACAATGCGTGCCGGCAGCGCCAGGCCAGCCAGGCGTTCGGCGTTGGCTTCAGGGACCAGGGCCAGGGCGTCGTCCAGGCCACCGGACAGGTCAATGACGGTGCAACCTGCTTGCAGTGCCTTGCCGGCAAAGCTGCGGCTGACTGCGGCACCTGTGGCGAAGAAAGCCAGCTTGACCTGGGCGAAGTCGAAGCTGTCCACCTCGCGCACCTTGAGCTTCTTGCCGGCGAACATCACGCTGCTGCCCGCCGATTCCATGCTGGCCAGCAGGTGCAAGGTGGCGACCGGGAAGTCCAGCTCTTCGAGGATCTGCACCAAGGCTTCACCGACGCTGCCGGTGGCGCCGACGACGGCGATATCCAAAGGGTGTGTCATGAAAGGATCCTTTTTGCTGAGAACGGCGGGGGCGGCACTTTACTCGGATTGTAGAGGTTTGTCTGTGATGGCCGTATTTTCGCCGGATAAGGGTCGCAATGGGTTGCGTAAGGGCTGCCTGGCGCTGCAAACCTCACCCCAGGCATAAAAAAACCCGCGCTGTCGCCAGCGCGGGTTTTTAATTACAGCAGAACGATCAACGCTCCAGCAGAATCCGCAGCATGCGGCGCAGCGGTTCTGCCGCGCCCCACAGCAACTGGTCGCCCACGGTGAACGCACCCAGGTACTGCGAACCCATGTTCAGCTTGCGCAGGCGGCCAACCGGGATGTTGAGGGTGCCGGTGACTTTGGTCGGGGTCAGTTCCTGCATGCTGATTTCACGCTGGTTCGGCACCAGCTTCACCCAAGGGTTGTGCTGGCTGATCATGCCTTCGATATCGGCCAGCGGCACGTCCTTGTTCAGCTTGATGGTCAGTGCCTGGCTGTGGCAGCGCATGGCGCCGATGCGCACGCAGATGCCGTCGACCGGGATCGGACTCTTGAAGCGACCGAGGATCTTGTTGGTTTCGGCCTGGGCCTTCCACTCTTCGCGGCTCTGGCCGTTCGGCAGTTCCTTGTCGATCCACGGGATCAGGCTGCCAGCCAGTGGCACACCGAAGTTCTCGGTCGGGAATGCATCACCGCGCATGGTCTCGGCAACCTTGCGGTCGATATCGAGGATGGCGCTGGCCGGGTTAGCCAGGTCATCGGCCACGGCGGCGTGGGTGGCACCCATCTGCTTGATCAACTCGCGCATGTTCTGCGCGCCGGCACCCGAGGCTGCCTGGTAGGTCATGGCGCTCATCCATTCCACCAGGCCGGCTTCGAACAGGCCGCCCAGGCCCATCAGCATCAGGCTGACGGTGCAGTTGCCGCCGATGTAGTTCTTGGTACCGGCGTCCAGCTGCTGGTCGATGACCTTGCGGTTGACCGGGTCGAGGATGATGACCGCGTCATCCTGCATGCGCAGGGACGAAGCGGCGTCGATCCAGTAACCCTGCCAGCCGGCTTCACGCAGCTTGGGGAAGACCTCGTTGGTGTAGTCGCCGCCCTGACAGGTCAGGATCACGTCGAGGGTCTTGAGTTCTTCAATCGAATAAGCGTCCTTGAGCGGCGCTGTATCCTTGCCCACGTTCGGGCCCTGGCCGCCAACATTGGAGGTAGTGAAGAACACCGGCTCGATAAGGTCGAAGTCCTGCTCCTCCAGCATCCGCTGCATGAGCACGGAACCGACCATACCGCGCCAACCGATCAGACCTACACGTTTCATCGCAACTACACCTTTGCTAAAAGTGGGCCGCCACCGGGAATTTTGGGTGGCGGGCCAGAGAGATTACAGATTCCGCAGCGCTGCGACTACTGCGTCGCCCATTTCCTGCGTACCAACTTTGCGGCAGCCTTGCGAATGGATGTCGCCGGTGCGCAGGCCTTGGTCCAGCACCAGGCTCACGGCCTTCTCGATCGCTTCGGCGGCAGCCGACTGATTGAAGCTGTAACGCAGCATCATCGACACCGACAGGATGGTCGCCAGCGGGTTGGCAATGCCCTGGCCTGCGATGTCCGGTGCCGAGCCGTGGCACGGCTCGTACATGCCCTTGTTGTCGGCATCCAGCGACGCCGAAGGCAGCATGCCGATGGAACCGGTGAGCATGGAAGCTTCATCCGACAGAATGTCACCGAACATGTTGTCGGTCACCATCACATCGAACTGCTTGGGTGCACGCACCAGTTGCATGGCGGCGTTGTCGACGTACATGTGGCTCAGTTCCACATCCGGGTAGTCCTTGGCCACGTCTTCGACCACTTCACGCCACAGCTGGCTGGAAGCCAGTACGTTGGCTTTGTCTACCGAGCACAGCTTCTTGCCACGCACGCGGGCCATGTCGAAGCCGACACGGGCAATGCGGCGCACTTCGCTTTCGCTGTACGGCAGGGTGTCGTAGGCCTGGCGCTCGCCACCTTCCAGCTCGCGCTGGCCACGCGGGGCACCGAAGTAGATGCCGCCGGTCAGCTCACGGACGATGAGGATGTCCAGGCCCGAGACGATTTCCGGCTTCAACGACGAGGCATCGGCCAGTTGCGGGTAGAGGATGGCCGGGCGCAGGTTGGCGAACAGGCCCAGCTGCGAACGGATTTTCAGCAAGCCGCGCTCGGGGCGGATGTCGCGCTCGATCTTGTCCCACTTCGGCCCGCCCACGGCGCCCAGCAGCACGGCATCAGCCTTGCGCGCACGCTCCAGGGTTTCGTCGGCCAGCGGCACGCCGTGCTTGTCGATGGCGGCGCCACCGATCACGTCGTGCTCCAGGCTGAAGCCGAGCTGGAACTTGTCGTTGGCCAGCTCCAGCACCTTGACCGCTTCGGCCATGATTTCCGGGCCGATACCGTCACCTGGGAGAATCAGAATCTGCTTGCTCATGCTTTCCTCTATCCATTCACGCGGTGCGGCCAAACGGGCCGCACCGAAAAGTGCTTAACGCTCGGCCCACAGCACCAGCACATCGGTGCTGAACGAGCCATCGGCCTCGATCTGGTAATACTGCCGTACTTCTTCGCCCATGGCTTGCTGCAATTGGCGGATGGCCACGCGCATTGGCTCGGGGGTGCGCATGCGCTCCACCCAGCTGCCGAACTCCAGGCGCAAGGGCTGACGGGTGTGACTGCGCACATGCAGGCCAGCCTCGCTGACCTGACGCTGCCATTCGGCGGCGGAGTAGTCGCGCACATGGCTGGTGTCACGCAGCACCTCGACCGTTTGCAGGTAGGTGTCGAGCAGCGGGCTGCCCGGCGACATCACGTCGATGAACGCCGCCACGCCACCCGGCTTGAGCACCCGGCGCACTTCGCGCAGGGCCAGGCCCAGGTCGCTCCAGTGGTGGGCCGAGTAGCGGCTGAAGACGAATTCGAACGAGGCATCGGCGAACGGCAGACGTTCGGCGGCACCGCGCTCGGTGGTGATATTGGCCAGGCCGCGCTCGGCGGCGGCACTGGCGACCACGTCGAGCATGGATTGCGACAGGTCGTAGGCGACCACTTCGCTCACCAGCGGGGCAACGTGGAAACTGACATGACCGGCACCACAGCCCAGGTCCAGCACGCGGGCATTGCCCTGCCCCGCCAGCTCGGCCTGCAGCAGGGCGAATTCACTGCCCTGGGCGTGCACGGCGCTGCTGAGGTAGGCGCTGGCCTGTTCGCCGAACTGGCGCTGGACCACGTCGGTGTGTTGGGTGCTGGTCATGTCTCGATCCTTTAGATTTTTGTTGCCTGTGCCGGCTATATCAATCAGGCATCCCGGAACAACCAAGGCTGCCCGGCGCGGTGCTTGCTTTCGAAGGCCTTGATCGCATCGCTGTCCTGCAGGGTCAGGCCGATGTCGTCCAGGCCGTTGAGCAGGCAGTGCTTGCGGAACGCATCGATCTCGAAGTGCAGCACCTTGCCGTCCGGGCGGGTTACCGCCTGCGCCTGCAGGTCGATGGTCAGCTGGTAGCCCGGGTTGGCTTCGACCTGCTTGAACAACTCGTCCACTTCTTCATCGCTGAGGATGATCGGCAGCAGGCCGTTCTTGAAGCTGTTGTTGAAGAAGATGTCGGCAAAGCTCGGCGCGATGATGCTGCGGAAACCGTACTCGTCCAGCGCCCAAGGGGCGTGCTCACGGCTGGAACCGCAACCGAAGTTCTCCCGCGCCAGCAGCACGCTGGCACCCTGGTAGCGTTCGTGGTTGAGCACGAACTCCTGGTTCACCGGGCGCTTGCTGTTGTCCTGGTAGGGCTGGCCCACGTCCAGGTAACGCCATTCGTCGAACAGGTTAAGGCCAAAGCCGGTGCGCTTGATCGACTTCAAAAACTGCTTGGGGATGATCTGGTCGGTGTCGACGTTGGCACGGTCCAACGGCGCGACGAGGCCAGTGTGCTGGGTAAAGGCTTTCATGCTGCGCTCCCTTGGATCAACTCGCGGACATCGATGAAGTGGCCGGCTACCGCAGCAGCGGCGGCCATGGCCGGGCTGACCAGGTGGGTACGGCCACCGGCGCCCTGACGGCCTTCGAAGTTGCGGTTGGAGGTGGACGCGCAATGCTCGCCGCTCTCCAGGCGGTCCGGGTTCATCGCCAGGCACATCGAGCAGCCTGGTTCACGCCATTCGAAACCGGCTTCGAGGAAGATCTTGTCCAGGCCTTCACGCTCGGCCTGTGCCTTGACCAGGCCCGAGCCCGGCACGACGATGGCTTGCTTGACGGTCGCGGCCACCTTGCGGCCCTTGGCGATCTCCGCCGCGGCACGCAGGTCTTCGATACGCGAGTTGGTGCACGAGCCGATGAACACGCGGTCCAGCTGGATGTCGGTGATCGCCTGGTTTGCGGTCAGCCCCATGTACTTCAAGGCGCGCTCGATCGAACCACGCTTGACCAGGTCGGCTTCGGCGGCCGGGTCCGGTACGCGCTGGTCTACGGCCAACACCATCTCGGGCGAGGTGCCCCAGCTGACTTGCGGCTTGATCTGGCTGGCATCCAGCTCGACCACGGTGTCGAACACGGCGTCGTCATCCGACACCAGGTCTTTCCACGATTCGACTGCCTGCTTCCATTGCTCGCCCTTCGGCGCGTAAGGGCGGCCTTCGACATAGGCAACGGTGGTGGCGTCGGTCGCTACCAGGCCCACACGGGCACCGGCTTCGATGGACATGTTGCAGATGGTCATGCGGCCTTCCATCGACAACGCGCGAATGGCGCTGCCCGCGAACTCCATGGCGTGGCCGTTGCCACCGGCGGTGCCGATCTTGCCGATCACGGCCAGCACGATGTCCTTGGCGGTTACGCCGGCCGGCAACTGGCCTTCCACGCGCACCAGCATGTTCTTCATCTTCTTGGCGACCAGGCACTGTGTGGCGAGCACGTGCTCGACCTCGGAGGTGCCGATGCCATGGGCCAAGGCACCGAAGGCGCCGTGGGTGGAGGTGTGCGAGTCACCGCAGACCACGGTCATGCCGGGCAAGGTGGCACCCTGCTCCGGGCTGATGACGTGAACGATGCCCTGGCGCTCGTCGTTCATCTTGAATTCGACGATGCCGTATTCGTCACAGTTTTCGTCGAGGGTCTGCACCTGCAGGCGCGACACCTGGTCGACGATGGCCTCGATACCGCCCTTGCGCTCTGGCGTGGTCGGCACGTTGTGGTCGGGCGTGGCGATGTTGGCGTCGATGCGCCACGGTTTGCGGTTGGCCAGGCGCAGGCCTTCGAAGGCCTGGGGCGACGTCACTTCGTGAATGATGTGGCGGTCGATGTAGATCAAGGACGAGCCGTCATCACGGCGCTTGACCTCATGGGCTTCCCAGAGTTTGTCGTAGAGCGTTTTGCCAGCCATCAGACTGTTCCTCATCAGCGTCTTTCTATGCCAAAGACCCCTTGGCTTGTACGGACGATGCTATGGGGTTAGATTGAATAACTCAAATTCATAATTTTTATCCTTTGGATAACCAAGAGGAATGCGACCCTTGGACCTGGCCAACCTCAGCGCCTTCATCGCCATTGCCGAAACCGGCAGCTTCTCCGGGGCGGCTGAACGCCTGTTCCTGACCCAACCCGCCATCAGCAAGCGCATCGCCGGGCTGGAGCAGCAGCTGGATGTGCGCCTGTTCGACCGCCTGGGCCGCGAGGTGACCCTGACCGAGGCCGGACGCGCCCTGCTGCCCCGGGCCTACCAGATCCTCAACGTCCTCGATGATACCCGACGTGCGCTGACCAATTTGTCGGGGGAAGTGAGCGGTCGCCTCACCCTGGCCACCAGCCACCACATCGGCCTGCACCGCCTGCCCCCGCTATTACGGGCGTTCACCCGCCAGTTCCCGGCCGTGGCGCTGGATATTCAGTTTCTCGATTCAGAACAGGCCTACGACGAGATTCTGCATGGCCGCGCCGAAATAGCCGTGATCACCCTGGCGCCCGAGCCGCATCACCTGGTCCAGGCGGTGCCCGTGTGGGACGACGCCCTGGATTTTGTCGCCGCCCCTGAGCACCCGCTGGCCAACAATGCGGTCGGCCTGGCCGATGTGGCACGTCACCCGGCGGTGTTCCCCGGCGGCAACACCTTTACCCACCACATCGTTCAGCGCCTGTTCGAAAGCCAGGGCCTCACGCCGAACATCGCCATGAGCACCAACTACCTGGAGACCATCAAGATGATGGTGTCGATCGGCCTGGCCTGGAGCGTGCTGCCGCGCACCATGCTCGACGAACAGGTTGCACCCATCGCTTTGCCCGGCATACAGCTGTCGCGCCAGCTAGGCTACATTTTGCACACGGAGCGTACGCTATCGAACGCGGCCAGGGCATTCATGGCCCTGCTCGACAGCCACGCGGGGCCCGCCTGACCGGCCGTCAGCCAGGTATTTCCATATCCAAGGACGCGTCATACGCCAAAGGTCTGGTACCGATGCCCAAATCAGCAAACCGCTTTTTGCGCCTACCGCGTATTCCTGCGGCCGACCCCCAGGAGTCCGAACAGGCCTGGCAGAACGCCCCACAACTGCTGGCCGCGCTGAACGGGGCCCGGTTAGGGGCATGGCTGTGGGATATTGAAAGCGGCCGTGTCAGCTGGTCACGGGGCACCCAGGCCCTGTTCGGCTTCGACCCGCAGCGCCCGCTGCCTGCTGATGTCGACTACCTCGACCTGCTGCCCGAAGAAGACCGCGCCCGCACGCGACAGGTGTTCCAGGCGGTGTTCAACGGCGAGCCGGTGGAACAGGCCATGCGTCATCGCATCCGTTGGCCGGACGGCAGCCTGCACTGGCTAGAGATCAACGGCAGCCTGACCCACGACCCGCATGGCCGGCCGCAGATGATCGGGGTAATCCGCGAAATCACCCGCCAGCGCGAGCGGGAAACCGCCCTGATCAATTCGGAAAAGCGCTTTGCCACCCTGTTCCACCTCAGCCCCAACGCCATTTTGCTCACCCGCCGCCACGACGGCATGATTTTCGAGGTCAATCAGCACTTCGAAGACATGTTCGGCTGGCCTGGCAGCCAGGTGATCGGCAAGACCAGCCTGGAGCTGGGCCTGTGGGTCAACCCCGAACAACGCCACCAGGTGATGGAGTCGACCCGTGCCAACGGCGGCCCGTTGATCATGGAGGTGCAATTCCGCGCCACCAGCGGCAAGGTGCATGACGGCATCCTCTGCACCCAGGGCATCGAACTGGAAGGCGTGACCTTTCTGATCAGTACCTTCGTCGACACCACCGAGCGCAAGCGCGCCGAGCAGGCCCTGAAGGACAGCCAGGAGCGCCTGGACCTGGCCCTGGATTCGGCGCAGCTGGGCACCTGGGACTGGCATATCCCCAGCGGCATGCTCTACGGCTCTGCCCGGGCCGCGCAGTTGCACGGCCTACCGCCCATCCCCTTTCATGAGTCGTTCGATGCCTTTTTCGAAGGGGTACCGGAGCAGGAGCGCAACTCGATGCGTCAGGCCTACCGCAGCCTGCGCGAAGGGCCCGCCGGCAACTATCAGATCACCTACCGGGTGCAACTGGAGAACGGCATTTCGCGCTATATAGAAAGCCGCGCACGCCTGTACCGCGACGAACAAGGCAACCCGCTGCGCATGGCCGGCACCCTGCTCGACATCACCGACCAGGTGGAGCGCGAACAGCGCCTGAGCGCCTCGGAAGAGAAGTTCGCCAGCCTGTTCCAGGTCAGCCCCGACCCGATCTGCGTCACTCGCCAGGACACCGGTCAGTTCATCGAGATCAACCCGGCGTTCACCCAGACCTTCGGCTGGGGCAGCGAGCAGGTGCTTGGTCGCACCGCAGAGGAAATCGGCCTCTGGGCCGAGTCCATCGAGCGTGCGCAACGTATCGAGCGGGTGATCCGCGAACAGGCCTTGAGCAACGTCGCCGTGGTGGTCAACCACCGCAATGGCGCCCCCCTGACGTGCGTGATTTCCAGCCGCCTGATCACCGTCGATGACCAGCCGTGCAGCGTGACCACCCTGCGCGACATTACCCAGCAGCAACGCGCCGAAGCGGCACTGAAGTCCAGCGAGGAGAAATTCGCCAAGGCCTTCCACTCCAGCCCCGACGCCATCACCATCACCGAACGCCATAGCGGCCGCTACCTGGAAATCAACGATGGCTTCTGCCGCCTGACGGGCTACAGCGCGGCCGAGGTGGTCGGCCACACGGTGTACGAGATCGGCATCTGGGCGGACGACAAGCAGCGCAGCGCGCTGCTGGCCGAGCTACGCGAACGCGGCCGCGTGCATCACCGGGAGATGCTCGGGCGCAACAAGCGTGGCGATATCCTCACCGTGGAAGTCTCGGTCGAGCCGATCACCCTCAACGAGGTGGACTGCCTGCTGCTGACCGCCCGTGACGTCAGCCAGCTGAAAAATGCCCAGGCGCAGATTCGCCACCTGGCCTACCACGACCCGCTGACCAACCTGCCCAACCGCGCCCTGCTGATGGACCGCCTGAGCCAGCAGATCGCCCTGCTCAAGCGCCACAACCTGCGCGGCGCCCTGCTGTTCCTCGACCTTGACCACTTCAAGCACATCAACGACTCGCTGGGCCATCCGGTGGGCGACACGGTGCTGAAGATCATCACCGCCCGCCTGGAGGCCAGCGTGCGTCTGGAAGACACCGTGGCGCGGCTGGGTGGCGACGAGTTCGTGGTACTGCTCAGCGGCCTGGAAGGCAGCCGCGAACAGGTAGAGGAAAAAGTGCGCGAACTGGCCGACACCCTGCGCGAACTGCTGGCCGAACCGATGTCGCTGGATGGCCAGCGGCTGCAGGTAACGCCCAGTATCGGCGTGGCGCTGATCCCTGACCACGGCGCTACCCCGGCCGATTTGCTCAAGCGTGCCGACATTGCCCTGTACCGGGCCAAGGACTCCGGGCGCAACACCACCCAGCTGTTCCACACCACCATGCAGAAAGCCGCCAGCGAGCGCTTGCGCATGGAAAACGACCTGCGCCTGGCCTTGGCCCGTGGCGAACTGGCGCTGCACTTCCAGCCCCAGGTGGATGCCCGCGACAACCGCATCGTCGGGGCTGAAGTGCTGCTGCGCTGGCACCACCCGCAACTGGGTCAGCAACCACCCGGGCAGTTCATCCAGGTGCTGGAGGAAAGCGGCCTGATTCTGGAAGTTGGCAGCTGGATCCTCGATGAAGCGTGCGATGCTTGCGCGCGCATGCTGACCGACGGGCTGATCAACGCGGATGATTTCAGCCTGTGCGTGAACATCAGCCCGCGGCAGTTCCGTCAGAACGACTTTGTCGGGCGGGTACTGCGCAGCCTGGACGACTATCGCCTGCCTCGGCACATGCTCAAGCTGGAAATCACCGAAGGCATCGTGATCCAGAACCTGGAAGACACCATCAGCAAGATGCGCGAACTCAAGCGCTTCGGGGTGAGCTTTGCCATGGATGACTTTGGCACCGGTTATTCCTCACTCACCTACCTCAAGCGCCTGCCGGTGGATGCGCTGAAGATCGACCAGACCTTCGTACGGGACGCGCCGGTCGACCCCAACGACGCGGAAATCGTGCGCGCCATCGTTGCCATGGCCCGCAGCCTGGACCTGGCCGTGATTGCCGAGGGGGTAGAACTGACCGAACAATTGGAGTTCCTCGAGCGGTTGGGCTGCCACTTGTACCAGGGATACCTGCACAGCCGGCCATTGCCGTTGCCGGAGTTTCGGCAGATGTTGCTGGAGGCGCCGGCGGGTTACTGAACCGGCCTGCAAACGCAAGAAGGGCACCCGAGGGTGCCCTTCTTCACTGCAGCGCGATCAGTTCAGCGCTGGCTTGTCACCATTGATCGGGATGCGCTTGGCCTTGGCTTCTTCAGGCACGATGCGCAGCAGGTCGATGCTGAGCAGGCCATTCGCCAGGCCGGCGGCCTTCACTTCGATATGGTCGGCCAGGCGGAACGACAGCTTGAAGGCGCGTTGCGCGATACCTTGGTGCAGGTAGGTCACTTCAGCGGCGCCATCGTCGCGCTTGCCACCGGTCACGGTCAGGACGCCTTTTTCGACTTGCAGGTCGAGGTCCTGCTCCTGGAAACCGGCTGCGGCAACTACGATGCGATAGTGGTCATCGCCATGCTTTTCCACGTTGTAGGGCGGGTAGCTGCTACCGGCCTCGTTACGTGCCGCAGACTCGAACAGGTCGTTGAAACGGTCGAAACCTACGGAATGGCGGAACAGGGGTGCGAGAGAGAAAGCGGTAGTCATGGTCATAAACTCCTGAGAATCAGCAAGTAAGTCATTACGCGACCCGACTTCGGCATCGCGTACTCAAGAGATATGGCCGGTGGAAATGCTTTCAAGGGGCACGTAGAAAAAATCTGAAATCAGTGCAGCCCTCTTCGCGGGTACGCCCTCTCCCACAGATCACCACAGGCCTCAAGACCGGCGCAATACCTGTGGGAACTGGCTTGCCGACGATAGGGCCGGATCAGGCTACACAGGTTTCCAGAGCTTGAGCCTCAACAATCCCCAGCAACCGGCTGATCCGCGCACAGTCATCTTCCCGGCGCAGCTCGGCAAACAGCACCACCGCTTCGGGATAACTGCGAGTCAGCATCGCCAACCACTGCTTCATCCGCCCCGGCGCATAGCGCGGCGACAGCTTGTGCTGAGCCTGGCGCCAGAACTCGCGTAGCAGCGGCAGCAGGTCATCCCAGCTCATCGGCTGATAATCGCGGCCGTCACGCGCCGCCGCAATCTGCAGACCCAGGTCGGGGCGCGACACCAGCCCACGACCCAGCATGATGTCTTCAGCCCCACTGACCTCGCGGCAACGTCGCCAGTCGTCGACAGTCCAGATCTCGCCATTGGCGAACACCGGCACCTTCACCACATCCTGCACCCGCGCCACCCACTCCCAGTGTGCCGGCGGTTTGTAGCCTTCGACTTTGGTCCGCGCATGCACCACCAGATGCGCCGAGCCGCCTTCGGCCAGCGCCGTGGCACACTCCAGCGCACCATCAGGGCTGTCGAAGCCCAGGCGCATCTTCGACGTCACCGGGATATCTGCCGGCACGGCACGGCGCACTTCGCGCACGATGGCGTGCAGCAGTTCCGGCTCCTTGAGCAGCACGGCACCACCCCGCGACTTGTTCACGGTCTTGGCCGGGCAGCCAAAGTTCAGATCGATCACCGGCGCGCCCAGTTCGCAGGCCAGCGCGGCGTTTTCCGCCAGACATACCGGGTCCGAACCCAGCAACTGCACACGCATGGGCACCCCGGCAGCCGTGCGCGCCCCCTGGCGCAGCTCGGGCGCCAGCTTGTCGAACGAAGAAGGCGGCAGCAGGCGGTCGCACACACGAATGAACTCGGTGACGCACCAGTCGATGCCGCCCACGCGGGTCAGTACGTCGCGCAGGATGTTGTCGACCAGCCCCTCCATGGGGGCCAGGGCAATTTGCATGTCGGGGTCTCGGCAGAAAAAGCCGGCAGTCTAACAAAAATTGCCGGGGTTTCAGGCGCCGATCAGCGCCGGGCCGTAACCGTCGAGGAATTCTGCCGGCATGCGTTTGGGCTTACCGCTGGACAGCTCGATGCAAGCGAAGGTGGTTTGCGCACGTAGCAGGGTCACGCCGTCACGCGGGCGCTTGAGCTGGAAACGGCGGGTCATGCGCAGGCGCTGGTCCCAATCGATGATCCAGGTGGCCAGTTGCAGTTCATCGTCCTCGTAGGCGGCGGCCAGGTAGTCGATTTCGTGACGCACTACCGCCATGGCGCGGTCTAGCCGACGGTATTCGGCCAGGTCCAGGCCCAGGCGCTGGGAGTGGCGCCAGGCGCAGCGCTCCAGCCAGGTGACGTACACCGCGTTGTTGGCGTGGCCGAGGCCATCAATATCCTCGCTGCCAACGCGCAGGTCGATGACGAAGGGTGTTGCCAGGTCCCAGCTCATGTTCGCTTCCTTGGCGGAAAAAGTGAATTTAGCCGTGACAGGTGAGGGAATGTCCAGCCCTGCTGCCAGTCAGGCGCTTTGACGCGCCGGTGCAGCAGCGCGGGCGAGCAATTCGAGCACTGCCTCACCCAGCCGCGGGTCGGACAGTACACGCTGATGCCCACCCGCCTCCAGCAGCATCAGCCGGCTGTCGAACCACGCTTTATGGATAACCTGAGCCTCATCGGCGGCCACCAAGGCGTCATCAGCGGCATGCACCACCAGCCCCGGCAACTCCAGCTGATAACCCGTCACATCCAGCCGGGCTATCTGCATCCCCACATCCCGCTCAATCTGCCGAATGAACGCCGCCCGCGCCCGTGCTGGCAGCCCCAGGCGATGAGCAAAACCACGCAACACACCCAACAGCCGTGCCGGGGCTGCAATGCTGACAGCAGCCTCTGTACGCAGCCCCATCTGCAAGGCCAGCAGCACACTGGCACCGCCCATGGAATGGCCAATGACCGCACGCAGCGGCGGCAGCTCGGCGGCGGCCTCCAGCAGGGCCCGGGCAAACAGCACCACATTGGCCTGCTCGCCAGGCGAACGCCCATGCCCCGGCCCCTCCAGTGACACCACCGTGTGCCCGGCCCGGACCAAGGTTTCGATCAAAGCGGCAAACTGGGTCGGGCGCCCTTCCCAGCCGTGCATCAGCAGCACGGTCGGCCCATTACCCCAGCGCAGGGCCGACAAGCCGAAGCGCAGGGTAATGCGCTCGGCACTGGCCAGCACGGGCAGCTCCCAATCCCGCGGCGGCAAGTTGCGTGGCGTCATGAAGGCACGGCGCATCTTGCCCGCGACATGCTCGGGGGCCAGACGGCCCAGGGTGCCATTGACACCACGAATCCAGCTCAGGGTAGTCATTGCCGTGCTCCAGGGTTAAAGCACCGCCGATTTGGCGGCGCGCAGAATGCGGTCTGACAACTCGCTGGTACCCAGAGCGCGGGCCAGGGCCAGGCCACCGACCATCAACGCCAGATCGGCCAAGGCTTTGTCGGCATCCTCGGGGCGATCGACCATGGCAGCGGTCATCAGCTCGATGTGTTCGGCCAATACCTCACGGAAGACTTCCGGCAGGCGCTGCATCTCGCCCAGCGAGTTGGGCAACGGGCAGGCATGCACCTCGGCATCGCGGTGCTTGCGCGACAGATAGAAGGCACTGGCCAGCGCCCGCCGCCCTGCCCCATCGAGGCTGGGGTCGATCTGGGCGAGCAAGGCGCGACGCTCCCCCAACAGCTGGCGGAACGCTTCGAGCATCAGCTCATCCTTGCTGTCGAAATGGGCATAGAACCCACCCACCGTCAGCCCGGCAGCCCCCATCACCTGGCTCACGCTGGGCTCGGCGGGGCCATGCTGGATCAGCGCACTGCGTGCGGCTTCCAGGATGCGTTCGCGGGTTTTGCTCTTCTTGTCGCTCATCTGAACATTCGCCGGACAAAATATGATGATCGAAATATTATTCTCATCATATTTTTTGGCAAGCAGAATTTCTCGCCGCCTGTCGGTTGCGAATTTTTCGGGAGGGAGAAAAACAAAAGGCCCATTCAATAATCGAATGAGCCTTAAAGGTCCCGCAAAACGCGGGTAAAAATGGCGTCCCCTAGGGGACTCGAACCCCTGTTACCGCCGTGAAAGGGCGGTGTCCTAGGCCACTAGACGAAGGGGACGTAACCTTCGCGAAGATCCACTTACGTGAACCCTGGCAGAAATGGTGGAGCTAAGCGGGATCGAACCGCTGACCTCCTGCATGCCATGCAGGCGCTCTCCCAGCTGAGCTATAGCCCCGGATTTCTAGCCTCTCGGCCCAGCGACATATTTAAACATCGCTTGTGCAAAACTGGCGTCCCCTAGGGGACTCGAACCCCTGTTACCGCCGTGAAAGGGCGGTGTCCTAGGCCACTAGACGAAGGGGACGAACCTTCTTACCTTCAAGACCCGGTTGCTGGACCCGGTCTTGCTTATCAGCCTTGGCTGGTAAGCGGAATTTGGTGGAGCTAAGCGGGATCGAACCGCTGACCTCCTGCATGCCATGCAGGCGCTCTCCCAGCTGAGCTATAGCCCCACAATGTCGCTCTGAACAGAATCGCTGGCTGGGTGGCTGGCGTTTCGTTTTCGTTCATCGCTGTGGACGGGGCGCATATTAAGTTCGGATTGCAGGGCTGTCAAACTAATTTTTTAAAATAATCAAAAAAATTTTCACAGATAACAATCACTTACCGCCCTGCCCTACCAAAACCCCAGCATCGAACCCTGTGGGAGCAGGTTTACCCGCGAATGCGGCAGTGCAAGCGCCATCGTATTCGCGGGCGAACCCGCTCCCACAGGTTTCAGCTACAGGCTGGGAAACGCTGTCACGCGATCGAGGCCAACAGCTTTTCCCACTCCTTGTTTTCTTTCTTCGACACGCCACCCAGCAGGTCCAGAGCCTGACGCAGGCGGTAGCGGGTAAGGTCCGGGCCAAGGATTTCCATGGCGTCCAGTACCGAAACCGAACTGGCCTGGCCAGTGATGGCGGCGAACATCAGCGGCATGGCGTCACGCAGCTTCAGTTCCAGCGCCTCGACCACGGCCTGGATGCAGCCGGTGATGCGCTCTTTTTCCCACTGGCGCAGGCTTTCGAGCTTCCACAGGATCAGCTGGATCACCTGACGCACCTGGTCGGCCGACAGTTTCTTGCTTTCGAACAGCTTGGCATCCAGCTTCAGCGCGCCTTCGAAGAAGAACCCGCCCAGCGGGGCAACCTGGCTGAAGGTTTCCACACGGCCCTGCACATGCGGCGCGATCTTCATCATGTAGTCGCTGTTGAATGCCCACTTCTGCAGGCGTGCCGCGAATTCCTCGACCGGCAGCTCGCGCAGCCACTGGCCGTTGAGCCACGACAGCTTCTCGATGTCGAAAATCGGCCCGCCCAGCGAAATGCGCGACAGGTCGAAGTGCTCGACCATTTCGGCCAGCGAGAACTTCTCGCGCTCGTCCGGCATCGACCAGCCCATGCGGCCCAGGTAGTTGAGCATCGCCTCGGGCATGAAGCCCATGCGCTCGTAGAAGGTGACCGAGGTCGGGTTCTTGCGCTTGGATAGCTTGGATTTGTCCGGGTTACGCAGCAGCGGCATGTAGCACAGCTTTGGCTGTTCCCAGCCGAAGTACTCATACAGCTTGATCAGCTTGGGCGCCGACGGCAGCCACTCTTCGCCACGCAGTACGTGGGTAATGCCCATCAGGTGGTCGTCGACCACGTTGGCCAGGAAGTACGTCGGCAGGCCGTCGTTCTTCATCAGCACCTGCATGTCCATGCGGTCCCACGGGATTTCGACATCGCCGCGCAGCATGTCCGGGACCACGCACATGCCTTCGCTCGGCACCTTCATGCGGATCACGTGTGGCTCGCCAGCGGCCAGGCGGCGCTGCACTTCCTCGGCGCTCAGCAGCAATGCGCGACCGTCGTAGCGCGGGGTTTCGCCGCGGGCTTGCTGCTCGGCACGCATCTGATCCAGCTCTTCAGCGGTGCAGAAGCAGTAGAAGGCGTGGCCGGCGTCGACCAGTTCCTTGGCGTACTTGGCGTAGATCTCGCCACGCTCGCTCTGCCGATACGGACCGTGCGGACCGCCGACGTCCGGGCCTTCGTTCCATTCGATGCCGAGCCAGCGCAGGGCGTCGAAGATCTGCTGTTCCGACTCGCGCGTGGAACGCAGCTGGTCGGTGTCTTCGATGCGCAGGATGAACTCACCGCCGTGCTGCTTGGCAAAGCAGTAGTTGAACAGGGCGATGTAGGCAGTGCCGACATGGGGGTCGCCGGTAGGCGATGGCGCGATACGCGTGCGTACGGTGGTCATGGAAGGTCTCGAACGAAAGATGAAACAAAGGCGGGATGTTAGCAGGAGGCAGGCACCGGGCTCCAGCAATGGCGCGAACGTCACTTGTCGACAGGCCCTGTGCCGCTGTTAAATTTATTTACATTTCTGGAACGATAGTCCCCATGCCCGCCCAACTCAAACGCCGCCTGCTGGTCTTTTTCACCCTCGTGGCCCTCATCGCCCTCGCCTTCCTGGCCCACTGGTACTTCAAAGGCCGCTTCTACGAGAGCACCGACAACGCCTATGTGCAGGGCGAAATCACGCGCATTTCCAGCCAGCTGGGCGCCCGCATCGACACGGTGCCGGTCGAGGACAACCAGCACGTCAACAAAGGCGACCTGCTGGTGCGCCTGGAAGCCGCCGACTTCGAGCTGGCAGTTGAGCGCGCCCACGCCGCCCTCGCCACCCGCGAAGCCGAATACGCACAGGCGCAAAGCCGCCTGACCCAGCAAGGCAGCCTGATTGCTGCCGGCCAGGCCCAGGTGGCGGCCAACCAAGCCACTTTCGACCGTTCACGGCTAGACCTGAGCCGCGCCGAGAAGCTGCGCAAGCCTGGTTTTGTATCCGAAGAACGGGTCACCACCCTGTCGGCAGACAGCCACGTCGCCGGCTCCCAGGTCGACAAGGCTCGCGCCGACCTGCAAAGCCAGCGCCAGCAAGTCAACGCGCTGAACGCAGACCTCAAGCGCCTCGATGCGCAAATCGCCAATGCCCGCGCCGACCTGGCCCAGGCTGAGCTGAACCTGACCCGCTGCGAGATCCGCGCCCCGATCAGCGGCACCATTGGCCAGCGCAATGCGCGCAATGGCCAGGTGGTGCAGGCCGGCGCCTACCTGCTGTCGATCGTGCCAGACGAAGACATCTGGGTGCAGGCCAACTTCAAGGAAACGCAGATTGGCCACATGCAGCCCGGCCAGCGCGCTGAACTGCTGTTCGACAGCTACCCCGACACGCCCATCGAAGGCCGGGTCGACAGCCTGTTCGCCGCGTCGGGCGCGCAATTCAGCCTGCTGCCGCCCGACAACGCCACCGGCAACTTCACCAAGGTGGTGCAGCGCATCCCGGTAAAACTCACCTTCCGCGCCGACAACCCGCTGCACGGGCGCATCCGCCCCGGCATGTCGGTAACCGCCACCGTCGACCTGCGCAGCGAAAACGAAGGCCACGATGGCCGGTGATCAACTGCTCAGGCCTACAGCCGAGCCAACCCGACGCGACTGGATCGCAGTGATGAGCGTGATGCTCGGCGCCTTTATGGCGGTGCTGGACATCCAGATCACCAACTCGTCGCTCAAAGACATCCAGGGCGCACTGTCGGCCACGCTGGAAGAAGGTTCATGGATTTCCACTTCGTACCTGGTAGCGGAAATCATCATGATCCCGCTAACCGCCTGGCTGGTGCAGCTGCTGTCGGCGCGGCGCCTGGCGGTGTGGGTATCTGCAGGCTTCCTGCTGTCGTCGCTGCTGTGCTCGATGGCCTGGAACCTGGAGAGCATGATCCTGTTCCGGGCCCTGCAAGGCTTTACCGGTGGCGCACTGATCCCGTTGGCCTTCACCCTTACCCTGATCAAACTGCCTGAGCACCACCGCGCCAAAGGCATGGCCATGTTTGCCATGACGGCCACCTTCGCCCCGTCCATCGGCCCCACTCTGGGCGGCTGGCTGACCGAAAACTGGGGCTGGGAGTACATCTTCTACATCAACATCCCGCCGGGGCTGGTGATGATCGCCGGCCTGCTGTACGGGCTGGAAAAGAAGGAAGCGCACTGGGAACTGCTGAAAAGCACCGATTACGCCGGCATCGTCACCCTGGGCCTGGGGCTGGGTTGCCTACAGGTGTTCCTGGAGGAAGGCCACCGCAAGGACTGGCTGGAATCGCACCTCATCGTGGGCCTGGGCAGCATCGCCCTGGTCAGCCTGATCACCTTCGTCATCCTGCAGTTTTCCAGGCCAAACCCGCTGATCAACCTGCGCATCCTGGGCAACCGTAATTTTGGCCTGTCGAGCATTGCCAGCCTGGGCATGGGCGTGGGGCTGTACGGGTCGATCTACCTGTTGCCGCTGTACCTGGCGCAGGTGCAGGGTTACAACGCCTTGCAGATCGGCGAGGTGATCATGTGGATGGGGATTCCGCAGCTGTTCCTGATTCCGCTGGTACCGCAACTGATGAAAGTGGTTTCGCCCAAGGTGCTGTGTGCGTTGGGGTTCTGCCTGTTCGGTGCGGCCAGTTTCGGCTCGGGGGTGCTCAACCCGGATTTTGCCGGGCCGCAGTTCAACCAGATCCAGATCATCCGCGCCTTGGGCCAACCGATGATCATGGTGACCATTTCGTTGATCGCCACAGCCTACATCCAGCCGCAGGATGCCGGGTCGGCTTCGAGCCTGTTCAATATCCTGCGTAATCTGGGTGGAGCGATTGGCATTGCCTTGCTGGCCACCCTGCTGGATGCGCGGACCAAGGTGTACTTCGATTACCTGCGGGAGGCGGTGGTGCCGAGCAACCCGCAGGTGGCGGAGCGGCTGGCGCAGCTGGCCGAAAGGCTGGGGAATGACAATGCGGCGCTGGGGAAGTTGAGCGAGATTACTCACCAGCAGGCGTTGATCATGGCGTACAACGATGCGTTCCACTTCGTTGGGATTGGGTTGGCGGTGAGTATGGTGGCGGTGTTGCTGACCCGGAAGTTGCCGGAAGGCTTGAAAGCCGGGGAAGCCCACTGAGGCTATTTCAGATTAAATGCGCCCCATGCGGGAGCGGGCACGCCCGCTCCCGCATGGCCGGCGACAGGCTTCAGCTGGTAATCAACCGCTCCCGCAGTTGAGTGATCTCGTCGCGCAACTGCGCCGCCGCCTCGAATTCCAGATCGCGGGCAAACTGCATCATCTTCTCTTCCAGTTGCTTGATACGCTTGGTGATCTCGCCCGGCGTGCGCAGTTCGGCTTCGTAACGGGCGCTCTCCTCCGCCGCCTTGGCCATGCCCTTGCGTTTCTTGCTGCGCGCGCCAGGGACAGTAGCACCTTCCATGATGTCGGTGATGTCCTTGACCACGCCCTTGGGCACGATGCCGTTGGCTTCGTTGAACGCGATCTGCTTCTCGCGGCGGCGCTCGGTTTCGTCAATCGCCCGCTGCATCGAACCGGTGACAGTGTCGGCGTACAGGATCGCCCGGCCATTGAGGTTACGCGCAGCACGCCCGATGGTCTGGATCAGCGACCGCTCGGAACGCAGGAACCCTTCCTTGTCGGCATCCAGGATCGCCACCAGCGACACCTCCGGCATGTCCAGGCCCTCACGCAGCAGGTTGATACCGACCAGCACATCGAAAGTACCCAGCCGCAGGTCGCGGATGATTTCCACCCGCTCCACGGTGTCGATGTCCGAGTGCAGGTAGCGCACCCGCACGTCATGGTCGGCCAGGTAGTCGGTCAGGTCTTCGGCCATGCGCTTGGTCAGCGTGGTGGCCAGCACCCGCTCGCCCAGGGCCACACGCTTGCGGATCTCCGACAACAGGTCGTCCACCTGGGTCAGTGCCGGGCGCACCTCGACCTGGGGGTCGACGAGGCCGGTCGGGCGCACCACCTGCTCCACCACGCGCCCAGCGTGCTCAGCCTCGTAGGGGCCAGGGGTAGCGGACACAAAGATGGTTTGCGGGCTGACAGCCTCCCATTCATCGAAACGCATGGGGCGGTTATCCAGCGCCGAGGGCATGCGAAAGCCGTACTCGACCAGGGTTTCCTTGCGCGAGCGGTCGCCTTTGTACATGGCCCCGACCTGCGGAACACTCACGTGGGATTCATCGATCACCAGTAGCGCATCCGGCGGCAGGTAGTCGTACAAGGTGGGCGGTGGTGCGCCGGCCGGGCGGCCAGACAGGTAGCGCGAGTAGTTCTCGATGCCGTTGCAGTAGCCCAGCTCCAGGATCATCTCCAGGTCGAAGCGGGTACGTTGTTCCAGACGCTGCGCCTCCACCAGCTTGTTGGCCTTTTGCAGGTACTCCAGGCGCTCCTTCAACTCTTCCTTGATACCCTCCACCGCCTCCAGCAGGGTTTCCCGCGGCGTGACGTAGTGGCTTTTGGGGTAGAAGGTAAAACGCGGCAACTTGCGGAAGACCTCGCCGGTGAGCGGGTCGAAGGCGGCGATATTTTCCACCTCGTCATCGAACAGCTCGATACGGATGGCCTCAAGGTCCGATTCGGCCGGGAAAATGTCGATCACATCACCGCGCACGCGGAACGTGGCACGGGCAAAGTCCATTTCGTTGCGGGTGTATTGCAGATCAGCCAGCCGGCGCAGCAGTGCACGCTGATCAAGCTTGTCACCACGGTCTACGTGCAGGACCATTTTCAGGTAGGACTCGGGGCTACCCAAACCATAGATGCACGAAACGGTGGTCACGATGATCGCATCGCGCCGCTCCAGCAGTGCCTTGGTCGCCGACAGGCGCATCTGCTCGATATGGTCGTTGATCGACGCGTCCTTCTCGATGAAGGTGTCCGAAGACGGCACGTAGGCTTCAGGCTGGTAGTAGTCGTAGTAGGAAACGAAATACTCCACCGCATTGTTGGGGAAAAACGCCTTGAATTCGCCGTACAGCTGCGCGGCCAGGGTCTTGTTAGGCGCCAGCACCAGGGTCGGGCGCTGCACCTGCTGGATGACATTGGCAATGCTGAAGGTCTTGCCCGACCCGGTCACCCCGAGCAACGTCTGGTGCGACAGCCCCGCCTCGATGCCTTCGACCATCTGGCGAATGGCCTCGGGCTGGTCGCCGGCCGGCTGGAAACGGGTGACGAGCTGGAACTCGGACATGACGGACCTCGCGGTGCTGCAGCAACTGTAAATTTAGCCAGTAGTCTATACCCAAATGCGCCCGCCTGGGGGCGCTTTCAAGGCGTAGCTGTGAGCGCGTGTAACGGTGGACCCGGCAATTCGACCAATGGTCGAAAAATATTTGCGCAAATAGCCGGAAAAGCTGTGCCCGAGTGTCGCAGTGACCGGTCGGTATCACTATACTGACTCCCCGTTTGTGCACCGCTTCAGTGCATTCGGCTGGAGCGTGTACGTCCTATCACTCTCCAATCAGAGCCAAGGTAACAATGAGCCTGTTTTCCGCTGTCGAGCTGGCACCCCGCGACCCTATTCTGGGCCTCAACGAAGCATTCAACGCCGACCCACGTACCGACAAGGTCAACCTGGGCGTTGGCGTGTACTGCAATGAGGAAGGCCGCATTCCGCTGCTGCGCGCCGTGATCGAAGCCGAGACCCAGCGTGCCGCCCAGCACGCCTCGCGCGGCTACCTGCCGATCGACGGTATCGCCACCTACGACCAGGCCGTGCAAAAACTGATCTTCGGCGCCGAGTCGCCACTGCTGGCCGCTGGCCGCGTGGTTACCGTGCAGGCCGTCGGCGGTACCGGCGCACTGAAGATTGGCGCCGACTTCCTCAAGCGTATCTCGCCAAACGCCGTGGTTGCCATCAGCGACCCAAGCTGGGAAAACCACCGCGCCCTGTTCGAATCGGCCGGCTTCCCGGTGCAGAATTACCGCTACTACGACGCGCCGACCCATGACGTCAACCGCGCCGGCATGCTCGAAGACCTGAACAACCTGCCGTCCGGCTCGATCGTGGTGCTGCACGCCTGCTGCCACAACCCGACCGGCGTCGACCTGAGCCTGGATGACTGGAAAAACGTCCTGGAAGTGGTCAAGGCCAAAGGCCACGTACCGTTCCTCGACATGGCCTACCAAGGCTTTGGTGACGGTATCGCCGAAGACGCCTTCGCCGTGCGTCTGTTCGCCGAGTCGGGCCTGGAGTTCTTCGTTTCCAGCTCGTTCTCCAAATCGTTCTCGCTGTACGGCGAGCGCGTGGGAGCACTGTCGATCGTCACCGCATCCAAGGACGAGAGCACCCGCGTGCTGTCGCAGGTCAAGCGCGTGATCCGCACCACCTACTCCAACCCGCCAACCCACGGCGCCACCATCGTGGCCACCGTACTGAACAGTGCCGAACTGCGCCAGATGTGGGAAACCGAACTGGCCGAAATGCGCGAGCGCATCCACGGCATGCGCAAACAGATGGTTTCGCTGCTGGCCGAATATGGCGCCAAGCGCGATTTCAGCTTCGTTGGCCGTCAGGTCGGCATGTTCTCCTACTCGGGCCTGACCGTTGAACAGGTTGCCCGCCTGAAGAACGACTTTGGCATCTACGCCTTGGACACAGGCCGCATCGCAGTGGCCGCGCTGAACCAGAGCAACATCCACGTTGTCACCAAAGCCATCGTGGAAGTGCTGTAACTCATTGTTTTGCCAAGGGGTAGCTTGACATCCTCTTGGCAATCAGTAAGATACGCGCAGATTCCGCGATAGCTCAGTCGGTAGAGCAAATGACTGTTAATCATTGGGTCCCTGGTTCGAGTCCAGGTCGCGGAGCCAAACACTGAAAAGCCCCCGGTTGCGCAAGCAACCGGGGGCTTTTTCGTGGCCCACCGGAAGGATGTCAGCGCCTGGCAGATCGAGCGCCTTCAGCTACTCCGCCCGATCGGGTAAAACGCCCCTTGGCTCCATACCCCAAGCCACTCGTCACCGTCGATCACACGCGGCACCGCCAGTTCCACCAGCTGGTAGAACACGTTGCGATGAATCAGCGCCTCAAGGTTGCTACGCATCAGCACATAGGGCGACGGCTCTTGCGTCACCGGGTCGATCACCACGCGCAGCGGGCTGTCCGGGCCGGCATCCACCTGATCCTCGACATTGCTGGTAAAGCGCAGCACCTGCTGTTCGCCCTCCCCCAGCACCTCCAGCGCCACCGCCACGAACGGCGCGTCATCCACGCGGATGCCAACCTTTTCTACCGGGGTAACCAGGAAGTAGTCATCGCCATCGCGGCGGATGATGGTGGAGAACAGCCGCACCATCGGTTTGCGCCCGATCGGCGTACCCAGGTAGTACCAGGTGCCGTCGCGAGCGATCCGCATGTCGATGTCGCCGCAGAAGTCCGGGTTCCACAGATGCACCGGCGGCAACCCCTTGGCCTTGGGGATCTGCGCCAGAAGATCATTGGCCTTGCCGGAATCGCTCATCACGCCTGCCTCATTCGCTCATGCCCAGAAGGCTACGAGCGTACTCGCGCATCGGTGCGCCAAGCAAATCCTCGGGGGTATTGTCGTGGAACGTCAACAAACCGCCACGGCTCTTGATGCGTGCGGTATCGATCAGGTAGCGGGTATTGGTTTCGATCAGCATCATCTGCACCACGCCACTGTCCCAACCCAAGCGGTCGACCGCCTGTTCGTCATACCATTCGTCGCCATTGCCGATGCGGTCGTCGGTACGGGCGAAGCGGGTGTACAACACGTAGTCCGCACCAACCGAACGTGCCTGGGCAACGGCTTCTTCCAGGCCCAGCGGGCCTTGAGCACGGCGCACCAGCGGGAAATACTCCACGAAGCTCTTGAAGGCCTGCTCGGCCACCACGTTCTGCCGTGGCACCGGCCCCTTGCCCGGTGGCACGAACGCGCCCTGGCCAATGAAGATGAACGAATCGGGCTGCAGACGGATCGACAGGGTGCGACGGGTATCGCTGTGGTCGAGCAGACCGGCATCGCTCATGTGATAACGAACGCCCTCGCCCATATCGCTGACATTCATGCAACCGCCCAGCGCCATCAGCGCCAGCAGCAAGACCAGGCTACGCATCTTTCCTCCAGTGGCCGGTGACGAAAAACCGGCGAATAGCCGGCGGATGCAGCTTTTGCGCCAGCTTCAGCCGCCGATCACTTTCATCACCATCACATCCCCGGCAAACGCTTGCTCTTGCTTGTCAGCCAAGGCCTTGACCAGCAAGCGCTGCAGGGCCGGCAATGCTTGATGGCGTGGCTTATCCAGCAGATCGCCGACGAAGTGGCGATTGCTGGACGAAAGGCAGCCATGCAACCAGCCTGTCGAGGACAAACGCAAACGCGAGCAGGTGCGGCAGAACGGCAGGCTTTCGTTGGCAATGACGCCGAAGTGCCCACGCCCAGGTATTTGATAGCGCAAAGCCGTGGCGTCCACTGGCGCATCGACTTGGGCATAGGTGTGCCTGCTGCCAATCAGCGTGAGCAGTGGGTCCAGGCCGACGAACTGTTGCAGGAACGTATTGCGGTCACGCGCCAGGTGGCCCATGCGCATGAGCTCTATGAAGCGAAGCTCAAAGCCGCGTTCAAGGCAGTAATCCAGCAGGGGCAATACCTGGTCGAGGTTCTGCCCACGCATCGGCACCATGTTCACCTTGATGCGCATCCCCTTCGCACTCGCCTGCTCCATACCTGTCAGCACATTGGCCAGGTCGCCACCCCGCGCAATGCGGCGGAAGGCTTGAGGGTCAAGGGTGTCGAGCGAAACATTCAGGCGGCGGATGCCAGCTGCCTGCAACTGGGGCAACTTGCGCGCCAACAACTGGCCATTGGTGGTCAACGAAATATCATCGAGGCTTAGTTCGGCCACAGCGGCCAGAAAGGCATCCAGGCGTGGGCTGACCAGCGGCTCACCGCCCGTGATGCGCAGCCGCTCGATACCGGCCGCTTCGATCAGGTAGGCCACGCCACGGGCCAGGGCATCCGCCGACAATTCGTCCTGCGCCGCCACCAGACGCTTGCCGTCTGGTACGCAGTAGGTGCAGGCGTAATTGCAGGCAGCCGTCAGGCTGACGCGCAGGTTGCGAAAACGCCTGCCTTGACGATCGACAATCATGAATGACTCCGGCATGGATGATGAGGGCTGGCAAAACCTGACTCATAAATCAGGTTTTTGCAAGCCCCCGCTTCATACCGGGTATCAGCAGCGAAGGAAGCTGCGCTTCAGTTCGAAGGTTCCGGATCGCGCTTGCGCTTGTTACCCATGCGCACGCCAATGTCCATCAGGAACTGGAAGAAGCCCTCCTGGTCCTCCAGCACATTGCTCCAGAACGGCGAGTGGTACAGCGCCACGGCGCCATGCACCAGTGCCCAGGCGGCGCAATAGTGGAAATAGGGCGGCACGTCTTCAAGCTTGCCTTCGCTGATGCGGCCTTTGATCAGCTGGGTCAGGCGGTCGAAGTTGGAGGCCCGAATGCTGTGCAGTTGCTCGACCATTTCCGGCACCTGATTGCCCTTGACCACCTTTTCTTCCAGGCGGTCGAACAGCCGGTAACGTTGCGGGTCGCGCATGCGGAACTCGAAGTAGGCACGCGACAGGGCTTCCTTGTCGCGGTCGACGTCGGCCGAGTGCAACAGTGCGTTCAGGTCACGCTCATAGTCGAGCATCAGGCGCAGGTAGATCTCCGCCTTGGACTTGAAGTGCTTGTAGATCGTGCCTTTGCCGATGCCCACGGCGTCGGCGATCATCTCGACGGTGACGCTGTCTTCACCCTGTTCGAGAAACAGCTTGAGCGCGGTGTCGAGGATTTCCTGTTCGCGACGGCGAAACTCACGGACCTTACGAGGTTCTTTCTGCATGGGAAGGACTGGATGACAATCGAAGCGGTTTATTATGCCTAACTTGCGGGAAATTGCACGGATCATCCAAGCATGTCTGTGTTTCACGATGCATATGGCCATGCGCTGCGGGAGGAATGGCACCTCGGTGTATTCCAAATCTGTTTAAAAAACGACCAATATGCACTGGCACTGCGCCAAACCTGACCAATACTTGAAGTGTTGGCGCGGCGCATCCCCCCCAAGTGGCGCGCCGATAAAGGTGCTCAGGGACCGCGTACCTTTGTTTTACTCCTAATGGTCTTAACCCGGATTCCCCCCCCAGAACCCGGGTTTTTTTTGTGCGCCCCGCAGGGTGGACTGGCCAGGGAATACAGTTCGAGCGATCAGCGCACTCGCGCCAAGGGGAACAACCGCTTGAAGTTCGCCGTGGTTTGCTCCGCCAGTTGCTCATAACTGGCCCCCCGCAACGAGGCCACATACTCCGCCACCTCGCGCACATACTGCGGCAAATTCGGCTTGCCCCGGTGCGGAATCGGCGCCAGGTACGGCGAATCGGTTTCCACCAGCAGCCGATCGACCGGCACCTGCCGCGCCACTTCGCGCAGGGCTTCGGCATTGCGGAACGTCACGATGCCAGACAGGGAAATGTAATACCCCAGATCCAGCGCCGCCCTGGCCATGTCCCAGTCTTCGGTAAAGCAATGCAGCACGCCGGCCTGCGGCAGGTTGGCCTCGCGTAACAACGCCAGGGTATCGGCGCGTGCCGCCCGGGTGTGCACGATCACCGGCTTGCCAGTCTGCCGCGAGGCTTCCAGGTGCAGGCGGAACGAAGCCTGCTGCAGTTCGGCAGCTTCGGGCTCATAGTGATAATCCAGCCCGGTTTCGCCAATCGCTACCACATGCGGGTGGGCCAGCTCGCGCAGCAGCCACTCCAGCGCTGGGGTTTCACCCGGCGCGAGGTCCAGCGGGTGTACACCTACCGAGCAATCAACATCGGCGTATTGCTCGCTCAGGGCTTTCACCGCGCCGGCGTTCTCGGCACTGACACCGATACAGAGGAAGTGCCCCACCCCACGCTCACGCGCCGCCTGCAAGGCAGCATCGAGGGAGCCCTGATGGGCGCTCAGGTCAAGACGGTCGAGGTGGCAATGGGAATCTACGAGCATGGGATAACAGCACACATGAAAAATGGGAAATCAGCGGGCGCCCGGCAATTGCAGCCAGTGAGCCAGCAGCGACTCTAGCAACAGGGCACGGTTGAGGTTGGCCTTGCCCAGCACCTTCTGGCGCTGCTCCAGGATCCACGCCTGCACCTCCAGCACCTTGGCCTGGCGGCTCTTCTGCGCCAGGTATTGCACCACCTTGCGCATATCGGCCAAGCCTAAACCTTCCTCGTCCTGGGTCAACTGGTAGCGCAGGATCAGGTGCGACCAATCGCAAAACCAGTCGAACAGCAGCAACAACGGTACACCGTTCCAGGCATCGGCCAACTGACTCGGCGATTGCTGCTGTTTGAGCAGCTTCTTCACCCCATCGGTAACCAGCGCACGCTGCTCACGCACGCCTTGCGCCTGCAGACTGACTGCCATCAATGGCGAACCGGCCGCCAACGTCAGCAGCTCGTCACGTTCGGCCTGGTCACTGTCGGGCAACGCTTCGGCCAGCCAAGCCTGGCTCTGGGCCAAGCTGGGCTGCGGGCAGGCGACCTGCTGGCAGCGGCTCTTGATGGTGGCCAGCAGGCGGCTAGGCTGGTGTGTGACCAACAGCAACACGGTATCGCCAGAGGGCTCTTCAAGGCTTTTGAGCAGTGCGTTGGAGGCATTTACGTTCATCGCCTCCACCGGCTCGATCAAGACGACCTTGCGCCCGCCCAGCTGGGCCGTCTGCACCACGAAGGCTACCAGTTCGCGCACCTGGTCGACCTTGATCGGCTTATCGGCCTCTTCAGGTTCGAGGACGAAGTTGTCCGGGTGGCTACCCGCCTTGAGCAGCAGGCAAGACTTGCACCCACCGCAGGCGTTCAGGCCCTGAGGCTGCTGACACAGCAAAAGGGCCATCAGGCGCTCTGCCAAGGCCCGCTTGCCGATACCCTGTGGCCCGTGCAACAGATAGGCATGGGCGTGCTGGCTTCGGCCGGCCAGCTGCTGCCAGAGGGCCTGCTGCCAAGGGTAGGCCTCAGCCACGGCAACGCTCCACGATGCCGGGCAGCAGCACGTCAATGGCCCGCTGCACGGCCTCAAGGGATTGCGCGGCGTCCAGCAGGCTGTAGCGCTGTGGCTCGCGCTGGGCGCGCTGCAGATACGCCTGGCGAACGGCTTCGAAGAAGGCCTGGCCTTCCTGCTCGAAACGGTCCAGGCGACCGCGAGCGGCGGCGCGGGCAAGGCCAACTTCGACCGGCAGGTCGAACACCAGGGTCAGATCTGGGCGCAAGTCGCCCTGTACAAATTGCTCCAGGGCAGCGATACGCTCGACAGACAAACCACGGCCACCCCCTTGATAGGCATAGGTGGCGTCCGTGAAGCGGTCACACAACACGACGGCCCCGCGAGCCAATGCCGGACGAATGACCTGTGCCAGGTGCTGGGCGCGCGCAGCGAATACCAGCAGCAGCTCAGTGTCGGCTGCCATGGTTTCATCGCTGGGAGCCAGCAACAGTTCGCGCACTTTTTCGGCCAGCGGCGTACCACCAGGCTCCCGGGTCAATACCACATCCAGGCCCTGCTCGCACAAGCGCGCGGCCAGGTAGTCACGATTGGTGCTCTTGCCCGCGCCTTCGGGGCCTTCCAGCGTAATAAACAAGCCGCTCACAGGCAGTCCTTAATGTTGTTCGTCAGGCGTCGGCCGTTCGGCCGCTTGCGCGCCACCGGCAGGGGCGTCTTGCACAGGGGGCTCATCGGGTGCCGGCTGCGTAGCCGGCTCATCCGCCGCAGGCACCTCGGGCTGGGCGTCTTCAGCAGCCGGTTGTGCCTCTTGCTGCGGGGCGGGGCTGGAGCGGTAGTCTGCACGGCGCTTGAGCTGGAACTCGCGCACCGCCGAGTTGTGGTCATCGAGGTCGTCGGAGAACACGTGGCTACCGTCGCCACGGGCGACGAAGTACAGGCTGGTACCGTTCGACGGGTTGAGCGCCGCATGAATCGCTTCGCGACCGACCATGGCAATCGGGGTCGGCGGCAACCCTGTGATGGTATAGGTGTTGTAGGGCGTCGGTTCGCGCAGGTCGGCGCGGGTAATCTTGCCGTTGTAACGCTCACCCATGCCGTAGATCACCGTCGGGTCGGTCTGCAGCATCATGCCCAGGCGCAGGCGCCGCACGAACACGCCGGCTATCTGCCCACGTTCCTGAGGGATACCGGTTTCCTTTTCCACCAGCGAAGCCATGATCAGCGCCTGGTACGGGTCGCGGTATGGCAGGTCGGTGGTGCGCTCGGCCCATTCCTTGGCCAGCACTTCGTCCAGACGCATGTAGGCCTGTTGCAGCAACTCGACATCGCTCATGCCACGCACGAAGCGGTACGTGTCCGGGAAGAAGCGCCCTTCCGGGAACACGCCGGTATGGCCGAGCTTGTCCATCACTTCGGAGTCCGACAGGCCGTCCAGGGTGTGCTTGATCTTTTCATGCTTGGCCACGGCCGAGCGTACCTGGCGGAAGGTCCAGCCTTCGACCAGCGTGAGGTTGTACTGCACCACATCAGCACGTCGCCAGGCATCGAACAGCTGCCCGACGGTCATGCCCGGGGTGAGGCGGTACTCGCCGGTGTGCAGGGGGGTGCCGGCCATGTTGAAGCGCCAGTACAAGCGCAGCCACACGGCGTCTTCGAGCAACCCTTCGCTCTGCATGCGATAGAACATGCGGTTGGGGGTGGTGCCATTGGGTACATCGAGCAGGCGCTCCTGCGTGATGTGCAAGGGCTGCTCCAGGACGGCGTTGACCTTCCAGGCCGACCAGCCAAGCGCCAGGCCGGCAAGGATCAAGGCCATTTCCAGCAGCAGCAGGAATTTACGTCTCACGAATTCAGGTTTCCAGTAACGTACGGGCAACGGCCTGCAGTTTACGGGTGAGCGGGCCAGGCGACCAGTTTAGCGCGGCTACGCCACGCACGGGCCAAATGCCGTAAACGCTATTGCAAACAAATACTTCATCTGCGTGCTCCAGCGCCTTGAACGGCAGGTCACAGACCTGCGCCGGGATGCCCAGCAGTACGGCCTGCTCCAGCAACGCCGCACGCATCACCCCGGCTACACCACAGCGGCTGAGGTCGGCGGTAAGCAGCACGCCGTCGCGCACCAGGAACAGATTGCTGTATACCCCTTCGATTACCCTGCCCTGCCCGTCACGCATCAGGCCTTCGGCGTGTTCGCTGTCCTGCCATTCGGCACGTGCCAGCACCTGCTCCAGGCGGTTGAGGTGTTTGAGCCCGGCCAGCAGCGGTTGTTCCCCAAGCCGGGTCTGGCAAGGGAACAACCGCACGCCTTGCTCGGCATGCTCAAGAGGATAACCGGGCAACGGACTGCCCTGCAGGATGCGCCGTGGCGCGGCATCGGCTACCGGGGCATAGCCACGCTGGCTGTCGCCACGGGTGAGGATAAGTTTGGCTACGCCTTCCCCGAGCTGGTTGGCATAGCGAAGCAGTTCGTCGCGCACCAGCGCCAGGTCGGCGTTGATCGCCAGGCGCTGGCAGCCCAGCGCCAGGCGTGCGAGGTGGCCGTCCAGCAAGCTGGGGCGACCGCCGCGCACGGCAATGGTCTCGAACAGGCCATCGCCGTAGGCCAGGCCACGGTTCTGCAGGTTGAGTGCAGCCGCCGGCTGGCCATCGATCCAGCCGTGCATCAACCGGCGAACCGGCGGAACACCAGCGAGCCGTTGGTGCCGCCAAAGCCGAACGAGTTGGACAACACCACGTCGATCGGCATGCTGCGCGCCTGGTGCGGCACGAAGTCAAGGTCACAACCTTCGTCCGGCTCGTCCAGGTTGATGGTGGGCGGTGCCATCTGGCTGTTGATGGCCAGTACGCTGAAGATCGCCTCCACCGCGCCGGCAGCACCCAGCAGGTGACCGGTCATCGACTTGGTCGAGCTGACAGCCAGCTTGTAGGCATGCTCACCGAACACGCGCTTGATCGCAGCCACTTCGGCCACGTCGCCCGCAGGGGTCGAAGTGCCGTGGGCGTTGATGTAGCTGACCTCTTCCGGCTTGATACCGGCATCGCGCAGGGCGTTGGCCATGCAACGGGCAGCGCCTTCGCCAGTGTCGGGCGGCGAAGTCATGTGGTAGGCGTCGCCGCTCATGCCAAAGCCAACCAGCTCGGCATAGATGGTCGCACCACGCGCCTGGGCGTGCTCCAGTTCTTCGAGCACCAAGGCACCGGCACCGTCAGACAACACGAAGCCGTCACGGCCCTTGTCCCACGGGCGGCTGGCCCGGCTTGGCTCGTCGTTGCGGGTGGACAGCGCGCGCGAAGCACCGAAACCGCCCATGCCCAGGCCGCAGGCGGCCATTTCGGCGCCACCGGCGATCATCACGTCGGCCTCACCGTAGGCGATATTGCGTGCGGCCATGCCGATGCAATGGGTGCCGGTGGTGCAGGCGGTGGCAATGGCGTAGTTCGGCCCTTGCAGACCCAGGTGGATCGACAGGAACCCGGAGATCATGTTGATGATCGAGCCCGGCACGAAGAACGGCGAAATGCGGCGCGGCCCCGAGTCGTGCAGGGTGCGGCTGGTTTCTTCGATGTTGGTCAGGCCACCGATACCCGAGCCCATGGCCACGCCAATACGCTCGCGATTGGCGTCGGTGACCTCCAGGCCGGCATTACGCACCGCCTGGAAACCGGCCGCCAGGCCGTACTGGATGAACAGGTCGAGCTTGCGGGCCTCTTTGGCCGACAGGTATTGCTCGACTTCGAAGCCTTTCACCGAGCCGCCAAAACGGGTGGAGTAGGCAGACAGGTCCGTGTGTTCGATCGGACCAATGCCACTGCGGCCAGCCAGAATGCCCTGCCAGGTGCTCGGTACATCGGTACCCAGTGGCGACAGCATACCCATACCGGTGACCACGACGCGTCTACGCGACACAGTACTCTCCTTTTCTAATAACAGAGTCTCTTGGCATTGCATTCATACGATGGAATGAAATGACAACAGGCTCTCGGTGCGCGGTGAACAAAGCAGCCCCGCCAGAACGCGGCGTGCTCGCAAAGAAAAAACCGCACGCCGGCGAAGGCAGTGCGGTTTTCCCCGACAAGAAGCGTCGACTAAAGCGTCTTAGCCTTGGTGGGCAATGACGTAGTCTACGGCAGCTTTAACGGTAGTGATCTTCTCGGCTTCTTCGTCAGGGATTTCGGTCTCGAATTCCTCTTCCAGAGCCATCACCAGCTCAACGGTGTCAAGCGAATCGGCACCCAGGTCATCAACGAAGGACTTCTCGAGAGTCACTTCTTCTTCCTTGACGCCCAGTTGCTCGGCGACGATTTTCTTGACGCGTTCTTCGATGTTGCTCATACCTAGGTTTACTCCTAATGGATATATGTCAGGCAGCTGGCCGGTGGCTAATTTTATAGAAAGACGTTCGCTTTTCAAGCGAAACGCGCTTTCACGCCAGTCACCCCACCCGCTGCCTGGAATCTGGTTGCAGCTTTATAACGGATTTTAGGCTCGCAGTATGACTCTTTTTTTACGAAATCCGTCACATTGAGTTGCAGTGTTACATGTACATCCCGCCGTTGACCGGCACGGTAGCGCCGGTCACGTAGCCAGCGCCGTCGGATGCCAGGAACGAAACCACCTTGGCGATTTCGTCAGCCTGGCCCAGGCGGCCCAGCGGAATCTGGGTCTGCAGGGCTTCGCGCTGCGCTTCTGGCAGCTCGCGGGTCATGTCGGTGTCGATGAAGCCCGGGGTCACCGAGTTGACGGTGATGCCACGCGAGCCCACTTCACGCGCCAGGGCGCGACTGAAGCCTTCCAGGCCAGCCTTGGCGGCCGCATAGTTGGCCTGACCGGCGTTACCCATGGCACCCACGACCGAGCCGATGCTGATGATACGACCCCAACGTGCCTTGGTCATGCCACGCAGCACGCCCTTGGACAGACGGTAGAGGCTGTTCAGGTTGGTGTCGATCACGTCGAACCACTCGTCGTCTTTCATGCGCAGCATCAGGTTGTCGCGGGTGATGCCGGCGTTGTTGACCAAAATGGCCGGTGCGCCGAACTGCTCGCCGATGGCGGCCAGTACCGCTTCAACGGACTCGGCGCTGGTCACGTTCAGCTCCATGCCGGTACCGGTGATGCCGTGCTCTTTCAGGGTGGCAGCGATGCGCTCGGCGCCGGACGCCGAAGTGGCGGTGCCGATCACGGTCGCGCCCTGGCGGCCCAGCTCGAGGGCGATGGCCTGGCCAATGCCACGGCTGGCGCCGGTGACCAGTGCAACTTTACCTTGCAGGCTCATGCAAGCTTCTCCAAATCAGGCCAGTGCCGCGCGGGTGGCGGCAACGGCATCAGGGGTGTTGAGGTTGTAAGTGGTCACGCCATCGGCGCAACGCTTGTTCAGGCCAGCCAGGACCTTGCCCGGGCCACACTCGACCAGGTTGACCGCACCGCTGGCAGCCAGGGTCTGCACACACTCCACCCAACGCACAGGCAGGTACAGTTGCGCCAGCAGGTCGTGCTTGAGTGCATCGAGGTCGGCGGCAACAGCAGCCGTGACGTTCTGCACCACTGGAATTTGCGGGGCCTTCCACTCGATGGCGTTGACCGACTCGGCAAAGCGCTCGGCCGCCGGCTTCATCAGGGCACAGTGCGACGGCACGCTGACCGCCAACGGCAGGGCGCGTTTGGCGCCCTTGGCCTTGCACAGCTCCATGGCGCGATCCACGGCAGCTTTATTGCCAGCGATGACCACCTGGCCTGGCGAGTTGAAGTTGACGGCGCTGACCACTTGGTCTTCAGCGGCTTCGGCGCAGATTTCAACGACCACAGCGTCGTCCAGGCCGAGGATGGCAGCCATGGCACCATGACCCGCCGGTACGGCCTCCTGCATCAGCTGACCGCGGCGCTCGACCAGGCGAACAGCGTCTTTCAGGGTGATGCTGCCCGCAGCGACCAGGGCACTGTATTCGCCCAGGCTGTGGCCGGAAACGAAGGCTGGCTGCGCGCCGCCCTCTTCCAGCCACAGGCGCCACAGCGCGATGGACGCGGTGAGGATGGCCGGCTGGGTCTTGTCGGTCTGGTTGAGTTGCTCTTCAGGACCTTCCTGGACCAGCTTCCACAGGTCGTAACCCAGGGCTTCGGACGCTTCCTTGAAGGTTTCGATGATCACTGGCTTCTCGGCGCCGAGCTCGGCGAGCATGCCCAGCGACTGGGAACCTTGACCGGGAAAGACGAATGCGAGAGATGCAGACATTGAACAAGCCCTTATGATCTTGTCGTCGGATAGGGTGCGCCAGGCCCTGGGCCAGGCGCGGAATCTGAAAACTTGGATGGATACACAGACCAAGCGGTCACATTTAAGCACTTCATGGGCAAAATGCCTAAGGCAACAGGTCTTCGAGGCGCCCATGCAAGCGCTGCGGCAGGTTCTCCTGTATCTCGATCAGCGCCCGCTGGATAGCACTCTGGAAGCCCTGCACGCCCGCCGAGCCATGGCTCTTGATGACAATGCCCTGCAACCCCAGAAAACTGGCACCATTGTGCCGCGCCGGCGCCAGGTCGGCCTGCAGACGCTTGAGCAGCGGCATGGCCACCGCCCCGGCCGCCCGCGACAACACGCCGCCCTTGAACAACTGCTCGATGCGCGCAGCGATCATCGTCGCCAGCCCCTCGCTGGACTTGAGCAGGATATTGCCGACGAACCCATCGCACACCACCACATCGGCCTCACCACGATACAGCCCGTCACCTTCGACAAAACCCACGTAGTTAAGCCCACGGGCATTCTGCAACAGGCTGGCAGCCAGCTTGACCTGCTGATTGCCCTTGATGTCCTCGGTGCCGATGTTCAGCAGCGCCACCCGTGGACGATGCACACCCAGGGCCTGAGCAGCCACCGAGCCCATCACGGCAAACTGGTAGAGGTTTTCGGCACTGCAATCGACATTGGCACCCAGGTCGAGCAACTGGCAGTAACCCGCCTGAGTCGGAATTGCGGCCACCATGGCGGGCCGGTCGATACCCGGCAAGGTCTTGAGCACGAAACGGGACAGCGCCATCAGCGCGCCGGTATTGCCGGCACTGACGCAGGCCTGGGCCTTGCCGTCACGCACCAGTTCCAGGGCGATGCGCATCGACGAATCCGGCTTGCCCCGCAATGCCTGGGAGGGCCGCTCATCCATGCCGACCACCTCACTGGCGGCGACAATCTGCAGACGCGCGCGATCCGCAGCCGCAAGGCCGCTGACAAGATCTTCCAGGAGTGAGGGTTGACCGACGAGGGTCAGGTGCAGCGAGGGAGTAGCAGAAAGGCAGGCAATGCTAGCCTGGACAATGCTGCGGGGACCGAAGTCCCCGCCCATTGCGTCGATCGCGATGATCTGAGCGGACAAGGATTACTCGTCAGCGCCCTTGTCGACCACTTTGCGACCACGGTATACGCCTTCTGGCGAAACGTGGTGGCGCAGGTGAACTTCACCGGTGGTTTTCTCTACCGACAGCGCGTTTTCCGACAGGGCGTCGTGCGAACGGCGCATGTCACGGGCAGAGCGGGATTTTTTGTTCTGCTGAACAGCCATAATTGATTAACTCCTAAACGTTTGGGTCACGCTTTAACTGCGCCAAAACACTGAACGGGTTGGACCGCGATACCTCGTCCTTGCTCGATTCGGGCTCGTCTGCGCCCGCCGGCTGCTGGCATTCTTCCGGATGATGAGCAGGCACGATTGGCAAGGCGAGCAGAAGCTCCTCCTCGATCAATGCCTGCAGATCCAAAGGATCTTCGCCCAGTTCCAGCACGTCATAGCCTTTCGGCAACGACTGGGTATTCGCACCCTCCTTCACCACGGCGTAAGTACATTCGCTGTGAATCGGCAGGGTGACCAGCTCAAGACAACGCTGGCAAACCATCTTGACTTCGACGTCCAGCTCGCTGTGGATAACCACGACGTGCTGTTCATCTCGTTCAAAATCGAACTTCGCCTGCACCGTACCGACATTGTCGGAAAGCGGGTCGCAGAGTCTTTCCAAATCAGCGAGTTGCAGCGAACCGTTAAGGGTTACGCCACGATCGGCTAATTTGCGCGGGTCAACGTGAGGTGGAATCGGGTCATTCAACATAGGCGCAGCATAATAGGGATGCCCCCCGCCCCTGTCAAAGGAAATTAGGCGGCATCGTGCGTGATAGAATTTGTTCAACTGATTCAGGAGTCTACCATGCTTCCTTTGCTACTGGCTTCCAGCTCTGCCTATCGCCGCGAACTGCTCGCACGCCTGCGCCTGCCCTTCACCTGGGCAAGCCCCGATATAGACGAGCAGCGCCTGGCTGATGAACCCGCCGTGGACCTGGTGCGCCGGCTGGCCAGGCAAAAGGCCGAAGCCTTGGCGGGAAGCCACCCCGGACACCTGATCATCGGCTCGGACCAGGTTGCAGTATTGGGCGAACAGGTGCTGGGCAAACCTCACACGTTCGAGCGGGCCTGCGAGCAACTGCTGGAGTGCAGCGGGCAGCAGGTGAGTTTTCTGACCGGGCTGGCATTGCTCAATACTGCGACCGGGCACTGCCAGGTGGACTGCGTGCCGTTTACGGTGACGCTGCGCGAATTGAGCAGGGAGCGGGTGGAGCGCTATGTGACGGCGGAACAGCCACTGGATTGCGCAGGAAGCTTCAAGGCTGAGGGATTGGGGGTGAGCCTGTTCCAGAGCACGCATGGGTGCGATGCAACCAGCCTGATCGGGCTGCCGTTGATTAGGCTGGTGGACATGCTGACAAAGGAAGGCGTGGATATCCCTTAGCCCGCCTGGAGATTTGTTGCGCCCGACAGATCGAGCGCCGCGCGGGCGGCGCTCGATTAATCAGGCGCCGCAGACCGTGCGACGAACCTTCAGCGCAACTGTGGCCCCTGGAACCCCATCCACATCGCCAGGTGCTCGGCCACGCTAGCCCCTACACGCTTGGAGAAGCGGTCGAACGGCGACTCCTGAACGGTGAAGTCCACCAACTCTTTCTCACCAACGACCTCACGTGCCACATAACTGGCACTGCCCAGCCCGTCCACCAACCCCAGCGCCTTGGCCTGTTCACCCGACCAGATCAGGCCACTGAACAACTCTGGATGCTCTTTGTCCTTCAGGCGCTCGCCACGGCCCTGCTTGACCATGGCAATGAACTGGTTGTGCGTGGTGTCCAGCACGCCCTGCCAGAACCGGGTTTCATCAGGCTTTTCCGGTGAGAACGGGTCGAGAAACGCCTTGTGCTCACCCGACGTGTAAGAACGCCGCTCCACGCCGAGCTTCTCCATGGTGCCGACAAAACCATAGCCGGCCGCCGTCACACCAATGGAGCCGACCAGGCTGGCTTTATCGGCATAGATTTCGTCCGCCGCACTGGCGATGTAATAGGCACCGGAAGCACCAAGGTCCGCAATGACCGCATACAGCTTGATGGCCGGGTATTCGGCCCGCAAACGGCGGATTTCGTCATACACATAACCCGCCTGCACCGGGCTGCCACCCGGGCTGTTGATGCGCATCACCACAGCCTTGGTCTTGCTGTCCTTGAACGCCTCGCGCAGGCTCTTGACGATATTGTCGGCGCTGGCGGCCTCCTGATCGGCAATCACCCCGCGCACCTCGACCAGCGCGGTATGGCTGGCACTGCGCGACGCGGCCTTGTCCATGTCCATCAGCGGCGTGAACAACGCCAGGATGCCGAACAGGTAGACGAAGGTCAGCAGCTTGAAGAAGATGCCCCAGCGCCGCGACCGACGCTGCTCCTGCACGCTGGCCAGCAGGGTCTTCTCCAGCAGCTTCCAGCTTTTGCGCTCTTCACGCTCCTCGGGCTCGGCCTCGGGGGCTTTCCATTCATCTGCCATGCTTACCTACCTTGGAAGTGGAATTGCGGAACCAGCCAGCCACTCGCGCAGCTGGGAAAAGTGGTTGATGCACACCTGCGGGCCGAATTCGGCCAGCGCCTGCAGCGACATGGCACCATAGCCCACCGCCACCGAATGCATACCGGCATTGCTGGCCATCTGCAGGTCGAACGCCGAATCTCCGACCATCAGCGCACGCCCGGGTTCGACGCCGCAATGGCCGAGGATTTCCTCAAGCATCAAAGGATGCGGCTTGCCACGGGTTTCGTCGGCGGCGCGGGTGATATCGAAGAACGCCTCCCAACCATTGGCCTTGAGCACCCGATCCAGGCCGCGACGCGCCTTGCCGGTAGCCACCGCCAGGCGGTAACCCTCGGCACGGAAGGCGTCCAGCGACTCGACAACGCCATCGAACAACGGCGAAGGCTGCTGGTCCAGCGCCATGTAGATATCGGCATAGTGCTGACGGAAGGTTTCGACCTGCGCAGGTGCCAGGTGCGGGTACAGGGTATGAATGGCCTCGCCCAGGGCCAGGCCGATGATGCCCTTGACCGCCTCGTCACTGCTTTGCGCCTCACCGGCACGATCGGCAGCGGCGTTCATGGCCTCGACGATGCGCCCGATGGAATCGGCCAGTGTGCCGTCCCAGTCGAAGATCAGTAGCTCATAGCCTTTTTTCATAGATCAGGACGCACTCAGACGCTCAACGGTTTTCGCCCACACTTCATCCACGGGCGCTTCAAGCTTGAGCTCACCACCGTCCGGCAGCGGCACGGTCAGCGCGTAGGCGTGCAGGAACAGGCGCTTGCCACCCAGCTCGCGGATTTCGCGACTGAAGTCTTCGTCACCGTACTTGCTGTCGCCGGCAATCATGTGCCCGGCATGCAAGGTGTGCACGCGGATCTGGTGGGTACGCCCAGTGATCGGACGCGCCTCGACAATGGTGGCGAACTCGCCAAAGCGGCGCAGCACGCGGAACAGGGTCAGCGCTTCCTTGCCCTCCTCGTTCACTTCGACCATGCGCTCGCCGGAGCGCAGGTTGCTCTTGAGCAAGGGCGCATTGACCTGCTTCTTCGAGGTGGGCCAGTGGCCGCGCACCAGCGCCATGTAACGCTTGTCGACACCGTCGCCGCGCAGCGCGGCATGCAGGTGGCGCAGCATGCTGCGCTTCTTGGCGATCATCAGCAGGCCGGAGGTGTCGCGGTCCAGGCGATGCACCAGCTCCAGTTCCTTGGCGTCCGGCCGCAGTTGGCGCAGCGCTTCGATCACGCCAAAGCTCAGGCCGCTGCCGCCGTGCACGGCAATACCAGCCGGCTTGTTCATCACGATCAGCGCCTTGTCTTCGTAGACAATGGCGGCCTCCAAGCGCTGCAGCAGGCCCTGGGCCACCGGCGCCGGCTCGTCGCGCTCCGGCAGGCGGACGGGCGGCACCCGCACGATGTCGCCAGCCTGGATCTTGTACTCCGGCTTGACCCGCCCCTTGTTCACCCGCACTTCACCCTTGCGCAGGATGCGGTACACCAAGGTTTTGGGCACGCCCTTGAGGGCCGTGATGAGGAAATTGTCGATGCGTTGGCCGGCAAGCTCCGGCGCGACTTCGATCAGCTGAACGCCGGAAGTCGGAGGGGTATTGGTCGTCATGGCGGGATCATAACAATTTTTTATGGAATTGAAGCACTTAATCATTGCTGCTATAGTCGCGAACGCCGCCAAAAGCGGCAGGCCAGCGGCACCAGGCTCTTTGCCGGCCCTGACCAACGCAATTCTCCAGGACGCGAGGCCGTCCTACGGGGTTTTCGCCAGTTTACCGAATTGCCTGGAATCGCCACCAGCGCTGTGTAGAGAAGACCGAAAAAAAACGACAAGTGCGGTGTTTCACCTGCTTACCCGATTCTTTTCGCTGCACCTCTGCCCGCCCCGTCGCTTCCACGCAACGCACGGCGAATGCTTCGGAAATACCTGCCTTGGACATGAATGGCGCCAGTGCAGTACCTGCAGTGGCGAAAAATGCAACCCGTTGCGGATTCAGCGCGCGGCAGCACCCGAATTATCAGGGATACGTGCAGGGTGGAGATGCACAGCCCTCGGACCGTGTAGCACCGCGTCCGGCCACCAGCCCACTGACGGCTGGCGAGCGGATAAGGTCCTGAACAGATGCCCCCGGGCGTCCACGGCTGACGGTTGATTCCTCCTCCTGACTGAGTGCACAAGGCCCGCTTGGTTGATTCGGATTCCTATTCGAAGCCACCGGGGCCTTGTTGGCACCGCAGCAAACAGGACGCGTCGTCGCGACAACGGCAGGCTGGGCAACCGGCTGGTGCCGAACGTCGCTCGACACGGGGGTGGCCCGGCCACCCTTTGCGCACCTTGGCACCGACCATGAGACGTCGTGTGTGCCGAACGCCGTTTCCGGCAGCCCGGAAACCGACGGTACAACATGAAAAGAATGCTGATTAACGCGACTCAACCCGAAGAGTTGCGTGTAGCCCTGGTGGACGGCCAACGTCTCTACGACCTGGACATCGAGTCCGGTGCGCGCGAGCAGAAAAAGGCCAACATCTACAAAGGCAAGATCACCCGCATCGAACCCAGCCTCGAAGCCGCCTTCGTCGACTTCGGTTCCGAACGTCACGGCTTCCTGCCGCTGAAAGAAATCTCCCGCGAATACTTCAAGAAGGCCCCCGAAGGCCGCGTCAACATCAAGGAAGTGCTCAGCGAAGGCCAGGAAGTCATCGTCCAGGTCGAGAAGGAAGAGCGCGGCAACAAAGGCGCCGCCCTCACCACCTTCATCAGCCTGGCCGGCCGCTACCTGGTACTGATGCCCAACAACCCGCGTGCCGGTGGCATCTCCCGCCGCATCGAAGGCGAAGAGCGTAACGAACTGCGCGAAGCCCTGAACGGCCTGACCGTGCCGGGCGACATGGGCCTGATCGTGCGCACTGCCGGCCTCGGCCGCAGCAGCGAAGAGATGCAGTGGGACCTCGACTACCTGCTGCAACTGTGGACCGCCATCAAGGAAGCGTCCCTGGACCGCGCCGCGCCGTTCCTGATCTACCAGGAAAGCAACGTCATCATCCGCGCCATCCGCGACTACCTGCGCCAGGACATCGGTGAAGTGCTGATCGACAGCATCGACGCCCAGGAAGAAGCCCTGACCTTCATCCGCCAGGTGATGCCGCAGTACGCCAGCAAAGTGAAGCTGTACGAAGACAGCGTGCCGCTGTTCAACCGCTTCCAGATCGAAAGCCAGATCGAAACCGCCTTCCAGCGCGTAGTCGACCTGCCGTCCGGTGGCTCGATCGTGATCGACCCGACCGAAGCCCTGGTGTCCATCGACATCAACTCGGCGCGCGCCACCAAAGGCAGCGACATCGAAGAAACCGCCCTGCAGACCAACCTGGAAGCGGCCGAAGAAATCGCCCGCCAGCTGCGCCTGCGTGACATCGGCGGCCTGATCGTCATCGACTTCATCGACATGACCCCGGCGAAGAACCAGCGCGCAGTGGAAGAGCGCGTTCGCGAATGCCTGGAAGCCGACCGCGCCCGCGTACAGGTTGGCCGCATTTCGCGCTTCGGCCTGCTGGAAATGTCCCGTCAGCGCCTGCGCCCGTCGCTGGGCGAGAGCAGCGGCATCGTCTGCCCGCGCTGCTCAGGCACCGGCATCATCCGTGACGTCGAGTCGCTGTCGCTGGCCATCCTGCGCCTGATCGAAGAAGAAGCCCTGAAGGACCGTACCGCCGAAGTCCGTGCTCAGGTCCCGATTCCGGTAGCCGCGTTCCTGCTCAACGAGAAGCGCAACTCGATCACCAAGATCGAACTGCGCACCCGTGCGCGCATCATCATCCTGCCGAACGACCACCTGGAAACCCCGCACTTCGAAGTCCAGCGCCTGCGCGACGACAACCCGGAAGTGCTGAACAACCAGTCCAGCTACGAAATCGCCGCCTCCGAGGCCGAAGAAGCGCCGCAGCCGACCGCCACCCGCACCCTGGTACGCCAGGAGGCCGCGGTGAAGACCGCTCCGGCCCGCGCCAATGCGCCAGTACCCGCCGCCGCTGAAGAGCAGCAGCCTGCCGCACAGGTCGCCCCTGCCCCGAGCGCTCCGGAGCCAAGCCTGTTCAAGGGCCTGGTGAAGTCGCTGGTCAGCCTGTTCGCCGGCAAGGACGAGCCTGCTGCCGCACCGGTCGTGACTACCGCCGCCGAAAAACCGGCTGCCGAACGCAGCCCGCGCAACGAAGAGCGCCGCAACGGCCGCCAGCAAAGCCGCAACCGCAACGGCCGCCGTGACGAAGAGCGCAAGCCGCGTGAAGAGCGTGCCGAGCGCGCGCCACGCGAAGAACGCCAACCGCGCGAAGAGCGTGCGCCACGTGAAGAACGCGCCCCACGCGAAGAGCGTGCACCGCGTGAAGAACGTGCACCACGCCAGCCGCGCGAAGACCGCCGTAACAACCGTGGCGAAGAGCGCGTGCGCGAACTGCGCGAGCCGCTGGATGCCACCCCGCCAGCCGAACGTGAAGAGCGTCAGCCACGCGAAGAACGTGTAGCCCGTGAAGAACGCGCTCCTCGTGAAGAACGCGCACCACGTGAAGAACGTGCTCCGCGTGAAGAGCGCGCCCCACGCGAAGAACGTGCTCCGCGTGAAGAGCGTGCCCCACGCGAAGAACGCGCTCCTCGCGAAGAACGCGCTCCTCGTGAAGAACGCGCCCCACGCGAAGAGCGTGCTCCACGCCCACCACGCGAAGAGCGTCAACCACGGGTAGCCGAAGAAGCAGCTGAACAGGCTGCCGAACTGGCCGAAGAGCAACTGCCGAACGAAGAGCTGCTGCAAGACGAGCAGGAAGGCACCGATGGCGAGCGCCCGCGCCGCCGCTCCCGTGGCCAGCGTCGTCGCAGCAACCGTCGCGAGCGTCAGCGCAACGCCAATGGCGAGCTGATCGACGGCGAAGAAGAAAGCAGCGAAGAGCAGCCACAACAGCACCAGGCCACCGAGCTGGGTGCCGAACTGGCCGCTGGCCTGGCAGTAACTGCCGCTGTCGCCAGCAGCAACATCAGTGCCGACGCCGAGGCCCAGGCCAACCAGCAGGCCGAGCGTGCTACCGCTGAAGTTGCCGTCGTTGCAGAGGCCGACAACAGCAAAGCCACCCAGCCGGTTGAACAGGCTGAAAAAGTGGAGCAGGCCGAAGCGGTCGTCAAGGCCGAGGAAGCCGCCGTGGCCCCAGTGGTCGAGCAGCCTGTCAGCGAGCCGGTGGTCGTGACCGAAGTCACTGCCGCGCCAGTGGTCGAAGTCGCCCCGCAGCCAGCCGTTGAGGAAGCACCTGCCGCCGAGCCGGTTGTGGTTGCCGAGGCGCCAGTGGAGGCCCAGGTGGTCGAAGCCGGTGAAATCGAACAGGCCCCGACCGTGGTCGAAGCCGCTCCGGTTGTCGAGCAGCCTGCAGCGGTTGTTGAAGCCCAGCCAGAAGTTGTGGCCGAGCCTGCACCTGTGGCGGTCGAGCCGGCACCGGTCGAAGCCCCGGTAGCGGTAGAGCCTGCTACTGTCATGCTGGCCAACGGCCGTGCGCCGAACGACCCGCGTGAAGTGCGCCGCCGCAAGCGTGAGGCCGAGGCTGCCGCCAAAGCTGCACAGGAAGCTGCTGCTGCCTCCGAGGAGCCAGCCCTGGAAGCCGCCGATGAGCACAAGCCTCATCACGGTTGATAGCCAAAGCTGAATGAAAAAGCCCCGCCAGTGCGAACTGGCGGGGCTTTTTATTGGCCTTGTGTTTTGCCTCTAGCGGCCTCTTCGTGGCTAAAGACGCTCCCACAGGTTCAGTGCTTACCTCAAGGCATGCGCAACTCCTGTGGGCGCGGCTTTAGCCGCGAAAGGGCCAGCACTGGCAATGCATCAATAGAGGTTAGGCTCCATCTCCAGCTCAACCCCGAACCGCTCCAGAATATCGGCCTGAATGCGTTGCGCCAGCGCATGCATCTGCGCCCCACTCGCCTGGCCGTAGTTGACCAGCACCAGCGACTGCAAGCGGTGAACACCGGCGTCACCCTCGCGATGCCCCTTCCAGCCCGCCTGCTCGATCAACCAGCCCGCCGCCAGCTTCACCTGGCCTTCGGCCTGAGGATAAGCCACGACGCCAGGGTAATGCGCACGAATACGCTCGACCTGTGCGGCCGACACCACCGGGTTTTTGAAGAAGCTCCCGGCATTACCCAGCTGCGCAGGGTCTGGCAGCTTCTCGCGGCGAATGCTGCAAATGGCATCACTGATCGCCTGGGCAGTCGGCTCGGTCGCGCCCTGCTCCGTCAGCCGCTGGCGCACCGGGCCGTAATCGAGGTGGGCCTGCAGGGTATGGCTCAAGGCGAAGCGCACACGCAAGATCAACCAGCGGCCAGGGTTGCGCTTGAACACGCTGTCGCGATAACCGAAAGCACAGTCCGCCAAACCAAACTCACGCAGCTCACCTGTCTCGCGGTCCAGCGCCGTCAGGCCGGCAAACACGTCCTTGATCTCTACCCCATAGGCGCCCACGTTCTGCATCGGCGCGGCGCCCACGGTGCCAGGGATCAGGCTGAGGTTTTCCAGCCCGCAATAACCCTGCGCCAGCGTCCACTGCACGAACGGGTGCCATGGCTCACCCGCCTCGGCCTCGACCACGATATGTTCGCCATCGTCGCTGAGCACACGGCGACCACGGCTGGCCATGTGCAGCACCAGCGCATCGATGTCACGGGTCAGCAGCAGGTTGCTGCCGCCGCCGATCACCAGTACCGGCAGGCCCTGCTGATGCGCCTGGCTCAGCGCCTGACGTACCTGCTGGTCATCCTGCGCCTGGCTGAAATAGCGGGCTTTCACGTCGATGCCGAAGGTGTTGTACGGCTTGAGCGATACCTGCTCCTGCCACTGCACTGTCATAGCCGCCCCTTGATTTCCAGCACCAGCGCCTGGCACGCCGACTCGACCAGGTCCAGCACCTGCTCGAAGCCGTCTGCGCCGCCGTAATACGGGTCTGGCACTTCATCCAGCGCAGCACCATAGCGGCGCAGGAACAAGTCAAGCTCGCCCACTGCGTTGTGCGGGCGCAGGGCGCGCAGGTCGCGCAGGTTGCTCTCGTCCATCGCCAGGACCAGGTCATATTCGGCGAAGTGCGCCGCCTTGACCTGCTGGGCACGCTGCTGCGAAAGGTCGTAACCACGCGCCAGCGCCGCCTTGCTGGTACGGCTGTCAGGCGCCTTGCCCACATGCCAGTCACCCGTGCCGGCAGACGCCACCTGCACCTTGTCGGCCAGTCCGGCGGCCTGCAATTGGTGGCGCAGTACGCCTTCGGCAGTGGGCGAACGGCAAATGTTGCCCAGGCACACGAACAAAACGCGCATCAGGCCTCCAGCAAGCGCCGTACGCGCTCCAGGTCTTCAGGGGTATCCACACCCACGGCGGGCGCCTCGATGGCGTCCTCGACATGAATGCGCACGCCATGCCACAGGGCACGCAGCTGCTCCAGCGCTTCGGTCTGTTCGAGCCAGCATGGCCCCCAGCCAACGAAGTCCTGAAGGAAGCCGACGCGGTAGGCGTACATGCCAATATGGCGGCGATACGGCACGCCCTGCGCCAGCACACTGCGGTCCTTGGCAAAGGCATCGCGAGCCCAGGGCAGCGGTGCACGGCTGAAGGTCAGGGCCAGGCCGTTCTTGTCACTGACCACCTTGACCGCGTTGGGGTTGAACACGGTTTCCGGCTCATGGATCGGCTCGGCCAGGGTGGCGATGCCAGCCTCAGGATGCGCCGCCAGGTTGGCGGCCACCTGGTCAATGATGACCGGCGGAATCAGTGGCTCGTCGCCCTGCACGTTGACCACGATGGCGTTAGCCGGCAGGCCCAACTGAGCGGCCACTTCGGCCAGGCGATCGGTGCCCGACTTGTGGTCGGCGCGGGTCATCAGCACTTCGGCACCGAAGGCCTGGCACGCTTCCAGGATGCTGGTGTCGTCGGTGGCGATGACCACGCGGCTGGCAGCGCTTTTACGCGCCTGCTCCCACACATGCTGCACCATCGGCTTGCCGGCAATCGCCAGCAGCGGCTTGCCCGGCAGGCGCGTGGAGCGCAGCCGGGCGGGAATCACTACCGTGAAGTCCAGGCTCATTTGTCCAGACGCTCGTCGTCGGTCAGGGTGCGCGCCTCGCTTTCCAGCATGACCGGGATGCCGTCGCGGATCGGGTAGGCCAGGCCGGCGCCCTTGCTGATCAGCTCGGTCTTGTCGGCGCTGAGCTTGAGCGGGCCCTTGGTGATCGGGCAGGCCAGGATATCGAGCAGTTTGGTGTCCATTGGAGGCTTCCTTTAGGCCAGGTGGCCGGAAATTGAAAACGGGCTCAGGGCTTGCGCAGCAGGCGCTGCAGCTGGCTGTCGAACCAGGCGCTGAACGCCGGTGTGGGCTGCGCCTCGACGGCCAGGTACCACCAGTCGTCAGCGGCGAAGGCCCGGCATTTCACCGCATCCTTCTCGGTCATGACCAACGGCAGCGGAGGGCTGAACGCCAGGCTCTGGGCGCTGAACTGCGCATGGTCGGCAAAGGAGTGCGGCACCGGCTGCCAGTTTAGCCCCAGCAGGGTATTGAAGAAACGTTGCGGGTTACCGATACCGGCTACCGCGTGCAGACGCTGGCCGGCGGGGAAGTGATCAAGCGCCCGGCGTTCGCCACTGCGCAGATTGACCAGCGCAGACGGTTGCAGGCAAAAGCCAAAACCCTCGGCGCGGTCTGTGCTGGCACCATTGAACAGCACTGCGTCGGCGTCGTTCAGGCGTTCTGCGGGCTCGCGCAAGGGGCCGGCCGGCAGGCAACGGCGATTGCCCAGGCCCCGTGCGGCATCAATCAGTACCAGTTCCAGATCACGGGCAAGGCGGTAGTGCTGCATGCCGTCGTCGCACAGGATCAGGTCGAGTGGTTCACTGGCCAACAGCGCCTGCACGGCACGGGAGCGGTCGGGGTCGATCATCAGCGGCACGCCAGTGCGCTGCACGATCAGCAGCGGCTCATCACCGGCCTGCCCGGCAGCTTGATCGGCCTGCACGCGCCAAGGCAACTGCGGCGGCTTGGCGCCGTAGCCACGGCTGACCACACCCACCTTCAGCCCCTGCTGGCGGCAGTGTTCGATCAGCCAGAGAATCATCGGCGTCTTGCCGGTGCCACCGACGGTGATGTTGCCCACCACGATGACCGGCACCGGCGCCCGGTAGCTGGCACTTTCACCGCTGAGAAAACGCGCCCGTTTACGTGTGACCACGCGGCGGTACAGCGCCTCCAGCGGGCGCAGCACGGCCAGCGCAGGGTGCCCATTGTACCAGGCGGCGAGCAAACGGTCGGCGAAAGAAATCAAGGCGTGCCCTGAGCCGCCTCGACGGTGGTCATGCGCAACTGGCTGAAACCGAGCTTGCCGGCGGCATCCATTGCAGTGACCACAGCCTGATGCGGAGTCTTGCCGTCGGCGCTGATGGCCAGCGGCAGCTTGTTGTCGCCGCCCGACTCACGCTCGATGGCTTCGCTCAAGGTGGCCAGGTCGCTCTTGGGCAACAAGTGGTTGTTCACCGAATACACGCCTTCGGCACTGATGGTGATTTCCACCAGCTTGCCCTGGTCGGCAGGCGCCTGCTCGGCGCTGGCGGCCTCGGGCAGCTCGACACGCAGCTGGGTCTCGCGGGTGAAGGTGGTAGTTACCACGAAGAACAGCAGCAGGACGAACACCACGTCGATAAGCGACGCCAGGTTGATGTCGACGTTCTCCCGCTGGCGATTGCGCCGGAACTTCACGCCTTGCCTCCGGCCACTTCCACTTCGCGGTCGCCCTGGATCACTTCCACCAGCTTGATCGCTTCCTGCTCCATGCCCACCACCAGCTCATCGATGCGGCGCAGCAGGAAACGGTGGAAGAATACGGCCGGGATACCGACCATCAGGCCTGCTGCGGTGGTCACCAGGGCCTTGGAGATCCCCCCGGCCAGTACGGCGGCGTTGGCGGTCATCTGCGAGCCCATGAAGGCACTGAAGATGTCGATCATGCCCAGCACAGTGCCCAGCAGGCCCAGCAGCGGGGCCATGGCGGCAATGGTGCCGAGGGTGCTGATGTAGCGCTCCAGCTCGTGGATGACGCGCGAGGCGGCTTCCTCGATGCACTCTTTCATGATTTCGCGGCCATGGCGCGAGTTGGCCAGGCCTGCGGCAAGGATTTCGCCCAGCGGCGAATCGGCACGCAGGGCCTTGAGCTTGTCACTGGTCAGTTGCTTGTCCTTGATCCACATCCACACCTGGCCCAGCAGGTGCGGCGGGGTGACGCGACTGGCGCGCAGGGTCCACAGGCGCTCGACGACGATAGCCATGGCAGCGATGGAACTCAGAATGATCGGCAGCATCATCCAACCACCGGACTTGACCAATTCCCACACAGTAAACGCCCCTTCGGAAAAAGGCCGCCACTCTACCATAGGCGCGGCGAGGGCTCATCTGCCGGAGGTCAGGGAATTGGGGTTGGGGCTGACAGGCGCTGAACATGTATCGGCGTAGACCTGGCCCCCCTAGTCCAGTTGAGCCCGCCAAAACCGCCGCTGCCCCCGAACACCTTCAACCTCCCCCTGCCGCCCCACCACCAACCGCAACGCTCCCTCCACCGCCGTATCATGTATCGCCACCCCATACCGCCGATAGCGCTCGAGCACCTGCACATGCGGGTGCCCAAAGCTGTTGTTGCGCCCACGCGAAATCAGCACCCCGCGCGGCGCCGTGGCACGGATGAAAGCCTCGCTGGACGAGCTGCGGCTGCCATGGTGCGGCGACTGCAACCAGTCGATTCCCGGCGCCTCTGTGGCCGCCAGCCAGGCCCGTTCGGCCCCAGCCTCCATATCCCCCGCCAGCAGCAATCGCTCGCCCTGTGCCTCGACCATCAGCACACAAGAGCGGTCATTGCTGCTCTGTGCGTCGGCCCAACGCCATAGCGAAAACCGCACGCCATCCCAGTCCCATCGCTCGCCGCTGACACAAGGTTGCAACGGAACATCGCCCAGCGCTTCCCCACCGATAATCCGCCGCACCGGCAGACCTCGCTGGATAGCGGCAGCACCGCCCGCATGATCAGCATGGGCGTGGCTGACCAGCATCACGTCAAGGGCCGCCACGCCCAGCTTGCGCAGGGTCGGCAGCACCACCCGTTCGCCCAGGTCACTGTCACCCTTGGCCGGCCCGGCATCGTAAAGCAGGTTGTGATGGCGGGTGCGCAACAGCACTGCCAGCCCTTGGCCGACGTCCAGTTGCCAGACTTCGACCTGCCCAAGCGGCACCGGCTCCCTCGGCACCCACAGGGCCAACAGCATCACGCCCCCCAACCCACGCAACGGCACGCCCCGAGGCAGCAGCAGCAACAGCGCCCCCAGGCAAACCAGCAACCAGGCCCACACTGGCAATGCTGGCGGCATCCAGGCCGGGCGCTGTTGCGCCACCAACGCCAACCCCCGGAACAACAGGTCCAGCAGCCCGCCCGCCAGCCATAACAACGCCTCCCCTACCCCGGGCAATGGCAGCAGTACCGTGCCCAGCAGCGCCAACGGCAACACCGCCAGGCTGATCCACGGCACCGCTACCAGATTGGCCAACGGCGCACTCAAGCTCACCGGCAGGCCAGTGGCCAACAACACTGGCAGCAAACCGATGGCGATTACCCATTGCGCCCGCGTCCAGGCTCGCCAGGGCCGCCAGCCCCCTAGCCGGGCACTGAAGCAATAGAGAAGCGTGGCGACTGCGGAAAACGACAGCCAGAACCCCGGCAACAATGCCGCCAGCGGTTCGACCAGCAACACCACGACCAGCGCCAGCAACAGCGGCAACAGTGCACCGAGGTGGCGAAAACGCAGACGCCAGAGCAACACCACGGCCAGCATCAGGCAGGCGCGCTGCACTGGCACGCCCGCACCGGCCAGCCAACCGTACGCCAGCGCAGCGGCCATGGCCAGGCCACACGCCCAAGGCAGCCACGGCAGCCGTACAGGCCACAGCCCCCAACGCGCCAGCCCGGCGACCAGGCCATACAGCAAACCGGCCACCAGGCCGATGTGCTGGCCAGAAATCACCAGCAGGTGCACCGTGCCAGTGGCCTGCAACGTCTGCCAGTCCTCCCGGGCCAGGCCCGCCCCATCGCCCAGCACCAGCGCCACCAACGCCGCCGTTCGGCCATTGGCCTCGACTGCGAGCAAGCGCTGACGCAGCGCATCGCGCCAACCACCGGTTACTGGCGCCAGCAGCTGCCCTGCCTTGACCGTGCCCGTGGCACCCACCCGCCGCGCCAGCAGTTGCGCCTCGCGGTCCGGCCCATGCGGGTTCAACAGCCCGGCCGGGCGCTGCAAGGTCACGGCCAGCCGCCACTGCTCGCCCGCCCGCAGAGGCGGCCCACCGAACCAGCTCAGTTGCAGGCGCTGCGGCAGCTCGGCCCGCCGCGAGCGTGCAGCGTCCAGCTCGAAGCGCACGCCTTGTGCCGTTCGGGCCGGCAAGCCGACCACCCGCCCTTCCAGCCACAAGGTGCGGCCATCCAGGCCGGCAGCCAGGCGATCATCAAGGGCCAGCTGAGCAGACCCGCAAGCCCAACACAAACCCAGCAGAAAACAACCCAACGGCCACACGCGGGTGAACAGGCTGGCGACAGCGCAGGCAGCCAGCGCGATCAACCATCCGACCGATGGCAGTACGGGGAGAAAGCCCAGGCACAACAGCCCGAGCGCGAGCGCAAACATCCCTGTGCGCATGAGGTAGAGCTCCAGAAAGCAAATCACCCTCTGAGGCATAGCCCAATTGCCGGAAACCCTTGCTCAACAATTGTCACAAACTCTAAACGAGGCTGAATCCGAATCAGGGCATACTGCCCGGATCAACGCTCCGGGAGCCTACATGCCGCGCCGACTTTTCAAACGCTACATGCCGGACCCGACCAGCATTCGGGAACACAAGTCCTTACGCTTTTTCGGCAAACTGCTGCACGACCCGAACCTTTGGCACCTGAACCGCCATTCGGTGGCACGGGCCATGGGTGTAGGCCTGTTCGCAGCGTTGATCCCGATGCCGGCGCAAATGCTGCTGGCCGCCGCGCTGGCCATTCCGGTGCGCGGCAACCTGCCGATCGCCGTCAGCCTGGTGTGGCTGACCAACCCGCTGACCATGCCGCCGGTGTTCTTCGTTACTTACATGACCGGCGCCTGGCTGATGCAGGTGCCGCCGCGCACCCTGCCCGACGAGCTGACCTTCCAGTGGATCACCGACCAGCTGTCGACGCTGTGGCAACCCTTCCTGCTCGGCTCGGTGGTGTGCGGCGTGGTGCTGGGCATCGCCGGCTACTTCGCCACCATGCTGTACTGGCGCTGGTGGGTGGGCCGGCAATGGCGCCGTCGCCAATGCCGGTGCAAGGCCTCAGGCCCGCATGCCGCGGCCGCTGACCAGCAAGCGAACGCACACCCCATAGAGCACTGCGGTGGCGACCAGCATGAAGGTGATCGCCGTGCCAATGCTGATATCCGACACCCCTAGGATGCCGTAGCGGAACGAGTTGACCATGTGCAGCACCGGGTTGGCCAGCGACACGGTCTGCCAGAACGGCGGCAGCAGGTTGATCGAGTAGAACACCCCGCCCAGATAAGTCAGCGGCGTCAGCACAAAGGTCGGGATGATCGAGATATCGTCGAAATTGCGCGCAAACACTGCGTTGACGAAGCCCAGCAGCGAAAAGATGGTAGCCGTCAGCAACACCACGACCACGGTCACACCCAGGTGATGCACCTGCAGGTCGGTGAAGAACATCGACAGGATGGTCACGATCACCCCCACCGCCAGCCCGCGCAGCACGCCACCCAGCACATAACCCACGAGGATGGTGTGCGGCGATACCGGCGACACCATCAGCTCTTCGATCGAGCGCTGGAACTTGCTGCCGAAGAAGCTCGACACCACGTTGCCGTAGGAGTTGGTGATCACCGACATCATGATCAGCCCCGGCACGATGTACTGCATGTAGGTGAAGCCGCCCATATCACCGATCTGCCGACCGATCAGGTTGCCGAAGATGACGAAGTACAAGACCATGGTGATCGCCGGGGGCAGCAACGTTTGCGGCCAGATGCGCAGGAAACGCCGCACTTCGCGGTAGACGATGGTGTTCAGGGCGACCCAGTTGGTGCGCAGTTCCACACTCATACGGCCACCTTCGACAGGTTTTTTTCCACCAGGGACACGAACAGCTCCTCAAGCCGGTTGGTTTTGTTGCGCAGACTTTGCACCTCGATGTTCTGCAGCGCCAGCTGGCCGAACAGTGCGGTGATGCCAATGTCCTTTTCCACTTGCACCTCAAGGGTGTGCGGGGTCAGCAGCCGGCACGGGTAGCCTTGCAGCACCGGCGCGCTGGCCAGGTCCTGCTTGAGGTCGAGCACGAAGGTTTCGACATGCAGCTTGCCCAGCAACTGGCGCATGCTGGTGTTCTCGACGATGGTGCCGTGGTCGATGATGCCGATGTTACGGCACAGCTGCTCAGCCTCTTCCAGGTAGTGGGTGGTGAGGATGATGGTGATGCCCTTCTGGTTCAGCTCGGTGAGGAAGCTCCACATCGAGCGGCGCAGCTCGATGTCCACACCTGCAGTCGGCTCGTCGAGGATCAGCAGGCGCGGCTCGTGGATCAACGCGCGGGCGATCATCAAACGGCGCTTCATGCCACCCGACAACGAACGCGACTGCACATCCCGCTTGTCCCACAGGCCCAGCTGGGTCAGGTACTGCTCGGCGCGCTCCTTGGCCACCTTGGGTGGGATACCGTAGTAGCCAGCCTGGGTCACGACGATGTCGAAGGTTTTCTCGAACTGGTTGAAGTTGAATTCCTGCGGCACCACGCCCAGGCAGCGCTTGAGCGCCGAGGGCTCACGGTCCAGGTCATGGCCGAACACATTGACCGTGCCGCTGGTTTTGTTCACCAGGGTGGACAGGATGCCGATGGTGGTGGATTTGCCGGCGCCGTTAGGGCCGAGCAAGGCGAAGAAGTCGCCTTCGGCAACATCGAGGTCGATGCCTTTGAGGGCCTGAAAGCCGTTGCCGTAGGTCTTGGTGAGCTGTCGGATGGACAGGGCGGAACTCATAGCGGGTCACTTACCGAAGAAAAAGGTGCAGGACACGCCAGGCAAAGTCACTGGCGCAGTGAGTGCGGCCATGGTGCAAGGCCAGGCCGCACAAGTACAGTCACATCTATTGATAATGACTATCGAAGCAGGGTCAGGTGAGCGCGGTCATCACCGCGGCCTGATAGGCCGGGCGCTGTTTCAGGCGCTCATACCAGGCTTCCAGGTGGTACATGGCCGGGCGCTCGATGGGCATTTCGAACCAGGCATAGATGAAGCTGCCCAGTGGGATGTCGCCCATGCCGATCTGGTCACCGGACAGGTAAGGCTGTTGGGCCAGGGTTTCGTCGGCGATGGCCAGCAGCTGGGCGCATTGCTTGTGCGCGGCGTTGATCGCCACCCAGTCGCGCTGGTCTTCCGGGGTGCGCAGCAGGCCCCAGAACAACGGGCGGAACGGTGTGGCGAAGGATGAGGTGGTCCAGTCCATCCACTTGTCGGCCAGGGCACGTTGGCGCGGGTCTTCGAGGTACCAGCCCTGCTCGGCGCCGTATTCGGCGCACAGGTAGCGGACGATGGTGTTGGACTCCCACAGGGTCAGGTCGCCATCTTCCAGCATGGGCACCAGGCCGTTGGGGTTGCGGGCGCGGTAGTGCGGCTCGTTGACCACGCCGAAGGCGCCGCCGGCGTCGATGGATTCGAAGTCCAGACCCAGCTCGTGGGCGATCCACAGCGCCTTGCGCACATTGCTTGAATTCTTGCGGCCCCAGATCTTCAGCATGGCAACGTCCTTATGAAATGCGGTGGTGGTGCAGTCTACTCCAGACCTTCGCCGCCTGTACTGCCAAACAAATGCACTGAAACTCCCGCTGCCACACCCTGTCACTGTTCTGAACCTGCCGTTTACAGCGTTGCGTCTAAGCTGTCTGGGACGGCTCAAGCCCCCTGGTTCCAAGGAGGACCGATTATGTTGCTGTTGTGGTTGGTAGTGCTGGTGATTGGCGCGGCGTACCTCACGCACCGGCGCCTGGCGCCCTTGCAGATTCTCGGCATCATGGCGGCCTATGTGCTGCTGATGGGCATTTTCAGCAGTGCGCCCGGCTGGCTGCTGGCTGTGATCTGGATCGTACTGGCCTTGAAGATCGCCCTGGTTGCGCTCCCGGAGTGGCGTCGTAAGGTGTTCACCGGCCCGGTGTTCAGCTGGTTCCAGCGCACCCTGCCGCCCATGTCGCAAACCGAGCGCGAAGCGATCGATGCCGGCACGGTGTGGTGGGACGGCGAACTGTTCAGCGGGCGCCCCGACTGGCGCACCTTGCTGGCCTACCCGGCACCGAAGCTGACCGAAGAAGAACAGGCCTTCATCGACGGCCCGACAGAAGAACTGTGCGCCATGGTCAGCGACTGGCAGATCGGCCAGGACCTGGACCTTCCGCCTGAAGCCTGGGATCACATCAAGCAGCATGGCTTCTTCGCGCTGATCATCCCCAAGGAATACGGCGGCAAAGGCTTTTCCGCCTACGCGCACTCGCAGGTGGCGATGAAACTGGCCACACGCAGTGGCGACCTGGCTTCCACGGTGATGGTGCCCAACTCTTTGGGCCCGGCCGAACTGCTGCTTCACTACGGCACCGATGAACAACGCAACCACTACCTGCCACGCCTGGCCCGCGGCGACGAGATCCCCTGCTTCGCCCTGACGGGCCCGCTGGCCGGCTCCGATGCCGGCGCCATGCCCGACACCGGCATCATCTGCAAGGGCCAGTGGAATGGCGAAGAAGTGCTGGGCCTGCGCCTGAACTGGGAAAAGCGCTACATCACCCTGGGCCCGGTCGCGACCTTGCTGGGCCTGGCCTTCAAGGCCCATGACCCGGACCACCTGTTGGGTGACGAGGAAGAGCTGGGCATCAGCCTGGCATTGATCCCCACCGATACGCCCGGAGTCGAAATCGGCAAACGCCACCTGCCGTTGGGCGCCGCCTTCATGAACGGCCCCAACAGCGGCAAGGACGTGTTCGTACCGCTGGACTTCCTCATCGGCGGCCAGGCCATGCTCGGCAAAGGCTGGATGATGCTGATGAACTGCCTGTCGGTGGGCCGTTCCATTTCACTGCCCGCCGTGGGTACCGGCGCTGCCAAGTACACCAGCCTGGTCACCGGCCAGTACGCCAACATCCGCGAGCAATTCAACGTGCCGCTGGCAGCCTTCGAAGGTATACAGGAATCACTGGCACGCATCGGCGGCAATGCCTGGCTAATGGATAGCGCCCGCCTGTTGACGGCCAAAGCTGTGGACTTGGGCGAAAAGCCTTCGGTGTTGTCGGCGATTCTCAAGTACCACCTCACTGAACGTGGGCGCGAATGTATCCAGCACGCCATGGACGTGCACGGCGGCAAGGGCATCATCATGGGGCCCAACAACTACCTGGGTCGCAACTGGCAAGGGGCGCCGATCTTCATCACGGTCGAGGGCGCGAACATTCTCTCGCGCAACTTGATGATCTTCGGCCAAGGCGCCATCCGCTGCCATCCGTTCGTGCTGAAAGAAATGGCTTTGGCTGGCCGTGATGACCGGGAGCAGGCACTGAAAGAATTCGACGACCTGCTGATGAAACACATCATGTTCGCGGCCGGTAACGCCGCCAGCACGCTGGTGTTCAACCTGGGCCTTGGGCGCTTCGAGCCAGTACCCGGGGATGCCTTGAGCCAGGGTTACTTCCGTGCCCTCAATCGTCAGGCCGCTGCCTTCGCCCTGCTCGCCGACCTGTCGATGATGCTGCTGGGCGGCGCGCTCAAGCGCCGCGAACGCCTGAGTGCGCGGCTGGGCGATGTATTGAGCTACCTGTACCTGTCCAGTGCCGCGCTAAAGCGCTACCACGACCTCGGCTCACCCGAGCACATGCAACCCCTGCTGCGCTGGGCCCTGGAAGAAAGCCTGGGCCAGGCGGAAAAGGCGCTGGACCGGCTGCTCGATAACTTCCCCAACCGGTTCGTCGGTTGCGCACTGCGCGTGCTGGTGTTCCCCTTTGGCCGTCGCCATACCGGGCCGAGCGATGAACTGGATGCCGAGGTGGCAGCACTGATCGGCCGCAGCAAGGGCGACCCGGCGCTGGAGGAGTTGCTTGCCGGATGCTTTAGACCACAAGCCGAGGGCGACCCGGTAGCAGCACTGCAGCGGGCCTGCGATCTTCTGGACGAAGCTGCGCCACTGCACAAAGTGCTGCATCAGGCGATTAAGGAGGGCAACGCTTATCCTGCTCCCGGGCAGTCAGCCATCGATGCCGCCGTCGCGAGCGGGGCACTGCAAGCTGAGGAGGGGTACCGGTTGCACGCGGCGGAACAGGCACGACGGACGGTGATCGATGTGGATGCATTCGACAAAGAAATGCTGAGGCTGACACAGGGTAGAATCCGCTAAACATCAATTGACTTGGCGCCAATCGGGCCCTGTGCCCGCTTGGCGTCAGCGCTCGCACGCCTGCTTCAGTCATTGAAGAATTTAACGGCTTGGGTCGCTGAATATAGAGGGACAGGAATGACCGTGACCGCCCAGTACAACAATCGGCTACTGCCCAGATCGCGCCCTGCAATGACGCTTACGGTCGAAGGGGCCGAGTTTCCCGGGGTGAAAACCCCGGCGTTGGAAACCGAACCGCCGCCATGGAGGGTAGACCACTCCGTTTCACCAGCAGGCACGGGCATATCCTTGCCTTCGTCCACATCGTAGTACCACAACTGGAGGGTCAAACTACCGTTAACAACAGAGTATTTAATATAGTGCGTTTGCCTGGCGTATAACGTGACAAATGTAGAAAGGGCAGAATTACCATTCACCGTTACTTTGATGACATCGAACACTGCTCGTTCCCTGACCGTCTCCACCTGCGCTGGCTTCTCCAACGTCTTCCGAACATCTTCGTATATTACAGATGGCGCCTGGGAAGGCGGCGGCACATAATAGCAAGCGCTATCGCTTTTCTCCAGCGCTCCATGCTGATCGCCAACAAATACTATCGTGGCGTTTTTCAAATCGGATATTTCCATCAGCTCTTTTTCAAACCCCGCGCCGACTATGCACATCAACGGGCTTACTGATAACGGATCGCCCGCAACGCCTATATCAGCATCTTCCATGGCAGCGCTGCGCTTACGCTTGTATCCAACTTTAAAGAATACTGTTGCCGGTAGATCCTGGGATGGGTCTACCAGGGCCGTTCCTTCCGGCACCATCAAGGACGCCATCCACTCACTGTCAAGGGGGCGCTGCGGAATCGGGATTTCCGGAAAGGCCGTAGCAAAGACGGCAGCAACAAACTCATGAGAGGAGCCCCATGTAAGGTCAGTGGACAACATGTCACTGCCCCTCTCCAACTCTGCGGTTGAGGGCGACACAAGGTCATAAACTATACCCTCCAAGTCTGCAGCGGGCACTAATGCCACATCTTGCAGCCAGGGGTTTTCCGGAGCTGCAAGCAAGTGATAAAGCACTACCTTTTTTTGCTCATTATAGTGCTCGGCCAATAGCCGCTGTTCGCTATCGTTTCCGCTGTAGGTATAGTCCACTGCACCATTCCACACCAGACTCACCGCTCTACCTGCCAGTGTCGAGTAGACGATTCTAAAGCGCTCATCGGAAGCTGCAAAAGCGATGCTGATTATCAATGTCCTGTGACCGGGTAGTTCCATTCTCCGAACATAGCTCATCCAGGGGGCGCTCGCGCCCGCGTCTGTAGTGAGCGTGACTTCCATTTCTCTCAGCGCCCGCTGCTCCAGGTCAAGGAACAAGGTAGCGCCAGAGCTTCTGTATGCCAACTTAGGCAGCCCCATCTGTAACTGTTTGAATTTCTTGGTGCCGGGGCCGGTTTGCCTGCCCAGATTGATCATTTCCCCTGGGGCATCGGACAATGCAGGGTAACGATCATGCCAAAGCGTATTGAGCGTGCGCGTCCCAATATCCATTACCCCAAGATAGTTTGGTGATTGCGATTCAGTACTCATTGCGTGTCTCCTCTGTAATCCCTATCAGATTCCCGATGCCAGCATGACCGGCATTGCCCGCCTCGAATACTGGCAAAAATGTCAGGTCAGCCCCCGCGACTGCTCGATGGATCACAACGCGGTACAATGGCGGCATTGCCTCATGCCTAAGGACACATCCGTGACAAACGCCTTCCAAAACTATCACCTGCAACTGCTCGAGCACGTGCGCAGCATCCTCGTAGCCCTTGAAAACGCCGAGCAGGTGCCTGAAGAAAGCCATGCGCTGTTTTTGGAGCGCTTCGATGAACTGCTTGCCCTGCTGCCCTTAGAACCGTTACAGAGCCAGTACCTTGGCCAAGACCTGATGTGCCAGGTTATCCAGCGTTACCCCCAGTTCGCTCATCTGGTGCCTCGTGATCTGCTCTGGTTCTTTGGCGGTGACTGCCTGCACTTCATGCCTGACTCAGAGCTTGATCTGTATCAGCAACTGGAGGAGCTTCGCTACGAAGCAGAGCAGCGCGGAGCACCGTTCGACTGGAACGTGGAAAAACAGCAACTGCTCGCCTCGCGGCAGGCTGAGTGATCCTGGGAGTGGCAGCCCCGTAAAATCGAATTCCACCCTGCCCTATAGCGAATTGACCTACAGATTTGGTTTCCGCATCGCAGTTAGTCTCTTCTCCGCGATCAGCCGGCGCTCCCCATGGCCTCGGCTGAAGCGCACAAAACTAACAACTAACCTTCAATCTGGAGCGCTCAATGAAACGTATTTTTGCACTGCTGGCTTTCGGCCTTGGCTGCAGCTCAGCCATGGCCAACACGGGTATCATCAACTTCGAAGGTACTGTAAGTGCCGGCGGCACTTGCCAGATCGACGTCGTCACGCCTGGCGGCCCTGGCCTGCCGAAAGTCTATTTGGGCGACTTCAGAACTTCAGACTTCACAGCAGTCGGGCAAAAAACCCGGCTCGAAAAGTTTGCCCTTCGCGTAGACCCTGCGAAGTGCCCCGTCACCGCTGGCGACGTTGCAGCAGTCACATACAGTGCCAACTATGGTGCTGACCCATCCGGCAAACTGTATCAACTGCAGAGTGGCATCGGTTATGCTTCCGGTATGGCCTTGGCGATCTTTGACAAGAGCAACGCTCAGCTCGCCCCTGATGCAGAGTCGGTAGAATATGCACTGAGCGACACTCAAGTTACCGATATGAACTTTACCGCCCAGTTGCACACAACTGCAGCGTCGGTAACTGAAGGGCACATTGCCACCAGCGTCAACTTCCTGGTCGATATTCGATAACTCGCCATGGCACAAGCGCAGCCTGCTGCGCTTGCTCTCTTACTCATTCATGACTTGCCTCAATGCCTAATTCACTCATTTTCCGTTTACTTCTACTCACTGGCCTGTCAAGCGGCATGATTGCCTCAGCCCAAGCAGCGCTTACCATCAGCACTACACGCATCATTCAAGCAAGTGACAAGCAAAGCAGTTCAATCATCGTTGCCAATCCCAGCACTCAAACCTTTGCCGCACAGAGTTGGGTCAACACCGAAGCTGACGACAATATTACCGCCGTTCCACTCATTGCCACCCCCGCGCTATTCCGCCTTGCGCCGGGCAGTGAGCAGACTGTTCAGATCAATCAAATCCCGAATAATCTGCCCAAGGACAAGGAATCCTTGTTTTACTTCAATGTACAGGAAATTCCGCAAACCGATGGTGACCCGTCAAACACACTGACCATTGCCCTGCGCACCCGAATCAAACTACTTTACCGCCCCGCCGAACTGCAAGAACCCCTTGAGGACGGCCTGAAAAAACTGCAATGGTCCTTACAGCGACTTGACGGCAAAACTCAACTGGTTGTGCATAATCCCTCACCCTATCATTACACCTTCAGGCAGGCGCACCTGGAAAACGGCAGCACACGCAAGCGCATTGAAGCCCATAAAATGGTTGCCCCAGGTGGCACTCAGGCATACCCCGTAGAAACGTTTGCAATAACCCCCAAAATGCACGTGACTTTCACAACCATCAACGACTTTGGGGGCACCACTGCCGAAATGAGAGCTCCTGTTTCCGGCCCATGATAACCACGTCAAGACTGCAACTGAGGTCTCATTTCAGGGAATTTTACCCAACTGTACCCCTGATTGAAACTTACATTGACATGTACCGTGAACGGGTTATTAAGCAACAGTGTTGACAGGTACGACTTCAGCACCACCACATCGTTACGTGCGCCAATGCCGTTTTCAACATCGTCCGCCTCAATCGCATAGTTTTTCAAAACTTGGTGCGGCTCCGCCTCTTGGCCATTGCTCAGGGTCCCGGTCACCCAGATATCGACCCATTGCCCTTCCGCCATGAACTTCCAGGTTCCCAATGTCACCCGGTTACGCTCATCCGCATCGGACAACTTGAATATCCCGTTCCTCACGCCAGCCAGTTGAACGACCGGTAGGCCCCGGCTCAACGAACCAACAGTAAGGCCTACTGGCGGCGAAGGGTAATCGTGACGCTTGTCGCCCGAGACGACATAGTTGACCTGGATGGTCGTTGCGCCCTGTGCAGCCACCTTGTCTTCAGGAATTTCGAATTGACGCGAACGTCCCTGGTATTCGGTAGAGGTCGAGTAATACCCTGGGTCTCCGGGCTGGCCCCATTCCACCCGTAATGTTTCATCGGGGTAAACAACTGCTTCAGCCGGTACCTTTATGAGAAGGGGGGGAGCCAGATCATTGAGTGCCAGATGCAGGTTTTCCTGATCCCCCGTGGTTTGCTCGATGCTCAACAATGGCAGCGCTCGCAAGCCAGCCGACACACTCAGTTTAAGAGGCCTGGGGAACACACTGATATTGCCGGCTCGATCCTTGATGGCATAGTACACATAGCGGTCTCCGTCTCCTCGTTCAAGCACCAATGCGCCAGGGAAATCGATGTAGACCGGCCTGATAGTGTCTTCAAATGTCAGTTCATGTTCACCAGCCTCCATTTCCGCAAAGGGCTCGGTATCCCAATAATAGATAACCGTGTCACCTGCTTTGGGCGTGATATATCCAGGCACCTGGGTTCGCAGGCGTTGATCGTGGTTCCTCAGGTAGCGCTCCGTAAGCCCGTCACGTTCGATTTCTTCCGGGTCTTCAACGACCGTCAGAAGGCCCTGGCCTGCGCCCAAAACAGGCGCCTGCAAGTCGATCAATACCTCCAGCGTCTTGGAAAGGCTCGTGTCAAGGTTGGCATTGGTTACTTCGTAACGCAGCACATGGGGGCCGTCAGTCAGCTTGTCCTTGGGAACACTCAGGATCAGATCCCCAGGCTGCACAGGGGCCTCCCAGGACCCTTGATCCACTTCTACCTCATCCCAGAGCAATTTCAGCAGTTCCGGCCTGCCAGGGCGTGGATCACTGACCGGCCACATGGGTACGATCACCTCCAGATCCTTCTCGGTAGCGCTGATGGGGAGCAGGTTGATGTCGCCACCCGGGATGTCGTCAAGCAAGTCAGTCACCGTGACAGCCTCTAGTAGCTCCTTGAACAACAGCTTCGACCACGGCTTTAGTAACCACTTTAACAACTTGTTCAGTAACGACTCATTGTCTGACATTTGGCTCATTTAGTGACTCCCACTAAAAAGGAGGCCCTAGGGCCTCCTGATGAGTACTTACCAGCTATACCGCACGCCAAGGTTCACACCCCAGGGCTGGTCGATATGTTCGCCGCGGCTGTGATCGATATCGGCATGCAGCTGCAGGCTTTGCGCTACGGTAACAGCCACACCGGCGCCCACCTCCAGGCGGGAGCCTGAGAGATCGTTGGAGAAGCGGTTTTCGTTGACCTTTACATCATTGTTGTTGATGAACTCGTGAGCGTAGGCAGCACGCAGGTAGGGTTGAACAATGCCACCCGCTGACATCTCGAAGTTGCGCCCGACTGTCGCACCAGCCTTGCCCAGCACGGACCGGACAGCGTCGCCTTGGGCCTGCAGGTCATTGTCCAGGTGATAGTCTTTTCCTTGAATATAAGCGGTGGACCACTGGGTAAAAGGCTCAACGAAATACCCTTGATCGAGCTCGATGTGACGACCGAACTCGGCCGATACACCAACACCGTTGTTGCCGTAGTGGCCTTTGGTTTGTGCGCCGTCGCTCAAGGCAACCGTGGAATCGTTGTCAAAGCGGTTCAACTTCACTACGCCGTCGAAGTAGTACCCGCTGACGCGGTCAAGCCAGGTGGTGTACATCCCGAGGTAGTAGCTGTCCACCTCACCACTGGTGCCGCCCTCCAGGTTCAGGTCCGAACGGCTGTAACCAGCCAATACACCCAGTAACCATTGACCATCACCAACCGGCAGCGGCGCATCTGCACCGAGGGAAAACCCGTGTTGGGTTTGTTTGTAAGCAACACCGGAACTTGCGGCAACATCAAACTTGTTGCCATAGGTCCGAACCCAGCCACCGGCCTTGCCATCATCCAGACGCAACTCGCCCATGCGGCTGCGCAAAGAGGTCAACTCGCCGTACCATACGGTTGGCGCAGTATTGAACAGCGCCAATACCGAGCGGGTGCCAGGGCTGATGATCTTGCTCGAACCGTCGAGGAACCAGTCGTCACCACGCTGTACCAATTCGTAGGAAAACGCCCCCAGATCCACAGGCCCGTTAACCAACGAGAACGAAGCATCACCCCCGCCCGTATGCACCACCTGAAGCTGGTTTTCTGCTTGCGGCTCTGCACCACTGCTGCCGATCAGCAAGCTATGGCTGCCCGTGGCTGTGCCAGTGATATCAAGGAAATCGGTCTCCCCGGTGGCGAAGTTGGCATCCATTTCAAACGTGCCTTCACCTGACAGGTTGTCCAGCGTCAACCGATGGTATGCATCGGGCTGGCCAAACTGCACGGTCCCGCCAGCGAGCACCAGATCGCCGACCTTGGCGTCGTCGACCATCGTCCAGCGTGACTGATCGCCAATAGACAGTTTGCCGACATTTTCCAACTGGCCCGTGAGCGTAGCTTGCCGATCCAGTGATATGGCTGCACTGGACCCCTCCTCCACTTTTACGTTGCCCACTAGGTTGGCGTTCACTACAGACAGGTCGGCACTCGACTGGTTGCGCACTTCGAGGAGGTTGCCATTGCTAGCGCTAAGCTGTGCGCCATTGCTGACCGTGATTTTGGCTGTGGCACCCCCTTCGGTCTCCCCATCCACCAGTATGGCCGAACCGTCTTTCCCGACGACTTGCGAACCATCCAGATCGATACGGGCCTCGCCGGCACGGCCATCGGTATTTACCAAAATACCTTCCTGTGCGCCGACGATCGTGCTGCCCTGCGCCTGGAGCCAGCCATTGAGCATGCGCACGCCGGCACTGCCCTGCCCTGTGCCCTGTACCGTACTGCCATTGAGGTGCAGTTCTGAGTCACTGGCAATGAGCGCACCACCCTTCCTGCCGCTGATGTTACTGCCCGTAACCCACGCCTGCGAGCCGACGCCATTACTGCGGCCCAAGACAACACCACGCTCATCGCTGGTGATGGTACTGCCATTGATGTCAGCGCGCGCGCTCCCCTCCATCAACACACCGTCCCTGGCCGATGTCACCGTGCTACCGTTGAGTTCCAGCGCCCCACTTTCACGCAGGAAGATCTGGTCCGTGCTGGCGCCGTTGCCCGTCAGCTTTGCACCGCCCTGAACCTGATAACTATCAGGCAAATTACTGCCATCGATGACCGTGTCACGGTCGACGATGACCTGCGCCACCGCCACATCCCCTACATACAAGCTTAACGGCAGCGCCGCCATGCAACACACCAGCCCATTGCGAACTTTAAATTTCTTGAAGTTACTTTTCATTTCCAAAATCTCATGCAGATCTAGAAGCAGGCACGTTAATGAGTGAATGAAACACATGAGTCGGTGCCGATCGCGATCAAGCTACAGGAAATAAATCAAGCCACTATAGGAAAAGCCTTACAACCTAGCGCGAATAGCCCTACGCTGCGCGACATCCTTTTCGCGCAGCATAAGTTAATTCAGATGCCACCACCTTCAGGATTACAAACACCAGAGGGTGGCATAAAGGAAAGCTCCACCTTGGCTTCAATCGAAGGAATGTCTCCCTTGGCCGTCTTTAGTGTATATTGCACATTTGCGCGAGAACTATTGAACCTTGGGTCCGGGTTCCCTTCATGTGTGGGAAGCACATTGGTCTCGTAGGGGATCCGCCAGGTAAAGCCCGTGATCGGATGCTCACTATCTATAGCGATCGGAATGTCTAATGTGACAGCGTCAATTTCATCGAAACCTAAATCATCACTCTCGCCTCTGTATACCCACCACTTTGCTTGAATCTGCGCAAATGGAGAGAACTGATAATACTCGGTGAGGTCCGGAATCAACACCTCGACAGCGGGCCCGTCAGCATGATCGTTACTGCGTTGTATCGAAGTACAAGTAACCCTGCCATTTACCAGATGTTCGAATGTTGCGGCAACAGGTGTAATAGTGATTGCATCAACGGAGACAGGCGTAACTTTCGAGCGCACAGGGTTATGCACGCCTGGGCGTGAAGCCAAATAATCGACAAGTATAGCCGGGCCATTGCCACCCTTTTCGATAACAGCCCAAGGCACCTCTACCGATACCGTGTCACCTGGGCTGTCGGTGCCTGACACGGTGTAAGTCGCCGCTGGCTCACCTGCCCAATAGAATTCAAGTTCATCATCTTCCTCGGCGAAGCTGTAGAGCTCAATTTCCAGATCGGCAATTAAACCCGCATCATCAGCATTCAATTCATTATCGTCACTCGTGCCTCCCCTGCCCTTGACTACAACTTCTTTTAAACCGGGATGAATGGGCAGTGGCCATTCTGGATCGGGGCCACCTGGGTCCATGGTTTCGAAGTCTACGTTAATATCAGTATCAGCGCCGCCCACCGGATGGGTACCACGCATCAGGACATAGCTGACAGTGGTGGGCAGGGGCCCCTTGTTATTACCGTAAGCGCGCAGCAATACCTCATCGGATACTTTTACCGGGATATTCTCTTTAGTAGCAGACCCAACCGTTTCAGCCGGTAACGCTATGCCACCCCAAGTCACCACCACAGTATCGGTGGCTTTCATATGTTCCTGCCAAGGAACCCATACTTCCACACCCAAATGAGCGTCAGCCTGGTCAATCAAAAAACCGTCAGCCGCTGTGGCCAACGGCACCAGAGGGTCATCAAAGGTAGCAGGCAGTTCGCCCAACGCTACAGGAATACTGGTCCAGACAGACAACGCACTGATGTTGAGGGCCTTGTCGACCAGCAGGTAGAGGGCATACACCCCGCCATCCCCAACGGCGCGGATTTTATCTTCAGGAATCGATAGCTCCTGATCGGCACCTGTCGTAGGTAGCGCCACGATCGGTGGATCAAGGTCTTCAACCTTGTCTGGAAGGCGACTCATCCAGTACACCAAGACCTGATCGCCTTCTGCCCAGCTGGAATAGGCGGGTAGTTTCAACTTGGCACCCACTTTCAACGATTCATCGGTCACAACCGGGATATCAGGGAACTTGGGCGGCGCCGCATGCGAATAGGGCGGGTTTCGGTCGAAAATAAGCGTCAGGGGCCCCGACCAGGAAGCATCCCCATTGATATTCATGACCCAACTTCTGAAATGGTGGGTGCCGTCCACTCGCAGCGCGTCTTGATCTTTAGGGATTACTACGGGATATGGATCAGGCGTACCGGGTTCGCGAAAATCGCCAACCTTTTCGTAAACCGTCGTCCACGTGGCACCATCCCTGGAGTGTTCAATGCGAAGCGTGTCTTCACGTGTCCTCACCCAGAGTGGCACGCTCAATACAAAGGGCAATGCAGGGTCAGCGGGACCGCCGCTTTCTTCAATTGTAAATTTTCTGTAGACCAATCCACTGGGTGGATCGGCCAGCATACTCCCATCAATTACCAAGTCTTCCATACCCGAATGAATTCGGGGATCAAGATGGGGCTTATGGTCTGCAAGCGAACGCAGGTATGCCTTACGCACGCGTTCGGAAGCACTGTACGCCTTGGAGTCACTCATGATGCGCCTCTGGTTTATCAGGTTGACGGGTAGCTGCGCTGCTGAAAGCATTCAAAGCCATCCCGGCATTCTGCACAACTAGCACTATTACCAGGTGACAAACTCATGAGTTTCCAGCCATGAAAAAAGGGCCGCAATGCGGCCCTGTTTTAAAGGTACTCTACCAGGATGACTTAAGGCTGCTCTTGAGAGACCAATCGATCCAGCGGGTCATATCCATAGGCAAAGCCATTGACACTTTCCAGGCGCCCCAAGGCGTCATAGGCTAGTTGACGCCCCTGTTCATCAACCACCATATTTCCGTCATCGTCATACTCCAGCGGCACCTCGATAGGTTGCTCGGACATGCCCCTGACCGTGAAACCAGTGAGTTGTGCAGGATCGGCAAGATTCGCGAAATGGTAGACAACGTCTACTTCGCCTTGAGCATGTGCGGTGAGCACACGTGTGATATTATCGATCGCATCGAACCTGAACGTCTGCCGACGTATACGGTTACCATAAGGATCCACAGGCATATATTCATCGATTCCACTGCATGTATACTCGACCAAACGGCCCCGCTCATCGTAATCGAACACTTCCCTGCGCAGCAGCTCTTTCCCCCGACGCAACACCTTGCCGATAATTCGATCCGCCTTGTCATATCGCTGACTCAAGGTTTGCTTCGCATCCCCAAAATCGAATGTACGCGAGATTTCTCTATCAAAATCGTCAAATTTCAATTGGGTGCCAAGCCGCCGAGCTGGCTCGCCCGGCGTATTGTCAATCGTCTCGAAGAAATCGTTGCGCCCCAGGTCATCGTATTCAAAGTTACTGTGCAGTGTGCCAAGGCTCGTCGATTTCAAGCGAGCAGCCCCGTCGTAGCTGTAGGATTGCTCAGCACCCAGCACATCTATGTAAGACAGCATCTTACCCTGCAGGCTATGCACGTACTTCATTTCGTAAGGCTTGCCACCGTCAAATGAACATGTCTCTGATTTCAGCTCACCCGTGCTGAAATAGTCACGTGTCATGGCAACCCCGTGCTCTGAACACGACAGCAAGCGTGCATTCTGTGGGTCATAATCAAAATGCCCTGTAATGCCCGCGTCGACCTGCTTGCGCTCAACAGCCTCTTCACCCAACTGCGGCACGTATTTATATTCGATACGCTTTTTCTTGGGCGTAATCACCGCCTTGGGCTTACGCTGGCCTGGCTCATACTCCAGGCTTCGCAGACGGCCACCCGTTGTCGACTCGACCAGACGATCCAGCCCGTCGAACCGCTGCAAGCCCAGCACGCTCGGTTCGCTACCGCCCCGCCGAGTGACTTGAATCAGTTCCGGCAGGTCTCCAGTACTGTGCAAAGCATAGTCGCGATGAACCAGCGCACGGTCGGCAAGCGTGTGATCTACCAACCGATTGAACGCATCGTAGCTAAACCACGTTTCATTCTGCTCGGCATCTTTTTCCCTGACTGAACGCCCAAGGCCATCGTAGAAGTACTGATGAACGCTGTAAGGCTTTCTGCTTGCTGTCAAACGCTCGACTCTGACTGGTTTTTCGAACAGATTCATGAACGTGATGGTTTGGCCGCTGCCAAGCACTGCGTTCTCGGACTCACTCCATGTACGCCGCACCGGCCCCAGCCGTTCCGGTGTGCCGATGGGGTCGACCCGGTCATGATGCACAACCTTATCAGGGCCCACCGTTTTACAGCGCTGCCCCCAGTTGTCATAACTGAAAGTGGTCTTCAACGGTACATCTTCGTCCCTGTGCCAGTCGAACTCAACTTCCTCGATCAAATCGCCCAGCCCGTCATACATGGCCTTGTAGGTTGGACGATAGTTCGGCTCCTGGCCTTTTTGCACAAAATCACGATCGATGCGCTTGGCCTCGACAACCCGGTTAAGGCCATCGACAGTACTCAAGGTTGAAACCCCTTTGACGTCTATCTGCTCTTGAGTGGCCTTGCCACCCGAGCTGGAAACCAACGCGTAATGATAATGGCGCGATGCGGTGTAAGCCGTTCCCGGTGCGACGGTTTCGCGTATCACTCTGCGCAACAGATCATATTCGTATTCGATCTCTACATCGTTGTCATCACGGTTGAGCAACGGCTCGCCAATCAGCAACGAATGCTGCAAGGTAATTTCCTTGCGGGCATGGTGTTTGGCCCCATGGTCGAAACCGGTGATGACTTGTTGGGTTACCAGAACCGGATGAGTCGTCGGTTTTTCGGGGGTATCCGAGTAGCTATAGTCGATCGTCGTCTGCCGCCCATTCCTTGTCGTTATCTCTTGCTCCAGCCGACCGTGGGTGAGGGGGTCGATTGGCTCATCGTTGACATAAGTGCGTTCGATTTCCTGCAGCACCGTCTGCGAACCATCGCCATGCAATTGGTACTTGTCCTCATTTCGGTTAACCAGCCAACCCGGCCCGTCAACCATTACAGAGGGATGCAGCGCGTAGCGATAATGTGTGCGAAGCGTTTGTGCGCCAGCTTCGTAACCTTCGGCAGGCCTTACGATTTCCTGTTCAAGATGGCGTACGAATTTCTCCGGGTCATCATCTTGGGGATAAAACGTGCGCTCGATGCGCAGACCGCTGGGCTGAACTTCCAGCGTCTGATTGGCAAAATCATCGTATTCGGTAGTCACCGTTTCGCTACGCGGATGCACAGGCGCTTCCGGGCAGTCGAACTCCCATGAGGTGGTCACCGTCTCCGGCATCTGGAAGTACTTGGGCTGGTCCACAAAATCGACGTTGCGCTCATGGTACTTCGTGTTGATACGCCGGGTGCAGGCTTGCTCAACCGTGATTTCCTCAATCATCAAGTGAAAGCGATTGTAAATTTTCTCCACCGTACGCACTGGCTCGCCATCGCGACGCGATGTGGCAGTGGCGCCATACTTGAATGCGCGGTCAGCCACCCGGTAGAGATTGTCTTCGCCATTATCCGCCCAACTGGTCAGCGAGCCATATCCCAGGAAATTGCTTGCAGAATACGTGTAGGTCGTTTCGATGTCTGCCTGCCCGGCGCCGGGCTTGATGACATGGCGATTCACGTAGGAGAGCGCCCGGCCCTTCTCTTCCGTGCTACCCGGGAAAAGATGCCCACGCTCTTGATACTCGATCAGTTCGGTAGCCCCAAGCGGCGTATCCAATTGCGTGATGCACAGTGACTCACCCTTTTGCGCATAATCGATGGTCCACCCCGCGCCGTTCGACGTAGGCAGTGTCACCCCTGTCAATCGATCGCCGGAAATCAGCAATGAATACAACGCGGAAGCGGCTGAGTTTGGCAAGAATGTGAGTTCCACCTTGCTATCACCCACATATTCGATTTTCAACAACGTACGGTCGGCATCGTCGACGATTGACTGCAGGCACCCTTTTTTTGTGGGGTGATAAGCCAGTGTGATGCCATGGCCCGAGAGGGCTTCTACACGTACAGGCAATGCCAGTCGCAGGTCCGATGGCTGCGGTTGCAGCCATTCGACGATGCCGGATTTATGGGCGATCCGGTAGCGATGGGTGTTGCCTTCACTCCTGTTTTCAAAGTGAAAGAGTTCAAGCTTGCGTTCGGGTACAGGAGCAGGCTCACCGGGGCCGTTATCGGAAATTTTGAAACTCTGCCCTGTATGCAGATCAAGTTTGTTGTCGTTCAGGTTGTACTGGCTGAGCTGAAGCGTCCAGCCTTTACCGAAGCCGCTATTGACGTTGTTCAGTGGGCTGAAGCTCAAGCGCAATGGCAGGTTCGGGCCAACCAAGGCATTACTCGGAAGCTCAGGCAGTTCGATACTGAGCGTGTATTGCCCTGTACGCTCATCAACGCCGCCCTGCACAAAGCTCATGAAATTGAATGCGTTGGAATGAATGAATGATTGTGTTGTCATTTTCGAATCTTCGCCATCAAAAAGTCGATTGGAAATTACTGAAGCCCCAGCTCCAGATAGTTTCGACCATCCGTACCGCCCCCAAACAAAATTTTAAGCTTGTGCTTCGTACCGTAATTATCGGTTACGGTAAAGTTCATTGCCCCATCGAGCTTATTTCGATACTTTACCGGAGACCAGTAATTGAAATTCGAAACCCGGTCCAGTGTGATCAACATCGCCCCCTCAGACGGCCTATCCTGCCCTTTGAATTTGGGATCAAGCGCCACCTGAATACCTGGCTCTTGAGAAAGTAATTGCAGCTCGGCCTGATACTGCACGCCTTCTGGCATGAGGGGAGCCTCCTCAGGGCGTCGTGGCTTGAAGGCGATGCCGGTATAAGTGGCGAAACTTTCCGCTAACTGCTCCGACTCCCACTTAATCATCGAGGCGGATTCGAAATTCATCTCCACCAATTGAATGCCGTTTCCAGACAGTGACCAATAGTCTGTGGTGCGATGCCAGTAATTGAACGTATCAGTAGGCGTACTTGATCCATCCTCTTCAAAAACCCGTTTGCCGCCCGACTTTGGCCATACGAACGCGGCAAGGTTAGGCAAGGGAAGCTTGACCCCCTCCAATTCGATCTTACCTTTCTCTTTGTCTGGATTATCATCGCTGTACGAATTTTTCCACGCTCTATCATAAGCCTGAAACTTGGCCGTGAACCTGGCCACTTCCGCCACCTTCGAATGCACATACACAGTGACGTAACGCTTGCCCTCTTCTTCCCCTCGCACCCCGCTCGCCCTATCCGAACTGCCCACGGGGTAATAATCAAAATGGTTACGCTTCTTTTTCGCCGCCCACACTTCCAAACTATCGCCTGGAATACCATGCTGATCGTCAGTCAAATAAGGAATTTCATTGCCAATTTCGTCAAGCAGCACCAATGTAGCCAGCTCAGCATTACTGACCGGGTCCCAAACGTTTTCACCGTTTGAGTCAGTAAAACTGTGAGTACCAATGACAATATCAATGCCTACTTGCTGGTAACCATTTGCAAACACCATATTTCGATTTTTATTGTTCAAGCTGAGGCTAAATTCTTTGAGTGTTTTCCAACGGTCCTGCAATGCCATGGCCTGCGCAGCCAGGCCTGCGTAATGTTCAACAATGGCAACGCCCGCAAAGGGGCCGGAAAACGCGGCGATTACACTGACCTCAGCATCGGGCTGATCAGGCGCTTTATACTCCCCGGTCTCTTTGTCGATGTTTCCAGGCCCAAACACTTCCCAGCGATCTGCCGGGTCGTCATCAAGCGCAAATAGCCGGCCCGCGCCGGGTGCAAGGCGGGGTACATAATGGGGCGTGACCTGCAATCTGGGTTCCGTGCGCAGCATCACGACCGTTGCATGGCCCTTGGCCTCGCCAACACTGACTTCCACACGCTGCAAACGCACCAGCGGCACAGAACCCTCGTCTGGCGTAAACACCGCCCGCCGGGAGTCGTCGGCATCCTTGACCAACTCTCCCATTTTCTCGTCTAGCAGTTTCCACTCGACATTACCGGCAGCGTTGCTGGTAAAGGTGATAGCGCCCTGGCCCGAATACCAGACAACAACCCGCGGCGAGATTGACAGCGGCTCCGAAGATTCGATCAACAACGCTGAACGGGTAGCCGCATCAGCCTCCTCTGAAACCTTCGCTGACACTACCACTACACGCTGAGCGCTCGGCAGCTGGCCCCTTGGCCTGGCAGTGTAGGTACCGTTATTGATCGCACCCGCTGCTCGTGGGCTAATAATGTCATGGGCCTGCCAGCCGTAGAGGCCAGTGTCACAACTCACCTCGTAGGATAAGGCTTGTCCAGCACCGATATGGCTGAGTGCGGGCAAAAGCCGGCAGGTGCCTGTACCGGGCCGAATGTCGCCAAACAGGACCTTGTCATGCGGGTCGAACTCTTCATGTTCGAGGAAGCGGACGACATAGCCTTCCGGCATGATCACTTGCGCCAGCAGGCCGGAGGCAAGGTATGTGCTGTACTTTGCCCTTAGCTTGCCCAGCAACAACGTGGCACCGTAGTTGCTCACCTCTGGTGCTTCCTTTCGCGGCAGCAAATACGTAAACGCATCCGGAATGCCACCCGCATCGCTGTCACCCCGTAGTTGCATCAGCAGCAGCACTGCCCCGTCTGTTTGCGGCTGACTGCCCTGCCCGGCGCCTTCGGGGGCCTTTTGTGCAATAGGGTCGACCCTGTCAATCGTCAGTACATCGTTGCCAATAGGGGAAAAATTGATAAAACCGAACAGTGGTTCGAAGGCCGGTTGCTGCTGCAACTGCCCCAAGATGAATTGGCCCATTTTGCGCGCTGCCTGATCGGTAACTGCAAGGTTGCAGATCGGATCGGTGGCCTGGCCAAGATCGATAGCCAGTTGCTGTTGATTGCTCCCTGGCACAGGTACCACCACAAGCTTCGCTGTCATCTGCAGCGTGTAGCCCATGCCCTGGGTCAGTTCATGGCTTCTGCGCAAGCGGCTGGCACTTCCGGGTGATTTCTCCTGCGCGCTGCAACGGCCGGCAATCAGCTCCATGACCACGGTCACCGTGCTGGTGCGGCCCGAAGCCTTTTCGAACGACAGCGCGGGCGGGCCGAGCATCAGCCCATCCAGCACCACAAGCTCGGTGGATTGCGTATCGCCGTAATATTCGCCACTGATGGGTGTGATAAAATCCTGGTTCCTGAAACGCTCAATGAAACGCGCCTCAAGCAGTTGGTTGACCGAATCACGGCCGAGCGCAAGCATCGCCCCCCAACCATACATTGCATCGCCTTTGCTCAGAACATCCAGCAACTCGCGCTTGGAAGAAGTGGCCATGATCAAATCTCCCCTTGCTTATTATGGGTACGAACATGCGCACAGAACGCTTCATATTCTTCGACGTGCGAAAGCGGAATAACCGCGTAGTTCCAGATGGGCGTACGCTCTGCTGGTGTTTCTCTACCGGCAACGATGATGTAAGGGCCTTCGTTCGGCCCTGGCGTGTAGATGCCAGTAGTGGGGTTGATCTGACCGGCGCCTTTGAAAACTTTCCAAAGAGTTTCTGCGGGTGTCAGTTCGTCCTCCTCTCCTGTCTCTTCATTATCGAAGTACAGCGCCAGCTTTAAGCCACCTCCTGCTTGCGCGGTAGTTCTGAGCCCCGCCGTAGTTGTTCTCCAGGGGATGACAATATCGATCACTTCCGTCTGCCCGCCCGCCGATACCTCCACGCCGTCCAGATGAACAAGCGCGTCCACCGTGCCGGCTTCACCGACAGCTTTTTCCGGGGATTCATAGATCCGCACATTTTTGTCTACCGGAATATCCAGATCGGAATCACCGGCTTCCACTTCACGTACGGTGCCTTTGCTTGAACTGGTCATGGCCCATTTCAAGTCACCCTTTATATCGCCACCTGTCAAAACGTAGCGTGGGCGGTTATCGCCGGATTTGAAATTTGCAATTTGGAAATAGGGATAGATAGCAACGCTGTCCGCCACGACCGTTACCAATGCGCTGCTCGAGTTACCATTTGCCGTGGCTGTCACGATGACACGCCTATAGCTGTCGGTTAGCGCCCCGACTTCAGGAGGCGTATAGACCCCATCCACAACAGCGCCTACTTTTTCGGGGTCAGTTGAGCCATCTGGCAAACCTTTGACACTCCAGCTAACCGTCCCGCCAATGGCAGGGTCGAGATGAAACTTAACCGTGTTACCTGGGGCCGCGCTCACTTTTTCTTCAAGCGGCTCTACAGCGAAGGTTGTCAATTTGGGGGCCAGATCCCCTAACAGCGAAAGTTCCCCAGGCGTTACCAATAACCGTGGCGTGGCAACATCATCACTGCGGAACAAAAGGCTGTTAAGGCGTAGAGCATTAAATGGTTTGATCCCTGACGCCATGACAGCAACCTTGTCGGCCATTTGATTCACCAGGGGATCAATATGGGGCTTAATGTAATCATCAAACGATTCCTTAACATAGTCGTTAATATAGCTGTGATCGCCGCCCCAAAACCGGGCATTATAGTTGACCTCCACCTTGCCCGGCACAATTTCTATATCACCACGCTTGTCCCCCTCACCCACCATTTTAATTCGAAGTTCTGTTTGCACCGAAACAGAAACATTGAAATCCGGATCATGACGATAATCCCTAAGCGAGTCGTGAAAGATAACAACCAACTCCTTAGTGGGACATTCCACAGCCCACTCAACGACCAGAACATCATCAGTATGTACAATTTTAAAAGAACCCGAAAAATCAAGATTCGGCCATGTGTATGTGGTGAACGTATAACGCTCATAATCACGAATCGTAGTGTCCCTGCGCCCTTGCACCGTAAATCCGACATCAGCCTTCACAGTAGAAAAAAAGCCACTTTGATCACGATCCATATTAACATTTGTCAACCCAGGGATGTCACGCACCAACTGCCACAATTGATCCTTGAGCCAGACTTCATTAGCAAAAAGAACATTCATTGTAAACGGACCATCGTTTCCATCCACCGGCGACGGCAACAGATAGGGCATATCCTTATCATTCGGTGGAAAGGTTCCTGTCTTGTCCTCAACAAACGACACCCCCACGATAACAGCGCCCTCCTCCTGCTCCTCTTGAGTGGCATTGGTAATCTGTTGTGAACGTGCCAGCGAATGTGTACGAACAGCAAATTCTTGAGGATTGAGCGCCCCCGCTAATGGCTTGATGATATTGAGCTCCCATACCCTGGCCTCCTTCGGCCATTTTTCAAACTCAGCTTTAACTGCCTCACCGAGCTTTTCGTTCATTTCCTTCCAACTGGAAACTTCAAAGGTGTACCCCTGCCCCGTTGAAAGATCCAATGTCACGCGGCCTTCGTCATCAATACTGCCGCTGTTGGTTTCATTCAGGGTTATGTCCATCCGGACCGTCGGCCCACCTAAAGGGTTCAGCACCGTATAGCTCACCAATTCCATCTGGTCACTTCCAGGCAACTGGCGCAACTGGGTGATGACGCCACTGACGACGTTCATGCTCAAGCGCGCCTTGGAACTGGCGATACTGGAATTCACGAACGACAACCGAGGCTTGTCCATCACGAGGTCGCGAACCTCGGTCCAACTACCACTTTCCGTACTTGCCCTGAAATTGACAGGCGGCAGCCATTCACTGTCATCAAAACGCTGAATATGCTCCTGCGCCAACAGCCTGTTAGCCCTGAATCGATCGTAAACCAGTAGCGCCCCCCACCCCAAAGTACGCGGTTCTGCCCGGAGGTATCTCATGTATTTTTCAAACGTAGGCCTGGCCATCACTATCACACTCCAAAATTAATTAACAATACGCAGCCTCAACACAAATAGCACTCACACTGCATTGACAATACGCTAACTAGCACTTCACTCAAGATTCCAGCGTGATACTCATTTCCGGAAACACTCTATATAGCGTCCCGCCATCGAAGCTCAACGCGACATGCAACGTAAACTGCTCGTTCAGCTTTAATTGTTCCAAAAACAGTTTTGGCAACTTAGCCTCAACGCCCATATCCGCTTCCCCTTCAGTCACGGGTATAGATGCAGTCCGCAGGTCTTCAGAAAGATCTCCCTCTTGCCCTACGCCGCTTACCCAAATATGAAGAAGTTGACCAGCCCGGCCAAATCTCCAGGTGCCCAGCGTCAATTTGGCCCCCCCACTTGGCACCCTCGATAGCGACAAGGCTTGCCCAACTACACCTTCACATTGGATTTGCGGATCTCCACTGGGAACGGGCGGGGTAATCCTTAAATGGTAAGGCGCCGAGTCCAGCGGAGAACCACTGCCAATCACGCGATACGCCACTTCAAAGCGCCTGCTCTGGTCCCGCGAGCCGCGCCCGATGTTTGCCGGTACGAATTCTTCTGGTATAAGAAAAACCAGCGGATCAGCCCCTTCGGGGGTATTGGCAACGTACTCACCAAATACCGGCCACCCACGCCAAAGCACTTCAGCACGTTCGCCCGGCAACAGCACATCGGGTACACGAACACGAACACCGCCAACGCCGTTCGCGCCAGGCAGGGTGCCATGATCCTTGCCTTCGTCTGGTGTCGCGCGGTCGATCAGGGGGACGGACAACACCCGCGTGGTAGCGATGGCCACGTTCAGCGGCTGCGATTGCAAACCTGCCCCTTCACGGCTGAAGAGGTAGGACAGGCTGACGTTTAATCCTTGATTCTCCAGCACGAAATCGACAGGCACATGCAGTACGATGGTGCCGACGGATTGCGTGCTGGCATCGACACGAACGTGTGTAAACAGCTCACGTACCGGGCTACGCCAGTACAGGGTGACGTGATCAGAAATCGACATCCCGGGGTAACCGTCTATATGGATTGTCAATCCATCCCGGAAGTTACCAGGATCCAACGGTTTTCCCGGGGTATACCCCACAATACGCGGAGCCGGGAGAGGTGTTGGCAGCGAGGCCTCAGAATCGATGACAAAGTCCTGAACGGGAGAATCCAGGGACCCGCTGTCAGCAAAGTCGACACTGTAAGAAACTTTAGCAGTGCCCGGATCAATGAAGCGAAAAATATTCTTACCCACGGTGAACATTAAGGGTAGATTATCGAAATGCTCTTTTTTAACCGTCAACTTTTCGGTTTCCGGGTCCTCTTCATAACCATCCTCATCAAAGCCCTGGAACGTGAAGTTAATCACGTCCCCGACTTGCATCGCCTGATAGGGCATAACGATGAACATGACGCCAGCACTGTCCAGCTCATCGGGCTTAATGACCAGGTCATGCGACTGAACAGCTTGAATGACCGCTAAACCTTCACCATCACCCTTTTCCCTGATACCCACGAGGCAGAATCTGCGCTGTGACTGGCCAACTGTGGTTACCACGTATGAATAAAAAGCTTGTCCACCTTCGGCGCTTCGAACAACAGCATTTTCTATTTTTACTTCCACGCCTTTCTCAAGATCTTCCGGCCTGACATAATACTTTGACCCTGCATCGTCAAACGCCGTCCCTTCCGCGTCGGCGCCTAACCAGCTAATGACCACCTCATGGTCAGGCTGCATACCCGTATACTTTATATACGTAAGCAGATCACTTGCACCCAATTCATCCAGGTCGATTTCGTTACTGGAAGTCAGCCCTGAAATTAACGGCTGCTCCAGCTCCACTTCATTAGTCTTCATGCAATGTCGGCCTCTACTCTATTGATTGCATCGCTGCGCTCAGCGGGCAACGGCTGCATACCGTTATAGAGTGGGTACCGAACCCAAACAACTAGCAAAAATACTAGGTCCCCGACGCCCCCCCTAAGCACCGCACCCCATCACCTGGGGACCTGGCATTTCTGCTAGGTGCCTGGCACCCCATATCGTCATACCCTGCCTGGACACGCTATACGCTGACGCGTGCATACCTCAATCATCAATCAATTAAGTGGAAGCCAATGACTATGTCACGCCAACATTCACCATCAGCAACTGGCACCATTACTGTTTATGAAAAAGTGGGCAACGAGGGAGGCGGCGACTCCAAAGCATTGATCGTCGAAGGCGCGGGAAGCGACAAAAGGCAAGTGCTTGAAATGGGTGACTTTTCAGCACGCAAAATACACATGATCAATATCCCATCGGCCACCACCATTGAACTGCAATCAAAGGCCATGGAAGGAGGTACACCTAAGTGGTGGATTAAGCTGAAGACAACGCATGCACCCTCTGACCTCGACCAGCACGATATCGACCAATATGTAAACCGCAACGGCAAGGGTAGCTTCATACCTACAGCACTTGGCATCCTCGTTGTCGACAAATCCGAAAACCCGGCAACACGCGACTCGCTGGGGAAAATCATCGTGCAGACATCGGCCGGCCGCCGACCTACCACTGAATAAGGACGCTATTCATGACTATACAGTCCAATGCCTGTAACTTCATGAGTTACACCCAGGGTAGTGTCGACCCCCGCACGGGGCTTTACACATTTTCTATTGAAATCCCCCCCCTGAACGCCAATGACCTTCAGGGCCCGGAACTGCCTTTGAGCCTGAATTTCAACCCCTTGAACGAATCGAACGCAGGCTTCGGTATTGGCTGGTCTTTGAAACTAAGCCGATACGACCTGGACAGTGGCGTACTGGACCTGCACACGGGGGATAGTTTTGCGATCGCTGACAACGGCCCGAACGAACCTGTTGTGGTTCATGAGCGCAAATTTGACAGCTTTCATGTGGCGAATATTAGCAACGATAAAGGCAAACGTTACCGGATTGCCCATAAAGCGGGCCTGGTAGAGCTACTTGAGCCACTGAAAGCCGCCCCCCGGGTTTGCCTGCCAACCCGGGTCATGACGCCATCGGGCCACGGCATCACATTGGCCTACGACGACAGCAAAGGCCGGCTGGCTTCTATCCATGACGACAGTGGGCTAACACTGCTTACGGTAACGTTCAACGGTGACCATGAAGCCGTGCTGGACCTTCATCCTGGCACTGAAGCGCATGTGTCTTTCACCCTGGCGCTCGAGGGTGAAGAACTGCGCACGTTAGTCATGCCCACCACCGACCAGCACAGCTGGACGTTTGACTATACTTCCTACGGTTCCTTGCGTTGCCTGCAGAAACTGGTAAACCCACTGGGGGGTGAAGAGGAGCTGGTTTACAAAGAACAGGGGCACCAACTACCCGGCCTGGAGCTGTATGTCCCCTATGCAACCAGCCTTGTTGTGAAGCCCGATCGGCTTGATGAAACAACCTTTATAAAGACCGAATACGACTTTAGCAAAAATAACTTCCTGGGTTATGGCGCGTCGGGTGTAGTCTGGGATGAAAACTACAACCAGGATCACTTGTACAAATTTACCGGCAGTACATTCAACTACACATCAACCGTCAAGCACCACTACGAAGGCAAGGTACTCCGCACCGTCACGCGCACCTTCAACCGCTTCCATTTGTTGGCCGAGCAAGTCACCGAAGAGTCCGGCTGTACCGAGACGATGAAAAACGAGTACCACGAGCGCAGTGGCGGTTTTGCAGAACAGGATGAACGCCTGCAACTACCGAGCAAAATGACCAAGACCTGGACGGTTTCTGGTAATCCCGTCGACCGCCGTGACGAGTTCGTCACCTTCATTTACGACAAGGCAGGCAACCTGGAGGAGGAGCGGACTGCCAGTGGCATACGCATGGTCCGCACCTATTATCCCGCCACCCAAAGTGACGGCTGCCCGGCGGACCAGGAAGGGTTCAAGCGCAACCTTGAAAGTATTACTGTTTACCCGGCTGACGATGCAGCAACCGGGAAGCCCGCTACGATCACTCGCACCCGGTACACCTACAAAGCGATGGACGTGTTGAGCGCAACAGCCTCGCTGCAGCAGGCAAGTTATTGGTTGGTTGCTGACAGCGAGGAGACCCTCGAAGTTACCCTGGAAGATGATGGTAAAGAAACCGAACAACGGTTGCGCCGGGTCGAGATGAGCCACCTGAACATGCCAGACAATGTCTTGCTGCACGGGCGCTCCGATCTGAAGACTGCCACGCTGGGCGCCTGCACGTCGAAAACCCGCTGGCATTATGAAAAAATAAACGACGAGCAGGGAAAACCAACTTACCTGAAGACCACAACCACGTTCTCGCCCCACGGCGGTACGATCGAGAAAACGTCGGCCTCTGTACACTCGTCGCTGCGTAACCGCGCCATCGAAGAGGAAGATGCCAACGGCGTGGTCACCCGTTACCGCTATGATTCACTCAACCGGCTGCTTGAACAGACCGTGGCGCCAGATGACCCGGATCATGCTGCCACAGTTGCTTATGACTATGGCCAGGTCATTGAGGACAAGCGCTCGCTCTGGTATGCCCAGATCACCGACCCCAACAAGGTCATCACCCGCGCCTATCATGACGGGCTCGAACGCTCGGTACGTGTGGAGCGCACACTGAAAGACCTGAATGACCCAGGCAAGACAATTACCCGCATAACGTCCAAAACCCAGTATGACTCCATCGGGCGCGTGGCAAGCGAAACACAGTTCGATTACCTCCCCGCGCCTCCCGACAGCGACACCCCCGCAGAAACCGTGGTCGAGCTGACGTCCAGCTACGCTTACGATGCCTGGGGGCAGCGCTGCGCGGTCACCCGCCCGGACCTTGTGAAAGAAATCACCGAGTTCTCGCCTTTCGGTGAAAAGGGCAACAAAACCACGATGTGGAGCGTGAGCCCCGACAAGCCCGACGACAAACAGCAGCTGCGCGTCGTGGAATACAACACATCCGAAAAACCCGTGTATGAGTACCTGCTGCTGCCGGTGGAAGACGAAGCAACAAAAGGCATCTCGTGGGTTGAGATCGACCGCACCGATTACACCTACGATGGGCTAAGCCGCTGCATCAAAGAAACCTTCAGCCCCGCGCAGACTCGCAAGCAGAAACCCTTGGTCACCGAGTACACCTACGATAACTGGGGGCGCATGTGCGAAACCGTTCGGGCAGACGGCAGCAAACTCCTGCGTACCTTCGCGGCGCACAGCGTCAGCGAGTTGACAACCCTGCTGGAAGTGCTTGATACCCGCGGTGATCCGGCGCAGCCCGTGTGCTCGCGCGAGTATGACGGGCTTGATCGCCTGACCCGCATGGCCGTAGGACCGCGCGTGGAAAAATACCAGTACCGTGGGCTGACACAACTGGTCGAGAAGCGCTCCATCAGTAACAGCAAGGGCACCGACAAACGCACGCACGTCACCCATTACGAGTACAAGCCAAACCTCACCACCCAACCTTCCCAGGTGGCAGCGACGTTCGAGGATGTATCGCAGCCTCATGTGCCCGATGCGTCCAGCTTCGACTACTTCCCAAGCGATGCGCAAATTTCCTCGGCTGCCAACAGCAACGGCAACCGTACTTACAGTTACACCGACCAAGGCTACCTGGCCCATGAGTACTGGAAGGTGAACGATCAAGCGCAGTACGACATCCACAATGCGCACTCGCTGGAAGGCCGCCTTATTTTCCGCAAGCACAGCGACGGTATTGCCTGCCACTATGGCTACGACACACTTGGGCGGCTTCAGACCATTTCCCAGGGCCAACTGGAATGCACACTCGAGTACAACAGCGAAGGGCTGCTGGAACACACGACCACCCGAGATGCCGAGCGTTATGTGCGCACCACCCAGACCTACGACCCGCTGGGCCGACAACATCGGCGTACGCTCGATGCCAACGGCGAAATCAGGGTGCTGGTGCTGAAATGGCGTGATGGCAAGAACCTTGAGTCGCGCACCCTGTACCGTGACAACGATGACGATGAAGACGCTTTCATCCGCAAGGAAGTGTTCGGTTACGACGAACTCGATCGCCTGACCACTCACGACTACGAAGGCGACTGGGACATTGAAGAGGAAGACGGCGAACGCTGGCAGGCACTGCCGCGCAATGCAGCGGGCCGCTCGATCATTGCACAAACGTTCGACTTCGATGCACTGGATAACCTGAGCCGCTGCCGAACTGATTTTGCCGATGGCGAACGTGATACCGCACGCTTCACCTACGCTGAGGACTCCAGCTTCCAGTTGACCAAGGTGACCCATACCTTACTCGCAGATTACCGCGCAGAGCAGACGTTCCATTACGATGCGCGGGGCAACATGCTCAACGACGAACAAGGGCGCAAGCTGGAATATGACAGCCATGGCCGCTTGCAGCGTGTGCTGGATGCCAACGACACCGAGTTGATGAAGTACTTGTACGATGGCCACGACCAGTTGCTCGCCGCCACGCAGGCTGGCAAGGCCCAGGTGCAAAGGCGCTATCTGGGCAATAGCCTGGACAGCACACAAGAAAATGACCTGCTCACCCAGTACCTGTACGGTGATGGCCAGGCAGTGGGTGTGCAACGCGCGAACCAGAACGACAACCAGCTGCTGCTGACCGACACTGCCGGCAGCGTGGTTGCAGAAGTAGACAGTGATGGCACCCGCCATGCCAGCTACAGCGCGTACGGTGAACAGCCCGAAGACAATGGCTTGCGCAACCTGCTGGCGTTCAATGGTGAACTGCGTGAAGCGGGGTTGGGCTGGTACCTGCTTGGCAGCGGCTACCGTGCCTACAACCCCAACCTGATGCGCTTCCACAGCCCGGATTCGCTGCCGCCAGAAGTATCAGGCCCCAATCCTTATGTGTATGCACTGGGCAACCCGGTGAAATGGCGGGACCCTACCGGCCATAGGGTTAGTTCGGTGGCCGGTGGAGATGTACCACCGGATTACGTGGACCCGCCAGAAAAACCCTCGATTCCCTGGTCTGCATGGATAGGCGTAGGCGTTGCGGCGCTTATGCTGGTGCTATCGGCCGGCGCGATGGCAGGGCCTCTGCTAGCGGGTGCGGGCGCGTTGGTGTCGACCGGCGTCCTCGCGAAAGCCTCGATTATGGTTATCGGGCAAGGTGTTGCACTGGGCATGCAGGTTGGTGCGGTACTTACCACCAATGATGACCCAGAACTTTCACAAGCTCTCAATTATGGGGCGTTCGGGGTTCAGGTAGTGACGTCTATCGTGGGTGGGCCAGCAATGTTTACGCTCAAGGCAGCAGGCAAAGCAGCCACGGCAGCTAAAGCGGTAGCTAAAGCGAGCGTTGCTGCCGCGACGAAGGGAGGCGCGCATCTGCAAGGGCTTAATCGGCTGATGTCGGCGCCGACTCAGGCAAGCTTGGACGACATGCAGATAACCTCCACAGGCGGCATGGGCCTACAGTCAAACCCCTCCCGCAGTGTTGTTAATAGTGCTACGCAAACAACGCCTTCAAGTTCGAGTAGCGCTTCTAGCGCCAATCCACCCCTGAGGCAAGTAAATCTAGAGGCCACTGTTTTCAGCAGCGGCAGGGGGCCAAGGATAGTCAGCGAACCCCAAGTAACAATTGTTCAACATGGTGTAAAGCTGGATCCGCCAAAAGCTCCTACACCTACGAAGTACTCCGGAGATGGAAGACCCCTCAACTGGGAATGGCATGCGCTTCAACCAGGAGGAGTGTAATCTGAGTTGATCCTGCGCTGGGGTGTCGCTAGGCACCCCAGCTCAATCGCCCTTATCGAAACCACCGCCTCATTATCAAGACTCTTCCTACAGCCTCTCTATCCCCCCGCCCCTAACCTACCCCTCGCAACACGGCCCGTCAGCCACACGCCTGGCGCACGCCACCCTAAGCTCGCAACCAAGCCTCCCTTGCGCCCCCAACTGCAAGCGCTAACGCCCCAGGACTCCTTCCATGCCTAAGCTCCACTGGCGCAGGCCCGTGTGGTCACGCCCGCGCCCCGCCCGATCCGCGCTGCTTGGCAGCCCGCTAATACTGCTTTTAGTCACGCCCGCGCTCGCCACCCCCTCTTCGCCTCGCTTCCAGGCCGAGTTCATGCGTCAGGCACCCGGCCTGGCCAGCGACGCCGGCGCGCTGGCATTGCAGGCCCTGGCGGAACAGGAACCGTTGGCGGCCGGGCGTTACCGCGTTCAGCTACTGGTCAACCACACACCGCTGGACGCACGCGAAGTGGACATTCGCAACAACGACGGCCAAGGCTTGCAAGCCTGCCTGACGGGTAACCTGCTGCGCGACCTGGGCCTGCGTGAGCAAGCGCTGGAAGCCCCCCTGCCCAGCGACGATCGCTGCCTGGACCTGGCCGCCCTGTTACCCCACGCCTACGCCGACTTCGACCCGTCGAACTTGCGCTTGTCGGTGTCCATCCCACAGATAGCGTTGCACCGACAACCGTCCGACACGATCGCCGAATCGCGATGGGACGCCGGCATCAATGCCGCCTTCATCAACTACCAGGCGTCCACACAACATTACCAAAGCCACAACGGCCGCAACCGCAACAGCCACGACCTGTACCTCAACAGTGGCATCAACATCGCAGGCTGGCGACTGCGCAGCAACCAGGCGCTGCGCGACAATGCCGATGGCCAGACCGACTGGAGCCGCAGCGACACCTATGCGCAGCGTGATATCCCCGGGTTGCGCGCCAACCTCACACTGGGTGAAACCTTCACCGGTGGCGAGGTGTTTCGCAGCGTCCCGTTCATCGGCGCACAGGTGGCATCCGACCTGGACATGCACTCCGATACCGAGCAGCAATATGCCCCGGTCATACGCGGCGTAGCCCAGACGCGCGCCAAGCTCGAAGTGCTGCACAATGGCTACCCCATCTATTCCACCTACGTCGCCCCCGGCCCCTATGCCATCGACGACCTCAATGTCGGCGCTGGCCACGGCGAACTGGAGGTGATCCTGACCGAGGCCGATGGCCAGGTGCGGCGCTTCACCCAACCCTACTCGTCATTGGCCAACCTGCTGCGCGAAGGCATATGGCGATACAGCGCCACGGTCGGCCGCTACAACGGCGCCGAAGATCTTGAGCGGCCCGTGTTCTGGCAAGCGACCCTGGCCCGTGGGGGGATCTGGGACAGTACGCTGTACGGTGGCGCGTTCGCCAGCGACTACTACCACGCCGGCGCCCTTGGCGTGGCCCGCGACTTTGCCGGCCTGGGCGCGCTGTCACTCGATGCAACACAGGCACGCACCGATCTGGGCGGCCTGGCCGGCCAGGTACAAGGCCACAGTTTTGCCATGCGCTATGGCAAAAGCTTCCAGACCGGCACCAACCTGCGTTTTGCCGGTTACCGCTACTCGACCGAGGGCTACCGTGATTTCGATGAAGCAGTGAAGGATCGCAACCAGTCGGACCGTTACGTGGGTAACCGCCGCAGCCGCCTGGAAGCTTCGATTTACCAGAACGTCGGTAACAGCTCGGTGAGCCTGACGCTTTCACAGGATGATTATTGGAACAGAAGCGGCCAGCGTCGTAATTATCAGGTGCAGTACAACACGCGCTGGGGTGACCTGGGTATCAACCTGTTCGCCTCCCAGGCATTGGCAGAACGTGGCGGGGACAGCCGTTTGATTGGACTGAGCCTGTCACTGCCACTGGACTTCGGCCACCGGCACAACACCACCTTCGACCTGCAGCACCAGGACGGGCGCAATAGCCAGCGGGCCAGCCTGAACGGCGGGCTGATGAACAACCGGCTGGGCTATCAGGTCTCGCTCAGCCATGACGAGCAACAGCGCAGCAGCGGCGCACTGTCACTCGCTTACCAAGGTACCAATGCCAGTTACGGTGCCGGCTACACCGAAGGCGCCGATTACCGCAGCGTATCGCTCAACACCAGCGGCGCACTGCTGGCCCACAGTTCCGGCATAGTGCTGGGCCCTTACCTGAGCGATACCAGTGCATTGGTCCACGTGCCGGATGCTGCCGGTATCACACTGGAGAATGCACCCGCAAGCCAGGCCAACAAGGGCGGCTATCTGTTGGCACCGAACCTGCGGCCCTACCGCCTGAACCCGCTGATACTGCGAACCGACGATTTGCCCCCCGAGTTAATCATCGACAACGCCGTGCAGCGAGTAGCACCGCGCCGAGGGGCCATCGTCATGGCTACGTTCCCAAGCCGACAGGTCATGCGCCTGGTCCTCACCCTTCAGTTGCCCGACGGCCGCCCGCTGCCGTTCGGTACACAACTGACGGATGCGCAAGGGCAGGCGGTGGCCGTGGTCGGGCAAGCCGGTCAGGCACTGGTGGCCACCGAACATCAAGGTGAGCAGCGACTGCAGGCGCGATGGCTGGACCAAGGTACCCGCGAGTGCCAGGTAATGCTGACCCCCGAGAACATCACCGCAGTCAACGGCTATCGCATTCAAACGCTGGCGTGCCACCCCCGCGAGGCCGGCACACCTTCTGAAACAAGCACGAATCAGGAAGCAGCATCATGAGCATATTCGCCCCCACAGCCTTGCGGCCTCTTGCCGTAGTGACTTGCAGCCTGGCCATCTGGCTGTCGAGCAACCCGGCGTACGCTCGGTGCGAATGGGATAGCGGGCTGCCCACCTACATGACGTTCGAGCACGATCTGGGCAGCCTTTGGGTACCTCGTGATGCTGAAATAGGACGAGTCATTGCCGACTTGCCATTGGCGGTGCGTAACCGTGAGGGCAGCAACCTGCAGTGCTTCTACGACGCAACCCCTCCCACCACGGCGAGCATGATACCCAGCACCGCCCTGGTGCCGGGAATACCCGTCCGCGCTCAACGTTCTGCCGATAGCGTGCTACGCACCAACGTCGATGGCATCGGTGCCATCCTGACCCTGGGGTTCCCCTATGATGGATCTGCTCCCAATGCGTTCACCTCCGACGATGGCACGCAGAGCGTGCCCTACAGTGGCACCATGCTTACCCCTACGGGTTTCGCTGCGCCACTCGGCGTTCTGAGGGGGCGCGTGACTTTGGTCAAGACCGGGCCAATTGCCCCTGGAGAACACATTGTCGACAAGCAGATGTTCCACGGTGTCACCAATGACCGAGGCCGGGTTCTGGACTACACCCTGAAGGCGAGAGTCAAGCAAGCGCAATGCACGCTGTTGGGCAACCCCGTTAGCGCCGACCCGGTAAAGCTCGGCGACTACACCTTGGCCGACTTCACAGGCCCCGGCCCGGTCGGCACGGAAACGCCATTCAGTATTCGGCTTAGTGATTGCGAGGATGACAGCGCAGCGGGTACAGCTTTTGCTCACATCGAACTGGATGGTACAAAAGGCTCCACTGTCGTGGATGCCAAGAACGGTATCTTCAGCCTTGGCTCCGGCTCTACTGCAGCGGGCTTTGGCATTCAGATCCTGCATGGCGATGGCAGGCAACTACCCCTACAGGAAGTGGTATCGGTCAAACCCTTGCAAGTGGGGATTACTCAGCTGGACTTCAGGGCGCGCTTTTACCAACTCGACCCCAAGGTAACACCTGGGTTAGCCCAAGGTGCTCTGCACTTCACCATCAGCTACCGCTGAGCACGCCCCATCGCGCCCTACCCAGCATAGGGCGCATGGACGGGGAAAAAATTCAGACATGCAAAAACGAAGAAAGGGACTTTCGTCCCTTTCTTCGTTTCTATGTTTGGAGCGGGAAACGAGACTCGAACTCGCGACCCCGACCTTGGCAAGGTCGTGCTCTACCAACTGAGCTATTCCCGCAA
>NZ_QJKG01000005.1:152966-434863 GCF_003202095.1 Pseudomonas sp. LAIL14HWK12:I1
TGGCGTCCCCTAGGGGACTCGAACCCCTGTTACCGCCGTGAAAGGGCGGTGTCCTAGGCCACTAGACGAAGGGGACACGCTGCTGGCATTACTGCCTGCTTTCACTCCCTGCCGCGTTTCGCTGTGTGCTTTACGCTGCAAGTGGCGCGCATTCTATGGATGGTTCGAAGATGCGTCAACCCCTTTGTAGAAATTTATTTAAATCAATGACTTCCGGGTGGGTTGGGGTGCAGATGCGGGCCTGGTTGTCGATATAGAGAGAGGGAAAGCCGCGAAGAGGCCAGCACAGGTATATAGCCGCTGTTCGTCCCAACGCGAACTCACTACACTCAAAGCTGTAATTCTTCTTCAATGAGGCATTAACGGTGACACCACTTCTGATCACCCTGCTCATCGTGGCGGGCATCGCGTTGCTGATCGTGATCGGCTACCTCAACAATGTGGTCGAGAACGGCAAGATCGAACGCGTCCGGACGAGGATAGAGCTGGCCGACCGCCTGCGCCGCTGTGGCGAAATCACCGAGACCTTCCCCGGCCAGTTCATGACCCCGGCCCTCAAATTGCTGCTGACCCGCCTGGAGCTGAACCTCAACCAGCGCCAGCTGGCGGTGGACAAGCACAACCCCGAGCTGAAGGCGCGCATCGCCGAGCTGGAGGGGTTGATTGCCCAGGGCGACAAGATACCGGTGAACAACCCGCCCAACCCGATCCACACCGAGGTCAAGGCCAAGGATGTACGCTTTTTGCTGGAGGCGATGCACAACCAGGTAACCCGCGCCGCCCAGGAAGGCTTCCTGCCAGCACCCGAGGCCAAGCACTGGGTCAAGGAAATCCGCCATATCCTGGTGCTGTTGCATATCGAGTTCTTCAACAACCTTGGCCAGCAGGCCCTGCAAAAGAACCAGCCGGGCCAGGCGCGCCTGGCGTTCGAGCGTGGCGTGCAATACCTGCGCAAGCAGCCGGAGCCGAAGGTGTATGAAGAGCAGCTGACGTACCTGGAGAAACTGCTGGCCCGGGCCAACGCCCAGGTGCTGGACCGCATGGCACCGGCGGAGGATGAGCACAACGCACTGACAGACGGGCTCAAGACCGATGAGGAAGAGACCTGGAAGAAGAAGGTGATGTACGACTAAGCCTGAATCATGCGTTGGGTTTGATGGCCCTATCGCCGGCAAGCCAGCTCCTACAGGTACTGCACAAGCCTTCAGACCTGAGACAAACCTGTGGGAGCTGGCTTGCCGGCGATAGGGCCGGTACAGGCCACAACAATCAGCAGTCAGTCAGCGCCAGAAAGATCGCCGCCAACCGCTCCAGCCCCGCCTGATCCGCTTCACTGAACCGCCCAACCTTCGGGCTGTCCAGGTCCAGCACCCCGATCAACCTGCCTTCCTTCACCAACGGGATCACCAGCTCGCTGCTGGACGCACTGTCACAGGCAATGTGCCCGGGGAACGCATGCACATCCTCCACCCGCTGGGTCTGCCGGGTGGCTGCCGCCGCCCCGCACACGCCCTTGCTGAACGGAATGCGCACACACGCCACCTGGCCCTGGAACGGCCCCAACACCAGCTCTTCGTTGCGGTTGAGGTAGAACCCCGCCCAGTTCAGGTCATCCACCTGGTTGTACAGAAACGCCGAAAACTGCGCGGCATTGGCGATAAAGTCACGCTCGTCGGCAAACAGCGCCTGCACTTGCGCCGCCAGCAGGTTGTAGCCGTCGAGGCCGGCGCCACTGGCATTGAGGTCGATCATTTACTTTTGCTCCAGCAATTGCAGCCCGACCCAGTAGCGGGCGAACTGATAGGCACAACGGCCATTACGGTTACCGCGGCCGGTGGCCCAGCGCACGGCGAGGATGTCGAGTTCTTCGGTACGCTGCCAGGCCAGGCCCGCAGAGCGTGCCAGCTGGCCGATCCAGTGTTCGACCACATTCAGGAAGTGGTCTTGGGTAAACGGGTAGAACGACAGCCACAGGCCAAAGCGGTCAGACAAGGCGATTTTGTCTTCCACGGCTTCGCTGGGGTGCAGCTCGCCGTCCACGCGCTTCCAGTTCTCGTTGTCGCTCTCTTTCTCCGGCACCAGGTGGCGACGGTTGGAAGTGGCGTACAGCAGCACGTTGTCCGGGGCCTGTTCCAGCGAGCCGTCAAGCACGCTTTTAAGCACCCGGTAGTCGCCCTCCCCCGCTTCGAACGACAGGTCGTCGCAGAACAGGATGAAGCGTTGCGGCAGCTTCTGCAGCTGCTCGACCACCCGCGGCAGGTCGGCCAGGTGGTCGCGTTCGATTTCGATCAGGCGCAGGCCGGCGCCGGCATGTTCGGCCAGCAAGGCACGTACCAGCGACGACTTGCCAGTACCGCGCGAGCCCCACAGCAATGCGTGGTTGGCCGGCAGGCCGTTGATGAACTGGTGGGTGTTGCGGCCCAGCTGGTCGCGCTGTTTGTCGACACCGATCAGGTCGGTCAGGCGGATATCCAGGCTGACGTCCAGCGGCAGCAGGTAACCACTGCGGCCATCGCGCTGCCAGCGGGCGGCCAGAGTGACGCCCCAGTCGATGTTCGGGCGCTGTGCCGGCAACAGGGGTTCGAGGCGCGCCAGTACCGATTCGGCGCGGTCCAGGAAAGCAATCAAGCGAGCGTCCATGACGACTCCTAACAAGACAGGTGAGATTTCCAGCTGAATGTGTGACAGGCCCGCCAGCTGCCGGGGCTATTCGGCTATGCTTGCGCAGCGCAAGGGACGTGAAACCGGCTCGGGACTCATGGATATCAAGTTCACCAATCGCCTGTCATACAAGCAAGCCCGGCTGACAGTCCTGGTCGGCTTCATCCTGGGAACATTGCTCAGTCTCATCCAGATCGGCATCGATTATGCCAGCGAAGACGCGTCCATCAACCGCGAAGTGCGCGCGTTGCTGCAAATCAGCCACAACCCGGCCTCGCGCATCGCCTACAACATCGACGCGGAACTGGCGCTGGAGCTGACCCGTGGCCTGCTGCAGTCGCCCGCCGTCGTCCGCGCGCGGCTGATCGACAACAACGAAACGGTACTGGCCGACGTCGAGCGGCCCAGGCTGGAGGACCGTTACCGGCCACTGAGCGACTTTCTGTTCGGCGAACAGCGCCAGTTCAAGGAACGCCTGTACCTCACCCACATGCCCGAGGAATACCTCGGCACCCTGTACCTGGACGTCGACACCTACGCCTTCGGCAGCCGCTTCCTCGACCGCGCCGGCATCACCCTGCTCAACGGCTTTGCCCGCAGCCTGGTGCTGACCGGCATCCTGCTGGCGTTGTTCTACATGATGCTGACCAAGCCACTGGTGACGGTGATCGGCGCACTCAGCGGCAGCGACCCGCGCAAACCCCGGCAAACCCGCCTTGAATGCCCACACGGGCACGAACACGACGAAATCGGCGTGCTGGTGAAGGTCGCCAACCAGCAGTTCGTCAGCATGGCCACCGAGATCGAACAACGGCGCACCGCAGAAAACCGCCTGACCCAGTACCTGAACGAGCTGGAAGACATCGTCTCGGCACGCACCAACGAGCTGAAAGCCAGCAACAGCAGCCTGAGCCTGTCCAACCAGGAGCTGGAACAGGCCCGCAGCCGCGCGCTGGACATGGCCCAGGCGCGCGCCGCCTTCCTGGCCAACATGAGCCACGAAATCCGCACCCCACTCAACGGCATGCTCGGCATGATCGCCCTGGCGCTGGACAACCCGTTGCCCAGCGAGCAACGCCAGCAACTGGCGATTGCCCACGACTCGGGCAAGGTGCTGGTGGAACTGCTGAACGATATCCTCGACCTGTCCAAGTTCGATGCCGGCCAGCTGGAGCTGGAGCGCATTGCGTTCGACATGGGCTCGATGGTGGAAGACACCGCCAACCTGCTGTCGCAGAACACCGCGCAAAGCGTAGAGCTGACCTGCCTGATCGCCCGCGACTTCCCCAGCAGCGTGCTCGGCGACCCCACGCGGGTACGGCAGATCGTCAGCAACCTGCTGTCCAACGCGCTCAAGTTCACCCGCTTCGGCCGTGTCGACATACGCCTGGTGACGATCGTCGGCGGTGTGCGCCTGGAGGTACGTGATACCGGCATTGGCATCCCCGAAGAAGCCCAGGCGCGGATCTTCCAGCCATTCACCCAGGCTGGTGCCGGCATCACCCGCCAGTACGGTGGCACCGGCCTGGGCCTGGCGCTCACACGCAACCTGTGCAAGGCCATGCAAGGTCACCTGCACATTCGCTCCGAGCCGGGCTTCGGCAGCTGCTTCACGGCCGAGCTGCCACTGCCGGTGCACACCGAGGCCATCCCGCCGACACCGCTGCATGGCCGGGTGGCCGCGCTGAGTGCAGCCGGTAGCGGGCTTAATGAGCTGTTGCAGAACCTGCTGCCCGCCTGGGGCCTGACCTACCAGCGCCATGACAGCAGCGCCACGCTGGACACCACAGCGATCGACCTGCTGATCACCGACGACGTGGACCACCTGTTCGAACTGCGCCCGGCAGTGAAAACGCCGATTCTGCTGGTAACCGCCTACGGCAACTTCCTGCCCAACGAGCAGTCGCTGGCCTTGGCACCCTTGCATCAACTGGCCCGGCCATTGGCACGTAACGCCCTGTACCAGACGCTGCGCCGCACCTTGCAAGGCCATGAGCCCGAGCACCCTCTGGCCACCCCGGCCATTAGCCTGGAGCAAGGGCGAGCGCGGATTTTGCTGGTAGAAGACAACCCGGTGAACCAGCTCGTGGCCAAAGGCATGCTGGCCAAGCTCGGCTGCCAGGTGCAGCTGGCCACCCAGGGCGCCGAGGCTCTGGAGTTGCTGGAGCAGGATGAATTCGACCTGATACTGATGGACTGCAACATGCCGGTCATGGACGGCTATGAAGCCAGCCGGCGCATCCGCCAGAGCGGTCGCTGGCCACACCTGCCTATCGTTGCGCTCACCGCCAACGCCATGCCCGAAGAGCGCGAACGCTGCCGGGCGGCGGGCATGAGCGACTACCTGGCCAAGCCGTTCCGCCGCGAAGAGCTACTGGCCCTGGTCGACCACTGGGTGCCCTTCAACGGCTGAGCAAACGCTCGATGTCCGCTTCCAGGGCCTGCGGTTTGGTGGTGGGCGCGTAACGCGTGACCTGGCCGCTGGCCGGGTCGACCAGAAACTTGGTGAAATTCCACTTGATCTTCTGGCTACCCAGAATGCCCGGGGCGCGTTGTTTGAGCTCGACGAACAGCGCGTGAGCGCCCGGGCCGTTGACCTCGATCTTGCGAAACAGCGGAAAGCTTACGCCGAAGTTGCGCTCGCAAAACTGCGCAATGTCCCGTGCATCGCCTGGTTCCTGCTTGCCGAACTGGTTGCAGGGAAAGCCCAGCACCACCAGGCCACGCGCGCGGTAGGCTTGCCACAGTTGCTCAAGGCCTTTGTACTGCGGGGTAAAGCCGCACTGGCTGGCGGTATTGACCACCAGCAGCGCCTTGCCCGGGAAGTCGCCAAGCTTCTTGTGCTCGCCGCCCAGGGTTACGCAGGGGATGTCCAGCATCGATCCAGCCATGGTCGGGCTCCGGTCAGTCGCGTGGGCGCAAGTCGATACACACCGAGTTGATGCAGTAGCGCAGGCCGGTCGGTGGCGGGCCATCGGGGAACACATGGCCCAGGTGCGCGTCGCAGCGGGCACAGGTAACTTCGGTGCGGATCATGCCGTGGGAGGTGTCACGGATCTCGATCATCGCGCTGTCCTCGATCGGCGCGTAGAAGCTTGGCCAACCGCAGCCGGAATCGAACTTGGTCTGCGCATCGAACAACGCCAGGCCGCAGCAGATGCAATGGTAGATGCCATCGCGGCGCTCGCTGTTGTACTTGCCGCTGAACGGCCGCTCGGTGCCCTTGAGGCGGCATACCTGGTACTGCTCGGGGTCAAGCATCGAGCGCCATTCATCCAGGGTTTTTTCAATCTTTTTCATGCAGGAACCTCGGCAGGCTGAATTTCACCCCGCACCGTCTTTTCCGGGGCGCGGGTGGCACGTATATTAGTTGGCTTCGTGTGCCAGGCGTTCAGTCTGGCACCCGCTTCCTGCCGTTTCAAACCTTTCGGCGTGGGTGGCGTGTTTTCTCATATCGGGATCCCATCATGCAGTTCAGCAAATCGAACAAGCTCGCCAATGTCTGCTACGACATTCGCGGCCCAGTGCTCAAGCACGCCAAACGCCTGGAAGAGGAAGGCCACCGCATCCTCAAGCTGAACATCGGCAACCCAGCGCCGTTTGGCTTCGAGGCGCCCGATGAAATCCTTCAGGATGTCATCCGCAACCTGCCCACCGCGCAAGGCTACAGCGACTCCAAAGGCCTGTTCAGCGCGCGCAAGGCGGTGATGCAGTACTGCCAGCAAAAGGAAATCGAAGGCGTCACCATCGAGGACATCTACCTCGGTAACGGCGTGTCCGAGCTGATCGTCATGTCGATGCAGGCGCTGCTGAACAACGGCGACGAAGTGCTGATCCCGGCCCCCGACTACCCGCTGTGGACCGCCGCCGTGAGCCTGGCCGGCGGCAAGCCGGTGCACTACCTGTGCGACGAGCAGGCCGACTGGTTCCCCGACCTTGAAGACATCAAGGCCAAGATCACCCCGAACACCAAGGCCCTGGTGATCATCAACCCGAACAACCCGACCGGCGCGGTGTACTCCAAAGCGCTGCTGCAGGGCATGCTGGAGCTGGCCCGCCAGCACAACCTGGTGGTGTTCTCCGACGAGATCTACGACAAGATCCTGTACGACGAAGCCGTGCACATCAGCACCGCCTCGCTGGCCCCCGACCTGCTGTGCCTGACCTTCAACGGCCTGTCCAAGTCGTACCGGGTGGCGGGCTTCCGTTCTGGCTGGCTGATCATCTCCGGGCCCAAGCACCACGCACAAAGCTACATCGAAGGCATCGACATGCTGGCCAACATGCGCCTGTGCGCCAACGTGCCGGCCCAGCATGCCATCCAGACCGCGCTGGGCGGTTACCAGAGCATCAACGACCTGGTGCTGCCGCCAGGCCGTTTGCTGGAGCAGCGCAACCGCACCTATGAACTGCTCAACGACATCCCGGGCGTGAGCTGCGTGAAGCCGATGGGTGCGCTGTATGCGTTCCCGCGTATCGACCCGAAAGTGTGCCCGATTCTCAACGACGAGAAGTTCGCGCTTGACCTGCTGCTGTCGGAAAAGCTGCTGATCGTGCAGGGTACGGCGTTCAACTGGCCGTGGCCGGACCACTTCCGCGTGGTGACCTTGCCGCGCGTGGATGACCTGGAAGCGGCGATTGGCCGGATCGGGAATTTCCTGCGGACTTATTCGCAATAAGTGATGGCCTCTTCGCGGGCAAGCCCGCTCCCACAGGTACACACAAGGTTTGAAATCTGCGCCAATCCTGTGGGAGCTGGCTTGCCGGCGATGGGCTGCACAGCAGCCCCTTGCAATCTCACAGGATGTTTCTTACATCCTGCAACGCTCTATCCCACAGCCCCCGCGCCATCCTCTGCCATACTCCGCCGTACACAGTTTGAAATAGTCGCCCGATTGAATCGGCGCGGCAGGCCCCTTATATACCCCGCAGTAAGCGACAATTCATCCGTCAGGAGAACGTAACAACCATGATGCGCATTCTGTTGTTTGTGGCCACCAACCTCGCGGTGGTGCTGGTTGCAAGCATTACCCTGAGCCTGTTCGGATTCAACGGGTTCATGGCCGCCAACGGGGTCGACCTGAACCTCAGCAGCCTGCTGGTGTTCTGCGCCGTGTTCGGCTTTGCCGGCTCCCTGGTCTCGCTCTTCATCTCCAAGTGGATGGCGAAGATGAGCACCGGCACCCAGATCATCAGCCAGCCGCGCACCCGCCACGAGCAGTGGCTGCTGCAAACGGTCGAAGAGCTGTCCCGTGAAGCGGGCATCAAAATGCCCGAGGTGGGTATTTTCCCGGCGTACGAGGCCAACGCCTTCGCCACCGGCTGGAACCGCAACGACGCGCTGGTGGCCGTGTCCCAGGGCCTGCTGGAGCGTTTCTCGCCCGATGAAGTGCGTGCGGTGTTGGCCCACGAAATCGGCCACGTGGCCAACGGCGACATGGTCACCCTGGCGCTGGTGCAGGGCGTGGTGAACACCTTCGTGATGTTCTTCGCACGCATCATCGGCAACTTCGTCGACAAGGTCATTTTCAAGAACGAAGAAGGCCAAGGCATTGCCTACTACGTGGCAACCATCGTTGCCGAGCTGATCCTGGGCATCCTGGCCAGCATGATCGTGATGTGGTTCTCGCGCCGCCGCGAATACCGCGCCGACGAGGCCGGTGCGCAGCTGGCCGGTACCGCAGCGATGATCGGCGCCCTGCAGCGCCTGCGCGTAGAGCAAGGTCTGCCGGTGCACATGCCTGACACCATGAAGGCCTTCGGCATCAACGGCGGCCTGAAGCACGGCCTGGCCGGGCTGCTGATGAGCCACCCGCCGCTGGAAGACCGTATCGAGGCCCTGCGCCGTCGCGGTTGATCCACTTGGCAATGCAAAAAGGGCGACTTTGGTCGCCCTTTTTCATGCGTGCGTCATCGGCGGACCCGATACACCCGCTCCAACAGACTGGAAGCCCCGGCCTGCGAAAACTTCGGGCTTTCCTGAATAAGCTCCACAACTTCCAGCTCATCCACCTGCCACCCGACCAACCCCTGCCGCACCTCTTCATCCCCCACCGAAAACGGCGGCCCGTCCAGCAGCGCCTGGTCATAATCCAGCGTCACCAGCAGCCCCCGACAGCTCACCGGCAACGATGCAGACAAAGCCTCCATGTACTTCGCACGCATCTGCGGCGGCAGCGCAATCAACGCCGCCCGATCATAAAACCCCACGCACTCGACAATGTCCTGCGCGCGCAACGCGAAGAAATCGCCACACCACAGTTCGATGTCACCCTGGCGCCATACCTCGAATGCGCCTTGCTGACGCACCTCGGGTTCAAGCCCTTGCTCATGGAAGAAGCCCTCCACCGCCCGCCGCGACAGTTCCACGCCCAGCACGTGGTACCCCTGCCCCGCCAGCCAGGCCAGGTCCAGGCTTTTGCCGCACAGCGGCACCAGCACGCGGCTGCCTGGCGCCAGGCCCAGTGCTGGCCAGTGCGCTTGCAGGTACGGATTGACCTGCCCCTGGTGGAAGCCGATCTGGTTGTCGGCCCACCGTTTTTGCCAGAACGCTGGCTCCATGGTTGCTCCTTGTTTATCGAGTAAACCGATAGAAAACGCGTAAAACTTGCGATGGATATCGATCAGTTTCTGATCGAAGATGAGTGCATCTTAACCCTCAGGACCTCGCCATGCTGCCCAGCCTGTTCATCTCCCATGGTTCCCCCATGCTCGCCCTGCACCCCGGTGCCAGCGGGCCGGCCCTGGCCGGGCTGGCCAACAGCCTGCCAAGGCCGAAGGCCATCGTGGTGGTGTCGGCGCACTGGGAAAGCCGTGAACTGCTCGTGACCAGCAGCGCGCAACCCGAAACCTGGCATGACTTCTACGGCTTCCCGCCGGCGTTGTACGCCGTGCAGTACCCCGCGCCGGGCGAGCCTGCGCTGGCTGCCAAGGTAAGCGAACGACTCACGAATGCCGGCCTGCCGGCCCGGCTGGATGCGCAACGGCCGTTCGACCACGGCGCCTGGGTGCCGCTGTCGCTGATGTACCCGGATGCGAGCATTCCGGTGGTGCAAGTATCGCTGCCCAGCCGCATGGGGCCGGTGCTGCAATTGAAGGTGGGCCAGGCGCTGGCGGGGCTGCGCCGTGAAGGTATTCTGCTGATTGGCTCGGGCAGTATCACCCATAACCTGGGCGAGCTGGACTGGCACGCCGGGCCGGATGTGATCGAGCCTTGGGCACTGGCGTTCAGGGACTGGGTGGTGGAGCGGTTGCAGGCGGATGACCGGGCGGCGCTGCTGAATTACCGGCAGCAAGCGCCGTATGCGGTGCGCAACCATCCCAGTGATGAGCATTTGCTGCCGCTGTTCTTTGCCCTTGGGGCTGGGGACAGGTTTGGGGTGGTGCACCAAGGGTTTACCTTAGGGGCTTTGGGGATGGACATTTATCGGTTTGACTGACGATAGCCAGGGGCGCTTGGCGCCCCAAAATCCCACAGGCAAAAAAATCCCCAGCCAAGGCCGGGGATTTTTTCATTGCGCCAGGATCAATCCTCGCGGTAGCGACGCAGCTTCAGCTGCTTACCAGCCACGCGGGTGTCCTTGAGCTTGGACAGCAGCTTCTCCAGGCCATCTTCCGGCAGCTCGACCAGGCTGAAGCTGTCGCGCACCTGGATGCGACCGATGGCGTCACGGGCCAGGCCACCTTCGTTGAGGATCGCACCCAGCAGGTTCTTGGCAGCGATGCCGTCACGGGCACCCAGGGCAGTACGGCAACGCACACGGCCTTCGGCCAGCGGCATTGGCGCACGGCGCTCACGGTCGCCACGGTCTGGGCGCTCGCCACGCTCACCACGCTCGGTACGCTCGCCACGCGGGGCAAAGCTAGGCACCAGCGGCTGCTCACGCTCTACCGCCGCCAGGTCCAGCGCCTGGCCATTGGTGGCCTTGCGCAGCAGGGCCGAAGCCAAGGCACGGGCACTGCAACCCAGGTCGGTGGTCAGGCGGTCGAACAGGTCGCCGTGGGTGGCTTCGGCTTCGGCTACCAGCGGCGCCAGGCTCGAAGTCAGCTTCTTGATGCGGGCATCCAGCACGGCCTGGGCATTCGGCAGGCGGGCTTCGGCTACCTTCTGACCGGTCACACGCTCGATCACCTGCAGCATGCGGCGCTCACGCGGGGTGACCAGCAGCAGCGCACGGCCATCGCGACCGGCACGGCCGGTACGGCCGATACGGTGTACGTAGGACTCCGGGTCGTACGGCATGTCAACGTTGAATACGTGAGTGATGCGCGGTACGTCCAGGCCACGGGCGGCGACGTCGGTGGCGACGACGATGTCCAGGCGGCCATCCTTGAGCGAGTCGATCACGCGCTCACGCTGGTTCTGGGCGATGTCGCCGTTCAGCGCGGCAGCCTTGTAGCCCTTGGCTTCCAGCGCGGCGGCCAGGTCCAGGGTGGCTTGCTTGGTGCGCACGAAGGCGATCAGCGCGTCGAACTCTTCCACTTCCAGCAGACGCAGCACAGCCGGGATCTTCTGGTCGGCGTGGACCATCAGGTGAGCCTGCTCGATCGCGGTAACGGTCTGGGTCTTGCTCTGGATCTTGACGTGCTTGGGCTCACGCAGGTGGCGCTCGGCGATCGAACGGATCGACGAAGGCAGGGTTGCGGAGAACAGCACGGTCTGACGGGTAGCCGGGATTGCGTCGAAGATCACTTCGAGGTCGTCCATGAAGCCCAGCTTCAGCATCTCGTCGGCTTCGTCCAGCACCAGGTACTGCACGGTCGACAGGACTTTTTCGTCACGACGCAGGTGGTCGCACAGGCGGCCCGGGGTGGCCACCACGATTTGCGCGCCGTTGCGGATTGCACGCAGCTGTGGGCCCATCGGGGCACCACCGTACACGGCAACCACGTTCACGCCTGGCATCTGCTTGGCGTAGGTTTCGAAAGCGGTAGCAACTTGCAGCGCCAACTCACGGGTTGGCGCCAGGATCAGGGCTTGCGGTTCGCGCTTGCTTACATCGATCTTGTTGAGGATCGGCAGGGCGAAGGCAGCGGTCTTGCCGGTGCCCGTCTGCGCCTGGCCGATCATGTCGTGACCGGCGAGGATGATCGGGATCGATTGTTGCTGAATGGCGGACGGCTCTTCGTAGCCGGTCGCCAGAACGGCAGCAACAATATTCGGATTAAGATCGAGAGCGGCGAAGCCGCCGGTTTCCTGGGTCATGGGTCTGCCTCTAGGTGCATCCGCAAAGACCCATGCTCCAAAGCTGCACATGCCTTGAAAGACCGTCAGGTCACCCAGGCAGCTTTGGCGGCGGGGATTTGCGAAAACGATTGAAAAAGAAAACGTGGGAAGGTCCGCCTAGCGGACGTGCAGCCGAAGCTGGACTCGGAGGATTTGCACCACCTGATTTTGAGGTCCGCTAAAAGACCGGCGCGTACTATACCCGAAATCGTGCGGGGACGTGAGGAATATTTTCGCGGTGAAAGGCCATTGTCGGGCCATCAATGGCATCAAGCTGAATCGATAATTCTTTCAAGGCTGACGCGGCCGCTCCTACACTGACCGTGCCAGGCATTCAGGTAGCCGGCCGAATCTCGCGGATCAACCCCTCAAGGCTATACCCCAACCGCGGTGCCAGCGCTTCGGCACGCGCCCGCAAGCCTTCCAGGTCCAGCGATTGTTCCAGATCAGCCGGCACCAGCAAGATCACATTGCCTTCCTTCACCGGCAGCTCCCAGTAATGCCGGTGGTACAACCCACGCAGCAACGCCGCACCCAGCGGCTTGCCGTCATCGGTGGCCCACTGGTTGATCACCAGCCAACCGCCCGGGTTCAACTGCTGCTGGCAGTTCTCCAGGAAGTTCCACGCCAGGTGCCCCACGCCCGGCCCGTGGTCGGTGTACAGGTCGACGAACAGCAGGTCGGCCTTCTCCGCCGTGGGCAGCAACTCCAGGGCATCGCCGATACGCACATACAGCCGAGGGTCGTCATCCAGCCCCAGGTACTCCATGGCCAGACGTGGCACGTCCGGGCGCAGTTCGATGGCTTCGATATCTTCCAGCGGCAGGAACTTCATGCAGGCCTGGGTCAGCGTGCCGGCCCCCAGGCCAAGAAACAGCGCACTCTCGGGCTGCTCGTGGCACAGCGCCCCCACCAGCATGGCGCGTGTGTAGTCGTACTCCAGCCAACTCGGGTCGGCCGTGAACACACAGCTTTGCTCGATGGCATCGCCGAATTCCAGAAAGCGGTAGTCGTCTACTTCGTACACGCTGATGACGCCAAACGCGTCCTCTACCCGTGCCAGTAGCCGCTCTTCCCGTTCCGCCGTCATGCTTACCACCCGCCCGCGCAAAAACGCGCATTGTCCGTCAACACCCTCGATGCAACAAGCGCAGCGCCAACTGTTACCATGGCCCATAGCCTACAACCGACAAGACCGAGCCCGAGATGAACCAACCGTGGAGCCCTGACAGCTGGCGCGCCCTGCCGATCCAGCAGCAACCGACCTACCCCGACGCCGCGCACTTGCTGAAGGTTGAACAAACCCTGGCCAGCTACCCGCCGCTGGTGTTCGCGGGCGAGGCCCGCGAGCTGCGCCGCCAGTTTGCCGAGGTGACCGAAGGGCGCGCCTTCTTGCTGCAGGGGGGCGACTGCGCCGAGAGCTTCGCCGAGTTCTCGGCGGCGAAAATCCGCGACACCTTCAAGGTGCTGCTGCAAATGGCAATCGTGATGACCTTTGCCGCCGGCTGCCCGGTGGTCAAGGTAGGCCGCATGGCCGGCCAGTTTGCCAAGCCACGCTCCTCGGGCGATGAAACCATCGGCGACATCACCCTGCCCGCCTACCGTGGCGACATCGTCAACGGCATCGGTTTCGATGCCAAGAGCCGCATCCCCGACCCGGATCGCCTGCTGCAGGCCTACCACCAGGCCACCGCCAGCCTCAACCTGCTGCGCGCCTTTGCCCAGGGCGGCTTTGCCGACCTGCACCAGGTGCACAAGTGGAACCTGGACTTCATTGCCAATTCGGCGCTGGCCGACAAGTACCACCAGCTGGCCAACCGCATCGACGAAACCCTGGCGTTCATGCGCGCCTGTGGCCTGGACAGCGCGCCACAACTGCGTGAAACCAGCTTCTTCACGGCCCACGAAGCACTGCTGCTGAACTATGAAGAAGCCTTCGTGCGCCAGGACAGCCTGACCGGCGACTATTACGACTGCTCGGCGCACATGCTGTGGATCGGCGACCGCACCCGTCAACTGGACGGTGCCCATGTGGAGTTCCTGCGTGGGGTGCACAACCCGATCGGGGTCAAGGTCGGCCCCAGCATGAACCCTGAAGAGCTGATACGCCTGATCGACACGCTCAACCCGGCCAACGACCCCGGGCGCCTGAACCTGATCGTGCGCATGGGCGCGAGCAAGGTTGGCGACCACCTGCCGGGGCTGATCCGCACCGTCGAACGCGAGGGGCGAAAGGTGCTGTGGAGCTCGGACCCGATGCACGGCAATACCATCAAGGCCAGCACCGGCTACAAGACCCGCGACTTTGCGCAGATCCTGGATGAAGTGAAGCAGTTCTTCCAGGTACACCAGGCCGAGGGCAGCCATGCCGGCGGCATTCATATCGAGATGACCGGGCAGAACGTCACCGAATGCATCGGCGGCGCCCGGCCGATCACTGAAGATGCGTTGTCTGACCGCTATCACACCCATTGTGACCCACGGATGAATGCCGATCAGTCGCTGGAGCTGGCGTTCCTGATCGCCGAGACGTTGAAGCAAGTACGGCGGTGAGGCTGGGGCGCATGCCTTGGGGTTTGTGCCGCCTGTGAGATCGAGCGCCGCCCGCGCGGCGCTCGATCTCACAGGCGCTGAAAAGCTAAAGACAAGCACCCCAGCCCAAACTCACTTTCTCAACGGATCATCCCAGAAAGGCCGCTCGGCCTCTTGCTGGACATCCGCCCGGCTCAGCCCCAGGTCATGCAAGGTAGCATCGCTGAGGGCGGCCAGTTCTCGCCGCTGGCGGTACAACTCCAGCCAGCGCACCGGCCGCTGCAGGGCCGCATGCCACAGATGGTTCAGGGAGAAAGCAGGTTGCTGGATGCTGCTGACATGACCTTTCATCGTGAAGCCCTCCGTGTTGGATGGCCTCAGTCTCGCGCCGGGCTTAAGATCAATCCAACGAATGTTTCTGATGCCATGCATCTCGGAGATTGATGCAATGTCCCAGTACCAGAGCCTCGATGCGGACGTGCTGCGCACCTTCGTCGCCATCGCCGAGCAAGGCGGTTTCACGCGCGCTGGCGAAGTGGTCAACCGCACCCAGTCGGCGGTGAGCATGCAGATGAAACGCCTGGAAGAAGACATTCTGCAGCGCCAGCTGTTCGAGCGTGACGGCCGCCAGGTCAGGCTCACCGCTGAAGGCCAGGTGTTGCTGGGCTATGCCCGGCGCATCCTCAAGCTGCATGGCGAGGTGTTCAATACCTTGCGCATGCCGCACATGGTCGGGCTGGTGCGTATCGGCACGCCAGACGACTACGCCATGCGCTTTTTGCCGACCATTCTGTCGAGCTTTGCCCAGGCCTACCCTCTGGTACAGGTAGAAGTGCATTGCGACTCGTCCAAACAGCTGATGCTGCGCCAGGACCTGGACCTTACCATCGTCACGCGCGAGCCGGGCAACGAGGTTGGCCAGTTGTTGCGCCAGGAACGCCTGGTGTGGGCCGCCGCCGAAGGCTTTTGCCCGCAAGAGCAGCGGCCGATGCCAGTGGCGCTGTTCAATACCGACTGTTTCTGCCGGGCCTGGACGTGCAATGCACTGGAAGCACAGGGCATCGACTACCGCATTGCCTATACCAGCCCCAGCCTGGCGGCGATCTTTGCCATTGTCACGGCAGGCTTGGCGGTGACGGCGCAATTACAGAGTCTGATTGGCGGAAACATCCGCATCCTGGGCGAACAGGACGGGCTGCCGCAGTTGCCCATGGCCAATGTGATGCTGTTGCGCAACACCCAGACCCAGTCACCCATCACCGACTGCATGGCCGATTACATCGTTGAAGGGTTCAAGTAATTGGGGGCCGTTTTGCGGCCCCACAATCTCAAAGTTCAAACCCGAGCATCACCGCACACACCACCAAAAACACACAGAACATCGCCCGCAATACCTTCTCGGGCAGCGCATGGGCCAACTTCACCCCCCAGCTGATGCTGAGCAAACCGCCCACCGCCAGTGGAAGCCCCACGCCCCAGTCAACGCTATGGTGCACGCCATACGTAACCAACGTCACCAAGGTGCTCGGCGCCGCCAACGCCAGCGACAACCCCTGCGCCACCACCTGGGTGGTGCCAAACACACTGGTCAGGATTGGCGTGGCCACCACGGCCCCCCCCACCCCGAACAACCCGCCCATGGTGCCGGCAAAACTGCCTAGCACGCCCAGCCACGGCCAGGCATAGCGCAGTTCGGCACTCGGCGGTGACACTTTCATGAACATCCGGGCCACGTTCCACACCGCCAGCGCTACCAGAAAGCCGACAAAACCCAGGCGCATGGAATGCGCATCCAGCCCCACTGCCCAGATCGACCCCAGCCAGGCAAACAGGAAGCTGCACGCCGACAGCGGCACGGCATGGCGCAGTTCGATGCGGTTGCGCTGGTGGTACCGCCACAGCGCCAGCAACACGTTCGGCACCACCATCACCAGCGCCGTACCCTGCGCCAGTTGCTGGTCCAGGCCGAACAGCACGCCCAGCGCCGGAATCGCGATCAGCCCGCCGCCAATGCCGAACAGCCCGCCCATAGTGCCCAGGGCAGCGCCCAGCACGATATACAACAACCACTCGATCATCAGGGCCTCGTCCGCCTGTACAGATATTGCGAGCATGCTAACGATTGCGGGCTGGCAGGGAAACGCACAGCAGCGCACAATGGCTGTGCGCATTTCGCAAAAGCAAGGCAACCATGAGCCCCGATGCCCTCACCGACCAACTGAGCCTGTTCCTCGATGTGCTGGAGACCGGCAGCTTTTCAGCCGCCGCCCGCCGCCATCCGCTGACCCCGTCTGCCGTGGCCCGGCGCATCGACAACCTGGAAACCGCCGTGGGCAGCCGCCTGTTCACCCGCAGCACCCACGCCGTGCGTGCCACCCCTGCGGGCAATGCGTTTGCCGAACGAGCCAGGCGCATCATCGAGGAACTGCGCCTGGCCCGGGCCGAGGCGGTATCGCTGAGCAACGCCCCGGAAGGACTGATCCGCATCGATGCACCCGCCGCGTTCGGCCGCCGCCACCTGGCCCCGGCCATCGCCGATTTCCTGGTGGCTTACCCTGGCCTGGACGTGCAGTTGCGCCTGATCGACAGCTTCGTCGACCTGCATGGCAGCCACCTGGGCGAGGTCGACCTGGTACTGCGCGCCGGCCCCCTGGCCGACACCCGCCTGGTCGCTACGCCGCTGGCCTACATGGTACGCATCGCGTGCGCCAGCCCGGCTTATCTGGCCAACCGAGGCATCCCTACCTGCCCCAGCGAACTGCCCGGGCACGACGGCCTGGACTGGGACGGCCTGGCACCGCCGTTCGCCTGGCGCTTCAACGTAGCCGGGCAAACCCGCCTGTATCGCCCCGCGCGCATGCGCATGGCCGCCAACAATGCCGAAACCCTGCTGTTCGGCGCCCTCGCCGGCCTGGGTGTTGCCCACCTGCCCACCTGGCTGATCAGCGAGTACCTTTTGCGCGGCGAACTGGTCCCGTTGTTTTGCGATGGCGGCCTGCCCGAAGCCGAAACCAGCGGTATTTACGCGCTACGCCTGGAACACAAAACGAACTCTCGCAGCCGTTTGCTGCTCGAATTCCTCAAGAGCCGCTTCAGCCCGGTTCCACCCTGGGACCTGGCCTTGCGCAGTGAACTGCACGAGTAATGCGCGCACTAACGATCAGCGAGCCAGAATTCCCCATTATTACCTTCAAGGACCTGCATGAACGCCGACACCCAAGCCTCCTGTGACGAGCTGCTGCTGGACAACCAGGTCTGCTTTGCCCTGCACTCCACCTCGTTGCTGATGACCAAGGTCTACAAACCGCTGCTGCAGGCCTTGGGCCTGACCTACCCACAGTACCTGGCCATGCTCGTGCTGTGGGAGCGCGACGGCCTGACCGTGGGCGAGATCAGCCAGCACCTGCTCACCGACCCGGGCTCACTGACCCCGCTGCTAAAGCGCCTTGAAAGCGAAGGCCTGTTGCAACGCAACCGCAGCCGCGAAGACGAACGGGTAGTAATGGTGCAACTGACCGACAAGGGCCGCGCCTTGCAGCAGCAGGCCAAAGAGGTGCCTCAGTGCATCCTCAGGGCCAGTGGGTACAGCCTGGCGCAGCTGCAACAACTGCAGGCCGACCTGCTGAACCTGCGCGAGAACCTGCAGAAAAACCTCTGAAAGCTATGCTGTGCAATGGCCGTTCGGATGAGCGGTGACGATTTATCTTGCGCGCTAACTAATTGCACGCTAAATTAAATCCCACACCAACCCGCGCCCTCCCCCGAACAGGAAGCGCACAGCACATTAGCGAGGCTCAAGATGCAAAAGGTCACTCCGCTGTACATCGCAGAAGCTACCTCCACCGGTGGGCGCGACGGCAAATCCAAGTCCAGCGACGGCAAGCTGGTCGTCAGCCTGAGCACCCCCAAGGAACTGGGCGGCGCCGGCGGTGACGGCACCAACCCAGAGCAGATGTTCGCCGCCGGTTACTCGGCCTGCTTCATCGGCGCCCTCAAATTTGTAGCCGGGCAAGAGAAAAAAGCCCTGCCGGCCGATGCCTCGATCACCGCCAAGGTGGGCATCGGCCAGATCCCGGGCGGTTTCGGCCTGGACATCGACCTGCACATCAACCTGCCGGGCCTGGCCCAGGCCGATGCCGAAGGGCTGGTGGAAAAAGCGCACAAGGTGTGCCCGTACTCCAACGCTACCCGCGGCAATGTGGATGTACGCCTGCACGTGACCGTGTAAATCACAGGCACAAAAAAACCCGGCCGAGGCCGGGTTTTTTGCGTTTCACAAGAAGAATTACTTCTTGGAGCGGCCTTTGAAGCTGTTGTCGCGAGTGTCGATGTCGATCCACTCGTCGATCTGGATGAAGTCGGCAACCTGGATCTCGGTACCGTTCTTCAGTTTAGCAGGCTTCATGACCTTGCCCGAGGTGTCGCCGCGAGCAGCGTTCTCGGTGTAGACAACCTGACGGCTGATGGTGGTCGGCAGTTCAACCGATACCAGGCGGCCTTCGAAGAACACGGCTTCGCAGATGTCTTCCATGCCTTCTTCGATGTACGGCAGAACGGCGTCGATGTCTTCGGCGTTCAGTTCGTACATGGTGTAGTCGGTGGTGTCCATGAAGGTGTACGAGTCACCGCTGATGAACGACAGGGTCGCTTCTTTGCGATCCAGGATCACGTCGTCCAGCTTGTCGTCCGCACCGTATACGGTTTCGGTCTTGTAGCCGGTCAGCAGGTTCTTCAGCTTGGTCTTCATGATCGCGCTGTTACGGCCCGACTTGGTGAACTCAGCTTTTTGAACCAGCCACGGGTCGTTGTCGATCCGCAGGACGGTACCGGGTTTCAGTTCTTTACCAGTTTTCATTACGAAGTATCCGAATCTGGATGGATTTATAAAAATCGAGGCCGCGTATCATAGCGAATTTCGGCAAAAGTGTACTAGCGCTGTGGCAAGGTCCGGCTGAGCGGCCTGTTGCCCAGCCCAAAGGCGGGCATGCTGCTGCAGTTCTGGCCAATGCTGACGGGCCGCCCGCCAGGCCTGGCGCATGTCGAGATCCATGTTCCAGGCACGCCATAGGCCCAGCAGGGCGGCATCGGCTGCTTCTGACAGGCCGCGTCGATAATGCCCGAGAAACGCTTCGAGCTTTTCCCAGTGGGCGTTTTCGTCCTGTATGTAGATGTGCCACAGCATCGGTTGCCCGGCCCACTGTGCACGCACGAACGAGTCTTCGCCGCGCACCGCGTTGAAATCACAGCTCCACAGCAGCCGGTCGTAGTCGTCCTGGCTGACGAAAGGCAGCACCTGCACCGTCAGTGCCCCTCGTTTGCGCAGGCTGCCCACGGGTAACGTCGGCTCGCCAAGCCACTGGCTGAGCCCCGCGACAACGCGCCCCTGCGGCACTAGCAGGTGACAAGGCTGCTCGCTTGTGGCCAGGGCATCGAGCCAATTGCCCAGCTGCGGGTTTTCGTAGGCGAACAGCGAAACCAGCAACGCCCCCGCTTCGGGGTTTACGCCAAGCCCCTGCAAGAAGGCCTGCCTTGCCCCCTGCTGAAACGCGTCACGCCGCGCCAGCAGCGAGCCTTCGCGCAGCAGGCCACCGGTCTTCTCGGTAAAGCCGGGGAAGAAAAACACCTTGCGCAGGCCGTTGGGCTGCGGCGACGGCAAGCCATGGCAGCCTTCCACCCAGTCCTCGGCACTGAGGTATTCCAGGTTCAGCCACAGCGGCGGCGTGGCGCAGGCACGCATGGCCTCCACATAAGGCGCCGGCAACTGGCAGGCGAATGCACCGATCACCACATCAGCCGGATCCACCGGCAACCAGGCCGCCGGCCATTGGCGCACTTCCACACCCTGCTGCCACTGTTGCGTAGCAGTGGCATCGGCGCCGGGGCACATGGGCGTGAAAGCGTTGAGGTCATCCACCCACAGGCGCACCGCCAGGCCGTGCTCAGCCACCAGCTGCCGGGCCAGGCGCCAGGTCACGCCAATATCGCCGTAGTTGTCGACGACACTGCAGAAGATGTCCCAGGTGGCTTTCATGCGCCCCTCCCGTACCGGTGCAAAAACCGCGAATTCTGCGCATAAATTGTCGCCGACAAAAGCACCTGCGCGGAAAAATGCCCAAGTGCATGCGACAATGCACCCCGACCGACCTTGCCAGGAGGCTGCCATGCCCCGCCAGCGTGAACTGAAAATCACCCTCAAGCCGTTGCCGTTGATCCTGTGCGTTGCCTTTGGCCTTTGGCTGGGCGCGGTGGCCATCGTGGCGAGCGCCTGGCTGGCCCTGTTGGCGTGGCCGCAGCAAGTGCAGCTGTTGGCCCAGGCCCTGCCCCCTAGCGTCTACCCGCCAGCACCGGCGCCGGCAGCAGCCCCGCCAGCGGATGCCCAGGCCGAGATGTTCGACCGTTACAAGGACATCCTGCACAAGCAGGAACAGCAACAGGCCGCCGAAGCAGCCCAAGGCAACCCGCGCAATCTCAACAGCCCCAAATGCCAGTTCTGGCTGCAGCAGAACCGCACCGCCCCCACCGACAAAAGCCAGGCCAATGTGCTGGAGTTCTGTTACTGACCATGGACAAGCCCCACCTGCTGGCGCAGATCGTCGCCATCCTTACGCATGATCTGGACGTGCTGACCCGTGCGGCGCAAACCGCCTACGAGGCCGCCACCGCCGAAGAGAACATCGCCGAGAACAAGTACGACACCCTGGGCCTGGAAGCCTCATACCTGGCCACCGGCCAGGCCCGGCGCAGTGCAGAGATTCGCCAGGCGCTGCTGATCTACCAGCAGTTGCTGCTGCGCGACTATGACCCCGCACGCGGGGTGCAGGTGAGCAACCTGGTGAAACTGGAGGATGAGGAAGGTAGCCAACGCCAGCTGTTCCTTGGGCCTGAAGCGGCGGGACTGAAGATTGGCGAAGGAGATGAGTTGATAACAGTGATTACCCCGCGTTCGCCGCTGGGGCAGCAACTGATGGGCAAAAAGATTGATGACGAGGTGTGCCTTGGGGCAAAGGTTCTGTTCATCGTTGATATTACCTGAAAGGGCCTTTACAACGTCTGCAAGGCATCAAACCGCCCCGCCAACCCCTGCTCGGCAAACTTCTCCACCACAAAATCGATAAACGCCCGGGTCTTGCCCGGCAACAGCTTGTGCTCGGCGAAATACAGGCTGATGTGCCCGTCGTCCACATACCAGTCCGGCAACACCCGCCGCAACCGCCCGCCCTGCAGGTAGGGCACGGCAAACGGCAGGCTCACCAGGGCAATCCCCAGCCCCTGCTCGGCCACCGCGCACGCCGCATCCGAATCGCTCATGGTCATCGCCTGACGCAGCTGCAACGGCTGTTGCGCCTGCCAGCGGCTGGTCAACGGCCACGAACGCACCCGCCCCGTCTGCGGTGAGCGGATCAAGATGCCGTCGTGGCGTTGCAGCACCTCTGGGTCTGCAATCGGCGCATGCCGCTCAAGGTACACCGGCGCCGCCACCAACACCCGGTGCGCAGGGGTCAGCTTGCGCGCCACCACCCCCGGCGGCAGTTCAAAACCACCGCCAATCGCTGCATCGAACCCTTGGCCAATCAAGTCGACCTGGCGGTTGTCGAAATGCCAGTCCGGGGTAATGGCCGGGTAGCGGCGCAAAAACTCACTCAGCAACGGCAACACGTACAAGCGCCCGAACACCGTCCCCATACTTACCCGCAAAAGCCCGGCCGGCTGACCTTCGGCACTGGCCAGGTTGGCCACGGCGTACTGGATAGTGCGGAAGCTGTCACTGACCTCACCAAGAAAACGCTGCCCCGCTTCGGTCAAAGTCAGCTTGCGGGTACTACGCTGGAACAACCGCACCCCCAGGCGCGCCTCCAGCTGAGCCACATGCTTGCCCACAGCGGCCGGGGTAATGCTCAGGCGCCTGGCAGCCTCGGCAAAGCTGCCGACCTCGGCACTGCGGATGAAGCACTCCAACGCGTTGAACGATTCCATGGCCATGATTGGCAACCAAAGGTTTACTCTGCTGATAGTGATTGCCATCTTATCAGCAGGTAATCGAGCGCCGATACTGCGCCCATCCAAGGCATTCCGGCCTGGCTTCCAGCAGGAGATCAGCATGTCCAAGCAACTTACACTCGAAGGCAAAGTGGCCCTGGTACAGGGCGGTTCCCGTGGCATTGGTGCGGCTATCGTGCGGCGCCTGGCCCGCGAAGGCGCACACGTAGCCTTTACCTATGTCAGCTCTGCCGGCCCGGCAGAAGCACTGGCCCGGGAAATTACCGAAAACGGCGGCAAGGCCCTGGCCCTGCGGGCCGACAGTGCCGATGCAGCAGCCGTGCAGCTGGCGGTGGATGACGCCGTGAAGGCGTTCGGCCGTCTGGATATCCTGGTCAACAACGCCGGGGTACTGGCGGTAGCACCGGTCACCGAATTCGACCTGGCCGACTTCGACCGCATGCTGGCGGTGAATGTGCGCAGCGTGTTCGTCGCCAGCCAGGCTGCCGCACGCTACATGGGCCAGGGCGGGCGCATCATCAACATCGGTAGCACCAACGCCGAGCGCATGCCGTTTGCCGGTGGCGCACCCTATGCCATGAGCAAGTCGGCGCTGGTTGGCCTGACCCGCGGCATGGCCCGTGACCTGGGGCCGCAAGGCATTACCGTGAACAACGTGCAGCCAGGGCCGGTGGACACCGACATGAACCCGGCCAGTGGCGAGTTTGCCGAGAGCCTGATCCCGCTGATGGCGATTGGGCGGTATGGCGAGGCGGATGAAATTGCCAGCTTTGTGGCTTACCTCGCGGGCCCAGAGGCCGGGTACATCACTGGGGCAAGCTTGACGATTGATGGCGGGTTTGCCGCTTGAGTTGATGGGCTGCCTGTGCCGGCGACAGAGCCGGTACAGGCTTATCCACTCCCAGACCCCAGCCGCTGTTCCATCACCTCCAGAAAAGCCCGGGCAGCGGGCGTCGGGCTGGAGGACCACACGGCATACAAGTGCCGCACCGGCGCATCCACCAACCGCGCCACCGTCACACCTTCGAAGCCCTGGGCCACCCGCTCCGGCACAAGGCCCACCGCCATGCCCCGCTGCACAAACTTTTCCACCAGACGCACATGCCCGATTTCAAACTGCACCCGGCGCTGCAACCCTGCGGCGTGAAACGCCTCATCCGTCTGCCGCCGTGCCCCGGTGCCTTCGGGGAAGTCCACCAGCACTTCGTCCGCCAGGTCGGCCAACGCCAACGGCGTACGGCCGGCAAGTCGATGATCAACCGGCAACAACGCCACCAGTTCCTCCCTGGCCAGCAAGCGATGCTCCACGCCCTGCACGACCTCGCCCTGCCACAGGCCAATAAAGCCCACATCCAGGCGCCGCTCGACCACATCGGCGATCAGCAATTCGCTCTTGGCCGTGATCCAGCGCACATCCACATCCGGGAAACGACCATGGAACAGTGCCAGCAGGTCGACCAGGTCCAACGCCGTGAGCGAGCTGATTTCACCAATCGCCAGTCGCCCGCGCACCTGCCCGCAAGCCGCCGCCACGTCATCGGCAATGCGCCGGGCCGCTTCCACCGCCGGCCGGGCGCTGAGCACAAAAGCCTCGCCGGCAGGGGTCAGGCGCACCCGTCGCGAACTACGCTCGAACAGGCTGACGCCCAACTGTGCCTCCAGCCGCGCCACCTGGTGGCTAAGCGCCGACTGCACCACATGGCAGCGCTCGGCCGCGCGGGTAAAGCTGCCCGTGTCGGCAACGGCAAGGGCATATTCGAGCTGCTTGAGGTTCATGCATCTATCTGCTTTCAAGATGGATAAGTTGAAAACTATACATTGGTGTCATGCCAGACACTTCCTGATAATCCTCCCACTTACTACTGCCCGCCACGAGAACCGCATGAACGCCTCCACTCTCAGCCGCGCCCTGATCCTGCTGATGGCCACCGCCACCGGCCTGGCCGTGGCCAGCAATTACTACGCCCAACCACTGCTGCACAGCATCGCCGAGCAGTTCGGCCTGAGCACCGCCAGCGCCGGCAGCATCGTCATCGCCGCCCAACTCAGCTATGGCGCCGGCCTGTTGCTGCTCGCGCCGCTGGGTGACCTGTTCGAGCAGCGCCGGCTGATCACCGTAATGACCGCTATTTCCACGCTGGGCCTTGTCATCAGTGCCTGTGCGCCGAGCCTGCCCTGGCTGATCCTGGGCACGGCGCTGACCGGGCTGTTCTCGGTGGTGGCGCAGATTTTGGTCCCCATGGCCGCGACCCTGAGCGAGCCACATCAGCGCGGCCGTGCGGTCGGCACGCTGATGAGCGGCCTGCTGCTGGGCATCCTGCTGGCGCGGACCGCAGCCGGCTTCATGGCCGAACTGGGCGGCTGGCGTAGCATCTATGTGCTGGCCGCCGTGTTGATGGCGATTACCGCCTTGGCGCTGTACCGCAGCTTGCCACAGCACCACAGCCATGCCGGGCTGAAGTACCCGGCGCTGATCGCTTCGGTGTTCCGCCTGTTCTTCGAAGAGCCCGTGCTGCGCCTGCGCTCGCTGCTTGGGCTGCTGGCGTTCAGCCTGTTCGCACTGTTCTGGACACCGCTGGCGTTTCTGCTCGCACAAGGCCCCTACCACTATTCGGATGCCGTGATCGGCCTGTTCGGCCTGGCCGGTGCGGCGGGTGCGCTGTCGGCCAACTGGGCCGGGCGGCTGGCAGACCGTGGCAAAGGCTCGCTGGGTACCACTGTGGGCCTGGTCGTATTGCTGCTGTCGTGGGTGCCGCTGGGGTTTGCCCAGCAGTCGCTGCTGGCCTTGCTGCTGGGTGTGTTGATGCTCGACCTGGCAGTGCAACTGGTGCACGTGAGCAACCAGAACGCAGTGATTGCCCTGCGGCCCGAGGCACGCACACGGCTGAATGCCGGGTACATCACCTGCTACTTCATTGGCGGGGCGCTGGGGTCGCTGCTGGGCACACAGTTGTTCCAGCACCAGGGCTGGATGGGCATTGTGGTAGCAGGCCTGGTGATAGGCGGGCTGGCGTTGCTGGCGTGGGGGCTGGCCAATCGAAAGGCCGCTTGATTGACACAAGAGCGACATCGCACCGCACTACCCTCCGTCGTATTGCCGTTGACTTGGCTGCCCGGGCAGCGCTCAGTAGTCGCTGGTCACTGCCCTTTCCCTGACAGGACGACTTTATGACAAGACTCACGGTACAATCCGGCGATTTCTTGCAAGGTGAAGGCGAGTATCGCAACGGATCGCTCACACTCAAGACCTCGCGCAGCCCCTCCCCGGGCGAGCGGATTTCACTCGCGCGCATCAGCGACCTCAGGCTGGCCAGCCTGGAATCAAGCCGCAGCCTGGGCAGCGCCCTGGGCTGGGGGGTGGCCGGCGCGCTGGTGGCGGGCCCGGTAGGGTTGCTGGCCGGGCTGTGGCTAGGTGGCAAGGAGGAAGAAGCCACCTTCCTGGCCACCTTCAAGGATGGACGCAAGCTCATGGCGATAACCGACGGCAAAACCTGGTCAAAGATCGATGACAGTTGGCGGCAGCACAAGCGGCCCGCCAACCAGGACTGAATATCGCGGGGCCCGGATCGTTTTATGCAGAAGGCGGCTGTTAAGATGCCGCCTTTTTCATGGTCGGAGCCCCCGCATGCCACCGCGTCACCCCCGCCTGCCCCTGAGCCTGCTCAGCCTGGGCCTGGCCCTGCATTGCCCCCATGTGCTCGCCGAAGACAGCGTGGTGCTGGCGCCGCTGCAGGTGTCCGACACCTATGCCAACGATGGCTACCAGGCACGCCAGGCAGCGGTGGGTGGCTTTCAGCCCGCGCCCTTGCTCGATACGCCCGCCTCGGTCAGCGTGTTCAGCCAGCAACTGCTGGAAGACCGCCAGGTGCGCAAGCTAAGCGAAGTGCTGCAAAGTGACGCCTCGGTTGGCGAAAGCTATGCCCCCATCGGCTACTACGAGAACTTCAATGTGCGCGGCTTCGAGCTGAATGCCGCCAGCAGCTACCGCATCAATGGCCAGACCATCGCCGGCGAGCAGAACGTGGCCCTGGAGAACAAGCAGCAGGTGGAATTGCTCAAGGGCCTGTCAGGGCTGCAGAGCGGCGTTTCTGAGCCGGGCGGCCTGATCAACTACGTGACCAAGCGTGCCGAAGACGTGCGCAGCGTCACGGTATCGACCAACGAGCAAGGCGAACGCTACCTGGCCACCGACCTGGGCGGCTGGTTCGGCAGCGAAAAGCAGTTTGGCCTGCGCGCCAACCTGGCCCATGAAGACATCCGCTCCTACGTCGACCACGCCGACGGCAAGCGCGACTTCGCCTCGCTGGCGTTCGACTGGCAGATCAACCCGGATGCCACCCTGCAGCTGGATGCCGAATACCAGCACCGCGAACAACGCTCGGTGCCGGGTTACCAATTACTGGGCGGCACAGAAGTGCCCCACGGCATCGACCCGGATGACCGTCTGGCGTACCAGAGCTGGGCCAAGCCGGTGCAGAACGACTCGCTGAACCTGGGCGGGCGCTTCGAGTATCGCTTCAACGAGGCCTGGACCGGCACCTTGAGTGCCTCGCGCAGCAAGGTGGTGATCGACGACTACAGTTCGTTTGCCTGGGGAAGCGAAGATGGCTGGCAGTCTCATTTCAGCCCGGAAGGCGACTACGATATCTATGATTTCCGCAGCCCTGACGACACCAGGCGTGTCGATGAAGCACAGGCGATGGTCAACGGACGGTTTGACGTTGCCGGCAACAGCCATGAGTTGACCGTGGGGACCAGCGCTCAACGTCGGACGCTGGATCAACGCACCTACTACAACGAGCTTCTGGAACACCCCGGAAATATCGACACAGGCTCCCCAGCCCAACCGCCTTCCGACAAACCCATTGGCGCCAGCGAACGCCGCCTGGACAGCCGCCAGTATGGCCTGTTCGTCAGCGATCGCATCAGCTTCAACGAGCAATGGCAAACTGTACTGGGCGCCCGCGAAGTGCGCCTGGATGAAAAGACCTGGGACGAGAACGGGGTTGCCGGGCGCCATACCCGCCAGTATGAGTTGCTGCCCAATGCTGCGCTTATCTATAAGCCGCAGCCGAACACCACGGTATACGCCAGCTATGCCAAGGGCCTGTCGGCCGGCGGCACAGCGCCGTGGTTTGCGCTGAACAAATTCGAAATCCTTGCCCCCACGACCTCCCACCAACTGGAACTGGGCCTCAAACATGACTGGCAAGGCCTTAGCCTCAGCGCCGCGCTGTTCCAGATCCGCCAGGCCTACCAGTACGCACGCCCCGACGACACGGGCTACTTCACCTATGTGCAGCAGGGCCAGCAGAAAAACACTGGCCTGGAACTGGGCGCCAGCGGCTGGGTGACCCACAACCTGCAGGTGCAAGCCAGCGCTGCGGCCATTCGGGCGCGGGTGCAGAACAGCGGTACCGATGCTTATGAAGGCCATCAGGCAATCAATGTGCCCAGGTTCCGGGCAGCGCTGCACGCGGAATACACGTTGCCGGTGCCGGGGCTGGCGCTGCTGGGCGGGGCACGGTACAGCGCCAGCAAGTATGCAAGCCAGGCGGGGAATGTGGAGGTTGGCGGGTACACCGTATTCGACCTTGGCAGCCGCTACCGCACGCGTATTGCCGGGTATGACACCGTGCTGCGGCTGACCGTGGATAACGTATTCGACAAACGCTACTGGCGCGATGTGGGGGATTACCTGGGGGACAACTACCTGTTCCAGGGGGCACCGCGTACGGCTCGGCTTTCGGCCTCGGTCAGCTTCTAGATTGCCAGGGCCGCTTTGCGGCCCTTTCGTCGCACAAGGCCCAGAATGCAAAAAGCCCCCGAACTTTTCAGCTCGGGGGCTCTTCGCAGAATGTGGCGGTGAAGAAGGGATTTGAACCCTTGATACGATTTCTCGTATACACACTTTCCAGGCGTGCTCCTTCGACCACTCGGACACTTCACCGTTTCTCTTCAAGCCGTGCGGCCCGTCGAGGTGCGCTAATTTAGTGAAAGAGCTTCCCTTTGGCAAGCATTTTTTTCAGTTTTTTCATGTATTTGCATTTGAGCCCCGGTGAACGCTGACCGACCAGTCAGCCTTGCTGCTTTACCTGGCCTCTGGCGCTGGGTAACGTCGTCGCCACGCCAACAAAAGGACTCTGCCATGAGCGAGCTGATTACCTACCACGCCGAAGACGGCATCGCCACCCTGACCCTGAACAACGGCAAGGTCAACGCCATCTCGCCGGATGTCATCACCGCCTTCAATGCCGCGCTTGACCGCGCTACTGAAGAGCGTGCCGTGGTGATCATTACCGGGCAGCCAGGCATTCTGTCGGGCGGTTACGACCTCAAGGTGATGACCAGCGGCCCGAAAGAGGCCATCAGCCTGGTCACTGCGGGCTCCACCCTCGCCCGCCGCCTGCTGTCGCACCCGTTCCCGGTAGTGGTCGCCTGCCCGGGCAATGCCGTGGCCAAGGGCGCCTTCCTGCTGCTGTCGGCCGATTACCGCATTGGCGTCGAAGGGCCGTACAAGGTGTGCCTGAACGAAGTGCAGATCGGCATGACCATGCACCATGCCGGCATCGAATTGGCCCGCGACCGCCTGCGTCGTTCGGCTTTCCATCGTTCGGTGATCAATGCCGAGGTGTTCGACCCGGTCGCGGCAGTGGATGCCGGCTTCCTCGACAAGGTGGTGCCGGCTGAACAGTTGCAGGACGCAGCTCTGGCGGCGGCGCGGGAGCTGAAGAAGCTGAACATGCTGGCGCACAAGAACACCAAGCTGAAGGTGCGCAAAGGGCTACTGGAGGCGCTGGACAAGGCGATCGAGCTGGACCAGCACCACATGGGTTGACCGGACAGGCTCACACCAAGGTTTGCCGCAATCAGTGCACACCCGTACACTGTCCGGCGACTGTCTGGTGTGAGTCGTACCATGCTTTATTCGTTGCGCATGCTCCTGCTGGCGCTGCATTTTCTTGCCGTTGGCGCCGTGGGCCTGATCATTGGCCTGTGCCGCCCCTTCAACCCCGACAACAGCCGGGTGTTTGCCCACCTGTACAGCCGGCCAGCCACCTGGCTGATGCGCATCAAGGTCAAGGCCGAGGTCGGGCCACTGTGGGACCACCCACCCGGTTGCGTGATCGTCGCCAACCACCAGTCCAACTTCGACCTGTTCGTATTGGGCCAGGTGGTACCCCAACGCACCGTGGCCATCGGCAAGAAAAGCCTGGGCTGGATCCCGCTGTTCGGCCAGCTGTTCTGGCTGGGCGGCAACGTGCTGATCGACCGCAAGAACGCCTACCAGGCGCGCAAGGCGCTGCAAAAGACCACGCGGGTGCTGCAGGACGACACCTCCATCTGGATTTTCCCTGAAGGCACGCGTAACGCCGGCGAGCAGCTGATGGCCTTCAAGAAAGGTGCGTTTCACATGGCCATCGAGGCCGGCGTGCCGATCGTGCCGGTATGCGTCAGCCGCTATGCCAGGCGCATGAGCCTGAACAGCTGGCGCCAGCGCACGGTGATCGTGCGCTCGTTGCCACCCATCGTCACGGCGGGCATGACCCAACGGGACATTCCGGTGCTGATCGAGCAGTGCCGGAGGCAGATGCAGCAGTGCATCGACGGCATGGAACACGAGCTGGCCTGAAGCGGGTTGCTCTTGGGCCGGGTACGGCCCAAGCTGTAACCCGTGTTCAACCGGAATAAGCGGGCAACCATGGGTCGTGTCGTGGCATCGGCGGTGTACAGCGCCGGCAGAAAGGTCACTAACATCAGCATCGACGAAGGCAGCGAGTGGGCGCGCAAGCCGGGGCACTTCGTGTGGATCGGCCTGGAAGAGCCCAACGCCGAGGAGCTGGCCAACCTGCAGTGCCAGTTCAACCTGCACGAACTGGCCATTGAAGATGCCCTTGAAAAGCACAGCCGGCCCAAGCTGGAAACCTTCGGTGACGCGCTGTTCATCGTCACCTATTCGCCGGTTCGCCACGAAGGCAAGCTGGAGTTCATCGAAACCCATATCTTCGCAGGCAACGGCTACATCATCACCTGCCGCAACGGGCACTCCAAGTCCTACGCCATGGTGCGCCAGCGCTGCGAGGCACGGCCATTGCTGCTGGAGCATGGCGAAGACTTCGTACTGTACGCCCTGCTCGACTTCGTGACGGAAAACTACCAGCCGGTCAGCGAAGCCATTCATGGCGAGATCGAAGAGCTGGAACAAAGCGTGCTGGGGGGCTCGCTGCAGGAGGACGACATCCGCCGCCTGCACAGCCTGCGCCGCGACATCCTGCGCCTGCGCCGTTATGTGGCGCCGATGGTGGAAGTGAGCGAAGAGCTGCAGCGCCTGAGCTTCCCGTTCATCGACAAGAACATGCGGCCCTACTTCCGTGATGTGCAGATTCATGTGACGCGGCAAATGGAAGACCTGGCCGGCATCCGCGACATCGCCAGCCAGACCATCGAGATCGGCATGCTGCTGGAGTCGTCACGGCAAAGCATCGTTCAGCGCAAGTTCGCGGCCTGGGCGGCGATTTTGGCGTTCCCCACGGCCATTGCCGGGGTTTACGGGATGAACTTCCAGAACATGCCGGAACTGGCTTGGCACTATGGGTATTTCGGGGTGCTGGGTGTAATCGGGCTGGGGTGTGCGGGGTTGTATGCCAGCTTCAAGAAGTCGGGCTGGCTTTGAGATTGTGGGGGCCGGCTTGAGGCCCCCAGCCTCTTACGCCGCGTCGTGCTTGCTCACCGGCTGCTGGATAAAGCGCAACATCCACTCCCCCACCAGGTCGCCCTGGTGCTCGGTGGCCAGGCTGGCCACGGCCTTGTGGTACACCTCATCTCCCAGGAATTCCTGACGCGCATCCAGCAATGCGCGGGAATAGTCATGCACGAACTCCGGGTGGCCCTGGAAGCACAGCACCTGGTCACGAATGTGGTACGCCGCATTCGGGCAGAAGTCGCTGGAAGCAATCACCGTGGCGCCTTCCGGCAATTCGGTCACCTGGTCCTGGTGGCTGATCAGCAAGGTCAGCTCCGACACCTCCGGGTCCATCCACGGCGCATGGGCCGCCAGCGAGTAGCGATGGATGCCCACGCCCCAGCCCTTGTCGGCCCGCTCGGCCTTGCCACCCAGGGTCAATGCCAGCAACTGGTGGCCAAAACACACCCCCAACAGCTTCTCGCCCCGTTCGTACAATTTCAGCAGGTACGCCTTGAGGGTCTGGATCCACGGGTCGGAACCAAACGAGTCAGCCTTGCTACCGGTCACCAGGTAGGCATCGAACACTTCACTGTCGGCGGGGTAATCGCCGTTCATCACGTTGTACACACGGAATTCGGCGGCGATCGGCTGACGCGAAAAGAGCTGCTCGAACATCCTGCCGTAGCCTTGGTACTGCGCGGTCAACTCCGGTCGCAGGACATCGGTTTCAAGGATGCAGACGCGTAACGACATAGGGGTAGTCCTGAACGACATGGGTGGGAATCTGCTGTAGAGACTGACGCGAAAGACACGTACAAGCAAGTAGGTTGCACTGACGAACGGTCACATTTCGTCGGCGCCCGCCAGGTACTTGCGCCACTGTCTAGCCAGAGCATGCCAGCCGACTGGCACATGGCCTCATAGCAAAAAGAAATCATCGACCAACACTGTTAGAAGAAAGGGTTCTCAAACATGGATGCCACACACCCTACTGTTGGTTGTATATCCACTTTCAAGAGGCAGGCAGTTCAGGCGCCACGCGTCGTTGCTGCGATCGACCCGAAGTGCGACAAGGAAGCCAACGGGTATTCAGGAATAACAAAAAGAAGGCGGTCCGCCATGTTCAGACAATCGAAAATTCGCCAAGCTGGGCTCATTCTCTTCGCCACCACTTTACTGCTGATTTTGCCGAACCTGACACGCTTGTTCGGCTGACAGTGGCGATGGCGCCACCGGGCAATACACAGGTAACCTGCTGGCCTTGATGGTCGGAGATTGCCCATGCGCCACTGCCTTGCCTTGTTAGCGTTGCTCCTGAGCCTGCCGCTGTCGGCGGCGCAGCTGCACCTTGAACTGGGCGCCAATACGCGCCAGTGGAGCAGCACCGAACTGCTTGACCACCCGCAGGCTCGGGATATCAGCATCGAACAAGACGTTTCCTACAAGCGCCCCATGCACTATCGGGCGGTGCCGTTGGCCACGCTGCTAAAAGGCGTGAGCGCCGGTGATCACCTGCAGGCCGTGGCGCTGGATGGCTTTGCCGCTGAAATGCCCGCTGCGCCACTGTTGCAGCAGGGGCCGGCACAGGCCTGGCTGGCGGTGGAAGACCCAGGCCAGCCGTGGCCGGCACTGGGCCAGGGCAAGCCGAGTGCGGGGCCGTTCTACCTGGTGTGGACCGCGCCGCAGGCCAGTGGCATCCGCCCGGAGCAGTGGCCGTTCCAGATTTCCACCATTCGCATGCTCGCGCCGGTGGCGCAGCGTTTTCCCGCGCTGCTGCCCGACCCCAAGCTGCCCGCCGACAGCCCGGTGCTGCAGGGTTTTGCATTGTTCCAGCAGAATTGCCTGGCGTGCCATCGACTGAACGGTGCAGGGGATGCGCAGGTGGGGCCGGATTTGAATGTGCCGCACAACCCTACCGAGTATTTTCGGCCAGAATACCTGCGCAAGCTGATTCGGGCCCCGCAAAGCCTGCGGCAATGGCCGCAAGCGAAGATGCCGGGGTTTGACGAGCGTGTGTTGAGTGAACAGGAGCTGGACGCGTTGCTGGCCTATCTGGGGCATATGGCCAAGCGCAGACCTTGACGCCCGCGTGTGCTTTTTCGCGGGCGAACCCGCGAAAAAGGCAACACAACACGCTTAGGCAATCGGCCGCTCATGCTTGACGCCCCACCCTTCCACCTCTCCCCCATAAGGTGTCACCAACTGTTCAAAGGCCTCTTCAAAGTCGCCAATCCCGCCATAGGTGGCATACATGACCTTGCTCAGTTCCAGGTGCCAGGCACCGTCGCCCAGCTCCTTCACCTGGGCATTGAGCGATTCGCCACGAAACTGCCCGGCCGCACGGCGGGCCCCTGCTTCGTCGGGGAATACGGCGTAAAACTCGATGGGGTGGATCTGGGTGAAGTCGAACCCGCCTGCTTTCATCTGGCGCAGGACGTTGCTGCTGATATCGTCGTTCTGGCTGCTCATGAATCGTCCTCCTGAATAATGCTATGGATAGACTTTCCGTGCACTACGCACCTGCCGGCAGTCATTGGCCAGGCAGTTCGAGCTGATGCAAGACGCGAATTGAAGCGGTGCCAACCCGCAGAATAGGCGGCACCTTCCAGTAGCGTAGTGCCTGCAAAGGCGCCACGCAAACGTGTGTATCAGGGTGCTTCGTGAATGCTGGTGATAGTCACGCCGCTATGTTCTTTCAGCCAGCGGGCGGTGGGGGAAATGGTGCGGTCCTGGAAGTCGTTGAGGTCCAGCTCGTCCATCACCGGGAACAGGTGCGAACGGATGGCCCGCGCGGCGTCCTCTTCGCTGGGACAGTGCTCGGCCCGCAGGGTCATGGTGGACGGTTCGCCTTTCTGATCGGCAAAGATGACTTCCCACGCTTTCATTGAACGAGCCCTCTCAATTCAAGAACACCAGTTGGGTGATGCCTGAATAACTGACCTTGGGGCTGGGAGAATGTTCAGTCTGCGCTGGTCTCTTCGCGGCTTTAGCCGCGAATGGGCCGCAATGCGGCCCATATAGCAGCGTTACTTCGGTGTGCCGTGCACCACGCCAGCGGTGTTATCCAGCAAGCTCTTGGTCGCGGTCTGAATGTACGCTTCGAGCTTCTTGAGCATTTCTGGCTGGTCCGGGCTTTCGATCAGCTCAGCCTTGAACTCACTGCCCAGCTGGTAGCGGTACATGCGCGGGCTCATGTCCTTGGACTCGATCAGGATGCGGTCGCCCTGTACCAGGCCAACGATCTGCTCGCTGCCCGACGGCTTGATCATGCCCACACCCTGGTCGCCTTCAGGCAGGTTGAGCAGGTCGCGGCCCCAGCACTGGTGACGGGTCTGGCCACCCAGGCGGCCCATGATGGTCGGCACGATATCGACCTGGGTACCCACGGTGTGATTCACCGCACCGAATTTCTCCTGAATGCCCGGGGCAATCAGCAGCAGCGGTACGTTGAAACGGCCCAGGTCCAGCTCGGTGACCTGCTGGTGGTTGCCGAAGCCATGGTCGCCGACGATGACGAACAGGGTTTCCTTGAAGTAGGGCTCTTTACGCGCCTTCTCGAAGAACTGGCCAAGCGCCCAGTCCGAATAGCGCATGGCGGTCAGGTGCTCATCCAGGCGGCCCTGGCCGGTGACCTTCTCGACCGGCAGGTCTTTCGGCAGCGCGTAAGGCGTGTGGTTGGACAGCGTCTGCAGCAGCGCGTAGATCGGCTTCTTGCCGTCGTGCTTGGCCAGTTCCTCGTTGCCGCGGTCGAACATATCCTGGTCGGACACACCCCAGGTCGGGTCGGAGAACACCGGGTTGACGAAGTCGTTACGGCCGATGAAGGTGGTCATGCCCTGGTTTCCGAAGAACCCGGACTGGTTGTCCCAGGCAAAGTCGCCGTTGTAGACGTACACATCGTCGTAGTCGCGGGCGCTGAGCAGGGCCGGCAGGCCAGACAGCTTGTGGCCGCCTTCCGGGGTTTGCATCAGGTACTCGAAGCCTGGCAGGTTGGGGAAGCAAGCCATGGTGGCGAACATGCCCTGGTGGGTATGGGTGCCGTTGGAGAAGAAGCGGTCGAACAGCAGGCCTTCTTTGGCCAGCTTGTCGAAGTACGGGGTTATGTTGTTGGGGCTGCCCAGCGCGCCCACCGAATGGCCGGCGAAGCTCTCCATGAGGATCACCACCACGTTCTTGATCGGCAGGGTGCGGTCAGCCGGCGGCACGAAGTCACGGCGGATGGCAGCCTCGTCGGCATCGACCAGGGTATCGTTGGCGGTCAGCAGCTGTTCGCGCACGCTTTGCGTGGCCACGTTCTGCTCCAGCACCGGCTTCCAGATGTTGGCGCGGTCTTCGCCGAAGCGGCTCTTGGCGGCATCGATCAGGGTCAGAGTGCCGTTCAGGCCCAGCTGGTTGACGAAGTTGGAGTCGGTGGTGAAGGCATCACCCCAGCGCATCGGCGGCCCTTGGCGCAGGGTGCCACGGGCAGCGACCACGGCCACCAGCAAAATCACCATGAACACCGCCAGGCGGTTGTACCACGGTGCAACGCGCTGCACGCCCTCACCCCGGGTGGCACGGTCAATACCCTTGAACAGCAGGCTCAACAGCCAGGTGCCGAAGGCCCAGGCCAGCAGGTAGCGCACCACCGGGAAGCCGTACCAGAGCATGCTCATGACGGTTTTCGGGTCTTCCTTGATGTACTGGAACACCAGGCCGTTGAGGCGCTGGTGGAACTCGCGGTAGAAGTCCATCTCCATCAGGCCGAGGAACATCACCACGCTGGAGGTGAGGGTCAGCCAGAAGCGGAACACGCCACGCCGGGCCATGGCCCAGGGGCTGAGTATCGCCAGCAGCAGCGGGATGCTGAGGTACACCACCACCCGAAGGTCGAAGCGCAAACCGTTGAGGAAGCCTTCGGCTACCGTGGAATACGGCGTATCGCCGACCATGTCACTGTTGTAGACCAGCAGCGCCAGGCGCACCAGGCTGAGCATCAGCATGATCACCAGGCCACTGAGCAGCGTGTAGGCCAGGTGGGATTTCAGGGTCGGCGAAAACGACGTTCGCGCGCCCTGTTGCTTCAAGGCGTCCGTGTTAGCCATGAATGGGAAGGTCCTAGGATTGCGGTTTGCGAAGAGGCGCTGGCGCTAGGCCAACGCAGCATTGTGCGGGTGCGGATTCTGTTTAAACCAATGTGAAAATTTTGTCACTGGGGTGTTGCGGGTTTTGTCTGTGCCGGCCTTTCAGATGCGCACATTCCCCCGCGGCCCCGCGATGGCCCAAATCACCAGGCCCACCACCGGCAGCAAAGCGATCAGCAAGATCCACAACACTTTGATGCCCACCTCGCTGCCACTCTTGATCACATTGAGGATGGCCCAGATATCCAGCGCCAGAATGATCAGCCCTACCAGGCTATTGAATGTCGACCCCATGCTAAAACTCCTGTCAAAAGGCTTTGCTGCACAGCATAGTCAGCTATCGCGCCGATAGAAGCGAATCCTTGGCGGCTGGCGCAGGTCTCTGAGTAGACTGCCTGTATTCATTGATTCGAGGTTCGTATGCCCTCCGCCCACACGCAAAGCGCCACCCCACCCTCACTGCTGAACGCCTGGCGCCAGCAGGCCGTGAACACCCCCTGGCTCAGCGCCGGCCTCGGTCTTAGCCTGCTGGCGGTGGTCGTGCTGCTGGGCGCCAGCGTGTGGAACGCGGTAAACGGCGACCACGCCGACAACCTGCACCTGGCCGTGTTGGGCGGATTGTCCGGCTTTGGGGCTACCGCTCTGGGCGCTGTGCTGGCGGTGGTGCTGCGCGATGTCAGCGCCCGCACCCAGGACGTAATGCTGGGCTTTGCCGCCGGCATGATGCTGGCGGCCAGTTCGTTTTCGCTGATTCTGCCGGGCCTGGATGCCGCGCGTGAAATTACCGGCAACGGCCCGGCTGCGGCCTTTACCGTGGTGCTGGGCATGGGGTTGGGCGTGCTGTTGATGCTGGGCCTGGACCGCTTCACCCCGCACGAGCATGAAAGCACCGGCCCCTGCGGCCCCGAAGCCGAGCGCATCAGCCGGGTGTGGCTGTTCGTGCTGGCGATCACCCTGCACAACCTGCCTGAAGGCATGGCCATTGGTGTGAGCTTCGCCAATGGCGACATGAGCATCGGCTTGCCGCTGACCAGCGCTATTGCCATTCAGGACATCCCTGAGGGGCTGGCCGTGGCCCTCGCCCTGCGTGCCACCGGGTTGTCGAGCCTGAAGGCGGCGCTGGTGGCTGTAGGTTCGGGGCTGATGGAGCCACTGGGGGCGGTGATCGGGCTGGGGATTTCCACAGGCTTTGCCCTCGCCTATCCAATCAGCATGGGGCTGGCGGCGGGGGCGATGATCTTTGTGGTCAGCCACGAAGTGATCCCGGAAACCCACCGCAACGGGCACCAGACGGCGGCGACCCTGGGGTTGATGGGTGGGTTTGCGGTGATGATGTTTCTGGATACGGCGTTGGGCTGAAGTTTCACGTTGCCTGTACTGGCTTCTTCGCGGGCTCGCCTGCGAAGAGGCCATAGGCGAACTCAAATGTGGACGGCGACCTTCAGGGCTTCCAAAGCCGGCTCGACCTTGATACCCACCTCTGCCCCCAACTCCAGCACCCGCGCCAGGTCGTTCTGCCCCACCATCACCATCTGCAGCTCGTCATCCAGCAACTGGCTGAAGTTCAGCAGCACATAACCCCCAGCCTCTTTGTTCAACGCCCCCATCTGCACCTGAATGCGGTTGAGCGCGGTCAGTGGCTCGGTACGGGCCAGCTGCTTGGGCTTGAGGGTGAACGGCACACTGTTGTCGAACGAGTCGCTGATCTGCTGGAACAGGTCCTGGTAGCTGTCGGCCTGGAATACCACGGTGTCCGGCAGGCTGCCCAGCACAACCCATTCACCCAGCGGGATCGGGAACGTGTCGTCGTAGTTGATATCGGGGTTGGCAACCAGGAAAGCAGCCGGGTCGGCATAGGCCTGGGCGGCCTCGTCGGCGATGCGCTCGATGTCGGCCTCGCGCATGCAGCCAGCGCCAATGAGACTGATGAATTCGAGCAACTGAGTTTTCATGAAAGGGGGCCTGCGACGGGTGAAAAGTCGCCAAGGATAGCCGCAAATGCCCCCAGGTGGTTAGCCGGCCAGCGTTTGCAGGCGGGCGGCGGCGTCTACGGCCCCCATGGTTTGCGCCGCCATCAGCGCAGTGGCGCCACGGGCATCCTGGCGCGCCGGGTCGGCGCCTTGGGCCAGCAGGTAGTCGAGGATCTCGCTGCGATTGAACATGGCCGCCAGCATCAACGCCGTGCGCCCGTCCTGCGCAGCGGCGTCCACAGGGACGCCGTGCTCAAGCAACAACCGGATCATCGCCAGGTCCCCCTTGAAGGCGGCCCCGGCGATAGGCAGCTGGCCGTTGTCGTTGGCAATCAACGGGTCGGCACCGTGGGCCAGCAGCACGCGCACTGCTTCGTGGTGGCCGTGGTAGCTGGCCAGCATCAGCAGGGTATCGCCCTTATGGTTGCGCAGGTTGGCCGGCAGGCCGCTGGCGAGCAGGCGCTCGATCATTTCGGCATCGCCTTGGCGGGCACGTTCGAATACCTGCTCGGCGAATGCGGCGGCTTCGTTTTCGGTCATGGTGGCGGGGGCGGTCTGGCGGGTCATCGGAACCTCCTGGCATAAATGATTGCCCAAGTGTTTGTCAGGCACGCCAGTGCGGTCAAAGGTTCAGTTTCTATGGGGCCGATAGGCAATGCCTGACTCGTGCAAAATGCACTGTGCAAAATGCATGACCATGCAACCTGCACGGCGACACTTTCGTAGAGTCTCCGTAAAACCCTGATTTTACTGGATTTTTTATGAAACTCAGACCTGGCACGGTCGCTGCAAATATCTACTCATGTCTGCCACACCACAGCCAGGAGTTGATATGGACCTCATCCAGCAAAAGTTCGTCTCGGTATTTTCTGCTTATCAGGTCAATACCCAGGCCCGTCCCGATGGCGGCGTGCTGCTGACCCTGCGCGCAGCCGATGGCAAGGTTACCCGCCGAGTGCTGACCTATGCGCAACTGCACAGTGCCGAGCAGCTGTCATGGGCGATCAGTGCCATTCGCCGTGACCTGGCTGAACAGGCTAGCGAATTGCCGGTGATTTCGATGTTGCAGAGCCAGCAGCGGTTTGCCCTGCCGACCTACCGCTGAGGTTTGTGTTGCTTTGCCGGTCTCTTCGCGGGCAAGCCCGCGAAGAGACCGGCAAAGCAACTACAACTCGTCAATCCCCAGAAACGCCCGCGCAGTCACATCCCCGGTAAACCGCGCCTGCGCACCCCGCTCGCTGCCATACAACCGCAGCGCCAGGCAAAACGGCGTCCCCCCCAGCTCCACCCAGCGCCGCGTCCCCGCCGGCACCACCAACTGGTCACCCTTCTCGCACAGCACCGAATACACCTGGTCGCCCAAACGCAGGGCAACCTGCGCACGGCCGCTGACTACGGCAAATACCTCTTCGGCGTCATGCACATGTTCATCGCGCACATCGACCTGCGCCGGGTCTTCACCGTCGCGGTTCAACAGCACGAATGCCTTGCTGCCATGCGCCGTCATCAACTGATCCAAATGCTCACGGCATGCGTCCAGCACCTCGCCTTCAGCCGTACCAGGGCGCACCCGCAAGCCATGCCCGGCGTGCACAAAACGCACGCCCTGCTCGGCCAGGGTGGCGACGATATCGTCGTGGTGCGTCAGCACCTTGTTCGGCAGTTCCGGGCTGGCGGGGTGGAAAACACTGAGAATGCTCATCAGAGGCGGGTCCTGGTCGGTTGCGAACAAAGGGCAATGATAACGGCTGCGGCCAAGGCTGCGGCACTGGCCATACCAAAGGTGAAGGTGGGGCCCAGCAGTTTCCAGCTGTAGCCCGAATACAACGCCCCCAATGCGCCCCCGGTACCCGACAGTGCCGCATACAGCGCCTGGCCCTGGCCTTGTTGGCGGGCGCCGAAGCTGGCCTGCACGAAGGCGATGCTGGCGGCATGGAAGCAGCCAAAAGTGGCCGCATGCAGCAACTGGGCAAAGATCAATAGGGCAGGCTCACCTGCCAGGTTGCCCAGCAACAGCCAGCGTACGGCCGCCAGCAGGAAACTGGCCAGCAACACCCGCTGCACGCTGAAGCGGGCGAACAGGCGGCTCATGACCATGAACATCAGCACTTCGGCCACCACCCCCAGCGCCCACAGCAAGCCGATGGCACCACGGCTGTAGCCCAGGTGCTCCAGGTGAAGGGTCAGAAACGTGTAGTAAGGCCCATGGCTGAGCTGCATCAGCGCCACGCAAGCGTAGAACGCGACCACCCCGGGGGCACGCAGCTGCTGCAAAAAGCCACCGGCGCTGCTGCGCTCACCTTGCTCCACCGGCTGGGCATTGGGTACCCACAGGCTCGCGGCGACAATGCCGGCCATGATGGTGACCAACGCCACCGGGTAGATGTCCAGGCTCAGCCATTCGAACAGGCGGCCCAGGCCGACCACGGTCAGGATGAAGCCGATCGAGCCCCACAGGCGCACCTGGCTGTAGCGGGACGTTTGCCCGTGCAGGTGGGCCAGGGTAATGACCTCGAACTGGGGCAGTACCGCGTGCCAGAAGAACGCGTGCAAGGCCATTACCAGCGCCAGCCACGCGTAACTTTTGCCGAAGAAGATCAGGGCGAAGGTGGCCAGGGTGCACAACGCCCCCAGGCGCACGATCAGCAGCCGCCGCCCGGTGCGGTCGCCCAGCCAGCCCCACAGGTTGGGGGCAACGCAGCGCATCAGCATGGGGATGGCCACCAGCTCGCCGATGCGTGCCGGGGAGAAGCCCAGGTGGTCGAAGTACAGCGCCAGGAAGGGGGCGGTGGAGCCTAGCAGAGCGAAGTAGAAGAGATAGAAGCTGGACAGGCGCCAGTAGGGGATCGGGGGCATGGGTTCAGCCAATCATGTTGTTACATGCACCTGCCTCTTCGCGGGGGTGCCCGCGAAGAGGCAGGTACATGTGAATCAGAGCTGGCCCAGCACCGGGGTATTCACTTTTACATCAGCATTCTGCGCACGGTGACGCAGCAGGTGGTCCATCAGCGCGATGGCCATCATCGCCTCGGCGATCGGCGTAGCGCGGATGCCCACGCACGGGTCGTGGCGGCCTTTGGTGATGACGTCCACCGGGTTGCCGTCGATGTCGATCGAACGGCCCGGGGTGGTGATGCTGGAGGTCGGCTTCAGCGCCAGGTGGGCAACGATCGGCTGGCCCGAAGAAATGCCACCCAGGATGCCGCCGGCGTTGTTGCTGAGGAAGCCTTCCGGGGTCAACTCGTCACGGTGTTCGGTACCACGCTGGGCAACGCTGGCGAAGCCGGCACCAATTTCCACGCCCTTGACCGCGTTGATGCTCATCAGCGCGTGGGCCAGTTCTGCGTCCAGACGGTCGAAGATCGGTTCGCCCAGACCCGGCATCACGCCTTCGGCCACCACGGTGATCTTGGCACCCACCGAATCCTGGTCCCGGCGCAGCTGGTCCATGTAGGCCTCGAGCTCCGGTACCTTGTCCGGGTCGGGGCTGAAGAAAGCGTTCTGCTCCACCGATTCCCAGGTCTTGAACGGGATTTCGATCGGGCCCAGCTGGCTCATGTAGCCACGCACGGTAATGCCCTGGGTGGCCAGGTATTTCTTGGCAATGGCACCGGCAGCCACGCGCATGGCGGTTTCGCGGGCCGAGCTGCGGCCACCACCACGGTAGTCGCGGATGCCGTACTTGTGATGGTAGGTGTAGTCGGCGTGGGCCGGGCGGAACAGGTCCTTGATGGCCGAGTAGTCCTTGGACTTCTGGTCAGTGTTGCGAATCAGCAGGCCGATCGAACAGCCCGTGGTACGGCCTTCGAACACGCCAGAGAGGATTTCCACCTCGTCGGCTTCCTGACGCTGCGTGGTGTGCCGGCTGGTGCCGGGCTTGCGCCGGTCGAGGTCGTGCTGCAGGTCGGCCAGGGAAATCTCCAGGCCCGGCGGGCATCCATCGACAATGGCGACCAACGCCGGGCCATGGCTTTCGCCAGCGGTGGTGACAGTGAACAGCTTGCCGTAGGTATTGCCGGACATGGACGCTCCGCGAGTTCTGCCTGAGGTGAACGAAAGCGGCAGTATACAGATGGTTTGCTCGCCTGTGCTGGCCTCTTCGCTGGCTGGGCCGCGAAGAGGCCGAGCCAGCCTTGCACTGCCAGAGAACCTTCCCACGAACATTAGGTCAAAGCTGCATCTCCCTATGTAGTACTGCATGATGTCGCGCCTCGTCGCCCTGCTCTTCCTGCTGTGCACCAGCCTGGCCCAGGCCGCCGCCCCCACCGTGCTGCAACGCCCCATCGACCTGGACACCGGCCAGGGCGTGCTGTACGGCAGCCTGCTGTTGCCGCAACAGGCCACGCCGCCGCCGGTGGTGCTGATCATCGCCGGCTCCGGCCCCACCGACCGCGATGGCAACAACCCGGCGTCGGGCCGGGTCGACAACCTCAAGCGCCTGGCCGTGCTGCTGGCCAACGAGCACATCGCCAGCGTGCGCTACGACAAACGCGGGGTGGCCGCCAGCCAGCCGGCCACGCCTGACGAGCGCGACCTCAGCGTGGAGCGCTATGTAGCGGATGTGGTCGCCTGGAGCAACAAGCTGAAAGCCGACCCCCGCTTCGGCCAGCTGATCCTCGTAGGCCACAGCGAAGGCGCACTGATCGCCAGCCTGGCCGCCGAGCAGGCAGGTGCCAGTGCGGTGATCACCCTGGCCGGCAGTGGGCGACCGCTGGCCGAAGTCCTACGCGAACAGCTCGCCCGTCGCCTGCCACCAGCGCAACTGGCCGGGGGCAGCGCCCTACTCGATCGCCTGCAAGCCGGGCAGACCAGCCTGGAAGTGCCCGCGCCGCTGCGCCAGGTGTTCCGCCCCAGCGTGCAGCCGTATCTGATTTCGCTGTTTCAGCAAAACCCGGCAGCCGCCTTTGCCCGCCTGCCCATGCCCGCCTTGATCGTGCAAGGGCGCAACGATGTGCAGGTGGATGTGGCCGATGCCGAACGGCTGAAGGCAGCCAAGCCGGATGCGCAGCTGGTGCTGATCGACGGCATGAACCACATGCTGCGCATCAGCCCCAAAAGCATGAGCCAGCAGCGCGACAGCTACCTCAACCCAGAACTACCGCTGGCACACGAGCTGGGTGAGCGGATTGTGACGTTCATCCAGCATTTGCCTTCCGCGTAACGTAATCGGGCTCAGGTCCTTGGCAAGCCTGCCGATACAGCAGGCATAGCCGAGGACTTGCCCTGATGACAATCGCCCCCGCCGCCGAAGAGCCGGCCGAAGAGCCCCAGCCAAGCGCCGCCCTGCCTTGGGCCGACCTTGCCGCCGAACATTTCCAGCTACTGCGCCTGGCAGCCCTGCCCACAGACCGCAGCACCGGCGCGCGGCCGCTGCGCTTTGTGCAGTTCGGCTATGCCGAACGCCACGACAAGGCACACAGCCTGTTGCGCATGGAAATCCAGCTGCCCGGGCAGAAAGTGCACAAAGAGCAGAACCGCCTGGACATCCGCGTCGACCATGCCGAGCGCCTGGTACGTATCGGCAATGAACATGGCCTGCAACTTGAACCGGTGAACCGTGGTATCGGCCGCTTCATGCTGGCCCAGGCCGTGCAGTGGCTGCAGCGCAAGTGGTCGCACTATCGGGTGGAGGGCATGGCGCTGCCGAGCAAGGATGCGTTGAACGAGGACTCGCGCCTGCGCCGTGACCACTGCTTGCGCGGGGTGGGTATCGAGGTGGAGTACGAGGACAGCCAGCATTTGAAGGGCCGTACCGTGGACATGACCGTGGGCCAGCTCAAAGCCGCCTGGAGCAGCGAGCGACTGCAGCGGGTGGAGATTCTGGATGCCGCCAACCTGCTGCAGCAGGCCGACCAGCAGTTGCAGGAAAAGGAAGGGCAACTGCGCGAGCGTGATGAGCGGGTGGCCAAATACCAGCGCGAAGACGGCGGGTTGCGCTTTACCATTACCTGTCTGGTGGCGTTTGCGGTGTTTCAGGCGGGATTGTTGATCTGGATCGCCACCCGCTGAGACCGCGTGAGCCGATGGAGATTGGGGCCGCTTTGCGGCCCCAAATGGCTCAGACCCGGGCTTTGAACAGCTCCTGATGCTGGCGGCACTGCTCAGCGGTCAGCATGAACACCCCATGCCCGCCGCGCTCGAACTCCAGCCAGGCAAAGTCCACCTCAGGGTACAGCGCCTCGACATGCACCTGGCTGTTGCCCACCTCGACAATCAGCAAACCCTTGTCAGTCAGATGGTCTGCCGCTTCGGCCAGCATGCGCCGCACCAGGTCCAGGCCGTCGTTGCCGCAGGCCAGGCCCAGCTCGGGCTCGTGGTGGTACTCGGCCGGCATGTCGTCGAAGTCTTCGGCATCGACATACGGCGGGTTGGACAGGATCAAGTCGAAACGCTGCCCCGGCAGGCCGCCAAAGCCATCACCCTGCACGGTGTACACGCGGCCGTCGAGGCCATGGCGTTCGATATTCTGGTTGGCCACCTCAAGCGCCTGGAACGACAGGTCGGCCAGCACCACCTCGGCCTCGGGGAACACGTCGGCAGCTACGATGCCGATGCAGCCCGAGCCGGTGCACAGGTCGAGAATGCGCGCAGGCTCGCTGGCCAGCCACGGTTCGAAGCGTTTTTCGATCAGTTCGCCAATGGGTGAACGCGGTACCAGTACCCGTTCGTCGACGATGAACGACATGCCGCAGAACCAGGCCTCGCCCAGCAGGTAGGCGGCAGGCACGCGCTCTTCAATGCGGCGTTTGAGCAGGTGCTGCAGGCGTACCCGCTCGTCGTCCTCGAGCATGCAGTCCAGGTAGCTGTCGGCCACCTCCCATGGCAGGTGCACCGCACCCAGCACCAGCAGGCGGGCCTCGTCCCAGGCGTTGTCGGCACCGTGGCCGAAGAACAGGTCGTGCTCGTGGAAGCGGCTGACCGCCCAGCGGATGTAGTCGCGCAGCGTGCGCAGACGGGATGTGATCACGGGGTACTCCTATTTCAGACCGGACAAAAGTCTAACAGCCCCACCCGCACATTTGTTCCTTTGCCTTACCCAAAGGCTAGCCACAGGCCAGTAACCATGCCGCTTGCGTTGTCAACCATTCCCATTGGCGCCAAGGCAGGGGACAATAGGTATACAAAAGCCCTATCCAAGGAGCCCTTGATGTCCGTTCCAACCACGATGTTCCGCCTCACTGGCCGCGACTACCCGCCGGCCAAGCTGAGCCACGCCAGCCTGATCATCATCGATGCGCAAAAGGAGTACCTCAGTGGTCCCCTGCAGCTGTCGGGCATGGACGAGGCCGTGGCCAACATCGCCAGGTTGCTCGACGCCGCGCGCAAAAGCGGCCGTCCGATCATCCATGTACGCCACTTGGGCACTGTCGGTGGCCGCTTCGACCCACAGGGCCCGGCCGGCCAGTTCATTCCGGGGCTGGAGCCCCAGGAAGGCGAAATCGTCATCGAAAAGCGCATGCCTAACGCGTTCAAGAACACCAAACTGCACGAGACCTTGCAGGAGCTCGGCCACCTGGACCTGATCGTCTGCGGTTTCATGAGCCACTCCAGCGTCAGCACCACCGTGCGCCGCGCCAAGGACTATGGTTACCGGTGCACCCTGGTGGAAGACGCCTCGGCAACCCGCGACCTCGCCTTCAAGGACGGGGTAATCCCGGCCGCACAGATCCACCAGTGCGAAATGGCCGTAATGGCCGACAACTTCGCTTGCGTGGCCCCCACCGCCAGCCTGATCTAAGGGGCTGGGCACGACCGCCCGGCAGCCGGGCGGAACCCGATGGGCGGCAGCAGGTCGAATTCCGGATATCCACAGAGGAGAGCGGAATGAAGCTTAAAGGCAGTTTCGACGCCAAGCGCCTGCGCCCGCGCCAACCGCGTAACTGGGGCGCCCGCCTGGCGGCCGGCCTGTCGGCCCTGCTGGCGACCTTGGGCGTACTGCTGGCCATGGCCGGTGTTGCCGGCCTGCTGGGCAATTACCCTGCCCTGCAAGAACTCAATGCCAACAAGCCGCTGTCCAGCATCCTCACCGGGGCTGGATTGCTGCTGCTGTGGCTGGGTGTGCGGTTTTGGCGGCGTAGCCGTATTCGCTTGCGTCGCGGGCGGGAGTTGAACCTGTCGCCACACCTGATGAAGAAGCATGATTGATGGCTTGGTATCACCTGCGCCCCACAGTCGCGTAAACTACGCCGCCAACGTGGAGGCATCATGCAAGACGACGATTTTTCCCTGTTCAAGGCCGAAGTGCGCGGCGTAAAGCAAATCCGCCACGACCGTGCCGAAGTAGGCAAGCCCAAGGCCGACCGCCAGCAGCTGGCTGGCCTTCGCCAGGCAGCGACAGTGCGCAGTGACAAGGCCCTGGTGATCGACGGCATGTCCGATCAGTTCGTTATCGACGTTGGCGCTGAAGACGAGCTGATGTGGCGCCGCGACGGCGTGCAGGAAGGCCAGTTGCGCAAGCTGAAACTGGGGCAAATTCCGTTCGAAGGCAGCCTCGACCTGCACGGCATGACCGTGGAAAAGGCCCGCGAAACCCTGTGGGACTTCATCGCCGAAGCCACCAAGCTGGAAGTGCGCTGCGTGCGGGTGACCCACGGCAAGGCTGCCCGCCTGGACGGCAAGCGTCCGATGATCAAGAGCCACGTCAACACCTGGCTGCGCCAGCACCCGCAGGTGCTCGGTTTTGCCTCTTGCAGCGCCCGCCACGGCGGTACCGGCGCGGTGTATGTGATGCTAAAGCGAACCATGCTCGAAGGCCGCGACGAGTAACGCCGCGCTTGCAGCGCCGCCCTCACCGCCGTACCCTTCGTTTTTGCGATTTTTTCCCACAGGTAGATCCATGTCCCTGGAACAGAACTACACCGAGATCCTCAGCCAGATTGGCGAGGACGTCTCCCGTGAGGGCCTGCTCGACACGCCCAAGCGGGCTGCAAAGGCGATGAAGTACCTTTGCCGCGGTTATGAGCAAACACTGGAAGAAGTCACCAACAACGCGTTGTTCAGCTCTGACAACAGCGAAATGGTGCTGGTCCGGGACATCGAGCTGTATTCGATGTGCGAACACCACATGCTGCCGTTCATCGGCAAGGCACACGTTGCCTACCTGCCCAAGGGCAAGGTACTGGGCCTGTCCAAGGTTGCGCGTATCGTCGACATGTACGCCCGCCGCCTGCAGATCCAGGAAAACCTCAGCCGCCAGATCGCCGAGGCCGTGCAGCAGGTAACCGGTGCCGCCGGTGTGGCCGTGGTGGTCGAAGCCAAGCACATGTGCATGATGATGCGCGGTGTCGAGAAGCAGAACTCGACCATGATCACTTCGGTGATGCTGGGTGAGTTCCGCGAAAACGCCGCCACCCGCAGCGAGTTCCTCAGCCTGATCAAGTGATTGGCTGCTGACCCCAAGCCGACCCTGCCGGGTCGGCTTTTTCATTTCAGGAGTTGCCCATGATCGTCAAAGCCCTGCGGGTTGGCCTCGGCCAGCTCATCGTGTTCGGCGACTGGATCAGCCGCCCGGCCAAGCGCAAACGCGACGCCGCCGCCCAGGCCCGCGTCGAGCAAGCGGCCAAGGGCCTGGCGCTGTACCAGTTCCACGCCTGCCCGTTCTGCGTCAAGACCCGCCGCACCCTGCACCGGCTGAACGTGCCGGTGGCACTGCGCGATGCCAAGAACGACCCGGTGCACCGTCAGGCCCTGCAAGAGGGTGGCGGCCGGGTGAAAGTGCCGTGCCTGCGCATCGAAGAAGGCGACAAGGTAACCTGGATGTATGAATCCAAGGCCATCATTGCTTATCTGGATGAGCGCTTTGCTTCCATCTGATGGCTTGTAGTTTTCCTGTACTGGTCCTTTCGCGGGCTGGCCCGCGAAGAGGCCGGTACAGGCTAAAGATCAGCCCACCATCGGCACATGCCGCGGGTGGCTGCTGACGCGTTCCAGCCAGGCCCTTACTGCCGGGTAATCGGCCAGATCGAACCCGCCCTGATGCGCCACATGGGTATAGGCATACAGCGCCACATCGGCAATCGAATACTGCTCACCCACCAGATACGGCGTCATCTGCAACTGCCGCTCCATCACCTTCAGCGCCTTGTAACCGCCCTTGTGCAGCTTGCGGTACTCCTCCAGGCGCTCATCCGGCAGCCCCAGGTAGAACTGGATAAACCGGGCCACGGCAATGTACGGCTCATGGCTGTACTGCTCGAAGAACTGCCACTGCAGCACCTGGGTACGTAGACGCGGCTCGCTGGGCAGAAACTCGCTGCCATCGGCCAGGAAGTTGAGAATGGCATTGGACTCCCACAAGTAACTGCCATCTTCCAGCTCCAGCACTGGCACCTTGCCATTAGGGTTCATCGCCAGAAACTCGGGCGTTTCGGTCTCGCCCTTGAGGATATCCACCGGGTGCCATTCATACGGCCGGCCCAGCAGGCTCAACATCAGCTTGACCTTGTAGCAGTTGCCCGACTGGTAGTCGCCATAGACCTTGTACATTGCCCCTCCCCTTCCAAGCAGTTTCGCATTTGTGCCCAATAGTTGGCGACTGTACGGCTAAAAGCAATGGCCGCTGTATGGCAAGGATCAACCTTGCGCGCTGTAGTCTGAAAAAACTGCTTACACCTTTACAAGGACTTTGTTCATGACCGATGCCACCTCCGCACGCCTGCGGCCCCTGGCAGACAGCTCCCCGTCGGCGGTCGTCGCCGGCTTTATCGCCATGCTCACCGGCTATACCAGTTCGCTGGTGCTGATGTTCCAGGCTGGCCAGGCAGCCGGGCTTACCACTGCACAGATTTCGTCCTGGATCTGGGCGCTTTCAATCGGCATGGCGGTGTGCAGCATCGGCCTGTCACTGCGTTACCGCACACCGATCACCGTCGCCTGGTCCACCCCCGGTGCCGCCTTGCTGATTACCAGCCTGGGCGGCGTGAGCTATGGCGAGGCCATTGGCGCCTACATCACCTGCGCCGTGCTGGTGCTCATCTGCGGCCTGACCGGCAGCTTCGAGCGCCTGGTCAAACGCATCCCGGCTTCGCTGGCCTCGGCGCTGCTGGCGGGTATTCTGTTCAAGATCGGCAGCGAAATTTTCGTTGCCGCGCAGCACCGCACGTTGCTGGTGCTGGGCATGTTCTTCAGCTACCTGCTGGTCAAGCGCCTGTCGCCGCGCTACTGCGTGCTGGCCGCGCTGCTGGTGGGCACTGCGTTATCCGGGGCCCTGGGCCTGCTCGACTTCAGCGGCTTCCAGCTGGAAGTGGCCAAACCGGTATGGACCACGCCGAGCTTCTCGCTGGCAGCCACCATCAGCATTGGCATTCCGCTGTTCGTGGTAGCGATGACCTCGCAAAACATGCCCGGCGTGGCTGTGCTGCGCGCCGACGGCTACCAAGTGCCGGCCTCACCACTGATCTCGGCCACCGGCTTTGCCTCGCTGCTACTGGCACCCTTCGGTTCGCATGGGGTCAACCTGGCGGCGATCAGCGCGGCGATCTGCACGGGGCCGCATGCCCATGAAGACCCGGCCAAGCGCTACACAGCAGCAGTGTGGTGCGGGATTTTCTACGGTATTGCCGGGGTGTTCGGCGCAACCCTGGCGGCGTTGTTTGCGGCACTGCCGAAGGAGCTGGTGCTGTCGATTGCCGCCTTGGCGCTGTTTGGTTCGATCATGAACGGGCTGACCGTGGCCATGAGCGAGGCGCGTGAGCGGGAGGCGGCGTTGATCACCTTTATGGTCACGGCTTCGGGGCTGACACTGTTTTCGATTGGCTCGGCGTTCTGGGGGATTGTAGCGGGGGTGGTGACCTTGATGATCCTCAACCCGCGTCGGGTATGACGGTAGATTGGCGTTAGGGTTGAGATCGAGCGCCGCGCGGGCGGCGCTCGATTTCAGAACCAACAAAAATCCCAAGACCAACACTACAACCTGAAATGCCCCACCATCCCTTTCAAATCCTTACCCAACTGCGCCAGCTCCACACTGGACCTGGCATTGTCCTGCATCGCCAACGCCGCCTGGTCCGCGCTACCGCGAATCTGCGTCACGCTACGGCTGATTTCTTCCGCCACCGAACTCTGCTGCTCGGCCGCTGCGGCGATCTGCTGGTTCATCTGCTGAATCAACGAAACCGCCGACGCAATGCTGCCCAGCGCGCTCTCGGTCTGTAGCGCATCTGCCACCGCCAGGCGCACCAGTTCGGTACTGCCGCGAATCTGCGCCACCGACTGCTGGGCGTTGCCACGCAGGCTGGCGACCAGTGTCTCGATCTGCTCGGTAGACTGCCGGGTACGCCGCGCCAACGCGCGCACTTCATCGGCCACCACGGCAAAACCACGCCCCTGCTCACCCGCACGGGCGGCCTCGATGGCAGCATTGAGCGCCAGCAGGTTGGTCTGCTCGGCCACACTCTTGATCACTTCCAGCACATCGCCAATGGTGTGGATTTCGGCACTGAGGCTGTCGATACCGGCACTGGCCGTTTCTGCCGCAGACGCCAGCTGCTCGATGCGCTGCATGCTCTGGCGCACCACTTGTTGCCCCGACTCGACCTTGTCGTCCGCAGCCTGGGCCGCCTGCGCCGCTTCCTCGGCATTGCGTGCCACATCGTGCACGGTGGCGGTCATCTGCTGCATGGCGGTGGCCACCTGTTCGGTTTCCTCTTTCTGGCTGCCCACCTCGCGGTTGGTCTGCTCGGTCACTGCCGACAACGCCTGGGCATTGCCCGCCAGTTGTTCGATACCTTGCTGCAAGCCACTGACAATACCCGACAGGCCCGCCGCCATCTGCTGCATGGCCTGCATCAGTTGCCCCACTTCGTCGCGACGCGGCGCCTGGGCGTCGAACCCCAACTCGCCAGCGGCAATGCGCTGGGCACGGGCGATCACATGCTTGAGCGGGCCGACGACCGCACGGGTAATCAGCCAGGCTGCCAGCAAGCCGACAACCAGCGCCAACGCCGTGGCCAGGCCAATAGCTATGGCATTGCGCTGCAGCTCACCCTGCAGCACCTGCTCCTGGCCCAGATAAGCCTGGTCGACCCGACCGGTGACTTGCTCGGCGCTGGCTTGCAACTGGGCTTTGAGCCCCTGCTCACGGGCCAGCTGGTCGGTGTATTCGTTGAGTTTTTCCGAGAAGCTGCCAATGTGCCCCGCCACCTCGCCCAATACACTCTGGTAGCCGGCATCACTGACCGTACCCTGCAACTGGCCTACCAGGCTGGCGGCCTCCACTGTCTGGGCAATACGCTCCTGGCTTACGCCCTCTTCGCCTTTGCGGCTTTTTTCCAGGCGTACCCGTGCTTCGTCCATGGCCTGCAACATCAACCGCGACACCTGCGCCACCTGCGCAGCCTGCTCCAGAAACTCGCCGCCCTGCTGGCCCTGGGACTGTTTGAGGGTGTAGACACCGTCATCGGCCAGGCCGGCCTGCAGCACATCGAGGTTATTGGCCACGCTGGACACCGACCAGCTGGCCATGTCCAGTGCCAGCTCCTTGGCCTGCACGGCCTCCACAAAGGCCTCGAAAGCCTGGCCGTAGGCTGTCAGGTCGCTTTGCGCCGCCGCCAGCGACGGCAAGCCACGGGCGCGCTCGGCAAGGCCCTGGAGGCCGTTGCGCAAAGCCTCGGCCTGCTGGATGTCGGAGCGCAAGGCAAACGCCTGCTCGTGCTGGCGCAAGCGCAGCAGGTCGGTATTGAACTGCGCCAACTGGCGCAAACTGTCGAAGCGCTGGCCAACGCTGTGCAAGGCAGCAATGCCGATGGCCGCCACTGCCAGGGTAAGTACCAGCACCAGGGCAAAGCCCAAGCCGAGTTTGCGGGCCATGCCCAGGTTGGCCAGCACACCGTGCTTGCTCGCGCCCATCGCCGACTCCCCTTCTGCGTGTAAGGTTATCCCGAGGGCCAAGGGTGGCAACGTTGCCAACCGATGAACAAGGGCCTGGCGTCAGAATAGTGTCAAATAGCTATGAGCGTGTCGTTTTCAGCTTGGCAGGGGTCGCCCTGCATGCCAGAGGAAAGCCTGAACGCGGGAATCCTGCCCGTAAGCGACATTGATACGCAGCCAGGCTGCTGGCCTCGCCGTGGTAATCAACGGCGCTGCCAGGCACAGATCGGCTCAGATCGCCGTCGCCCCACCATCCACTGTCAGGCAATGCCCGGTGGTAAACGCCGCGCCGTCGCTGCACAGGTACAACACGGCGCTGGCAATTTCCTCGACCTTGCCGATCCGCCCCACCGGGTGCATGGCGGCGGCGAACTCGGCCTTGCGCGGGTCAGCCTCGTAGGCACGGCGGAACATGTCGGTGTCGATCACTGCCGGGCAAACGGCGTTCACGCGGATGCCCTTCTTCGCGTACTCGATGGCCGCCGACTTGGTCAGGCCAATCACCGCATGCTTGCTGGCACTGTAAATGCTCATCTTCGGCGCCGCCCCCAATCCCGCCACCGAAGCGGTATTGACGATTACCCCACCGCCCTGGGCCAGCAACAAGGGCAGCTGGTATTTCATGCACAACCACACGCCCTTCACATTCACGCCCATGATGGCATCGAACTCGGCCTCGCTACCCTCGGCCAGGCGGTTTTGCTCTATCTCGATGCCGGCATTGTTGTAGGCGTAGTCCAGCCGGCCGTAAGCGGCAATCAGCCGCTCATGCAACTGACGCACCTCGGCGTCGCGGGTAACGTCGCAGGCAATGAACAGCCCGTCGCCGCCCACCGCGTGGATCAGCGCCACGGTGGCTTCGCCGCCAACCGGGTCGAGGTCGGCTACCACCACTTTCAGGCCCTCACGGGCGAAAGCCAGGGCAGTTGCCCGGCCGATACCGGCGGCGGCGCCGGTAACCAGGGCCACCTGGCCAGAAAAGGTCATGCTCATCGCGTGCTCCTGTGAGGGTTGGCTGGGGTGCAGAGCATAGTCAGCCACGTCAGGGCCGGGCAGCATCATCACACCAACGGTTGGGCTACCATGCTTGTCAGTGATGTTACGGACCTACCTACATCAACAAGGTAGATTGAACGCCTGACTCCCTCCACAGCCCACAAGGACCCGCCATGACCCAGACCAACCGCCGTTTCCTGCTCGCCAAACGCCCGGTCGGCGCTGTGCGCCGTGATGACTTCAACTTCGAGAGCGTACCCACCGAACAACCCGGCGAAGGCCAGGTGCTGGTGCGCAACCTGTACCTCTCCCTGGACCCGGCCATGCGCGGCTGGATGAACGAAGGCAAGTCTTACATCCCGCCGGTGGCCCTGGGCCAGGTGATGCGTGCCCTGGGCGTGGGTGAGGTGGTCGCCTCCAACCACCCCGCCTTCAAGCCGGGCGACCATGTAAGCGGCGCCCTTGGCGTGCAGGACTACTTCACCGGCGAACCCCAGGGCCTGCACAAGATCGACCCCAACCTGGCGCCCCTGCCCCGCTACCTGTCGGCACTGGGCATGACCGGCATGACCGCCTATTTCGCCCTGCTGGACGTAGGCCAGCCCAAGGCCGGCGACACCGTGGTCATTTCCGGCGCGGCCGGTGCGGTGGGCAGCATTGTCGGGCAGATCGCCAAGGTCAAAGGCTGCCGTGTGGTCGGTATTGCCGGCGGCGCCCAGAAATGCCAGTACCTGAAGGACGAACTGGGCTTCGACGGGGTGATCGACTACAAAGCCGAAGACGTGCTGGCCGGCCTGAAACGTGAATGCCCCAAAGGTGTGGACGTGTACTTCGACAACGTGGGCGGCGACATCCTCGATGCCGTGCTGACCCGCATCAACTACAAGGCCCGTATCGTGATTTGCGGCGCCATCAGCCAGTACAACAACAAAGAGGCCGTAAAAGGCCCGGCCAACTACCTGTCGCTGCTGGTGAACCGTGCGCGCATGGAAGGCTTTGTTGTGATGGATTACAGCAAGGATTACGGCAAGGCCGCGCTGGAAATTGCCGGGTGGCTGGCTAGTGGGCAGGTGAAGAGCAAGGAGGATGTGGTGGAGGGGCTGGAGACGTTCCCCGAGACACTGTTGAAGCTGTTCAGTGGGGAGAACTTTGGCAAGTTGGTGCTGAAGGTCTAACGCTGGAAAAGCCTGCGCCGCCCCCTGCAGGAGCGGCGCAGGCTCTGAAACCGGGTGTCAGCCCCCGGTTGTGGCACTTTCGCCGCTTGCAGTTTCCCCCGCCCGCCCTACATTCAGGCATCCACAGACACCCATTACGCAGGGCAGCGATAAGGTGGGCAACCCATGCAGCATCCCTTGAATGCCGGACTCGACTTTTGCAGGATCGCCGCCTGTTTCATGGTGATACTGCTTCACATCGCATCAGCCGGGGCAATGCAACTGGATGACAACTGGATGTCCTCCAACATCTACAACTCCCTGGTCAGGTCTTGCGTCCCCCTGTTCCTGATGCTGTCTGGCGCCCTGCTGCTTGACCGGGCAGAGGGTGCAATCACGTTCTACCAGAAACGCTTTGTGCGCATACTGCCGCCGCTGCTCTTCTGGTCGGTGTTCTATGCGCTGTGGCGGACTACTCTGGGCACCGGGTACGGCAGCATGTGGCAAGCGGCAGTGGCCATGCTCCACGGCCCTGTCTACTATCACCTCTGGTACCTGTACGCGATCATCGGCATCTACCTGTTCATGCCGTTCATGGCCAAGGTCTACCAACATTGCGGGCTGCAGGAAAAGCGGGTGTTCCTGAGCCTGTGGCTGGTGATCAGTTGCCTGCTGCCCACCGCCGCACAGTTCAGCCCGGCGCTGGCCAACATGGTGCATACCTATGAGCTGTTTTCGTTCATGGGGTATGCGGGCTACGCGTTTCTGGGGGCTTATGTGTTTGAACAGATTCGCCAGCACGGCCCAGGCAACAACTGGGTAAATCTGGGCGGATTCGCCATCAGCGGCCTTCTGACCGCCGCCGCCACGCATGCCATGTCCATGCTGCAAGGCGTGCCCAACCAGATTTTCTATTCCTACGTATCTCCGTTGGTGGTGCTGGCCGCCATCTTTGCTTTTCGCCTGCTGCTTGCGCTGGGTGGCCAACTGGTACAGCACAGCAAGCTGCTGGCCGAGCTGTCAGGTTGCACGTTGGGGCTGTACTGCTTGCACGTGTTCATCATGAACCGGGCCAGCCTCCTTTATGGTCCGCTGATCGAGGGGCATTCGCTGGCGTGGTTGATACCGTTGCTGGCAGTGGCTGTGTTTCTGCTGACATGGGTACCGATCTACTTGCTCAGGCTGTTCAAGCCAGTGCGCGTCGTAATCTGACCGCGGCTGCCGATGAGGGGGGCAAACCCTGTCGGCGGCCAATAAAAAAGGCCAGCACACAGGTGCGGGCCTTTCTGTGACACACAGGCTACTTACCCGCGAATCTCCGCCACCACCGCAGCCAGCGCTTGCGCCGGGTCTGCCGCTTGGCTGATCGGCCGGCCGATCACCAGGTAATCAGACCCTGCATCCAGCGCCTGACGCGGGGTGAGGATACGGCGCTGGTCATCCTGCGCACTGCCTGCTGGGCGAATACCCGGGGTCACCAGTTGCAACGACGGGTGCGCAGCCTTCAGCGCCGGGGCCTCCAGCGCCGAGCACACCAAACCGTCCATGCCAGCCTTCTGCGCCAATGCCGCCAGGCGCAGCACCTGCTCTTGCGGGTCGATATCCAGGCCGATACCGGCCAGGTCTTCACGCTCCATGCTGGTCAGCACGGTCACGCCAATCAGCAATGGCTGTGGGCCGCTGCGCTTGGCCAGTTCTTCACGGCAGGCGGCCATCATGCGCAGGCCACCGGAGCAATGCACGTTCACCATCCATACACCCATCTCGGCGGCTGCCTTGACCGCCATGGCGGTGGTGTTGGGAATGTCGTGGAACTTGAGGTCCAGGAACACTTCGAAGCCCTTGTCGCACAGGGTTTCGACAATGCCCGAAGCGCTGCTGGTGAACAGCTCCTTGCCAACCTTCACCCGGCACAGCGCAGGGTCAAGCTGGTCAGCCAGCTTCAGGGCGGCCTCACGGGTAGGGAAATCCAGGGCGACGATCAGGGGCGTCTGGCAGGCGGACATGGGCAGGGTCTCTTGGCAAGTCGAAAACGGCGCGCATTGTAAACGAAGTGACGCAGGCTTTGGGGCCCACGGGGCACGGAATTGGCCCGGCGGTGGCTGGCTCCTATAATTGAACCAATGGAACGGGCTACTGCTCAAATTTCGTACAAGCAATGCTCCCCCCGTTTAAGGAGAACGACAATGCCCTGGTATGCCTGGCTGATCCTCATCATAGCCCTCGGCTCCATCGTCGGTGGCCTGATGATGCTGCGCGACACGGCAAAAAAACTGCCCCTCACCGAAGAACAATTGCGCAAGGTGCATGAGCGCAATGCCGAAGCGGATGCGAAGGATGCGCAGGACCGGTAAAAGGTTAAAGCAACGGGTTAAAAACCATGATGACGGGCATTTTTTTGACGCCCGCAAAAGCAATGGCTAAATCATTGTTTTATTGCATTTTTATTACCAGTAGCCTTGCCCTCTCGATATAAAAAGCCGCCCCTGCATAAATCACCCACTCGAATACGAAAGTGGTGATCGCAGGAGCGGCCTTATGCCGCCAAGGGCTGCAAAGCAGCGCTTGCCGCCCCCCTTACTCCACCATCACCTTATCCCGGTTGCGCTCCAGCAACGCATTCCCGATCCCTTTTATCTCCAGCAGCTCATCCACCGAAGCGAATGGCCCATTGGCCTCACGGTAGGCCACGATGGCCTCGGCCTTGGCCTTCCCGATGCCGTTCAGCTCCTTCTGCAAGGTCAGTGCATCAGCCTTGTTCAGGTCCAGCCGTGGCGCCTCTTGCGCCTGCATCTGGGCCACAACCGGCACCGGCTCTGGCACCGCCGTGGCACTGGCAGGTGCCGCGCTAAGGGAGAACGACAGGCTGGCGAACAGCGGCAGCAGCAGGTACGACAGAACGTTATTACGCATGAGTGAACACTCCTTGGGTTGGTCATTTTCCAGCAGCCGTTTTCCTTCGGCTGCGCAATCAACCCTAGCGGTTCTGCCACTTTGCAGACAGGCTCTTGGCGTGGTTAATCGTTACCGAATCAAACATTAAAAAAACCAACTTCGACCACCCAAAAATGATGGCGTTAAGCCATGTTTCGAGTTAACTTCATGAAAAAAAAGCGATGGCAAATCGCCGCTAGGTAAATTCCCGTTTAACCTGGCTTTCATTCAGACCAAAAGCTGTTGTTTTTCCTACAAGCCTTGCCGGACAAGGCTCCCACCCGTTCGTCGCATACGATAGTTATATTGACTTCGTTGGCATGATGCCTGTATGGGATCAAACAATCGTTTTATCCGATACATATAATCGAAATCGGATCCAATCTCTCGATAGTTAGAGGCAAATGCCCTTGATCAGGGGAAAAAAACGTGCCAGACGGGATGCCATATTGATGACAAAATGATAAATTCGCGGCCATAGGACAACCGCTTCGCTTGAAGGATCCGAGCAGAATGAATTTTTTTTCACCTCTCCCCCACTGGCCCTGCCCGATTTCTGTCGTGCCGCGCCAGCCAGGCCCCCCTCGGCCGACCTGAGCAACACCCGGATCCTCGCGTTTAGCATTCGTTCCAACCGCCTTCACTCAATACACAGAAGACCGTCGCCGTGTCCCTCAAGACCCTCATCGTATTTGGCACCCGCCCAGAAGCCATCAAAATGGCACCACTGGCCCTCAACCTTGCCCAGGACGACCGTTTCGAGTCGCGCGTCTGCGTAACCGGCCAGCACCGTCAGATGCTTGACCAGGTACTGGAGCTGTTCGAGATCACGCCCGACTACGACTTGAACATCATGAAGCCAGGCCAGGACCTGACCGACGTGACCACTGCCATTTTGCAGGGCCTGAAGCCTGTGCTGGCCGAGTTCAAGCCCGACGTGGTGCTGGTGCACGGCGACACCGCTACAACGCTGGCCACCAGCCTGGCCGCCTACTACCAGCAGATTCCGATCGCCCACGTGGAAGCAGGCCTGCGCACCGGCAACCTGTACTCGCCATGGCCGGAAGAAGGCAACCGCCGCCTGACCGGCGCCCTGGCCGCCCTGCACTTCGCGCCAACCTCCACCTCGCAGGACAACCTGCTGCGTGAAGGCACTGACGCCGCGACCATCTACACCACCGGCAACACGGTGATCGACGCGCTGCTGGAAGTCGTCCGCAAGCTGGAAAGCCCGGCCCTGAAAAACCAGTTCGAAGCCCAGTTCAGCTTCCTGAACCCTGAACGCCGCATGGTGCTGGTCACGGGCCACCGCCGCGAAAACTTTGGTGGCGGCTTCGAGCGCATCTGCCAGGCGCTGGTAGACACCGCGCGTCAATTCCCTGACGTGGATATCGTCTACCCGGTGCACCTCAACCCGAACGTGCGCGAACCGGTGAACCGCCTGCTGGCCGACGTCAACAACATCCACCTGATCGAACCGCTGGACTACCTGCCGTTCGTGTACCTGATGACCCGCTCGTACCTGATCCTCACCGACTCCGGCGGCATCCAGGAAGAAGCCCCTGCCCTGGGCAAGCCGGTACTGGTCATGCGTGACACCACCGAGCGCCCGGAAGCCGTGGCTGCCGGCACCGTCAAGCTGGTGGGTACCGACGTGGAATCGATCACCGAGAACCTGGCAAAACTGCTCACCGACGATGCGACCTACCGCGAGATGAGCTTCGCCCACAACCCCTACGGCGATGGAAAAGCGTGCGCGCGAATCCTCGACGCACTTTCCGCATTCTCTAACTCCAAGGACGCAGCATGAGCTTCAACAAGATTTCCGTCGTAGGCCTGGGCTACATCGGCCTGCCAACCGCCGCCGTTTTCGCCGCCCGCAAAAAGCACGTGATCGGTATCGATGTGAACCAGCACGCGGTCGACACCATCAACCGTGGCGAAATCCACATCGTCGAGCCTGAGCTGGACATGGTGGTTCACGCTGCCGTAACCGAAGGCTACCTGCGCGCCTCCACCGTGCCAGAAGCTGCCGACGCCTTCCTGATCGCCGTGCCGACCCCGTTCATGGATGACCACCAGCCGGACCTGAGCTACATCGAGTCCGCCAGCAAGGCCATCGCGCCCGTGCTGAAAAAAGGCGACCTGGTCATCCTGGAGTCCACCTCCCCGGTCGGTGCCACCGAGCAGATGGCCTTCTGGCTGGCACAAGCCCGCCCGGACCTGAGCTTCCCGCAAACCCACGGCGAAGCCTCCGACATCCGCATTGCCCACTGCCCTGAGCGCGTACTGCCAGGCCACGTGCTGCGCGAGCTGGTAGAAAACGACCGCATCATCGGCGGCATGACCAAGAAGTGCTCGGAAGCGGCTGTACGCCTGTACCGCACCTTCGTTGAAGGCGAGTGCATCGTCACCAATGCCCGCACTGCCGAAATGTGCAAGCTGACCGAAAACAGCTTCCGTGACGTGAACATTGCCTTCGCCAACGAACTGTCGATCATCTGCGACAAGTTGGACATCGACGTGTGGGAGCTGATTCGCCTGGCCAACCACCACCCACGCGTCAACATTCTGCAGCCTGGCCCGGGTGTTGGCGGCCACTGCATCGCGGTAGACCCATGGTTCATCGTCAGCCAGACCCCAGAGCAGGCTCGCTTGATCCGCACTGCCCGTGTGGTCAACGACAGCAAACCTGAGTGGGTGATCGACAAGGTCAAGATGGCCCTGGCCAACTTCCTGATCAAAAACCCGGGCAAGTCGGCCCAGCAAGTGAAAATCGCTTGCTACGGCCTGGCCTTCAAGGCCGACATCGACGACCTGCGCGAAAGCCCGGCCCTGAGCATCGCCGAGCGCCTGGGCAACGAGCTGGAAGCCACCCTGCAACTGGTCGAGCCGAACATCGAAGCCCTGCCGCAGCGCCTGGCGCGCCACGAGCATGTGGAATTCGACTTTGCCCAGGACAGCGCCGACATCCACGTGCTGCTGGTGAAGCACCGCGAATTCCGCGGCACCTTCAACGTACGCGACGCGGCCTTTGTGATCGACGCCGCTGGCGTTACCCAGGCCTGATGGACCCAACCGCATGAACAACCCCACGCTTGAGAAACCTACCGTGAACACAGAGCTGCCTTCACCTTTGGCCGATATTCATGACCGCGTGATGGAAGCCTACTACGGCAAGCTGGGGGATCAGTTCATGCGCGAAACGCAGTCCCGCATCCACTGGATCTGCGCCCAGGTCAAAGGGCGCCGGATCCTGGATGTGGGCTGCTCGCAGGGCATCGTGCCCCTGCTGCTGGCGCGTGAGGGTTGCCAGGTCACCGGTGTGGACACCAGCCCGCAGGCCATCGAAGAGGCCAAGGGTTACCTGTCTGCGGAGCCTGCCCACATCCAGCAAAACGTCACGTATATCAATTCAGACTTCCTCGCGCTGGATACGCTCGAGGTTGAACCGGACACCGTTGTCATCAGCGAAGTGCTCGAACACCTGGTACGCCCGGAGCTGTTCGTCGAAAAGGCCTACGACCTGCTCAAGCAGGGTGGCCGGCTGGTGATCACCGTACCGTTCGGGGTCAATGACTTCATTGACCACAAGCACACGTTCTACCTGATGGAACCGTTCCGGCTGCTGGCCGAGCATTTGCAGATCATCGAAGTGAAGATGCTGGGCAAGTGGCTGGGGATTGTGGCCGTCAAGAACGAAGCGCATAAGCCGGGGACCATCGACTCGCTTACTGTTGATCGAGTACGCGAGCTCGAAAAGGCATTTGAGTCTATTGAGCGCACACTGCGCGGAAACCTCGGCGACATCGGCAAGCGTCTGGAAGAGGCAAACAAGAAGTACCGCAGCGCCACTGAGCAGATTGCTCAACTGAGGCCTGAAGCGCAGAAAGCTGAAGCGCTCGCCAAGCAACTGCAAACGCGTGACACGGATATTGCGACGTTGCAGCAGGCCAACCGCGAAATTCTCGATGCCAAGGCAAAGCGGGTGCAAGAACTTGAGGAGATCAAGGAGCGCCTGGACGACGCCAACAGAAAGTATCGTCTGGCCACTGAACAGCTCTCCCTGCTGAAGCCTGAAGCTCAGAAGGTCGAGGCTCTGACTCGCCAGCTTCAAGATCGCGACGCGCATATCGTCTCTCTAGAGCAAACGAACCAGGAAGCTCTCGAAGCCAGCGCCCGTAGCATCCAGGAACTGAACGCAGAGCTGGATTCGCTCAAGTCCCAACTGGGTGAGGCCAATGAAAAATGCCTCGCGACTGCAGAACAGTATGCCCAGCTGCAACAACAGATCGCAGTGCTTGAAGAAGCTCAGGGACAACGGGATCAAGAACTGGACTCGCTGCAGCAGTCACTGCTTTCTCTGGAAGAGCAATTGTTGGCCACAGACCAGCAACGGGCGGCCGCAGAAGCGCTGGCAGCCAACGAGTCGACAAAGATTGAAGCATTGCAGGCTCAACACGACGCACTGGAAAGCCAGCTTCTGCAGGTGACCGAGCTTCAAGCCAAAGGCCAGGCTGACAATGCGGCACTGAACGAAACCGTATCAAGCCTTCAAAAGCAGCGTAACGAGCTGGAAAGCCAGCTTGAAGTGCTATCTGAACAGCTTGTCCAGGCTCAGCAGCTCAACGATGGTCACATAGAAACCATTACGATGCTCCGAGCGCAGCAGGCTGCCTTGCAAGCCAAACTGGAAAATCAGCGACAAGCTGCAGATGAACTGCAGTCGCAGGCCGAACAGACCAACGCAGGCCATGTAGACACCATCACTGCTCTGCGCGCGCAGCAGGCCGCGCTGCAGGCAGCCCTCGAAAACCAGCAGCAGGCTTTAGCCAGTACCCAGGCCAAAGCAGATGAGTCGAATGCAGCACATGAGAGCACTATTGCAGCCCTGCAGGCACAACAAGTAGAGCTGCAAGCCGAATTAGAACGTCGGGCTGAACTGCAGACTCACGCTGAACAGACGAACACCGGCCATATAGAAACAATCACTGCCCTGCGCGCGCACCAAGCAGCTTTGGAAGCTGAACTGGAAGGCCAGGCACAGGCAATGACTGAACTGCGCGAACAAGCCGGGCTAGCCGATGCAGCCCGCCTGGAAACCATTTCGTCACTGCAATCCCGTGTCGAAGAACTGGATGCGTTGTTAGGCACCGCTGTCGAGTCAAGAGACAAGACGCTCGAAGCCAACACGGATCACATCAATACCATTGCAAGCTTGCGCGAACTCCAAACGGCGATGGAGACCGCGCTAGAGAATCAGAAACAGGCATTGAGCATCCTGCAATCCGAGAGCAGCCAGGATATTGCCGAGAAAGACGAATGCATCGCCACGCTACGCAAGCGCCAAGCGGAACTGGAAGCCGAACTTGAAAGCGAGTTGGAGTATATGAACGAATTGCAGGCCCAAACCCAGCGGGCCGACGCTGCGCAGGCCGAAACCATTGCCCTGTTGAAAGCACGTCAAGCTGAACTGGAAGCCGATCTGGGTAATCAGCGCCAAGCGACGAAACAGGCTTATGCAGCCCACGCGGAAACAGTAACCGCACTGCAAAACCGCCAGACTGAACTGGAAAGTCAGTTGATGGAAGTGAGCGAAACACTAGCACGTGGCGAGCGCGAGCATGCGGCCCAGGCGAACACCATCAATACACTGGTGGAACTGCGCAATGGCATCGAAGAGCAGGTGCAATCACTGACCCAGGCCAACGCCCAAGCGCAAGAAGCGCTGGCTGAACAAGCTGAGACGATCGCCTCGCTGAATCAGGCCAAGGACGCACTGGTCGAACAGTTGATGCTCGAAACCGCCAGCCGTCAGGCAGCAGAAGCGAGCCTGGCGGCCACCAATGAGCAATGGCAAGGCTTGCGCATGCAACTGGAGAATGAGCTCAACTCCTCAAAAGCAGGCTTGGGTGCGGCCAACATGAAGTACCGCACTGTCAGCACTGAGCAGATCCCTCAACTGAAGGCCAATCTCAATCAGCTGCTACAGCGCAGCGCGGCGCAGCAGCGCAAGATCGATGAGCTCAATGCCAATCTGGAGAGAGCCAATACACAGCGTCACCTTGCAGAGCAGCGTCTGGTCAAAACGCGCACCAGCATGACCTACCAGCTGGGCTATCAGATCAAGAACAGCGCCAGCTCCCTGGGCGGCCTGGTCAGGCTGCCTGTGCGCCTGCTGCGCCTGTACCGCAAGGCCAACCAGCAACGCCAGCAGAATGAACAGAAGCGCATCGCCAACGAACCAATGAAGGCCCTGCTGCCTCCTGCGCCGGTCATTCAGGATGAGAACTACCTGAAATTGCCTGAAGCCCTGCCTACCAGCGAGCAGAGCCGCTCTATCCTGCTGCGCCAAGCCGACCAACCTGCAAGCCGCCTGAAAGTGGCATGTGTAATGGATGAGTTCACCTTCGGCTCCTACCGCTACGAATGTGACCTGATGCAACTCACACCTGCCAACTGGAAAGCAGAGCTGGAAGGTTTCCGTCCTGAGCTGCTGTTCATCGAGTCTGCCTGGCGTGGCAAGGATGAGTTGTGGGGGAGCAAAGTTGGCCACAACAGCCAAGAGCTGCAGGACATCCTGAACTGGTGCCGTCAGAACAAGGTACCCACCGTATTCTGGAACAAGGAAGACCCGGTTCACTTCGAAACCTTCCTGACCACCGCCAAGCAGTTCGACCACGTGTTCACCACTGACATCGACTGCATTCACCGCTATAAAGGTGCGCTCGGTCACGACCGTGTTTACCTGCTGCCGTTCGCTTGCCAGCCAGCGCTGCACAACCCGATCGAGCTGTACGAGCGCAAAGACGCATTCTGTTTCGCCGGCGCCTACTACGCCCGCTACCCAGAGCGTACCCGCGACCTGGGCAACTTCGTATGCGAGCTGCCTAAGTTCCGCCCACTGGAAATTTTCGACCGCAACTTCGGCAAGAACGACGCCAACTACCAGTTCCCCGAGGAATACCAGCCGTATATCGTCGGCACCCTGCCCTTCGAAAAAATCGACACGGCTTACAAAGGCTATCGCTACGCGATCAACCTGAACTCGATCAAGCAGTCGCAATCGATGTTCGCACGTAGGGTGTTCGAGCTGCTGGGCTGCAACACCATCACCGTCAGCAACTTCTCACGCGGCGTGCGCCTGCTGTTCGGTGACTTGGTAGTCACCACCGATAACGGCGAAGAAATGCTGCGCCGCCTGCAGCTGCTGGCCGAAGACCCACTCAACAGTGACAAGTTGAAGCTCGCCGCCCTGCGTAAAGTGATGCAAGAGCACACCTACACCCAGCGCCTGGAATACGTGCTCAGCAAAGTCACTGGCACCGTGAAGGCTCAGCGCCTGCCGGAAATCGTGGTCGTTGGCGAAGCACAAGATCGTCAGCAGTTCGACATGCTGCGTGCCCACCTGAACCGTCAGACCTACAGCCAAGTGCGCATGGTCATCATCACCGATGCCTATCAGAGCAGCATCGTCAGTGATGACCCTCGTATTGTGGTACTCAAACCAGCTCAACTGAAGAAATCTAGCCTTGGCGAGCTGGTTGGCAATACCCCGTGGGTCGCCGCGTTTGTACCGGGCGACTACTACGGCCCTAACTACCTGCTGGACTTGGCGTTGGCTACGCGCTACAGCCGTGCACAAGTGGTTGGTAAAGCTGCTCACTTCACTTGCCAAGGGCAAGATGCCGAGCTGCAGTCGACTGAAATGGCATACCGTCCAGCTCAGTCGCTGAGCGCAAGGCGCTCGTTGGTGGCAACCGAGATCATTGCCAGCCAGCCATTACTTGGCTGGTTGAAGGACCTGCCGTCGCTGGAGTACGCACACGAACAAGGCCTTGCTATCGACCCATTCAACTATTGTGAGAAAGGTGCGGCACAGCGCGAGCACATCAGTGCCAAGGTTGACGACCTGAAGCTTAACCTCGGCATGACCATCGACCAACTGCAGGCTCGCGCACAGGCTATTGCACCTCTGAAAGTCAGCCACGACTCACCGGAAATCTCTGGCCGCGCCTTGGCCGAGATGTTCGGAGTCAAGCACAACAAGTTCCTCGATCTGGTCGTCGATGTGGATAACTGGCGCGTGAACTCCAAGCTGGCAGATGGCAAGCATGAATATGTGTATGCGCTGAATGAAGTCAGCCTGGACCAGCTGAATATCCAGGATCGAAAGCTCAAGCTGTACTTGGACTGCGCGCCTGGCCTGAACCTGCAATTGGTTGTGTTGTTCCTCGATACCGAGAAGCAGCGGATCAGCCATGTGATGCAGCATGCCAACCGTAACCAGACCTCCGAGGTTCCGCCTGAAGCCGCCTTTGTGCGCTTCGGTCTGCGTGCCTACGCTTCCGGTAGCACCGAGATCAATGCTCTGGTGCTTGGCCACCGCAACCTTCAACCTTCGGAGATGCTGGGCCGTTCGCAACACCTGGTTGTCACCAACCATTACCCGGCATATGACGACCTATATCGCAACGGCTTTGTGCACAGCCGAGTAATGGCATATCGGGAACAGAACCTGAACGTCGACATCTTCCGCTTGCGCAAAAACGAGGCTGTCAGCTATCACGAGTTCCAGAATTTGGACGTTGTAACCGGGTGTCAGGCTACGCTCGCCAAGATGCTTGAAAGTGGTCAGTACAAGAGCGTGCTGGTGCACTTTCTGGATCCAGACATGTGGGAAGTGCTCAAGCGCTTCACTCATCTGGTCAAAGTTGTGGTATGGGTACACGGCGCGGAGATACAGCCTTGGTGGCGTCGCGAGTACAACTACTCGGATGAACATCAATTGGCGCTGGCAAAAGTCGAGAGCGAAAAACGCATGACATTCTGGCGTGAGACGCTGAAGCACATGCCTGCAAACCTGAAACTCGTGTTCGTATCTCGCTATTTTGCAGAGGAAGTGATGGAGGACGTGGGCTTCCGGATTCCGGAGGAGAGCTACGAGATCATCCATAACCCTATTGATACCGACATTTTTAATTACAAGAAAAAGCCTGAAAGCCAGCGCTTCAAGGTGCTTTCCATCCGCCCTTACGCGTCAGCAAAATACGCAAATGACCTAAGCGTCGCTGCAATCAAACTGCTTTCGAAAGAGCCATTTTTTGAAAAAATGGAGTTCCGAATGATCGGCGACGGTGCACTTTTCGAAGAAACCTTGGAACCACTTAAGGGGCTCTCAAACGTCACTATCGAACGAGGCTTCTTGAAGCACAACCAAATCGCGGCATTGCATAAAGAATACGGGATGTTCCTGTGCCCAACTCGCATGGATGCCCAAGGTGTTTCTCGCGACGAAGCGATGTCATCCGGACTCATTTCAATCACCAACGGTGTTACAGCCATTCCAGAGTTCGTGAGCGATGACTGCGGCATTCTTGCAGGTGCAGACGATGCACAAGGGATGGCCGATGGCATCAAGAGAGTTGTCAGCTCTCCAGAGCTGTTCAACAAGATGTCCGCTGCTGCTCACCACCGCGTCATGAGCCAAACAGCGAAGAAACACATCATCGACAAAGAATTGGCACTTATCGCCCAATAAAACCCACCCCTAACTTTTAATGACGAACAACACCACTATGAAAACCAACATCAAAACCGCAGCAGCACTTCTTATGTCACTGGCACTTTTCGGTTGCGGCGCTGAAAAAGAACAAAAAGCCACCCAAGCACCTGCTTCGCAAAGCGCTCAAAGCAGCTCTATCGTTCTTCAGAACGGTGAAAAGCTGAATACCAACGGCGAGATTTCCAAAGAGTACGAGAAAGAAACCTCGAACGGTAAGATGAAACACTACGAAGTCAACGCTAACACGCTTGCCAAAGTGGCTGAGAATGCCATCTACAATCAGTTGAAGAGCCAAGGCTTCCAGCGCACTGTAATGGAAGACAACCCAAGCCAATTCAAAGTTCACTACAAGAAAACCGGTTACTCTACCATTGGCGCTATTTACACAGAATCCAGCGCCAATAACGTCAACACCACAAAAATGAAAATCTACTGGACCGAGACCTGAGTCTTACCAGAATAACGCCCTGAACACCCTAGCGGGCATAATCGAATAGCAGGTAAAGCAGTGAAAAAAGTTGCAATGATTGTGTGGAATGAATTCGTCAATGACGCACGAGTATTAAAAGAAGCACAAACACTTGCCAACTCAGATTATGCCGTTAGGGTCTTCGCATTACATACTCCAGGGAAAACTGCGAAAACAGAGACCCTACAGAAAAACCTCGATGTATGCCGGGTAGAAAGGTCGCCTTTGTGGCGCTGGAGGAAATCGAAACCACTCGATTCCAAAACACCATCGCCTTCAGCAGGAACAACCTCTAATAGCCCCCAGATCTCAGTTTTAAGGGTAATCAGTCGCGCATGGACTCATATGATGCTGCTTCTCAACATCATACGTTATCGGCCAACTGTTGTTCACTCCCATGATGTAAACACCCTTCCTACTGCCTGGCTAGCCTCAATCATCAGTCAAGCCAAACTCATTTATGATGCGCACGAAATAAGCACCAGCAGAGAGGGCTACGGAAAACTCTCAAAAATTGTGGCGCACATTGAAAAACTATTGATTCCTCGCGCATCCGCAGTTATCACGACAACTGAAACTCGAGCCAAATACCTTGCTCGACTCTATAAAATAGCAAGACCTGCAGTACTTCAAAACCGCCCCAGATATATTGCCGTCCAAAAAAGCCGCTTACTTCATCAAGCACTAGGCATACCACAAGAGTGCCCTGTGATCCTTTACCAAGGTGGCCTTCAAAGCGGAAGAGGCTTAGAAAAATTAGTGCGTTGCACTTCACGCCTAAAAAACGCTCATGTTGTACTGATTGGTGGGGGACGTTTAACACAGCCCCTTATCGACTTACGTGACAGTCTAGACTTACAAGACCGTGTTCATTTTATCCCAACAGTAGCACTGTCCGAACTCCCAAAATATACTGCCGCGGCCGACATCGCTGTGCAGCCGATAGAGAACACTTGCTTCAATCACTTCAGCACTGACTCCAACAAGCTGTTTGAGTACATTATCGCAGGAGTACCATCAGTAGCCACTAACTTCCCTGAAATCCGGAAGATAGTAAATCAATATGGCATTGGACTGTTGGCTGCCGAAGGCAACGAAGACGACCTAGTGAACTGCCTGAACAGGCTCATCGAGAATCCCGAGTTACGTGCAAAGCTGGCCGAAAACTCAGTGATTGCGGCAAAGGATCTCTGCTGGGAAAGTCAGGAAAATCTCTTGGCAGAAATGTACAAAAAAGCCACCTCTACCGGCAAATTTGAAGCGGCCTGAACGTGAACATCCTGATACTGAGTTTTTATTATCCTCCTGATCTTTCTGCTGGTTCATTCAGGACGAAAGCATTAGTCAATTCACTTTTGCAGAATTCTCAGAAAAAAATCACGATAACCGTGCTGACGACCCAACCGAGCAGATACGATAGCTATGCCCCGAGTGCTCCCTCTATTGAAAGCCGCGAAGGGCTAACGATCAAACGAATTCCAGTTATTTCGCGTTGCGGTGGAATTCTTGGCCAGGCCCACCTATTCGCCCAATATGCGCGAGGTGTGTTGAAAGCGGTCAACTCGAATGAGTATGATCTTATCTTTGCTACCTCATCGCGCATGATGACCGCCACCTTAGGTGCCTGGGTAGCCAAACGCGTCAATGCACCGCTTTATTTGGATTTTCGGGACCTACTGACTGATATATTGCCGGATTTGCTACCTTATCCAATCGGAGCACCCGCGGCATGGTTCTTCCGCCACATTGAGCGTTGGACAGTGAAGCAATCACACTCAGTCAATTTAGCCTCTCCAGGGTTCGTCAACTACTTTAAATCACAGTACCCGAATAAACCATTTACTGTTTACACAAATGGCGTTGATGATCTATTCATTGATAACCCCGCCGCAATGGAAGAGCGCACCTCACGCCAGATCCGCATTTTATATGCAGGCAACATAGGTGCGGGACAAGGGCTGCATCATATCCTGCCAAAATTGGCAAATAGACTTGCAAACAAAGCAAAGTTTGTAATAGTCGGGAGTGGCAGTGCAATAAAACAACTCAAAACGGCACTAACTCAGCATAACGTCACAAATGTAGACCTCATTGAACCCATGAAGCGAACTGACTTGTTATCGTACTACAACACGGCAGACGTTTTGTTTTTACACCTCAATGATCTTCCTTCACTGAAGAATGTAATTCCTTCAAAGTTATTTGAATACGCCGCCACCGAGAAACCTATTCTTGGAGGACTTAGCGGCTACTCCGCCAAGTTTGCAACTGACAACATCAAAAACATGAGCGTCTTCCCCCCGTGCGATATAGAGTCAGCAATTACGGCGCTGGAAAGCCTAAACATTGAAACAACTGATCGACGCGACTTTGTAAAAAAATATTCGCGAAAATACATTGTAGCAAGCATGGCGACCGAACTTCTGAACCACACACAAAACACTTAATGTTTTTCTTATCGTGAAACACTCTGAGAAGGAAAAGCATCGATGGCAACTAGAGATCTTAAGAGTAAAATTTCGTGAGCCATTCAAGTCGACGTACATATCTCGCACCGAAATACTGGCCATCTGTTAAGCAACCCATATGAAAGCACATCTTAATACAGAGCTAAGCCAATGCTTACGCTGGTCTTTTTCCTTAGGCAAAAAATTCCTGAGGAAAGCGCCCTTGCACACCGTATCAGTGCAGTTCATCTATATATTTAGCCAATTACTTTTGCTTTTAGCCTTCTTCCTTCCTTTAAAAGCAATTATCGTGCTCAGCTCTGGCGGCATCCCGAGTTACTTTCCTGAATCCATGAAAGCTTACCCTCAGGACACCGTTGTAATCTGGTTGAGTTTAAGCTCCCTAGTTGCATTTGCAGCACACCTTACATTCGAATTAGTTGCTACAAAAATCACTGCAGCCGGCGCACGCTTACTTATAATCAGAACAAAGAAAATTGTTCTTTTCGACAACCAAGACTTCATTGCAGTCAACGCATATTCAAAGTTCACGCGCGGACTTTCAGAACTACTATTCTTTTTAATATCAGTCGCGATTCTATGCACAATTTACCCACTAATTTTCTTCTTGGTCGCGACAAGCATCATAGTCTTTTATACATTTACCTGCCTAGCATACAACATTTCATCGAAAGCACGAACCGCACTAACAACCCACCACCAAGCAATACTTAACTCAATATCCGGCTTTGTCTTTTTAGTCGTATTCTTCGGAATAATCGGAGACTTTCTTTATTTCCACCCACCTTCAGCATTCATGGCAATAATATCGCTACTACTTACCAGGCAAGCCCTGCAGCGACTCGTGGGCTTCTCTACTAAACTGATATTATTAAGATCGCAACACTCGCGAGTCAGTGCACTATTCTTCCACAATCAGCCACTCTTACTGGAAAACACTCAGAAGAGTGACGAAATTCACGCTCTTTTCTCGCCCGAGCAGCGCGAGCGCTGGATTCCGCAGGTCTTATCCCCTCTTTTCAAAACTGCCTTCACTGTCGAAGGCGTTAAAAACTTTCAGTTAGGCCACTCCGATATATACTGCTACGAAGTTGATTGCTACTCCGAGAACACACTTAAAACTTACATTATTAAACTATTTGACGAGAGTCGAACTTATCCCGCCGCTCAAGAGAGCGCACTAATCGCTCAATTTAAAGACTTGCCCTGCCCGCCACTCAAAGAGGTTGGGAAGTTACAGAATGTGACTTATCATATTTTTGAGTGGTCAAAAGAATGTAAAATGACTGGCAGGGAGTACAATCAAGGAACCTTGACGCTTCTCGGGGATTTAATGAAGCTAACGCCACCCAAGTCGCTTCTCAATAAATACGAGCGTTCCAAAAGCTATTTAGAATCTCGCCTAAACAGCGAGATGCTGGAAAGCCTAAAGCTCTACGCAGTTACCGCAGAGGACCAAAAAAATATAGAGCAACTGGCAGGCAGTCTTGGCAGTATAAAACTACATTTAAGCAAACTTCCCAGGCAACTCATTGTCCTTGATCTCAACACTGACTCTTTGCTTAAGAAAGAAACCGGAGAGTTATCAGTTATCCATTGGGGCAACTGGCTTTTAGAGCCCGCAGGTACGTATTGGCCTCTTACCGCACATTCGAAACTTCTTGAGTGCACCCAAGAAGTTCAAGGCATCAGAACTGACGCACAGAACCTAAGCAGTGACGGCACCATACTTGCCTCTTATATGTTTTCCTTTGAAAGACATATCAACCGAAGAGATTACCAGGCGGCGCTGAACCTTATTCCAGATATTTTAAAACACACACAAAACCTCGACAAACAAATAATGTAACTCATCGCCACATAGCCAAATGCCCTATGCAGCATCCTCTTTTGCTTGAGCGGCTTCCTGAGCAAATGAGGATGTGGCCACCGATTACTTATTGAGCTTCTGGCCATTACCAACTTCGCAGTAAACGCTGCGCCCTACACTTTCTAATTGACTATGCTTCTGAAATTTATCAAGCATCTTTTATTAGAGCCCCCCAGACTTAAGCCAGTGCAAAGCCATCGGATACATTGCTGCGATGACTTGGCATTGACCACTATCAAGAGTAATAATTAAATGCCGTGAGTAAATTGCAGCACCTTTCAAGTAGCAGAGGCCAACGTTATACCCTCTTTAGAACATAGCTTCTCATCAAATTCATCCTTATAAAACGCGGCAACTTCTAATCGTCCAAGATGATCAGGGATAGCAAAGCGAGCTCTCGGTGATTTTTCATACCATCGCGTGGCATGACGAACACCATCAACCAAGAGATAAAATGCAAAATTACCGCCCTCACACGCCTGATCATTCAGACTCAAAGAGCAGTGCGCATAGATTTCATCATCAACAATGTGTGCAGCCACATTGAGCTCCACACCAGAAGAAACCGGAGGAGGCTGTATCGGCGCAGGTTCCACACCGTGGGATATCACAGCACTATTTTTCTCAGATTTCTTTACAATCTGAGCCAGCGCTTCACGGTAATACATTTCGCAATAGTGAAATGGCGATACACCCCAACGATGGAATTCATCAGCGGTCAAAAGGGCATTATCAAAATTCAAAAACTGGCGACTATCAAGCACCCTTTCCATGGCGTCATACATCCACTCGAGATCTTCGTTAGCCTTGTCGATTTCCGTACGACCCACAGGAAAAACAGACTGAGTCTCCAACTCAAAGCTCGAGGACCAATACACTTTATTGACCAGCACAGCGTCAAGCTTGTTTAGCTCCTTCAATAAATCGAAAAACTTATGCATTCCTTGCAGCCACAGCTCACGGCGCTCAAAAGTACCTTGTGGTATAATCTTATACCCTTCAATACTCTCTTCAGCTAGCAAGCCGCTTTCAGCAAGCTCATTTGAATGAGTAATCAATTCACCTGTAGGCAATGCTACCAGATCAAATCTCTCGTCAATCAAATCGATAAGAATCAAATCTGCCGACTCTAGCTTATCAACCGCAGCCAGCAAGTCTTTAGAAAAGTCGTTGGCGACCATCCTTCGACGGAAAGCTGACTGGATACGCTCTAGTGCCTCTGTATTCTTGTAAGGTGCACTACACAATGAAGCCATCGAAGATCGAGCGAAATAATCTGAAATCGTGAAACCGGAACTCTCTTCCAGATTGAAAATATCTCTTGAAACACAGCTACCATAAATTAATAAATTCTTGACCACTACTAACAACCTTATAGGATTTATACTTGAAAACTACATCACCTAGCCAATTCGCAACATCAACAACCTACCAAACCGCAGAGTTCTGCTCATCATTCAACTGCACAAAGACTTAATAGCAAATAAGCATGCACCTGATTATAGCACCAAGCTCGCCCTTACCTAACATCTTTGAGCTCCACCGAGAGCCCGATTTCATAGTTATGTGCAAACCATGAACATCTTGCGTTTGGCATGAGAGCGGTTGCGGCGGCGAGCGCAGCAGCTACGTAACCAGACCAGCGAGACCTACCATGGGCCTATTTTGAGCCTTTCTGTTCCTATCGGCATTGACTGATAGCCTTGGACTGCATCGAATGGTCACATCCATGCTGGTTGCTCGTGACGATGGGGGAGCGCTTTTTCCGCACATTCCGCTCACCGCCCCTGACAGCATACCGGCATCATCTGTAGAATTCGCATCTTCCTTCACTCTTTACCAGGGCCTAGCCCTCAGAAAGGGATTTCATGAGTAACAAAGCACTCGCCTACCGGCCCGACATAGACGGGCTCAGGGCTCTGGCCGTTCTGGCCGTTACCATTTTTCACTTCAATAAGCAGTGGCTTCCAGGCGGCTTCGTAGGCGTCGACATCTTTTTTGTGATCTCTGGGTTCCTGATTACCGGGATCGTTTCCAGACAGGCGGCTGCTGGAAGCTTCTCGTTCGCTGATTTCTACATGAGAAGGGTGCGACGCATTCTACCAGCGGCCTTGTTCGTGACGCTGGTGACCCTCCTATTCGGTTCTATCTTCATGCTTCCTGACGATGCGAAAGCCTTGTCACTGTCGGCTATCGCTTCCACGCTGTCAGCTGCGAATATCTATTTCTGGAAGTTCCTCGATACGAGCTACTTTGCAGCGTCCTCCGACACCGTTCCCTTGCTCCACATGTGGTCGCTAGGTGTAGAGGAACAGTTTTATCTTATCTGGCCAGCCCTGCTGCTCCTTACTCTGAAAGTTGGTGGCCGGGCGATGACGGTGGGTGTTGCGGCAGTGATCGCAGCCGCCTGCTTCTCGTATGGTCAGAGCAAGCTTGCTGCAGATCCAACCTTTGCCTACTACATGCTCCCATCTAGGGCCGGTGAGCTATTGATCGGTGGTATGACCTTCTTCATGACCGAAGCGATCAAAGGTCGCATAGGCCAGCGCGCTGCTCAGCTCATGGCTTTGATGGGAGCTCTAGTGCTTGCATGGTCGCTCGCCTACATCCGGGAGACTGAAGGGTTCCCGGGCTTTATATCGATAGTTCCTGCAGTCGGCGCATCCTTGGTGCTGGCCGCCGGCAGCTTCAGCAAAACTCTGGTAGGTAAAGTCTTGGCCGTGCGCCCGATGGTCTCTATTGGGCTAGTTTCGTTCTCGCTATACCTATGGCATTGGCCGGTGTTGGCGTTTTACCGTTATGCCTACGGCGAGCCTGACATGCTGGGCAATCTGATCTGCCTCTCGGTAATGGTGGCAATGACGCTGTTCAGCTATTTCTTGATTGAGGTGCCGTTCCGTGCCAACAAAGGCTGGAAGTTCACCATGGCCACCCCAGCATCAGCAGCCCTTGCCCTCTCATTTGCTGGAGTAATTTATGCCAGCAACGGCATCATTTCACCTATCAGCCCGAGCGATTACCAGGATTCTCTGGCAGAAACACGCTCAGGCTCCGCGCCAGCTTCATCTGCTCCCTACGTTTGCCAGAGCGTTTACAAGCCTGAGTATTTTTCTTCGGCAAAATGTATTGCAGGAGACACATCTAAGCCACCAAGCGTGCTTTTAATCGGTGACTCTAACGCCGCTCACTACGCTGGCTACTTAAGTGCGATAGCCAAAAATGAAGGCGTAGCAATTAGAAACGTTGAGCACCATGCTTGCCCACCTTTCCCAGGACAGCGCAGTGCAAGGTATATTAAAGAAGGATACAAAGTAAGCTGTCCTGCGTACAATGCGGAAGCGTTTAAACAAATCTCCAACTACGACACGGTTATCGTGGGCGGCAGTTGGCCAGCATACGAAGCTGTCGACAAGGTGGCATTCTTGGCTGACTTCGACGCCATGCTAGACACATTGAGCCAAAGCGGCAAAAAAATAATCATCGCCCTCAAGGTACCTACATTCAATTCAGTAGACCGGCAGTGCACTGAAAAGGCATTGAAAATTCCGTTTATCAACTGCGAGCAGAAAACTGTCGTGTTTGATACTGGGGAAAATCGACTTAATCAGGAAATTATTAAGCGAATTTCTGCTAGGGCCAACTTCTCTTACTTTGGCGTTCGCGACCTCATCTGCAACGGAACAACATGCTCGGCCTTCGCTGGAAAAACCCAGCTCTATTACGATGGCGGGCACCTCAGCCGAGAAGGGTCTGAGAAGCTCGGGAGTATTGCAGTTGAAACTGGCAGAGTTCCCGCGTCACTTTCAAATATCACCCAACCAAAACTAGCAACGAATTAACAGGAACACTACTTTGGTACAGCCTCACCGATGTGTTAGCTTCCAAAGTAGTGTATCTAATCCGTTTTAAAGCTCACGCATGTAGTCGAAACGGCATGCTCCGGAGTTTATCCACGCAGCCTCAGAACAGGGAAATTAGAAATGTAAGGTAACCACTTGACGTACCGCCCCGACATAGACGGACTCAAGGCATTAGGCGTTTTGGCTGTGACTTTATTCCATTTCAATAAGCAATGGCTCCCGGGTGGGTTCGTCGGTGTAGACGTTTTCTTCGTGATCTCGGGCTATCTCATCACCGGGATCATCTACGGACAAGGGAAAGGCTTCTCGTTCGGTGATTTCTACGGCCGCCGGATTCTTTCAGCTGCGGCATTCGTGATTATTGTCACCCTGCTCGTTGGCTCGTTCATGATGCTGCCAACATTCGTCAAGGCTCTGTCGGAGTCCGCAATTGGCGCCACACTTTCCGCCGCCAACATCTACTTCTGGTTGTTCCTTGATACCGGCTACTTCGCTGCCTCTTCGGATACAGTACCACTACTTCACATGTGGTCGCTGGGCGTAGAAGAACAGTTCTACATGATCTGGCCGGCGCTGATGATCATCGCCATGAAGATCGGCGGTAAGCGCCTGCTTGTAGCGACCAGCGTCACTCTTGCTATCGCCTCGTTCGGGGTGAGTGAGTATTTCCTGGTCCGCGATCAATCTTTCGCCTACTATATGTTACCTTCCCGGGCTGGTGAGCTGCTGGTAGGCGCCTTACTTTTCCTATGGCAGGACTCCCGCCAGATTTCTTCGAAAGCGGCAGATGCTGCGGGCCTTGTTGGTTTCATCCTAGTTGCCGGTGCGCTCGTACTGCTTGATGAGAAAAACGGGTTTCCGGGGATTCACTCAGTAATTCCGTCGGTTGGTGCGGCCCTGCTGATCCTAGCCGGTACCAACCAATCCAGTCCGCTTTCCAAGCTCTTCGGCAACCCAGTGGCTAGGTACATTGGCCTGCGTTTCTGGTTGGCTCAGAGTTGATCGGCAAAGCCGTAGTGAAATCTGGCCAGGTCCCTCTACCCATTGCAGCACTTACCCCGGCGACTCACCATGTAGGCCAGAACACTAGCCAATAAGATAGCATAGAGGCTTCCCTGGCATGACAGTACAGAAGCCTATGACTGCTTTTGGTACTCATTCCTCTACTTCATCACTGCAAGCAGAACTCGCACCTATCAAACCGTCGGTCTTTCACAGACCGACGGTTGCCCAAGGATTCATAGATGGATCGTAAATGCTCTATAAAAACCTCCTGACTCAACATCATCAGCTATGTAATTGCGACCTAAAGCTGCACGGCAGAAACGCCTCGTAATCTTCCAGTGAGCACACCTCCATTCAACCGATTAAAATACTGAACACACTGCCCTCACCTTATTTTCTTCTATTTTTCTTTGAGCAGTCCCTACACCACAAAATAGCTATCAATGTGATAGACCTCACGTATTTTTACCTCCCCCTGCTTCCTACTGACGGTGATCGCAATCTGCATCACGCGAACCGCATATTCGATACCAATTTTTCAAGCAATTTTCAGCCCCACATCAATTGGATCCTATATTTTTATTTCTTTTGCCCCTGCAGCAAAATGGTCAAGTGGTCGCAGGGCCTGCGTTGCATTCCTAAGCGATCTATGGATAATGAGATTCCGCTACCGCTGCGTGACATTTTGGTTACTGCCAAGCTGTCCTCCATATTGGGCACGGAGCGAACTGAAAGGCCTGATGGAACAGGACCCACACCCATTTATGTGAAGCATGAACAAAAAGGCTGAAGAATACAGTGACCAAAAACTTAACTATTTACGGCAGCTGCGTATCTAGAGACATATTTAACCTAGAAGAAAGCCAAGCATTTAAGTTAACGGATTACTTTGCAAGATCTTCAATGGCCTCGCTATGCAGCTCTTCATACGAAAATGAAGAGGCACTTGAGCGCATACCTTCTGCATTCAGGCGACGTATGGTCGCATATGATTTTTCGAAACAAATTCTCACGCAGCCTAAAGCATTCCAGGATGCCGACATAATACTAATCGATCTAATCGATGAACGATTTGACCTTGCAATCCTACCCTCCGGCCACATCATTACAAACTCCAATGAACTGGCTGAAAGTGGTCTATTGAATGACAGCAATGTCAAAGGCTTCCAACTAATCAAACCCGGCACACCTGAGCGCCGAGACCTGTGGATTCAAGGAATGCACAAATTCCTTGCAGTCCTAGAGCAGCACAAAAAACTCGACTGCTTAATCATCAACAAAGTCTATTGGGCCTCACGCTTCGAAAACGCAAGCAACACTAGTTTCCCAGTGCCGTTAGCAACCATTGAGAAGGCCAACCAAGAGCTGGAATGGATGTACAAAGCGCTGGAAAAAAAGCTCGGCAAGCATCAGTTTCTATATTTCCCACCACAGCTATTAACATCAGACGAGCATCACCACTGGGGCGTGTCTCCCTTTCACTATTGCGAGCAATATTACAAAGAAGCGCTCGCACAATTAAACTTGATAACATCTGAGAACAGCGCGAAGGGCCTGTCGCGTGGAGACCCTACGCAGGAGAAATCGCTCCTTATCTCTGAAGGTGCAACCATCACTGTCGCCGCATACAAATCCGAGCATGGAATTTTTGCGCAGTGCTCATTGGTAATGGATGGAAGCATACATGAGGGGGGCGAATTCGCGTTCTATTTGCTCATCGACGGGGATCGACATGACGTCCGTTGGTACGACGCGTTACCGAATGCTTGCTTCCCTATTCCTGACACGCTTGGAGAGCTAACCGTAATAGCCTTCTACCAGGATTCTTCAGGTGAAAAGTTTTCATCCCAATGCATCGTAAGCCCCCTAAATCTTTAGATGATTAGCAATTGCATCGGCGACATTCAAGTGCTAGTCACTGCAGAACTTTAAGGATACTGGAAATAAGTCGCCCAGCAAACGACGATGGGCGACTTGGGACATCGGAAAAACTGAATACACAGGTGCTTACTCTTAAAACCCCGGACAATAGCCTGATTACCAGGCCATACGGGCGCACCTCTCCTGCAGCAGCCAATAAATTCCAGATCCGACAATGAGCAGACGATGAAGGCGCGCATGCAACTCCTATTTCATCGTCAACTTCAGATAGCCGCATAAATTAGCGTTAAAGGCCTGATTCAATAAACCCTATCCCCCACCAACCGCTTCAAATACTGCCCATACCCATTCTTGGCCAACGGCTCAGCCAGCTTCAACAGCTGCTCTGCCCCAATCCACCCCTGCCTGTACGCCACCTCTTCCGGGCAAGCCACCTTCAGCCCCTGCCGCCGCTCAATCGTGGCGATGTACCCGCTAGCCTCCAGCAACGAATCGTGCGTCCCGGTATCCAGCCAGGCATACCCGCGCCCCATGATCTCCACCGACAGCCGGTTCTGCTCCAGGTACACCCGGTTCAGATCGGTAATCTCCAGTTCACCCCGCGCAGACGGCTTGATGCCTTTGGCAATCTCGACCACGTCCTTGTCGTAGAAATACAACCCGGTCACGGCATAGCTGGACTTCGGCTTGGCAGGTTTTTCTTCCAGGCTGATTGCCTTGCCCTTGTCATCGAACTCAACCACGCCATAACGCTCGGGGTCATGCACATGGTAGGCAAATACGCTGGCGCCTTCGTCGCGGCCCATGGCATTGCGCAGCAACTGCTGGAAGTCGTGGCCGTAATAGATGTTGTCGCCCAGCACCAGCGCCGACAGGTCGTTGCCGATGAAGTCTTCACCAATCAGGAAGGCTTGTGCCAAACCGTCTGGCGAGGCCTGCACGGCGTAAGTGATGTTGATGCCCCACTGATGGCCGTCGCCCAGCAGTTGCTCGAAGCGGGGGGTGTCTTGCGGGGTGGAGATGATCAGGATGTCCTGGATGCCCGCCAGCATCAATGTGGTCAGCGGGTAGTAGATCATCGGTTTGTCGTACACCGGCAACAGCTGCTTGGAAATTGCCAGGGTCGCTGGGTGCAGGCGGGTACCCGACCCGCCCGCCAGAATGATGCCTTTACGCTTCATAGTGGTCATTTCTCGTGAATTTCCTTGAGCATGCGGGCCACTCCCTGGCGCCAGTCTGGCAGAGTCAGGGCAAAAGCCTTCTGCAGTTTGTTGGTATCGAGACGCGAGTTAGCCGGTCGCTTGGCCGGGGTCGGATAGGCATCCGTGGTCAACGGGTTGACCTGTTCGGCGTGGGCTTTCAATGCCACGCCTTGGGCTGCTGACTGTTCCAGCACGTAGCGGGCGTAGCCGCACCAGGTGGTCTCGCCACCGGCCGCCAGGTGATACAGGCCAGCCAAAGACGGATTGGCTCGGGTGGCGGTGATGGCGTGTGCGGTAATGTCGGCGATCAGTTCGGCGCCAGTCGGGGCGCCGAACTGATCGTCGATCACACCCAGGCTGTCGCGTTCGGCAGCCAGGCGTAGCATGGTCTTGGCAAAGTTGTTGCCGCGGGCGGCATACACCCAGCAGGTACGGAAGATCAGGTGCTGGCAGGCGGCAGCCTGGATGGCTTGCTCGCCCGCCAGCTTGCTTGCGCCGTAGGTATTCAGCGGGCCGACACTGTCGTCTTCGCGCCAGGCTTGGGCGCCCTGCCCCGGGAATACGTAGTCGGTGGAGTAATGCACCAGCAGTGCGCCGCAGTCGGCGGCAGCACGGGCGAGCACACCCACGGCCTCGGCGTTTACCTTGAAGGCCAGCTCGCGCTCGCTTTCTGCCTTGTCGACGGCGGTGTAGGCAGCGGCGTTAACGATCACATCGGGGGCATAGGCGCGTACCGTTTCGGCCAAGCCTGGCAGGTTGGCCAGGTCGCCGCAGTGCGACTGGCTGCGGCTGTTCAGCGCCAGCACCTGGCCCAGCGGGGCCAGGCTGCGTTGCAGCTCCCAACCTACCTGGCCGTCCTTGCCCAGTAGCAGAATTTTCATGCCGAGCGTCCTGCGTAGTTCTTTTCAACCCACTCGCGGTAGCTGCCAGACTGTACGTTCTGCACCCATTCCTGGTTGTCGAGGTACCAAGCAACGGTTTTGCGAATACCGGTTTCGAAGGTTTCAGCGGGTTTCCAGCCCAGTTCGCGTTCCAGCTTGCGGGCGTCGATGGCATAACGGCGGTCATGCCCGGGGCGATCGGTCACGTAGGTGATCTGTTCGGCGTAAGGCTTGCCGTCGGCGCGCGGGCGCAGTTCGTCCAGCAAGGCGCACACGCGGTTGACGATTTCCAGGTTGGGCTTTTCGTTCCAGCCGCCTACGTTGTACACCTCACCGGTGGTGCCGGCTTCCAGCACACGGCGGATGGCGCTGCAGTGGTCTTTTACATACAGCCAGTCGCGAATTTGCTGGCCGTCACCGTACACCGGCAGTGGCTTGCCGGCCAGGGCGTTGACGATCATCAGCGGGATGAGCTTTTCCGGGAAGTGATACGGGCCGTAGTTGTTCGAGCAGTTGGTGGTCAGCACCGGCAGGCCGTAGGTGTGGTGGTAGGAACGCACCAAGTGGTCACTGGCGGCTTTGCTGGCCGAGTACGGGCTGTTGGGCTGGTACTGGTGGGTTTCGGTGAAGGCCGGTTCGTCGGCAGCCAGCGAGCCGTACACCTCGTCGGTGGAGACATGGAGGAAACGGAACGCCTTGCGCGACTGTTCATCCAGGCCGCCCCAGTAGGCACGTACGGCTTCCAGCAGGCGGAAGGTGCCGACGATGTTGGTTTCGATGAAGTCTTCGGGCCCATGGATCGAGCGGTCGACGTGGGACTCGGCGGCGAAGTTGACGATCGCGCGCGGCTGGTGCTCCTTCAGCAAGCGGGTTACCAGTTCGGAGTCGCCGATATCGCCATGCACGAAGATGTGGCGCTTGTCGCCCTGCAGGCTGCTGAGGGTTTGCAGGTTGCCTGCATAGGTGAGCTTGTCGAGGTTGACCACGGGCTCGTCGCTACCGGCCAGCCAGTCCAGCACGAAATTCGCACCAATGAAACCCGCACCACCCGTTACCAGAATAGTCATTGTTCAGTTCTTCCCAATTCCTGCTTTCAAACTTCACAGCGTTTGAAGTTCATGTGGGCGCTCCTGTGCCGGCAACGCCTGTTCTATTTGTCAGTACAGCGTTCAGGGCTCCAGCCGCCGGCGCTGGTACAGCCAGTCCACAATTTCCCCGCCGGGCACGTAGCCGCTCACGGTGTCGCGCAGCAACTGGCGCACAGTGGCAAAGTCATCCGTCGAAGTTGCGGTTTTCAATGCATCCAGGCGTTGCTTCAGCACATCCCAGGGCAGGTAGTCTTCGTTGGCGCTCATGATCATGGGGTGGCGTGTGGCAATCACGTTGTCGCCAATCAACAATTCTTCGTACAGTTTTTCGCCTGGGCGCAGGCCGGTAAAGTTGATGGCGATATCGCCCAGCGGGTTTCGCTCGGAGCGGATGCTGAAGCCCGACAGGTGAATCATTTTTTCGGCCAGTTCCACAATTTTCACCGGCTCGCCCATGTCCAGCACGAACACATCGCCGCCCTGCCCCATGGAGCCGGCCTGGATCACCAACTGCGCAGCCTCGGGGATTGTCATGAAGTAGCGGGTGATTTTCGGGTGGGTCACGGTCAGTGGCCCACCGTTCTTGATCTGTTTGTGAAACAACGGGATGACCGAGCCCGACGAACCCAGCACATTGCCGAAGCGCACCATGGTGAAACGGGTTTTGTTCACCTGCGATACATTGCCGGTGTCCCCCATCAGCACCGGCGCCAGCTCGTTGCTGAGGGCCTGCAGCACCATTTCGGCCAGGCGCTTGGTGCTGCCCATGACGTTGGTGGGGCGCACGGCCTTGTCGGTGGAAATCAGCACGAAGTTGGACACGCCAGCCTGCAGCGCCGCCTGGGCGGTGTACAGCGTGCCGAACACGTTGTTCGACAGGCCCTCGGCAATGTTGTGCTCGACGATGGGCACGTGCTTGTAGGCGGCGGCGTGGTACACGGTATCTACCTGCCAGGCACGCATCACGTCCAGCATCTTGGCCTGGTCGCGGACCGAGCCCAGTATCGGGATCAGTTGCACGGCCAGGCCTTCGCGCAGGATACGTTGCTCCAGTTCGCCAGCAATGGTGTACAGGTTGAATTCACTGTGCTCGAACAGCAGCAGCGTACGCGGTGTTTGCCCCAGGATCTGGCGACACAGCTCGGAACCGATCGAGCCGCCGGCCCCCGTCACCATCACGGTCTGGTCGATGATGCAGTGCTGCAGCAGGTCATCTTGTGCCGGTACCGCGTCACGGCCCAGCAGGTCGGCGATGTCCACTTCCTGGATATCGTCCACCTTCACCCGGCCGCTGGCCAGGTCCATGAAGCCGGGCACACTGCGCACGTGCAGCGGGTAGCCTTCAAGCAGGTTGAGAATTTCGCGGCGGCGGCTGCGGCTGACCGAGGGCAGCGCCAGCAGGATTTCTTCGGCGCCGGTGTCATCGATCATGCGTTGCAGCTGTTCTGGCTGGTACACCTGCAGGCCGGCGATCACCCGGTCGGTGATGCTGGCATCGTCGTCGATGAACGCCACAGGACGCATGGCCTTGCCCATGCGCAGGGCCGCCACCAGTTGGTTGCCGGCAGAACCGGCGCCATAGACGGCAACCCGTGGCAGCCCGTCGTCGCGGTTGGCGAAAGGCACATGTTGCACGGCGGTGGCGAACCAGTCACCGAGGAAGTACTGGCGCATGGCCAGGCGCAGGCCGCCGACCATGATCAGGCTCAGCCACCAGTAGTTGAAGGTGATCGAGCGAGGCACCACGTTCTGGTGGTTGCTGGCCCAGTAAATGATGAAGCCGAGAATCAGCGCTGACAGGGTCACGGCCTTGATGATGGCGATCAGCGCATCATTGCCGAAATAGCGCATCACCGCCCGGTACAAGCCGAAGCGGATGAATAACGGGATGGAGATGATCGGCGCCGTGATGAACAGCCAAGTGTGGTCACGAACAGGATTGGCCAGGTCGTCGATACCCAGGCGCACGACAAACGCCAGCCACAGCGCGAACCAGACCAGAATCACATCAGTCGCTACCTGAATCAGCCGTTTGTGGCGCCGAGGTAGTCCAAGCAGTCTTGAGCGCAGCTTATCCATAGAACCTCTGAGGGCTTTCCAAAGTGACATGTCTACTGTCTTCGTCCTATCACTTTAGCTAGTGTTCGAGCTCACCGGCGCGCCAGCGCACGGCCAAATACGCCAATGGCAGGTAGGCGATAACAACGCCCCACACACCGTCCAGGCCCAGCAACAGCACGCACAAGGCCACTGGCAGCAGCCAGAACAGGTTGAGCGCGGCCACCGCCAAGGTCACTGGCAGGTGCTTGCCAAAGTGACGAGAGGCAAACTGGTAGGCGTGGCTGCGGTGCGCTTCGTACACCTTGTCACCGCGCAGCAAGCGGCGGATGAGGGTAAATGTGGCATCTACCACGAACACGCCCAGCAGAATCAGCCAGCACCAGAACAGTTGAGGTGAGGCCCAGGCAGCCTGCAGCGACAAACCCGCCAGCACGATGCCAAGGAAGCCGCTGCCGGCGTCGCCCATGAAGATCTTGGCGGGCGGGAAGTTCCAGAACAGAAAGCCCAGCGTCGCCGCCGCCAGCAACAGTGGCAGCACCATCAACTGCGGCGCACCGGCCAGGGCCGATAGCAGCACCATGCCCAGGCAGGCGGTGACCGCTTCGATGCTGGCAATGCCATCGATGCCGTCCATGAAATTATAGAGATTGAGCATCCATACGGTGTAGAACGCCGCCAGAATGTAGCCGAACCACTGCAGGTCGAGGGTAAAGCCAAACACCTGCAGCGGCGCCAGGCCACCCAGCCAGTACAGCATCCACACGGCTGCGGCGAAGTGGCCGAGCAGGCGCCAGCGAGCGGCGATGTGGCCGTGGTCGTCCATGAAGCCGATGACCGCAATCAGCGCCCCCGCACCACCAATCGCCACCAGCGCCGCCAACGGCACGGCATCGGCCATGCCCAGCACCGGCAAGCTGGCCAGAAAGCTCAGCACAATGGCCACGCCGCCACCCCGTGGGGTAGGCACAGTGTGCGAACTACGCGCATTGGGCACGTCGATGATCTGCTTGTTCAGTGCGTAGCGCCGTAGCGCTGCGGTCAGAAGCAGAGATGCCCCTGCGACCAGGGGAATAAGCCACCATGCCATCATTTGTCTTGCTCTTTCAAAAAGTTGAGTGCCGTGGCCCGCAGTGCCTGGTCCACATCCAGCGGGGGCTGCCAGCCCAGCAGCGTACGGGCTTTGCCACTGTCCACCTGCAGCGACCCGCACAGCCGCTGCGCCAGGCCACCCTTGCCGGCTAGCGTTGCCGCCCCCTTCAACCAGGCGGCGGGCACCGGCAGCAACCTGGCGGGTTTGCCCAGTGCCTTGCCCAACCGTTGCAGCAACTCGGTGGTGGACAGGTCGTGGCCGTCGCTGGCCAGGAAGGTCTGGTTGGCCGCCGCCGGGTGGTCGATGCAGGTCACCAGCAGGTCCACCAGGTTGTCCAGTGCCACCAGGCTACGCTTGTTGTGTATGGCGCCAAACGGCAGCGGCACACCTTTACTCAGCCAGTTCATCATGCTGCGGAAGTTGGCTTTCACACCTGGGCCGTACACCAGCACCGGGCGCACGATCACCACTTCCAGGCCGGTTTGGGCCGCCAGTTGGCGCAGACCTTCTTCGGCTTCACGTTTGGAAATGCCGTAGGGGTCCGATGGCGCAGGGGTTTCGTCAGCGGTGAAAGGCAGGCGGCCGTCGGTGGTTTCGCCATTCACCTTCACCGAGCTGACAAAAATGAAGCGCCGAACACCGGCCTGGGCCGCAGCACGGGCAAGGCTAAGGGTGCCCTCCACGTTTACCCGGCGGAACTCGGCCAGAGGGTCGGCGGCGGTTTCGTGCATGACATGCACACGGGACGCCAGGTGGATGACGGTATCCACCTGCTCGAAGTGCCCGGATGCCACGTCCACCGCCGTCAGTTCGCTAAACGACCGGTAGTCGACACCTGCCAGCTGCCGGGCAGGCAATTGCCGCACCAGCGCGCGCGGTGCCCAGCGCGCACCTTCAGCGAGCCGCTGCAGCAACACCTTGCCGACAAAACCGCTACCGCCGGTGGTCAGGACGGCTGGGCGTTGGGCGTTGTCTTGCCCGGCCATCAAGCTCTCCCCTCCTGGCCCAGCAGGCGGCTGAACACGCTGCGGTACTGGTCTGCGACCACCGACCAGCGGTAACGGCGGTTGGCAATTTCATGCAGGCGCGCCGACAGTTGCGCCCGCGCGGGCTCATCACCCAGCAGTGCCTGCACATGCTTGCGTAGCGAGGCGCTGTCGGCAAAGTACAACGCCTGGTCCTCGGTGGTGGCGCGGTTGAACGACACGTCGAAGGCCACCACCGGAAGGCCCAGCCACATGGCTTCGACCAGCGACGGGTTGGTGCCGCCAGCGCTGTGGCCATGCAGGTACACCGTGGCATTGCTGCGCAGCGGGCTTAACTGCTCCACATCGTAGATCGGGTCCAGCAGGTGAATGTTGCTCACCCCTTCATATTGCTTGCGCAGTTGTACGCCGTACTCGCTGTGGTTCCAGTTCCCGATGATCGCCAACGGCATGCCAGACCCGGCAAAAGCCTCGAGAATGACGTGGATGTTGTTCTCCGGTTCGATGCGACACACCGTGAAAGCGTATGGCGCCCCCAGGAACGGGTAAGCCTGCCGCGCTTGCTCGGTTGGCTCACCCGCACGGGCCTGATCACCACCATAGGCAATCAGTTCGCTGGGCTTGTTGTATTCGGCGGTCACGTACTCCTGCAGCACCTTGTTGTCGGTGATGACCGCATGGGCAAAGCGCACGGCCACGGCTTCAGAGAGCTTCAGGAACCAGCGAGCGAAGTTGGACCATTTGGCGCGTTTCCACTCATAGCCGTCGATGTTCACCACGATCGGCTTACGCGTAAGCAGACGCATGAATGGCAAGGCGATACAGCCGGAAACACCCAGGATCAGCATCAGATCGTGCTTGCGGTAGGCGTGCAGCATGCTCAGCACGTCGTACGGAATGCTTTGCACGCCATTGGCCTTGAGGTTCAGGTAAACCAGACGGGCACGCTCGAAAAACTGCGGGCGCTCGGGGTAATGCGGTCCGCTGCAATAGACGGTGAGCTCGCAGTCACCTGGCAGGTTGCGCACCAATTGTTCGGTCAACGTTTCCCAACCACCGTATTGGGCGGGCAAACCTACCGTACCAATTACTGCAATCTTATAGGTCATCAAACACCATCACGATATTTTTCTGGAAGTTGGCGGTAGAAAACTCACTCGCTTTCATGCGTGCGCGCTCGGACATTGCCTGGCACAGCTGTGGGTCCTGCGACAGGTGCGCAACCGTACGCACCAGTTGTTGATGGTTTTTCGAGTCGATCTGGTAGCCCTCTACCCCATCACTGACCAGCTCCACCGGGCCGCCTACCGGGGGCACGATAGTCGGAATGCCAAAAGCCATCGCCTCAAGTATGGTCAGGCCAAAGGTTTCTACCCACCCGTCCACATGGGACAGGTTCAGCACCAGGCTCGCCTCACGGTAAAACTTCGCCACGTCGGCACTGGCGGGGCTGAGCGTGAGATTTTTCGGCAGCGCCTTGCTGGCGAAATAGACGTCCACTTCCTCCGGGCTGGCATTGAGCACCAGCGTGAACGTCAGGGCCGGGTCCCCAGCCAATGCCGTGGCCAGCGCAACAAACTCGTCCACCCCCTTGTAGCCCTTCAGTGACGCCAGCATCAGTACATTGAAACGGCCACCATGCAGGTGCTGGTACGGCGTGGCCATTGCCTGCTGCTGAAACGCCTCGGCAAGGCCGTTGTAAACAGTCACCGCCGGCACCCCGGCTACACCTTCCTGTACCTGCAAGTACTTCGACACATAGACCACCTTGCTGGCGCAGCCGGCGATCACCCGGCGCAAAAACACCTTGAGCACCGCAGGCCGTATGGAGGTTTCATGCACGTGGTAAACCACCTTGGCACCACGCAAGCGGGCAGCGAGGGCAGCGCCAAACGGCAGCATGGTATTGACCAGCACAACCTGCCCCGGCCGCACTTTGTGTAGCAGGCTGAAGAACAGCGCCACTTGCGAACACGCGTAGGCCAGCAGGGTCACCCAGCGGTTGTCGAAGCGTTTGTAAGCGAACTTGCAAGTGCGCACCTGCAGTTCGTCAAGCACACCGTGGCCGCTGCTGCCCACATGCAGGGTGCAGTCAGCACCGCTTTGCTGCAGCGCATTGATGGTCTGGTTCAGTACCCGGGGGCTCCCGCTGTAGTCATTCAGCAGATGAACAAAGTGCAACGTTTTCATGCCACCCCTTCTTCAGCGACGCGCGCCTTGATGAACTTGGCCGGCACGCCACCGTAAATCGAGTTCTTGCGGTACACGCCCGCAGCTACCACCGCCCCTGCGGCAAACACGCAACCCTCCTCGATCACCGCGCCATCGAGCACGGTCACCTTGGCGCCGATCCAGCAGTTGCGGCCAACCTTGATGCCTTGGCGGGTTACGCCCTGCAGCCGAATGGGTTGCAGCGGGTCTTCGAAATTGTGGTTTTCCGAATGGAAGCTGACAAAGTTGCCGATGATGGTGTCGCTGCCAATCTCGATGCCACCGGCACAACCCAGGAAGCAACCGGCGCCCAGGCCGACGTTGTCACCTATCACCAGGCCCTTGCCGATGTTGGCCAGGCTGCCGGTGCATTCGATGATGATGTGCTTGTTCAACGACACGGCTGTGCCAAAGCGGATGCCGTCATTGGACAAGGCATCGACGAAGCAGCCCTGGTCGATCACCAGCCCCGGGCCATATTCGATCTTGCCCACTTCTTTCAGCGTCACGCCCGAGCCAATGAATGCCAGCCGCCCCCGGCGCAGGCGAATCACCCCGCGGCAGGCCATTATCAGCTTGCTCATCATCAGCCCCAGCAGATAGCCCGAAGAGATACGCCGGTCGATGACCATGGGGCGTTTCTTGATCAGCAACACCAGTTTTTCGAGCAAGGCATGCATCATTTCACAGCCCTCCCCTGGGTAAACAAGGCTTTGACAAAGCCCGGGCTGCGGTAGGCCACGGCCTTGCGGATGGCGGCATAGACCAGGTACAGGTCAAGCAGGCCGCGCTGCAGCAAGCTGTGGGAATGGAAACTGATACGCAGGCCGTGGATCATTTCCTCGAAGCGGAACAAGGCCCGCGCTGGGGTATCGGCACTGTGCTCGGACAGGTCGTGGTCTATTTCCACATCCAGCACGCAGGCTTTGGGGAAATACCCCTCGTAGCGAATGAAAAAGTCGGTATCGGTGGCGTAGAAGCGCAGCCGTTCGTCATAGAACGGTCTCATGCGCTGAAAGCACTCGCGGGTGAAGATCAGCCCGCTGTTGATGCCCAGCAGGTTTTTCGACGCCACAAGGCCGGGGGCCACATCGGGCGTAAGGCGGCCCATGAACAACCAGCGCTGGCCGGGGCTGACCAATTGCCCATGGCTGACCAGCCGGGGCATGAACACCCCCACCTGCTCGCCCTCCGCTGCGCTGCGCACCTGGCCAATCTGCGCCAGGCAACTGGACAGGCGTATGGTCGAGTAGTTGGTGTCGTCATCCGAGATCATGAACAGCTCGACCCCGGAGGCGAATGCCTCCTTGGCCACCTGGTTGTAGATCACCGAAAGCCGCTGGTTGTCCGCCTCGAACCAGCGTACGCCCGGGCACGGCTGCGCCACGCCGGGCGAGTTGTTCCAGACGTACAGTTGCAAGTCGATACCCTCATCATGCAGCAATGCCTGTTGTGCGAGCAGCGACTGCAGGGCAATCGAGTCCTGACTAGTTTTCCGATACAGAACGATCAGTACTGCCAAGCTCAACTTTTGTTCTTCTGTTTTCACCAATGATCACCATCACCACGATCGCGAAAATGTAAAGGACCACGCTGTTCGTATAGGACTGGAAAAAGAACGAGCTCAGGAAGAACGGGTAACTGGCAATCACGAAGTTGCCCAAACCGTTTTTCCACGCACTCGCATGTGGCCTGTCCCGGACGATGATCACCACCAGCTTGTGATACCAAAGAATCAACCCGGCCATGATCAACGCCCCGACCCATCCGCAGGTGGCCAACAGGTTGAGCCAGAACGAATCGAACCAGTAGGGCTGGCCCGGGCCCACCGAGCCGAAGCCGTAGCCCATGGGGTGCGCGTTCAGCACCTGGTACATGTGAAGCCACTGGCGTTCACGGTCCAACGCGGACAAATCCTGGGTGTAGCCCATCGACAGGTAGGCGAAGATGGCAACGGTCAGGCCAACGAACTGCAGGTAGCCCACCAGCGAAATCAGCCAGGCCGTACGCAGCACACGGGCTACCACCAACATCGCGCAAATGCACACCAGGCCGATCATGGCCGTGCGCACCGAACCGATCACAATCAACCCACACAGCAGCACAAACGCAGTGCCCAGCAACAGGCGCCGGGTAAGCGACCAGTTTCGCCCGCTGAGCAGCACGGCGAGCGTCATGGCGGCGGTGTTGAGAATGACTGCGGAAAACTCCAGGGTGCCGGTGAAAAAGCCGGAAATCCGCGGCAATCCATCACGCATCGAGTTGTAGGGCTGCAACTCGTAGCCTTTGGCGGAAAGCAACGGCCAGTACCAGAACTGCTCGGCCGTAGAGATCGTCAGGTACTGGTACAACGCATACATGCCGGTCAGCACGCTCATGGCCAGCACCGACCAGTACACATGGCGCAGCTTTTTCTCGGTCGACACCGCCTGCGCCCAGATGGCCACTGCCATACCGACGAACACTGGCACTGCCAATGCCCGGAACATACGTACCGAACCTGCGCTCAAGTCGCCGAACAGCAGGTACAGGAAGGCGAAGAACAAGACGATCAGCAACGACCGCCCCACCTCGAGGTTGACCGTACCGCGCGCCGTGATGCTGGCCAAGGCACGCAGCAGCAGCCACATGACCAGCAACAGGCTGATCATTTCGCGCCAGCCGGCAAAGACGCTGCCCAGCCCCAATGTCAGCACGATGTAATCGCTCAAGAAAAGCAGGCAGAACAGCACGCCGATAAAGATCTTGATCACACTCACCCTCGCGCTCTGGCAAACCTGGCCAGCCGCAACAGCGTGACCTTGATCAAAATCTTGATGCGCGGCACCCAGGCGTAGGAAAGCAGCGCTCGCAACGCCAGGTTTGTGTCCGTACGGCACAGGGCGTCGAAGACATCCGCAGGGACCATGCTAGTCACCTTACCTGTCGGTTTCATGAAATCGAGGTTGCCCGACCACGGCAGCATGGTCGCCAGCTGGTTTTCGCTGTATTCACCCCGTTCGATGCAGGCCAGGTACCGCGCCTTCACCGCTTCTACCGAGTTCACCTGCTGCACGGCTTCGACCACCGATGCACTGGGCTGCGGCTGCTCGATACTGGCCAGCAACTGATCGACGCTGGCCACCTTCAGGCTGTCGGCGGGAGAATAGCCCTGGATCGGCGCAACCAGCCCAACACAACGCCGGCCCTTGAGCAATTGCTCGGCGAACGCCGTGCCGCCGGGTATAGGGTAGCTGTCCAGGTAGAAGTCAGCTTTTTCGGCGAAAGCCAGGTAGTCCTTGTACGGCAGGTGCCGGCGGATGAAAAAGCGCGTGGGATAACGCAGTTTCACTGTCCACCACCAGGTGTTGGTCAGCGGGTTGGCACCAATGATCCAGCATTCGGCGTTCGGAAACCTGTCGAGAATAGCCGTAATCGAAGGGCGCATGTCCAGGCCACCATGGGGCTTGTACTTGGCAGCAGAAGCTGCGCTGAACACCTTGATCCGCTCATGCGTGGGCATTGCATCCGGTACTTTTGCGCCGCTGGTCTCGATCGGGATCGCCAGGAAGCTCTTCTGGCAGGTGAGGTGCTTTTTCTTGTCCAGATGGTGGCCGTAGGCGCTGATCTCGAAATACACATCGGCCACCGAAGCGCCGAAGCTGAAGACGTGGTCTGCGTGGTTGACGAAATACACCGTCACCGCAGCGCCACGCTGCAGTTTCAGCAGGCCACACGCCACAGTGGTGATGATGTCGTCAGGGTGGATGTGCAGCACCACCTTGTCGTATTGGGCAAGGGTGTCGACGATGGATTGCAGACGGGCACACGGGTCATCGCCACGCGCCTGTTCGATATGGGCAAAAAAGCCGGCCAGCCGTTCGAGCACCTGAGGTTTGGCGCTGCGTGTAACCAACAGGTCCACGGGCCCCTCGTGCATGTGCGCCAGGCGCTCCATCAGCCGGGTGTGCCCGCCTTGCAGGTAGGGCTCGCTGACCACATGCAGGCAGCCCCGCGATACGCTGCTGACAGCCGGCAGCGTGATCAGGCTGGCGCACTGGGCGGTCAGGTGGCGCTCCAGTGACGCTGCCTCATAGATGTTCAAGTCCACGGCCCAGAGCAGCGCACCATAAATTTGCGCCTGAGCCAATGCCGGCCCGGGTGCTGCGTTCAGTATGCGTGCCTGCAGCTGCTCCACCACTTGTTTCATTGCTCAGCTCCGTGCCGAATCAGCGACAATCGACGGCAACCGGCGAAAGACCGCGAAATACATGACGATCGCGTACAACAGGTAATTGACGGCGTAGGCAAGTGTGACCTTGTCATAACCCCAGAGTTGCGTGAGGTACACCGTCAAGGCGTAAAGCGAGAGCGTAGCGAGGATTTCCGTCACCAGGTACAGCCGCGTCAAAGCCTTGCCCAGCATCAGGTAGGCCATCAGCCAACTGGCAATCTTCAGGCTGTCGCCCACCATCTGCCAGGCGAACAGTTCGCGCATTGGCAGAAACGAATCGGAAAACAGCACCTGGATGATGAAGTCGCGCAGCAGGTAGATAACCAGCCCGGCCAGGATGGTCATGGGCAGAATCAGTTTATAACCCTGCAAAATCTCCTTGCGCAGCTCGCCGGCATCCTTGATTTCGGACAACCGTGGCAGGTAATAAACCGCCAGGGTGGTGGTAATCAACATCAGGTATGCCGAGCTCAGTCGCCACATGGCTTCCCAATAGCCCGCTTGTGCCCAGCCGAAGGTGTTACCCAGGTAGTCGCGCAGGAACACATGGCACACCGGCAGGGAGCAGGCCGTGACCACGGCCATCAACGCAAACCTCGATAACCGCGCCAACGCCTGGCGATCCAGCCGTCCAAAGAAATCGGCAAACTGGAACCAGGGCGTACGCATGCAGATCAGCAAGGTAGCCACGAAACTCAGCGACTGGTACACCGCCAAGGCCACCAGCGCACCGTACAACCCAAGCTGAATGGTCAGTACACAGGTGACTACCAGCGAAATCAGGCTACCGAAGATATTGGCCAGCACATAACGCGGCACATCCTTCTTGCCGTTGAGCACGCCAAGCAACAACGAGTTGAAGGCAAAAAACACCAGCGTGGCGGCAAACCACAGCAGCACTGTCGCCAACGATTCATCGTTGAAGAACCAACCGGCCAGGGGCTTGCGCAGCACGATAATCAGCACCGCGAGCAGCAGCGAAACCAGTACCGACAGTGTACCGGCGGTTCTCCAGACCTTGCGTTGCTCTTCGGGCTGTTCGGCGAACTCCGCCGTGTACTTGGTTACGCCAGTGCTGACGGCACCGCTGGCCAAGGTGGTGAACATGGTCACCGCATTCTGCAGTTGGCCAATGGCCGCGTAACCGGCTGGCCCTACGTACAGGGCCAGCACTTTGTTCAGGCCAAGCAAGGTGGCCATCTTTACCGCAACCGCTATGGCATTGAGCAGGCTAGTTCTGATCAGGGTCATACCTGGCACTCAAGGACGCGGAAAGCTGTTGCAAGCGTCAATGACGTGCTGGATAGCGTCCACAGTCAGGGTCGGGTCCATGGGCAGGCTCAGTACTTGCTCATGCAAACGTTCGGTCAGCGGTAGCGAAAGGTCGGCCAACTGCGGGTAGGCCTGTTGCCGGTGCGGCGGTATCGGGTAATGCACCAGGGTTTGTACCCCCTGTTGTGCCAGGTGCTGCTGCAACTGGTCACGGCACTCGCTGCGCACCACGAACAGGTGCCAGGCGTGCTGGCCGGCAACGCCCGGGTCAGGCAACTGGATGGCCGGGTTGTCGATGCCGGCCAGGTACTGCTGTGCAACCTGCTGGCGCAGGCGGGTCTCGCTGTCCAGGTACGCAAGCTTCACGCTCAACAGCGCCGCCTGTAGCTCGTCCAGACGGCTGTTCACCCCCTGGTAAATGTTCATGTATTTCACATGCGAACCGTAGTTGCGCAGCGACTTCAAGGTCTCTGCCAACGCATCGTCGTTGGTGGTGACTGCGCCGGCGTCCCCGAGCGCCCCGAGGTTCTTGCCCGGGTAGAAGCTGAAGCCCGAGGCATCACCCCAGGCACCTGCCCGCCGCCCGTCCAGCTCGGCACCGTGCGATTGAGCAGAATCTTCCAGCACCAGCAGGCCATGTTGCTTCGCGAACGCGTTGATCGCCGGCATGTCGGCAAGCCGGCCATACAGATGCACCGGCATGATCACGCGGGTGCGTGGGGTCAGTGCTTGTGCAAGGTTGTGCGCCCCCAGGTTGAAGCTGCCTTCATCAGGCTCAACCAGCACGGGCACCAGCTTGTTCTCGGTGATAGCCAGAATGGTGGCAATGTAAGTATTGGCGGGTACCAGCACCTCGTCGCCTTCGGCGATACGCCCCAACTGCTTCCAGGCACGCAAGGTCAGAATCAGCGCGTCAAGGCCGTTGGCTACACCAATGCAGTGCTTTACCCCACAGTAGCTGGCGAACTGGGCTTCGAACTGCTTGAGCTTCTCACCCATGATGTACCAACCCGAGTCGATGACCTCGGTGCAGGCATCGATCAATGCCTGACGGTATTGTGCGTTCACACCTTGCAGATCGAGAAACTTAACCATTGCGGTCTATCACCCTGATAATTTTTGCTGGATTCCCTACGACAACGGCATAAGGCGGGACGTCTTTGGTCACCACTGCTCCTGCCCCCACCATGGCGTACTCGCCAATGACGATGCCTGGCAACAACGTTGCATTGGCGCCAATGCTGGCGCCACGCTCCAGGGTAATGCCATTGAACTGCTCCGGATAAACCTTGGAGCGCGGCATCGCGTCGTTGGTAAACGTGGCATTGGGGCCGATGAACACGTCATCGGCAATGCGGGTACCGTCCCACAGATAAACGCCGGACTTGACCGTCACGTTATCCCCAAGCACCACATCACCTTCAATCAGGGTATGGGCGCAGATGTTGCAATTACGCCCGATTTTCGCACCGTTCATGATCACCACGAATTGCCAGACCCGGGTGCCTTCGCCGATAGCGTCGCTTTTCACATCGGCCAGTTGATGAATGCTAGGCATTGCGCTTCAGCTCCGTGAACGTGGTGTAGTCACGAATGTAGTCGCCCTCGTCGTAATGTGCGTCGGCCAACACCAACAGCACGCAGTCGGGGCTGAAATCATGCATTTCGTGCCAGACCATGGGCGGAATCAGGATGCCCTTGTTGAAAGCGTCCAGCCAGTGGTCTGTGCGGGTGGTACCGTCATCCATGAGCATCCGGCAACGCCCGGACACGCAGATGGCCAGCTGGTTGAGAGCCTTGTGCGCGTGAAAGCCACGGGAAACCCCTGGCAGCGTTTCGGTAAGGTAATACACGCGCTGTATGGCGAATGGCACATTGTCCAGGGCTTGCAGGGCAACCAACTGGCCACGGTGATCACCCAGCACCTTGAACAGTTCGATCTGGGCCAGGGCCCCTTCTTCGGCGGAGTTCAGGTGGTGCCGGAATGACGGGGCCTGGTTGTCCTTTTCACTGACGATGAGGCCATCGCGCATTGGCCAGTCAATGGCCAGGTCAGGGTCATCCCAGTGAATACTGCCTTCGGCGTCCTTGTTGTACACATCCGTGGTTTTGTACAGAAAGTGCGTTTCGTCCTCCAGAGCGATAAAACCGTGCGCGAAACCCTCGGGAATCCACAGCATACGGTTGTTGCGCTCGGTCAACTCCACCCCCACCCACTGCCCGAATGTTGCCGAGCCTGGGCGGATGTCGACGGCGACGTCATAGGCCGCACCGCGCACTACCCTGACCAGCTTGCCCTGCGCATGCGGTGCGCGCTGAAAATGCAGCCCGCGCAACACGCCACGATGGGACATCGAGTGGTTGTCCTGGACGAACGCACGGGGCTTGCTCAAGCCAAGCTCCAGCAGTGCGCCATGAAAGCGGGTTTCATTGAAGGTTTCCGTGAACCACCCGCGATCATCCTCGTACACGGCGGGTTCCACTATGACAACATCGGGAATGTTCGTTTGAACAAGCTTCATCGGTAAACCTTTGGCATGATTTTTTGTGAGGGCCCGTCGCGCCGCCCCCTTTATTCCTGCAGTTTCACCGTTTACACGGCAAATGTCTCTCGCTAAATGCGACCTGCGCGTTGCTATTCATTTTTGGGGCAGGCCCGGCGCCTTTGCAAATTTTGCATGGCGTATTTCAGGGTTGCGATCAGGCAACCGAGGGCCAACCCAGCAATTACACCCAGGGCAATGATCAAGTTCCGTTTTGGTTTAATCGGTACATCAGGCTGCTCTATGGTGCCGTCAAGCTGATAAACACTCACATGACGCTGCGCCCCTACCATCCCTTGATAAAACTGCTGTTTGGTTTGTACTTCCCTGAGTTCAGGAATGAATGCATCCTCACTTTTACGCTGCTGCAAACTGGCAATCTCGGCGGCCAGCGCCTTGCTGCCGCGCATGTAAGTCAGCTCGCCGTCCATTTTGCCAGACAGCGCCCTGGAAACTTCACCGCTTATCAGCGGCGGGTTTTGCAGGCCAATGGCCGTTGCAATCTGCAGCGCCTCTTGTAAACGGATGATCTTGTCCTCACGTTGCTGCTGGCCGCTTTCACGCAGGTTGTCGAGTTCCAGTTGCAGTGCATTGGCACGGACCTGAGCCTCCCTGGTGGCATCGTGCAGGACTTCGGCCTTGGCGGCTGCGCCGGCCTTCTCGACATAAGCGGTTGCCCACCGGGACACCACGGCAGGGTCACGCCCACGGAAGGCAACATAGGCGCGCGGCGGCTCACCCGCCAGTTGCACGACATCAAAGGAGCCATTGAACGCAGCATACAATGCCCCTTGCGCCCCTTGCCCCGCCACTACCGAGGGCATGTAAAATTCTTTAAAGAACTGACGTCGCAGTGTTTCACCGTTCAGATGTTCAACGAAGATGTCAAAAACCTTACGCGACGTGAATGGCTCCAACCCAGTCTGCTGGGTGCGGCCATAGTTGAGATCTGCTATATCACTTGTCGCCGGTGCCGCCAAAAATATTTTGGCCTCATAAACAGGCTTGGCCAACAGTGCATAAGCCAGTGCAACTGCCGTGACGGCTACCGTGACCAGAAAGATGAGTAGCTTTTGCCGCCACACCCCTTCCAGAAACTCCAACAGGTCAACTTCTTCACTATCGCTACTGCGGCGCTCAAGGTCATTGCGCATTTCTTGTGTTTTTCCTTGGGTCTGACTGCGTACACGGTTTCTGGCATACCAAAACATCACGAGCGACTGCATCGAACTCGGCAAGGCGCACGCCCTCATGAGGGTAGCGGCATTATGCCAACATCTTACACACCCAGCGCCAGGGTTAGTCGCAGTAGATGAACGCTGCCGGGATTAGTTCCCGCCTTGCGTCGGCCAGCTCACCGTTGTCAGACCAAGGGTTCAGGGGACGAAGACCTCCAGAGGCTCACCCGCCCGCTCTGCATGTTGCATCAAGGCCTTGTGCAAAGCGGCCTTTGCCCCCCTCTCACCATGCACCAACAGCACCTTGCCTGGCTGCGCCTGACCACCCAGCGCAAACTGCACCAAACCTGCCTGATCAGCATGTGCGGAATACCCCGATAGCGTCATGACTTTCGCCCGCACCTCGTACATTCTTCCGTCCAGATCAAGCTGCACGAATCCTTCCGCCGCCTCGCTAGCCTGAATCACCGCCCCCGGCGTGCCCTTGGCTTGATAGCCCACAAACATCACCTCATGCCGCGAATCTCCCAACATGGCCTTGAGATAATTGACGATGCGCCCACCCGAGCACATGCCATTGCCGGCGATCACGATCGCCGGGCGCCCGGTGCTCTTGAGGTAGTTGACCACCTGCTGGTGGCGCGCATGGGTGTCTACATTGATCAGCTGGCTGAAACCCAGCGGGTCGCGCCCCTCGGCCAGGCGCGCCCTGGCTTCGGCATTCCAGTAGTCATGCAAGTTCCGATATACGCTGGTAATGCGCTGAGCCAAAGGCGAGTCGAGGATAATGGGCAGTTGCGACCAGTCAATCGGGTCGCCATCGGGGCCCGGGCCGGCGCTACCCAGCAATGCCTTGCGATGAAGTATGCCTTCCAGCTCGTACAGCAGTTCTTGGGTGCGACCCAGACTGAACGCCGGAATGAGGAGGGTGCCCTTGTCAGCCAAGGCCCGATCGATGGCATCTTCCAGCCGCTGCCTGCGGTCGCCGACATGCGGATGCAAGCGGTCACCATAGGTACTTTCCAGCACCAGCACGTCGGCGCGCTCTGGCGGCTGTAGCGGGCGCAACAAGGGATTGCCACACGCCCCCAGGTCACCAGAAAACACGTAGCGGCTATTGGACTGCCCATGCTGCATGTCGCACTCGATATACGCCGAGCCCAGCAGATGACCCGCGCGCTGCAAGCGAATGCGACAGCCAAGGCCTGGGCGCTCGACCAGCGTGTGCCACTGCTCGAACGGCAGGGGCACGATAAGGTCGCAGACGAATTCGAGGTACCGCGCCACCTGGGCAGGGTCACTGCTGACGCTAAGCTTGTAGGCGTCTTCCAGCACCAGCGGTAGCAGCTGTGCGGAAGGCTCACTGCAGAGGATGGGGCCGCGGTATCCGGCGGCCAGCAGCGCAGGGATACGGCCAACGTGATCCAGATGCACATGCGTGATGATCAGGGCCTCGATGCCCTGCACGTCAAAGCCGAGCGACGCAGCGCCTGCGCCTTGCGCTGCCTCGGCGCCCTGCTCCAGGCCGCAGTCGACCAGCAGGCTGGTGAATGGGGCGAGATGCAGTTGGTGACAAGACCCGGTAACGCTGCGGGCACCACCGTGATGGGAAAGGCTGGGATAGTCCATGCTGCGCACACTCACCTGGGCCGAAAATGAAGTGCGCTATTACTCCACGACGACCAGAGCATGCATAGGTGACGCTTTCCTAAGTGAGCGTAGGAAATTTCCCTAGTTACCGCTCAGTGCCGCCTGCCGGGCAGACGCCCTGATCTTGCGCTTGCTGCGCTGCACGCCGTAGGCACCCAACAATGGCCCGACTGCCAGGCCAATCACCAACGCGGCCAACACCAGCACGGCAACCGGCATTGCCGGAGCAGCCCAGCCGAACAGGACCAACGACACGGTTTGCTGGTTTTCCAGCACGAAGAACAGCACCACGGCCGCCAACAGCAGCACGAATACCGCCGCCAGGGCGCGCTTGAGGTTACGCATCAGATTGCTCCTTGAGGGATCAGGTATGAACCTCATCATGCTCGTCTTCATTGACCCGATCGCGCAACTCTTTGCCGGGCTTGAAGTGCGGCACGAACTTGCCTTCGAGGCTGACCGACTGACCGGTCTTCGGGTTACGGCCCACGCGGGGGGCACGATAGTGCAGCGAGAAGCTGCCAAAACCGCGGATCTCGATGCGATCGCCGGTAGCAAGGCATTGTGACATCTGCTCAAGCATGGTCTTGATGGCCAGCTCCACGTCCTTGGACGAGAGCAGCCCTTGATGGGTGACAATACGTTCGATCAGCTCCGACTTCGTCATATTTTTCCCTTCGTTATCAAGCAGCTAGATCATTGCTCAACCAGTTTGTAGCACGCCGGGAAGGATTTGAACAGGGTGGTTCTTGACTTAATAAAAAAATTCAAGATTGAAGTTTTGCAAGAATGGTCTAGCCGGCGGGAGCTTTTAGGTGTCCGGCGATACATTTGTGTTGGAGCGGCAATCGAGCGCCGCCCGCGTGGGCGGCGCTCGATTTGCGCAACACCGCAAAGCCAACGGCGAACACCACAAAACAAAACCAACTCCAAAAAAAGGGCGACCCGAGGGTCGCCCTTTTTTACCGATCAAACAGAACTCAGTTCTGCTTGGCCATTGCTTCGCGCAGCAGCGCAGCCATGGTGGTGTCGGCAGCCGCTTCCGGAGCGTTTTTCAGGCTCTGGATGGCTTCGCGCTCTTCAGCGTCGTCTTTCGATTTGATCGACAGGCTGATAACGCGGGACTTGCGGTCAACGCTGATGATCTTGGCTTCGATCTCTTCGCCTTCCTTCAGAACGTTACGCGCGTCTTCAACGCGGTCACGGCTGATTTCGGAAGCTTTCAGAGTGGCTTCGATGTCGTCGGCCAGAGTGACGATGGCGCCTTTGGCGTCAACTTCTTTCACGATGCCCTTGACGATAGCGCCCTTGTCATTGACAGCAACGAAGTTGGAGAACGGATCGTCTTCCAGCTGCTTGATGCCCAGGGAGATGCGCTCGCGCTCTGGGTCGACCGACAGGATGACGGTTTCCAGCTCGTCGCCCTTCTTGAAACGACGTACGGCTTCTTCGCCAGTTTCGTTCCAGGAGATGTCAGACAGGTGAACCAGGCCGTCAATGCCGCCGTCCAGGCCGATGAAGATACCGAAGTCAGTGATCGACTTGATGGTACCGGTGATCTTGTCACCCTTGTTGAACTGGCCGGAGAAGTCTTCCCATGGGTTGGACTTGCACTGCTTGATGCCCAGGGAGATACGACGACGCTCTTCGTCGATGTCCAGAACCATGACTTCCACTTCGTCGCCAACCTGAACGACTTTCGACGGGTGGATGTTCTTGTTGGTCCAGTCCATTTCGGAAACGTGTACCAGACCCTCAACGCCTTCTTCCAGCTCAGCGAAGCAGCCGTAGTCGGTCAGGTTGGTAACGCGAGCTTGTACGCGAGTACCTTCTGGGTAACGGGCAGTGATAGCTACCCACGGATCTTCGCCCATTTGCTTCAGACCCAGCGAAACGCGGTTGCGCTCGCGGTCGAACTTCAGAACGCGTACGTCGACTTCGTCGCCAACGTTAACGATTTCCGATGGGTGCTTGATGCGCTTCCAGGCCATGTCGGTGATGTGCAGCAGGCCGTCGATACCGCCCAGGTCCACGAATGCGCCGTAGTCGGTGAGGTTCTTGACGATACCTTTGACTTGCTGGCCTTCCTGCAGGGTTTCCAGCAGGGCTTCGCGCTCGGCGGAGTTCTCGGCTTCCAGCACGCTGCGACGGGAAACGACAACGTTGTTGCGCTTCTGGTCCAGCTTGATGACCTTGAATTCCAGCTCTTTGCCTTCCAGGTGGGTGGTGTCGCGCACTGGGCGGACATCAACCAGGGAGCCCGGCAGGAACGCACGGATGCCGTTAACGTCGACAGTGAAGCCGCCCTTAACCTTACCGTTGATAACGCCCTTGACCACTTCTTCGGCGGCGAAAGCTGCTTCCAGAACAATCCAGCACTCGGCGCGCTTGGCTTTTTCACGGGACAGTTTGGTTTCGCCAAAGCCGTCTTCGACCGCGTCCAGCGCAACGTGCACTTCGTCACCGACCTTGATGGTCAGCTCGCCAGCTTCGTTGTAGAACTGCTCGAGCGGGATGACGCCCTCGGACTTCAGGCCAGCGTGTACGGTAACCCAGTCGCCGTCGATGTCGACAACGATACCGGTGATGATCGCACCCGGCTGAAGATTGAGGGTTTTCAGGCTTTCTTCAAAGAGTTCTGCAAAGCTTTCGCTCATTTTAATTCCTGTAAATTCGGGCGAAACAAACGCCCTCGCCACATTCCAGACAATGTGGGTCTGTTTTAAGTAAAGGAAAGCCGGCAGGACGTTGACTGGTGCCCCTGCCTGCTCTCCTGGCTATCAGAGGAGGTCGCGCTGGGCGATCTCGCTCCTGATACGTTGCAACACCTGCTCGATGGACAACTCGGTAGAGTCCAACTGAATGGCATCGACCGCTGGTTTCAGCGGGGCCACTGCACGTTGGGTGTCGCGTTCATCACGCGCACGAATCTCATCCAGCAGACTCGACAGACTAACATCTTCACCCTTGCCCTTCAACTGCAGGTAGCGACGACGTGCGCGCTCCTCCGCGCTGGCGGTAAGGAAGACCTTCAACGGCGCGTCGGGGAACACCACGGTGCCCATGTCGCGACCGTCGGCGATCAGGCCCGGCGCCTCGCGGAACTCACGCTGACGCACCAGCAGGGCATCACGCACCGCCGGCAGCGAAGCCACCATCGACGCACCCGCACCTACCGTTTCGGTACGGATGACGTTACTGACGTCTTCACCCTCAAGGATGATCTGTTGCAGCTTACCGGGCTCGGCGGCGATGAACTGCACATCCAGATGGGCGGCAAGCTTGGTCAGCAGCTCTTCGTTGGTGAGGTCGACACCGTGATTACTGGCGTTGAACGCCAGCAAGCGGTACAGCGCACCCGAATCCAGCAGCTTCCAGCCCAGCTCGCGAGCCAGCAGGCCGGCGACCGTGCCCTTGCCCGAGCCGCTAGGCCCGTCGATGGTGATAACCGGCGCCAGCGAATTCACGACTTGCCCTCTTCCGCCACGCGGATACCCACTTCGGCACACAGCGCCAGGAAGTTGGGGAACGAGGTGGCGACGTTGGCGCAGTCATGGATGCGAATGGGCGCGCTGGCGCGCAGCGAGGCCACGCTGAAAGCCATGGCAATGCGGTGGTCACCGTGGCCATGCACTTCGCCACCGCCCAACTGGCCACCGTCGATGATGATGCCATCCGGGGTCGGTTCACACTGGATGCCCAGGGTGATCAGGCCGTCAGCCATCACCTGGATACGGTCGGATTCCTTCACCCGCAGCTCTTCGGCGCCACGCAGCACGGTACGCCCTTCGGCGCAGGCGGCGGCCACGAACAGCACCGGGAACTCGTCGATGGCCAGCGGTACCAGTTCTTCCGGGATATCAATGCCCTTGAGCTTGGCACCACGCACACGCAGATCAGCCACCGGCTCGCCGCCGACTTCACGCTGGTTTTCCAGGGTAATGTCGCCGCCCATCAGGCGCAGGATGTCGATCACGCCGGTACGGGTCGGGTTGATGCCTACGTGCTCCAGCACCAGCTCGGAGCCTTCAGCGATCGAAGCTGCCACCAGGAAGAACGCTGCCGAGGAAATGTCGGCCGGCACCTCGATGCGGGTCGCGGTGAGTTTGCCACCGGACTGCAGCGAGGCAACCGGGCCGTTCGACTCGACCGCATAGCCAAAGCCGCGCAGCATGCGCTCAGTGTGGTCACGGGTTGGCGCAGGCTCGGTGACGGTGGTCTTGCCTTCGGCGTACAGGCCGGCCAGCAACAGGCACGATTTGACCTGGGCGCTGGCCATCGGCAGCGTGTAGGTCAATGCCTTGAGCTTGCTACCGCCGCGAATGGTCAGCGGTGGGCGACCTTCCGGACCTGTCTCGACCACGGCGCCCATTTCGCGCAGCGGGTTGGCCACACGGTTCATCGGGCGCTTGGACAGCGAAGCGTCGCCTGTCATGGTGACGTCGAACGGCTGGCCGGCCAGCAGGCCCGACAGCAGGCGCATCGAGGTGCCGGAGTTACCTACATACAGCGGCCCGGGTGGTGGCTTGAGGCCGTGCAGGCCAACGCCGTGAATGGTCACGCGACCGTGGTTGGGGCCCTCGATGACCACACCCATGTCACGGAATGCCTGCAGGGTCGCCAGCGCGTCTTCACCTTCGAGGAAGCCTTCGACTTCGGTGGTGCCTTCGGCCAGCGAGCCGAGCATGATCGAGCGATGGGAAATCGACTTATCGCCCGGTACACGAATACGCCCGTTCAGGCGGCCACCCGGTTGGGCCAGGAAAATCAGATCGTTGGCGTTCATAGCGTCCACATAGGCCCGGCGGGCCAGGATTTTACTGAAATGCTCGCGGGCAACCCGTGCGCGGGTGAATACACCCAGCAGCTGGTGCCCGTCCCCTTCAGCGATCGCGTCGCGCAAGGCGTCGAGATCGCTGCGATATGTATCTAGCGTGCGCAAGACAGCGTCGCGGTTGGCGAGGAAGATGTCGTGCCACATGGTCGGGTCGCTGCCAGCGATTCTTGTGAAATCGCGGAAACCTCCCGCAGCGTACCGGAAGATCTCGAGATTTTCATTGCGTTTGGCCAACGAGTCGACCAAGCCAAAGGCCAGCAAGTGCGGCAAGTGACTGGTGGCTGCCAGCACTTCATCATGGCGCTCGACCGACATGTGCTCCACATCGGCATCCAGCGCACGCCACAGGCGGTCGACCAGCGCTAGCGCGGCAGGATCGGTTTCGGCCAGCGGCGTGAGGATGACCTTGTGACGGCGGAACAGGGCAGCGTTGGAGGCCTCTACCCCGCTCTGCTCGGAACCGGCGATGGGGTGGCCGGGGACGAAGCGCGGCAAGCGCTGCCCGAAGACGACGCGCGCCTCACGGACGACATTGCCCTTGGCGCTACCGACATCGGTGATGATCGCGTCACCCAGGTCGAGCCGGGCCAGGCGGGCCAGCACTTTTTCCATGGCCAGGATCGGCACGGCCAGCTGGATCACATCGGCACCCACGCAAGCGGCAGCGAGGTCTTCTTCGCAGCGATCGACCACGCCCAGGGCCACAGCCTGCTTGCGCGAAGGGGCATCCAGGTCGACACCGACCACTTCGCGGCACAGGCCGCTTTCACGCAGGCCCTTGGCGAAAGAGCCGCCGATCAGGCCGAGACCGACCACGACCAGGCGGTTGATGATGGGTGCGGGTTTGGTTTTTGCTGCATTTACCACTGGTGCGAACCCTGTTCAGAAATCAAGACAGCCTGCTGGACCCTATGGGGCCTTGAATCAAAGCACCGCCTTCGGATAAGAGCCCAGCACCTTCAGCGCCACAGCCTCCTGGCTGATCTGCTCCAGCACCGCTTTGATCAGCGGGTCGCGGTGGTGGCCAACGAAGTCGATGAAGAACACGTAGGTCCACTTGCCGCTGCGCGACGGGCGGGTCTCGATGCGGGTCAGGTCGATGCCGTTCTGGTGGAACGGCACCAGCAGCTCGTGCAAGGCACCGGGCTTGTTGCTCATCGAAACGATGATCGAAGTCTTGTCGTCGCCCGTCGGCGGCACTTCCTGGTTGCCGATCATCAGGAAGCGCGTGGAGTTGTCCGGGCGGTCTTCGATCTTCTCGGCCAGGCGAGTCAGACCATACAGGTTGGCTGCCATATCACCGGCGATCGCCGCCGAATTCCACTCACCCTTGACGCGCTTGGCGGCCTCAGCATTGCTCGATACAGCGACGCGCTCCACGTTCGGGTAGTGCGCGTCCAGCCACTTGCGGCACTGGGCCAGCGACTGAGCGTGGGAGTAGATACGGGTGATGCTGTCGGTCTTGGTATTTTCGCCCACCAGCAGGTGGTGGTGGATACGCAGCTCGACCTCGCCGCAAATCACCATGTCGTGCTCAAGGAAGCTGTCCAGGGTATGGCTGACAGCGCCTTCGGTGGAGTTTTCCACCGGCACCACGCCGAAATTGACAGCACCGGCCGCCACTTCACGGAACACTTCGTCGATGGCTGCCATCGGGCGGCTGATCACCGCGTGACCAAAGTGCTTCATGGCCGCCGCCTGGGTGAAAGTACCCTCAGGGCCGAGATAGGCGATTTTCAGCGGTTCTTCCAGGGCCAGGCACGAGGACATGATTTCGCGGAACAGCCGCGCCATCTCTTCGTTGCCCAGCGGGCCTTTGTTGCGCTCCATCACGCGCTTGAGCACCGCAGCCTCACGCTCAGGGCGGTAGAACACCGGCTTCTCGCCTTCTTTCAGCGAGGCGGTCTTGACCCGGGCCACTTCTTCGGCGCAACGGGCGCGGTCGCTGATCAGCTCGAGGATTTTCTCGTCGAGGCTGTCGATGCGTACGCGCAGCGCCTTGAGCTCCTGTTCGGACATCAGCCGTGCTCCTTCTCGAATTCAGCCATGTAGCCCACCAGCGCTTCCACTGCTTCCAGGCCCAGGGCGTTGTAGATGGAAGCGCGCATGCCGCCCACCGAGCGGTGGCCCTTGAGGTTGAGCAGGCCACGGGCATCGGCACCGGCAAGGAAGGCCTTGTCCAGGCGCTCGTCAGCCAGGCGGAACGGCACGTTCATCCACGAACGGGCGTTGTGGCTGATCGGGTTGGTGTAGAAATCGCTGTTGTCGATGAAGCCATACAGACGCTCTTTCTTGGCGCGGTTGCGCTGCTCCATGGCGTCGACGCCACCCTGCTCTTTCAGCCACTCGAAGACCAGGCCCGAGAGGTACCAGGAGTAAGTGGCCGGGGTGTTGTACATCGAGCCGTTGTCAGCTGAAACCTTGTAGTCGAGCATGGTCGGGCAGCTGCTGCGGGCATGGCCCAGCAGGTCTTCACGCACGATCACCACCACCAGGCCACTCGGGCCGATGTTCTTCTGCGCACCGGCGTAGATCAGGCCGTACTGGGACACGTCGATGGGGCGCGAGAGGATGTCGGACGACATATCGACCACCAGCGGGACGTCACCGGTTTCCGGCACCCAGTCAAACTGCAGGCCACCGATGGTCTCGTTGGATGCATAGTGCACGTAGGCGGCGTTTTTGGTCAGGTTCCACTCGTTCTGACCCGGGATCGCCAGGTAGTCGTAAGGCTTGGCGCTGGCGGCGACGTTGACATTGCCGAAGCGGCGCGCTTCTTCGATGGCTTTTTTCGACCAGATGCCGGTTTCGATGTAGTCGGCAGTGCCGTTTTCCGGCAACAGGTTCAGCGGGATTTCAGCGAACTGCTGGCTGGCGCCGCCCTGCAGGAACAGCACCTTGTAGTTGGAGGGGACGGACAGCAGGTCACGCAGGTCCTGCTCGGCCTTTTCGGCGATGGCCACGTAGTCGTCGCTGCGATGGCTCATTTCCATCACCGACAAGCCCTTGCCGTTCCAGTCCAGCATTTCGGCCTGGGCGCGCTGCAAAACAGCGTCAGGAAGCGCGGCAGGGCCTGCGCAGAAGTTAAAGGCTCGTTTGCTCACATCCACTCTCGCTCTAATAGATCTAAACAGCTAGTTCTGCGGGAACCCTGTGGGAGCGGGCTTGCCCGCGAACACCGGCGAAGCCGGTGCCATACACCGCGGCGCCTCATTCACGGGCAAGCCCGCTCCCACAGGGCCAGGCAATGCCCGGCCTATTCAGTCAAACGGGGCGACCTTGGTCGCCCCGCTCGGGTTTACGCTTGCTTACTCCTGCGGGGCCTCTTCGGCGCCAGCAGCTTCTTCGTTGTCTGGCGCCTCAGCCTCGACGCCCTCTTCGTCCGTCTCGATCACATCGTCGAGTTCGTCCTCGGAAGGCTCCTGGATACGCTCCAGGCCCACCAACGTCTCGTCGGTAGCCAGCTTGATCAAGGTCACGCCCTGGGTGTTACGGCCCAGGCTGGACACCTCACCTACCCGTGTACGCACCAGCGTACCCTGGTCGGAGATCAGCATGATCTCTTCGCCTTCCTGCACCTGGATGGCGCCGATCAGCAGACCGTTGCGCCCTTTGGTACCCATGGCGATCACGCCCTGGCCACCGCGGCCGCGACGCGGGAACTTGGACAGCGGGGTGCGTTTGCCGAAGCCACGCTCGGAGGCAGTCAGGATCTGCGCACCCGATTCCGGGATCAGCATGGAAATGATCTGCTGCCCCTTGCCCAGCTTCATGCCGCGTACGCCACGGGCGTTACGGCCCATTTCGCGCACCACGCTTTCAGCGAAGCGGATCACCTTGCCGGCGTCGGAGAACATCATGACTTCCTTGGCGCCGTCAGTAATGGCGGCAGCGATCAGGGTGTCACCTTCTTTCAGCTTGAGGGCAATCAGGCCGTTGGAGCGCGGACGGGCGAACTGCACCAGTGGGGTCTTCTTCACGGTACCCGAAGCGGTGGCCATGAAGATGTAGGCGCCAGTCGGCTCGGCCACCCACTCAGGGGTATCGCCGTCTTCTTCGTCGACTTCCTCGGCCTCGATCACTTCGCCTTCGAGTACGGCATCTTCCGCCTCGTCCAGCTCTTCTTCGGCGCCAGCGCTCTGCTGCAGGGCCTCGAGGTCGATCTGCAGCATGGCGGTGATGCGCTCACCCTCCTCCAGCGGCAGCAGGTTGACGAGCGGGCGACCACGGGCAGCGCGGGACGCTTCAGGGATGTCGTAGGTTTTCAGCCAGTACACCTTGCCCTTGCTGGAGAACAGCAACAAGGTAGCGTGGCTGTTGGCGACCAGCAGGTGCTCGATGTAGTCCTCGTCCTTCACCCCGGTAGCCGACTTGCCTTTGCCGCCACGGCGCTGGGCCTGGTAGGCGGACAGCGGCTGGGTCTTGGCGTAGCCGCCGTGGGAGATGGTGACCACACGCTCTTCTTCCGGGATCATGTCGCCGTAGCTGAGGTCGTGGCGCGCATCGAGAATTTCGGTACGCCGGGCATCGCCGTATTCGGCACGGATGGCTTCCAGCTCTTCGCGGATCACTTCCATCAGGCGCTCGGCGCTGCTGAGGATGCGGATCAGCTCGCCGATCTGCTCGAGGATTTCCTGGTACTCGGCCAGCAGCTTCTCGTGCTCAAGGCCGGTCAGGCGGTGCAGGCGCAGGTCGAGAATGGCCTGGGCCTGCTCTGGCGACAGGAAGTACTTGCCGTCATGCAGGCCGTATTGCTCTGGCAGGTCTTCAGGGCGGCAGGAATCGGCGCCGGCGCGCTCGACCATGACCTGCACGGCACTGGATTCCCACGGCGTGGAAACCAGGGCTTCCTTGGCTTCGGACGGCGTCGGCGAGGCCTTGATCAGGGCGATGACCGGGTCGATGTTGGACAGCGCGACCGCCTGGCCTTCAAGGATGTGGCCGCGTTCGCGGGCCTTGCGCAGCTCGAACACGGTACGCCGGGTCACCACTTCACGGCGGTGACGGACGAACGCTTCGAGCAGGTCCTTGAGGTTGAGCAGGCGCGGACGGCCGTCGACCAGGGCCACCACGTTGATACCGAACACACTCTGCAGCTGGGTTTGCTGATAGAGGTTGTTGAGCACCACCTCCGGCACCTCGCCGCGACGCAGCTCGATGACGATGCGCATGCCGTCCTTGTCGGACTCGTCGCGCAGCTCGGTGATGCCTTCGATCTTCTTCTCTTTTACCAGCTCGGCGATCTTTTCGATTAGGCGCGCCTTGTTCAGCTGGTACGGCAACTCGGTCACGACGATCTGCTGGCGGCCGCCGACCTTGTCGATGTCTTCGATTTCGGAACGGGCACGCATGTAGATGCGGCCACGGCCGGTACGATAGGCCTCGATGATGCCTTGGCGACCATTGATGATGCCGGCAGTCGGGAAATCCGGGCCCGGGATGTGCTGCATCAGCTCATCGATGGTGACTTCCGGGTTGTCGATCAGCGCCAGGCAGCCGTCGATGACTTCACCGAGGTTGTGCGGCGGGATGTTGGTCGCCATGCCCACGGCGATACCGCTGGAGCCGTTGACCAGCAGGTTGGGAATACGGGTCGGCATGACCGCCGGGATCTGCTCGGTGCCGTCGTAGTTGGGCACCCAGTCGACGGTTTCTTTGTGCAGGTCGGCCAGCAGCTCGTGGGCCAGCTTGGTCATGCGCACTTCGGTGTATCGCATGGCTGCGGCGTTGTCGCCGTCCACCGAACCGAAGTTGCCCTGGCCGTCGACCAGCAGGTAGCGCAGCGAGAACGGCTGGGCCATACGCACGATGGTGTCGTAGACCGCAGTGTCGCCGTGCGGGTGGTACTTACCGATCACGTCACCGACCACACGGGCGGATTTCTTGTACGGCTTGTTCCAGTCGTTGCCCAGTTCGCTCATCGCATAGAGAACGCGACGATGCACGGGCTTCAAGCCGTCACGCGCATCGGGCAGCGCTCGCCCGACAATCACGCTCATCGCGTAGTCGAGGTAAGACTGTCTCAGTTCGTCTTCGATATTGACCGGGAGGATTTCTTTGGCCAGTTCGCCCATGAGAAGCCTGATTCCTTTTTCTGGTGAAACTTCGCAGCTCCATCAAGGGCCGAACGAAGCTCGCCGCCGCAGCGCATAAGGGTGCGACGACTTACGACAAATCAATGAGTTGTGCCATGGATCTGCGCAATGAAGGCCGCCGTGATGGGCGGTCCTGGAAACTGCCGGATGTTATCACAAAGGCGGGGGCGGTGGGGAGATGTGGCACGGGGGTGCTTGCCTTTAGTTTTTCGGTGTTTGAGAGATCGAGCGCCGCCCGCGCGGCGCTCGATCTCCAGCTCAATGCAACCGCTTGCGGCACATCAACTGCGCCAGTTTGGCGGTATCAGGGCGTTCGACAATGCCTCGCTCGGTCACGATCACATCGATCAGGTCGGCCGGGGTCACGTCGAACACCGGATTGAACACCTCCACATCCGGCGCCACCCGGGTACCGGCAATGTCCAGCAGTTCGTCGGACGCGCGCTCTTCCAGCGGAATATCCTCGCCAGTGGCCAGGTTCAGGTCGATGCTGGTGCTCGGCGCCACCACCATGAAGCGCACACCGTGGTGCATGGCGCTGACCGCCAGCTGGTAGGTGCCGATCTTGCTGGCCACGTCGCCGTTGGCAGCGATGCAGTCCGCGCCCACCACCACCCAGGTGATGCCTTTGGTCTTCATCAGGTGCGCCAGCGCCGAGTCGGCGCACAGGGTGACCGGGATGCCTTCGTTGGCCAGCTCCCAGGCGGTCAGGCGCGAGCCTTGCAGCCAGGGGCGGGTTTCGCCGGCATACACCCGCTCGACCATGCCTTCGAGGTAGCCGGCGCGGATCACCCCCAACGCGGTACCAAAGCCGCCGCTGGCCAGCGCACCGGCATTGCCATAGGTGAGCAGGGTCTGGGCATTGCCCTGGTGACGGCGAATCAGTTCGATGCCTTGCTGAGCCATGGTCAGGTTGGCTTCACGGTCGCTTTCATGGATGGCCACGGCTTCGGCCTCCAGTGCTGCCAGCACATCTTCATACGGGCGCAGACGCTGCAGGCGCTCGCGCATGCGGTTCAGCGCCCAGAACAGGTTGGCGGCGGTGGGACGCGCCTCGGCGAGGCAGAGGAAGTCCTCTTCAAGGTCCATTTCCCAATCGCCACCTTCGGCCAGCCGCTCCTCAAGGGCCAGCACCAGGCCGTAAGCGGCGGCAATGCCGATGGCCGAAGCGCCGCGCACCGCCATGTCACGGATCGCCGCCGCCACCTGCGCGACATTGTCGCAGGCCAGCCAGCGTTCATCCGAGGGCAGCAGGCGCTGGTCGAGCAGGTGCAAGACGCCGCCCTGCCAGCGGATCCCGGTCACCTTCTCCGCCGCCAAAAGTCGCTCGCGCATCGCCTCTCCCCGTCGTTCGGATATCAAAAGCCGGCGATTATAGCGACCCTCGGGGCCGAGCGCTCGGGTATACTCCGGCGCAATTTTGCGAAGTTTCAGAGGACTGTTCAATGAGCAACGTCGACCGCGCCGAAATCGCCAAGTTCGAAGCGCTGGCCCACCGCTGGTGGGACCGCGAAAGCGAGTTCAAGCCGCTGCACGAAATCAACCCGCTGCGCGTCAACTGGATCGACGAACGCGCCAGCCTGGCCGGCAAGAAGGTGCTGGACGTCGGCTGCGGCGGCGGCATCCTCAGCGAAGCCATGGCCCTGCGCGGTGCCACGGTAACCGGTATCGACATGGGCGAAGCCCCCTTGGCCGTGGCCCAACTGCACCAGCTGGAGTCCGGCGTGCAGGTGGAATACCGGCAGATTACCGCCGAAGCCCTGGCCGAAGAAATGCCCGAACAGTTCGACGTGGTCACCTGCCTGGAAATGCTCGAGCACGTGCCCGACCCGTCTTCGGTGATTCGCGCCTGCTACCGCATGGTCAAGCCGGGTGGCCAGGTGTTCTTCTCCACCATCAACCGCAACCCCAAGGCCTACCTGCTGGCCATCGTCGGCGCCGAGTACATCCTTAAGATGCTGCCGCGCGGCACCCACGACTTCAAGAAGTTCATCCGCCCATCCGAACTGGGCGCGTGGAGCCGCGCTGCCGGCCTCGAAGTCAAAGACATCATCGGCCTGACCTACAACCCGCTGACCAAGCACTACAAGCTCAACAGCGACGTCGACGTCAACTACATGATCCAGACCCTGCGCGAGGAATGAGCATGCGTTTGCGAGCAGTACTCTTCGACATGGACGGCACCTTGCTGGACACGGCGCCAGACTTCATCGCCATCTGCCAGGCCATGCTCGCCGAGCGCGGCCTGCCGGCCGTTGACGACAACCTGATCCGTGGCGTGATCTCGGGCGGTGCCCGCGCCATGGTAGCCGCCACGTTTGCCATGGACCCGGATGCCGAAGGCTTCGAGGCCCTGCGCCTGGAGTTCCTGGAGCGCTACCAGCGCGACTGCGCGGTGCACAGCAAGCTGTTCGACGGCATGGCCGAGTTGCTGGCCGACATCGAGAAAGGCAACCTGGTGTGGGGCGTGGTCACCAACAAGCCGGTGCGTTTCGCCGAGCCGATCATGCAGCAGCTGGGCCTGGCCGAGCGTTCGGCCTTGCTGATCTGCCCGGACCATGTAAAAAACAGCAAGCCCGACCCCGAGCCGCTGATCCTGGCCTGCAAGACCCTGGACCTGGACCCGGCCAGCGTGCTGTTCGTCGGCGACGACCTGCGCGACATCGAGTCTGGCCGCGACGCCGGCACCCGCACGGCGGCGGTGCGTTACGGCTATATTCATCCAGAGGACAACCCTAACAACTGGGGTGCCGACGTGGTGGTGGACCACCCGCTGGAACTGCGCAAAGTGATCGACAGCGCGCTGTGCGGCTGCTGACCCCCGCCAACGAACACGAAGGACCTACCATGTTCGACTACACCGCCCGCCCCGACCTGCTGCAAGGCCGGGTCATCCTGGTTACCGGTGCCGGCCGCGGCATCGGTGCCGCGGCCGCCAAGGCCTACGCCGCACTGGGCGCCACCGTGCTGCTGCTGGGCAAGACCGAGGCCAACCTGAACGAGGTCTACGACCAGATCGAAGCCGCCGGGCACCCGCAACCGGTGGTCATCCCGTTCAACCTGGAAACCGCCCTGCCCCACCAGTACGACGAGCTGGCGGTGATGATCGAGGATCAGTTCGGCCGCCTGGACGGCCTGCTGAACAATGCCTCGATCATCGGCCCGCGCACGCCGCTGGAGCAGTTGTCGGGCGACAACTTCATGCGCGTGATGCACATCAACGTCGATGCCACCTTCATGCTCACCAGCACCCTGCTGCCGCTATTGAAACTGTCGCAAGACGCCTCGGTGGTGTTCACCAGCAGCAGCGTCGGGCGCAAGGGCCGGGCCTACTGGGGTGCCTATGGGGTGTCGAAGTTCGCCACAGAGGGCCTGATGCAGACCTTGGCCGACGAGCTGGAAGGCGTGGCGCCGGTACGCTCCAACAGCATCAACCCGGGCGCCACGCGCACGGCGATGCGCGCCCAGGCCTACCCCAGCGAGAACCCGCAGAACAACCCGCTGCCCGAAGAGATCATGCCGGTGTACCTGTACCTGATGGGGCCGGACAGCACCGGGGTGAATGGGCAGGCGTTCAACGCCCAATAAACCTGTACCGGCCTCTCGCGGGCTTGCCCGCGAAGAGGCCGGTACAGGAAAGCAGATCAGCCCGCTGCCAACGCCGGGCGCAGGCGGCCCTGCTGGCGCCCTTCCAGTTGCATGCACCTTTCCAGGAACAGGAACATGCAGTCGTAACTCTTGCAAATCGCCCTGCGCAGCTCGGTGCGCAGCCCCAGCGTCGGGTTCTCGCCCGCCAGGGTACAGATGATCTCCAGCGCCTCCCACGGGTGCGCATCGTCATACTGGGCATGCATCTTCAGCCACTTCATCGCCCGCTTGCGCTGGTCCTCCGGGAAGCCCAGTGCATAGGTGTCGGTCGAGCACACCACCGCCGACCACTCCCCGGTAGCCCCCTCGATGGCGTAGTTGGTCGCCGCCATGGAAATGGCCAGGTTCTCGGTAGCGCACACGCGCCAGCACCAGTCGTTCAACCCGTTCAGCTCGGGCGGCACTTCCTGGGCCTGCAACTCATGCAGGTGCACGCCATGCGCCTGACACCAGTTCACCCAGTAGTCGGCGTGGTTCAGCTCAACCCGGATATTGCGCATCAACCAGCGCCGCGCCATGTCTTCGCCCTGGTGCCGCCCATAACGGGTCTTGGTCAGGTTGTGGGCCATGTACAGCGAAAACTGCTCCACCACCGGCCAGCCACCGATCAGGTACTGGCGAATGGTCGACTGCTTGAGCTGGCCATCGCGCAGGCGCGCATAGAACTCGTGCTCGACCACCCGGCGCTTGCTTTCGCGACAGTCTTCAATCAGTTGCTGGGCCCACTGTGGGTAGCTGGCGGGGTCCATCAAAGGCCCGATACGAACGAATGCATCAATCACTTTCAGCTCCTTGATCCTTGTGATTTCTAGCTAGCGAAACGTGCCAGGTGCGCGCTGCAACAGAGGCCGGGCGGCGATCCGTTGGCGCTGCAGACTGTCACAGGTGAACACCTGCGGGCGTTCGATCAGGTAACCCTGGGCGTAATCCACGCCTATTTCCTGTAGGGCCTGCTCGATCAAGGGTGTTTCGACGAACTCGGCGATGGTGCGTTTCCCCATGACATGGCCGATATGGTTGATGACCTCGACCATGGCCCGGTTGACCGGGTCGTCGAGCATGTCCTTGACGAAACTGCCGTCAATTTTCAGGAAATCCACGGGTAAATGCTTGAGGTAGGCGAACGAAGACATGCCAGCGCAAAAATCATCGAGCGAGAAGCGGCAGCCCAGCCCCTTCAACTCGTTGATGAAGCGGATGGCGCTACCCAGGTTGGCAATGGCGCTGGTTTCGGTGATTTCGAAACAGATCATCCGTGGCGGGATTGCGTATTCGACAAAGAGCCGCTGCAGGTACTCGAGAAACTTGTCATCGCCGATGCTAGACCCTGACAGGTTGATCGCGCAGATCGACAGCGGCCCTTCACGCCGTTCGTCCAGGCATTGGCGGATGACCTGGAACACATTGCGCACCACCCAGCGGTCCAGCGCGGTCATCAGGCCATAGCGCTCGGCTGCCGGAATGAAGCTGCTGGGCAGAATGGTACGGCCACTTTCGTCGTGCAGGCGCAGCAGGATTTCGATATGGCCCGGGCCTTCGAACGTTTTCAGCGGGGCAATTTCCTGGGCGTACAGGCAGAAGCGGTTTTCTTCCAGGGCCACATGCAAGCGCTGGATCCAGGCCATTTCACCAAAGCGCATGGACAGCTCACTGTCATCGGCGTGGTACACCTGCACGCGGTTGCGCCCCTTTTCCTTGGCCATGTAGCAGGCCATGTCGGCAGCGCGCAGCGAGGTTTCGAGGGTACCGGGGGCCTGGGCCATGTGCACCAGGCCAACACTGACCGTGGTGACGAACGGCCGTCCCTTCCACACGAAATGCAGGCTCTGCACCATCTGGCGTAACTGTTCGGCAATGCGCTCGGCCTGGTCGGGCGGGCAGTTTTCCAGGAGCACGCCAAATTCGTCACCCCCCAGCCGCGCCAGGGTATCGCCTTCACGCAGGCCGGATTGCAGCACGGCGCAGATGTGCCGCAGCAGCTCATCACCGGCGGCGTGGCCGCAGGTGTCGTTCACCAGCTTGAACTGGTCGAGGTCAAGGAACATCAGCGAATGCCGCCCAGCCTGGCGCGCCAGGTCATTGAGCGCCTGCTCCAGGCGGTACTCGAACTCGCGGCGGTTGGCCAGGCCGGTCAGGGCATCGTGGGTGGCCTGCCAGGACAGGTTGGCGATGTACTGGCGTTCTTGGGTCATGTCATGCAGTACCAGTACGATGCCGCTGACCTGGCCATCGCTGACGATGGGCGAGCCTACCAGGTTGATCGACACGGTGCTGCCATCCAGGCGCTGAATCAGCCGGGCATGCTCCGCGCCGCCCTTGAGGCTACCGCTAAGCACCTGCTCGACCAGGCTGCTGCCATCTTCTTCAGCCTGCTCGTCTACCAGGCTGAACAGCGCTGACAACGGCAGGCCCTGGGCCTGACCAGACTGCCAGTGGGTCAGTTGCTCGGCGGCCGGGTTCATGTAGCCGATACTGCCCTCCACATCCGTGGTGATCACCGCATCACCAATGGCCTGCAGGGTGATCTGTGCCCGCTCCTTTTCCTCCTGCAGGGCACTGGCGAAGGCTTGGCGCTGGGCCAGCAGCTTGCTGGAGCGGCGCCACGCGATAGCAATGAGAAACATGGCCGTCAGCAGGTTGGTGATCAGCAGCACCCGCAACAGCATGCGCGAGCCTTCACCCAGCGCATCACTGAACGCCTTGGCGGCGGGTGTGACACCCTCGTTGATGGTGACGATACGGGCCTTCCATGCACTCACTGCCTGGGCGTCTACCGGGCCGGTGGCAAAGCTCTGGCGCATCTCGCCAGCCAGCACATCGAGCTTGGCCAGGTAATCGTCGCCAATGTCCCAGTAGTCGATGGCTGTCTGCATATAGCTGATGTTGCGGAAATTGCGGTAGAACCAGATGATCCGCTGGACATCGTCGGGGTGGTTGCCACCCTGCAGCACCGCCCGGCGCGCCGCATCCAGATCAGGGCTGGGCTGGTCGAGCACCTCGCGCAACTGGTGGTCACCCTGCGGCACGGTAATGGCTTGGCGATAGCGCTGATAGGTGCTGTCGTCGCGGGTTTCGGCGTACAGGTTAAGGTAGTAAATGGCGTCTTTCTGGGCCTTGGACCACAGGCTTTCGCCCGCGACATAGGCGCGCACGGCCGACAGCGTATAAAGGCTGAGGCTGCCCAACGCTACCTGGAAGACCACAACGGCGATGAAGGGCCAGGTGATGCCGAGCAACTTTGGCGCTTCTAGAGTGCGATGTCCCTTCATGGATTCCCTGTCACAGAGCAGATAAGGCGCAAATCAACCCAGACAAGCACAGCGTAGGCCATTTGCCATCGTTGTGGAGGGGATTTTTATGACAGGGAATCGGGGGATTTGTACAGTTTGAACGTCAGCTTTGCTGCAGGTGCCCATAAAGCTTGGCGTATAACCCACCCTCGGCAATCAGTTGCTGGTGGCCACCCTCTTCGGCGACATGCCCACCATCGAATACCAGCACCCGGTCGGCCTGTTTCACGGCCGACAGGCGGTGGGCGATGATCAGCGTGGTACGGCCGCTGAGGAAGCGCGCCAATGCCTGATGCAGGTTGTACTCGGTGGCAGCGTCCAGCGCCGAGGTGGCCTCGTCGAGGATCACCACCTTGGGCTCGGCCAACACCATGCGGGCGATGGCCAGGCGCTGACGCTGGCCGCCGGACAAGCGCACGCCGGAACGCCCCACCACACTGTCCAGGCCCTGCGGCAAGGCCGCAACGGTGGCATCCAGCTGAGCGATGCGCAGCGCTTGCCAGCAGGCGTCGTCGCTGCAGTCGCGGCCCATGTTCAGGTTGGCGCGTACGGTGTCGTTGAACAGTGACGGGTGCTGCAACACCACCGCCACGTTTTCACGCAGGGTTTCCAGGCCGATTTCCTGCAGGCTGGCACCCCCAAAGCGGATGGTACCGGCCTGGGCGCTATAGAGGCCCAGCAACAGTTGCACCAAGGTGCTTTTGCCGCCGCCACTGGCACCGACAATCGCTACCTTTTCACCCGGGGCGATGGACAGGTCCAGGTTATCCAGCACTGGCTCGTCGGCATAGGCAAAACGCAAGTCGCGCACCTCTATACCCACCGTGTCACGCCCGACGAACGGGTCGCAGGCGGCCGGGTACTGCGGCTCGTCAGCACGCGCCAACAGCTCGTTGAGGCGGCTCAGCGCACCGCCAGCGGCATAGTAGGCGTATTGCAGGTTGAGCAGCTGTTCGACCGGGCCGATCATGAACCACAGGTAGCTGAACACCGCCAGCATCTGGCCGATCGACAAGTCGGAGAACAGCACGGTGAGCATGGCGGCTGCCCGGAAAATGTCGATGCCGAACTGGAACAGCAGGCCACTGGCACGGCCACTGGCATCGCTTTTCCACTGCGAATCCACAGCGTAGTCGCGCACTTCGCGGGCACGCAGGCCAAGGCGGCCCAGGAAGTAGCCCTGGCGGTTGCCGGCACGGATTTCCTGGATGGCATCGAGCGTTTCCGCCAGCGCCTGGGTAAAACGCGCGGTGCTGTCGTTTTCGAGCTTTTTCAGGTGTTTGACGCGCTTGCCCAGCTGCACGGTGAAGTAGATCACCAGCGGGTTGAACAGCAAGATCAGCAACGCCAGCTGCCAGTGCATCCAGATCAGGATTGCCGCCGTGCCGGTCAACGTCAGCATGGCCACCAGGAAACGGCTGAGGGTTTCGCCCACGAACTTGTCGAGGGTGTCCAGGTCGGTGACCAGGTGAGTGGTTACCGTGCCGCTGCCCAGGCTTTCGTATTCTTTCAGCGAAATGCGCTTGAGCCGCTCTATAAGGCGAATTCGCAGGCGGTAGACGATGTCCTTGGCCAAGCCGGCAAACAGCTTGGCCTGGATCACGTTGAACGCCAGCGCCGCCAGGCGCAGGCACAGGGTGAGCACCAGCATCAGGCCGATGTAGCCGGCTGCCACCTGCCAGCTGGACGGCAGCAGGTGGTTCATCCACTTCAGCGCGGCATCGCCATGGCCCAGCAGCACTTCATCCACCAGCAGCGGCAGCAGCAGCGGAATGGGCACGCTGCAACACGCCGCCAGCACAGCGATGAGGTTGGCGGACCAGAGGTTTTGCTTGTGGTGCAGGGCCAGACGGCGGATTTCCGCCCAGCTCAGTCGATCGGCCGCAGTGTATGGCTTGCCCGGTACCGGGTCGGGTGACCCAGGCGCATCAAGCACAGGCGGCCTGCTGCAGCCAACGGCCGAGCAAGGGTTGCAGGCGCTCCAGCGGCTGGTAGCCGTTGGTCAGCAGGGCCAGTTGGCCGTTGCGCTCGGCCAGCAAGGTCGGGAAACCGGCGATACCCAGGTCCTGTGCCCAGCTGAAGTCGGCCGCAGTGGCCGCACGGGTATCGGCACGGGCGAAGGTTTCGGCGAACACGGCACGGTCGAAGCCCGCCTGCTCGGCCAGCTCGACCAGCTGCGGCGCGGTGGTCACATCCACGCCCTGCTCGTAGAACGAACGCTGAATCAGCGCCAGCAGCGGCCAGACGCGCTCGGCGTCCAGCTCGCGGGCCGTGACCAGGGCACGGCAGGCCGGTTCGGTGTCGTAGACGAAGCCGTCGGGCATGGCCCCCTCGAAGCGGAACGGCTGGCCGGTGGCGTCGGCCACCGCCTGCCAGTGTTCGAGGATGTACTTGCGGGTAGAGCTGTCCAGCGCACTGCCACCCGTGCGCAGCCCGCCCACCACCAGACGGGTGGCGATACCGGCCTCACGCGCCTGGGCGATCAGGGCCGCCGCCACTGGCGCGAAACCCCAGCACCAGGAGCACATCGGGTCCATCACATAGATCAGGCGTGCAGACATGCCTCAAGCCTCGGCTTTGTAGTTGTAACCGATCGGGTGCGGCAGGTTGCGGGCCTTGGCCAGCTCGATCTGCTTCTGCCGATCGATGGCACTGCGCCGGGTCTTTTCGCTCAAGGTGTCCCAGCAATGCGGGCAGCTGACCCCTGGCGAATAGTGCTCGGACGCGCGCTCCTCTGCATTGATCGGGTGGCGGCAGGCGTGGCACTGGTCGTACTCGCCTTCGCTCAGGTCATGGCGCACCGTGACGCGGTTGTCGAAGACGAAGCAGTCGCCGTCCCACAGGCTTTCTTCCTGAGGCACTTCCTCGAAGTATTTCAGGATACCGCCCTTAAGATGATAGACCGCCTCGAAGCCTTCACCGAGCATGTAGCTGGAGGCTTTTTCGCAACGGATGCCGCCGGTGCAGAACATGGCCACCTTCTTGTGCTTGCTCGGGTCGAAGTTGGCCTTGATGTACTCCGGGAACTCGCGGAAGGTCTCGGTCTTGGGGTCGATGGCACCTTTGAAGGTACCAATGGCCACTTCGTAGTCGTTGCGGGTGTCGATCAGCAGCACTTCCGGGTCGCTGATCAGGGCGTTCCAGTCCTTGGGCTCGACATAGGTGCCGACCGCCTGGTTGGGGTCTACGCCTGGCACGCCGAGGGTGACGATTTCTTTCTTGAGCTTGACCTTGGTGCGGTAGAACGGCTGTTCGTCGCAGTACGACTCTTTGTGGTCGACATCGACCAGGCGCGGGTCGTTGCGCAGCCAGGCCAGCAGGCCATCGATGCCTTCGCGGGTGGCCGACACCGTGCCGTTGATGCCCTCGTGGGCCAGCAGCAGGGTGCCTTTGACGTTGTTGTCGAGCATGGCCTTGAGCAGCGGCTCACGCAGCTCGACGTAGTCTTCCAGGGTGACGAACTTGTACAGCGCCGCGACGACGATGGCTTGAGACATGAAGCAGGTTCTCCAGGTGGTTGCCCTCGTAAGGGGCGGACCGGGTTGACAAATAAAAACGCGCCGACAAGCGGCGCGTTGCGAATTCTACCAGAACGACAGAAAGGTTTCAGTGCCCGCCGCCCGCACACACCGGCGAGGCCGGTGCAACGCCGACCTTGGCCCACTCTTCGGCGGTGTAGGTATGGATGGCCAGGGCGTGAATTTCGCCCATCAGCTCACCCATGGTGGCGTACACCTTCTGGTGGCGCTTGACGCTGTTCAACCCGGCAAACTGCTCGCTGACGATCACTGCTTTGTAGTGGGTCTCCTGACCACGACTGTGCATGTGGCTTTCGTTGAGCACTTGCAGGTGTTCCGGCGCCAGGGCCGCCAGTTGCTGTTCAATGCGCTGCTGCATGGTCATTGCGGCGTACTCACTTCTTCGCCGGAGCGGCGGCCTTGCCCACGTTCGGGTCCAGCTCTTTGGTCATGTCTTCCAGCAGCTTGTTCACCACCGGTACTGCGGGTTCCAGGCTCTGCTGGGTCAGCTGGGCCGACTGCTGGGTGACCTTGGGCATTTCACGCAGCACTTTCTTGCCGAGCGGCGATTCGTAGAACTTGACCAGGTCTTTCAGTTCCTGCTCGGTGAACGTCTGGGTGTACAGGTCGACCATCTTCGGCTTCAGCTTGTTCCAGCCGATGGCGTTGTCCAGTGCGGCGTTGGCCTTGGCCTGATAGCTTTCCAGTACCGGCTGCTTGGCGGCCGGGGCCTTGGTCTGGGCGAAGCGCTGGGCGAACATCTGCTGCACTTGCATATAAACCGGGGTGCCCAGCTTGTCGGCGTTGGCCAGGGTCAGGAACTTCTCGGCAGCAGCGTTATGGCTGGCGGTGGCAGCGAGCACCTGGCCGCTGGCGCAAACCAGGGCAACGGCGGCACAAAGGACACGGAGACGGGTCATTGCATTTCCTTCAAAGAGAGGGAGGCGGGTACCTCAGAGTAGAGCATTCTGCGCCGTGGTGGCGATGTGCTCAAGTGGCACGACGAGCGACGGAACCGCTCTGTCGATTCAGGGCCTAAACTGCGAATTCGAACTACACAGGAGTGCGTACAGAATGAGCCGTATCGAGACAGACAGCCTGGGCCCGGTCGAAGTTCCGGAGGACGCCTATTGGGGTGCGCAGACCCAGCGTTCGCTGATCAACTTCGCCATTGGCAAGGAACGCATGCCCCTTGCGGTGCTGCACGCCCTGGCGCTGATCAAGAAGGCCGCTGCACGCGTCAACGACCGCAATGGCGCCCTGCCGGCCGACATCGCCCGGCTGATCGAACAGGCCGCCGACGAAGTGCTGGATGGCCAGCATGACGACCAGTTTCCGTTGGTCGTCTGGCAAACCGGCAGCGGCACCCAGAGCAACATGAACGTCAACGAAGTGATTGCCGGGCGCGCCAACGAACTGGCCGGCAAGGGCCGTGGCGGCAAGGCACCGGTGCACCCCAACGACCACGTCAACCGCTCGCAAAGCTCCAACGACTGCTTCCCCACCGCCATGCACATTGCTGCCGCCCAGGCAGTGCATGAAAAACTGCTGCCGGCCATCGCCGAACTGTCGTCGGGCCTGGCCGAGTTGTCGGCGCGCCACCAAAAGCTGGTGAAGACCGGCCGCACGCACATGATGGATGCCACGCCAATCACCTTCGGCCAGGAAGTCTCGGCCTTCGTTGCCCAGCTCGATTACGCCCAGCGAGCCATCCGCGCCACCCTGCCGGCGGTCTGTGAGCTGGCCCAGGGCGGCACCGCCGTGGGTACCGGCCTTAATGCACCGCATGGTTTTGCCGAGGCCATCGCTGCCGAGCTGGCGGCGGAGTCCGGCCTGCCGTTCGTCACTGCGCCAAACAAGTTTGCCGCCCTCGCCGGCCACGAACCGCTGACCAGCCTGGCGGGCGCCCTGAAGACCCTGGCCGTGGCCCTGATGAAAATTGCCAACGACCTGCGCCTGCTCGGTTCCGGCCCTCGCGCCGGGCTGGCCGAAGTGCGACTGCCAGCCAACGAACCCGGCAGCTCGATCATGCCGGGCAAGGTCAACCCTACCCAGTGCGAGGCGCTGTCGATGCTGGCCTGCCAGGTGCTGGGCAACGACGCGGCCATCGGCTTTGCCGCCAGCCAAGGGCACTTGCAACTGAACGTGTTCAAGCCGGTGATCATCCATAACCTGTTGCAGTCGATCGAGTTGCTGGCGGATGGCTGTCGCAACTTTCAGGAGCACTGCGTGGCGGGTATCGAGCCGGATGCCGGGCAGATGGCTGAGCACCTGGAGCGCGGGTTGATGCTGGTGACGGCGCTTAACCCGCATATTGGCTATGACAAGTCGGCGGAGATTGCCAAGAAGGCTTATAGCGAGGGCAAGACCTTGCGCGAGGCGGCGCTGGAGTTGAAGTACCTGACCAATGAGCAGTTCGACCAGTGGGTAAGGCCGGAGAACATGCTGGCACCGGGTGGTAAAGGCTGAACCACCTATAACCTGTACCGGCCTCTTCGCGGGCTTGCCCGCTAAGAGGCCGGTACAGGCAGCCGAGCACTTCAGCTATTTTTTGTCCTTGGCAAACGCCGCCTCAAGCGCCTGGTTGATGGTGCGCAACACCTTAACCCGCGCCCAGCGCTTGTCGTTGGCCTCTACCAACGTCCACGGCGCAATCTCGCTGCTGGTGCGGTCGACCATGTCGCCTACGGCCTGGACGTAGTCGTCCCACTTGTCGCGGTTGCGCCAGTCGTCCTCGGTGATCTTGTAACGCTTGAACGGGATCTGCTCACGCTCCTCGAAACGTTCCAGCTGGGTCTGCTGATCAATCGCCAGCCAGAACTTGACCAACACCACGCCGGCATTCACCAACTGCTCTTCAAAGTCGTTGATCTCGCTGTAGGCGCGCATCCAGTCGGCCGGGCTGCAGAAGCCCTCCACCCGCTCGACCAGCACCCGGCCATACCAGGATCGGTCGAAAATGGTGAACTTGCCGCGTGCCGGGATATGCCGCCAGAATCGCCACAGGTAAGGCTGCGCGCGTTCTTCTTCGGTGGGTGCGGCAATCGGCACGATACGGTACTGGCGCGGATCCAGCGCCGCCGCCACCCGGCGGATGGCGCCGCCCTTGCCGGCAGCGTCGTTGCCTTCGAACACCGCCACCAACGCGTGCCTGCGCATGTGCTTGTCGCGCAGCAGGCCGGCCAGGCGGGCCTGTTCGGTGACCAGCTGTTCCTGGTAGTCGGATTTGTCCAGCCGCAGGGTCATGTCCAGGGCGCCCAGCAGGCTGCGGCCGTCGATACTGCGGCCCAGCGGAGCCACGTTGCCCTGGTGCTTGCCCTTGGGGTTGTGGGCCAGCGCGGCTTGCAGGCTTTCCAGCAGGATGCGCCCTACCGCCAGGCTACGGTAGTTCGGGTCGACGCCCTCGATGATATGCCACGGCGCATAGTCGCGGCTGGTGCGGCGCAGCACGCGCTCGCCAAAGCGCACAAAACGGTCGTAGGTTTCGGACTGCTGCCAGTCCAGCGGGCTGATCTTCCAGCTGTGCAGCGGGTCGTCCTTGAGCGATTTCAACCGCGCCTTCATCTGCTTCTTGGACAGGTGGAACCAGAACTTGATGATCAGCGCACCTTCATCGCACAGCATCTGCTCCAGCCGCTCGGCGCCCATGATGGCCTGGTCGAGCACGGCATCCTTGAATACCCCGTGCACCCGCCCCTGCAGCATCTGGCTGTACCAGTTGCCGAAGAACACGCCCATCCGCCCCTTGGGGGGCAAGGCCCGCCAATAGCGCCAGGCCGGCGGGCGAGCCAGCTCTTCGTCGGTCTGCTGGTCGAAGGTGAGCACATCGATCATGCGCGGGTCCATCCACTCGTTGAGCAGTTTTACCGTCTCACCCTTGCCGGCACCTTCGATGCCGTTGATCAGCACGATCACCGGGAAACGCGCCTGCTGCTTGAGTTCGTACTGGGCTTCGAGCAGGGCCTCGCGTAAAGCGGGTACCTCGGCGTCGTAAGCCTCCTTGTCGATGCTGTGGCCGATTTCGGCGGATTCAAACATGCACTGGCTCCTTCAATGGATAAGCAAGACTAGCGGATTTGTGGGCCGCCTGTGCCTGTGCAAAATCACCAGATGGCATAAAATCCCGCCCATCTGCTGCAACCGAGCCAACCATGTCCACCCTCCTCCAGCACGCCCAGATCGACTGGGACGACCAGGGCCGCCCCCACTCGCGGCAATACGATGACGTCTACTTCGCGGTCAACGAAGGCATCGAAGAAACCAAGCATGTGTTCCTCGGCCAGACCCGCCTGGCCGAGCGTTTTGCCAACCTGGCCCCGCACGCCTGCCTGGTGATCGGCGAAACCGGCTTTGGCACTGGCATGAACTTTTTCTGCGCTTGGCAGCTGTTTGAAGAACATGCCCACAGCAACGCGCGGCTGCACTTCGTCAGCGTCGAGAAATACCCACTCAGCCTGGCCGACATGGCCCGCGCAGTGCACCTGTGGCCGGAGCTTGCCGCCTACACCGAGCCGCTGCTGGCGCAATACGTGGCGGTTCACCAGGGCTTCCAGCAATTCACCTTCGCCGAGGGCATGGTCACCCTCACACTGCTGGTCGGTGATGTACTGGAACAGCTGCCGCAGCTCGATGCGCAGATCGATGTGTGGTTCCTCGATGGTTTCGCCCCGGCGAAGAACCCCGACATGTGGACCCCGGAGCTGTTTGCGCAACTGGCGCGGCTGTCGCACCCCGGCACCGTGCTGGGCACCTTCACCACCACGGGCTGGGTACGCCGCAGCCTGGTCGAAGCCGGCTTCGCCATGAAGAAGGTGCCGGGCATCGGCAAGAAGTGGGAAGTGATGAGCGGCGCTTACGTCGGCCCCCGGCCCGGCCCCAATGCGCCTTGGTATGCGCGCCCGCCGGCCATTCCAGGACCGCGTGAAGCGCTCGTGATCGGAGCCGGGCTCGCTGGCAGCACAACCGCTGCCAGCCTGGCCCGGCGTGGCTGGCAGGTGACCGTGCTGGAACGCCACGATGCACCGGCCCGGGAAGCCTCGGGCAACCCGCAGGGGGTGCTGTACCTCAAGCTGTCTGCGCATGGCACCGCGCTGTCGCAAATGATCCTGTCCGGCTTCGGCTACACCCGTCGCCAGCTCGAGCGCTTGCAGCGTGGCCAGGACTGGGATGCCTGCGGGGTGCTGCAACTGGCCTTCGACAGCAAAGAGGCCGAACGCCAAGGCAAGCTGGCTGCCGCTTTCGACCACGCCTTGCTGCACACCCTGGCGCGCACCGAGGCCGAAGCCATTGCCGGTGTGGCCCTGCCTGCCGGCGGCCTGTTCTACCCCGAAGGCGGTTGGGTGCACCCGCCTGCCCTGTGCCAGCAGCAGTTGCAGCACCCGGGGATTCAGCTGATGACACACCAGGAAGTGCTTGAGCTGCGCAAGGTGGATGACCAGTGGCAAGCCTGGGCGGGTGAGCGCCTGCTGGCCAGTGCGCCTGTGGTCATCCTGGCCGGTGCCGCCGACGTTCGGCGTTTCGAGCCTTGCGCACAGTTGCCGCTCAAACGTATTCGCGGGCAGATTACCCGGCTGCCAGCCACTGCCGCCAGCCGCATGCTCAGCACGGTGGTATGCGCAGAGGGCTATGTAGCGCCACCCCGCGGGGACGAGCATACCTTGGGCGCAAGCTTCGACTTCCACAGCGAAGACCTGGCGCCAACGGTTGCCGAACACCAGGGCAACCTGGCGCTGCTGGACGAGATTTCCGTCGACCTGGCGCAGCGCTTGGGCACAGCCGAGTTGGCCCCTGAGCAGTTGCAGGGGCGCGCAGCCTTCCGTTGCACCAGCCCGGATTACCTGCCGATCGTGGGGCCGGTAGCTGATGTGCAGGCGTTTGCCCAGGCCTATGCGGTGCTGAGCCGGGATGCGCGTCAGGTGCCGGATGTGGCCTGCCCTTGGCTGGAGGGGTTGTATGTGAACAGCGGGCACGGGTCGCGCGGGTTGATCACGGCGCCGCTAAGTGGCGAGCTGGTGGCGGCTTGGGTCTGCGGGGAACCGTTGCCGTTGCCGCGGGCAGTGGCGGAGGCTTGTCATCCGAACCGGTTTGCGTTGCGTAAGCTGATTCGGGGTAAGTGATTGCATCGGGGGCTTGCCGACGGATTTGCTGCGCCTGTGAGATCGAGCGCCGCCCGCGCGGCGCTCGATTCGCGCAACACCACAAAGCTCACGACAAGCACCTACCCTCTCAACCTCATATAACAAATCGTTCTAAAACTCTCAAAAATCACATAGGTCAGTTCCTTAAGGTGCCCTAATCCGGGGCACCCCCTCCCCAACGGAAAAACCGGTAAGGACTTATGTGCGGATTAGCAGGAGAGTTGCGTTTCACCCCCATCGACCAAGCCCCTCGCCCAGCCGACCTGGCTGCGGTAGAGCGCATCACCCATCACCTGGCCCCGCGTGGCCCGGATGCCTGGGGCTTCCATAGCCAGGGCCCGATCGCCCTGGGCCACCGGCGCCTGAAAATCATGGACTTGTCCGACGGTTCGGCGCAGCCGATGGTCGACAACACCCTGGGCCTGTCACTGGCCTTCAACGGTGCCATCTACAACTTCCCCGAACTGCGCCAGGAGCTACAGGACCTGGGCTATACCTTCTGGTCCGACGGCGATACCGAGGTGCTGCTGAAGGGTTACCACGCCTGGGGCGCGGCGTTGCTGCCCAAGCTTAACGGCATGTTCGCGCTGGCCATCTGGGAGCGCGACAACCAGCGCCTGTTCCTGGCCCGCGACCGCCTGGGCGTCAAACCCCTGTACCTGTCGCGCAACGGCGAGCGCCTGCGCTTCGCCTCGACCCTGCCGGCCCTGCTCAAGGGTGGCGACATCGACCCTGTGCTCGACCCGGTGGCGCTCAACCATTACCTGAACTTCCACGCTGTGGTACCGGCACCGCGCACTTTGCTGGCCAATGTGCAGAAGCTGGAGCCCGGCACCTGGATGCGCATCGACTGCCATGGTGAAGTGGAACGCCAGACCTGGTGGCAGCTGAAATACGGCGCCAACCCGGACGAGCGCGAGCTGGACCTGGAAGGCTGGACCACCCGCGTGCTCGACGCCACACGCGACGCTGTGGCCATCCGTCAGCGTGCTGCAGTGGACGTGGGTGTGCTGCTGTCCGGCGGGGTCGACTCCAGCCTGCTGGTCGGCCTACTGCGCGAAGTGGGCGTGGACGACCTGTCGACGTTCTCCATCGGCTTTGAAGACGCTGGCGGCGAACGTGGCGACGAGTTCCAGTATTCCGACCTGATCGCCAAACACTACGGCACACGCCACCACCAGCTGCGCATTGCCGAACACGAGATCATCGACCAACTGCCGGCCGCGTTCCGTGCCATGAGCGAGCCGATGGTCAGCCACGACTGCATCGCCTTCTACCTGCTGTCACGGGAAGTGGCCAAGCATTGCAAGGGCGTGCAAAGCGGCCAGGGCGCGGACGAGCTGTTCGCCGGCTACCACTGGTACCCGCAGGTGGACGGCGCCGAGGATGCCTATGCCGCCTATCGCGACGCGTTCTTCGACCGCAGCCACGCCGAGTACCGCAACACCGTGCAGGCGCCCTGGCTACTGGAAACCGACGCGGCCGGCGACTTCGTACGCGAACACTTCGCCCGCCCCGGTGCCCGGGATGCAGTGGACAAGGCCCTGCGCCTGGACAGTACGGTGATGCTGGTGGACGACCCGGTCAAGCGCGTGGACAACATGACCATGGCCTGGGGCCTGGAGGCACGCACACCGTTCCTCGACTACCGCCTGGTGGAACTGTCGGCGCGCATTCCGGCGCGCTTCAAATTGCCCGACGGCGGCAAGCAGGTGCTCAAGCAGGCAGCGCGACGGGTGATCCCGCATGAGGTGATCGACCGCAAGAAGGGCTACTTCCCGGTACCGGGCCTGAAGCACCTGGAAGGCGCCACCCTGGGTTGGGTACGCGAGCTGCTGACCGACCCCAGCCAGGACCGTGGGCTGTTCAACCCGGCCATGCTCGACCGCCTGCTCAGCAACCCGCATGGCCAGCTGACACCGCTGCGCGGATCCAAGCTATGGCAACTGGCGGCGCTTAACCTGTGGCTGAGCGAACAAGGAATCTGACCGATGAAAGCCCATGAAATCGCTTACGGTCAGCGCCTGCTGCGCGGCCAGGCGCCATCCTACGAGCGCCTGCAGGCACGCCTGGCCGGCGACGGCAGCCAGCCCCACGACCAGCCACGTGCCGTGCATTGTGGCTGGGGCCGGCTGCTGATCGGCCACACCTACCCCAACCCGGTCAGTCTGGCGAATGACCTGCTGGACGAACGCCCCGGCGAACGCGATATCGCCCTGTACGTGGCCGCGCCACAGCAGTTGCTGGCCCAGGCGCCGCAACAGCTGTTTCTCGACCCGTCCGACACCTTACGCCTGTGGTTCACCGACTACCGTCCGGCGCAGCGGGTGTTCCGCGGCTTTCGCGTACGCCGGGCACAGAACCCGGCCGACTGGCAGGCCATCAACACCCTGTATCAAGCACGCGGCATGTTGCCGGTGGACGCCACGCTGCTGACCCCCCGGCACCTGGGCGGCCCGGTGTTCTGGCTAGCCGAAGACGAAGACAGCGGCGCGGTGATCGGCAGCGTCATGGGCCTGAACCACGCCAAGGCCTTCGACGACCCGGAGCACGGCAGCAGCCTGTGGTGCCTGGCAGTGGACCCGCAGTGCACCCGCCCCGGCGTGGGTGAAGTGCTGGTGCGCCACCTGATCGAGCACTTCATGAGCCGGGGCCTGGCCTACCTCGACCTGTCGGTGCTGCATGACAACCGCCAGGCCAAGCGCCTGTACCAGAAACTGGGCTTTCGCAACCTGCCCACCTTTGCGGTCAAGCGCAAGAACGGCATCAATCAGCAGCTGTTTTTGGGCCCGGGCCCTGAAGCCGAGCTGAACCCCTACGCCCGCATCATCGTTGACGAGGCCCTGCGCCGGGGTATCGACGTGCAGGTAGACGACGCCGCTGGCGGCCTGTTCACCCTGAGCCTGGGTGGGCGGCGTATTCGCTGCCGCGAATCGCTCAGTGACCTGACCAGCGCCGTGACCATGACCCTGTGCCAGGACAAACGCCTGACCCGGCACGCACTGCACAACGCCGGGCTGCAGGTGCCGGCGCAGCAGCTGGCGGGCAATGCTGACGACAACCTGGCGTTTCTCGATGAGCATGGCGCAGTGGTGGTCAAGCCGGTGGATGGCGAGCAAGGCCAGGGCGTGGCGGTAAACCTGACCTGCATCGACGACATCACCCGCGCCGTGGCGCACGCCCGCCAGTTCGACAGCCGCGTGCTGCTGGAGAGCTTTCATGCCGGGCTCGACCTGCGCATCGTGGTGATCGGCTACGAAGTGGTGGCCGCTGCCATCCGCCACCCGGCCCAGGTGCTGGGCGACGGCAGGCATAGCATCCGCCAGTTGATCGATGCCCAGAGCCGCCGTCGCCAGGCGGCAACCGCTGGTGAAAGCCGCATTCCGCTGGACGATGAAACCGAGCGCACGTTACGGGCGGCAGGCTTTGGCTATGACGACGTATTGCCCGCCGACCAGCGCCTGGCCGTGCGGCGCACCGCCAACCTGCACACCGGCGGCACCCTGGAAGACGTGACCGAACGCCTGCACCCGGTACTGGCAGACGCTGCCGTGCGCGCTGCGCGGGCACTGGAGATACCGGTGGTGGGGCTGGACTTCATGGTGCGCGATGCCGGGCAGCCGGAGTACGTGATCATCGAGGCCAACGAGCGTGCCGGGTTGGCCAACCATGAACCGCAGCCTACCGCCGAGCGTTTTATCGACCTGCTGTTTCCGCATAGCCGGCCTCTGGCGTAAAGGCTGCTGGCCTCTTCGTGGGCATGCCCGCGAAGAGGCCAGCACAGGATTAAAGGAGTCCCCGACCATGTCCGACCGACATCCCGAACCCGATCTCGAATACCTCAAACGCGTGCTGCTGGAGATGCTCGCCATCCCCAGCCCCACCGGTTTCACCGACACCATCGTGCGCTACGTGGCCGAGCGCCTGGACGAGCTGGGCATCCCCTTCGAGCTGACCCGGCGCGGCACCATCCGCGCCACGCTCAAGGGCCGGCAAACCTCCCCCGACCGTGCCGTATCCGCCCACCTGGACACCATCGGTGCCAGCGTGCGCCAGCTGCAGGACAACGGCCGCCTGGCCCTGGCACCGGTGGGTTGCTGGTCCAGCCGCTTCGCCGAAGGCAGTCGTGTCAGCGTATTCACCGATACTGGCGTATACCGTGGCAGCGTGCTGCCGCTGATGGCCAGCGGGCACGCCTTCAACACCGCCATCGACCAGATGCCGGTGAGCTGGGAGCATGTGGAAGTGCGCCTGGATGCCTATTGCGCCACCCGTGCCGATTGCGAGGCGCTGGGCGTGAGCATTGGTGACTTCGTAGCCTTCGACCCCTTGCCCGAGTTCACCGAAAGCGGCCACATCAGCGCCCGACACCTGGACGACAAGGCCGGCGTAGCCGCGCTGCTGGCGGCACTGAAGGCCGTGGTTGAAAGCGGTCAGCAACCACTGATCGACTGCCACCCACTGTTCACCATCACCGAAGAAACCGGCTCGGGAGCGGCGGGCGCCCTGCCCTGGGATGTCAGCGAGTTCGTCGGCATCGACATTGCCCCGGTAGCGCCCGGCCAAGCGTCCAGCGAGCACGCGGTGAGCGTGGCCATGCAGGATTCGTCGGGGCCTTACGACTACCACCTGTCCCGGCACCTGCTGAAACTGGCCGGCGACCACGACCTGCCGGTGCGGCGCGACCTGTTCCGCTATTACTTCAGCGACGCCCATTCAGCGGTGACCGCGGGGCACGATATTCGTACGGCGCTGGTGGCATTCGGTTGTGATGCCACCCATGGGTATGAGCGCACCCATGTCGACAGCCTGGCAGCGCTGAGCCGGTTGTTGTCGGCTTACCTGCTGAGCCCACCGGTGTTCGCCAGCGACTCGCAGCCGGCCAATGCTTCGCTCGAGCGCTTCAGCCACCAGTTGGAGCATGATGCGCAAATGGAGAGCGACACGCGGGTGCCGGCGGTGGACAGCCTGGTTGGCAATAAAGGTTGAGGACGTTTGGGGCCGCTTTGCGTCCCCAAAATATCGAATGTTTCGCGTAGCATGCCCACACCTACTTCAGACAACACCTGCCATGCTGATCCCCTACGACCAACTGCAAGCCGAAACCCTGACCCGCCTGATCGAAGACTTCGTCACCCGCGACGGCACCGACAATGGCGACGATACCCCACTGGAAACCCGGGTGCTGCGGGTACGCCAGGCATTGGCCAAGGGGCAGGCGTTCATCCTGTTCGACCTTGAGAGCCAGCAGTGCCAGTTGCTGGCCAAGCATGACGTGCCCCGTGAGCTACTGGAATAGCGGGTCAGGCCTTGCCCTGCTTCGCCGCTTTGATGCGCTTGTACACCTCGGCCCGATGCACCGGCACCTCACGCGGGGCATCGACGCCAAAGCGCACGACCCCGTCCCGGGTCTCTACCACCATTATCCGGATGTCATCACCGATCACGATGATCTCGCCTACTTCGCGCCCTATTACCAGCATGTTCCGATCCTCCTGCCAACGGGAAAACCAGAGCCTGCCTCGTAGGCATTCGGCTACTCAATAGCTCCATCACTATTCAGAAAAGCCCTACATTGCCGGGTAGCTTCTCCTACAGACCATTCATCGCGATTGGGCTTTTGCGCGCATTTTCACCGCCATTTCGGCCATCTCGTCATACAGCCGCTCAGGGGCCTGGCGTTTCAGTTGCCAGGCTTGTCGCCCTGCCTCGTGCGGCAGGATGAGAAACTCGCCAGCGGCGACCTGTTGATGGATGTAGTCGGCAATGTCCGCCGCGCTGATCGGCGAGCCTTCCAGCAACTTGCCAACCTGCGCCTTCATCGCCGGGTTCGGGCCACGGAACGAGTCCAGCAGGTTGGTCTGGAAGAACGATGGGCACACCACATGCACCGCCACCTCCAGCTGGCGCAGTTCCACCAGCAGGCTTTCCGACAGGGCCAATACACCGGCCTTGGCAACGTTGTAGTTGCTCATGCCCGGCCCCTGCATCAGCGCGGCCATCGAGGCGACGTTGATGATGCGGCCCTTGCTGCGCTCCAGCAGCGGCAAAAAGGCCTTGCAGCCCTTGACCACGCCCATCAGGTTGACCGCGATCTGCCAGTCCCAGTCTTCCAGCGACAATTCGGCGAAGAACCCGCCCGAGGCAACACCGGCATTGTTGACGATCACGTCGATGCCGCCGAACTGCTCGGTGCAGGCCTGGGCCAGGGCTGTCAGCTGGCTATAGTCACGCACGTCACAGCGCTGAACGAAGCCATCGCCGCCCGCTTCGCGGGCCAGCGCCAGGGTTTCGCGCAGGCCGGTTTCATTGACATCGGCCAGCGCCAGGCGCCAGCCCTCACGCGCCCAGCGCAGGGCGATCTCGCGGCCGAGGCCGGACCCGGCGCCGGTGATCATGATGCGGTTTTGCATGGTGGCTGGCCTTGTTCCAAGTGGTTGTGCAGCGAGTCTAATCAAGACCAGGCGCACAGGCAGGGTTCATCAGGGTAGTGAATGGGTGGGCATGACTCCATGGTCAGTTACGCCCGCCCGGCTGCACACAAATGGAATCTTTCCCGCGCGGCGCCGGTCCTTACTTACAAGAGGCCAGCCGTTAGAGGCCCTTGACCCTCAACCATGCAAGGATTCCGTCATGACCACGATTCTCATCATCATCCTGATCCTTCTGCTGATTGGTGGCTTACCGGTCTTCCCACACTCGCGTAGCTGGGGCTACGGCCCTTCGGGCATCGTGGGCGTGGTACTGGTGATTCTGCTGGTGCTCCTGTTACTCGGCATGATTTGACCGCAGGGCGTGTGAGGCCAGTTGGCGATCCAGATACAGCATCGCTTGGCGAAGTGCCTCCACGTCCCTTTTCAGGTCGACGGGTGCGAGCGTCTTGTCGCTACATTGGCGTTCCAGACGCTCGCACTGGTAAACCACCTCCCTGGCGCGGGCGATGCGCGCAGCCCCTTTGATGCGATGGGCGAGTAGGCCCAAGGCCTCAACGTTCTCCTGTAACTCGCTCAGTTGCTGAAAGTCTTGAACGTTGCTGGAGCGCAACGCTTCCAGTAACGCGTGCAGTGCTGCCTTGTCATTACCCACAAGGCGCTGCACATGTTCAATGTCGAGCACTGCAGGGCAGATCGGGGCCAACGTTTGTACCAGGCGCTTCAGGCTCAGCGGCTTCAGCAGGCAGTCATCCATCCCGGCTGCGCGGCAACGCGCCCGAACCGCGGGTGTAAACGTAGCTGTCATGCCGATAACCCGGCACTGTGGCCGGCCACTGCGCCGCTCGTGCTCACGGATGGCGCGCGCCAGGGCATACCCGTCAAGCCGGGGCATGTTGCAGTCAGTGATCACCCCATCAAAATGACCACCGAGCCACAGGCGTAGCGCCTGTGCGCCGTCTTCGGCCAGTTGAACCTGATGCCCGAGATGATCGAGCTGTTGTGACAGCAACAAGCGGTTGATCAACGCATCATCTACCACCAGTACACGCAACGACATGGATCAACGCCACCGACATGGCTTCAGCGTCACGCAAAAGCACGTTCAGATCAGTTGATTGCGGCGTGCGAAATCCGCCAGGTCAACGACCGAAGTGAGCCTGAGCTTTTCCAGCAGGCGCGTTTTGTAGGTGCTGATGGTCTTGTTGCTCAACAGCATGGTTTCACCGATGGCCTTGTTGCCATAGCCACGGGCCAGGTACAGCAGCACCGTCAATTCACGGTCGGTGAGGCTGGCAATGCACTGGGCTTCACTGGTGCGCAGGTCGCGCCTGCAAACCGAGCTCATCGCCACTTCAGGGTAGTAGGTGAAGCCCGACAGCACGGCAGCGACGGCCTTGCCCAGTTCGTCCAGGTCATCGGTCTTGGCCACATAACCTGCGGCACCGGCCTGCAGGCAACGCAGTGAGTAAGCTTCGGCCAGTTGCGAGGTCAGCACCACGACCTTGCACGCAAGGCCGCAGGCTTTGATCCGGGCGATCACTTCCAACCCGTCCAGGCCTGGCATCGCAATGTCGAGGATCACCAGGTCCGGCGCCAACTCGCGTACCAGGCGCACGGCGTCTATGCCATTGTCCGCCTGGCCAACCACCTGCACACGCTGCTGGCGCAACAGCATGCAGACGGTAGCGCGGATAAAGGGGTGGTCATCGACCACCAGGGCTGTGTGCATGGTGCCTCTCTCGTTGGTGATGCCTACAGTTCAGCATCGAAGACGACGGTTACCTGCCCGGTGTAAGTACTGCCGGGATGCTTCAGCATGTTTTGCACCTGGCTCCTGTCAACGTCGAAATGCAGCTGGCCGCGACGGTTGAGGGTCGGTGTCACAGCGTCGAACTGCAGCGCCGCCTGAGCGCCACTTGGCAGGGCAAGGCGTTCAACCTGCCCCCCAGCGTGCTGGATACCCCCTGGGAGGGTGAGTGCGACCAGTACTGGCACCTGATCATTGTGCTCGTTGCGAATCCCGCACTCGGGACCCACATCGTACTGGCAGAGCTTGTAAACCTTGAACGGGCCTGTTGACCAGGCCCTGAATGGCAGGTCGCGATTGAGCCGTTGGGGTGGCTTGCCGCCGGCCAGCCAGGCTTGCCAGCCACCTGGCGGCTCCAGCACCGCACGCTCGGAGCCTAGCGGGAACTCGAAGAGGAAAGCGTGCTGTACATCGAGCACGAAGTTTACGGTCAGGCTGTTGCCGCTCAGGGCTGTGACATCGTTGCCAAAGTCAAAGTCGCCGCCAGGGCCAATACTGTAAGTCACGCTGCCCCGGTAGGTGCCACTTGGCATCCGAAAAGGGGGGGTGATGTTCATTGCATAAGCAACGCTGGTTTCCAGTACCGAAGCAATTTCCACCCGTCCGTTCGGTGCAGCCCGACCAAAGCCCCAGCAAGGTGAAGGGGCCGACGGCTGGGTGATATCCCATAGGTAGCTGACCTTGGCGGGCCGTTCCTGACTAACACTCCCCACCGCTCTGCACCCGCCACTAAGGGTCAGATTGTAAAGCGGGTGATTATAAAAATGACTGGCAATCTGCACTCGCTGACTGAGGGCCGTCCACTCGAACGTAAGGCGTCGCGATTCGCCGGTTGTATCGTGATAGATATCGACCTCACGCTTCGCCGGCAAGCCGACATAGAAAAGATCGCGTGGATCGGCAGCGCCCTTGGTGGTTTTCTTATCGTAGGTAATGGGTAACGTTACCGTCGTGCGGGTCCTGCATGTAGCGAACCAGCTGCTGCACAATCCACCTGGCGGCGTGGTGTTGTCGAACCGCCCCGTTCCCCCTCCCAGATACTGCGCCGTTATCGTCACATCGAGTGCCAAAGCAACGGGTGGGGCAAGCCACAGTACGCCTCCCAACCAGGAACCTGCCAGCAGCTTCATCAACACTTTCATCGCTTCAATACCATGGCCGTGCGCTGGTCACCTTCGTGAAGCTCGAACTGGTGAACGTGCGCAACATCCCCCTCAAACTGGCGGCTACGCCCAGGTAGCAAGTGATGCTTGGTGGCCGGCTCGCAAGCCTCCTGCGGTGCGCGGCACTGACGAAAATGGTCAAGCACCACGGTGGCATTGCCCTCGTTGACCACGGTCAACAACCCGCCCTCCCGCCGGACCGGCGTCTGGTAGTGCGCCTGCGCAGGCCTGACGAACAGCAGCGAACCAAAACCGGCCAGCAAATTCACTCCCGCCCTGAGGCTGTCTCGATACTGTTGGGCCTGTTGCTCGTCCACGGCAAATCCGTCACCCAACTCTGGCAACACGGGCATGAAGCGCAGGCGGAAATAGCGTTCCTCGGCCCGCGAGCCGCGATACAGCAGGCGCACCACCTGCATGCCCTTGGCCGGCACGATCAACCGGGCGGGGCTGGCGACCAGGCCTCGTTGCTCCAGCGGCAGGCCTTCGGTGTCGATCTCCCGCGCTACACCAGCTTCGTCATACACCAGCTCGACGACACTGACCTTGACGAACGCCGTGCTGTCGCCGCCATTGCGCACCTTCTTGAGCAGGGTACTTTTGTTGCCGTCAAGGTAGTCATACAAACCACCGATATTCAGCTCGGGTGCGGCCGCTGCAGCCAGCGGCATGGCCAACAGTGCGATGGCCAGTATCTGGGGCACTCTCATTGCAAAGCTCCCTGGGTCCATTGGGTTAGGTTATTGCTCAGCGCAGCTAGCGGCCACGAGGAAAGCAGTAGGACGTTTCTGAAAACGCCTTCGGAAAAGCGGCTGCCGGTATTCATTGGGCTGGCTCCCGCGCCATGCCCACCGACGTCGCGTACTCAGGCAGGCAGCGCTGGTCGCCGGCCAACAGCACGTCGCCTTCACGAGGCAAAGTGGCCAGGTCCAGACGCAGCAGGCACAACGCCTGGCCGCGCAGGCGAACGTCCAGGGTGGGTGTGGTGTGGCTCATTTCCACGGCGAAAAAACCATCGGCCTCGCTGACACTGCGGCTGGCGTGATTGACCACCTGGGCGCCGCGCAGAGGTTGCCCTTGGCCATCGAGCAAACGCCCCAGCACGGTCACCGTGCGCAACACACGCAACTGGCGGTATTCGATGCCTCCACGGTTAAGGTGATAATCCATGCTCGACGGCTGGATTACCGCCGCCGTGGTATCGCCATTGTCGAAATCGAATTGCACATGCCCGGCCTTGTAAGGCGTCACTGGGATGATGTTGCGCCCAGGGTGCAAGTTGGCGCCCAGCGCATCGTCGGCACGCAACTTCAGGCCGTCGATGTCGCTGTCTACATCGACGATCAGCGCCGCCTGATGCGGCAGGTACTGGCCACTGACGGCAGCTTTGCCAGCACCGATGGCAACCAGGCTTTCCAGGTTAAGGCCACCGCTGAATTCACCGTTGTACGAGGAACGCTGCACGTAGGCATCGCCATGCAGCACTTGGCTCTCGAACTGGGTCTCGCCCTCCAGGCCTGCACCATAGCGATCGGCGCTGAGGGTGGCGCCAACGCTGCGCAGGGGCCCAAGTTCGACGTCCTGCTGATAGCCAAGCGACGTGTTGAGATCGCGGCCGCCATCGCGTGATGTGCGGCTGCCGACGCTGGCAGACACACGCCGCCCATTGCCACCCAGGCTCATGCTGAGGCTAAGGTTGACCCCTCGACTGCGTGCATCACCGGTGGCGCTGTTGCCGGGGCGGTCGAACAGCGTCAGGCGCCAGTTGGCATCGGAGCCCAGCAGCCGACCGTAGTAGGACCAACCCAGATCGACACCGGTACCGGCATCACCGCCGCTGCTGTGGGACAGGCGCACACTGGCGGTGTTGCGCGGGTCCAGCCGGTGGCTCAGCGACAAGGACGATTGCGTCTGGCGCGCCTGGAATGGCCGCGCGGCTTGGTCGTCCTGTCGATCCCGTTGCGACCGGGCCAGCCAACTGCGGCTGTGGCTGGCTACCAGCGAACCACCTTCATAGGCATGGATCAGCTGCAGATCATAGCCGTTGCCATGGCCTTGGGCCTGGAACAGGTTGCCATACAACTTGAAACGGTCACGCACGTCCCAGTCCAGCGACGTTCCATACTGCAGGGCATCGTCGATGCGTTGGGCAGACAAGCCGAGGATTGCGCGCGGGTGCAGCAGGTAATTGGCCAGCACTCCGGCGGCGAGGGTATCGTCCTTGTCATGCTGCCAGTTGCTGAACTGGCGAATCTGCTGCCCGAGGTACAGGTTATAGCGCCAAGGGGCATCCGTGCTGCGCCAGTTGCCTGGCTTGTAGATGAATGCCTGGCTGCGCGAGCTTTCCTGGCCATCCTCGACCAGGCGCACCTCGACTTCATAGATGCCGCCTGGCAGCACTTTAGTGTCGAGTGTCTGCAAACCGGGCTGCACGGGCTGGCTGTTGATCAGCACGCCGTTGCGATAGATTTCGGCGATTGCCGGGCGGTTGGGGGTGACATAGATCGGCGTGGCACTGGGCGCGGCGCTGTCGATCAGCAAGCTGTCGCTGCTGCCGAACATCACCCCCACGGTGGTGTCTGGGCTGGCTCCCATCAGCCTGGGCTGGCGCGTCAGCCCTTGGGCGCCGGGGGCGAAGTACCCCAGGCGGTAGAAATGGTCCTCTACCAGGCGTTCACCATAGAGTTGGTCGACCCGGTAGCGGGTGCCCTGGCGGTTGTCACTGCCACGGTCGAGTTGGCCTTCGGCCAAGGCGGTCCATTGCCCGACACTGCCCTGCCCCTGCAAGGCGTATCGGCCACTGGTTGCCTGGCCATCATTCAGCAGGTTGAGCTGGTTGCGCAGCAGCAGGCCATGGCTGCCCTGTTCTGGCAGGCGGTGATAGCGCTCAGCGGTGCCGGACACTTCGGCCTGGTCGGTCAGCAAAGACAACTGCGAATTGACCAGGCTGTAATGCACGGCACGCAAGCCGTCAGGGCAGTCTCCCCGGCAATCCCCCAGGTATCGAGGATTGGCCAGCCGCTCCCGCCAGCGGCGGCGCAGGCTTTCGGGCTCGCGGCTTTCGAGGGTGTCGGTGAATTCAAGTAGCTGCACACGCTGATCGCGGTCGAGGACTACCATAGCGTCGCCCAAGTAGCGGCCATCCAAGTCGACCCGAACGGCCAATGGCACGTCGAAGAAATGCGCCTCGAATTCCTTCGGCAATCCTTCGGCCGCACCCAAGTTAGCACTCACTGCCGGGCCTGTTACGGACCATAGCGCAAGGGTGGCGGCCAGCGTCAGCCAGCAGCGTGTGGCAGCGATGAAAGAGTGATCGGTCATGGGCATCGCTTGCAGGCAAGACCTGCCCGCCCCTCGCTAGAAGCGAAGGCCGGTGCAGGAAACGTTGATGAACGCTGGGGGCGGAATCAGGGCGCAGCGGTTTCGAAGATCATGCTCACCAAGCCTTGATAGTTGCCTGGCTCATACCCGGTCGAGGGGGCCGCCTGGGCCGCGACGTTGAAACCGACGGTGGCGCCCGAGGCCGCTTGCGCAGCGCTGACGACCTCAGCTGGCGTTGTCTTCAGGACGGTATCGCCCACTGTCACGTCCAGGCCGATGTTGTGGGTACCGCTGGCGATCACTGCCGGCGATACCAGGTAGGCAGTGATCGGGCCGACGGTGCTCTTGACCTGCAGTTCCTTGCGGATCGGGTCGAGTTTTTGCTGATAGGAGTTCCAGACCATTTCTTGCGGATCGTTCATCCAGTTGCCGCCGACTGGCTCGACGAAGAAGGCATCGGTCGGCACCTGCGCGACGATTTGCACTTGCTTCTCGATAGGGTCAACGGCAAAGGCGGCACCGGCAAACAGCAGGGTCAGGGGCAGGGCAAGCAGCGAACGTTTCACGGGGGGCTATCTCCTTGATAAGGTAATGCCTACCGGACTTTTCCGGTGAGCAAGGAGATTGTTCAACTTTGCAGCTCGCCGCTAACTAGGACCGTTCCGAACGGGCTTCGGAAATTTCCCAACGACTTGAAAGACGATCAGCCAGAAACGACAACGCCCCGACTGGCGGGGCGTTGTGTATCAGCGTTCAAGCGTTAGTGAGACACCGCCCCACTGGCACCCAGGCCCGTTTGCGAACGCACGAACTGCGGGTAGAACAGCGCACGTTCGTCGTCAGCCGCCTTGGACTTGTCGGTGACCGAGAAGAACCAGATGCTGACGAAGGCAATGGCCATCGAGAACAGCGCCGGGTACTCGTACGGGTAGATGGCTTTCTCGTGGCCGAGGATCTGCACCCAGATGGTCGGGCCGAGGATCATCAGCGTCACCGCACTCACCAGGCCCAGCCAGCCGCCAATCATGGCGCCGCGAGTGGTGAGCTTTTTCCAGTACATCGAAAGCAGTAGCACCGGGAAGTTGCAGCTGGCCGCGATGGAGAACGCCAGGCCCACCATGAAGGCGATGTTCTGCTTCTCGAACAGGATACCCAGGCCGATCGCCAGCACGCCCAGGGCGACGGTGGTGATCTTCGATACGCGGATCTCGTCCTTGTCGTTGGCCTTGCCCTTGCGCCATACGCTGGCGTAAAGGTCGTGGGACACCGCCGAGGCACCGGCCAGGGTCAGGCCGGCAACCACCGCCAGGATGGTGGCGAAGGCGACCGCCGAAATGAAGCCCAGGAACACGCTGCCACCCACGGCATTGGCCAGGTGCACCGCCGCCATGTTGTTACCACCCAGCAGGGCGCCAGCGGCGTCCTTGAAGTCTGGGTTGGTGCTGACCAGCAGGATGGCGCCAAAGCCGATGATGAAGGTGAGGATGTAGAAGTAGCCGATGAAGCCAGTGGCGTACAGCACGCTCTTGCGGGCTTCCTTGGCGTCACTGACGGTGAAGAAGCGCATCAGGATGTGCGGCAGGCCTGCGGTACCGAACATCAGCGCCAGGCCCAGCGAGAACGCCGAGATCGGGTCTTTGACCAGGCCACCCGGGCTCATGATCGCTTCGCCCTTGGCGTGTACCTTGATGGCTTCGGAGAACAGGGTGTTGAAGTCGAAGCCCACGTGTTTCATGACCATCAGCGCCATGAAGCTGGCACCGGACAGCAGCAGCACGGCCTTGATGATCTGTACCCAGGTGGTGGCCAGCATGCCGCCGAACAGCACGTACAGGCACATCAGGATACCCACCAGGATAACCGCCACGTGGTAGTCCAGGCCGAACAGCAGCTCGATCAGCTTGCCGGCACCGACCATCTGGGCGATCAGGTAGAACGCCACCACCACCAGCGAACCGGACGCCGACAGGGTGCGGATTTCCTTTTGCCCGAGGCGGTACGAGGCCACGTCGGCGAAGGTGTACTTGCCCAGGTTGCGCAGGCGTTCGGCAATCAGGAAGAGGATGATCGGCCAGCCGACCAGGAAACCGATGGAGTAGATCAGGCCATCGTAGCCAGAGGTGAACACCAGCGCGGAAATACCCAGGAACGAGGCGGCCGACATGTAGTCGCCGGCAATTGCCAGGCCGTTCTGGAAGCCAGTGATCTTGCCGCCGGCAGCGTAGTAGTCCGACGCTGACTTGTTGCGCTTGGACGCCCAGTAGGTGATGCCGAGGGTGAAGGCGACAAAGGCCACGAACATGGCAATGGCGGAAACGTTCAGCGGTTGTTTCTGCACCTCGCCGGTCAGGGCATCGGCAGCCCACACGGCGGGTGCGAAGGCTCCGCAGGCCAGTACGGCCAGGGTTTTGGCGTGGCGAATCATTGTTGCGCCTCCTTCAGGATGGCCTTGTTCAGCTCATCGAATTCGCCGTTGGCGCGGCGTACGTAGATGGCGGTCAGGACGAATGCCGAAACGATCAGGCCGACGCCCAGGGGAATGCCCCAGGTAATCGACGACTCAGGGCTGAGCTTGGCGCCCAGTACTTGAGGACCGTAGGCAATCAGGAGGATGAAGGCGCAGTAAAGGCCGAGCATGATCGCCGAGAGAATCCAGGCGAACCGTTCGCGTTTGGTGACCAGCTCCTTGAAACGGGGGCTGTTTTGTATCGAGAGGTAAATGCTGTCGTTCATTGTTTTTGTCCTAGCAGCACAGGTAGGGGATGAAACCCACGCCCTTACTTTATGCGGCTGTTGGACGGCAACCAGACGACCTTAGTCTTAGATGCAACGGTGTTTTACCGGATTTGAAACAAAGAGCTGAATGGGTGAGGGCTGAAAGGTGCTTGCCGTTGCTCTTTCAGCGCCTGCAAGATCGAGCGCCGCCCGCGCGGCGCTCGATCTCACAGGCGCTGAAAGTACAACGCCAAGCGCATTTACTTGCCAGTCCACTCCTTCACGCGATCAGGGTGCTTGGCCACCCAATCCTTGGCCGCTGCTTCAGGCTTGGCCCCTTCCTGGATCGCCAGCATCACCTCGCCAATCTCGTCTTTGGACTGCCAGTTGAACTTCTTCAGGAACTCCGCCACTTCCGGCGCCTTGGTCGCCAGTTCCTTGCTGCCGATGCTGTTCACGGTTTCCGCCGCGCCATACACGCCTTTCGGGTCTTCGAGGAACTTCAGCTTCCACTTGGCGAACATCCAGTGCGGTACCCAGCCAGTGACCGCAATCGACTGCTGCTTGGCATAGGCACGGCCCAGCTCTGCGGTCATGGCCGCGCCGGAGCTTGCCTGCAGCTTGTAGCCAGTCAGGTCGTAGTCCTTGATGGCCTGGTCGGTCTTGAGCATTACGCCGGAGCCGGCGTCGATGCCGACAATCTTCTGCTTGAAGCTGCTGTCGGTCTTGAGGTCGGCAATGCTCACCGCCTTGACGTACTCGGGCACGATCAGGCCGATCTTGGCGTCCTTGAAGTTAGGGCCGTAGTCGACCACGTTGTCCTTGTTCTTGGCCCAGTACTCGCCATGGGTGACGGGCAACCAGGCCGACAACATGGCATCGAGCTTGCCGGTTGCCACACCCTGCCACATGATGCCCGTGGCCACGGCCTGCAACTTCACGTCGTAGCCGAGCTTCTGCTTGATCACTTCTGCAGCCACGTTGGTGGTGGCCACGCTGTCGGCCCACCCATCCACGTAACCGATGCTTACTTCTTTGGCCATTGCCTGTGCAGCGCTCATGGCCATTACCAGGGCGGTGCCCACACCCAGTAAACGTCGCATTCTTTTTATCGCAGCCATCAAAGCATCCCCTCGTCAGGTCTAGGAGATTGCATCATCTGCCTGCAACACCGGGCGACCTGATCCAGCTGCGACCTGTACCCGCCCCATATGCGACAGCACTGTGCCATTAGCGCCATCGGCTTACGCCGACCTGCGCGATCCTTGCATGCCAAAGCTTTGGCGCCGGGCTACTATCTACCCTTTTGCGCCTGACGATGGACCGCCCGATGCCCAGCTCTGCCCGCCTGCTGTTGCCGTTGTACCTGCTTGCCTGCCTGTTGGCCCTGCTCGGGCTTGCAGGGCTCTGGTACGTGCTTGGCAAGCCGGTTCACCTGCCGGATGCGGCCAGCCCGTCGCACAAGTTGCAATGCGCGTCCTACACGCCGTTCGACAAGGACCAATCGCCCTACGACCAGCCGTTTCGCCTGCGCCCGGCGCGGATGGACGCCGACCTTGCTTTGCTGGCTGAGCGATTCCAGTGCATCCGTACCTATTCCATGACCGGTCTTGAGGCAATCCCCGCGCTGGCGCGCAAGCATGGCCTGAAAGTGATGCTCGGTGCCTGGGTTAACGCCCACCCGGCCGATACCGACAGGGAAATCGACCTGCTGATTGCCACTGCCAACGCCAACCCGGATGTGGTCAGCGCGGTGATCGTCGGCAACGAAACCTTGCTGCGCAAAGAGGTGACCGGCGCACACCTGGCCACGCTGATCGCCCGTGTGAAGAGCCAGGTGAAGGTGCCGGTGACCTACGCAGATGTATGGGAGTTCTGGCTGCAGCACCCGCAGGTAGCGCCGCAGGTGGACTTCTTGACTATCCACCTCTTGCCCTACTGGGAAGACGACCCTCGCGGTATCGACGAAGCCTTGGCCCATGTGGCCGATGTGCGCAGGGTGTTCGGCACACGCTTCGCACCCAAAGACATCCTGATCGGCGAAACCGGCTGGCCCAGCGAAGGCCGCCAGCGCGAAACCGCAGTGCCCAGCCGGGTCAACGAGGCGCGTTTCATTCGCGGTTTTGTGGCCATGGCTGAGAGCAACGGCTGGCGCTACAACCTGATCGAAGCATTCGACCAACCCTGGAAACGTGCCAACGAGGGGGCCGTCGGCGGTTACTGGGGGCTTTACGATGCAGGCCGGCAGGACAAGGGCGTGCTGGAGGGGCCGGTGAGCAACCTGCATTACTGGCCGCAGTGGTTGCTGGCCAGTGCATTGTCGATGCTGGCCATGCTGTTACTTGCCGGGCGCCCCGCAACGGTTCAGGCAGCCTTGCTGCTGCCATTGCTGGCGGCGTTTGGCACCGGATGCCTGGGGTTGTGGGGTGAGCTGATGCGCACCCATGCGCGCTTTGCCGGGGAGTGGGTATGGACGGTGGCGCTGGCCGGGTTGAACCTGCTGGTGCTGGCCCACGCGCTGCTGGCCTTGGCGCAGCGGGCCGGTTGGCGCGAGCGCCTGTTCGCCTGGCTGCAGGCACGGGCAGGCTGGCTGTTGCTGGCGGCGGGCTTCGCCGCAGCGGTGAGCATGCTGGCGATGGTGTTCGACCCTCGCTACCGCAGCTTCCCCAGTGCGGCGCTGGCGTTGCCGGCGCTGGTGTATGTGCTGTGGCCGGTGCGGGCACGGCGGGCAGAGGTGGCGTTGCTGGCGTTCATTGTCGGGGCCGGGGTGGCGCCGCAGTTGTTCGTGGAAGGGCTGGAGAACCAGCAGGCTTGGGGTTGGGCGGTGGTGAGCGTGCTAATGACCGCGGCTTTGTGGCGCAGCTTGCGGCTGCGTCCGGCTTGATTGTTGAGGGGGCGCGCAGATCGAGCGCCGCCCCAACCCCAGTACCCAAGGCATGCACCTTTGAGCCCCACCGCAATTACCGAACCAACCGCAACCCCGCCAGGACCAGCGCAAACACCGCAATGCTGGCGGTATACAGCACCAGCGCTGGTACCGCAAAAACCAAGGCCAGCACCGCCAGCCACCCGCCGGTGCGGCCGGTCACCACCTGCGCCAACAGCGCAAGGCCCAGCCCAGACCAGGCCATCACCTGATGGTGAATGCCCAACCCCAACAACGACCGGACCTCACACTGCCAGTACGCCGCGGGTGTCGTGCACAACCCCACCCACTGCCCGTCCTCCATCAAGCCGTAACGCACGCCATAACTGGCTGCAAGCCACAGCCCAAGAAACAGCACAAGCAGCGCAGCCGGCAGCGTACGAGACATCCCGTTCTCCAATAGCGGTAATCGAAAGCATCCATGATCGCTTATGCCCCGATGTAAGGCAAAATCACAACCCTGCAGCTATGTTGCAGATAACAGGCACACCAAAGGCCACCGCGCCAGGCAACTTTGCCCGCGTTGATGTGGTCCTAGCCTGCACACCGCTCGACCTTGCGTTCTTTTGGGGGACTACATGCTTCGATCTTTGCGCCTCGCTGCCCTGCTCGGCAGCCTGCTCATGGCTGCGGCCGCTTCGGCGCGGGATATCGACGCCGCCAGCTACGGCTTCCCTTTGACCAACCCGTTCGAGGCCACCATCGCCACCACGCCGCCGGACCAGCGCCCTACCCTGCCCAGCGACGACGAAATCAACCAGTCCGACTACAGCCTCAACCTGCGCCCGGAGCGCGAGTTCACCCTGCCCGACAACTTCTGGGCAGTGAAAAAACTCAAGTACCGCCTGGCCCGCCAGGACCGCGAGGCGCCGCTGATCTTCATCATCGCGGGCACCGGCGCACCGTACACCAGCAGCATCAACGAATACCTGAAAAAGCTGTTCTACCAGGCCGGTTTCCACGTAGTGCAATTGTCGTCGCCCACCAGCTACGACTTCATGAGCGCCGCTTCGCGCTTTGCCACCCCCGGTGTCAGCAAGGACGACGCCGAAGACATGTACCGGGTGATGCAAGCCGTGCGCGCGCAGCACCCGCGCCTGCCAGTCAGTGACTTCTACCTCACCGGCTATAGCCTGGGTGCGCTGGATGCGGCCTTCGTCAGCCACCTGGACGAAACCCGCCGCAGCTTCAACTTCAAGCGCGTGCTGCTGTTGAACCCACCGGTCAACCTGTACACCTCGATCAACAACCTGGACAAGCTGGTGCAAACCCAGGTCAAGGGCATCGACCGCAGCACCACCTTCTACGAGCTGATGTTGCAGAAGCTCACGCGCTACTTCCAGGACAAGGGCTACATCGACCTCAATGACGCCCTGCTGTACGACTTCCAGCAGTCGCGCCAGCACTTGTCCAATGAACAGATGGCCATGCTGATCGGCACCTCGTTCCGCTTCTCGGCGGCCGACATTGCCTTTACCTCCGACCTGATCAACCGCCGCGGCCTGATCATTCCGCCGAAGTTCCCGATCACCGAGGGCAGTAGCCTCACGCCGTTCTTCAAACGTGCCCTGCAGTGCGACTTCGACTGCTACATGACCGAGCAGGTGATCCCCATGTGGCGCGCCCGCACCGACGGCAACAGCATCCTGCAACTGGTCAATCAGGTAAGCCTGTATGCCCTGGAAGACTACCTGCGCAGCAGCGACAAGATTGCCGTGATGCACAACGCTGACGACGTCATCCTTGGCCCCGGCGATATCGGCTTCCTGCGCAAGGTGTTTGGTGACCGGCTGACCCTTTATCCCCATGGCGGCCATTGCGGCAACCTCAATTACCGCGTCAACAGTGACGCCATGCTGGAGTTCTTCCGTGGTTAACAAACTCCTCTTCGCCACTGCCCTGCTTGCCGCCGGCCACGCGCTGGCCGCCGAAACCGCCCCACGGGCCAGCGTGGTCGAAGCCGACCCTCAGGTGACTGCCACACCGCTGGCGCCCGAAGCAGACGGCTTTCTCGACCCGCTGCGCGAGTTGAAATTCAACCCCGGGCTGGACCAGCGCGAGTTTGAGCGCTCTACCCTGGAGGCGCTGAACGTGTACGACCCGCTGGAGTCGATCAACCGGCGCATCTACCACTTCAACTACCGCCTGGACCAATGGGTGCTGCTGCCGCTGGTGAGTGGCTACCAGTACGTCACCCCGCGCTTCGTGCGTACCGGGGTGAGCAACTTCTTCAACAACATCGGTGATGTGCCGAACCTGTTCAACAGCGTACTGCAGCTGAAAGCCAAGCGTTCGGCGGAGATCACGGCGCGGCTGATGTTCAACACCATCATTGGTGTGGGTGGGCTATGGGACCCGGCGACCAGCATGGGCCTGCCGCGCCAGAGCGAAGACTTCGGCCAGACCCTGGGGTTCTATGGTGTGCCAGACGGGCCGTACCTGATGCTGCCGGTGCTGGGGCCATCGAACCTGCGCGATACCACCGGGCTGGTGGTTGACTATGCGGGCGAGCAGGCCATCAACTACCTGAATATGGCCGAAGCCAGCACCGACCACCCGGAAATCTTTGCCTTGCAGGTGGTGGACAAGCGCTATACCACCAAATTCCGCTATGGGCAGCTGAACTCGCCGTTCGAGTATGAAAAGGTGCGGTATGTGTATACCCAGGCGCGCAAGTTGCAGATAGCCGAGTAAACCTGTGCCGGCCCTTTCGCGGGTTCACTTGCGAAAGGGCCAGTGCAGGCAACATCAAACCCCCAGGAACTGACACAACTCCCGCTTCTTGGCCAGAGCATCCCGCCGCCCCAGCTCGATCAGCTCACTGCAATAGCTCGCCTCGAACAGCAAATAGCTCAACACCCCCGCCCCGCTGGTCCGCGTCGCCCCCGGCCCACGCAGGAACAAGCGCAACGCCGCCGGCAGCTCACGCCGGTGCCGCGCGGCAATCTCGTCCAGCGGCTGGCTGGGCGCCACCACCAGTACATCGATCGGCGCCAGCCCCAGGCGACGGGCGTCCAGGTGCGCCGGCAACAGCCGGCTGAGGTGGTTGAGCCGCTGCAGCAGTTCGATATCGTCTTCCAGGCTATCAATGAACGTGCTGTTGAGCATGTGCCCGCCAATCTGTGCCAGGCTCGGCTGCTGCCCGCTGAACACCCGCTGGGTCGGCAACGGTGGTGCTGGCCGCTGCGGGTTGCCGCTGACCCCGACCACCAGCACCCGGCTGGCGCCCAGGTGCAAGGCCGGGCTGATAGGCGCCGACTGGCGTACTGCGCCGTCGCCGTAAAACTCGTCGCCCAGTTGCACCGGGGCAAACAGCAGCGGAATTGCCGCGCTGGCCAGCAGGTGGTCGATGGTCAGCTGCGTGGGTAGGCCGATGCGGCGATGGCGCAGCCAGGCCTCGATGCTGCCACGGCCCTGGTAGAAGGTGACCGCCTGACCAGACTCGTAGCCAAAGGCCGTGATTGCCACGGCGCGCAACTGCCCGGCGACCAGGGAATGGCCAATGCCGTCCAGGTTCAGGTGTGCTTCCAGCAAGCCTCGCAATGGACTGCTGTCCAGCAGCGCCACGGGTGCCGGGCCACCAATACCTAGCAGGTTGTGGCCAACGAAGCGACTGGCCTGGCGCACCACGCCGGGCCAGTCGCTGCGAATGACCTGGTGGCTGCGAAAGTTCTGCCAGAAGGTGGTAAGCCGTTGCACCGCATCGTTGAAGTGAGTGGCACCGCTGGCCAGGGTAACCGCGTTGATGGCCCCGGCAGACGTGCCGACGATGACCGGAAAGGGGTTGTGCGCACCGGCAGGCAGCAACTCGGCGATGCCGGCCAGTACGCCGACCTGATAGGCAGCGCGGGCGCCACCGCCAGAAAGGATAAGACCGGTTACCGGAGGTGGGGCCATGGCATCCTTCCTGGTTCAGCTGTTTTCAGCGCTTTTTCTTGTCATACAACCGCGGCGCACCCTCAGGCCGCGACTTGAACCGGCGGTGCGCCCACAAGTATTGCTCAGGGCACTCGCGCAACACACTTTCAACCCACTGGTTGATGCGCAGGCAATCAGCCTCTTCACTCTCGCCAGGGAAGTCTTCCAATGGCGGGTGGATCACCAGCCGATAGCCGCTGCCATCCTCCAGGCGCCTCTGGGTGAACGGAATCACCTGCGCCTTGCCCAGCCGGGCAAACTTGGTAGTGGCGGTTACCGTCGCTGCCGGGATACCGAACAGCGGCACGAAAATGCTTTGCTTGGCGCCGTAGTCCTGGTCCGGTGCGTACCAGATCGCGCGGCCCGAACGCAGCAGCTTGAGCATGCCGCGCACGTCCTCGCGCTCCACCGCCAGCGAGTCGAGGTTATGCCGCTCACGCCCACTGCGCTGGATGAAGTCGAACAGCGCATTGCCATGTTCGCGGTACATACCGTCGATGGTGTGCTGCTGGCCTAGCAGCGCCGCGCCGATTTCCAGCGTGGTGAAGTGCACCGCCATCAGAATGGCGCCCTGCCCCGCCTGCTGGGCGGCCTGCAAATGCTCCAGCCCTTCGACATGGGCCAGGCGCGCCAGCCTGGCCTTGGGCCACCACCAGCTCATGGCCATTTCGAAGAAGGCGATACCGGTGGACGCAAAATTGGCCTTGAGCAAACGCTGCCGTTCGTCGACCGACAGCTCCGGGAAACACAGCTCCAGGTTGCGTGCGGCAATGCGCCGACGCTCACCGGCAAAGTGATACATCACGGCACCCAACCCGGCACCGATTTTCAACAGCACCCGGTACGGCAACTGGACCACCAGCCACAGCAGGCCCAGGCCCAGCCACAGGCCCCAGAACTTGGGGTGAAGGTAATAGGGACGAAAACGCGGGCGTTCCATTGAAGCATCCGGAAAGACAAAGGCCGCGCATTCTACAACGGATCAGTGCATGTTGCGGGCAACCGGTGTTCTCGTTATAAGTCAGGGCACTTTTTTCGCAACAAGCCGTCTATGCAGACCATGAGCCCAAACCACACACCCGACACCGCCTCCGTGTTCCAGCTCAAGGGCAGCATGCTCGCCATTACCGTACTGGAACTGGCGCGCAATGACCTTGAAGCCCTCGACCGCCAGCTGGCGGCCAAAGTCGCCCAGGCACCGAATTTCTTCAGCAACACGCCGCTGGTGCTGGCGCTGGACAAACTGCCAGCCGACGAAGGGGCAATCGACCTGCCCGGCTTGATGCGGATCTGCCGCCACCACGGCTTGCGTACCCTGGCCATCCGCGCCAACCGCATCGAGGACATCGCCGCCGCCATCGCCATCGACCTGCCGGTACTGCCGCCTTCCGGCGCCCGCGAGCGGCCACTGGAGCCAGAGCCCGAGGTGGTCAGGAAGCCCGAGCCGGCCCCGGCACCACCACCGGCACCGGAACCCGAAGTGCGCCCGACCCGCATCATTACCTCGCCGGTACGCGGGGGCCAGCAGATCTACGCCCAAGGTGGCGATCTGATCGTTACCGCTTCGGTCAGCCCGGGTGCGGAACTTCTGGCCGATGGCAACATCCATGTGTACGGCGCCATGCGCGGCCGCGCCCTGGCCGGCATCAAAGGTAACACCAAGGCGCGTATCTTCTGCCAGCAGATGACCGCAGAAATGGTCTCGATCGCCGGCCAGTACAAGGTCTGCGAAGACCTGCGCCGCGACCCGCTGTGGGGCACCGGCGTGCAAGTCAGCCTGTCTGGTGACGTGTTGAACATCACCCGTCTTTAACGGATACTTGCCAGCATTTTTAGAGCAACTTTTTTACCGTTGCCGTTATTTAAGCTATTTCAGTTATTTGCAGGGACCCGTGTCCCGACTATTTTAGGGGTGAAACACCTTGGCCAAGATTCTCGTGGTTACTTCCGGCAAGGGGGGTGTGGGCAAGACCACCACCAGCGCCGCCATTGGTACCGGCCTCGCACTGCGTGGCCACAAGACCGTCATCGTCGACTTCGACGTGGGCCTGCGTAACCTCGACCTGATCATGGGCTGCGAGCGCCGCGTGGTGTACGACTTCGTCAACGTGGTCAACGGCGAAGCCAACCTGCAACAGGCCCTGATCAAGGACAAGCGCCTCGAGAACCTGTACGTGCTGGCCGCCAGCCAGACCCGTGACAAGGACGCGCTGACCCAGGAAGGCGTTGAAAAGGTGCTGATGGAGCTGAAGAAAGACTTCGAATTCGTCATCTGCGACTCGCCAGCCGGTATCGAAAAAGGCGCGCACCTGGCCATGTACTTCGCCGACGAAGCCATCGTGGTCACCAACCCGGAAGTGTCCTCGGTACGTGACTCCGACCGCATGCTGGGCATCCTGTCGAGCAAGTCGCGCCGCTCCGAAAACGGCGAAGAGCCGATCAAGGAACACCTGCTGATCACCCGCTACCACCCCGAGCGTGTGGAAAAGGGCGAAATGCTGAGCATCGCCGACGTCGAAGAAATCCTGGCGATCAAGCTCAAGGGCGTGATCCCCGAGTCCCAGGCCGTGCTGAAGGCTTCCAACCAGGGTATCCCGGTCATCCTCGACGACCAGAGCGATGCCGGCCAGGCCTACAGCGATACCGTCGACCGTCTGCTGGGCAAAGAGAAGCCCCTGCGGTTCATCGAAGTGCCGAAGCAAGGATTCTTCGCGCGCCTGTTTGGAGGCAAGTAAACCATGAACCTTTTTGACTTCTTTCGTGGCAGACAGAAACAGACCAGCGCGTCGGTAGCGAAAGAGCGTCTACAGATCATCGTGGCGCACGAGCGCGGCCAACGCAGCGAACCGGATTACCTGCCGGCGCTGCAGAAAGAACTGCTGGAAGTCATCCGCAAGTATGTGAACATCGGCAACGATGATGTGCATATCGAGCTGGAAAACCAGGGCAGCTGCTCGATTCTGGAGCTGAACATCACCCTGCCGGATCGCTGATCTGGCTGAAAGCCGGGGCTGCTTCGCAGCCCATTCGCGGCACAAGGCCGCTCCTACAAGGGATCGCGTTCCCCTGTAGGAGCGGCCTTGTGCCGCGAATGGGCCGCAAAGCGGCCCCGCTTTTTTCTCCCGATTTAATAGAGACCAAGCAATGCCGCTGTCCAACATCCAGATCCTGCACGAAGACGCCGCCATCCTGGTCATCAACAAACCGACCCTGCTGCTGTCGGTGCCCGGCCGCGCCGAAGACAACAAGGACTGCCTGATCACCCGCCTGCAGGAAAACGGCTACCCCGATGCACTGATCGTGCACCGCCTGGACTGGGAAACCTCCGGCATCATCCTGCTGGCCCGCGATGCCGACAGCCACCGCGAGCTGTCCCGCCAGTTTCACGACCGCGAAACCGAAAAGGCCTACACCGCGTTGTGCTGGGGCCAACCGGCGCTGGACAGCGGCAGCATCGACCTGCCACTGCGCTACGACCCGCCAACCAAGCCACGGCATGTGGTGGACCACGAGCAGGGCAAGCATGCGCTGACTTTCTGGCGCATCGTCGAGCGCTGTGGTGATTACTGCCGGGTGGAATTGACGCCGATTACCGGGCGTTCGCACCAGTTGCGCGTGCACATGCTGTCGATCGGGCATCCGCTGCTGGGTGACCGGCTGTATGCCAACCCCGAAGCACTGGCGGCACATGAGCGGCTGTGCCTGCATGCCTCGATGCTGAGCTTCACCCACCCGGTGTCCGGGGAGCGGTTGAAGTTCGAGTGCCCTGCACCTTTCTGATTTCTGCGTGGCTGCACCTGCCTCTTCGCGGGCGAGCCCGCGAGGAGGCAGACACAATTTGTCGACTTAATACGCTAAACTCGCGCCACTGCTGTCTGGAGTGAGCTATGCGCGACGCACTGAATTCTGGCCTTATCGACTTCCTCAAGGCCTCCCCCACGCCCTTCCACGCCACCGCCAGCCTGGCCCAGCGCCTGGAAGCGGCCGGCTACCAGCGCCTGGACGAGCGTGACAGCTGGGCCACCGTGCCTGGCGGCCGCTATTACGTCACCCGTAACGACTCCTCGATCATCGCCATCAAGCTGGGCAAGCAAGCCCCCCTGCTGAACGGCATCCGTATGGTCGGCGCCCACACCGACAGCCCGTGCCTGCGGGTGAAACCGCAGCCCGAGCTTCAGCGCCAGGGCTTCCTGCAACTGGGTGTCGAGGTGTATGGCGGTGCCCTGCTGGCGCCGTGGTTCGACCGCGACCTGTCGCTGGCCGGGCGCGTTACCTACCGCCGTGACGGCAAGGTTGAAAGCCAGCTGATCGACTTCAAGCTGCCGATCGCGATCATCCCCAACCTGGCCATTCACCTGAACCGCACCGCCAATGAAGGCTGGGCGATCAACCCGCAGAACGAGCTACCGCCCATCCTCGCCCAGGTGGCCGGAGACGAGCGCATCGACTTCCGCGCCCTGCTCACCGAGCAACTGGCCCGCGAGCACGAGCTGATCGCCGACGTAGTGCTGGATTACGAGCTGAGCTTCTACGACACCCAGGATGCTGCACTGGTCGGCCTGAACGGCGACTTCATCGCCGGCGCCCGCCTGGACAACCTGCTGTCGTGCTACGCCGGCCTGCAAGCCTTGCTGGCCGCCGACAGTGATGAAACCTGCGTGCTGGTGTGCAACGACCACGAAGAAGTCGGCAGCTGCTCGGCCTGCGGCGCCGATGGCCCGATGCTGGAGCAGACCCTGCAGCGCCTGCTGCCGGATGGCGACGCCTACGTGCGCACCATTCAGCGCTCGCTGATGGTGTCGGCGGACAACGCCCACGGCGTGCACCCCAACTACGCCGACAAGCACGACGGCAACCACGGGCCCAAGCTGAACGCTGGGCCTGTGATCAAGGTGAACAACAACCAGCGCTACGCCACCAACAGCGAAACCGCCGGGTTCTTCCGCCACCTGTGCATGGCCGAGGAAGTGCCGGTGCAGAGCTTTGTGGTGCGCAGCGACATGGGCTGTGGTTCGACCATCGGGCCGATTACCGCCAGCCACCTGGGTGTGCGCACGGTGGACATCGGGCTGCCGACCTTTGCCATGCATTCGATTCGTGAACTGTGCGGCAGCCATGACCTGGCGCACCTGGTGAAGGTGCTGACTGCCTTCTACCGTAGCCGCGAGTTGCCTTGATGTACACAGGTCCGGCCTCTTCGCGGGTTTAGCCGCGAAAGGGCCGGACCTGCTCAAGGTCAATCCCGCCTCGCTTGCCAAGCGCTATGCTTGATACATGGCCCCACTGCAAAAGGATTGCTGTCCATGTCCCCGTTTCTGTCCCTGTTCGTGCCGGTGTTCCTGTTCCTGATGCTGCTAACCATCGGCTTCAGCATGCGCGAACGCAATATCGGCGTACTGATGATGTGGATCGGCACCTTGGGTATCTTCGGCCTCACCTGCTGGAAGATCCTTGAGAAACTGCCGTCATAAACCTCTACACTCGGTCAATCGTTTGACCTGAGGTAGATTTGCCAGTGCCTGCCCTCCTGCGTTACCTGTTCCTGCTGCTGTTGCTGTTCATCACCCCGGTACAGGCGGCGGGCCTGCCTGGCCTGCTGGGTGGCAGTGCGCCTGCGCAACCGGAGGCCACCGAGCCGCTGGGCAAGTCGCTGGACGAGGTGATCAAGAACCTCGAAAACGACCAACAGCGGGCCAAGCTGCTGGCCGACCTGAAAAAGCTGCGCGACGCGACCAGGCAGTCGCAACCCAGCGTCGAACAGGGCGTACTCGGGCTGATCGGCGGCGCCCTGCATGACTTCGAAAAACAGTTCAGCGGCGACGCCAGCCCGTTCCACCGCTGGGCGGCGGAAATCGAACAGGCCCAGGCGGAACTGACCGAACTGATGGTGCCGGTGCACCAGTGGCCAGCCATCCTGTTCGGCTTTGCCGCTGTCATTGCCGTGTGGAGTGTGCTGGCCTATGCCTTCAACTGGGTCGGCCACCGGATACGCCTGCGCTTTGGCCTGAGCGAAGAACTGCCGCAGCACCCGCGCACCTGGGACCTGGTGCGCTTTGCCTTGCGCAAGCTCGGCCCATGGCTGGTGGCGCTGGTATTCACCGTTTACCTGAGCTTCGTGCTGCCGCCGTCGCTGGGCAAATCGCTGGCCATGGTGCTGGCCTACGCGCTGGTCGTGGGCACTTGCTTCTCGGCCATCTGCGTCATCGCCTTTTCGCTGCTGGACGGCCCGCACCGCCACCGCGCCCTGCACATCCTGCGGCGCCAGGCGTTCCGCCCGTTGTGGCTGATCGGCAGCTTCGCTGCGTTTGGCGAGGCCATGAGCGACCCGCGCATGCTGGTTGCACTGGGTACCCACCTGGCCCATGCCTTGGCCACCTTGGCCAACGTCATCGCTGCGCTGTGCACCGGGCTGTTCATCCTGCGCTTTCGCCGCCCCATCGCCCATCTGATCCGCAACCAGCCGCTGTCGCGGCGCCTGACCCGGCGCACCCTGAGCGACACCATCGAGATTCTCGGCAGCTTCTGGTTCATTCCGGCACTGATTCTGGTGGCCATTTCGCTGTTCGCCACCTTCGTCTCGGCGGGCGACACCAGCACCGCCCTGCGCCAGTCACTGATGTGCACGGTACTGGTGGTGGTGTGCATGGTGCTGAACGGCCTGGTACGCCGCCATGCGGCCAACCCCAAACGTGCCAACAAGCGCCAGGCCGTGTATGCCGAGCGCCTGCGCAACTTTGGCTACCTGCTGGTACACCTGTTCATCTGGCTGGTATTCATCGAGCTGGGCCTGCGCGTGTGGGGCCTGTCGATGATCAGCTTCGCAGAGGGCGATGGCCACGACATCAGCCTGCGCCTGCTGGGCCTTGCCGGCACACTGATCGTCGCCTGGCTGGTGTGGATCCTTGCCGACACCGCCGTGCACCATGCCCTGGTGCGCTCGCGCCGGGGCCTGGCCAACGCCCGTGCGCAAACCATGATGCCGTTGATCCGCAACGTGATGTTCGTGATCATCTTCATCATCGCGGTGATCGTCGCCCTGGCCAACATGGGCATGAACGTCACCCCGCTCCTGGCCGGTGCCGGTGTGATCGGCCTGGCCATCGGTTTTGGCGCACAGTCGCTGGTGGCGGACCTGATCACCGGGCTGTTCATCATCATCGAGGACTCGCTGGCCATCGACGACTACGTGGACGTGGGCGGGCACCTGGGCACGGTGGAGGGGCTGACCATTCGTACCGTGCGCCTGCGGGACATTGACGGCATCGTGCATACCATCCCGTTCAGCGAGATCAAGAGCATCAAGAACTACTCGCGGGAGTTTGGCTATGCGATTTTCCGCGTGGCGATTCCGCACAGCATGAACATCGACCAGGCGATCACGCTGATTCGGGAAGTGGGGCAAAAACTGCGCAATGACCCGCTGATGCGCCGCAACATCTGGTCGCCACTGGAACTGCAAGGGGTGGAGAGTTTCGAGTCGGGGTCGGCGATCTTGCGGGCGCGGTTCAAGACGGCGCCGATCAAGCAGTGGGAAGTGTCGCGGGCCTTCAACCTGGCGCTGAAGCGGCAGCTGGATGAGGCAGGGCTGGACTTGGCGACACCACGGTTGTCGGTGCAGGTGGTGACTGCGGGTGGTGGTGGAATGGCGCAATCAGGCGCCTCCAGCTAGGGCCTACCCCACCACGGCACGAATGCGGATGGCATCATGCCGCCAATACTCCAGGTCACAGTCGATCAGATGCCCATGCTGGTCGCTGTTGACGCGGGTGATGTGCAGCCCCGGGCTGCCCGTCGACACCTTCAACGCCCCCGCCGCCTCCACCGGCAACGCCGTCGGCAGGATCTCGAAGCACACCTGCCCGTACCGGATGCCATACACCCGCCCATATATCTCGGTAAGCGATTGCGCCAGGTCCTGTTCGAGAATCCCCGGAAAGTAACGGGGGTTGAGGTAATGCTCGGCATACAGCACCGCCCGCCCATCGATCCGCCGTAACCGGCAGATACGCACCACACTGGACAAGGCCGGAAGCTGCAAGCGGGCACAGATGGCCGCCGAGGCTGGCTGCAAGCGCGCCGACAGCAGCTCGGTACTGGCCACCCGCCCCTGGTCGCGCACCATGGCATGGAAGTGACTGCGTTCGATCAGGTCGTAGGTCAGCCGCTCGGGCGCAACGAACCAGCCGCGGCGTTCTTCACGGTAGATCAGGCCTTGGGCCTCCAGCTGCGCCAGTGCCTCACGCAGGGTGATCCGCGTCGTGTCGAACACCTCACTGAGTTTGCGCTCGGCCGGCAGCTTGCCCCCCGGGGCCAGCAGGCCGTGCTCGATCTGCTCCTGCAGGGCATGGCAGATGGCTGTTACCGCACGCGGTGGCATCGACTGCATCAAAGGTTACCTATCTGGACTAGTCCAGCCCCAGAACAGGGCACTTGGAGAATAGTGCAAGCCTAGGCAGGGCTGATGAACATCCCGTGACAACGCTGCAACCGTGCTGTTGCCAGAATCGGGCCAGCCCAGCAAAACCGGGGGGTCACCATGGTCTACGCTGTAGAGCCAAGGGCCTTTGACACGCTGAGCGCGCCCTTCCCTACATCAAACTGTCACGCAAGCGGCCTACCTTGGCTCAAGGTTTGCTGACCTAGACCAAAGGTTCCAGGCAACGGCTTCACTCATAACAACGATCGTAAAAAGGCACCCACCCAAGGAGCTACGGATGAAAAAGTTGTTCATGGCGTCACTGCTCGGTTCGGCCATCGCGTTCTGCACCTCGGCCATGGCCGCGGACCTCAAGGCCCTGGAAGACGCCGCCCGCAAGGAAGGCACCGTCAACAGCGTGGGCATGCCCGATGCCTGGGCCAACTGGAAAGGCACCTGGGAAGACCTGGCCAGCAAGTACGGCCTCAAGCACAGCGACACCGACATGAGCTCGGCGCAGGAAATCGCCAAGTTCGAAGCCGAGAAGGACAACGCCAGCGCCGACATCGGCGACGTGGGTGCCGCCTTCGGCCCCATCGCCGTGACCAAGGGCGTCAGCCAGCCGTACAAGCCCAGCACCTGGGACCAGGTACCGGAGTGGGCCAAAGACAAGGACGGCCACTGGGCGCTGGCCTATACCGGCACCATTGCGTTCATCATCAACAAGGACCTGGTGAAGGAAGGCGAACGCCCAACCTCCTGGCATGACCTGGAAAAAGGCAAGTACAAGGTGGCCATCGGTGACGTCGGCACCGCCGCACAGGCTGCCAACGGTGTACTGGCGGCGGCCATTGCCTATAAGGGCGACGAAACCAACGTGGCCCCGGGCCTGCAGCTGTTCACCAAACTGGCCCAGCAGAAGCGCCTGTCGCTGGCCAACCCGACCATCCAGACCATCGAGAAGGGCGAGGTCGAGGTCGGCGTGGTGTGGGACTTCAACGGCCTGAGCTACCGCGAGCAGATCGACCCCAAGCGTTTCGAAGTGCTGATCCCGTCGGACGGTACGGTGATCTCCGGCTATACCACCATCATCAACAAGTACGCCAAGCACCCCAATGCAGCCAAGCTGACGCGTGAATACATCTTCAGCGATGCCGGGCAGATCAACCTGGCCAAGGGGCATGCCCGGCCGATCCGTGCCGAGCACCTGACGCTGCCGGCGGATGTGCAAGCCAAGTTGCTGCCGAACGAGCAGTACAAGGCGGCTCAGCCGATCAAGAATGCCGAAGCCTGGGAAGCCACCTCGAAGAAACTGCCGCAGATGTGGCAGGAGCAAGTGATCATCGAGATGGAGTAAAAGGCCATCTTTTGTAGTGCCTGATCCGGCTTCTTCGCGGGTAAATCCGCGAAGAAGCCAACGCGGTTTATGACTGGAGCCACCATGCAACACAATGTCATCCTGGTCCTGCTGGACGGTCTCAACTACCAGGTCGCCCACCATGCCATGGGCCACTTGCACGCCTACGTCGAGGCCGACCGCGCCGCGCTGTACCGCGTGGAATGCGAACTGCCGTCGCTGTCGCGGCCGCTGTACGAGTGCATTCTCACCGGCGTGCCCCCCATCGACAGCGGCATCGTGCACAACAACGTCAACCGCCTGTCCAACCAGCGCAGTGTGTTCCACTACGCCCGCGAGGCCAATCTGGGCACCGCAGCAGCGGCCTATCACTGGATGAGCGAGCTGTATAACCGCTCACCCTTCGACCCGCAGCGCGACCGCCACACCCACGCGCCGAAACTGCCGATCCAGCATGGGTTGTTCTACTGGGACGACCGCTACCCCGATTCGCACCTGCTGGCCGACGGTGAATACCTGCGCCGCCGCCACGCCCCCAACTTCCTGTTGGTGCACCCGATGAGCATCGACGACGTCGGCCACCGCCACGGCCTGGACAGCAGCCAGTACCGCAACGCCGCACGCAGTGCTGACATCCTGCTGGCCGACTACCTGCCAGGCTGGCTGGAAGAGGGTTACCAGGTGCTGGTCACCGCCGACCACGGCATGAACAATGACCGCTCGCACAATGGGCTGCTGACCGAAGAGCGCGAAGTGCCGCTGTTCGTCTTTGGCGACGCCTTCAGCCTGGACCCGGCGGCCAAGCCGCTGCAGACCGAGCTGTGCGGGACCATCTGTGAACTGCTGGGTGCCGCGCACGACAAAACGGTGTGCCGGGAGTTGCTCAAGTGAACCGTGGCCGCTATCTGGCCCTGCTCTGCCTGCTGCCGTTCGCCGTGTTCTTCGTCATCTTCCAGGTCGCCCCGCTGGTCTGGGTGGCGATCAACAGCGTGCAATCGGAAGCCGGCTGGGGCGTCGAAAACTTCAGCAAGGTCTTCAGCTCGAAGTTCTACCTGCAAGCCCTGCAACGCAGCCTGGAGATCAGCTTCTGGTCGAGCCTGTTCGGCATCGTCATCGCCACCCTCGGCGCCTACTCGCTGCGCCAGGTGGACTCGAAACTGCGCGACTTCGTCAGCGCCTTCGCCAACATGACCAGCAACTTTGCCGGGGTGCCGCTGGCGTTCGCCTTCATCATCCTGCTCGGTTTCAATGGCGCACTGACCCTGCTGCTGAAGCAAGTCGGCCTGCTGGAAGACTTCAGCATCTATTCCAAAAGCGGGCTGATCCTGGTGTACACCTACTTCCAGATCCCGCTGGGTGTGTTGCTGCTGTACCCCGCCTTCGACGCCCTGCGTGAAGACTGGCGCGAGTCGGCCGCGCTGCTGGGCGCCAGCCACTGGCAATACTGGCGGCACATCGGCCTGCCAGTACTCACCCCGGCACTGCTGGGCACCTTCGTCATCCTGCTGGCCAACGCCTTGGGGGCCTATGCCACCGTGTACGCGTTGACCACCGGCAATTTCAACGTACTGCCGATCCGCATCGCCGGCCTGGTGGCCGGCGACATCAGCCTCGACCCCAACCTGGCCAGCGCCCTGGCGATGGTGCTGGTGGGGCTGATGACGCTGGTCACGGTGGTACACCAATGGCTGTTGAAGAGGAGCTACCATGCGCGCTGACGCCCGTTCCGGCGGCTGGTACCACCGCGCCGTGGTCTACCTGCTGTTCCTGATCCTGCTGCTGCCACTGGCCGGCACCCTGCTCTACTCGCTGGCCACCAGCTGGTCTGCCAGCCTGCTGCCCAGCGGCCTGACCCTGAAATGGTATGCGGCGCTGTGGAGCGAGCCACGCTTCCTGGCCGCTTTCGGCCAGTCGTTGCTGGTGTGCGTGGGCGCACTGCTGCTGTCGGTGGTGCTGATTCTGCCGCTGCTGTTCGTGGTGCATTACCACTTTCCCAGGCTGGACGCGCTGATGAACATTCTCATCCTGCTGCCCTTCGCGGTGCCACCGGTAGTGTCGTCGGTGGGGCTGCTGCAGCTGTACGGCAGCGGGCCGATGGCCATGGTCGGCACGCCGTGGATCCTGATCGGCTGCTACTTCACCATCGCCCTGCCGTTCATGTACCGGGCCATCACCAACAACCTGCAAGCCATCAACCTGCGCGACCTGATGGACGCTGCCCAACTGCTGGGCGCCAGCACCTGGCAGGCCGCGCTGCTGGTGGTGCTGCCGAACCTGCGCAAGGGCCTGATGGTGGCGTTGCTGCTGTCGTTTTCGTTCCTGTTTGGCGAGTTCGTGTTCGCCAACCTGCTGGTCGGCACCCGTTACGAGACCCTGCAGGTGTACCTGAACAACATGCGCAACAGCAGCGGCCATTTCAACAGCGCGCTGGTGATCTCCTACTTCGCCTTTGTGCTGGTACTGACCTGGGTCGCCAACCGCCTGAACAAGGACAAGACCTGACATGAGCTTCGTCAGCGTACAGAAACTGCAAAAAAGCTACGCCGGCAGCCCGGTGTTCGAGAACATCGACTGCCACATCGAACGCGGCGAGTTCGTCACCCTGCTGGGCCCATCCGGTTGCGGCAAGTCCACCTTGCTGCGCTGCATCGCCGGGCTGACCCCGGTGGACAGCGGGCAGATCCTGCTCGACGGCCACGACATCGTGCCCGTGAGCCCGCAAAAGCGCGGCATCGGCATGGTGTTCCAGAGCTATGCGCTGTTCCCCAACATGACCGTGGAGCAGAACGTGGCCTTTGGCCTGCGCATGCAGAAGGTCAAGGCCGACGAAAGCCAGGTAAGGGTGCGCGAGGCACTGGACCTGGTGGAGCTGGGCAGCTTTGCCGGGCGTTACCCGCACCAGTTGTCTGGCGGCCAATGCCAGCGCGTGGCCCTGGCCCGTTCGCTGGTCACCCGCCCTCGCCTGCTGCTGCTGGACGAGCCGCTGTCGGCACTGGATGCACGTATTCGCAAGCACCTGCGTGAGCAGATCCGGGCCATCCAGCGCGAGCTGGGGCTGACCACCATCTTCGTCACCCACGACCAGGAAGAAGCGCTGACGATGTCCGACCGCATCTTCCTGATGAACCAGGGACGCATCGTCCAGAGCGGTGATGCCGAAACCCTCTATACCGCGCCGGTGGACCTGTTTGCCGCCGGCTTTATCGGCAACTACAACCTGCTCGATGCCGACAGCGCCAGCCGCCTGCTGCAACGCCCGGTGGCCAGCCGCCTGGCGATCCGCCCGGAGTCGATCACACTGGGCATACACGGCGAACTGGACGCTCAGGTACGCAGCCACAGCTTGCTGGGCAACGTGATCCGCTACCGCGTGCAAGTGCGCGACGTGGAGCTGGTGGTCGACGTGCTCAACCGCTCGCCGGCCGACCTGCACGCGGATGGAAAACGGGTAAGCTTGTCGATCGACCCCACGGCGCTGCGGGAAGTGGCCTAAGGAGATTCAACACAATGGCACTGGCAATTTTCGATCTGGACGAAACCCTGATCCACGGCGACTGTGCATCGCTGTGGAGCGAGCAGATGGCCCGGCTGGGCTGGGTCGACGGCAAGGACTTCCTGCGCCGCGACCGTGAACTGATGGAAGCCTACGGCAAGGGCCACCTGCAGATGGAGGACTACATGGCCTTCAGCCTGGAGCCGATGGCCGGGCGTACCCTGGAAGAAGTCGAGCACCTGGTTGAGCCGTGGGTTGAAGAGGTGATCGAGCCGATCATCTATGGCGACGCCTGCCGCTGCATTGCCGAACACCGCAAGCGCGGGGACCGCATCCTGATCATTTCCGCTTCGGGTACGCACCTGGTCGGGCCGATTGCGGCTCGCCTGGGGGTGGACGAATATCTGGCGATCGAGCTGGAGGCGGTGAACGGGGTGTATACCGGCAAGACCCATGGGGTGCTGACGTATCGCGAAGGCAAGATTACGCGGCTGCTGGAGTGGCTGGATCAGGAACAGGAGAACCTGGAGGGGGCGAGTTTCTATTCCGATTCACGCAATGATTTGCCATTGCTGCTGAAGGTGGACCATCCGCATGTGGTGAACCCGGATGCGGTGTTGCGGGAGCATGCCCAGACCAATCGCTGGCCGATTCTGAGCTGGACTTGAGGGCCATGGGGGCTGCTTAGCAGCCCCGACAATATCAAGCCATGCTTGGATCTATGACCATCACCAACTTGCCCGAGACCTGGTTGCTCTCAAGCTCCGCATACGCCGCCTGGGCAAACTCCACCGGGTAGGTATCAACCAGTTGCGGCGACAGGCGCCCTTCGGCAAACAGCGGCCACACCTGCTGTTGCAGTTCGCGCAGCAACTCGGCCTTGAAGCCGTCATCGCGGTTGCGCAGCGTGGAGCCGGTAATCTCCAGGCGCTTGCCCAGCACCAGCGCAAGGTCCAGCTCGAACTTGCGCCCCCCCATCAACCCGATGATCACCCAGCGCCCGTCGCGGGCCAGCAGTTTGAGGTTGAGCTCACCGTAACTGGCGCCCACCGGGTCGAGAATCACGTCGAACGGGCCGAAGCCTTCCAGCGCGTCCAGGTTTTCGTTACGTACCACGCCCCCTGTCGCGCCCAGCGCTTCGCAATAAGCCAGGCGGTCCTGCGAACCGACACTGACCCACACCGGGCTGCCAAACGCCTTGCACAGCTGGATGGCGGCAGAGCCAACGCCACTGGCGCCGGCATGCACCAGCACTTTCTCGCCAGCCTTCACGGCACCGAGCTGGAAGATGTTCAACCAGGCGGTGGCATACACCTCCGGCAACGCCGCGGCTTCATGCAGGCTCAGGCCCTCGGGCACGGGCAGCACGTGACGCGCATCGACCACCACTTCCTCGGCCATGGCGCCACTGGCCAACAGCGCGCACACACGGTCGCCCACGCGCCAGTCGGCACCGGCGCCCACTTCCTCAACCACCCCGGCACACTCCAGGCCCATGTACGGGCTGGCACCTGGCGGTGGCGGGTACAAACCTTTCATCTGCAGCAGATCGGCGCGGTTCAGGCCCGCAGCAGCCACGCGAATGCGCACTTGGCCCGCGTCACAGGCCGGGCGTTCGGCCTCGACCCACTCCACATGTCCGTCAACGCCTTGCAATGCCTTCACAGTGCCTCCATAGTTGAATCATGACTGGGCCTGGGGTTGCTTACCTCAGGCTTTTTGCAGTATTTGCCCGGCTCCATGGAACCGGCAACGGAAAAGACGGCCTACTATGCGTGATCAATTGCCTCCACGTCGAATCAGCATGAAGCATTTCCTACCAAGCACCGCCCTCGCCGTCATGATCGGCCTTGGCAGCCTCACGCTCGGCGGCAATGCGGCGGCCGCCAACAAATGGGACAGCCTGCAGCCGGACCGCGACGAGATCGTCGCCAGCCTCAACGTGGTGGAATTGCTCAAGCGCCACCACTACAGCAAGCCACCGCTGGACGATGCCCGTTCGGTCATCATCTACGACAGCTACATCAAGCTGCTGGACCCGGCGCGCAGCTACTTCACCGCCGCCGACATTGCCGAGTTCGACAAGTGGAAAACGCAATTCGACGATTTCCTCAAGAGCGGTAACCTGGACCCGGGCTTCACCATCTACAAACGCTACCTCGACCGCGTCAAGCAACGCCTGGACTTCGCCCTGGCCGAGCTGAATAAAGGCGTGGACAAGATCGACTTCACCACCAAGGAAACCTTGCTGATCGACCGCAAGGACGCACCGTGGATGAAGGACCAGGCCGAGCTCGACGACCTGTGGCGCAAACGTGTGAAAGACGAAGTGCTGCGCCAGAAGATCGCCGGCAAGGAACCCAAGCAGATCCAGGAAACCCTGACCAAGCGCTACAAGAACCAGCTGGCGCGCCTGGACCAGACCCGTGCCGAGGATATCTTCCAGGCCTACATCAATACCTTCGCCCAGTCCTACGACCCGCACACCAACTACCTGTCGCCGGACAACGCCGAAAACTTCGACATCAACATGAGCCTGTCGCTCGAAGGCATCGGTGCGGTGCTGCAAAGCGACAACGACCAGGTCAAGATCGTGCGCCTGGTACCGGCAGGCCCGGCAGCCAAGACCAAGCAGGTGGCCCCGGCCGACAAGATCATCGGCGTGGCCCAGGACAACAAGGAAATGGTCGACGTGGTCGGCTGGCGCCTGGACGAAGTGGTCAAGCTGATCCGCGGCCCGAAAGGCTCGGTGGTGCGCCTGGAGATCATCCCGGCCAGCAATGCACCTAGCGACCAGACCAGCAAGATCGTGTCGATCACCCGTGAAGCGGTGAAGCTTGAAGAGCAGGCAGCCAAGAAGTCGGTGCTCAAGCTGAAGCAGGACGGGCGTGACTACAAGCTGGGCATCATCGAGATCCCGGCCTTCTACCTGGACTTCAAGGCCTACCGCGCCGGTGACCCTGAGTACAAGAGCACCACGCGTGACGTGAAAAAGCTGCTCACCGAACTGCAGAAAGAGAAAGTCGACGGCGTGGTCATCGACCTGCGCAACAACGGTGGCGGCTCGCTGCAGGAAGCCACCGAGCTGACCAGCCTGTTCATCGAAAAAGGCCCGACCGTGCTGGTGCGCAACAGCGACGGCCGCGTCGACGTGCTGGAAGACGAAAACCCGGGCGCCTTCTACAAAGGCCCACTGGCATTGCTGGTGAACCGCCTGTCGGCCTCGGCTTCGGAGATTTTCGCCGGTGCCATGCAGGACTACCACCGCGCGCTGATCATCGGCGGCCAGACCTTCGGCAAAGGCACCGTGCAGACCATCCAGCCGCTCAACCATGGCGAGCTGAAGCTGACCCTGGCCAAGTTCTACCGGGTTTCCGGGCAGAGCACCCAGCACCAGGGCGTGCTGCCGGACATCGACTACCCGTCGATCATCGACACCAAGGAAATCGGCGAGAGCGCCCTGCCCGAGGCTATGCCATGGGACACCATCCGCCCGGTGGTCAAGCCTGCTGCCGACCCGTTCAAGCCGTTCCTGGCCCAGCTCAAGGCGCAGCATGAAGCGCGTAGCGACCAGGATGCCGAGTTCACCTACATCCGCGACCGCCTGGCCCTGACCCAGAAGCTGATGAATGAAAAAACCGTCAGCCTCAACGAGCAGGAGCGCCGTGCGCGCCACGATGACATCGAGGCCAAACAGCTGGCCCTGGAAAACATCCGCCGCAAGGCCAAGGGTGAAGAGCCGCTCAAAGAGCTGAAGAAAGAAGACGAGGACGCGCTGCCGACCGAGGATGAAAACACCAAGCCGGAAGACGACGCCTACCTGTCGGAAACCGGTCGCATCCTGATCGACTACCTCAGTGCCAGCACCAAGGTGGCCAAGAAGTAAAGCGCTGCAACGATGATGGCAGAATAATGTGACCTGTCATCAAACAGTCATCGCGCTGTCGTGAAATATGGGGGCCGGGCATGCAGATGCCCGGCCCTTTCATTTTCAGGAATACGTCATGACCGTTGCCGAACAGCTCAGTGCCTTGAGTGCCATCCTGGCTCAACGCAGTATTCACAGCCTGTTGCAGCCGATCATGTGCCTGAGCGAACAGCGGGTGTTCGGCCATGAAGCACTGAGCCGTGGTCCGTCCAACAGCCCGCTGCACGCGCCGTTGAACCTGTTTACCATTGCCCGCCAGGCTGGCCGCTTGACCGAACTGGAAGCCGTCTGCCGGGAAAGCGCCTGCCGTCGCTTCAGCGAGCAGCAATTGCAGGGCAAACTGTTTCTCAACATCTCGCCAGAATCACTGCTGGAGCCACACTACCCGTCCGGCCTGACCCTGAAACTGCTGGAGCAGGTCGGTCTGCCGCCCAGCCGGGTAGTGATCGAGCTGACCGAGCACACCCCCACCGACGACTTCCAGCTCTTGTCCAATGCCCTGCACCACTACCGCGACATGGGCTTTTCGATTGCCATCGACGACCTGGGGGCGGGCTATTCCAGCCTGCGGCTGTGGTCGGAGCTGCGCCCTGAGTACGTGAAGATCGACCGGCACTTCATCGACGGCATCCACCGCGACCCGCTCAAGCGCGAGTTCGTTGGCTCGATCCTGCAGATTGCCCGGGCCTCGAAGGCGCAGGTGATTGCCGAAGGGATCGAATTGGCAGAGGAACTGGTGGTGCTTAGGGAGATGGGGGTGGACCTGGTGCAGGGGTACCTGCTGGGGCGGCCGCAGGAGTTGGGGGTGCGCGAGCTACCGGTGCTGGCGAGTATGCCGCAGGCCGAGCAGCCGACAGTGCGGTTGAATGCCACCATCGGGCAGTTGCAGGCGCTGTTTGGGCGGCATCAGCACCTGGATGTATTGGAGGTGGTTGATGCCGATGACAGGCCTTGTGGTTTGATCCACAGACATTCTTTGCCTGTTCTGGCTTGCCGGCGATAGGGCCGGAGCAGGCAATCAATCAGGCGGTTTCGGGGTAGCTGTACTCGAACACCCGAACCACCTCGGAAGCATGCCACGACGCCGCCTCCATGCCATCCACCGGCCCGGCAAACCGCCCTAGCCGTTCGACACATTCAAAAAAGCCGGTACGCGGCAAGCGGCTGGCGCCTTGGCTGATCACCAGCGAACTGCGCAGCGGCTGCTCGGCACGGGCATCCAGCACCGCCAGGTATTCCAGCGCGGCGGTCAGCGTCTGCATGGCCGGGCTGGGCAGTTGCAAGCGCTCGATCAGCGCTCGGTAGGTCAGCAAGTGACGTTGACGGCGGGCCAGGTCAAGCTCGCCCAGCAGGTTGTCCCAGTGCTGACGGCTGATCCTGACCTGGCTCATGACGGCTCGCTCCAGCCAGCGACCCCCAGATGCCAGGCCAAGGCGCGGCGGATGGCTGCATCCGGCTGGCGTTCGCCCGATTCGATCATGGCCAGGTAGGCCGGGCTTACCCCGACATTGCGCGCCAGCTGCTCAGGGGCGATGCCCTTGGCCTGGCGAATCTGTGCAACTTCACTGAACGCCGGCAACGGCGCAACGGCGGCGGCCTGTTCGCTGACAACTGCCTCGGCAGGTGCCTGCCCTGCAGCCTTGAGCAGCGCCTGGTACTGCTCCCAGGGAACCACGGCGTACTCGGGCTGACCGTCCCGGCTGATGACCTGAATACCCATTACAAACCCCTTTAAAAAGGATTACAGCATGTAATCCGTAGGCATAACCCTTATGCCAATTATATTACCAACTCTGGGGTCTGTCCGGTTGAGGTGCAGTTCAAGCGGTTTTCACTGCGTATTGCGCTCCAGCTGCAGCGTTTCCTGGCTTGCCGGAAGGCGCTCGACCACGCGCAGCCGCTCAGGTGCCTGGCTTTCACGCCAGGCCTTGAAGCGCGCCAACTCGTCGGCCACGGTCTTCAGCACCCAGCCCAGTACCGCAATGTCATCAAGGAAGCCCACGCCCAGCAGCCAGTCGGGGATGGCATCGATAGGGCTGACGAAATACAGCAGGCCGGCCACGATGGTGACCAGGGCCTTAGGGCTGATGGCACGGTACTCGCCGCGCCACCATGCCAGGCACAGTGACTGCAGCAGTTTCACATCCTCGCGCAGTTGGCCGAGGCGTGGCCCTTTGCGGGCCACGGCGAACAGCAGGGCCGGCAACCGGCCACGGCTGAGCAAGCGCTCGGCCAAGGGCAGAAAATGGGCGAAATTCCAAGGTGCGCTCATGGAGCCTCCACGCAGAGCAGGTTATCCACATTTATTGTGGATAACCTTGTGAACAGGGCCACGTTTCTGACCCCGGGTGCCTGCCAGGCAAGGGCCCCGGTCAGATCGGGCGTTTTTTACACAGCCGTTTCAATACGTGGGTAGCTGGCCGCAAACGATTTGCGCCAGAAACATCCTACAGCAACAAGCTGCATTTCCTCGGACAGTATCAGCAGTTACAGGTTCGCCCAATCGTTGTAAACGAAAACGCCCCGTCAGGACGGGGCGTTTTGCAAGAACCTGCCAGTGTTACTTGGCGGGTGCTTCAGCGGGCGCTTCTGCAGGGGCTTCGGCCGGGGCCTCGGCTTCCGGCTCGGCGCCTTGCAGCTGGGCCGGGTCCTTGATGGCGATCAGTTCCAGATCGAACACCAGTACCGAGTTGGCCGGGATCAGCGGGCTTGGGCTTTGTGCACCGTAGGCCAGTTCAGCCGGGATGAACAGCTTGTACTTCTCGCCAACGTGCATCAGTTGCAGGCCTTCGACCCAACCCGGGATCACGCCGCTGACTGGCAGGTCGATCGGGCTGCCGCGCTCGACGGAGCTGTCGAACACCTTGCCATCGATCAGCTTGCCTTCGTAGTGGACGGTAACTACGTCAGTAGGCTTGGGCTGTGGGCCATCGGCCTTCTTGACCACTTCGTACTGCAGGCCCGAGGCGGTAGTGACCACGCCTGGTTTCTTGGCGTTTTCTTCGAGGAACTTCTTGCCAGCAGAGGCCGCTTCTTCGCTGGCCTTGGCCAGGCGCTCTTCAGCGCGCTTCTGCAGCGCCGTGAAGGCTTCTACCAGCTCTTCATCCTTGATGCGCTGTTCTTTCTTGCCAACAGCGTCTTCGATACCGAGTGCCACTGCTTTCGAATCAAGGTCTTCCATGCCTTCCTGAGCCAGGCTCTTGCCCATGTTCAGGCCGATACCGTAGGAGGCTTTCTCTGCCGGAGTCTTCAGCTCGGGGCTGCTAGCTTGTTGGTCGCAGCCAGCCAGTACCAAGCCTACCAGGGCAACCGCAGCCGCCAAACGATGCTGTTTCATGCTATTTCCTTGTTCATGCGCCATAAGGGCAATCAGGGTAAAGCCGCGAGCTTAGCAGGCGGCCATGACCAATGGCTACCGGCATAGGAGCGGGATTTGGTAAGGAAGTTCAGTAGTTAAAGGGTTATTCATGCAAGACACTGCAGCCACTGGCCAGTATTGACGCTTGACGCAGAAACCGCCTGGGGTTTGTCGCAATTTTTTGTCGCACTGCCCTCCATTCCAGGGGCAAGAGACCTGTCATTTATGCCAGTAGATCGGATGAGGGCCTGCGCTTTCAATAGTGCGGGTAGTCACAGATCGTGACCAGCCAGAGGCTTACTCAATGAAACGACCGATCATTTCAGCTTTTCTTCAACAATCCACGCCTGACCGCAACCGTTTGAAGGCAAGTGCCGCCCTTAGTGACGCCCCTGTAGACCGGAGCTTCGGTAACGAAGGCTACGCTTACCTGCTGGCACAGGAGCCAAAATCAGCTGGAGTGTGCACTGACATCCTCAAAAGCCACGTTCGACAAGATCGCTACTACGCGTGCGCATTTCAATCGCATAAAGAAACCCAGGTATTCAACAGCGCCGTCTGGCTGCTGGATGGCGACGGCGAGCGAGATCACAGCTTCACCGTCGACTTTGGATCGCTCATGGAAAAGGACAAGACGTTTATTCCCTACAGCCTTATGGAAGATCGCAAGGGCAACCTGCTCTGCCTGGGTGAAGTGTCCAAAAACCCCCACCGGCTATGGAAATTCAAGAACACGGGAGAGTTAGACAAGAGTTTCGCCAGCACTGGATTTATCGATAGCGACCGACTGACCGCTGAGCGGCTGAATTTCCGCTTCGCCGCCGCACTCTCTGATGGCTACGTCATTGCCTGCCACACCCCCGACTTCAAGACCGTCCTCGTCGCCCTGTCGCCGGACGGCACCCTGAAGCCAACCTTCGGTAATGAGGGGGTGCTGGACCTTGAGTCGCAGTTGCCTGGGTACGGTGCCGGCATAACCGGCCTTATCGCTACAACGCATGCTGATGGAAGCAATCGCGTTCTGTTGCTGAGTTTGAGAGGCGTAGGCGACGACCTGTTCTCGGTATTGAGCGCCATCGACAGTAAAGGCCGCTTGGACACTTCCTTTGGCAACAATGGCCATTTCAAATCAGAAAACGCCACCTTTTATCGAGGCCTGTCGTGCAGCAGCGTGTCGTCACTTGTCACGCTATGCGGAGGGCATATGCTCGCGGATGAAAGCATGCAACCAGACATTATCCGGTTGACCAGCAACGGAGCCCCCGACCAGGACTTCAACAAGGGGGCGCCTGTCCGCTTCGACGCCAACGCCGGGATGTGGCACCACATGATCGAGTACGAAGGGCGCCTGGTGGGGGTAGGCAGCTTCTATAACCATAACCGGGCGGTCCGCTATCAGGCCGACGGCACACTCGACGTCACTTTCGTTTCGCCCTGGGGGCATGGTGCGTTTGGGGCCGTCCCACCGAACCCTGGTTTTTACATGGATGGCAACTCATCGATTGCCTTCGTTCCCGCCAGTAAACGCCTGCTGATTTGTGGTGATGTGAATGTCACAGCGCAAAATCAGGTGGCTGCGGCAGTGCTCGCTTTAGCATTGGGTTGAAAGGCACTCAGGGGTAGTTACCCTCGCGGTACTGCCCCGCTACCTCGCGCAGCACTTCGCACACCCACTGCCCCGGCAGGCTCTGCGGCAAGGCGGCATTGCGACAAATGCCCACAGAGCCACCCGGTTCACGCACGCCCAGGTCTAGCTCGACCAGCTCGCCACGGCGCAGGTCGAGCAACACCGCATCGCGTGGCGCTACCCACAGCCCATCGCTACCCAGCAGGTAGCGCCGGCTCAGCGCCAGCGACAGGGTTTCCAGGCGCTGCGCCGGCATCTGGATGCCGCATTGCACGAACAGGCTGTCGGCATGCTGGCGGATGGTGGTGCCCGCCGGCGGCAACACCAGCGGGTAACACCCCACCTGGCCCCGCTCGACAGGCGAGGTGGCCAGCAGCGGATGGCCCGGGCGTACCACCAGGCTCATCGACTCGCTGTACAGGTGCTCGAACGACAGGCCCTGGATCTGCGGGCTGTCGGTCATGCGCCCGACCACCAGCTCCAGCTCGCCCAGCCGCAGTTGGCCAAGCAGCTGCGCGCTGACCCCGGTGACCACACTGATCACCAGCGCTTCATGGCGCTGGTGCAGGCGGCACAGCACTTCGGGCATAAGCAGGCCTTCGACCGTCGACAGCACGCCGATGCGCACCTGCGACGGCGCCCGCGCCTCACCACGCAGGCTGCTGACGCCATCGCGCAGGGCCTGCACACTGGGCCCGGCATAGCGCATGAAGCGCGTGCCGGCGGGGGTCAGTTCGACACCCTGTCGGCTGCGCGCAAACAGGCGCGTTTCCAGCAGGTCTTCAAGTTCCTTGAGGGTTTTGGAAATGGCCGGCTGGCTGATGGCGAGCACGTCGGCAGCCCTGGCCAGGCTGCCCTGCCGGGCAATCTCCAGAAAGCACAGCAGGTGGCGGTATTTGATGCGGGTGTCGAGGTTCATGCCGCAAGCTTAACGCATCGCCACCTGCGGCGTATCCGGGTCGCGCTGTTGGCGGCGGAACTGCCCTGGCGGCAAACCGTGAATCTGGCGGAAGCGCCGAGAGAAATAAGCTTCATCGGCAAACCCGCACAAGCGCGCCACTTCACCCACCGGCCGACTGCCATTGAGCAGGTAGTTACGTGCGGTGTGCATGCGCCGCTCCAATACCAACTCGCTGAACGTCTTGCCAATTTCCTTGCGCAGCCAGTGGGTCAGGTAAGTCGGGGACAGGTACGTGGCAGCGGCCACTTTCTGCAGGTTCAGGTCCGGGTCGTCAATGTGGCGGCGCAGGTACTCGCTCATGCGATTCAACGCGGCCCGACGGCTCAGTTGCGCTGCGTTGCTATCCGCCAGAATACGCAAGGGTTCAGCATACAGCCCGCACACCTGGCCAATCAGTTGCAACAGCAGGCCCTTGAGCACCTCACGGCTGCCAAAGCGGCGGTTGGCATCCAGCGCACGCATGCGCTCAAGCAGCTGCAACACCTCGGCGAAATCGGCGTCTTCCAGGCAAAAATCCAGGTGCTCCTGGAAGCGAAACGGTGACAGCTCCGGGGCTTGCAGGATCGAGACTTCTTCCAGATCCATCGGGTCGCAATCCAGGTGTGGCAACAGGAAGGTCTGGGAAAAATTGATCACCACGAAATCACTGTCCGCAGGATGCGGGATCACATGCACCCGGTGCGGCAGGATGAAGGCCAGTGTGTTGCGCTTGAACGGGCGTTGCACGCTGCCGATGTGCTGCACCGTATCTCCCCCCAGGTTGATCTGGACCTGGAAATATTCATGACGGTGCGGCGCGGTTTCGGCCGGGCGCCCACGTCGATCGCGAATGTGGAAATCCATCAGCTCGCTGCGCTGCTGCATGACGTAGGTGGGGACCTCGCGCTTTGGTGGCATGGGCAAACTCCGTTAAGCAAACAACCAGTTGTACGACGTCCACATTTAAACGTGACTACAAAAAACGACGCAACCGCATTTCGTCACAACCCGCTTAAAACGCGACACACAGCAATTAACCAGCTCAAAACCCTGTGCCCGGATTCTTTTGGACACCGCACGCTTCCCCCTCCTTCCATGGCAAAAACGGTCTAACCCTGCCGTTGCATTCAAAGCGTTGTACGACCACCTTAGAAAAGGGACTGCAGCCCAACCTCAACCAACAACAACAAACGAGGTCGACTCATGTCGAGCACGCCTACCCCCCGCGCAGCGTCGTCGTACACGCTGGACGCGGCCCCCGCCCAGCGCCTGCCCACCCGCCGCCGCTGGTTCATGCTGTCGCTGCTGCTGGTGGCGACCATCATCAACTATGTCGACCGGGTAAATATCTCGATCGCAGCCCCGTTCATGGCCAAGGACCTAGGCTTGGACAAGGTGGAGATGGGACTGATTTTCTCCGCTTTCGCCTGGACCTACGCCCTGGCCCTGGTGCCCGCCGGCTTCATCGCCGACCGCTTTGGCTCGCGCCTGACCTATGGTGTGTCGCTGATCAGTTGGTCGGCGGTTACCGTCGCCCAAGGCTTGGCCAGCGGCTTCTCCTCGCTGTTCGGCCTGCGCCTTGCGGTCGGGGCCATGGAAGCCCCGGCTTTTCCCGCCAACAGCCGCGCGGTGACGGTGTGGTTCCCTGCCCGCGAACGCGGCATGGCCAGCAGCATCTACGTGTGCGGCCAGTACCTCGGCACTGCGCTGTTCACCGGTGCCCTGCTCTGGCTGGCAACCACCTACGACTGGCGCCACGTGTTCTACAGCACCGGCCTGGTCGGCATCGTGTTCGGCGTGGTGTGGCTGTTCCTTTACCGTGACCCGTTGAACTGCAAGAAGGTCAGCAAAGAAGAACTGGCCTACATCGAGGGCGGCGGCGGCCTGGTCAAAAGCAGCCAAGAGCGTACCCGCTTCGACTGGCGCCAGGTGGCCGAGCTGTTCCGCTACCGCCAGGTATGGGCCATCTGCCTGGGCAAGTTCGCTAGTACCTCGGCGCTGTACTTCTTCCTCACCTGGTTCCCCACCTACCTGATCGAAGAGCGCCAGCTCACCTTGATCAAGGTCGGTATCTTTGCCGTGATGCCGTTCATTGGCGCCACCGTCGGCATCCTGCTGGCAGGCATCGTCTCTGACTTGCTTATCCGCAAGGGTTACTCGCTGTCGTTCGCACGCAAGCTACCGCTGGTGGTGGGCTCGATGCTGGGCATGTCGATCGTGCTGGTGAACTTCACCGACTCCAACGTGTTGTGCATCGCCATTCTCACCTTGGCGTTCTTTGCCCAGGGTATCGCCTCGTCATCGTGGGCTGCGGTTTCAGAAGTGGCACCCAAGCAACTGATCGGCCTGACCGGCGGCATCACCAGCCTGGCAGCGAACATCGGCGGCATCGTCACACCGATCGTGATTGGTGCGGTCGTGCATGCCAGTGGCTCGTTTGCCATGGCCTTCTGGTTCATCGGTGGCGTGGCCCTGATGGGCACCCTGTCGTATTCGCTGCTGCTCGGCAAGCTGTATCGCATCGAGCTGAAGACAGCGGCATGAGCACGGAAAAGTCCAATCCTTCCCCGCTTTCGTCCAACTTTGCCAGCCAGGCACTGGCTACGCTGGCCACTCCAGCACGGAGGATTCACCCCATGAGTTACCTGTTCAACCCGCCGGCCATCATCAGCCTGTCCATTCGCGGCAGCGATACGCGTTTCCCGGTTGGCCGCGTGTTCTGCCTGGGCCGCAACTATCCCTGGCCGGAGTCCTACGGGCCAGCACCGCAGGAGCCTGTGTTCTTCATGAAGCCGGCGAGCAACGTGGTCGAGGCACAAGGTGAGCTGCCGTTCCCCCCACAGACCGAGGAGTTCTGCCACGAGATCGAGCTCGTGGTGGCCATTGCCAAAGGGGGGGCGGATATCGCCCCGCAGGAGGCGATGGAACATGTATTCGGGTTTGCTGCCGGGCTTGACCTGACCCGCCGTGATCATCAGCGCAAGGCCAAGGCCGAAGGCCTGCCGTGGGAAAGCGCCAAGGTTTTCGAGGCCTCGGCCCCCATGACCGCTATCGCGCCTGCCAGCGAACTCCCTTGGCCCCTGCCAGCCTCGCTGTGGCTACAGGTGAACGGCCAGGAACGCCAACGCGCACACCTTAGCCAGCAGACCTGGCCGGTGGCCGAGGTCATCAGCCGACTGTCCCGCCAGCTGCCGTTGCGCCCAGGTGACCTGATCATGACCGGTAGCCCGCCCGGCGTAGCCCCTTTAAACCCGGGTGACACCCTGCATGCCGGCATCGATGGCATCGGCGAACTGCACATGCGCGTAGGCCCCCGCCCTGCCGGGCAAGCCGCTGACGCGGCCTGAAACCCCAGGAGTATTCACATGAGCCAACATAAGAAAATTGCACTGGTCACTGGCGCAGGCAGCGGCATCGGCCGCGCCGTCGCCCTCGCCCTGCTGGAAGATGGCTTCAGCCTGGTCCTTGCCGGGCGCCGTATAGAGCCACTGCAAGCGGTGGTCGAACAAATACAGGCAGCGGGCGGTGAAGCCCTGGCCGTAGCCACTGACGTGCGTGACGAACAGAGCGTCGCGCAACTGTTCGCCACCATCGAGGAGGTGCATGGCCGCCTCGACGTCATCTTCAACAACGCCGGCATCAACGCCCCCGCCGTGCCGGTCGACGAGCTGCCGCTGGAGAACTGGCGCAACGTCATCGCCACCAACGTGGATGGCGTGTTTCTCTGTGCCCGCGCAGCGTTCGGCCTGATGCGCCGCCAGCAGCCGCAAGGCGGGCGGATCATCAACAACGGCTCGATCTCGGCACACACCCCGCGCCCGTTCACCGCGCCCTACACGGCCAGCAAGCATGCGGTGCTGGGCCTGACCAAAGCCCTCGCGCTGGATGGCCGGCCTTACAACATCGTGTGCAGCCAGGTGGACATCGGCAATGCCCTGACCGAGCTGTCCGAGCGCATGACCCGTGGCGTGCGCCAGGCCAATGGCGAAATCGCCGCCGAACCGATGCTCGATGTGCGCCATGTAGCCGACGCGGTGCGCTACATCGCCGCGCTACCGCTGGACGCCAACGTACTGAACATGACCGTGATGGCCAGCAACATGCCGTTCGTTGGCCGTGGCTGATCCTTGTTCCTGATGGAGTGACCGATGAAACCCGAAGTCCTGCAACTTAGCCCGATCCTCATCCCGCAAATCCGTGAGCGCCTGGAACAGCTGTTCACCGTACACCGTTACTACGAACAGGCCGACAAGGATGCCTATGTCAGCCAGCATGCCAACAACATTCGCGGCGTGATCACCGGTGGCCACACCGGTATCAGCCAGGCACTGATGGCGCGCTTGCCCAACGTCGAAGTGATCGCGGTCAATGGCGTCGGCACCGACGCGATAGACCTGGCCTATGCCCGAGATCGCGGCATCCAGGTAACGGCGACCATCGGCGCCCTCACCGAGGACGTCGCCGACCTCGCCATCGGCCTGCTGATCGGCTTGTGCCGGGGTATCTGCACCGGTGACCGTTTCGTACGCGCCGGCCATTGGGCCACCAGTGCCACGCCGCTGGCACCGTTGCCACTGGCCCGGCAGGTGTCGGGCATGCGTGTGGGCATCGTCGGTATGGGCAGGGTCGGTCGCGCAGTGGCGCAGCGGGCGGCGGCGTTTGGTTGCCCGATTCGCTACACCGACCTGCAGGCGCTGGATGTGCCTTACGGGTTCGAGGCAGATTTGCTGCAGTTGGCCAGGGACAGCGATGCACTGATTCTCGCGGCGGCGGCCGACAAGGGCGAGGCGCTAATCAATCGTGAAGTGCTGCAGGCGTTGGGCGCCGAGGGGTATCTGATCAACATCGCGCGCGGCAAGCTGGTGGATGAGCCCGCGTTGATCGCAGCGCTGGAGGCCGGTGAAATCGCTGGCGCGGCGCTGGATGTGTTTGCCGATGAGCCCCGCGCGCCCGAGGCGTTGTTCGGCCGTGAAGATGTGGTGCTGCAGCCACATCGGGCCAGCGCCACGGTGCAGACGCGCACGCGCATGGGCGAGATGGTGGTGGCCAGCCTGGTAGATGTGTTTGCCGGGCGCACGCCGCAGGGGTTGGTTATCTGAGCCGCCTGTTCCGGCCTCTTCGCGGGCACGCCCGCGAAAGGGCCCGAACAGGCAGCAGATGATTATCAGGCTACAGCCAACTCCACAGCCCCATCCTTCAACCGCACCGGCCACACCCGCAGCTGCTGCCCGGCATCCTCCAGGCACACCCCGCTCTGCAAGCTGAAATGCTGCTTGTACAACGGCGCCGCCACCACCAGTTCGCCCTGCACACTGCCCACCAGCCCGCGGCCAATGATGTTGGCGCCAGAACGCGGGTCGCGGTTGTCTACCGCATATAGCGGCTGGGCCTGCCCCGGCAGGTAGAACAGCGCCACCTGCGCCCCGTCCAGCCATACCACTACCCCGGAATCGGCCACCAGGTCTTGCGCCTGGCACACCGCCTGCCAGTGCTCGCAGGTTTTTACAGCAACATTGGACAGGTTCATCAGACAGCCTCCTCGACAGTAGGGATCAGGTGCAGCGGCGCAGCCGGCCGGCGTTGTTCGCGTTCGCGTACGAAGTGCACGTCCGGGTCGGCGCGCTGGTCGTTGACAAAGGTGCGGAAGCGCTTGAGCTTTTCCGGGTCGTTGAGGGCGTTGGCCCATTCGCATTCGTACTGGTCCACCACATGCTGCATCTGCGCTTCCAGTTCGCCAGCCAAGCCCAGGCTGTCTTCGATGACCACCTGTTTCAGGTAATCCAGCCCGCCCTCCAGGTTCTCGCGCCACACCGAAGTGCGCTGCAGCTTGTCGGCCGTGCGGATGTAGAACATCAGCACGCGGTCGATCAGGCGTACCAGGGTTTCGTCGTCCAGGTCGGTAGCGAACAGCTCGGCATGCCGTGGGCGCATGCCGCCGTTGCCGCACACGTACAGGTTCCAGCCTTTGTCGGTGGCGATCACGCCGATGTCCTTGCTTTGCGCCTCGGCGCATTCGCGGGTGCAGCCCGATACCGCGAACTTGAGCTTGTGCGGGCTGCGCAACCCCTTGTAGCGGTCTTCCAGGCGCAGGGCCATGCCGACACTGTCCTGCACACCGTAGCGGCACCAGGTGCTGCCGACGCACGACTTCACCGTGCGGGTCGACTTGCCATAGGCGTGGCCGGTTTCGAAGCCGGCCTCGATCAGCTCCCCCCAGATCAGCGGCAGTTCGTGCAGCTGGGCGCCGAACAGGTCGATGCGCTGGCCGCCGGTGATCTTGGTGTACAGGTCGTACTTCTTGGCCACCTGGCCAATGACGATGAGCTTGTCAGGGGTGATTTCACCGCCAGGGATACGTGGCACTACCGAGTAGGTGCCGTTCTTCTGCATATTGGCCATGAAGGTGTCGTTGGTGTCCTGCAGTGGCACCAGCGCCGGGTCCATGATCGGCTGGTTCCAGCACGACGCGAGGATGTTGCCCACTGCCGGCTTGCAGATGTCGCAACCCACATGGCCCTTGCCATGGCGTTCGAGCAGTTCGCTGAAGGTGCGGATGCCCTCCACCCGCACCAGCCCGTACAGCTCCTGCCGGGTGTAGGCAAAGTGCTCGCACAGGCTCTTGTCCACCGCGACGCCACGGGCCGTCAGTTCATGCTCGAACACCTGCTTGAGCAAGGCTGCACACCCCCCGCAGCCCGTGGCAGCCTTGGTGCACCCCTTGACTGCGGCAAGGTCGCTGCAACCGCTGTCGATGGCGGCGCACACCGCCCCCTTGCTGACGTTGTGGCAGGAGCAAATGGTCGCGCTGTCCGGCAGTGCATCGGCGCCCAAGGCCGGCGCGCCACCGCCTTGCGGCAGAATCAGCGCGGCCGGGTCGGCCGGCAGGGCGATGCCGTTCTGGGCATATTGCAGCAGGGTGTCGTAGTAACTGTTGTCACCCACCAGCACCGCGCCGAGCACGCGCTTGCCGCTGGCATCCACCACCAGCCGGCGGTAGGCACTGTTGGCTTCGTCGATGAAGCGGTAGCTGCGTGCCCCTGGCGTGGCGCCGTGGGCATCGCCGATCGAGCCGACATCCACGCCCAGCAACTTGAGCTTGGTCGACATGTCGGCACCGGTGAACGCGACCGCCGCCTCCCCCGTCAGCAACGCGGCCAGGTTGCGCGCCATGCTGTAGCCCGGGGCGACCAGGCCGAACACGCTGCCGTTCCACGATGCGCACTCGCCGATGGCAAAGATACGCGGGTCACTGCTGCGGCAGTGGTTGTCGATCACTACCCCGCCACGCGCGGCGATGTCCAGCCCACTGGCGCGGGCCAGGGCATCCTGCGGACGAATACCGGCAGAGAACACGATCAGGTCGGTTTCCAGGTGCTCGCCACCCTCGAAGTTCATGCGGTAGCGATAGGCTTCACCGTCGCTGATCGACTGGGTGGCGCGGGACAGGTGCACGCCCACGCCCAGCGCTTCGATCTGTGCCTTGAGCGCGGCACCGCCCTCGCCGTCCAGTTGCACCGGCATCAAGCGTGGGGCGAACTCAACCACGTGGGCTTCCAGGCCCAACGATTTGAGCGCGTTGGCGGCTTCCAGGCCAAGCAGGCCACCACCAACCACCACGCCACGACGGGCACTGGCGGCGGCGGCCCGGATGCCATCGAGGTCGTCGAGGGTGCGGTAGACCAGGCGGGCGTTGCCGCTGGAGCCTTCGATCGGCGGTACGAAGGGGTACGAACCGGTGGCCAGCACCAGTTGGTCGTAGCTGTACCGGCCTTCGGCGGTAACCACTTCGCAGCGCTCGCGGTCGATTTCCAGCACGCATTCGCCAAGGTGCAGGTGCACGCCGTTGGCGGTGTAGAAATCGGGCTCGCACAGGGCCAGGGTTTCGGCACAGCTGCCGCCGAAGTATTCGGACAGGTGTACGCGGTCGTAGGCGCGTTGGCGCTCTTCGCCGAACACATGCAGTTCGAAGCGCTCGTGGGCGCCGCGGCTGACCAGTTGCTCGACGCAATGGTGGCCGACCATGCCATTGCCGACGATGACCAGTCGCTCTCGTTGCCCGCTGCTCGCTGTTGCCTTCATAAGCCGATCCTCGATCAAAAAAAAAGCGCCTGGAGCCGAAGCTCCAGGCGCCTTTGCCTGTATTCATCACGGTAGGTGGCCCGGGTTGATCGCCGTTGATCAGTGGGCTTTGTTGTAGCTTGGGTAAAGCAGGGAGTGTGCCAATTGCGTTACCTGTACCGGCCTCTTCGCGGGCAAGCCCGCTCCCACAGGGATCTCCACAGGTCTGCAGACTTGCACATTACCTGTGGGGTGGGTTTACCCGCGAAGAGGCCGCCACAGGCAATGCACATTCAAGGTGCAACGCTCCCCATCCTGGAGCACTTCAGTAAACATCCCGCCGATACCGCTTGGCCTTGCTCAAGGCCTCCATGTAGGTATCCGCATCCACGCCACCATGCTCGGCAATGATTTCACGCAACGCCGCATCTACATCCTTGGCCATGCGCTGGGCATCACCACACACGTAGAAGTACGCCCCCGCCTCCAGCCATTGCCACAGCTGCGCGCCCTGTTCGAGCATGCGCTGCTGCACATAGATTTTCTTGGCCTGGTCACGGGAAAACGCGGTATCCAGCCGCAGATGACCGCTTGCCTGCCAAGCCTGCAACTGCTCCTGATAATAGAAATCGGTCGCCGCATACTGCTCACCAAAGAACAGCCAGTTGCCCCCTTTCGCGCCCCGCGCTTCTCGCTCCTCCAGAAACGCACGAAACGGTGCAATGCCAGTCCCAGGGCCAACCATGATCACCGGCACGCTGTCATCCTCGGGTAGCCGGAAGTGCTTCGACACCTGTGGGAAGATGGCCACTTTCAGCGCCTGGGCACGGTCGGCCAGAAAGCTGGAACACACGCCTTTACGCTCGCCATAGCGCACGGTGGAAACGGTCAGGTGCACCTGATCCGGATGCGCCAATGGGCTGGAGCTGATCGAGTAAAGCCGTGGCTGCAACGGTTTGAGCAGGTCGAGCCAACTGGCCAGCGGCAGTTTTTGAGGGAAAGCACGCAGCACATCGACCAGCTGTCGGCCCCACAGCCAGTCCTGCAGCTCGGCTTTGCACTCGGGCTGTAACAGGCGCTGCAGGTCCGGGGCACTGCCGGCAAAGGCCTGCAGTTGTTGCGGGGTCACCTTGGCAATCTCCAGATGCGCTTGCAGGGCTTCGGCCAGTGGCATGGCAGGCTGGCCTTTCAACTCGACCATGGCCTTGCCATCGAGCTGCGTCAGCGCCAGCAGTTCATCGACCAGCGTCGGGCAATTGCGCGGCCATACGCCCAGGGCATCACCAGCTGCATAGCTGAAGCCGCTGCCGCTCAGGTCGAACACCAGTTGCCGGGTTTCCTTGCTTGCACCGGGCCCATTGAGCAGGCGGTTTTCCACCAAGGCGGCGGCCCAGGGTTGCTGCTTGCCATAGATCGTGACCGGCGCAGGCTCATTGACCGGTTGTGGTGTGGCAGCAGTGCCCAGCGAGGGCAGCAGCGCTTCGAGCCAGCCGCAGAACGCTTCGTCAAAGTCGGGCTCGCAGTCCACCCGCTGCAACAAGCGCCGCCCACCCAGCTCAGCCAGGCGCTGGTCGAGTTTGCGGCCAAAACCGCAGAACTGGTCGTAACTTGAGTCACCCAAGGCCAGCACGGCATAGGGGAGCTCGGCGCAGAGGGTGCCCTCTTCGCCCTGCAATGCCTGCCAGAATGCCCTGGCGCTGTCTGGCGCGTCGCCATCGCCAAAGGTGCTGGCGATCAGCAGCACGCTGGCGGCGCCTTGTAGCTGGCGCGGGCTAACGGCTTCCATGCAACTGAGCTGCACCTCCAGACCGGCACCGCGCAAGCGTTGGGCACAGCGCTCGGCCAACAGTTCGCCGTTACCGGTCTGCGAGGCCCACAGCACTTGATGCCGTGGCGCCGGCAACGCCGCAGCGGGCAATGCCGCAGGCTGGGCAAACAGACCGGCCAGCAAGCCGTCGACGAACAGCCGACGGCTGGCGGCCAGCGGTGCATTGGCCGGCAGGCTGGGTACGCCTTCGGCACGGCTTTGGTCCAGGCCCAGCAGAAAGCCTTGCAGGTAATGGCGCTCTTCTTCTGCCAACACCGGGGCTGGCAGGGTGTCCAGGCCAAGCAGACGAGACAGGGTGGCAGTTGGCATTCGGGCTGACTCCGCAATGGCAGTGTTCAGTTCAAGGGTATCGATGCGTTCGCCTGCGACCCGCTCCAGGGCCACGGCGCAGTGTTTGAACGCGGGTTGCAGCGACAGCGGGTCAACCGCATCGCAGGTGACGGCATTGATTGCCAGTTGCTCACCGACCACATCGTTCCAGTGGAACGGTGCGAAGCAGTTGCCTGGCATGACCCGGTCGCTGATGCGTGCGGGTAGCACGGCCTGGCCACGGCGCGAACGAATGGCCACCTGGTCTTTCTCGGTAACGCCCAGCCTGGCGGCATCTTCGGGGTGAATTTCGACGAAAGGGCCGGGCTCCAGCTTGCTCAATGCCGGCACCTTGCCGGTCTTGGTCAGGGTGTGCCACTGGTGCTGCACACGGCCGGTATTCAGCACCATGGGGTAGTCGTCATTCGGCAACTCCGGTGCCGGCAACCAAGGCCGGGCGAAGAAACGGGCTTTGCCACTGGCGGTCGGGAAGGCCAACGCCGGGCGCTGGCCCTGGGCATCGTGCAGCAGCACCTGGCTGCTGCCGTCATTCAGGTAGCGCAACGGGCTGCGGTCGCTGTCACGGCCAGGCGCGCAAGGCCACTGGCGAGGTTGCCCACGCAGTTCGGCATAACCGATGCCGCGCAGATCGTACCCGGTGGCAGGGTTATGGAAGCGACGGATTTCCTCGTACACCGCTTCGGCATCGGCGTAATCGAAGGCGTCGGCATAACCCATGGCGCAAGCCACACGGGCAATGATCTGCCAGTCCGGCAAGCTCTGCCCTGGCGGCTCGACGGCGCGCGGCATCAGGGTAAGGTTGCGCTCGCTGTTGATCATCACACCCTCGCCTTCGGCCCACAGCGCGGCCGGTAGCAGAATGTCGGCGTAGCGATTGGTTTCGGTGTCGAGGAAAGCGTCCTGAGTAATCACCAGCTCGGCCTGATGCAGGCCGTCGATCACTTGCTGGCGGTTGGCGACACTGGCCACGGGGTTGCTGCAGATGATCCAGCAAGCCTTCACTTCACCGGCTTTCATCTGTTCGAACAGCGCCACCGTGCCCTCGCCGCCTTCGCGGCGCAGGCTGCCAGGTGCCAGTTGCCATTGCTGTTCGACAAAGGCACGGTCGGCTTCCACCAGCGCCGAGCGCTGGCCTGGCAAGCCGTGCCCCATGTAGCCCATCTCACGGCCGCCCATGGCGTTGGGCTGACCGGTCAGCGAGAACGGCCCGCTGCCGGGGCGGCAGATGGCGCCGGTGGCCAGGTGCAGGTTGCAGATCGCATTGGTGTGCCAGGTGCCGTGGATGCTCTGGTTCAGGCCCATGGTCCAGCAGCTCATCCAGTTGCTGGCACCGCCGATCCATTCGGCGGCCTTGATGATGTCGGCCTCGGCCAACCCGGTGATGGCGGCCACCCGCTCAGGGCTGTAGTCATCGAGGAAGGCTGGCAGTTCGTCCCAACCTTCGGTGAAGCGGGCGATGAAGCCAGGGTTGGTGTGGCCGTTACGGTGTAGCAGATGCAACAGGCCGTTGAGCAAGGCCATATCGCTGCCGGGGCGTACCTGCAGGAACAGGTCGGCCTTGTCGGCGGTGGCGCTGCGCCGTGGGTCGACCACAATCAGCTTCGCACCGGCCTTGATCCGGTCGAGCAAACGCAGGAACAGGATCGGGTGGCAGTCGGCCATGTTGGCGCCAATCACCAGGAATACGTCGGCGTGCTCGAAATCCTGGTAACTGCCGGGTGGGCCATCGGCGCCAAGCGACAGCTTGTAGCCACTGCCGGCGCTGGCCATGCACAAGCGCGAGTTGGACTCGATGTGGCGGGTGCGGATAAAGCCCTTGGCCAGTTTGTTGGCCAGGTACTGGGCTTCCAGCGACATCTGCCCGGACACATACAGCGCGACGGCATCGGGGCCGTGCTGGTCGACGATGCCACGCAGGCGTGCGGCTGTTTCGGCGATGGCCTGATCGATACCGGTGCGCGCCGGCTGCTGGTTTCGCTGCTGCCGTACATAGGCGTCTTCCATGCGCCCGGCGGCGGTCAGCGGCAGGTGCGCAGTGAGACCCTTGGTGCACAGACGGCCGAAGTTGCCGGGGTGTTGCTTGTCGCCGCTGACCTTGCTGACCTTGCCGTCGGCAACGCTCATGACGATGCCGCAGCCGACGCCACAATAGGGGCAAACGCTGCGTACTGCGGTGTTGGCCATGGGCGGGCTCCTGTAGGGAACGCAAAAAGGCGCCGGCTGCCCCGGCTTGCTGATGCAAGCGAGGGGCAACACGGCGCCTTTGTCGTGAGGTTTTGTGGGCTGTCGACGTTGATGGCCCTGGATGAGGAGTAAGTCAGCAATTAATGGGCCAGATGTACCGGCCCTTTCGCGGGCACGCCCGCCCCACAGGGATATCGCAAAGCCTGAGGGCGGTGCCGCACCTGTGGGAGCGGGCGTGACCGCGAAGAAGCCGCCACAGGTTTCGCACCACACGGTGGCAACCCGGGGTCCCCTGGCGCTATGCTGGGGCACATTCCAGCATGAGCAACCGCCCTCCCCCCCATGTCCCAAGTGATCCTCAAGACCCCCACCCAACTCGACCTGATGCGCCGCGCCGGCCAATTGCTGGCCCAGGTGTTCGCCGAACTCGACAGCTTCATCCGCCCCGGCATCACGACGATGCAAATCAACGACCGCGCCGAGGCGTTCATCGTCGACACACTCAAGGCCCGGCCTGCGAGCAAGGGCCAGTACGGCTTCCCCTATTCGCTGAATACCTCGGTGGACCACGTGGTGTGCCACGGCATACCCAAGGTCGATGAAGTGTTGAAGGAAGGCTCGATCGTCAACGTCGACATCACCCTGGAGCAAGGCGGCTACATCGCCGACTCGTCGAAGATGTACTGCATCGGGAAAATCAGCGATGAAGCCCGGCGCCTGGTCGACACTACCTACGATGCGCTGTGGAAAGGCATCGAACAGGTGCGCCCCGGGGCCACGCTGGGCGATATCGGCCATGCCATCCAGGCCCATGCCGAGGCAGCGGGCTACAGCGTGGTGCGCGAATATTGCGGGCACGGTATTGGCCAGCAGATGCATGAAGCGCCGGAAGTGTTGCACATCGGCCAGCGTGGCATGGGCATGCAGCTCAAGCCGGGAATGGTGTTTACCATCGAGCCGATGATCAATCAGGGTGGACGTGGCACCCGGGCGCTGAAGGATGGCTGGACGGTAATTACGCGTGACCACAGCCTGTCAGCGCAGTGGGAGCATACGGTAGCGGTGACTGAAGAAGGGTTTGAGGTGCTGACGCTGCGGGAGGAAGAACACTGACACCTGAAACTCAGACACAAAAAAAGCGACCCTAAGGTCGCTTTCTTTGTTACTTCCGGGTGTTCAGTGGGCCCTGGAAGTGGAATATGGCGCAGCGGACGGGACTCGAACCCGCGACCCCCGGCGTGACAGGCCGGTATTCTAACCGACTGAACTACCGCTGCGCTATACATCGAGTGGTGGGTGATGACGGGATCGAACCGCCGACCCTCTGCTTGTAAGGCAGATGCTCTCCCGGCTGAGCTAATCACCCATGTCTCTCGGTGTGGCGCGCATTCTACGGGCGACTTGCAGCTCTGGCAAGCACTTATCGCAGTTTTTTTAAACTTTGATCAAACATCAAATTCCAGGCACAAAAAAAGCGACCCTAAGGTCGCTTTCTCTGTTACTTCCGGGTGTTCAGTGGGCCCTGGAAGTGGAATATGGCGCAGCGGACGGGACTCGAACCCGCGACCCCCGGCGTGACAGGCCGGTATTCTAACCGACTGAACTACCGCTGCGCTATACATCGAGTGGTGGGTGATGACGGGATCGAACCGCCGACCCTCTGCTTGTAAGGCAGATGCTCTCCCGGCTGAGCTAATCACCCTTCGTCTCGGTGTGGCGCGCATTCTACGGACGGCCCTGCACCCTGGCAAGCACTTTTTAAACTTTCTTCAAAAAAAACTTCATGCCTTTCAAAGACCTAGCGTTGCCGGGTGTTTCTTTGAGGCAGAAGCGGCTGCTGGCCCTGTGACAGGGCTGGCCTCAGATCACCACACGGAGAATAATGCCCGCCTTATGCATTAAGGAGAGTTGCCCCTCATGTGGTTCAAGAACCTGCTGACCTACCGCCTGACCCAGGAAGTCCCGTTCGAGCCTGAAGCGCTGGAAGCCGCCCTGGCCAGCAAGCCGGCCCGCCCCTGCGCCAGCCAGGAGCTGACCACCTATGGTTTCGTCGCGCCGTTCGGCAAAGGCGAAGACGCTCCCCTGGTGCATGTCAGCGGCGAGTACCTGCTGATTGCCGCGCGCAAGGAAGAACGCATCCTGCCGAGCAGCGTGGTCAACGACGCGGTCAAGGAAAAGGTCGAAGAGATCGAGACCGAGCAGATGCGCAAGGTCTATAAAAAGGAGCGCGACCAGATCAAGGACGAGATCATCCAGGCCTTCCTGCCGCGCGCGTTCATCCGCCGTTCGATGATCTTCGCTGCCATCGCCCCGCGCCAGGGCGTGATCCTGGTGAACTCGGCCAGCGCCAAACGTGCCGAAGACCTGCTGTCGACCCTGCGTGAAGTGATGGGCTCGCTGCCGGTACGCCCGGCCACCGTAAAAATTGCACCGGTTGCCACCATGACCGACTGGGTCAAGTCGCAGCAGGCCGCCGAAGGCTTCTATGTGCTGGACGAGTGCGAACTGCGCGACACCGCCGAAGACGGCGGTATCGTGCGCTGCAAACGCCAGGACCTGACCGGCGAGGAAATCCAGCTGCACCTGAGCACCGGCAAAGTGGTGACCCAGCTGGCCTTGGCCTGGCAGGACAAGCTGTCGTTCATCCTGGACGACAAGATGGTGATCAAGCGCCTGAAGTTCGAAGAGCTGCTGCAGGAGCAGGCCGAGCAGGATGGTGGTGATGAGGCAGCGCAGCAGTTCGATGCCAGCTTCCAGCTGATGATGATGACCTTTGCCGAGTTCCTGCCGGTGCTGTTCGAGGCGCTGGGTGGGGAGGAGATTCCGCAAGGCGTCTGATGTGTCTTGAAATGCCGGTGCTGGCCTGAATGACATGTTTCTGCCCGCACCCGCCTTTCGGCATACGGAGGTTGCCTGACCTTCCGACAACTTGAGCATTCCAGGAAAAGCTTCTGTCTGCGTATCGTTCTGCCATGTAGATACGTTCGGTGTGCGGTGGCGGGCGCCGTTGCCTGCCGTTTAAATCACATGACTGAATGATAGAGATGACAATGGATGACTCCAGGCTAGACACCTCGAAAACTTTCACTGGCGATATTTACCTGGAAGAGGATGGAAAAAGACGCCCCATACGCATCGACGACAGTGGCTGGTTACGCATCATGGATGCGCAGGTGCTGCCGGTGACATTATGGTTCGGTTGCTATCAAGAGGATGATGGCGACATCTATATCATCAAAGAGTTTACCAACGGCGGGAGCAAGTCTGATCGCGTCCTGAGTCTGAACGATGATGGCCGGTTGGGACTTTACTCCGGATCGAGCCGCCCTTGGCGAATCCGTAGGCAGGATGGGGAAGTTCTGGTACCGCGCTCTACACCTGAAGCGGCTATAACAGTGTCAACCAAGGGTGGTCGGGTGTGGACAGCGAACAACAGCCAGTGCAAGGCCGCCAAAGGTGCCGGTAGCCACTTTGTTGTGCATATCCATAAAGTGGGCGTGTACCGATTCTGATCGGCTAGCGCTTACGCTTAACTGGAACTTGCCTGGCGGGGAACGGTTGGGCACCATGGCGTCACTGTGAGGACGACCTCACGACGCACCGCGTGACCATTCCGGGGACGGCCCCATCATTCAAACGATGGAGACACACCTATGTCCTGGATCATCCTGTTCTTCGCCGGCCTGTTCGAGGTCGGCTGGGCCGTTGGCCTGAAATACACCGACGGCTTCAGCAAGCCGATTCCCACCGTGCTTACTGTTGGCGCCATGGTCATCAGCCTGGGCCTGCTGGGCCTGGCCATGAAAGAGCTGCCGCTTGGCACCGCCTATGCCATCTGGACCGGCGTGGGTGCCGTCGGCACGGTGATCGCCGGCATCATCCTGTTCGGCGAATCCATGGCCCTGGTACGGCTGGTCAGCGTGGCGCTGATCGTCTGCGGCCTGGTCGGCCTCAAAGTCAGCGCCAGCTAACCCTCCCCCCTAACGCAGGTTGCCGCGCAAGCGGCTGACCTGCTCGCGCAAGGTTTCTGGCCGCGCTGCCTCCACCGGGATGGCGGCGCCGGCCACGATGGTCACCCGCGACCAGAGGCGCTTGAAAAAGCCCTTGGCCGGGTCGCGGCTGAAGAAGCTGCCCCACAGCCCCTGCAAGGCCAGCGGAATCACCGGCACCGGCGTTTCTTCCAAAATGCGGTTCACGCCGCCCTTGAACACATCGATCTCACCATCGCCGGTCAGCTTGCCTTCCGGGAAGATGCACACCAGCTCGCCGTCGGCCAGGTACTCGGCAATGCGCGCGAAGGCCCGCTCATAGGTGGCCAGGTCTTCGTTACGCCCGGCGATCGGGATGGCGCCAGCGGTGCGGAACACGAAGTTGAGCACCGGCAGGTTGTAGATCTTGTAGTACATGACAAAGCGGATCGGCCGGCGGATCGCCCCGCCCAGCAGCAGCGCATCGACGAACGACACGTGGTTGCACACCAGCAGCGCCGCACCTTCATCGGGGATGCGCTCCAGGTCGCGATGCTGCACGCGGTACATCGAATGGCTGAGCAGCCAGATCAGGAAACGCATGGTGAACTCGGGCACGATCCTGAAGATATAGGCGTTGACCGCGATGTTGAGCAGCGACACCACCAGGAACAGCTGCGGGATGGTGAAGCCCGCCAGCCCCAGCAGGATGATGGTGAGCACCGCCGACACCACCATGAACAATGCATTGAGGATGTTGTTGGCCGCGATCACCCGCGCGCGCTGATCCTCGGCCGTGCGGGCCTGGATCAAGGCATACAGCGGCACGATGTAGAAGCCGCCGAACACGCCCAGGCCAACGATCGACAGCAGGATCCACCAGGCCTGCCCCATGCCCAGCAGCGTCAGCCAGTCGTGCGGGACCGCTGCAGCAGGCACATCGCCGGAATGCCACCACCACAGCAGGCCGAACAGGGTCAGGCCGAACGAGCCGAACGGCACCAGGCCGATTTCCACTTTGCGCCCGCTCAGCCGCTCACACAGCAGCGAGCCCAGGGCAATGCCCACCGAGAACAGTGTCAGCACCAGGGTGACCACCGTGCCGTCACCGTGCAGCCAGTCCTTGGCGTAGGCCGGAATCTGCGTAAGGTAGATGGCCCCGACGAACCAGAACCACGAGTTGCCGACGATCGAGCGCGACACGGCCGGCGGCTGGCCCAGGCCCATGCGCAGGATCGCCCACGACTGCTTGAAGATGTTCCAGTCCAGCGGCATGCTCGGCGAAGCGGCAGCGGCCCGCGGGATCCAGCGGCTGGCCAGGTAACCGAGCACTGCGGTGCCGACCACGCCACCCGCCACCACCGTGGCGTAGCTGTCGGCCGACATCATCACCCCGGCGCCGATAGTGCCGGCGAGAATGGCCAGAAAGGTGCCGGTTTCCACCAGCCCGTTGCCGCCGACCAACTCTTCTTCGCGCAGGGCCTGCGGCAGAATCGAGTACTTCACCGGGCCGAACAGCGCCGAGTGAGTGCCCATGCCAAACAGGGCCACCAGCATCAGCGTCAGGTGGTTGGTGATAAAGCCCAGCGCACCGATCGCCATGATCACGATCTCGGCCAGCTTGATCGCACGGATCAACGCGTCCTTGGCGAATTTCTCACCAAACTGCCCACCCAGTGCCGAGAACAGGAAGAACGGCAGGATGAACAGCAAGGCGCACAGGTTGACCCAGATCGAACGGTCACCGTCGCCCAGGCTGAGCTTGAACAGGATCGCCAGGATCAGCGACTGCTTGAACAGGTTGTCGTTGAATGCACCCAGTGACTGAGTGATGAAAAACGGCAGGAAGCGCCGCTTGCCGAGCAAGGTGAATTGCGAGGAGTGACTCATCGTCCTTGGTCCTGAGGGCTTTTCAATTGGAGGCGCGCCGGGCGCGTCAGGCCACAAATCTGCATGGGAAATGCGTGCACTGGCAAGCACCTTCACGCCCACAATGACCAGGTCGCCTCAGAAACAGCCCATCATTCGAAGCCGAACAACGCTCGCGCTGTATCCACCAACAGCGCCCGACGCAACTCCGCCGAACACCCCAAGGCCTCAAACTGTTCCAAAGCCGTACTGAAACCCACCGCCGACTCATGCTGGGTATGTGGCCAGTCACTGCCCCACATCAGCCGCTCGGCGCCGTAATGCGCTTCCAGCGCACACAGCGCCTGCCGGGCGAAGGCGAGGTTCTGTTCCGGCGAGCCTTCCAACCGATAAATACCCGATACCTTCACCCATACCTTGCCCCGCCCACCCAGGGTCAGTAACTCGGCAAAACCCGGTTGGCCCAGGCCACGGCGGGCATCAGGCCGGCCGAAATGATCGACCACGATGTCCAGCCCATAAGGCTCAAGCGCCCGCACCAGTGCCGGAATGTCCGCCACGTGGCGATGCAGCTCCAGGTGCCAGCCCTGCTCGCCAATGCGTTCAAGCAAGGGCCGCCACTGGGCACCGGTGAGGTCGGGCAACGCCTGGCCCATGAGGTTCAGCCGCACGCCCTTCACGCCTAGCCGGGCCATCTCATCCAGCCTCTCACGCTCGACGTCCTGCTCCAGCATCACCACCCCGCGCAACTGCCCCGGCACCGTTTGCAGGGCGCTGAGCAGGTAGCGGTTGTCGGTGCCCAGGAAACTGGGCTGAACCAGCACGCCATGGCTGAAACCATGGGCCAGCAGTTGGCCCAGGTAGTCGCCCAGCGGCGCATCGTAGCTGGGCGCGTAACGCCGCTCGCTGGCCAGGTTCAGCCCGCGGCTGAATACGTGGGCGTGGGTGTCGATGGCGGTCAGGTGCAAAGCAGGAGCGTCGGGCATGGTTCTCATACAAACAAGGTGAAGTTACTTGGTGGCAGCGCCAGCCATTTCCGGCGCAGGTGCAGATTCAAGGTTGCGACCACGGGTTTCCGGCAGGCAGAGGGCGGCGATCATCGCCACGCCATAGGCAATGCCGGCGTCGATGCCGATGGCACTGCCCAGCGACATCGACTCACTCATGTGGCCGACCAGGAACGGAAACACCGCTGATAACACACGGCCGAAGTTGTAGCAGAAGCCCACCCCGGCACCGCGCACATCGGCCGGGTACAGTTCGTTGAAGAACGCGCCCAGGCTGGCCGGGATGCCGGCGGCGAAAAAGCCCAAGGGGAAGCCGAGGAACAGCATTTGCGTGTTGGTCAGCGGGAAGAACACATAAGCCTGTACGGTCAGCACACAGCACAGGGCGAACAGCAGAATGTTCTTGCGCCGACCGATGCGGTCGATCAACAGGCCGCTGACCACGCAACCGCACCAGAACGCCAGGATGATCACCGCCAGATAGCCGCCCGAGTTCAGCACCGAGAGGTTGCGTTCGGTCTTGAGGAAGGTCGGCAGCCAGGTCATGACTGCGTGGTAGCCACCGTGGGCACCGAGGCCGAGCAAACCGCCGAGCAGGGTCACGCGCAGCAGTTCCGGGCGGAAGATGCCAGCCATCGATTGCAGGAAGCTGGCGGGGATGGCCTTTTCTTTTTGCAGGCGCTGGAAGCTGTCCGGCTCTGGCACGTTGCGGCGTACCCAGATGATCAGCAGCGCTGGCAAAAGGCCGACGAAGAACATCACCCGCCAGGCGAATTCCTGCGGCACCAGCGAGTAGATCAGCGTGAACAGCGCCACCGCCAGGCCCCAACCCACGGCCCAGGCGCTTTGCACCGTGCCCATGACCTTGCCACGGTATTTCGGGTTGATGGTTTCGGCCATCAGCACCGCGCCAGCCGCCCATTCACCGCCAATGCCGAAGCCTTGCATGGCCTTGACGAACAGCAGCGGGTAGAAGCCGGTGACGAACGCCGAAAGGAAGGTGAAGAAGGAGAACCAGAGAATCATCCATTGCAAGGTACGCACGCGGCCGTAGCGGTCGGACAAGGTGCCACCCAGCCAGCCGCCGATCGCCGAGGTCACCAGGGTCAGGCCGCTGATCAGGCCGGCATCGCCCTTGGTCAGAGAGAAGGCAGCGATCAGCGCGGGGATGGCCAGGCCGAACATCTGCACTTCCAGCGCATCGAGCGACCAACCGCCGAAGCAGGCCCAGAACGTCTTGCGTTCCCGTGAGGTGATCTGGCGATACCAGCTGAACATGATTGTTATCCTTCTTGGTCGTGTGTGTGTTACGGGCAGGCGAAGCCACTGCGCCGTGGCAACGCGGCGCAGACAGGTAAAACGGGTGAAGCGGCCGGCTTAGCGGATATCGATGCGGTAGCGGAAGTGCTGCGCATGGCCGCGCGAGCGGCGCCATTCCAGGGGCTTGCCGGCGTAGTCACGGGCCAGACGCTCGATCACCACCACCGGGCTGTCGGCCGGCAGTTGCAGCAAGCGGCCATGCACTGCGTCGACCGCTTCGGCGGTCAGGGTCTCTTCGGCGTAGGCGACCACCTGGCCGCACAGTGCTTCATAGATCGGGTACAGCAGAGGCCCCTTGCTGTTCAGCTCCACGTCCAGCAATGGCTGGAAGGTCTGGCGCGGCAGCCAGATTTCTTCGGCCAGGACGGGCTGGGCACCCAGCAGACGGGTACGAATGATACGGATCACTTCGGCGCCCACCGCCAGGCCCAAGGCCTCGGCCACCGCCGATGGCGCTGCGAGCGGCTCGATGGACAGGATGCGGCTTTCTGGCACCACACGCTCGCCATTGGCAGCCTCGAAACGGAAGAAGCGGAACAGCGAAGACTGGAACTGCGGGCGGCGGATGAAGGTGCCGCGTCCCTGCTGACGTTCCAGCACGCCTTCGGCGACCAGCACATCGACGGCCTTGCGCACGGTGCCGACCGACATCTCGAATTCGGTGGCCAGGGCCGCTTCGGTCGGGATCGCCTCGCCCGGGCGCCAGCGGTTATTGGCAATCTGCTCGACCATGTGGTCGCGCAATTGTTGGTAGCGGGGCAGTCGAGCATCACCGGTCAATGGGTGCATGGGTCTCGCTCTCGTCTTGTTATCTAAACATATATATGAATTTTGCGAGAGTATTCCCCGCGGGTGGCGGGCTGTCAATCCTCCGCCTGTCGCCAGACACAGTGCCTGGCTTATGCTTGTGGCCGGGAAACCAGAACAACAAGGACGTGGCAATGCTCGCCGCCATCAAACGCTACCCGCACACCGTACGCCTGTTGCTGTTGACCACCTTCACCCTCACCGTCGCCCGTGCCCTCACCCTGCCCTACCTGGTGGTGTACCTGGCCGACAACTTCCAGCTGCCGATCAGCCAGATCGGCTTGCTGATCGGTGGCGCGCTGATCATCGCCTCGCTGCTGAGCCTGTATGGCGGCCACTTGGTCGACACCTTGCGCAACCACACCCTGGTCAGCGCGAGCACCCTGTCGTTCGCCCTGGCCTTCGTCGGTGCGGTCGCCAGCCGTTCGGCGCTGTTGTTTTTCCTGTGCCTGGTTCTGATCAACCTGGCCCTTGCGGTGGTCGACATCGCCGCCAAGGCCGGCTTCTGCGCCCTGCTGCCGGTAGAGCAACGGGCCGAGGTGTTCGCCATCAAGTACACCCTGAGCAACGTTGGTTACGCCGCCGGCCCTTTACTGGGTGTGGCCATGCTGGAACTGAACGACCACATGCCATTCATCGCCTCTGCCCTGCTTGGCCTGGCCATGTGCCTGGCCTATTGGTGCCTGGGCGACCGCAGCCTGCTGGCAAGTGCCGACAAGCCTGCGGCCGGTTTCGGCCAAGTGGCGCTGGGGCTGGCGCGTGACCGCCGGCTGGTGTGTTTCACGTTGGGCGGGGTGTTGAGTGCGGTGGTGTTTGGCCAGTTCACGGCCTACCTCTCGCAGTACCTGGTCGTCACCAGCAGCCCGACCGAGGCGGCGCGCCTGGTCGGCTATCTGGTGACCACCAACGCAATAACGGTGATTGCCCTGCAGTACCTGATTGGCCGGCGTATCAGCCGCCAGCGTCTGATGCCCTGGTTGCTGGCCGGCATGGCCCTGTTCATCGCCGGGCTGCTGGGCTTTGCATCGGCAGGTTCGGTGCTGGCCTGGTGCCTGGCGATGCTGGTGTTCACCCTGGGCGAAATCATCGTGATCCCCGCCGAGTACATGTTCATCGACCTGATTGCGCCGGAGCACTTGCGCGGGGTGTATTACGGCGCACAGAACCTGTCCAACCTGGGGGCGGCACTGGGGCCGGTGATGGTGGGGTTCGCCCTGGTACACCTGTGGCCGGGGGCGATCTTCTACCTGTTGGTATTGTCGGTGATACTGGCGGGGGTGTTTTACGGGTTGGGTACCCGAAAAGATTGATGTGTTGTTTCAGGTCAATCGCGAGCAAGCTCACGCCTACAACCATCGTCTGCGCTGACGAAGCGGCACCTGCGTGCCAGACTGATTGATCGGGACCGCGTTATCTTTTTTGCTTCGGAGTCTTCATGTCGTTGTCCAGCGGGCTGATCGCCGTGGTCGCCCTGGCCTATATGGCCGTCATGTTCGCCATCGCCTTCTATGGCGACCGCCGCAGCACGCCGTTGCCGCCGAAACTGCGTGCCTGGGTGTACAGCCTGTCGCTGGCCGTGTATTGCACCAGCTGGACCTTCTTCGGTGCGGTCGGCCAGGCCGCCGAACAGCTCTGGGCGTTCCTGCCGATCTACCTGGGCCCGGTGCTGCTGCTGATCTTCGCGCCCTGGGTGCTGCAAAAGATGGTGCTGATCAGCAAGCAGCAGAACATCACCTCGATCGCCGACTTCATCGCCGCCCGCTACGGCAAGTCGCAGACGCTGGCGGTCGTGGTGGCGCTGATTTGCCTGGTCGGTGTGCTGCCGTACATCGCCTTGCAGCTCAAAGGCATCGTGCTGGGCGTGAACCTGCTGATCGGCGCCAACGCCGATGCCACCGGCACCCGCGTGCAGGACACCGCACTGGTGGTGTCGCTGGTGCTGGCGCTGTTCGCCATTGTGTTCGGTACACGCAGCCTGGATGTGACCGAACACCACCGCGGCATGGTGCTGGCAATTGCCTTCGAATCGCTGATCAAGCTACTGGCCTTCCTCGCGGTGGGCATCTTTATCGTCTTCAACCTGTATGACGGCTTCGACGACCTGTTCAGCCAGGCTCGCCAGTCGATCCACTTGCAGGACTATTGGCAGGAGACCATCAACTGGCCATCAATGGTGGTGCAAACCGCCGTGGCGATGATGGCGATCATCTGCCTGCCGCGGCAGTTCCATGTCACCGTGGTAGAGAACATCGAACCCCAGGACATGCGCCTGGCGCGCTGGGTGTTCCCGATGTACCTGGCACTGGCCGCGCTGTTCGTGGTGCCGATTGCCCTGGCCGGGCAGATGTTGCTGCCGGGCACGGTGATTTCCGACTCGTTCGTCATCAGCCTGCCGCTGGCCGAGGCACACCCGAGCCTTGCCCTGTTGGCGTTCATTGGCGGCGCTTCGGCGGCCACCGGCATGGTCATCGTCGAAGCCGTGGCGCTGTCGACCATGGTGTCCAACGACATGCTGCTGCCCTGGCTGCTGCGCCGCAACAACGCCGAGCGGCCGTTCGAGGCGTTCCGCCACTGGATGCTCTCGGTGCGCCGGGTGACCATCGTGGTGATCCTGTTGCTGGCCTACGTCAGCTACCGCTTACTGGGGTCCACCGCGAGCCTTGCGACCATCGGCCAGATCGCCTTCGCCGCCGTGACCCAGCTAACCCCGGCCATGCTTGGCGCGCTGTACTGGAAGCAGGCCAACCGGCGCGGCGTGTTCGCCGGCCTTGCCGCGGGTATCTTCCTGTGGTTCTACACCCTGGTGCTGCCGATCACCGCGCACAGCCTTGGCTGGTCACTGCAACTGTTCCCGGGGCTGGCGTGGCTGCACGGCAACCCGCTGGGCCTGCCTATCAGCCCGCTGACCCAGGGCGTGGTGTTGTCACTGGCGGGCAACTTCACCCTGTTTGCCTGGGTCTCGGTGCTTTCGCGCACGCGGGTGTCCGAGCACTGGCAGGCCGGCCGCTTCATTGGCCAGCAAACCGCGCGGCCCAGCAGCAAGCCGCTGCTGGCGGTACAGATCGACGACCTGCTGACCCTCGCCTCGCGCTTTGTGGGTGAAGAGCGTGCACGTCAGAGTTTCATCCGCTTCGCCTACCGCCAGGGCAAGGGCTTCAACCCCAACCAGAACGCCGACGGCGACTGGATCGAGCACACTGAACGCCTGCTGGCCGGGGTACTGGGCACCTCGTCGACCCGCGCCGTGGTCAAGGCCGCCATCGAAGGCCGCGACATGCAGCTGGAAGATGTGGTGCGCATCGCCGACGAAGCCAGCGAAGTGCTGCAGTTCAACCGCGCCCTGCTGCAAGGCGCCATCGAGAACATCAACCAGGGCATCAGCGTGGTCGACCAGAACCTGCACCTGGTGGCCTGGAACCGGCGCTACCTGGAGCTGTTCAACTACCCCGACGGCCTGATCAGCGTGGGCCGGCCCATTGCCGACATCATCCGCTACAACGCCGAGCGCGGTCTGTGCGGCCCGGGCGAAGCGCAGGTGCATGTGGCGCGGCGCCTGCACTGGATGCGCCAGGGCCGTGCGCACTCCTCCGAACGGCTGTTCCCCAATGGCCGGGTGATCGAGCTGATCGGCAACCCGATGCCAGGCGGCGGCTTCGTCATGAGCTTCACCGACATCACCCCGTTCCGCGAGGCCGAGCAGGCCCTGCGCGACGCCAACGAAGGCCTGGAACAACGGGTGGCAGAGCGCACCCAAGAGCTGTCGCAGCTCAATCAGGCACTGTCGGAAGCCAAGAGCCATGCCGAAGCAGTGAGCCAGTCCAAGACCCGCTTCCTGGCTGCGGTCAGCCATGACTTGATGCAGCCGCTGAACGCCGCCCGGCTGTTCTCCGCCGCCTTGTCGCAGCAGGCCGAGGGCATGAACGAAGAGGCCCAGCAATTGGTGCAGCACATGGACAGCTCGCTGCGCTCGGCCGAAGAGCTGATCAGCGACCTGCTGGACATCTCGCGCCTGGAAAACGGCAAGATCACTCCGGACGCCAAGCCCTTTGCCCTCAACGAACTGTTCGACACCCTGGGGGCAGAATTCAAGGTACTGGCGGCCGAGAAAGGCCTGGAGTTCCGCTTGCGTGGCAGCCGCTTGCGGGTGGACAGCGACATGAAGCTGCTGCGGCGGGTACTGCAGAACTTCCTCACCAATGCCCTGCGTTATGGCAAGAGCCCGATCCTGCTGGGTGCTCGCCGCCAGGGCGAACGCCTGTGGCTGGAAGTGTGGGACCGGGGGCCGGGCATTGCCGACGACAAGCTGCAGGTGATCTTCCAGGAGTTCAAACGCCTGGACAGCCACCAGACCCGCGCCGAAAAAGGCCTGGGCCTGGGCCTGGCAATTGCCGACGGCTTGTGCCGGGTGCTGGGGCACCCGCTGGAAGTACGCTCATGGCCGGGCAAAGGCACGGTGTTCCGGGTCTGCGTGCCGATTGCCCGCCAGCCCGCACCGGCGCCGAGCGCCCCGGTGGAACAGGGTGGCCAACCGCTGGCCGGGCTGCAGGTGCTGTGCGTGGACAACGAAGACAGCATCCTGATCGGCATGAACAGCCTGCTCAGCCGATGGGGTTGCCAGGTATGGACCGCGCGTAACCAGGCCGAATGTGAGGCCCTGCTGGCCAAGGGCATGCGCCCGCACCTGGCATTGGTGGACTACCACCTGGATGACGGCGAGACCGGCATCGGGCTGATGGGCTGGCTACGCGCGCGCCTGGGTGAACCGGTGCCAGGGGTGGTGATCAGTGCCGACGGCAGCAAGGAAACCATCGCCATGGTGCATGCATCTGGCCTGGACTACCTGGCCAAGCCGGTCAAGCCGGCGGCTCTGCGCGCCATGCTCAACCGCCATCTGAGCCTGGTTCAGTAACCGCTGCATCGGGCACCTCGTCGGACAGCGCCCGTTCCAGCAAGTCTGCCGGCAGGCTCTTGCTGGCACGGGCGCCCAGCAGTTTCAGCTGTTCGCTGCGGCTGACCAGATTGCCGCGCCCTTCGCACAATTTGTTGCGGGCTGCGGCATAGGCCTTGTCCACCTGCTGCAGGCGGCTGCCCAGCTCGTCCAGGTCCTGGATGAACAGCACGAACTTGTCGTACAGCCAACCGGCGCGCTCGGCAATTTCGCGGGCGTTCTGGCCTTGACGCTCCTGTTTCCACAGGCTGTCGATCACCCGCAGGGTCGCCAGCAAGGTGGTGGGGCTGACAATCACGATCTGCCGGTCGAAGGCTTCCTGGAACAGGTTGGGCTCAGCCTGCAAGGCTGCCGAGAAGGCCGCCTCGATAGGCACGAACAGCAGCACGAAATCCAGGCTGTGCAGGCCTTCGAGGCGATTGTAATCCTTGCTCGACAGGCCTTTGACGTGGCTGCGCAATGACTGCACGTGCTGCTTGAGCGCGGCCTCGTCGTTGCCGGCGACGAACTGCTGGTACGCCGTGAGGCTGACTTTGGCGTCCACCACCACCTGCTTGTCGCCGGGCAGCATGATCAGCACATCGGGCTGGAAACGCTCGCCGTCGGCACTTTTCAGGCTGACCTGGGTCTGGTACTCGCGGCCCTTTTCCAGGCCTGCATGCTCCAGCACCCGCTCAAGAATCAGCTCACCCCAGTTGCCTTGGGTTTTCTGGCCCTTCAAGGCCTGAGTAAGGTTGGTGGCCTCGTCCGACAAGCGCAGGTTGAGCTGCTGCAGGCGCTCCAGCTCCTTGCCTAGCGAAAAGCGTTCGCGGGCCTCTTGCTGGTAGCTTTCTTCCACGCGCTTTTCGAAGGCATGAATACGCTCCTTGAGCGGGTCGAGCAACTGGCCCAGATGCTGCTGGCTGGTCTGGGCGAAGCGCTGCTCACGCTCGTCGAAGATCTTGGTGGCCATGTCGGCGAACTGGGCGCGCAGGGTATCGCGAGCTTCCTGCAGGTCTTCGAGGCGTTGCTGATGGCTTTCCTGCTGCTCGCGCAGCTCGGCCTCCAGGCGTGCGGTCTGGGCCTCCAGGCGGCGCAGTTCAGCCTCCCGGCTGGCGCGCTCCAGGCTCCAGGCGTGGGCGGCATCGCGGGCATTGTCGCGGTCGACTTGCAGCAGTTCCAGCTCACGGCCCTGGGCGGCCAACTGAGTCTGTTTGACGGTGTTGGCTTCGCTGAGGTCGCTGACTTCATCGCGGCTGGCCTCCAACTGCGCTTGCAGGCCAGCCTGGGCCAGCTGGGCGGCATTGAGGCGTTCTTCAAGCAACGCCTGCTCACCTTGTCGCGCGCCCTGGCGGCGCTGCACCTGCATGACCCACCCCAGGCAGGGTAACGCGCCTGCCACCAAGCCCAGCAGAATGCTGGCCAGATCCACTGTCATGCTTACCCCGAACGATCCTGGATGATTGATGCGCAGCTTATCAGCCCGGCGGGCGTGTTGCCTGTTGCAGCCCGAGTGCTCAGCCCGAGAACCACTGGCGCAGCAACCGCCGCGCTTCCTGCGACCCCTGCCCCGCCGCCAGCTCCAGCCAGTACCGTGCCTGCTCAGGCTCCGTGTGCTGGCACAACCGTGCATATTCCAGTTGCGCCCGCCGATCACCGGCGCGGGCGGCCTGACGCAGCAGTTCATGGCCAATCCGCCGGTCACGGGCATTGCCGCAATCACGGCACAGCATCTGCCCCAGGCGGCTTTGTGCGACCACAACGCCTTGGCGCGCCGGCTGTTTCAACAGGCGCCCAGCCAAGTGCTTGACCTGGGGCTTGTCACCCAGGCGCGGGCTGTCGAGCAACCACAAGGCAACTTTCAGTGAAAAGCGTTTGGGGGGAGGCGTCGATGGCGCAGGGCTGGCGAGGTGTTTGCTACGGAACTTCATGAGTAACAGGTTTGGCAACTCGAAAGGCGCGCCACTCTACTCTTTTTTTTCCGCCGCGGCCTGTCGATTTCTGGAGAATTGAAAAAAATTTAAATGATCTTTTCTTGACGTTTTCGAGGGGATGACCAATCGGTCTGTCGAGGCATGTCGATTGTCGGACAGTTCACTGCTTTGCTAGCACGCCCGTCCTAGAGCAAGCGCTCGGGACAATCCACAGTTCCTGTGGATAACTCGGTGGACAACCCTCTCACACACCGCGCAAAGCCCCGTGGATTGGGGCTTTGCGTCAAACTGACGATTTTTTCACCAGCTAAAAATAGTGTTTTTTTTCATTGACTTAACCGCGCAGTCAAGGCATTGGCGAGGCTGTCGATGCGTGTTGCCGGGCTGTTACAACCGTTGCCCCGAATGTGAACAAGTGCACCATAAACCGCCATCCGAGTGCACGAAATGGGCACATCAACCTGGATACGGTCCATTTGCCCCCTCTTCACAGCAATGCCAATACACGCCATACTGCGCGGCTAACCCGAACGAACGTAGTGCTTGCCAAGCGTCTGCATTTCCAGTAAGGTGCGCCTTGTTAGTACCAAGCTGAAAGTCAATTCTGGCCGCAAGCGTCCTTGCAACCCCTCCTCCCAAGAGTGGCGCTGCTGAAAGCAGGACCGGCCTAATCGATGATTCCCTCGCCAGCCTCAGGCTGCTCAAGCACGAATCACGTGACAGATTGATCAGGATTCCACCCCGACGGCCTAGAACCTTGGCCCCGGCGTGCTGCCTGCCTTCCGAAGTACCTACCAGTCAGCCCAAGCGCCCACCTTTGATTGCGCTCCCTCTGGCTGCCCTGTTCCAGTCAGGTTCGTTCGTCCCTTAATAAAGGCGTCACTGGAACGTTTCTATCATGCACGGATCATAATCCCCGTGTTTAAAGCAGGAACCTCCAACAATATGCATACCCATCATCAAATTCAGGCTGCCATTGGCACCCTCTCCCAGGCCTTCTCGCCGTTGAAGTGCCTTATCGTTGCCCCTCGCAAGGGCAGCTTCAGCTTCACCCTGGTAGACGAACACGGCGTCGCTTGCCACACCGAGCGCCTGTACCCTGAACAGTACAGCCGTAGCGAGCCGCTGCAGGCGGTCATCGCCCGTACTCGCCAATCGCTTACCGCGTGAGCCGCGAATACTGCAGTATTCAAGCGCTGAATCACCCCATCGCCAGTCTGCCTGAACGTACCCGGCGTAATTGCCTGAGGGCATATAGCCCGGTATGTCAGGCAGCAAACGATTTAAAAACAGCCCTTTACACCACGATTATCACACTACACTTCAACTCGAGCGGTCCTTGCCGCTTCCGGCGGGCCTGATCATTCACCAGCTGCCAAGCTCCAGCGCCCGTCCGGCCCTTATCTGCTCGAGGGCATCATGGGTATCGCGGCGAATGAATTGTGTCAGTATGTGATCCGACCCACCCTGGTCTACCTGAACCGTCACTGCGCCAGCGCCGAGGCCTTGTTGCTGGGCATCGCCGCCAGCCAATCGGCACTCGGGTCAGCGTTGCACGACCGACGTGGGCATGGCCTTTACCGCATTGGCGAACACCGCCATCAGGCACTCTGGGACGACTACCTGGCCCGTGATCCCGACCTGGCCAGTCTGGTCCGCGGCCTGGCCAGCCAGCACGCCTTCCTTGGCGGGCCGCACCTGGAGCTCACCGTCAACCTGCGCTACTCCACCGCCATTGCCTGGATGCTCGTCGAAGAACAGGCCACGCCGCTGCCAGCTGCCGACGATTTACTGGCACTGGCGCGCATCTGGCGACAGATTTTCAACCCCCAAGGTCGCCTGCGCGACTTCACTCACGCCTGGCATACCTGCATAGATCGGAGCTTGCCACAGGCATCTTGAGACGCGTCCTACAAAAATACCGGAAAAAAGGGAATTTTGGTCGGATTGTCCTACAAAACCGCTCTAACTCCTGCGATTGAGGCTATAGCGCAGCGCGTGATTTGTTGGTAGCTTTTCGCCCCGGAGATCCCAAGGAGTTTTCTAATAATGAAAAAAGTCATGCTCAAAACCTCCCTCGGCGTAGCCGTTGCTCTTGCTTCCAGCCAACTGCTCGCCAGCGGCTTCGCGCTCAACGAACAGAGCATCAGCAGCATGGGGACAGGTTTCGCGGGACGTTCCTCTTCTGCCGAAGATGCCAGCACCGTGTTTGGCAACCCGGCAGGCATGTCCCGCCTCAAACGCGAACAATTCACCGTGGGCGGCGCTGCCGTCATCGCCAAGTCCGACATCTCGGGCCGGGGCAGCAACCTCGGGGGGGAAACCGATGGTGACATGGTGCCTTTGGTTGGCGTACCGATGGGTTACTACGTCAAGCCGATCGACGACCACTGGAGCGTCGGTTTCGGCGTCTACGTACCATTCGGCCTGGTAACCGACTACGGCAGCGATGACGCCGCACGCTACTGGGGCAAGAAGAGCCACGTCGAGGTTGTCACCTTCCAGCCGACTGTCAGCTATGCCTTCAACGACAAGGTCTCGATCGGCTTCGGCCCGACCATCAACCGCATCAAGGGTGAGCTGGGCTCAAACCTGATCAACCCGTTCACGCCTGGCCGTAACGATGGCGAAGTGAAGATCAAGGGCGACGATACCGCCGTTGGCTACAACATCGGTATCCTGGTACAAGCCACCGACCGCACCCGCGTCGGCCTTACCTACCACTCGATGGTCGACTACAAGCTCGAAGGCAAGACCCGCGTCAGCACGCCGCTGATCGGGCCATTCAACGGCAACAAGTTCGACGCCAGCCTGAAGATCAAGACGCCCGAGTCTGTCGACCTTTCGGTTACCCATGAGCTGGACGACCAGTGGACCCTGTACGCAGGTAGCACCTGGACCCGCTGGAGCCGCCTGAAAGACATCACCGTGCAGAACGATGTGCCGGCCCCACTGGCAGGTTCGGCGTTCCAGACCATCACCGAAGAACAGAACTGGCATGACACCTGGGCCCACGCGATTGGTGCGTCGTACAAGGTCAACAAGGAATGGGTACTGCGTACCGGCTTCACCGTCGACCAGTCGCCGACCAACAACCACGACCGCTCGCCACGCATCCCGACCGGCGACCGCAAAGTGTTCAGCCTGGGTGCCGGCTGGAGCCCGAACGACGACATGACCATCGACGTGGCCTATTCCTATCTGTGGGAAGAAGACACCAAGGTCAATCAGGTAAGCGCAACCAAAGGCAGCTACCAGGCCAAGTACGAAAACAGCGCCCACGGTATCGGTGCTTCGCTCACCTACCGCTTCTGATTCGTACCCGCCACACAAAAAACCGCCCCCGTGGCGGTTTTTTCATGCCTGCACCTGCCAACTGTCACCCAGGCACTCGCGCAGATAATCCATGAACACGCGTACCTTGGTGGTCATGGCAAAACGGTCGGCCAGGCACAGGTAGATATCCATCGGCTCGGTCTGGGCGTAGGCTTGCCCGCGGTCGCTGTATTCGAACAAGGGCACCAGCGCACCGGAGGCCAGGTGTGGCCGCACGATGAACTCGGCCAGGCGGGTGATGCCACCATCGTGCAGGGCCATCTGGGTCAGGGCATCGATGTCATCGCTGATCAATACGCTGCCGAATTCCGCCTCGAAGCGCAGGCCGTCGCGCATGAAGCCCCAACGCAGAAAGCGCCCATCCACCGGATAGCGAAACACCAGGCAGCGGTGGTCGCGCAGGGCCTCAGGCGTGGCGGGTACGCCAGCGCTTTGCAGGTAACCGGGTGAGGCGCAGCAGATGAACGGGATACGGGCAATGTGCCGGGCCATTAGCTGGTCTTCCAGCTGAGGGGCAATACGCAGGCTCACGTCGACGTCTTCTCGGGCATGGTTCACTCGGCGATCAGTCGTTACCAACTCTATCGAAAGCAATGGGTAGCGGGCACTGAAGGCAGGTATCAGCGGCGCCAGCACGTGACGACCGAACGCTGAAGTCGAGGCAATACATAACCGCCCCTGGGGTTCGCTGTCGGGGGTGGTGACCGCCTGTTCGGCCAGCGCCAGGTCACGCTCGATATGCTTCACACGCTCGTAATACTGGGCGCCAGCGGGGGTCACAGCCATGCTGCGTGTGGTACGGCTGAGCAGTCGCACCTGCAAGTGGCCCTCTAGCCGAGCCAGGTTCTGGCTGACCGCGGCCGGGCTGAGCCCCAGACTGCGGGCGCCAGCGGCAATGCTGCCGGCTTCGACAACCTTGATGAAACTGCGGATGGCGTTGAGCTGGTCCATTTGAGCCCTTGGATTCGTAAGAATCTCTTTATAAAGAACTCAATCCTGCGGGTCTACAGGTGCAGGAGGATGCGTTGCTAACCTGCGCCTCCACTCACGTTTCAGGAGTTCGCATGAGGAACCTGTCCCAGTCGCGCAGCCGACGCAAGTTACGCCCGGGCGCCACACCTTACGTTTTTGCCTTTTACATGTCGTCGATCATGGCACTGCTGATGTGCTTCGTGATCACAGCGGCCAATGCCGGGGTTAACCCGGAGTACCTCAGCAATGTGCTGAAGGCCTATCAATTGGCAATGCCGGTGGCGTTTGTCTGTGTGTTGATGGTGAGGCCGGTGGTGGTGCGGCTGGTGGCGATGACGGTGCATGCGAACTGAAGTAACAACAGCGGACGCATCTCCCGCTCCCGCTCTCGCTCTCGCTCTCGTTCTTGATCTTGATCTTGATCTTGATCTTGATCTTGATCTTGATCTTCGCGACTTCAGGAGGCCGAACGCAGGCCTTGCGGAGTGAGGTGACGGGCATGGATGCCCGTCAAGCGCTGGGCCCCAGGATGGGGCCTGCAGCGCGGTCCTCCCGGGAGCAAGGCCGGAGTGAGGGAACCCCGGAGCGCAGCGTAGGGGCCGGATGATGGGAGCGCAGCGTTTTTTGGTTACTTTTTGTCGCGTTTGACAAAAAGTGACTCGCCGTAAGGGCGAAAAGGTGAGTCGGCGTCGCCAAAGCAAATGGACTTTGCGCCACATAAGAACCAGCACTTTTTTGCTTTTCGCTTTTCGCTTTTCGCTTTTCGCTATCAGTCCTCAGCATCAAACACAGTCAGAAAACCGCCTCACTGCTGCGAAGCGATGGCCTTTTCGATAGCAGCCCTGAACGCCGGGTCATCCGGTTTGGTCAGGCTGGAGAAATTCCCAATCACCTTACCCTTACGGTCCACCACGTATTTGTAGAAATTCCACTTCGGCGCACTGCTCTGGCTGGCCAATTCAGCGAACAGTGGTATCGCATCCTTACCCCGTACCGGCTGCGTCTTGGTCATGGTGAAGGTGACACCGTAGTTGGCATAGCAAACCTTGGCGGTCTTCTCACTGTCGGCATCTTCCTGCTTGAAGTCATTGGACGGCACGCCCAGCATTTCCAGGCCTTGCTCGTGATACTCCTTGTACGTCGCCTCAAGCCCCTCGAACTGCGGCGCAAAACCGCAATAGCTGGCGGTGTTGACCACCACCAGCGGTTTGCCGGCAAAGCGCTGGCACAGGTCGACCTGACCCTTCCCACGCAATTCCGGCAGGCTACCCTGCAACACGGCCGGGCAATCGGCAGCCCAGCTCGATGTGCTGGCTAGCAGGGCCAGCACCGGCACCATCAACCAATGTGCACGCATGATTCGTTTCTCCCGCATGACGATCCTTGAGCTTGCAGGGTAGCGCCTAACAAACACCCATGCCCAGTTGCATCAATGCCATCCCCCCCTGATGCCAGCCCCACCACACCAGTGCCAACAGCGCCAAAGCAGCAAGGGCCAGCACCCCACGGGCCAGGTAGCGGTTCATGCGGCCTGGGCCTGCAAGCGGGCAACCGGACGCTCGCGCACCGGCCAATTAAGGGCGGCAGCCAGCAGGCTGAGCAGGATGGAAATCTGCCAGACCAGGTCGTAGCTGCCAGTGCGGTCATACACCACCCCACCCAACCAGCCACCGAGGAAGGCCCCAAGCTGGTGGAACAGGAAGACGATACCGCCGAGCATGGACAAGTTGCGCACCCCGAACACCGTCGCCACGGTGCCATTGGTCAACGGCACTGTGGACAGCCAAAGCAGGCCCATGGCGATACCGAACAGGTAAGCACTGAACTCGCTCACCGGCGCCCACAGGAACAGCAGGATTACCACCGCACGTAGCAAGTAAAGCCCGGTCAGCAGACGCGGCTTGGACATGCGACCACCCAGCCAGCCAGCAGTGAAAGTACCTACGATATTGAACAGGCCGACCAAGGCCAGCACCGTGGTACCGGTGGTTGCAGCCAGGTGCTGGTCTACCAGATAGGCCGGCAGGTGCACACCAATGAACACCACCTGGAAGCCGCAGACGAAAAAGCCCAGCGCCAGCAACCAGAAGCCGGAATGCGAGCACGCCTCGCGCAGTGCCTGGCCCAGGGTCTGTTCGGCGCCATGGCTGGGCTGCGGGCGGTCGCGCAGCAGGCCGACGAAGGGCACGATAAACGCCACCATCAGGCCCAACACCAGCAACGCCGCCGACCACCCCAACCACTGGATCAAGCCCAAGGTACCGGGCAGCATGGCGAACTGGCCAAACGAACCGGCAGCGCTGGCAATCCCCATCGCCATACTGCGCTTCTCGGCAGGCACAGCACGCCCGACCACGCCAAGGATGACCGAGAACGACGTGCCGGACAGGCCGATGCCGATCAGCAAGCCGGCACTGAGCGACAACGACAAGGCCGAATCGGCCATGCCCATCAGGATCAAACCGACGGCATAGAGAATGCCACCGATGATCACCACCCGCGCGGCACCCAGGCGGTCGGCCAAGGCTCCGGCGAAGGGTTGGGCCAGCCCCCAGATCAGGTTCTGCAAGGCGATGGCAAAGGCGAACACCTCACGCCCCCAGCCAAAATCGGCACTCATCGGCGCCAGGAACAGGCCAAAGCCATGTCGCACACCCAAGGAAAGCGCCAGGATCAACGCCGCCCCCACCAATACCCAACCGCTGGTTCGCCACACCGAAGTCATTGTCGTTATCTCCAGCACATCGCAAGGTTTTTGCGGGTATATACCCGCTTATAGTCGTATCGATTCAGGCCAGTTGGCCCAGCAAACGCACCAGCTCATCCCGCTGCCCTGCCCCCAGTCGCTCCACCAGCTCCGTTTGAGCCTGCTCCCAGGCGGGATGGGCGTCACACAATAGCTGCTTACCCGCTTCGGTCAGCAGCACCACGCGATTGCGTTGGTCATCGCCATCCACCAGGGCCAACAGCCCCTCGGCCTCAAGCACCCGCAGGTTGCGGCCCAAGGTGCTGCGCTCCAGGCCCATCGCTTCGGCCAGGGTCGTGATGCTAGGGCGATCAAGCCGCTGCAGATGGCGTAACAGGGAAAACTGGGCGACATTGACCCCAAAGCCGGCAAGCGCTTCGTCGTAATGTCGGCTCACCCCACGGGCAGCGCGACGTAGATGGGTACAGATGCATTCACTGGGCAGCATGGATACGTGTATATACCCGCGTCATAGGTGTTGCAAGAAATTTCGCCTTGGAGGTAACAGCAACCGATCGCTCAGAGCCCCACGGCCAAACCCAGCACCACAGCAAGCTCAAGCAACTCCACCATCGCGCCAGCGGTATCCCCGGTGGTCCCGCCAAGGCGCCGGCACATCAGTTGCCGCAACCCTGCAAATACAGCGACTGTCAGCAACAGTATCCAGCATGCGCCCCAGCCACCTGCGACCAGGCACATGACCGCGCTGCCCAGCAAAGCCCAATAGGCCTCACGGCGCGGCAGATGATCGGCCAGGGCTTGGCCCAGGCCACCCGAGCGCACGTAGGGGGTACCCAGGAACAGGGCCAACATTGCCGCCCGACCAATCAAGGGCGCCAGCAGCAATTGCGCTCCGATGCCCTGCTCCACCAGCACCCACAAGGCGCAGAACTTCAGCAACAGCACCAATACCAGGGTGACCACGGCAATCGGCCCGCTGCGCGGGTCTTTCATGATCTGCAAGGTGCGTTCACGGTCGCCGAAGCCACCCAGCCAGGCATCAGCACTGTCGGCCAGGCCATCCAGGTGCAAGGCACCACTGAGCAACACCCACACTGTCAGAAGCAAAGCGGCATGCAGCGGTGCTGGCGTACCTTGCAGCAGATGGCTGGCCAGCCACAGCAGTAAGCCGAACAGCAACCCGACCAGCGGGTAGAACAGCAGCGAACGCCCCATTTCACGTGGTGCCGGCATGCCTGGCAGGCTTACGGGCAGGCTGCTGAGAAACTGCAAGGCAATCCAGAATGGCAACATTTCAGCACGCCTCGACCCACTGGCCATCGACACCCTGTACCAGCCGCACCAGCGCACCATGCCCCACCTCAACCTGCAGCAGCTGCGCCCTCGGCAAGCCACGGGCTCGGGCCAGCAATAGCCGCATCACACCGCCATGGGTGACCAGCAGCACGCGCTTGCCAGCATGTTGACGGCCCAGCCGCTCGACAGCAGCCAGCACACGTTCGGCAAACGCCTCGACTGGCTCGCCATTGGGTGGCGTAAAGGCGTAGGGGTTCTCCCAGAACCGACCCAGAGCATCCGCCTGGTCTTCCATGATCTGCGCAGCGCTTCGGCCCTCCCAGTCGCCAAAATGCAGCTCCTGAAGGCCGGGTTCTCGTTGCACCGGCAAATTCAACTGCGCCCCCAGTTCATCGGCAAAGCGGGCGCAGCGCTGCAGCGGCGAGCTGACCAGCACCTCCCAGGGCCCTGCCTCGGCCACGGCACCACGCATCTGCGCCCAGCCCTTGTCAGTCAACGCATCGTCAAGGCTGCCGCGCAGGCCGCCCTGTTCGGTTTCGCCATGGCGCAACAAGTCGAGGATCATGCCGGGCGGTCCGCCACCGCAGCTTCGGCGAACGTCGCCATCTGCCCGTGCAGCGCGCAGGCGAGGCGCAGCAGCGGCACGGCGAGCGCAGCACCACTGCCCTCACCCAAACGAAGACCCAGCGCCAGTAGCGGTTCGGCCTGCAAGGCCTCGAGCAATGCTTTGTGCCCGGGTTCCGCCCCTTGGTGAGCGAACAGCAACCACGCCCGGCACTGCGGATTAAGGCGCACCGCCGCCAGCGCGGCAACGCTACAGATGAAGCCGTCGACCAGTACGGCGATACCCGCCTGCGCACAAGCGATGTAGGCGCCCGCCAACGCAGCGATCTCAAAGCCACCGACGCAACCCAAGGCTTGCAGCGGGTCCGCAGCCTGCAACTTGTGCAAGCGCAGGGCGTGCTCAATGACTTCGGCCTTGTGCCTCACACCCGCGCTGTCCAGGCCCGTGCCCGGGCCGCTCAGTTCAGCAGGCGGGCAGCCCAGCAGGACGCTGGCCAAGGCGGCGGCGGCTGTGGTGTTGCCTATCCCCATCTCGCCACCGATGAACAGCTGCGCACCCCGTTCGGCAGCACGCAGCGCGCTGTCGCGGCCCGCCTGCAAAGCAGCTTGCAGTTGGCCTTCGGTCATTGCCGGCTGGCGAGCGAAGTTGGCCGTACCGGCCCCAAGGCGCAAGTGGTGCACGCCCGGCAAGGCCAGATCAGGGTCGATGGTGCCCAGGTCGACCACTTCGAGGCTGGCCTGCAGCTCGCGCGCCAGCACGCTGATCGCTGCACCACCCCCTAGGAAGTTGCGCAGCATCTGCCCGGTCACCGCCTGCGGGTAAGCTGAGATACCCTCCTCGACCACACCGTGGTCACCGGCAAAAACAGTGATGGCGGCCTGATCCAGCACCGGCCTTTCACGCCCCTGCAGGCCGGCAAGCTGAATGGCCAGGCCTTCAAGCTGGCCAAGCGAACCGGCAGGCTTGGTCAGTTGCTGCTGACGGGCGCGGGCCTGGTCCATGGCGGCGTTATCGAGGGGTTGGCAGGCATCACGCCACCAGGCTTGTGTCATAGTGCAGGTCCTTTAAGCATTAAGGGCAGGCCGGCCACGGTCAGCACAACGCGCTGACAACGTTCGGCCACGGCCTGGTGAAGCCAGCCGGCCAGGTCGACATAACGCCGGGTCAGCTCGCCCATGGGCACGACGCCCAGGCCGGTTTCGTTACTGACCAGGATCAGGGTGCCAGGCAACTGCTCAAGGCAGACCAGCAGGGCATCTCGTTCCTCAGCCACGCGCTGGTCATCTTCAAGCATCAGCAGGTTGGTCAACCACAGGGTCAGGCAGTCCACCAGCAGGCAACGGCCTTCGGCCGCTTCGGCGCGCAGCACAGCGGCCAGGGCCAGCGGTTCTTCGATCAGCCCCCAGTCGTCCGGACGGCGTTGGCGGTGCAGCAACACACGTTCGTTCATTTCACCGTCCAGCGGCTGGCTGGTGGCAATGTAGGTCACCGGCAGGCCACTGGCACTGGCCAACTGTTCGGCGAGGCGGCTCTTGCCAGAGCGGGCGCCACCGAGGATCAGGCTGCGCATGTCAGGCTACCCCACAGAGTTGGCGCAAGCGCGTGGTGTCCAGGTGTTTTTCCACCAGGTCGGCCAGGCGCTCGATGTCGCGCTCGCGCAGGGCTTCGTAATCGATGGTCTGGGCATCTTCCAGGCCGGCCCAGCGCAGCAGCGCGGCGCACGAGTGGCTGCCCTCGAACAGGCCGTGCAGGTAGGTGGCAAGGATCTGCCCATCATCGCTCACCGCGCCATCACAACGACCATCAGCCAGTTGCACGGCAGGCTGTTCCAAACCAGGGCCGGTGGTGACGCCTGCGTGAATCTCATAACCGGCAACCGGGGCCGCTTCAAGGTTCAGTACCCCGGCAACGTTGCGCAACTGCTTCTGGGCCTCAAGCACCGTGGCGTAATCCAGCAGGCCAAGCCCCGGGCTCGATCCGGCAGGGCCCTCGAGGCCTAGCGGGTCATGCACTTCACGGCCCAGCATCTGCAGGCCACCACAAATGCCGATCAGCTTGCCGCCGTAGCGCAGGTGCCGCTCGATGGCTTTGTCCCAACCGCGCTCGCGCAGTTGCGCCAGGTCGCCACGCACGCTCTTGGAGCCCGGCAGGATGATCAGGTCGGCAGCCGGAATCGGCTGGCCCGGGCCAATGAACTGCAGGTCCACCTGCGGGTGCAGGCGCAGCGGGTCGAAGTCGGTGTGGTTACTGATGCGCGGCAGTACCGGCACGATCACCTTGAGCACACGCTCGCTTTTGGCGCCTTGGCGCACATCGATGCCGTCTTCGGCTTCCAGGTGCAAATCGGTGACGTAGGGCAACACGCCCAGCACCGGCTTGCCGGTGCGTTGCTCCAGCCAGTCCAGCCCCGGCTGCAACAGGGCGATGTCGCCACGGAAGCGGTTGATAACAAAGCCCTTGACCCGCGCCTGCTCACTGGGCGAAAGCAGCTCCAGCGTGCCGACAAGGTGCGCGAACACGCCGCCACGGTTGATGTCGGCGACCAGGATCACCGGGCAATCGACGGCTTCGGCAAAGCCCATGTTGGCGATGTCGCCGGCCCGCAGGTTGATCTCTGCCGGTGACCCGGCGCCCTCGACCATGACCACCGGCCAGGCGGCACTCAGGCGCTGGTGCGAAGCAAGCACCGCCTGCATGGCGATGGCCTTGTAGTCGTGGTAGGCCACCGCATTCATGCTGGTGACCGCACGGCCATGAATGATCACCTGGGCACCGGTGTCGCTGTTGGGCTTGAGCAGTACCGGGTTCATGTCGGTATGCGGCGCCAGCCGGCACGCCTGGGCCTGCACTGCCTGAGCGCGGCCAATTTCGCCGCCGTCGGCGGTTACCGCGCTGTTCAGCGCCATGTTCTGCGGTTTGAACGGCACCACAGCGACGCCCTGGCGCAACAGCCAGCGGCACAATGCGGTCACCAGCGTGCTCTTGCCGGCATCGGAGGTGGTGCCTTGCACCATGAGGGTGGTCATGCCGATTCCTTTTGATAGTCGGTCAGCGCCTGGGCCAGGCGCTGTTCGTCGGCCGCACTCTCGGGCAGCCCCAGGCGCACGGCCGGAGGGTTTTCGAACAGGCGCACCAGGATGCCGCGACGGGCAAGAAAGTCATGCAACGGCGCGGCACGCTCGCTGCGCACGTACTGGAACAGGTCACAACCGCCGCTTGGCGCCAGGCCTGTGCCAGCCAACAAGGTGGCAAGGCGCTTGCTGGCAGCAGCGCAACGTTCAGTCTGCAAACGCTGCGCAGCTTCGTCGGCCAAGCTTGCCTGGGCCAGCACCCGGGTCGGGCCGTTGACGGTCCAAGGGCCAAGCAACTCGGCCAGACGCAACAGCAGGCTGCGCTCAGCGGCGACGAAGCCCAGCCGCACTCCGGCCAAACCGAAGAATTTACCGAATGAACGCAGCACGATCAGGCCCTCGCGACCCGCGCAGTCCACCACGCTGTCTGCCGGGGTGTTGTCCATGAACGCTTCATCGACCAGCAGCCAGCCACCGCGCGCAGCCAGGCGCGCATGCCAAGCCAACAGCTTCTCACGCGGGACCCGCCGCCCGGTCGGGTTGTTGGGGTTGACCAGCACCAGCACGTCGAGGCTATCGAGCGCTGCGTCAACCTGTGCCTCGTCCAGCTCAACCAACTGATGTCCCGCCCGCTGCCAGGCGTACGGGTGTTCGGCATAACATGGCGTCAGCACCCCTGTCCGGCCTGCGGCGCGCAGCAGCGGCAAAGCCTGGATTGCGGCCTGAGAGCCCGCTACCGGCAGCAGCTGGCTGGCACCGTAGTACGCGCGTGCAGCGTCTTCCAGGCCGTCCTCGACCTCCGGTAGACGCGCCCACGCATCCATAGGAATCGGTGGGATCGGGAATGGCCAGGGCGCGATGCCGCTGGACAGGTCGAGCCACTGCTCGCGAGGAATGCCATACTGCTGCACTGCGCGCAGCAGGCGGCCACCGTGTTCAAGCATTGATGTAAGCCCCCAGGCAGATCAACAACAGCCACAACCACACCCCCCGCTGCACCAGGGCCCAACCACGCTCGATGGCATCGGCATCGGCCACTGGCCCCTCGCCCAGGCGCGGCCGCTCATGAAGCTCGCCGTGGTACACCGCCGGGCCACCGAGCTCCACGCCCAGTGCACCGGCACCTGCAGCCATCACCGGGCCGGCGTTAGGGCTGTCCCACAGGGGGCCCTGCTTGCGCCAGCAGGCCAGGGCCAGGCGGGTCTTGCCCAGCAGCGCATAAGTCAGCGCCACCAGCCTTGCGGGAAGGTAGTTGAGCACGTCGTCGATACGCGCCGCGCACCAGCCGAAACGTTCGAAGCGCTCGTTACGGTAGCCCCACATGGCATCCAGCGTGTTGCTCAGGCGATACAGCACCACACCCGGCGCGCCAGCTACCACGAACCAGAACAGCGCGGCGAACACCGCATCGCTGCCGTTCTCCAGCACCGACTCGGTGGCCGCCCGGGCCACTGCCGGCTCGTCCAGTTCGCGGGTTTCGCGGCTGACCAGGTAGCCGACGCGCCGACGCGCCTCTTCAAGGTTGCCTTGGCGCAACGCGTTGGCCACCGGCAGCACATGCTCACCCAGGCTGCGCAGCCCCACGGCGCAGTACAGCGCCAGCACATCCACCAGCCAGCCGATGTAAGGCAGCCACGACAAGACCAGCGCCACCAGGGTCAGCGGCACCACCGCCAGAAACCACGCACTCACCCCATGGCTACGCCAGCCGCGCCCGCCGGCATTCAGGCGGCGCTCAAGGTTACTGGCCATGTTGCCAAAAGCCACCAACGGGTGACGCCGCTGCGGTTCGCCCAGCAAAGCGTCCAGGGCTACCCCGGCCACGGTCAGCAAGGCCACGCTCATTGACGCTCTCCCCATTGGTTCTCGTAAAGCATTTCGCTCAAGGGCCGCTCTTCGGCCCAGTTTTCCTGCACCAGCATCGGCACCGGGTAGAACTCGGTGACCGGCCCCAGGCACAGCACCGCCACCGGTTTGGCGCCCGCAGGCATGCCCAGCAAAGCGGCCAAAGCCTGCGGCTCGAACAGCGACACCCAGCCCATGCCCAGCCCTTCGCCACGCGCAGCCAGCCACAGGTTCTGGATGGCACAGGCCAGCGAGGCCAGGTCCATTTCCGGCAGCGTGCGGCGGCCGAAGATGTGCGGTTCCCGGTTATCCATCAAGGCCGCCACCAGCAGCTCGGCGCAGTCGTTGATGCCTTCAACCTTCAGCTTCATGAAGGCATCGGAACGCTCGCCCAGCGCCTCGGCGGTGCGCACCCGCTCCGCCTCCACCAAGGCCTGGATGCGCCCACGCAGGTCACGCCGGGTAATGCGGATAAAGCGCCACGGCTGCATCAGCCCGACACTGGGCGCCTGATGCGCGGCGGCCAGCAAACGGGCAAGCAGCTCTGGCGCCACCTGGCCACCGGCAAAATGGCGCATGTCGCGACGCTCGCCAATGGCCCGGTAGATCGCGGCGCGCTCGACGTCGCTGAAGGCATGTTCGCTCATGGCCGCAACAGCGCCGCCGACGCATCCGGGTTGGAGGGGAAGTAGAAATGCACGTATGAGGCCGTCAACCGGCCCGAGCGATACACCGCTTCGTTGCCACGCCCGCCATTAGGGCTAAGGCCACGGGCGATCGGTTCCAGCTCGGTGCTGGTCAGCGAGTGATGGTAGGTATGGCCACGCAAGGTGCCCTCCGGCAGTTCTACCGCCTGCAGCGCCAGGGCCGCCAGGCGCTTCTGCATGGTCGCCTCGCCCCGCAGCAGGCCCAGCAGTTCGGCACGCTCGCCTGCCACGTCGGTCAAGGCATCGAGCAGGTACAGCATGCCGCCGCACTCGGCCAGCAAGGGTTTGCCCTGAGCATGATGGGCGCGGATTGCCTCGCACATCGGCGCATTGGCGGCCAGGGCATGGTGATGCAGCTCGGGGTAGCCGCCCGGCAGGTACAGGCTATCCACCGCCGGTAGTTCGCGGTCGTGCAGCGGCGAGAAGAATTCCAGCTGCGCCCCGAGGTTGCGCAGCAGATCGAGGTTGGCCCCGTAGGTAAAGGCAAACGCTTCGTCGCGTGCCACGCCGATGCGCACCCCTGCCAGCGAAGCAGCACACGCTTGTGTTTCGGGCTCGGCAAAGCTCACCGGCGGTGGCAAGGCTGCGTCGCAGCTGGCGCCAAGCGCCTCGGCGGCGGCATCTAGGCGGGCATCCAGGTCGTTCAGCTCGCTGGCCTGAACCAGCCCAAGATGGCGGCTGGGCAACTCGATGCCGCGCTCGCGCGACAAGCCGCCATACCAGCGCAAGCCCTGGGTCAGGCTACCTTCCAGCAGTTGCGCGTGGCGCAGGCTGCCCACCCGGTTGGCCAACACCCCGGCAAACGGCAAGTCGGCCTGGTAGCGCGCCAGGCCCAGGGCCAATGCGCCGAACGTCTGGGCCATGGCCGTGCCGTCGATCACCGCCAGCACCGGCACGCCGAAGTGGCGCGCCAGGTCGGCGCTGGACGGGGTGCCATCAAACAGCCCCATCACCCCTTCGATCAGGATCAGGTCGGCCTCGCCCGCGGCGTCCCACAGCAGGCGACGGCTTTCTTCGGCACCGATCATCCACAGGTCCAGTTGGTACACCGGCGCGCCGCTGGCGCGCTCCAGGATCATCGGGTCAAGGAAATCCGGGCCACACTTGAACACGCGCACCTTGCGCCCGAGGTTACGGTGCAAGCGGGCCAGCGCGGCGGTGACGGTAGTCTTGCCCTGGCCAGAGGCTGGTGCCGCGATCAACACGGCGGGGCAATGGCGCGATTGACTCACAGTTCAACGCCCTTCTGTGCGCGAATGCCCGCCTGGAAGGCGTGCTTGAGCATACCCATCTCGGTCACGGTATCGGCCAGTTCGATCATTTCAGGCTTGGCCGCGCGACCCGTGACAATCACATGCTGCATCGGCGGGCGGGCCTGGATGTCTGAAAGCACCTGGTCCAGGTCGAGGTAGCCGTGCTTGAGGGCGATGTTCAGCTCATCCAGCACCACAAACTGCACATCTGGGTCTTGCAGCAGCTGGCGCGACACCGCCCAGGCGGCTTCGGCGGCGGCGATGTCACGCTGGCGGTCCTGGGTTTCCCAGGTGAAGCCCTCCCCCATCACGTGGTAGCGCACCTGCTCAGGGAAGCGGCGGAAGAACAGCTCTTCCCCGGTGCTGTTGCGGCCCTTGATGAACTGCACAACACCGCACTGCATGCCATGGCCCAGCGCGCGCGCGAGCATGCCGAAGGCCGAGCTGCTCTTGCCCTTGCCATTGCCGGTCAGCACCAGCAACAGGCCGCATTCGTTGGGGGAATTGGCGATACGTTCGTCGATGACCGCCTTCTTGCGCTGCATGCGCGCCAGGTGGCGTTCGTCACGTTCGGTGGATTCGCTCATCAGGGTTCTCCGCTGGCTGGCACCGTGGCAACGCACGCTGACAGGTAATAGGCAGGCAAACGGAGTACGCGCAGGGGCCATGGCAGGGCGCCACGGTGCACCGCGCATCACCCTCCGTGATGCCGTTGGCAGTAACAGGCCGGTCTCCGGGCTTGTGAGCGGGCTTTGGCCCGGGCCTGCGCGCCTTCCCGGGTACCTGTACCCAGTGGCCCTGCGCGGCCGCGACTCACCTACCGTTGCGGGGGCAGCGCCGGAATCGCGCCATGCTGGCGCCCACCGGCTTCCCAGTTTCACCCTGCCCAGTCGGGGCTGGCAGGGCACCTGAAACACGCGCGAAGGTTAGAGGGTTGTACCGGGAGCGTCAATCGAAGCGGGCCGCTTTGCAGCCGAACAGGCAGCGCCTGGGTAATGGCCAATTCGCCGGGTTGTGCCACACTGAATGCAGTGATATCACATAGCCATCACTTTCAGCTGGACGCGATTACAACGATAACAGGAGAGCGCAGCATGCGAGGCCAGATCATCAACAACCCGCGCCTGGAGTTTCTCGCCCCGGTGCTGGAGCGCTGGGGGGACTGCATCGACCGCTTCAATCAATTTGCTGGCGATGCCGAAGCGCCTTATTGGCATGGCGCAGCCGCGAATACCGGGCTGCTTGCCGCAGCCGCGTGGCAGGCCGAACTCACGGCGCTGCAACAGTTTGCCGGCAAGAAGCAGCGCGACGAAGGCGAACACGAAGGGCGCTGCGACCTGTCGATCACCAGTGCCGATGAAGCGCTGTACCTCAGTGTCAGCCAGCGCTGGCCAAAAATTGCCCGAGTGGACATGGCCGAAGCGTTGCAGCAGACCGCTGCCCTCGCGCGCCAGGTGGCCTACCCCAGTCAGTTGAGAGCCGCCGCGCTGTTCATCAGCCCGTGGAAGGCTGGCCAGCACGCCAGCCCCGAGGAACTGCAGGACCTGGTCGACGATTTGCAGAACCATACCGCCTGTGCCATTGCCTGGTACTTTCCGTACCCCTATCGCAAATTGCACAACGAGCTGGGGCAGTATTTTCCGGGGGTGGCGTTGCTGCTCAAGCAGGCTTGAACCAACGCCGGCGCAGCGGGGATCTTGGTCTTGATCTTCGCGACGTCAGGAGGCCGGAGTGAGGCCTCCTGACGTCGCAATCAGCGGCGCCTGAAGTATCGCGCGCTTAAAATCAGAAGCAATGGCAACGGCCCTGGTATTCAGGGGTTTTGCGCCAGGTGCCCCTGCGGAATCACCCGCTTGGCCTGCAAGTACGCCTTGGCCCAATAGCTGTTGGAAAGGTAGTCCAGGCGCACCGTTCCGCCTGTCGAGGGCGCATGCACAAAGCGCCCTTCGCCAACGTAGATACCGGCATGGCTGACCTGCGAGCCACCACTGGTAGCAAAGAACACCAGGTCACCGGACTGCAGCGACTGGGCATCCACCGTGGGTGCGCGCATGACGATCATCTCCCGCGTCGAACGCGGCAGGCTGATGCCGGCAGCATCACGGTAGACGTACTTGATCAGGCCACTGCAGTCGAAGCCGGAGTCCGGCGTATTGCCACCCCAACGGTAAGGCGTACCCACAAGGCCAATGGCACGGATCAATACGTCATCGGCAATCGGCGAGGGGCTTGGCTGGCTGTAGGAAACCTGCGGCTGAACCACAGGGGCCGGCGCTGGAGCGCGGCTGGAGCAGGCAGCCAGCAAGGCTGCCAGGGAGAGAAATGCGAAGCGCGCCATCTTTACCATGGCCAGAACATCCTGTCTGAGATTGCTGCGCTGCAGCCAAAAAGAGTTGAGAATTTAGATTAGACGCTTTCTGTAAATACGCACGGCGGCGAGCTTTTTTCAAAGCATCGCCGCCGTGGCAGGGTACAGCATTTTGCCATCAGTTGCGCGCGATGTTGGTCGGCGCCATGGCCAAGGCACGCTTGGCTTCGATGAAGGTCTTGCTCCAGTAGCGGTCACCGAGGCTGTCGATGCGCACGCCACCGCTGCGGCGGCTGCTGGAGTGGATGAACTGGTTGTCACCCAGATAGATGCCGGCATGGCTGACGCGGCCGCGACCGTTGGTGCTGAAGAACAGCAGATCGCCCGGCTTGAGCTTGTTGCGGGCCACTTTCGGGGCATCGACGTTGATCATTTCGCGCGTCGAGCGTGGCAGGGTCATACCCGCCTCTTCGCGGAACAGATAGCCGATGAAACCGCTGCAGTCGAAACCGGACTTTTCAGAGGTACCACCGAAGCGGTAGCGAGTGCCGATCAACGACATGCCGCGCTCGAGAATACTGTCCGCCAGCACGGGCAGCTGGTAGGGCTTGCTGTTGCTGGAGAAGGCCTCCAGGTCATCTTCAGTGGCCAGCTCTTCCGGCTCGCCGAACACCGACGAGGACGAAGCTTTAGCCTTGATCACCGATTGTGTGGCGACCGGGGTGTGATCCTGAGGCTGAGAAACCGGGCCTTGGGCCGCGCAGCCAAAAAGCAGGGTCACGAGTGCGAGTGGCACGAGGGGTGCGAAGCGCTTTAGCATGGGCACGACCGTGTCTGTAATCCTTTAGAAGGGTGAAACTATGCCCTCTATCATGGCCATTTGCAAATTTTATCGAAAAAGATGTGACTTTTTTGTTTTGCCGCTCTGGCCCAGCGTTTTCAGGGGGTTACCAGCCGAGGGTTTCCTTGAGGAACGGAATGGTGAGCTTGCGTTGTGCCTGCAGCGAGGCCTGGTCGAGGCGCTCCAGCAGGTCGAACAGCGCGCTCATGCTGCGCGCACCGCGGGTGAGGATGAAGTGACCGACTTCGTCGGTGAGGTGCAGGCCGCGGCGCGAAGCACGCAGTTGCAGGGCTCGCAGCTTGTCTTCGTCAGACAAACCACGCATCTGGAACACCAGGGCCAAGGTCAGCCGCGACTTCAGGTCCGGCAACTTGATGGGCAATTCGCGCGGGGATGCCGAGGCGGCCAGCAGCAAGCGCCGGCCACTGTCACGCAGGCGGTTGAACAAGTGGAACATGGCCTCTTCCCAGTCCGCCTTGCCGGCAATCACGTGCAAGTCGTCGATGCATACCAGTTCGTACTGGGCGAGGTAGTCAAGCAGTTCTACGCCGCGATCGAGCAGTTGCGCTAATGGCAGATAGACAGCAGGTTCGCCGCGTTGCTGGAAGCGGTGGGTGGCAGCCTGCAGCAGGTGGCTACGGCCAACACCCTGCTTGCCCCACAGGTAGATAAGGCTCTCGGTCCAGCCGGCGTCGGCTTCGCATAGCCGCTCGACGTAGCCCAATGCCGCAGCATTGGCGCCCGGATAGTAGTTGATGAAGGTGGCGTCATCGCGCAGGCGCACACCCAGGGGCAACTGGATCGGTGGTTTCATGCTCGCGGGCGGTCAGCAGGACCGAAGGGGCCTTTGGTGAACAATGTTGCAAAGTCTATACCCGCAAGGCGGGCCGCACAATCACGGCAACAGATAGCACAAGCAAAATCAACAAGTTGCGCTAAGTTGGGGGCTGCATCGCAGCCCCAACATCACAACTGCGGGTCGATATCCCCGGCATACATGTCCGATTCCTTGTACATGTCATGCACATGCCGCAGCAGCACCATGATCACGGCCGCCACCGGCAGTGCCAGCAACACCCCGGTAAAACCGAACAGTTCGCCACCGGCCAGGATGGCAAAGATCACCGCTACCGGGTGCAGGCCGATTCGGTCCCCTACCAGCAGCGGCGTCAACACCATGCCTTCGAGTGCCTGCCCGACCATGAATACCGCGACGATGCCCAGCATCGGATACAGGTCGCCCCCAAACTGGAACAACCCCGCCACCAAGGCCGCACCGATACCTATGATGAAGCCCATGTAGGGCACGATGGCGGCCAACCCTGCGAGCATACCGATGAGCAGGCCCAGTTCCAGCCCGACCAGCATCAACCCGGCCGAATAAATGACGCCCAAGGCCAGCATTACCATCAGTTGCCCACGCACGAACGCCCCGAGTACTTCGTGGCATTCGCCCGCCAACCCGACCACCTGCGGCTCACGCTGGCGTGGCAGCAGGCTGCGCAGCTTGGCCATCATCAGGTCCCAGTCACGCAGCAGGTAAAAGCCCACCACCGGAATAAGTACCATGTTGGCCAGCCAGGCCATCAGCGCCAGGCTCGAGGCCGTGGCATGCGACAGCAGCATGCCGACGATGTCGGTGGTCTGGCCCATGTGGCCAGCGATGGCAGCTTTGATCTTGTCGAACTTCCAGAAGCCATCAGCCAGGCCCAAGCGGCTCTGCACCCAAGGCAACGCAACATGCTCAAGCCAGTCGAGCATCTGTGGCGCCAGCTCGTACAGGCGCACCAGCTGCTTGGCAAGCATCGGCACCAGCACCAGCAGCAGGGCCAGCAACAGCAGGGTGAACAGGCCGAATACCACCACAACACCCCATGTGCGCGACAGCCCCAGACGCTCCAGGCGGTCAACCAATGGGTCGGCCAGGTAGGCCAGCAGGATGCCGACCAGAAACGGGGTAAGAATGTTGTGCAAGCTATAGAGCAGCACAGCGACCAGCAGGGCAGCGCCCAGCCAGATCCAGCGACGAACGTCGGTCACGGTATGCTCCCCTTACCAGCGAAAACGCAGGCCGTCGAACGGCTTGGGCGCAGGTTGGGCCGGCGCAGGTTGCTCACCGGCTGCCGGTGCTGGCGTAGCGGGCGCTACCGGCACCTGCTCTGCGGGCAACTCCTGCAACTTGGCCAGGCCGAGTTGGGCGCGCAGCTGTTCGCGGTTGCCGGTCACACCATAGGTCAGGGTGGTGCCTTCAGCCATTTGCAGGCGTGGGCCATAGGGTTCGAGCACACGGGCAAGCTCGGCATAGCGCTGCAGGTTCACCCCCTGCACCTGTACCTGCATCTGGCTGCTGGCACCCGGACGGGTGACATAACGCGGCGCCAGGCGACTGCTGACCGCCAACATGACCGCGTCAGCCAGGGCAGCCGGGTCGCCCCCTTCGGCCGTGCCTTGTTCACGCTGGTCGCCCAGCCACAGCTGCCACTTGCCCTGCCATTTGCCATCGGCTTCCTGTGCATGCACCGCCAGCAAGGCATCGGCGCCATAACGCTCGGCGGCCTCACGCAAAGGTGCCGGGTCGGTGGCTTCGACCTGCTTGGCATTGGCTACCAGCTGCTCCTGCAAGTCGGCCAGCGGCAAGCGCAACGGCAAGCCACGGTGCTGGGCGGCACGGCGCAGGGGCTGGGCGCTGGCCTGGCCGTCACCGACCAGGCTGCTGCCCTCGGCACTGTCATTCAGCCACCAGCCGAGAATCGAAGGCCGATTGCTGCCCCACAGCGCCAGGCCGGCCTTGCGCAAGGCCCGTTCGGTGCTACCGGGGTCGAACTCGACCACCACCGACTCGGGTGGGCCGGCCTCGCTGCCAACCTGGTTGATGATTTGCTGCGGGTCTTTGCGCAACTCGGCAAGTGCCGGGCTTTGCACTGCCTTGGGGTCGCCGGTCAGGCGCAGCACCAAAGTGTCGAGGGCTTTGGCAGTGGCGGCAGTACGGGCTTCGGCGCCCTGCCCGGCCATTGGCTCGCGCACCTGATAAAGGCCAGCGACATTTTCAGCCTGGGCTGCAACCGATATCAGGGCCAGGCCGCCGACCGCCAGAATATTGAACAAACGCATGGAGGATTCCTGTCCAGTCGAGCATGAAGCTCGCTACTTGCAGCTTATACACATGCAACCGCATCAACCACCCTCAGCCCTTTTTCAACAATTTACCGCCCTGCCCGTCGGCCTGAGGATGGCCGCTGCCCGGCAACCCTGATAAAATCGCGCGCCTTCACAGACCACTGACGTTCAGGCAGCCGCCGTCTACCCGCCGGCCTTGGCCGTCTTGGTCGTTTTTAAGAATCCCTCCCTCCTAAAGGCCTGGATCAATGAGCAAGCAACCCTCCCTGAGCTACAAGGACGCCGGTGTAGACATCGACGCCGGCGAAGCACTGGTCGAACGCATCAAGGGCGTGGCAAAACGCACCGCACGCCCTGAAGTCATGGGTGGCCTGGGCGGCTTCGGCGCCCTCTGCGAGATCCCGGCCGGCTACAAGCAGCCGGTGCTGGTCTCCGGCACCGACGGCGTCGGCACCAAGCTGCGCCTGGCGCTGAACCTGAACAAGCACGACAGCATCGGCCAGGACCTGGTCGCCATGTGCGTGAACGACCTGGTGGTATGCGGCGCCGAGCCGCTGTTCTTCCTCGACTACTACGCCACCGGCAAGCTGAACGTTGACGTGGCCGCCACCGTGGTCACCGGCATTGGCGCCGGTTGCGAACTGGCCGGCTGCTCGCTGGTCGGTGGTGAAACCGCCGAAATGCCTGGCATGTACGAAGGTGAAGACTACGACCTGGCCGGTTTCTGCGTCGGCGTGGTGGAAAAAGCCGAAATCATCGACGGCTCCAAGGTTGCCACTGGCGACGCGCTGATCGCCCTGCCGTCTTCGGGCCCGCACTCCAACGGCTACTCGCTGATCCGCAAAATCCTCGAAGTGTCCGCTACCGACATCGAGAACACCCAGCTGGACGGCAAGCCGCTGACCGACCTGCTGATGGCGCCGACCCGCATCTACGTCAAGCCGCTGCTGCAACTGATCAAGAACACCGGCGCCGTCAAGGCCATGGCCCACATCACCGGTGGCGGCCTGCTGGATAACATCCCGCGCGTACTGCCGAAAAACGCCCAGGCCGTGGTTGACGTGGCCAGCTGGCAGCGTCCGGCGGTGTTCGACTTCCTGCAGGAAAAAGGCAACGTCGACGAGCACGAAATGCACCGCGTACTGAACTGCGGCGTGGGCATGGTCATCTGCGTAGCCCAGGACCAGGTTGAAGCTGCCCTGAACGAACTGCGCGCCGCCGGTGAGCAGCCGTGGGTCATCGGCCACATCGCCGAAGCCGCCGAAGGCGCCGCCCAGGTCGAGCTGCAGAACCTCAAGGCACACTGATGCCGAGCAAGACCTGCAATGTAGTGGTACTGCTGTCGGGCTCCGGCAGCAACCTGCAAGCCCTGATCGACAGCTGCCAAGGCCAGGACAGCCCGGTGCGCATCCGTGCGGTGGTTTCCAACCGCGCCGATGCCTACGGCCTGCAACGTGCCGCGGCGGCCGGTATCGACAGCGTGGTGCTCGACCACACCCAGTTCGACGGCCGTGAAGCCTTCGATGCCGCGCTGGTTGCGCGCATCGACGGTTTTGCGCCGGACCTGGTGGTGCTGGCCGGCTTCATGCGCATCCTCAGTGGCGACTTCGTGCGCCACTACCAGGGTCGCCTGCTCAACATCCACCCGTCGCTGCTGCCCAGGTACAAGGGCCTGCATACCCACCGGCGGGCACTGGAGGCAGGCGACGCCGAGCACGGCTGCAGCGTACACTTCGTGACTGAGGAACTCGATGGCGGCCCACTGGTCGTACAGGCTGTGGTACCGGTGGCGTCTGACGACACCGTCGAAAGCCTGGCCCAACGGGTACACCGTCAGGAACACCTGATCTACCCGCTGGCGGTGCGCTGGTTCGCTGAAGGGCGCTTGCGCCTTGGCGAACAGGGCGCATTACTGGATGGCCAGCCCCTGGCGGCCAGCGGTCACTTGATTCGATCCTAGGAGAATTTATGCGTCGCGCCCTGCTTTTGGCTCTCGCCGTGCTCGCCCTGCCCCTCCAGGCAGCTGATCTGAAGCCTTTCTCGGCCAGCTACACCGCCGACTGGAAGCAGCTGCCCATGAGCGGCACCGCCGAGCGCAGCCTGGTCAAGAATGCCAATGGTACCTGGGACCTTAACTTCAAGGCCTCCATGATGATCGCCAGCCTGACCGAGCAAAGCACCCTGCGCATGGAAAACGACACCCTGCTGCCGCAGAAGTACCACTTCGAGCGCGGCGGCCTGGGCAAGGCCAAGAAGGTCGACCTGAACTTCGACTGGACTGGCAAGAAAGTCACCGGCAGCGACCGTGGTGATGCCGTCAGCCTGCCGCTGAACCGTGGCGTGCTGGACAAGTCATCCTACCAGTTGGCCCTGCAGCATGACGTGGCCGCCGGCAAGAAAAGCATGACCTACCAGGTGGTTGATGGTGACGAGATCGACACCTACGACTTCCGCGTGCTGGGCACCGAAAAAGTCACCACCAAGACCGGCCAGGTCGATGCGGTGAAGGTCGAGCGCGTGCGCGACCCAAGCCAGAGCAAGCGCATCACCGAGCTGTGGTTCGCCAAGAACTGGGACTACCTGCTGGTGCAACTGCGCCAGGTAGAGACCGATGGCAAGGAGTACGTGATCGTGCTGCAGGATGGCACGGTCGATGGCAAGCCGGTGAAAGGCAACTGATCCAGCACTGCCTGCAACATCCCAAGCCCCGCCCAGTGCGGGGCTTTTTTATGCTCTTGTGCAAAGGCACTGGCCTTCATGAAACTTGTTTCATGCCCGTTTTATTTACTTAGCCTGCTAACAAACTCTATAAAGAGGGTGTGCGACACACTGTCGCAGCCAACTGAAGAAGTGGAGTTTACCGATGACTGTCCAAGTAACCGAACGCGACGAATCGAAAATGTCCCACGAAAGCCTGGCCGCCGGCATGCGGATCTGGGATGTGCACCAACAAGGTCAACTGGTGGGGATGTTCCACAACGAACACGAAGCGCACCAGTACCGCGTAGAGCTGGAAGACCTGGAAAACCAGCGCACCACGCAATGACCCAGCCTTCAAATAAAAAACCCCGCCAAGGCGGGGTTTTTCGTGTTTACCACATCAGATCATCAGGGATCTTGTAGGCGGCGTACGGGTCATCTTCGTCCGCTTCCTCGACATGGGTATTGAGCAACAGGATACGGCCAGGGTCGCGCTCCTGAATCTTCACCGCCGCTTCGCGAGGGATAACCTCGTAGCCACCGGCATGAGAAACCACGGCCAACGCGCCGTTACTCAGCTTGGTACGCATCAAGGCATTGACGGCAATGCGCTTGACCTTCTTGTCATCGACGAAGTTGTAGTAATCCTCGGTGCTCAGCTTAGGCAGACGAGTAGCTTCGATCAGTTGCTTGATCTGTGCAGCACGGGCCTTCTGCTCGGCCTTTTCCTGCTGCTGGCGATTCAGCTCCTGGTCACGCTTGACCTTTTCGGCCATGGCTTCCTTGGCCATGCGCTGCTGGCTGTCGTCGACTTCGACCTGGCCTTTGTGCTCCATGCGCTTCTGTTTCTTTTCAGCTTTGTTGGTCTGCGAGACCTGTTTCTGGTTGACCAGACCGGCTTTGAGCAATTGGTCGCGAAGGGAAAGGCTCATGAATGTTCACTCACTTATGCAACAGCTCAGCCGCAGCTGGGCAGGTTCTTTTCCTGACGCTTGGCTTCCCCCCAAAGGGCATCCAGTTCGTCAAGGTGACAATCTTCAATGGGGCGACCACTGTCGCGCAATGCCTGTTCGATAAAACGGAAACGTCGTTCGAACTTGCGGTTGGCGCGGCGCAGGGCGTTTTCCGGGTCATGCTTGAGGTGGCGGGCCAGGTTGACGGTGGCGAACAGCAGGTCGCCCACTTCATCTTCGAGGGCATCGGCATCGCCGTCGGCCATGGCCTGCAACACCTCGTCCAGTTCTTCGCGCACCTTGTCCAGCACCGGTAATGCTGCCGGCCAGTCGAAACCGACCGTGGCGGCGCGCTTTTGCAGTTTGGCTGCCCGTGACAGGGCCGGCAAGGCTGACGGCACGTCATCGAGCAGCGACAGTTGCTCGGGCGTGCTTTTCTCGGCCCGCTCCTCGGCCTTGATCTCCTCCCAACGGGACTTGACCTGGGCCTCGCTCAGGCTGGGGGTATCCAGCGGCGCATAAAGCTCGCCGGTAGGGAATACATGTGGATGGCGACGAATCAGCTTGCGGGTGATGCTGTCGACCACGCCATCGAACTCGAAACGCCCCTCCTCCCGGGCCAGCTGGCTGTAGTAGACCACCTGGAACAGCAAGTCGCCCAGCTCACCTTGCAGGTGCTCGAAATCACCGCGCTCGATGGTGTCGGCGACCTCGTAGGCTTCTTCAATCGTGTGCGGGACGATACTCGCGTAGTTCTGCTTGAGGTCCCATGGGCAACCGTACTGCGGGTCGCGCAGGCGGGCCATGAGGTGCAGCAGGTCTTCGAGGGTGTAGGTCATGTAGGCAGGTCCTTCGGTGGCGCCCTCTTCGCGGGCAAGCCCACTCCTACAGGGGTAGGAGCGGGTTTACCCTCGAAGCAGGCGCCGCAGTCTCAAGGGGTACGATTACGCCGCGTCTCGATGATGTTCGGCAACTGCGAAATCCGCCCCAGCAGGCGCCCCAGCGCGTCCAGGCCTGGAATCTCGATGGTCAGCGACATCAGCGCGGTGTTGTCTTCCTTGTTCGAGCGGGTGTTCACCGCCAGCACGTTGATTTTCTCGTTCAGCAGCACCTGCGAAACGTCGCGCAGCAGGCCCGGGCGGTCGTAGGCACGAATAACGATGTCAACCGGGTAGGTCTGCACCGGGATCGGCCCCCAGCTCACCTGGATCATGCGCTCCGGCTCCTTGCCCGCCAGCTGCAGCACCGAGGCGCAGTCCTGGCGGTGGATGCTCACGCCACGGCCCTGGGTGATGTAGCCGACAATGGCATCGCCCGGCAGCGGCTGGCAGCAGCCGGCCATCTGCGTCAGCAGGTTGCCGACCCCCTGGATCTGGATATCACCACGCTTGCCAGTACGCGGGCCGGTAGGCTTGCGCGGCACCAGCTCGATCTGCTCGACACGCTCGGGTTCCAGCAACTGCTGGGCAGCATTGACCAGATGGGCCAGGCGTAGGTCGCCCGCCCCCAGCGAGGCGAACATGTCCTCGGCGGTCTTGACGTTGGTTTTCTCGGCCAGGCGCTCGAAGTCGACCTGCGGCAGGCCCAGGCGGCTGAGTTCACGTTCGAGCAAGGTCTTGCCAGCGGCGACGTTCTGGTCGCGCGCCTGCAGCTTGAACCAGTGCACGATCTTGGCCCGCGCCCGCGAGGTGGTGACATAGCCCAGGTTGGAGTTCAACCAGTCGCGGCTGGGGTTACCGTGCTTGCTGGTGATGATCTCGACCTGCTCGCCGGTCTGCAGGCTGTAGTTCAGCGGTACTATACGGCCGTTGATCTTGGCGCCACGGCAGTTATGGCCAATCTCGGTGTGCACCCGGTAGGCGAAGTCCAGCGGCGTGGCACCCTTGGGCAGGTCGATGGCATGGCCGTCCGGTGTGAATACATAAACCCGGTCCGGCTCGATGTCGACGCGCAACTGCTCGGCCAAGCCACCGATGTCGCCCAGCTCTTCGTGCCACTCCAGCACCTGGCGCAGCCAGGAGATCTTCTCTTCGTAGTGGTTGGAGCTCGGCTTGACGTCGGTGCCCTTGTAGCGCCAGTGGGCGCATACGCCGAGCTCGGCTTCTTCGTGCATGCCGTGGGTACGGATCTGCACTTCCAGCACCTTGCCCTCCGGGCCGATCACCGCCGTGTGCAGCGAGCGATAGCCGTTCTCCTTGGGGTTGGCGATGTAGTCGTCGAACTCTTTGGGGATGTGCCGCCACAGCGTGTGCACAATGCCCAGCGCGGTGTAGCAGTCGCGGATTTCCGGCACCAGCACGCGCACCGCACGCACGTCGTAGATCTGGCTGAATTCCAGGCCTTTGCGCTGCATCTTGCGCCAGATCGAATAGATGTGTTTCGCCCGACCGCTGATATCGGCCTTCACGCCCGTGGCCAGCAACTCGTTCTGCAACTGGTTCATCACGTCGCTGATGAAGCGCTCGCGGTCCAGCCGGCGCTCGTGCAGCAGTTTGGCGATCTGCTTGTACTGGTCGGGTTCGAGGTAGCGGAAAGACAGGTCTTCCAGCTCCCACTTGATGTGGCCGATACCCAGGCGGTGCGCCAGCGGCGCATAGATGTCGAACACCTCGCGCGCGACACGCAGGCGTTTCTCGTCGTCAGCAGCCTTGACCGCACGGATCGCGCAGGTGCGCTCGGCCAGCTTGATCAGCGCCACACGCACGTCGTCGACCATGGCCACGAGCATCTTGCGCAGGTTCTCGACCTGCGCCTGCGAGCCCAGCACCAGCGACTGCCGCGGGCTGAGGCTGGCACTGATGGCGGCCATGCGCAGCACGCCGTCGATCAGCTTCGACACCACCGGGCCAAAACGTTGGCTGACTTCAGCCAGGGTGACCTTGCCTTCGCGCACCGAGCGGTAGATGACCGCTGCCACCAGGGAGTCCTGGTCGAGCTTGAGGTCGGCGAGGATTTCGGCGATCTCCAGCCCCGCCTGGAAGCTGGACGTACCGTCCGCCCAGGAATGCTTGGCCGGGTTGCCCTTTTTCTCGACCTCGTGGGCAAACTCGCAGGCCTCTTTCAGCGCTGCGCGATCCAGTGCCGAATCGACGCTTACCACATGGTCCAACCATGCTTCGAGATTGATACTGCCGTCGGTGTTGACCGGCTGGTGCACTCTCACCTGTACCATCTTTGTTTTACCTTTCCATACAGCGCACCACGCGGATGCGCTGGCGATCACCGTGCGGCTGCCATTCCATGGAAGCCGCACCAAGGGGCCAGTCTGCTAGCCCGCTTCGAATAACGCCATGGCCTCGACATGCGCCGTTTGAGGAAACATGTCGAGAATCCCGGCCCTTTTTAACCGGTACCCCTGGCCGACCAGCACCTGGGCGTCTCGCGCCAGCGTGGCCGGGTTGCACGATACGTAGACCAGCCGTTTGGCCTGGAGGCGTGCGATGCCTTGCACCACCTCGAAAGCACCGTCGCGCGGTGGATCCAAGAGTACCGCAGAAAAGCCCTCGGCGGCCCATCCGGTGCCTGCCAAAGGCTGCGATAAATCGGCCTGAAAAAACCGTGCGTTATGCACATTGTTGTTTCGGGCATTGGCCGCGGCCCGATCGACCATGGCCTGTACACCTTCCACAGCCACCACTTCGCGCGCCTGGCGGGCCAGCGGCAGGGCGAAGTTGCCCAAGCCGCAGAACAGGTCCAGCACACGTTCGTCGGCCTGCGGTGCGAGCCAGGCCAGGGCCTGCTCGATCATCGCCGTGTTGACCTGGGCATTCACCTGGACGAAGTCGCCCGGGCGCCAGGCCAGTTCCAGCTGCCACGGTGCCAAGGCAAAGCCCAGTTGTGCGGTAGCGTCCACCGGCGCAGGTTCACCTTCACCCTGCAACCACAGCTGGGCATCGGCCTGCTCGCAAAACGCCTGCAGTTTCGCCAGGTCTTCTGCCGGCAGCGGCGCAACATGACGCACCAGCACCGCCTCGGCGGTACCACTGAACAGCTCCACGTGGCCCAGCGCCTGGGGTTTGCTCAACGAACGCAGCACCGTCGGCAAGTGGCGCAGAATCGACTGCAAAGGCTGTACCAGTACCGCGCAATCGTCGATGGCGATGATGGCCTGGCTGGCTTCGGCACGGAAGCCGACCTCCAGCTGACGCGCCTTGACGTCCCAGCGAACGGCCACGCGGGCACGGCGTCGGTAGCCAAATTCCGGCCCGCTCAGCGGTGCGGCCCATTCCTCGGGCTGCACGCCAGCCACTCGCTGCAGCTGTTCGGCCAGCGTGCGCTGTTTGAGCGCCAGTTGCGCTTCGTGCGGCAGGTGCTGCAGGTTGCAGCCTCCGCAGCGGTCGTAATAACGGCACGGCGCCTCGCGGCGCTCGGGGCTGGCCTGTAGCAGGCGCTCCAGGCGGGCCTCGACCACTTTGCCACGGGCATTGAGCACGCGCGCCTCCACGGCCTCACCGGCCAGGGCGCCACTGACAAACCAGGTGCGCCCGTCAAGGAAGGCAATGCCACGGCCGTCACCGGCCAGGCGCTCGATATCCAGGCGCTGCTTCTTGCCCACGGGGACCTGGGGGCTACGGTTGCCGCCGGCCGGCTGAAAGCGCAGGCCGCTGTTGCTTTTTTTCTTGGACATTTAGCTCGGGTCGAACAGGCCGGTGGACAGGTAACGGTCGCCGCGGTCGCAAATGATCGCGACCATCACGGCATTTTCCACCTCACGGGACAGGCGCAGCATGGCTGCGACCGCACCACCGGAAGACACGCCGCAGAAAATGCCCTCTTCACGGGCAAGGCGGCGGGTGGTGTCTTCGGCTTCCTGCTGCGACATGTCGACCACGCGGTCTACGCGGGTGGCGTCGAAAATTTTCGGCAGGTATTCCTCGGGCCAGCGGCGAATGCCTGGAATGGCCGAGCCTTCCATGGGCTGCAGGCCGATGATCTGCACCGCCGGATTCTGCTCCTTGAGGTACTGCGAGCAGCCCATGATGGTGCCGGTGGTGCCCATGGAACTGACGAAATGGGTAATGGTGCCTTGGGTCTGCTGCCAGATTTCCGGGCCAGTGCTGTTGTAGTGGGCGATCGGGTTGTCGCCGTTGGCGAACTGGTCAAGCACCAGGCCGCGGCCTTCGGCCTGCAGCTTCTCGGCCAGGTCGCGGGCACCTTCCATGCCCTCTTCCTTGGTCACCAGAATCAGCTCGGCGCCGTAGGCGGTCATCGCGGCCTTACGCTCGGCGGTGGAATTGTCGGGCATGATCAGGATCATCTTGTAACCCTTGATTGCCGCCGCCATCGCCAGGGCGATGCCGGTGTTGCCGGAGGTGGCTTCGATCAAGGTGTCGCCGGGCTTGATCTGGCCACGCAGCTCGGCGCGGGTGATCATCGACAGCGCAGGGCGGTCTTTCACCGAGCCGGCAGGATTGTTACCTTCGAGCTTGAGCAGGAGGGTGTTGCTGGTTTCGCCAGCAATGCGCTGCAGGCGAACCAGTGGCGTATTGCCGACGCAATCGGCGATGGTTGGGTACTGCAAGGTCATGGCGTATTTCACAATCCGGACGGCAGGGGCGCCTATCATACCGGCAAACCCTTCGCGGCCATATCACGCAATCTGTAGAACATATAGCTACAAGCTATAAGGCGTCCTGCGCCCGCGCCGAGACCACCGCATGTGACGGCAAGCGCATCCACAGTTGCAGCCCACGCTTGCCATTCTGCGCCCACAAAGTGCCGCCCTGGCGCTGGATGGCACTGCGGGCGATGCTCAGCCCCAAGCCAAAACCACCATCCCCCGGCCGCGAACCGTCCAGCCGCGAGAACGGCGCGAAGATCCGTTCCAGGTCCTCTTCTGCCACACCCCCGCCTTCATCTTCCAGCCACAACCACCAGTAACTGCCTTCGCGCTGCCCACCCAGGCGCACCACACCCTCGGCAGGCGAGTGACGAATGGCATTGCGCAACATGTTTTCCAGTGCCTGGGCCAAGTGGTTGAGGTTGCCCTGCACCCAGCAGTCGGCCGGCACTTCACAGCGCAAGCGCTCAAGCGACCAACCGCTCTCGTAGCTGGCATTCTCGGCCAGCAGCTCCCACAACGCGTGGACTTCGATCGGCTCCAGGTTCATCGGCGCACGTTCGGCGTCCTGCCAGGCCAACTGCAGGGTGTCTTCTACCAGTTGCTGCATACCATCCACTTCACGGGTCAGGCGCTCGCGCAGGCGTTGCAAGTCGGTTTCACCGTCACAGGCCACCCGCAGCCGGCTCAACGGCGTGCGCATTTCATGCGACAAGTCGCGCAACAACTGCTGCTGCATGGCCACCGTGCCCTGCAGCCGCTCGGCCATCTGGTCGAAGGCGCGGGCCAGCTCGCCCAGCTCGTCATGCCGGGCGATGGTGCGCGAGTCCAGGCGTGCCGACAGCTGGTCGGCACGCCAGGCATTGGCCTGTTCGCGCAGCTGGTTCAAGGGCACGATCAACATGCGGTACAGCCCCACGCACAGCAGCAAGGTGAACAGGCCGGGGATGATGCCGTTGGTGACGATGCGCCACAGCAAGCGGTACTGGTCCGGATTGAACCGTTGCGGCAGTTCGATCACCAGCATGCCCTGCTCCGGCGCCGACGGGAACGGTACACGCACCCAAGGCTGGTCGACGCTGCGACGGCTCATAGGCCAATCGACCCCGCGCAGGCGCGTCAGGCGCTGCATGATCTGCGGGTTGAGGGTGGCACTGTCGAGGGGCCGCAGGTTGATATCCAGCACACCCACCCAGCCCCGTTCGCGCTGGTGCATCGCCGCCACCCACTGGTCCACCCCCGCCCGCCCACCGCTACGCCAGGCTTGCTCGGCCTCGGCGGCATAGCCACGCAGCGTTTGCCGCGCCGGCTCAGAGAGGAAAGCGTTCTGGATTTCCATGTGCCGGCCCCAGGTATAACTGAGGCCAATCATCAGCAGGCAGAAGCCCACCAGCAAGATGGCCAGCTTCCAGAACAACGAATGGCGGTCGAGCATGGCTTACTCCGCCTCGGTGGCGCTGAGCACGTAGCCCTTGCCCCACACGGTGCGGATCTGCCGCTCGTCATAGCCGATGCCCTTGAGCTTGCGGCGGATCTGGCTGACATGCATGTCCAGGCTGCGGTCATGCCGCGAATAGCCGCGTTGCAACACCTGCTGGTAAAGGAACGGCTTGCTCAGAACGTCATCGAGGTTGCGGTTGAGGATGTCGAGCAGGCGGAATTCGCTGGGTGTAAGGCCTGCCAGGCGGCCATCCAGCCGCACATCGCACAGCCCCTCGTCGAACTGCAGCTCACCGCCGCCGGCCTGCTCCTGCGGCGCCTGATGACGCCGCTCAAGGGCCACCCGACGCAGGATGGCCTCGATGCGCACCTGCAGCTCGGCCATGCTGAACGGTTTGGGCAGGTAGTCATCGGCCCCACGCTGGAAACCACTGATACGGTCGGCCTCGGCACCCAGCGCCGACATCAGGATCACTGGCGTGGCGCTGCGCTGGCGTAACTGTGCCAACGCGTCAAGGCCATTGAGCCCGGGCAACAGGATGTCCATCAGCACCACATCGAACACCTGACGCCCGGCCGTCTCCAGGCCCTCCAGGCCATTGCGGCACCAGGTCACCTGAAAGCCGCCGCGTTGCAGTTCTTCGTGCAGGTAGGCACCGAGCACCGGATCATCCTCGATGGCGAGGATAGTGGAGTTGTGAATAGCTACAGGATTCATTGGCAACTGCCATGCATTCTCAATTGCGCGATTATTGAGCATCCACCGCCTGCCAGGCAACCGCCCTGCGACCAATGCACCGGCAATGGCGCAAAACACATACTAAAGAGGTGCAATGGTGCCGCAGGCGGAGTAACTTCGCGGCTTGGCCGTCACCACTTGACGGCATCCAGGCACATCACAGGAGGCGAGTGTGCTCGATCGCTTGGGAATCCGTAGCCGGGTCCTGCTGCTGGCACTGCTGCCGGCCGGCCTGATGGCCCTGGTGCTGGGCAGTTACTTCACCTGGCTGCAACAGAACGACCTGCGCACCCAGCTGTTGCAGCGTGGCAAGATGATTGCCGAACAACTGGCGCCACTGGCCGCCCCCGCCATGGCCCGGCTCGCGCCAGCGCAACTGGAGCGTATCGCCGCGCAGACCCTGGAGCAGTCCGATGTACGGGCCGTTGCCTTCCTGGCCCCGGACCGCACACGCCTGGCCCACGCTGGCCCGAGCATGCTCAACCAGCCCCCCAGCGGCGGTACGGGCACCCAGCTGTTGCAACGCAGCGGCAACGACGCCACCCGCTACCTGATGCCTGTCTTCGGCCACCACCGTGATCTGGCCACCGATGCCGTACCGGCCGAGGCCGAGCGCCTGCTGGGATGGGTCGAGATCGAGCTGTCGCACGACGGCACACTGCTGCGCGGTTATCGCAACCTGTTCACCAGCCTGTTGCTGATCCTCGCTTGCCTGGCCCTCAGCGGCCTGCTGGCGCTGCGCATGAGCCGCACCATCAACGGCCCCATCGAGCGCATCAAGCACGCGGTCAACCAGCTCAAGGACGGCCACCTGGAAGAACGCCTGCCAACCATGGGCAGCCATGAGCTGGACGAGCTGGCACACGGTATCAACCGCATGGCCGAAACCCTGCAAAATGCCCATGAAGAACTGCAGCACAGCATCGACCAGGCCACCGAAGACGTGCGCCAGAACCTCGAAACCATCGAGATTCAGAACATCGAGCTGGACATGGCACGCAAGGAGGCGCTTGAGGCCAGCCGCATCAAGTCGGAGTTCCTGGCCAACATGAGCCACGAGATCCGCACCCCGCTCAATGGCATTCTGGGGTTTACCCACCTGCTGCAAAAAAGCGAGATGACGCCGCGCCAGCTGGACTACCTGAGCACCATCGAGAAATCCGCCGACAATTTGCTCGGGATCATCAACGAGATCCTCGATTTCTCCAAGATCGAGGCCGGCAAACTGGTGCTCGACAGCATCCCGTTCAACCTGCGTGACCTGGTTCAGGATACGCTGACCATCCTGGCACCGGCCGCCCACGCCAAGCAGCTGGAATTGCTCAGCCTGATCTATCGCGACACGCCCGCTTCGTTGATCGGCGACCCGCTGCGGCTCAAGCAGATCCTGACCAACCTGGTCAGCAACGCCATCAAGTTCACCCGCGAAGGCACCATCGTCGTACGTGCCATGCTCGAAGACGAGCACGAAGACAGCGCACAGCTGCGCATCAGTGTGCAGGACACCGGTATCGGCCTGTCGCCGCAGGATGTACGTACACTGTTCCAGGCCTTCAGCCAGGCCGACAACTCGCTGGCCCGCCAGCCCGGCGGCACCGGCCTGGGGCTGGTGATTTCCAAACGCCTGATCGAGCAGATGGGCGGCGAAATCGGCGTCGACAGCACCCCGGGCGAAGGGTCGCAGTTCTGGATCAGCCTCAACCTGCCCAAAGCCCACGACGATGTCGAGGCGTTTGCGCTACAGCCGCTGCTGGGCCGCCGCGCCGCCATCGTCGACGGCCACGAGCTGGCCCGTCAGGCGCTGGAACACCAACTGGAAGACTGCGGCCTCAGTGTCAGCCTGTTCACCTCCTACGACCAGCTGCTGCAAGCGGTGCAAGCTGCCAGCCAGGCCGGCCAGCCGTTCGAGTTCGCCGTGCTCGGGGCCAACCTGGGCACCCTGTCGCCCGAGCAACTGGGCCACTACCACCAGCAGCTTGAGCGCCACCACTGCCAATGCGTGGTGCTGTGCCCGACCACCGAGCAAGCCCTTTACCACCCGTTCCTGCCCAATGGTCATGGCCAGTTGCTGTCCAAGCCGACCTGCACCCGCAAACTGCGCCGCCTGCTGCTGGAGCTGGTGCAACCACGCCGCCCGCTGGGCGAAGCGAACAGCATCAACGGCCAGCGGCAGCCGAAAATCCTGTGCGTCGACGACAATGCCGCCAACTTGCTGTTGGTCCAGACCCTGCTAGAGGACCTTGGCGCCGAGGTGCTGGCCGTAGACAACGGTTATGCCGCGGTAAAGGCCGTACAGGACGAGCCCTTCGACCTGATACTGATGGACGTGCAGATGCCCGGCATGGATGGCCGCGCCTGCACAGAGCAGATTCGGCTTTGGGAAAATACCCAAAGTGGCAACCCGCTGCCGATCGTTGCCCTTACCGCCCACGCCATGGCCAATGAAAAACGCGCATTGCTGCACGGCGGCATGGACGACTACCTGACCAAGCCAATCAGCGAACGGCAACTGGCCCAGGTGGTGATGAAATGGACGGGGCTGAGCCTGGGCACACCGCGGCAGGCGCAAACCGATCTGTTGGCCAACAGCGATGAGCTCAAGGTACTCGACCCCGAAGAAGGCTTGCGCCTGGCGGCAGGCAAGGCGGACCTGGCAGCCGACATGCTGAGCATGCTGCTGGCCTCGCTGGAGGCAGACCGCGAAGCCATTCGTGCGGCCCGCGATGCAGACGACCGCAATGGCCTGATCGAGCAGGTACACCGCCTGAACGGCGCCTCGCGCTATTGCGGTGTGCCGCAGTTGCGCGCGGCCTGCCAGCGCAGCGAGACCTTGCTCAAGCAGGAAAGTCCGCAGGCACAGCAGGCGCTGGATGAGCTGGACGGTGCGATCAGCCGGCTGGCGGCGCAGGCCAGATTGAGCGCTTGAACAGAGCGGTCGAGTTTTGAATGAGGAGCCCCACCATGCGAGCCCTGTTGTTCAGCAGTCAGCACTACGATCAGGAAAGCTTCACCCGGGCCGCCAGTGGCAGCACCCTGGAACTGCACTTCCAGCCTGCCCGCCTGACGCTCGACACCGCCGCCCTGGCCAGCGGCTACGAAGTCGTTTGTGCCTTCATCAATGACGAACTCGACGCCCCGGTGCTGCAGCGCCTGGCCGCCGGTGGCACACGCCTGATCGCGCTGCGTTCGGCCGGCTACAACCACGTCGACCTGGCCGAAGCCCAGCGGCTGGGCCTTGAGGTGGTTCGCGTGCCAGCCTACTCGCCACACGCCGTGGCCGAGCACGCCGTGGCGTTGATCCTGGCCCTCAACCGGCGCCTGCACCGGGCCTACAACCGCACCCGCGAAGGTGATTTCACCCTGCACGGGCTCACCGGCTTCGACCTGCACGGCAAAACCGTCGGTGTGGTCGGCACCGGCCAGATCGGCGCGGCCTTTGCCCGCATCATGGCCGGTTTCGGCTGCCAACTGCTGGCCTACGACCCCTACCCCAACCCGGAACTGCTGGCCCTCGGTGCGCGTTACCTGACCATGCCCGAGTTGCTACGCGAAGCCCGCATCATCAGCCTGCACTGCCCGCTGACCGAGCACACCCGCCACTTGATCAACGCACAGAGCCTGGCCCAGCTGCAACCCGGTGCCATGCTCATAAACACGGGCCGTGGCGCGCTGGTCGACACCCCGGCACTGATCGATGCGCTGAAAAGCGGCCAACTCGGCTACCTGGGCCTGGATGTCTACGAAGAAGAAGCCCAGCTGTTCTTCGAAGACCGCTCCGACCTGCCCCTGCAAGACGATGTGCTGGCGCGCCTGCTGACCTTCCCCAACGTGATCATCACGGCTCACCAGGCCTTCCTCACCCGCGAGGCGCTGGATGCCATCGCCGCGACCACGCTGGACAACATCAACCGCTGGGCGGCGGGCAATCCACAGAATCTGGTGATGGGTTAATGCTAGGATACGCGGCATTTCTGGAGGACCCATGGTCGAGCACGATTTCCGTTACACCCTTTTCAACCCGCAACACACCCTGATCGAGTGCCGCGCACTGGTGCCAGGCCGCTACCAGGTCACTGGCAACGGCGGCTCGATGCACAAAGGCGACACTCTGCTGGTCACCCTCAAAGGCAGCAAGGACCTGTCCATGCGCCTGACCGTGGAAAGCGTGCGCCACCTGATCAACCCGCGCGGCCAGTGGGTTGCCGTGGCCAGCGGTCCGGTGTTCAACGAGCTGGAAATCCTCACCTGGCAGGTCGAGTGCGACAGCTGCGATGCCGTGCTGGACTTCGAATTTGCCGTGGACGCCAAGCTGGGCAAACAAGCCCGCCAACCCGCTGCCAGCGCGCGCATTGCCGAACTGGGCTGGGCCAGCCGTGGCGACAAACACCTGTGCCCGCGTTGCCAGGAGAGCGTCGAGTGAAAAATCTGCTGACCGGCGTGCTGATTGCCACCGGCCTGCTCGGCTGCGCCGCAGAACCTTCGAAGCTGCAGCAGGAACGCAGCTATGTGCTGGAGTGGATTGGCGAACGCCCGCTGATCGACTACAGCCACCTGACCCTGACCCTGGCCAGCGACGGCCGCGCCTATGGCAATGGCGGTTGCAACCACTGGTTTGCGCCGTACACGCTGGACGGTGAGCACCTGAGCTTCGGCAAGGTCGGCAAGACCCGCAAGCTGTGCGCGCCAGCGTTGATGGAGCAGGAAAAGCGCTTCTTGCAGGCACTGGAAACGGTGCAGCGCTGGGATGTGTCGCCAGTGGAGCAGATGCGCTTCTGGCCGGCCGAAGGCAAGCCGCTGCGATTCTGGCCTGAAGAAGGCTGATATCATGGGGGGCTGCCCTGCAGCCCCACCTGGATCAAGCGCCTTTCAGGGCCTTGATCTTGGCCTGCAACCCTTCCAGGGTCTGCTCGCCCAACAGCTGCTCACGCACCTTGCCCTTGTCATCGATGATGTAGGTCACCGGCAGCGCCTCGCTGCGTGGCAGGTCGTAGCGCTCGGCCGGGTCCTGGGCCAGCACGGTAAAACCGATGCCCAGGGTGTCAGCGGCCTGTTTCAGGTCCTGCCCCTGCAAGCCATCAAAATTCACCCCCACCACCTTGATGCCATCGGCCGCCCACTGCTTGGCCGCCGCGTTCAGTTCCGGGATTTCGGTACGGCACGGCCCGCACCATTCAGCCCAGTAGTTGAGCACCAGCCAGTGCCCGTCGATCTGTTCGGCCTTAACCGTATTACCGTGTTGGTCCACGCCATAATCGGCACCGCAACCACCGAGCAACAGGCTCGCGGTGATGGCCAGTACTGCTGCCAGACGCCTTGCCATGGGTCAATCCTTCTCGAGTTTTAAAGCAAATTGGTCAGTCGCTGCGGTTAGAATAGCCGCCACACCCTGCTGGATGCGACCCGACATGACCGACCTCACGCTCTATCATAACCCGCGCTGCTCGAAATCCCGCGGCGCGCTGGAACTGCTCGAAGCCCGCGGCCTGGCGCCAACCATCGTGCGCTACCTGGAAACCCCACCCGACGCCGCCACCCTCAAGGCCCTGCTCGCCAAGCTGGGCGTCACACCACGTCAACTGCTGCGCACAGGTGAAGACGCGTACAAGGACCTGAACCTGGCTGACCCGGCATTGACCGATGCACAACTGATCGACGCCATGACCCAGCACCCCAAGCTGATCGAACGCCCGATCCTGGTCGCCGGTGACAAGGCCGTGGTCGGTCGCCCGCCGGAAAAAGTGCTGGAGATCCTGCCGTGAGCGCCCCGTACATCCTGGTGCTGTATTACAGCCGCCATGGTTCGACCAGCGAAATGGCCCGGCATATCGCTCGCGGCATCGAACTGGCCGGCATGGAGGCGCGCCTGCGCACGGTGCCTGCGATCTCCACCGAGTGCGAAGCCGTCGCGCCGGATATTCCGGCCAGTGGCGCGCTGTACGCCACCCTGGACGACCTGCGCCACTGCGCCGGGCTGGTGCTGGGCAGCCCGACCCGTTTCGGCAACATGGCAGCGCCGCTGAAGTACTTCCTGGACGGCACCAGCAGCCTGTGGCTGGGTGGCGAACTGGTGGGCAAGCCGGCTGGCGTGTTCACCTCCACCGCCAGCCTGCACGGCGGCCAGGAAACCACCCTGCTGTCGATGATGCTGCCGTTGATGCACCACGGCATGCTGGTGATGGGCCTGCCCTACAGCGAATCGGGCTTGCTGGAAACCCGCGGGGGCGGCACCCCTTATGGTGCCAGCCACCATGCCGGTGCCGATGGCAAGCGCGAGCTCGACCAACACGAGATCGCCCTGTGCCGCGCCCTTGGCCAACGCCTGGCGACCACCGCCAAGGCCCTGGAGGCCGCGCGTGGCTAAAAAGCCCAAGGTGTTGCCGCCACTGGAATGGTTGGCACCGCGCCTGCGCCTGACGCGAGCGTTGAGCCTGGCGTTTTTCTTCGGCCTGATCGCTTTGCTGGTGGTCAACAACCTGTGGTTTGCCAACCTGCACGGGGCACGGGTCGAGGTGATCCTGGCGATCGAACTGGTGCCGCTGCTGTTGCTGTTGCCGGGCATGCTGACAGGCAGCGCACGGGCACATGCCTGGACCTGCTTCGTGGTGAACATCTATTTCATCAAGGGCGTGCTGGCGGCGTTCGACCCGGCGCGGGCGGTGTTCGGCTGGGTTGAAGTGCTGGTGAGCCTGGGGTTGTTCATTGCAGGGCTGCTGTATGTGCGCTGGAAGTTCCAGCATGAGCGGCGCCTGGCGGGCGAAGGTAATTAACATCTGGGGCCGCTCTGCGGCCCCAAAATCTCAATGGTTGACGGTATGCGCCAGCATCACCGACAACTGGCACAGCGGCCGCCCGCTCTCTTCGTGCCACTGGTTGAACGCCTGCTGTACCAACGCCAGGTCGCGTTGACTGGTCGGTTGCTTGTCGATCACCTTCTGTGCAATCAGCGCCGCCGCCATGTCATCGGTGGGAATGAACGTATCCTTGCCGACCATGCGCAAAAAGCGTGGCGCCGACAACCCACCCAGCTGGTTGCCGTGCTTGGCCAGGTACTTCCACAAGCCCACGATGTCGGTCACCGGCCAATCGGCGATGAAGGCGCCGAAACTGCCCTTTTCCTTCGCCACGTCGAGCACCATCTGCGCATTGCGCGGCACGCTCTTGAGCTTGCCCATGTGACGGATGATGCGCTCATCCTGCATCAGCCGCTCCAGGTGCTCGGCGCCCATCAGCACCACCTTCTCCGGGTCGAAACCGAAGAACACCTGCTCGAACGCCGGCCATTTGGCATCCACCAGGCTGTGCTTGAGCCCGGCGCGGAACACACGCAAGGCCAGGGTCGACAGGTAGCGGTCATCACTGATGCCCCGCAACTGCGCCGGCGTGCGCGGCTGCGGCAGGAATGCCTCCAGCGCCTGGGCCGAGCCAAAGCGGTTCAGGCAGTACTCATGCAGCCACTGGTAATCGCGCATAGGCTCAGATATTCACCACGTCGAGGAAGCGCGGGGTAGCGTTTTCGTCGATCTTCAGGCTGGTGAAGTCGAACAGGTTGCGGTCGGCCAGTTGCGACGGTGCCACGTTCTGCAGGGCTCGGAAAATGCTCTCGGTACGGCCCGGGTGCTTGCGCTCCCACTCCACCAGCATGTCCTTGACCACCTGGCGCTGCAGGTTTTCCTGCGAGCCGCACAGGTTGCACGGGATGATCGGGAATTCCTTCATGTCCGAGTAGGCCTGGATGTCCTTCTCGCTGCAGTAGGCCAGCGGGCGGATTACCACATTGCGGCCATCATCGGCGCGCAGCTTCGGCGGCATGCCCTTGAGCGCACCGTTGAAGAACATGTTGAGGAAGAAGGTTTCGACGATATCGTCGCGGTGGTGCCCCAGGGCCATCTTGGTCGCGCCGATTTCATCGGCGAAGGTGTACAAGGTGCCACGGCGCAGGCGCGAGCACAGCGAGCAGGTGGTCTTGCCCTCGGGTACCAGTTCCTTGACCACCGAGTAGGTGTCCTTCTCGACGATGTGGTACTCGACGCCCAGCTCCTTGAGGTAGGCCGGCAGCACGTGCTCGGGGAAGCCCGGCTGCTTCTGGTCCATGTTCACCGCAACGATCTCGAACTTGATCGGTGCCACCTTCTGCAGGTGCAACAGAACGTCGAGCATGGTGTAGCTGTCCTTGCCGCCAGACAGGCAGACCATGACCTTGTCGCCATCCTCGATCATGTTGTAGTCGGTGATGGCTTCGCCGGCGAGACGACGCAGGCGTTTTTGCAGTTTGTTCTGGTTGACCGAGAGGGTGCCCATAGCGCTTGAATCCGCGAGGTGTGACAAAAGGCGGCTATTTTACGCACAAACGCGGCGCCGCTGTAGGCATTCCGATAAAGACTTCGTTGTAATCAACAGTACGCCTGACAGCGCAATTTGCTCTAAAAAGCACGGTTTATGCCGGCAACAGCTTCCTATACTGCGACATAAGGCCACATTACCGCTTGCTTCGGTGTTCGGGCCTCGGGCCGCTTGCGCTCCATCTGGGGGGCGTTTGGCAACATTGAGAGGAGTGACGGCATGATTCATCACGTTGTGGGGCTGTTTACCCATCCCGACCAGGAATGGCGGGAAATCCGTGGCGAAGAAGAAACCATCAGCCACATGTACCTGACGCATACCCTTATCCTGGCGGCGATTCCCGCCGTTTCGGCGTTCATCGGCACCACCCAGGTCGGCTGGGTGATCGGCGACCGCCCAGCAGTGATGCTGACCATGGAAAGCGCCATCTGGATGAGCATCATGTCGTACCTGGCAATGCTCGCCGGGGTGGCGGTAATGGGCGCATTCATCCACTGGATGGCGCGCACCTACGATGCCAACCCGTCCATGGCGCAGTGCATCGCCTTTGCCACCTACACCGCCACCCCTTTGTTCATCGGCGGCCTGGCAGCGCTTTACCCGCACTTGTGGCTGGGCATGCTGATCGGCACGGCCGCCATCTGCTACACGGTGTACCTGCTGTATGTCGGCTTACCGACGTTCATGAACATACCGTCCGACGAAGGCTTCCTGTTCTCGAGCTCCGTGCTGGCGGTGGGCCTTGTGGTGCTGGTGGCGATCATGGCCGCCACGGTGATTATCTGGGGACTGGGCGTGGGGCCCGTCTACACCAACTAGAACAGATTCAACCAACACTGGGGCATCAATCAGGGGCCGCCGCAAGGCGGCCTCTGGCTGTGCGCTGACCGGTGGCTCGGCACCCCCGCTGCAGTTGCGGCATAATGCCCGGTCAGGAGAACCACCCCGCCATGCCCGAGCTGCTCAGACAACGCGTCGAAACCTGTTACCAGCAAGCCGAAACCTTCTTCAAACGCCCCTTCCCGCGCCCGGAAGTCAGCTTCAAGCTGCGCGGGCAAAAAGCCGGGGTTGCCCACCTGCACGAGAACCTGCTGCGTTTCAACCTGCAGCTCTACCGCGAAAACCAGGAAGACTTCCTGCGCCAGACCGTGGCCCATGAAGTGGCACACCTGGTGGCCCACCAGCTGTTCGGCGACCGCATCCAGGCCCATGGCGAGGAGTGGCAGCTGATCATGCGCGGGGTGTACGAGCTGCCGCCCAACCGGTGCCACAACTACGCAGTGCAACGGCGCGCGGTCACCCGCTACATTTACCGCTGCCCATGCCCGCAGGGTGACTTCCCGTTTACGGCGCAGCGGCACAAGTTGGTGCGCCAGGGGCGGCGGTACCTGTGCAAGCGATGCAGGGAGATTCTGGTTTACAGCGGCGAGACCCGCGTCGAATAGATTGTGTTCAAGCATAAGAAAGGCGACCCGAGGGTCGCCTTCTTGTACCAGCCTGCGCCTTACTTCTCGACGAAGGCACGCTCGATCAGGTAGTCACCCGGCTCACGCATGCGCGGGGAGATCTTCAGGCCGAAGCTGTCCAGCACTTCGCTGGTCTCGTCGAGCATGCTCGGGCTGCCGCAGATCATCGCACGGTCGTCCTGCGGGTTGATCGGTGGCAGGCCGATGTCGCTGAACAGCTTGCCGCTGCGCATCAGGTCGGTCAGGCGGCCCTGGTTCTCGAACGGCTCGCGGGTCACGGTCGGGTAGTAGATCAGCTTGTCGCGAACCGACTCACCGAAGAACTCGTTCTGCGGCAGGTGCTCGGTGATGAACTCGCGGTAGGCCACTTCGTTCACGTAACGCACGCCATGCACCAGGATCACTTTTTCGAAGCGCTCGTAGGTTTCCGGGTCCTGGATGACGCTCATGAACGGCGCCAGGCCAGTGCCGGTGCTCAGCAGGTACAGGTGCTTGCCAGGGTTCAGGTCATCGAGTACCAGGGTGCCGGTAGGCTTCTTGCTGATGATGATCTCATCGCCTTCCTTCAGGTGCTGCAGCTGCGAGGTCAGCGGGCCGTCCGGCACCTTGATGCTGAAGAACTCCAGGTGCTCTTCCCAGTTCGGCGAAGCGATGGAATAGGCACGCATGAGCGGACGGCCGCTTTCCTGCTGCAGGCCGATCATCACGAACTGACCGTTCTCGAAGCGCAGGCCCGGGTCGCGGGTGCACTTGAAGCTGAACAGGGTGTCGTTCCAGTGGTGCACACTGAGGACACGTTCGTGGTTCATGTTGCTCATCGATGGGGCTCCTGAAGAAAAACGCGGCGCGCAAAACGCGCAGTTGCGCAATAGTTTAGGGGCAGCGACAATATCTGTTAACTGGATTATCAAGATATGTGTTATCGGTTATATCGATATGCGATTCACACTTCGTCAACTACAGGTCTTCGTCGCCGTCGCCCAGCATCAAAGCGTCTCTCGGGCCGCTAGCCTGCTGGCGTTGTCGCAGTCGGCCGCCAGCACTTCAATTACCGAACTGGAGCGGCAATCGAGCTGCCAGTTGTTCGACCGTGCCGGCAAGCGACTGGCCCTCAACGCCTTGGGCCATCAGCTACTACCGCAGGCGGTTGCCCTGCTCGACCAGGCCAAGGAAATCGAAGACCTGCTCAATGGCAAGTCCGGTTTCGGTTCGCTGGCGGTTGGCGCCACACTGACTATCGGCAACTACCTGGCCACCCTGCTGATCGGCAGCTTCATGCAGACCCACCCGGAAAGCCAGGTGAAGCTGCATGTACAGAACACAGCGCATATCGTGCAGCAGGTGGCGCACTACGAAATTGATCTGGGTCTAATCGAAGGTGACTGCAACCACCCGGACCTGGAAGTGCAGCCCTGGGTAGAGGACGAACTGGTGGTGTTCTGCGCGCCGCAGCATCCGCTGGCCACGCTGGGCCGTGCCGATATCGAAAGCTTGTCGCAAGAAGCGTGGATACTGCGCGAGCAAGGCTCAGGCACGCGCCTGACCTTCGACCAGGCCATGCGCCATCACCGCGCCAACCTCAATATCCGCCTGGAGCTGGAACACACCGAAGCCATCAAGCGCGCCGTCGAGTCGGGCCTGGGCATTGGCTGCATTTCACGCCTGGCGCTGCGGGATGCCTTCCGCCGAGGCAGCCTGGTAGCGGTAGAAACCCCCGAGCTGGACCTGATGCGCCAGTTCTACTTCATCTGGCACAAACAGAAGTACCAGACCTCGGCCATGCGTGAGTTTCTGGAACTTTGCCGCAGCTTCACCGCGGGCTTTACCCGCAGTGATGAGATCGTGCTGCCGCCAATCGCTTAAAGCAGGATCACGCCCCACACCAGCGCGACCATGGTCAGCGCCACCAGCTGTGCGGCGCTGCCCATGTCCTTGGCGTTTTTCGACAGGGGGTGACGCTCCAGCGAGATGCGGTCGATGGCCGCTTCCACGGCCGAGTTGAACAGCTCGACGATCAAGCCCAACAAGCACACCGCGATCATGATCGCCCGTTCCGCACGGCTGACCGGCAACCAGAAGGCGATCGGGATCAGCAGCACGTTGAGCAGTACCAGTTGGCGGAACGCGGCCTCCCCCTTGAAGGCGGCGCGCAGGCCGTCCAGTGAGTAGCCGGCGGCGTTGAAGATGCGTTTGAGGCCGGTCTGGCCCTTGAATGGCGATGTCATGTGAGTCACTTCACAACGGAAAGGCCAGCAGACTAGACCGGCACGGGTCAAAAAAGCGTGAAGCCACGCGCAGTCAGTTGCTGGCAACCGATTCAAGTTGTTGCAGCAGCAGTGCAGCCTGGGTGCGGGTGCGCACGCCCAGCTTGCGGAAGATCGCGGTCACGTGGGCCTTGATGGTAGCTTCCGACACGTTCAGCTCATAGGCGATCTGCTTGTTCAACAAGCCTTCGCAGACCATGGTCAGTACGCGGAATTGCTGCGGCGTAAGGCTGGCCAGGCCTTCGCTGGCGGCTTTGGCCTCAGCCGACACATCCACCTTTTCGAACGCCTGCGGCGGCCACCAGACCTCGCCATCGAGCACCTTGCGCACGGCATCCTGGATGACTTCCAGGGTGCTGGACTTGGGAATGAAGCCACTGGCGCCAAACTCGCGGGACTTGACCACCACGGCAGCCTCTTCCTGCGCCGATACCATCACCACGGGAATCTGCGGGTATTGCCCGCGCAACAGCACCAGCCCGGAAAAACCGTAAGCACCCGGCATGTTCAAGTCCAGCAGCACCAGGTCCCAGTCGGCTTTTTCGCTCAGACGGGTTTCCAGTTCGGCAATGCTCGCGACTTCGACCAAGCGTACATCCGGGCCCAGGCCGAGGGTAACGGCCTGGCGCAGGGCGCCACGGAACAGTGGGTGGTCATCGGCAATCAGGATTTCGTAAGTGGCCATCGATCTAAGGATCCTGTTCTGTGCCAGGCGCTCGAGGGTAAGGGAAGCGTCCGGCGGGGAATCGGCGCCAAGGATGCCGAGCACGGTCAAGGGTGGTCAAGCCGATCGCCCTGCCGTCTCGCCCACCCTGGCTGCCAGCTCCGTCATTATGAACCAAAGCAGGGGTTGTGCCCCTTGGACTATAGGAAGGTATGCAAACGCTGGTGGGTGTCGTCCTGCTCGTCCAGCGGCAGGCGCCGCTTGCCGCTCAGGTAATGCAGGCTGAACACATCCAGGTAGGCATCCAATGCCTGCGAGGCCTGGCTGTCGCCGGCCAGGTCCAGGCACATGGCGGCCACTTCTGCCGTGCAGAAGTGATCATCACGCTTGGAACGCCGCAGGCGGTAACGCGACATCTGCTCGGCCTGCAGGCTCAACACCGGGAAGCGGTCCAGGTACGGGCTTTTGCGGAACATCTTGCGCGCCTCGGTCCAGGTGGCATCCAGCAGGATGAACAACGGGCGCTTGCCCGGCTCGCGCACCACCTCGCTGACCACCCGCTGTTCAGCCACGAACTCGCCCGGGAAGACGATATAGGGCTGCCAGCGCGGGTCGTCGAGCAAGGCCAGCAAGCGCTCGTCGACCGAGGTGCGCAGCCAGCCAAAAGCGGAAGTGTCTTCGATCAGGTCGGCAATCAGCCAGCCGGTGTTGGTAGGCTTCAACGGCTCGGTGTCGTGCATCAGCAGGCACACGCCGGAGTCAGCCTGTACACGGGGTTTCCAGGCACACAGGCAATGGGTGGCAATCACCCGGCAATCCGGGCAACGCTCTGCACGCGAACCACGGGCGATGAATGGCTTGTTGCTGCGGGCCAGGCGTTCGGCGCGCAGGCGCGCTACCGCATGGCTCATGCCGGCAGGCCTCTGGTCGATTTGGAGATGGGCACAAGGATGACTCGGAGAACACAAGGGCGCCAGTCTACCAGAACAGGGGGCAATTGCTGTGCAGGCTGCAAGGCGGTCTTTATAATCGGGCCTTTACCGTGCCCGGATCTTGCCTTGCGCGATTTCACGGAACACCGTCGACCCGCGCATGTCAAAGCGCCAGTCATCGAACCAGGAGAGATTCATGCTGCGCCTTATCGCCCCCGCCCTGAGCCTGTTGCTCGCCCTGCCTTTGGCAGCACAGGCGGCATCCAAGCAGGACTACGACCTTAACAAGATGCTGCAGAAGGTTGCCACAGAAAGCAGCGTCGGCACCCCGCGCGCCATCAACGAGGACATCCTCGACCAGGGTTACACCGTAGAGGGCAAGGCGCTGGTCAACCACCTGAGCGTACGCCAGAGCCACGCCGAGCGCATGCAGGCCAACCCCGAGCAGGTACGCAGCCAGCTGGGCGACAGCGTTTGCCGCAACAGCGGGTTCCGTAACCTGATGTCCAAGGGTGCGGTCATGGTCTACCGTTTCACTGTCTACAAGACCAACCAGCCAATCATGGATCAGGCCTTCGACAGTGCCAGCTGCATGGCCGGCAACCAGAAGAAGTAACAGCCGCGTATCACGCTACATCTGCTCCTTCTCGCGGGCGCACCAGCGCCCTTCGGCGGCATCGGCACGCATTTCGGCCAACAACGCCTGCAGGTAGCGTGACTGGCACTCCAGCCCCTCCAACCTGCGGCAGCACTCGGCCTCAAGGCTCAGGTGATGCACCTGGGCCGCGCTCTCCAGCAGCCGGTAGAGCTGCCCGTCCACTTCGATGATCAAGCGATGCATACCGCCACCTCCTGCATCGACACGTTTCGCTTTACCAGTTAACCAAACCCGTGCCGCCATTGGGTGCATGCCGACAGGCGGCGCTGCCAAACAACCCGGCACGATCGGGCGCGACGGTCTAGATTGAGGTCATAGGCATTGGTGCAGAAGGAGACGTTGCATGCCTTACCAATCGAATGAACTGCTGTTCAGCCACTTCCGCGACAACAACATCGACCTGAGCAACATCGACGCACAACTGCAACTGGTAGCACCCGACAGCCCCAACTTGCCGCTGTACCGCGACATGATGTTGACCATCCTGCGCATGGCCCATGACGACAGCGACCGCTGGAGCGCCAAGATCACCTTGCAAGCCCTGCGCGAACTGGACCAGTCGTTCCGCACCCTGCAGCGCTACAAAGGTCGGCGCAAGGTGACCGTGTTCGGTTCGGCACGTACCCCGCTGGAACACCCGATGTATGCCTTGGCCCGCGAGCTGGGCGCCACCCTGGCACGCTCCGATCTGATGGTCATTACCGGAGCGGGTGGCGGCATCATGGCGGCAGCCCACGAAGGCGCTGGCAGCGAGCACAGCCTGGGTTTCAACATCACCCTGCCCTTCGAACAACATGCCAACCCCACGGTAGGCGGTACCGACAAGCTGCTACCGTTCCACTTTTTCTTCATCCGCAAGCTGTTTTTTGTCAAAGAGGCTGATGCCTTGGTGCTGTGCCCTGGCGGTTTCGGCACCCTGGATGAAGCGCTGGAGGTTCTGACCCTGATCCAGACCGGCAAAAGCCCATTGGTACCGGTGGTGCTGCTTGACTCGCCTGGCGGTAGCTTCTGGCGAGACTGCCTGGACTTCATCAGCCGCCAGCTGGAAGAAAACCGCTACATCCTGCCCAGCGATCTGAAGCTGGTACGCCTGGTGCACAGTGCCGACGAGGCGGTGGAGGAAATCAACCAGTTCTACAGCAACTACCACTCCAGCCGCTGGCTGAAGAGCCAGTTCGTAATCCGCATGCACCACCCGCTCAGCGAAGCAGCGCTGTATGACATCCAGGAGGGTTTTGCCGACTTGCGCCTGAGTGGCAAGTATCACCAGCAGCCAGACAGTGGCGCCGAGCATGAGGTGGGTAATTTCAGCCACCTGACCCGCTTGTCGTTCGCCTTCAATGGCCGGGATCAGGGCCGGCTGCGCGAGCTGGTGGATTTCATCAACCTGCCGGAAAACTGGGCCAAGCCGCAGCCGATGCATACCACGCAACGGGCCAGGGAGGCGTTGAAGGTCAGTTCATAAGCGTCGTCTGCTTTGGGGCCGCAGAGCGGCCCCGGCATTTCAGCAATGATCAGTAATCATCCAGATCCCGCCCACTGAGCAGGCGACCGATCAAATCCATGGGGAAGCCCCGGTAAGCGAGAAATCGGGTCTGCTGGGCACGGCTGCGCGGGTCTTGCGGGCGCTGCCCGGCGAACTTGCGCTGCCACACATCACGCATGCGCTCTGCCCAGTCCACCTCGCTCTCGCGTAGCGCCTGCTCGATATCAGCACGCGCCAAACCACGCTGGCCAAGCTCTTCGCGAATACGCGCAGGGCCATAGCCAGAACCGGAACGGTAGCGGATAAAGCTTTCAAGGTAGCGGGCTTCACTCAGCAGCCCTTCTTCGGCGAGCCGATCGAGCTCAGGCTCGATCAGCTCATCCGAAGCGCCGCGCTGACGCAGCTTGCGCGTCAGCTCAACGCGACCGTGCTCACGTCGCGCGAGCAGGTCCATGGCTGTCCGCCGAATGGCGACGGGGGTGTCGAGTACGGCGGACATGTTCAGCTATCTACCGCGCAATCAATAACCGGCGTCAGCGTCGGCCATGTCATCGGCATCTGCTTCGACAGCCGCAGCTTTGCCAGCCGCAGCGACAGCGCCAGAAGTCAGCAACTTGTCGCGAATCTGCTTCTCGATCTCGGCACCAATCGCCGGGTTCTCAGCCAGGTACTTGGCGGCGTTGGCTTTACCTTGTCCAATCTTGTTGCCTTGATAGGCATACCAGGCACCGGACTTCTCGACCAGACCTTGGGAAACACCCAGGTCGATGATTTCGCCATTGCGGTAGATACCCTTGCCGTAGAGGATCTGGAACTCGGCCTGACGGAACGGTGGCGAAACCTTGTTCTTGACGATCTTGACGCGGGTTTCGCTGCCGACCACCTCGTCGCCTTCCTTGACCGCACCCGTACGACGGATGTCCAGGCGCACCGAGGCGTAGAATTTCAGGGCATTACCACCGGTGGTGGTTTCCGGGCTGCCGAACATTACGCCGATCTTCATACGGATCTGGTTGATGAAGATGACCAGGCAGTTGGCGTTCTTGATGTTACCGGTGATTTTGCGCAGCGCCTGGGACATCAGGCGAGCCTGCAGGCCCACGTGCATGTCACCCATTTCGCCTTCGATCTCGGCCTTCGGCACCAGGGCGGCCACGGAGTCGACGATGATCACGTCAACCGCGTTGGAACGCACCAGCATGTCGGTGATTTCCAGGGCCTGTTCGCCGGTGTCCGGCTGCGAAACCAGCAGGTCGTCGACGTTGACGCCCAGCTTGCCCGCGTATTCAGGGTCGAGGGCGTGCTCGGCGTCGACGAAGGCGCAGGTGGCGCCGTTTTTCTGGGCTTCGGCGATGACCGACAGGGTCAGCGTGGTTTTACCCGACGACTCCGGGCCGTAGATCTCGACGATACGGCCTTTTGGCAGGCCGCCAATGCCCAGTGCGATGTCCAGGCCCAGCGAACCGGTGGAGATGGCCGGGATCGCCTGGCGCTCGTGGTCGCCCATGCGCATGACTGCGCCTTTACCGAATTGGCGTTCGATCTGACCCAGGGCCGCAGCCAAGGCGCGCTTCTTGTTGTCGTCCATTGAAATCCTCACGTGTTCGACGTGGCCCTGACGGCCGGAATACCTGTATAAGTAGCCAGTATTATTCCACAGGCCGGCGCTCACGCAAACCCCTGTCGTCGATTTACTCGGCACCAAGCTGTAACAAGCCGTCTAACGCGGCGATCACCGTCTGTCGGCGCACCGCCTCGCGGTCACCGTCGAACTGCCGGCGCTCGCTGAAGACACGGCTGCCATCGCCCCAGGCCAGCCACACGGTACCCACTGGCTTGGCGGGCGAGCCACCGTCCGGCCCGGCCACTCCGCTTACCGCCACGGCAAAGCGCGCGCCACTGGCGGCCTGGGCACCTCTGACCATGGCTTCGACCACTTCCTGGCTAACCGCGCCCACCTGGCCGAACAGCACCTCTGGCACCCCCAGCTGGCGAGTTTTCTGGGCATTGGAATAAGTGACATAACCGGCCTCGAACCAGGCCGAGCTACCGGGTACACGGGTGATGGCTTCGGCGATGCCGCCGCCGGTGCAGGATTCGGCGGTGGTCACCTGTGCATTGAAGCGGCGCAGGTGTTCACCCAGGCGGGTGGCAAGCGTGGTGATCGGGTCCATACAGGGCTCCTTGAAGGCTGCCCTCTACCCTATCAGTTAGTGGCTTTCACTGATATTCGGCCAGGTCGCGAAGCGGGCAGCCACAACGGCGACAGACCTGCCGCGAAATGACGAACTCGCCAATGAACAGGCGTTCGACCTCGACCGGTTTGTGCCTGTACAGCCCGCAAATCATGCGCCTCAGCCAATGGGACATGTCAGAAGTTCAGCCGCAGTACGGTACGCCAGAAGTTCTTGATCGGTGAACGCCGGTGCTTGGCCCAGTTGCGCTCCCACCACTCATCCTCATTGCGCACTACCTGCTCCAGATCGCTACCTGCCACAGCTGCCGCATGTTGGCGATACAACATCGGGAACACGCAGTGCTGACGAATCTTGTGCTTGACCACCACATCCACGGGCGTGCCATCGTAGGGCGTCTCTGCCAGGATCCGGCAGCCTTCGCGCGACAGTACATAAGCGTGCAGTGCAACCACCCGCCCCCTGGCAATGAACGGGAACCACGTCAGCCAGGTTCGCCCCATGGAATAGCCCAGATGCAGTGCCTGGAAAGAGCGTGACTGCATGAAGCGGTTCACCCAGCTCACCCGCGAAGCCTTGAAATCATAAGCCTTGGCATCGTCTTCGAAGATCAGGATTCGATCCAGCCCGTTGTCCAGTGCGTGGCGTGCCAACTGCTGGTGCGATTCGTAGCAACCCCGCTTGGGGTCACTGTTTTTCGCCACGACATGAAAGACCACTTCATTGTCCAGCTGCCGCCCGATGGTTTCACTGAACAGCTTGCGCCGGTCATCCCGCGTGTCGAGGGAAATACAAAAAACCGCATCGACATCAAAACGAATTCCACTCACTGCACTAACCAACCTGATTGCAATAACGGTTAACTTGGCACGGCCAAAAGGGCGCAATCTTCCATGGGAGCACCATGATGTCAACAAGCCATGCCCCCACGTCTGCGCTGCCCGGCGTTGCAGGTTCTGCCGGTGCGGCAGCCGTGGTAACCTATGCGGCTTGAAAATTCAGGTGGGTCTCGGCGCCGCGCATGCAACACGGAACGCCTCAATTTGCCCCACAATGTTGAGACCTACACTCTAAGTCTTTGATGAATAAAGCACTCTCCGATCTTTCCGCACACACCCCGATGATGCAGCAGTACTGGAAGCTGAAAAACCAGCACCCGGACCAGCTGATGTTCTACCGCATGGGCGACTTCTACGAGATCTTCTACGAAGATGCCAAGAAGGCTGCGAAACTGCTGGACATCACCCTGACCGCGCGCGGTCAGTCGGCTGGCCAGTCCATCCCCATGTGCGGGATTCCGTTCCATTCGCTGGAAGGCTACCTGGCCAAGCTGGTCAAGCTGGGCGAATCGGTGGTGATCTGCGAACAGATCGGCGACCCGGCCACCAGCAAGGGCCCGGTCGAACGCCAGGTGGTGCGCATCATCACTCCCGGCACGGTCAGCGACGAAGCCCTGCTCGACGAACGCCGCGACAACCTGATTGCCGCGCTGCTCGGTGACGAACGCCTGTTCGGCCTGGCCGTACTGGACATCACCAGCGGCAACTTCAGCGTGCAGGAGATCAAGGGCTGGGAAAACCTGCTGGCCGAACTCGAGCGCCTGAACCCGGTCGAGCTATTGATCCCCGACGACTGGCCACGCGACCTGCCTGCCGAGAAGCGTCCGGGCGCCCGCCGCCGCGCCCCGTGGGACTTCGACCGCGATTCGGCGCGCAAGGCGCTGTGCCAGCAGTTCGCAACCAAGGACCTCAAAGGCTTTGGCTGCGACAAGCTGACCCTGGCCATTGGCGCCGCCGGTTGCCTGCTAACCTACGCCAAGGAAACCCAGCGCACTGCCCTGCCGCACCTGCGCAGCTTGCGCCACGAGCGCCTGGACGACACGGTCATCCTCGATGGCGCCAGCCGGCGCAACCTGGAGCTGGACGTCAACCTGGCGGGTGGGCGTGACAACACCCTGCAATCGGTGGTCGATCGTTGCCAGACCGCCATGGCCAGCCGCCTGCTGAGCCGTTGGCTGAACCGGCCGTTGCGCGACCTCAAAGTACTGCAAGCACGTCAGGACTCGATCCGTTGCCTGCTCGACAACTACCGCTTCGAGAAGCTGCAGCCACAACTGAAGGAAATTGGCGATATCGAGCGCATCCTCGCCCGTATCGGCCTGCGCAATGCCCGCCCTCGTGACCTGGCGCGCCTGCGCGATGCCTTGGGCGCGTTGCCCGAGCTGCAAAACGCCATGACCGAGCTTGAGGCGCCGCACCTGGCGCGCCTGGCAGCCATTACCGGCACCTACCCGGAGCTGGCCAGCCTGCTGGAGCGTGCAATCATCGACAACCCGCCGGCGGTAATCCGCGACGGCGGCGTGCTCAAGGCCGGCTATGACAGCGAGCTGGACGAGCTGCTGGCCATCAGCGAAAACGCAGGCCAGTTCCTGATCGACCTGGAAGCCCGGGAAAAGGCCCGCACCGGGCTGGCCAACCTCAAGGTCGGCTACAACCGCGTGCATGGCTACTTCATCGAGCTGCCGACCAAGCAGGCCGAACAGGCACCGGGCGACTACATCCGCCGCCAGACGCTCAAGGGTGCCGAGCGTTTCATCACCCCTGAGCTGAAAGCGTTCGAGGACAAGGCACTGTCGGCCAAAAGCCGCGCCCTTGCCCGCGAGAAGATGCTCTACGACGCCCTGCTGGAAACCCTGATCAGCCACCTGGCGCCGCTGCAGGACAGCGCTGCCGCCCTGGCCGAACTGGATGTACTCAGCAACCTGGCCGAACGTGCGCTGAACCTCGACCTTAACTGCCCGCGCTTCGTCGACGAGCCGTGCCTTCGCATCGAGCAGGGCCGCCACCCGGTGGTGGAACAGGTGCTGACCACGCCATTCGTGGCCAACGACCTGGGCCTGGACAACAGCACGCGCATGCTGATCATCACCGGCCCGAACATGGGCGGTAAGTCCACCTACATGCGCCAGACGGCCCTGATCGTGCTGCTGGCGCACATCGGCAGCTTCGTACCCGCAGCCAGCTGCGAGCTGTCACTGGTCGACCGCATCTTCACCCGCATCGGCTCCAGTGACGACCTGGCTGGCGGGCGCTCGACCTTCATGGTCGAGATGAGCGAAACCGCCAACATTCTGCACAACGCCACCGACCGCAGCCTGGTGCTGATGGATGAAGTCGGCCGTGGCACCAGCACCTTCGACGGCCTGTCGCTGGCCTGGGCCGCCGCCGAGCGCCTGGCGCAATTGCGTGCCTACACCTTGTTCGCCACCCACTACTTCGAGCTCACCGTGCTGCCGGAGAGCGAGCCGCTGGTGGCCAACGTGCACCTCAATGCCACCGAGCACAACGAACGTATCGTGTTCCTGCACCACGTTCTGCCGGGCCCTGCCAGCCAAAGCTACGGCCTGGCCGTGGCGCAACTGGCCGGCGTGCCGACGGCGGTCATCCAGCGCGCCCGCGAACACCTGGGGCGCCTGGAAACCACCAGCCTGCCCCATGAGCCGGCCCCGGCCCAAAAAGCCAAGGACACGCCACAAGTGCCGCACCAGAGCGACCTGTTCGCCAGCCTGCCACACCCGGCCATCGAGAAGCTGGGCAAGCTGCAGCTGGACGACATGACCCCGCGTCAAGCTATCGAAATGCTATATCAACTAAAGAACCTGTTATAACGGCAGCCACTACAAGCTGGTAGAATCCGCCGCGGTTTGCTGGTGCTGCAGGTTATTAGCCTGGCCTGCAGCCACATACCTGTAAACCGCGCGGCCCTGAGAGGAAGGGCCGCCGCCGTCGCCTGAGGAGAGAACTAGAAATGACCTTCGTCGTCACCGACAACTGCATCAAATGCAAATACACCGACTGCGTGGAAGTCTGTCCGGTGGACTGCTTCTACGAAGGCCCGAACTTCCTGGTCATCCACCCGGACGAGTGCATCGACTGCGCCTTGTGCGAACCGGAGTGCCCAGCACAAGCTATCTTCTCGGAAGACGAAATCCCTGCCGGGATGGAGAACTTCATCGAGCTGAACGCCGAACTGGCGGAAGTCTGGCCGAACATCACCGAGCGTAAGGACGCCCTGCCGGACGCTGAAGAGTGGGACGGCAAGACCGGCAAGATTGCAGACCTGGAGCGCTGATAGCGCCCAGACACGAAAAAGGCCCCTCGGGGCCTTTTTTGTTTTCCTGCAGGCAAAAAAAAGGGGCGGTTTGACCCGCCCACATTTTTTCCGTAGTCCCTGCTTGTCCCAAACATCATCCTGATGAAATCGCGTCTTGCGATGTCCTTGGCCTCCTCCCTGGAAGCCTGTGCATGTCCGTGTGCACAGTTCGAATACTAGCGGCTTCAGCTGAGCGGGCAAGCGCGAAACCTCACAAGGTATTACATGGGACACATTTCCACACAGCAAAATAACGCATGATTTTCAATGAGTTGGAAAAATACCGGGGCTGAAAACGACAATGATTTACTGAGACTTGCATAGATAGCTTACAAAACAAGTAAGAAAAGGCTTACATGCAATGTTACCGAGGTAGCGCCATACATCACGGGACTGCTTTGTAGCCCCCCGACAGACGCAAACGAAAGACTGTTTTCATCACACACAAAAACGCCCCGAGGTCATCGGGGCGCTTTGTGAAGCAGGCTGTCGCTACTGGAACAACGACTCGCTGGACAGGCCGTTCTTCTCCAGGATCTCACGCAGGCGCTTGAGCCCTTCTACCTGGATCTGCCGCACCCGTTCCCGGGTCAGGCCGATCTCCAGCCCAACATCCTCCAGGGTGCTGCTTTCATGCCCGCGCAGACCAAAGCGGCGTACCACCACTTCCCGCTGCTTGTCGGTCAACTCCCCCAGCCACTGGTCGATGCTCTGCGACAGGTCGTCATCCTGTAGCAGCTCGCACGGGTCCGTCGGGCGGTCGTCGGTCAGGGTGTCGAGCAGGGTCTTGTCCGAATCCGGGCCAAGCGACACATCCACCGAAGACACCCGCTCGTTCAGGCCGAGCATGCGCTTGACCTCGGCGACGGGCTTCTCCAGCAACGTAGCGATTTCTTCCGGGGAGGGTTCGTGGTCCAGCTTTTGGGTCAGCTCACGGGCCGCGCGGAGGTAGACGTTCAGCTCTTTGACCACGTGGATCGGCAAGCGAATGGTGCGGGTCTGGTTCATGATCGCCCGCTCGATGGTCTGGCGAATCCACCAGGTCGCATAGGTCGAGAAACGGAAACCACGCTCCGGGTCGAACTTCTCGACCGCACGGATCAGCCCAAGGTTGCCCTCCTCGATCAGGTCGAGCAGCGACAGGCCACGGTTCACGTAACGACGGGCAATTTTGACAACCAGGCGCAGGTTGCTTTCGATCATGCGCTTGCGGCCAGCAGGGTCACCCTTTTGCGACAAACGCGCAAAATGCACTTCCTCTTCCGGCGAAAGCAGCGGCGAGAAGCCGATTTCGTTGAGATACAGCTGGGTGGCATCGAGCGCCCGGCTGTAATCGATGTACTTGTGTTGCTTGAGCGAAGAGCCCGACTTGGCCCTCGTCCGAACCGAAGATACAGCAGGTTCGTCTGACACCACATCCGTTTCCAAAACGATACCCGTCTCCATCAGGAGGACGTCATCGTCGATGTCAAACTCCGGCACTTCTTTACTGAGAGCCATTGTTATAGTCCTTTGCTGAGTTCGAACTCAGACTCGAGCGGCACCTTTATCCCTGGCAGCGCTTGAGCCTGTCCCCTCTACATCACAGGAACAGGCCGGGTACAACGATCAACGGCGTGGCAGGAACTGGAGTGGATCGACGGGTTTGCCCTGGCGGCGAATCTCGAAATGCAGCTTCACCCGATCTGTGCCCGTAGACCCCATTTCAGCAATCGACTGCCCTGCCTTGACCTGCTGCCCCTCCCGAACCAACAGCCTGCGGTTGTGGCCGTAGGCACTGACGTAGGTATCACTGTGCTTGATGATGATCAGCTCGCCGTAGCCCCTTAAACCACTCCCGGCGTAAACCACCGCACCATCAGACGCAGCAAAAACAGGCTGTCCCAAATCACCGGCGATATCAATGCCTTTATTCAAACTACCGTTTGAAGCGAATTTTCCAATCAGCACGCCGTTGGCAGGCCAGGTCCAGCCGCCTACCGCGCGCTCTGCCGCAGGCACGGTGGTGGCAACCGGCGTACTGGCGGAGGTTGCCGGCGTTGCCGGTTTGCTGGTGTTGGCAGGTGTCACGGCAGTAGTGCCCACGGGCCTGCGGGTGACCGTGGTGCGGCTCGATGAAGAGGGGCTGGACACCACCGTGGTACTGCTGCTGGAACCGCTGCTGAAACGAATCGCTTGCCCCGGGCGAATGGTATAAGGCGCCGCGATGCCGTTGCGTGCGGCCAGCTCCTTGTAGTCCCAGCCATAGCGGAAGGCAATGGAGAACAGCGTGTCACCCGGCTTGACGACGTACTGCCCGGACGTCACCGCCGGGCGCTTGGGCACGGTGTTATTGCGGTCGACCACCCGCGCGCTGCTGTTGCTGCTGGTGCTCGAGCAACCCACCAGTAGCGTGCCCATGGCCAGTGCAATCACCAGAAGCTTGAAACCCGACCCGTCCTTGCGCTGCCGAATGACTGTGTGACCCACCCGCGCTCCCCTCATGGTGCCGAAAAACGATATGAAGACAAGAAATGCAATATTGTTGCAATTATAACCAAGCCGGCCATTATTGGCAGGCGGGTGCAAAAGGCTGTTGCAATACCCCGGTGCGAGCTAGCGCTTCGTACCGCCAGATAGACAGAGCGAAGCGGCAAGAATTCGCCGCTGGGGCAAAAATACCGCGCGAGTCATACCCGCCAGCCTCAGGCCAGCGGACCATTGAGCAGCGGGACGAAGCGTACGGCCCCCAGCACGCGCCGGGAGAATCCATGCTCCTCGCGCACGATCAGCATCAGTTGCTGCGCTTCGCCGGCCGCCCCTACCGGAATCACCATGCGCCCCCCGGGGGCAAGCTGATCAAGCAATGCCTGCGGCACTTCTGGCGCCACCGCCGTGACGATGATGCCGTTGTACGGTGCCAGCGCCGGCCAGCCTTCGCAGCCATCGCCCCAGCGGAATACCACGTTGCGCAGGTTCAGCTCCACCAGGCGCTCTTTGGCCCGGTCCTGCAGCACCTTGATACGCTCCACCGAAAACACCCGTTCCACCAGCTGGGCCAGGATCGCCGTCTGGTAGCCTGAGCCGGTACCAATCTCCAGCACCTTGTCCAACGGCCCGGCCTCGAGCAGTAGCTCACTCATGTGGGCAACCATGAACGGTTGCGAGATGGTTTGGTTGTGACCGATGGGCAATGCGGTGTCTTCGTAGGCACGATGCGCCAGTGCCTCGTCGACGAACAGGTGGCGCGGGGTGCGACGAATCACGTCGAGCACCTTGGTGTTCGAAACGCCCTCTTCGCACAGACGCTGGATCAGCCGCTCCCGGGTACGCTGGGAGGTCATGCCGATGCCGCGGCGCAGCATATCGTCCTCGCGCATCAGAGCAGGCCCTCCAGCCAACCGTCGAGCTGCTCGAAGGCATCATTGAAGGTGCGGTCGAGTTGCAACGGGGTGATCGATACATAGCCCTGCATCACCGCGTGGAAGTCGGTACCCGGGCCACCGTCCTCGGCATCGCCGGCCACGGCGATCCAGTAACCTTCCTTGCCGCGCGGGTTGACCACCTTGGTCGGTGCCGCCGCCCGCGCCCGGTGACCGAGGCGGGTGAGCCGGATGCCACGAATGTGCTCCAGCGGCAGGTTGGGAATGTTTACGTTGAGCACAGTGCGTGGTGGCAGCGCCAGGCGCGACTGGGCCTCGACCAGGCGGCGGGCGATATGGGCCGCGGTCGGCAGATTGTCCGGCTGGCGCGACAACAGCGAAAACGCCAGCGACGTGCCACCCAGGAAGCGGCCTTCCAACGCTGCGGCGACCGTGCCCGAATACAGCACGTCATCGCCCAGGTTGGCTCCGAGGTTGATCCCCGACACGACCATGTCCGGCGTGTGCGGCAACAGCCCATTGAGCCCCAGGTGCACACAGTCGGTCGGCGTGCCGTTCAGGCTGATGAAACCGTTGGCCAGGGTTTGCGGGTGCAGTGGCCGGTCCAGCGTCAGCGAACTGCTGGCGCCGCTCTTGTCTTGCTCCGGGGCGATCACCGAGCACTCGGCGTAATCCGCCAGCGCAGCGTGCAGCGCGGCGATGCCGGGCGCGGTAACACCGTCGTCGTTCGAAATCAGAATACGCATGGGCTGTCCGTCTGCCCTGCCGACACCAGATCCACGACTTCACGCACCACCACGGTGGCGAAGCATCCGGCCGGCAGGACGAATTCCAGTTGCAGGATATCAGGCTCGGGATAATGCCATGTCAGGCCGCCAATAGGGAGCCGCAAAATGCGCCGTTCGTGATCCATGCCCGCCTGGGCCAACCACTGGCAAAGTGCCGGTTGCTCTGCACCGACGGCGTTTTCCAAGCGGGCAGTGGCCCCGTCAGCAGGCGAAGCGCCCTCACCCCACATCGGGCCGGTCGGATGCAGATCGAGAATCGCCAGGCGCGGGTCGGCACATTCCGCCTCTCCCGCCGGGAAAAAGCTACGGCTGTCAGTGAATGCCAGCAGGTCGCCGACCTGCGCCCGCGCCCAGCTACCTTCAGCGACACGCGCAGCCAGCACCTGATTGAACAGGTAGCTGCGCCCGGCCGAAAGCAACCGCGAACGCACATTGCGCTGCTCGGGCAAGGCTTTGCGCGCCGCCCAGTCGAGGGCGTCATGGACGTTGCCGCCGCCGTGACCGAAGCGCTGGGTGCCGAAATAGTTGGGTACACCGTGCTGCTTCAGCTGTTCCAGGCGCGCATCCAGCGCCTGGTGATCTGCAGCCAGGGCCGTCAGGCGCAGGGTGAAGCCGTTGGCCGAATGCGCGCCACGCTGCAGCTTGCGCTGGTGACGCACCTGCTTGAGCACGCGCAGGTTGGCATCCTCGGCACGTGACAGGTCAGGGTCGGCCTTGCCTGGCAGGTGCAGGCTGAACCACTGACGGGTCAGGGCCTGACGGTCCTTGAGCCCGGCATAGCTGATGGTGCGCACCGGCACACCGGCGGCGCGCGCCAGGCGGCGAGCGGCCTCTTCGGTGTTCAGGTCACGCTTCTCGACCCACAGCCACAAGTGCTCGCCCTGGCCCGAGAGCGGGATATCGAGCACTTCGTCGACCTGGAAGTCTTCGGCAACCGCCTTGAGGATGGCGGTGCCCAGGGGTTCGCCCGATGCGCGCGGGCCCAGCAGTTCCAGTTCGGTCATGCTGGCAGCAGCAGGGCGACCGAATGCACGGCAATACCCTCCTCGCGGCCGGTGAAGCCCAGCTTTTCGGTGGTGGTGGCCTTGACGTTGACCTGGTCGAGCTCGACCTGCAGGTCCTCGGCGATCAGCTGGCGCATGGTCTCGATGTGCGGGGCCATCTTCGGCGCCTGAGCGACAATGGTGGCGTCGACGTTGCCGACCTTCCAGCCCTTGGCCCGGACGATGCCGACCACATGGCGCAGCAGCACGCGGCTGTCGGCCCCCTTGAACTGTGGGTCGGTGTCGGGGAAGTGCTTGCCGATATCACCCAGCGCCGCAGCACCCAGCAAGGCATCGCTCAGGGCGTGCAGCAGCACGTCGCCGTCGGAGTGGGCCAGCAGGCCGTATTTGTGGGGGATACGCACCCCGCCCAGGGTAATGAAATCACCGTCGCAGAAACGGTGCACATCGTAGCCGTGGCCAATACGCATAAGAAAACGCCCTGAATGAGTCAGGGCGTGATTCTACCTGCTTTGCAGCGGGTTTGGCGGCTTTTGGACCGGGCTGTTACACCCGCCCCAGTGCCACCGCATGATGGCGCAGGTGTTCCTCGATGAAGCTGGCAATGAAGTAGTAGCTGTGGTCATAACCCGGCTGCAGGCGCAGGGTCAGTTCATGCCCCCCTTTGCGTGCCGCCTGCTCCAGCGCTTCAGGCCTGAGCTGCTTTTCGAGAAAATCGTCACGATCGCCCTGGTCCACCAGCAACGGCGGGCACTCGCCAGCCGGCGTTTCGGCCAACAGCACACTGGCATCCCACTCACGCCAGCGCGCACGGTCGTCACCCAGGTAACGGCTGAAGGCCTTCTCGCCCCATGGGCAGTCCATCGGGTTGCTGATCGGCGAGAATGCCGACACCGAACGGTAACGCCCCCGGTTGCGCAAGGCGCACACCAACGCGCCATGCCCGCCCATGGAGTGACCACTGATACTGCGCTCGCCCGATGCCGGGAAGTGCGCTTCGATCAGCGCGGGCAACTCCTCCACCACATAGTCGTGCATGTGGTAGTGCTTGGCCCAAGGCTGCTGGGTGGCATTGAGGTAGAAGCCCGCCCCCAGGCCGAAGTCCCAGGCGCCGTCCGGGTCGCCCGGCACCTGCTCTCCGCGCGGGCTGGTGTCGGGGGCGACGATGATCAGCCCAAGCTCGGCGGCCAGGCGCTGGGCGCCGGCCTTCTGCATGAAGTTTTCGTCGGTGCAGGTGAGGCCGCTGAGCCAGTACAGCACCGGCAGCTTCTCACCCTGTTCGGCCTGCGGCGGCAAGTACACGGCAAATACCATGTCGCAGCCCAGCACCTTGGAGTGATGCCGGTAACGCTTGTGCCAACCGCCGAAGCTTTTCTGGCAGGAGATGTTATCCAGGCTCATGGCGTACCTCAGAAGTGGATCACGCTGCGGATGCTCTTGCCTTCATGCATCAGGTCGAAGGCTTTGTTGATATCCTCCAGGCCCATGGTGTGGGTGATGAAGGTATCCAGCGGGATCTCCCCCTTCTCGGACATTTCCACGTAGCTTGGCAGCTCGCTGCGGCCACGCACGCCACCGAACGCCGAACCGCGCCATACACGGCCAGTCACCAGCTGGAACGGACGGGTGGCGATTTCCTGGCCGGCACCGGCCACACCGATGATCACCGACTCGCCCCAGCCCTTGTGGCAGCACTCAAGCGCCGCACGCATCAGTTGCACGTTGCCGATGCACTCGAAGGAGAAGTCCACGCCCCCGTCGGTAAGGTCGACGATCACTTCCTGGATCGGGCGGTCGTAGTCTTTCGGGTTGATGCAGTCGGTAGCGCCCAGCTGGCGGGCGATCTCGAACTTGGCCGGGTTGATGTCGATGGCGATGATGCGCGAGGCCTTGGCCTTGACCGCACCGATCACCGCCGACAGGCCGATGCCGCCCAGGCCGAAGATGGCCACGGTATCACCCGGCTTGACCTTGGCGGTGTTGAGCACCGCGCCGATACCGGTGGTGACGCCGCAGCCCAGCAGGCACACCTTTTCCAGTGGTGCTTCTTTCTGGATCTTGGCCACGGAAATTTCCGGCAGCACGGTGTACTCGGAGAAGGTCGAGGTCCCCATGTAGTGGAACAGCTGCTGGCCTTTGTAGGAGAAGCGCGTGGTGCCGTCGGGCATCAGGCCCTTGCCTTGGGTAGCACGGATGGCCTGGCACAGGTTGGTCTTGCCCGAGAGGCAGAATTTGCACTTGCCGCATTCCGGGGTGTAGAGCGGAATCACATGATCGCCAACGGCTACCGAGGTCACGCCCTCGCCTACCGCTTCAACGATCGCGCCACCTTCGTGGCCGAGGATCGACGGGAAGATGCCTTCCGGGTCGGCACCGGACAGGGTGTAGGCGTCGGTGTGGCAAACACCGCTGGCGACCACGCGCAGCAGCACTTCACCGGCCTTGGGCATGGCCACGTCGACTTCGACGATTTCCAGGGGTTTCTTGGCTTCGAAGGCTACGGCGGCACGGGACTTGATCATCAAAGGTCTCCAGACAGAGTGTCGATTCAGGCTGCAGTGTAATTCACAGCCTTTTGATGAATAATCCAGGCAAAGACAAAACATTATTGCCATACAGGGATAATCAATGAGCAGCCGCTGGGAAGGTATCGACGAATTCGTCGCCGTGGCCGAATCTGGCCAGTTCACGGCAGCGGCCGAACGCCTGGGGGTTTCCTCGTCGCACATCAGTCGCCAGATCGCCCGGCTGGAGGAGCGCCTGCAAACGCGCCTGCTCTACCGCAGTACCCGTCGGGTGACCCTGAGCGAGGCCGGGCAAACTTTTCTGCAGCATTGCCAACGCCTTCAGGATGGCCGCGAGGAAGCCCTGCGCGCCATGGGCGACTTGGCCAGCGAGCCAAAGGGGTTACTGCGCATGACGTGCGCGGTAGCGTACGGCGAGCGCTTCATCGTGCCGCTCGTGACACGGTTCATGGCGCTGTACCCGCAGTTGCGCGTGGAGGTGGAGTTGAGCAACCACACCCTCGACTTGCTGCACGAAGGCATGGACCTCGCCATCCGGTTGGGGCGTCTGGCCGATTCTCGGTTGGTGGCCGCCCGCCTCGCACCCCGGCGCATGTACCTGTGTGCCTCGCCGGCTTATCTGGAACGTTATGGTCGACCACACAGCCTGTCAGAGTTGGCGCGGCACAATTGCCTGGTGGGCAGTTCGGACTTGTGGGCATTGCAGCAGGATGGGCGCGAGATTAGCCAGCGGGTGCAAGGGAACTGGCGCTGCAACAGTGGGCAGGCGGTGCTGGATGCGGCGTTGCAGGGGATGGGGTTGTGCCAGTTGCCGGATTATTACGTCCTGGAGCACTTGAATACGGGGGCTCTGGTGTCGTTGCTGGAAGCGCACCAGCCGCCGAATACGGCAGTGTGGGCGTTGTATCCGCAACAGCGGCACCTGTCGCCGAAGGTGCGACGGTTGGTGGATTACCTGAAGGAGGGGTTGGCGGGGTTGCCGGAATATCGGCTGGCTTGAAGGAATCCATTGCCTGTACCGGCCTATTCTCGGGCTTGAGACTTCAGCGGCGCCCAGCCCAGCGCTGACGCAACCACTCCAGGTCTTCGGGGCGCGTGACCTTGATGTTGTCACTGCGCCCTTCCACCAGCCGCGGCGCCTGGCCGGACCACTCGATGGCCGAGGCTTCATCCGTCACGACCACATCCGACACCAGGCACTCGGCCAACGCCCGGTGCAGTGCCCCAAGGCGGAACATCTGCGGTGTGTAGGCCTGCCAGATGGTGCTGCGGTCCACGGTAGCACTTACCCGGCCGCTGCCATCGGCACGCTTGAGGGTATCGCGCGCCGGTACCGCCAGCAAGCCACCCACCGGGTCGTCCGCCAGCTCCGACAGCAGCTTGTCCAGGTCGCTGCGCGCCAAATTCGGCCGCGCAGCATCATGCACCAGCACCCAGTCGCTGTCAGAGGCGCCTTGCGCATGCAGCCACAGCAAGGCATTGAGCACCGAATCGGCACGCTCGCGCCCACCCGCTGCGCGCTGGATGCGCGGGTCGCTGGCGCAACGCAGGGCCGGCCAGTACGGGTCATCTTCAGCAATGCTGACCACCACGCCTTTGAGGGCCGGGTGGCCAAGAAAACAGTCGAGGCTGTGCTCGAGAATGGTCTGCCCCGCCAGCTCCAGGTATTGCTTGGGGCGGTCGGCAGCCATGCGGGCACCTACGCCCGCAGCAGGAATCACGGCCCAGAAGGCCGGTAAGGTATCGATCATTTCTGTGGCAACTGGAAGAGGGTTTCGCCCTCTTTGACCATTCCCAATTCGTGGCGAGCCCGTTCTTCAACGGTCTCCATGCCTTTTTTCAGCTCCAGCACTTCGGCATCGAGCACGCGGTTGCGCTCAAGCAAGCGCTCGTTCTCGGCATGCTGCTCGTCAATCTGCTGCTTCAGTTCGGTCACTTGCGCCAGGCTGCCATTACCCACCCACAGGCGGTACTGCAGGCCACCCAGCAGCAGGAGCAGAACGAGGAACACCCAATAGGGACTGCGCATCACGTTATCCAGGTTAAAAAGGCTGCCGCGTACTTGTTACTTCGGGGCCTCGAATAGCACGAAGCCTGGCCGAGGCCAGGCTTCGTTGACAGAAACCCGTTGGGATGAAGGAAAGATCAGTACGAACGTTCCTACAACTCCGGCTGCTGTCTTTTTACCATCTCTTGCTTAGCCGCGAAACTCGGCACGACCACGGTAAACCGCTTTGGCACCCAGTTGCTCTTCGATGCGCAGCAGCTGGTTGTACTTGGAAACGCGGTCGGAACGGCACAGCGAGCCGGTCTTGATCTGGCCAGCAGCGGTACCGACGGCCAGGTCGGCAATGGTCGAGTCTTCGGTTTCACCGGAGCGGTGCGAGATAACTGCGGTGTAGCCGGCAGCCTTGGCCATCTGGATGGCTTCCAGGGTTTCGGTCAGCGAGCCGATCTGGTTGAACTTGATCAGGATCGAGTTACCGATACCCTTCTCGATGCCTTCCTTCAGGATCTTGGTGTTGGTCACGAACAGGTCGTCGCCAACCAGCTGTACCTTTTCACCAATCTTGTCGGTGAGGATCTTCCAGCCAGCCCAGTCGGACTCGTCCAGGCCGTCTTCGATCGAGATGATCGGGAAGCGCTCGGTCAGGCCTTTCAGGTATTCGGCGAAACCTTCCGCGTCGAACGACTTGCCTTCGCCGGACAGGTTGTATTTGCCGTCTTCATAGAATTCGGAAGCCGCGCAGTCCAGGGCCAGGGTCACATCGGTACCCAGCTTGTAACCGGCTTTTTCAACCGCTTCGGCGATGGCGCCCAGGGCGTCTTCGTTGGAAGCCAGGTTAGGAGCGAAGCCACCTTCGTCACCCACGGCGGTGTTCAGGCCACGGGCCTTCAGCACGGCTTTGAGGTGGTGGAAGATTTCGGTGCCCATGCGCAGGCCGTCGGAGAAGGTCTTGGCGCCTACCGGCTGAACCATGAACTCCTGGATGTCGACGTTGTTGTCGGCGTGCTCGCCACCGTTGATGATGTTCATCATCGGAACCGGCATCGAGTACTGGCCCGGGGTGCCGTTCAGGTTGGCGATGTGCGCGTACAGCGGCAGGTCCTGGTCCTGGGCAGCGGCCTTGGCGGCAGCCAGGGAAACAGCCAGGATGGCGTTGGCGCCCAGCTTGGCCTTGTTCTCGGTACCGTCCAGTTCGATCATGGCGCGGTCCAGGGCTTTCTGGTCTGCCGGGTCCTTGCCCAGCAGCAGGTCACGGATCGGGCCGTTGATGTTGGCGACAGCCTTCAGCACCCCCTTGCCCAGGTAACGGCTCTTGTCGCCATCACGCAGCTCCAGCGCTTCGCGCGAGCCGGTGGAAGCACCGGACGGCGCGCAAGCGCTGCCGATGATGCCGTTGTCGAGCAGTACATCGGCTTCCACGGTGGGGTTGCCACGCGAATCGAGAACTTCACGACCTTTGATGTCGACGATTTTTGCCATTGTTGTAAGCACTCCAGAATTGACGAAAACAACTTAGCTTAAGAAATTCTTGCCGTTCACCAGGCGGATTTGCAGTGGGCAGGCCGGGTGAAGGGAGCCCCTGACCGATTGGTCAGGGGTGGATCGGGCGGTACTTTACCCGAGAAATGAGCTTTACGCGGTTTCTACCGTCGGAAAACTTTTCACCAGGTCGTCCAGTTGCTTGAGCTGGGCCAGGAATGGCTCCAGCTTGTCCAGGCGCAGGGCGCATGGGCCATCGCATTTGGCGTTGTCCGGGTCCGGGTGGGCTTCGAGGAACAGGCCTGCCAGGCCCTGGCTCATGCCCGCCTTGGCCAGGTCGGTAACCTGGGCGCGGCGGCCACCCGCGGAGTCGGCGCGGCCACCCGGCATCTGCAGGGCGTGGGTCACGTCGAAGAACACCGGGTACTCGAACTGCTTCATGATGCCGAAGCCGAGCATGTCCACCACCAGGTTGTTGTAGCCGAAGCTCGAACCACGCTCGCAGAGGATCAACTGGTCGTTACCGGCCTCTTCGCACTTGGCCAGGATGTGTTTCATTTCCTGGGGTGCGAGGAACTGGGCCTTCTTGATGTTGATCACCGCGCCAGTCTTGGCCATGGCCACCACCAGGTCGGTCTGCCGCGACAGGAAGGCCGGCAGCTGGATGATGTCGCATACCTTGGCAACCGGCTCGGCCTGGTAAGGCTCGTGCACGTCGGTGATCACCGGCACATTGAAGGTGCGCTTGATCTCTTCGAAGATCTTCAGCCCTTCTTCCATGCCCGGGCCACGGTAAGACGTCACCGACGAACGGTTGGCCTTGTCGAAGCTGGCCTTGAACACGTAGGGGATACCGAGCTTCTCGGTAACCCGCACGTACTCCTCGCAGACCTTCATTGCCAGGTCACGGGACTCCAGGACGTTCATGCCGCCGAACAGGACGAACGGCTTGTCGTTGGCGATCTCGATGTTACCGACGCGGATGATCTTCTGGGTCATTGATCAGGCCTTGTTCTTCTGAGCCAGGGCTGCCTTGACGAAACCACTGAACAGCGGGTGGCCGTCACGCGGGGTGGAGGTGAACTCCGGGTGGAACTGGCAGGCGACGAACCATGGGTGGTCCTTGGACTCGACCACTTCCACCAGCGCGCCATCTTCGGAACGGCCAGAAACCACCAGGCCAGCGTCGACCAGTTGCGGCAGCAGGTTGTTGTTCACTTCATAGCGGTGGCGGTGACGCTCGGTGATCACGTCCTTGCCGTAGCAGTCGTGGACCTTGGAACCGGCAGCCAGCTGGCAGTCCTGTGCGCCCAGGCGCATGGTGCCGCCCAGGTCGGAAGCCTCGTTGCGGGTTTCGACGGCACCGGTGGCATCGGCCCACTCGGTGATCAGGCCGACCACAGGGTGGCCGCTGTTGCGGTCGAACTCGGTGGAGTTGGCGTCTTTCCAGCCCATGACGTTACGGGCGAATTCGATCACGGCCACCTGCATCCCCAGGCAGATACCCAGGTACGGCACCTTGTTTTCACGGGCGTATTGCACCGCAGTGATCTTGCCTTCCACGCCGCGCAGGCCGAAACCGCCCGGCACCAGAATGGCATCGGCGCCTTCGAGCAGGCTGGTGCCCTGGTTCTCGATGTCTTCCGAATCGATGTAGCGCAGGTTGACCTTGGTACGGTTGGTGATGCCGGCGTGGCTCATCGCTTCGATCAGCGACTTGTACGCGTCCAGCAGCTCCATGTACTTGCCGACCATGGCGATGGTCACTTCATGCTCAGGGTTGAGCTTGGCATCGACCACCTTGTCCCATTCGGACAGGTCGGCGCCGCTGCACTGCAGGCCGAAACGCTCGACGACGAAATCGTCCAGGCCCTGTGCGTGCAGTACGCCCGGGATCTTGTAGATGGTGTCGACGTCTTCCAGCGAAATCACCGCACGCTCTTCAACGTTGGTGAACAGCGCGATCTTGCGACGCGACGAGGCATCGACCGGGTGGTCGGAGCGGCAGATCAGCACGTCAGGCTGCAGGCCGATGGAGCGCAGCTCCTTGACCGAGTGCTGGGTCGGCTTGGTCTTGGTTTCGCCCGCGGTGGCGATGTAAGGGACCAGGGTCAGGTGCATCAGCATGGCGCGCTTGGAGCCCACTTCGACGCGCAGCTGGCGGATGGCCTCGAGGAACGGCTGCGACTCGATGTCACCCACGGTACCACCGATTTCCACCAGGGCCACGTCGGCATCGCCGGCCCCCTTGATGATGCGACGCTTGATCTCGTCGGTGATGTGCGGGATGACCTGGATGGTCGCGCCCAGGTAATCACCACGACGCTCTTTACGCAGCACGTGCTCGTAGATGCGGCCGGTGGTGAAGTTGTTGTTCTGGGTCATGGTGGTGCGGATGAACCGCTCGTAGTGGCCCAGGTCGAGGTCGGTCTCGGCGCCATCGTGGGTGACGAACACTTCACCGTGCTGGAACGGGCTCATGGTGCCCGGATCGACGTTGATGTACGGATCCAGCTTGAGCATGGTGACCTTCAGGCCCCGCGCTTCCAGGATGGCCGCCAGGGAAGCCGAGGCAATGCCTTTCCCCAATGAAGAAACAACACCGCCCGTGACGAATATGTAGCGCGTCATGAAAAACCCTAGAAGTCTGCGTTAAGGCGGCCAGCGCCGCCGGAGAAAGCGAAGGAAGGCCGAAGCCCCCGATCACCTGCGTCAATCACAGTGCATCTCGAAAAACTGCCGCGTCTGTACAGACCAGGGGTATCCCCGGCATGGAGCTCGCTCGTCATTTCCAGAATCAGCCCAGCAAAAAACTGCTTGGTAATCGGCAACTCCTGTGTTTTCGCGGAACCCACAGAAGCTGTATCAAGAAGGGAGGGTAGTCTACCCGAATGTACCCTTCAGCTCAAACCTTGCGCGTTCGTCGGTAACTGCCAGTGCAGCTGGCAATCCGCCTGCACCAACCCCGGCAGGTTGGCCACCGCCAGCAAACACTCGCCCTGATACAGCAGCGGCAGGCGTGGGCGCAGGAAATGCGGCACCTGCAACTCGTTGAGCAGGCGCTTGAGGTCGCGCCGCCCACGGCCGGGGACGTCCAGCATTTCGCCGCCCTTGCGATAGGCGATGCGCAGGTCTGCGAACGGCTGTGCGACCGCAAGACGCACGCTGCCGTTACCTGGCAGCACCAGCGGCCCGGTGGGGTTCACCCAGGCCAGCTCGCCGACAGGCAGCTGTAGCCAGTCACCACTCAGCCACCAGATGCGCCCATGGCTGCGCAGCAGTTGCCCGTCGGCGAGCCGCCAGACGGGCTGGGCATCCCCGGCAGCATCACGCAGGTCCGCCCAACCAGCCCAGTGCCGGGTGTCTGGCAAACGGGTGCGAAGGCTCAGCCAATACTGCAGGGCATTGCGCTGACGGGCGGGCGACAACGCGACCAGGGATGCCAGGTCGAGCGAGTCCAACCCGGCCCAGGCCTTCGGCGCCCCCCTTTCTGCGCACGCAAGGTCACCTTGGGCGAGCTCGTCCAGCAGCCCCAGGGCTTCGCCCAGGTGCTCTGCGGCGCGGGCGAGGTTCTGGGTGGTTTGCGGCCAACGTTGCTGCAAATGCGGGAGCACCTCGCCACGCAGGAAGTTGCGGGCGAAATGTGTGTCGGCGTTTGACGGGTCTTCGATCCAGGCCAGCCCTTTCATTCGGGCATAGGCCTGCAGTTGCTGCCGAGAACAAGCCAGCAAAGGCCTGACCAGACTGCCCTGCCCTAGCGCCCGCTGCACCGGCATTGCAGCCAGGCCACGCAGGCCGGCGCCGCGCAACAGACGAAACAGCAGGGTTTCGGCCTGGTCGTCACGGTGCTGGCCGGTGAACAGGATGTCGCCGGGGCTCAGGGCTTGCTCGAACGCGGCATAGCGGGCGTCGCGGGCGGCCTGTTCGAGGCTGGCACCGGGGGCGATCTGGACGTGGATGACCCGGAGTTCAATGCCGAGATTGTCGCAGATGGCTTGGCAGTGAGCCGGCCAGGCGTCGGCGGCGGACTGCAGACCGTGATGGACATGAATCGCCCGCAGCGGGGGGGATGCGTGGTGGCGGACGTAGTCGCCCAGCAGGTGCAGGAGGACAGTGGAATCGAGGCCGCCGGAGAAGGCGATGTACCAGGCTGGGGCATTGAGCCAGGGGGTGAGGTTGATCATCTGTTCCTCACTTGGCTTGAGATTGCCGGGGGGCTTTGCACCCCTTTCGCGACACAAGGCCGCTCCTACAGGAAAACGCGGTCGCCTGCAGGAGCGGCCTTGTGTCGCGAAAGGGCCGCAAAGCGGCCCCTGGGCTAAATCAGTGAATCAGAGGCCGTAGCTCATCAGGCGCTCGTAACGGCGGGCCAGCAGCGCGTCGTTGTCGAACTTGCTGAGCATGTCCAGCTGCTGCACCAGGTCGGCGCGAATGCTTTCCGACATCTTGACAGGGTCGCGGTGGGCGCCGCCCAACGGTTCCTGGATCACCTTGTCGACGATGTTCAGGCTCTTCAGGCGCTCGGCAGTGATGCCCATGGCCTCTGCTGCATCGGCCGCCTTGTCGGCAGTCTTCCACAGGATCGAAGCGCAACCTTCCGGCGAGATCACCGAGTAGGTGGAATATTGCAGCATGTTCAGCTGGTCACACACACCGATGGCCAGTGCACCGCCAGAACCACCCTCGCCAATCACGGTCGCGATGATCGGGGTTTTCAGGCGAGCCATCACACGCAGGTTCCAGGCAATTGCCTCGCTCTGGTTGCGCTCTTCGGCGTCGATGCCCGGGTAGGCACCCGGGGTGTCGATAAAGGTCAGGATCGGCATCTTGAAGCGCTCGGCCATTTCCATCAGGCGGCAAGCCTTGCGGTAGCCTTCCGGGCGCGGCATGCCGAAGTTGCGGCGCACCTTCTCGCGTACTTCACGGCCCTTCTGGTGGCCGATGACCATGACCGGCTTGCCGTCCAGGCGTGCGGTACCACCCACAATGGCGGCGTCGTCGGAGAAGTGGCGGTCACCGTGCAGCTCTTCGAACTCGGTGAAGATGTGTTCCAGGTAGTCCAGGGTGTAAGGACGACGTGGATGACGGGCCAGACGGGCGATCTGCCAGCTGGTCAGGTTGCCGAAGATGCTTTCGGTCAGGGTGCTGCTCTTGTCTTGCAGACGGGCAATTTCATCGCTGATGTTCAGCGAATTGTCGTTGCCTACCAGGCGCAGGCCTTCGATCTTGGCTTGCAGGTCGGCAATCGGCTGTTCGAAATCGAGAAAATTCGGGTTCATAGTCATCCGTCTTGGGTCTACGGCCAGGCGGCCGGCCGGTTGATCCGTTTGGCGCCCTACCTTAAGGGATCAGGCGCATTCAGGTCGAGATTAAATTTTTTTCGGTTCAACGATATTGCAGGAAGACGTTCTCACGCCCGAACTGGTCACGCAGCGCCTGAATCAGCCCGTCGGCCGGGTCGATTGCCCACTGGTCGCCGAACTGCAGCATGGCCTTGGCATCGCTGCCGGTGTATTCCAGGGTAATCGGGCAGGCACCGCGATGGCGGGTAATCAGCTCGCCCAGCCACTTCAGGCGGTCGCCCTTCAATGCGTCGTGCGCCACCTTAAGCCGAAGGCTTTCGGCCAGCTTGGTGCGCGCATCTTCCATGGTCATCACCTGCTTGACCCGCAGGCGCAGGCCACCGGAGAAGTCGTCGTTGCTGACCTCGCCCTCCACCACCACCATGGCATCGTTCTGCAGCAAGGACTGTGCCGCCATGAACGCATCGGCGAACAACGATGCCTCGATGCGCCCAGAGCGGTCATCCAGGGTCACAAAGCCCATCTTGTCGCCCTTCTTGTTCTTCATCACCCGCAGGGCAATGATCATGCCGGCGATAGTCTGGGTTTCACGCGACGGCTTCAGGTCGACGATGCGCTGGCGGGCAAAGCGGCGGATTTCGGCCTCGTATTCGTCGATCGGGTGGCCGGTGAGGTACAGGCCAAGGGTGTCCTTCTCACCCTTCAGGCGCTCCTTGAGGGTGAGTTCACGCACCTTGCGGTGGTTGGCATAAACATCGACATCCGCCTCGCCGAACATGCTGCCGAACAGGTCGACATGGCCGCTGTCAGCGGTATGGGCTGCCTGCTCGGCAGCCTTGATGGCTTCACCCAACGCGGAGATCAAGGTTGCACGGTTGATGTCGATGTTGGCGTGATAGGCCTTGATCTCGTCATGGAAATGCGGCCCCAGGCGGTCCAGCGCGCCACTTCGGATCAACGCATCCAGGGTACGCTTGTTGACCCGCTTGAGGTCGATCCGTTCACAGAAGTCGAACAGGTCCTTGAACGGGCCGCCCTGGGCACGGGCCTCTACAATTGCCTCTACCGGGCCTTCACCCACGCCCTTGATGGCACCCAGGCCATAGACGATGCGCCCGTCGTTGTTGACGGTGAACTTGAAGTCGGAGAAGTTCACATCCGGCGCGTCGAGGCGCAGCTTCATGCTGCGCACCTCCTCGACCAGCACCACCACCTTGTCGGTGTTGTGCATGTCCGCCGACAGTACCGCGGCCATGAACGGCGCCGGGTAGTGGGTTTTCAGCCAGGCGGTCTGGTACGACACCAGGCCATAAGCCGCGGAGTGGGATTTGTTGAACCCATAACCTGCGAACTTCTCTACCAGGTCGAAGATGTTACCGGCAAGGTCCGCGTCGATATTGTTGGCCACGCAGCCTTCGATGAAACCACCGCGCTGCTTGGCCATTTCCTCGGGCTTTTTCTTACCCATCGCCCGGCGCAGCATGTCGGCGCCGCCCAGGGTATAGCCTGCCATCACCTGAGCAATCTGCATCACCTGTTCCTGATACAGGATGATGCCGTAGGTCGGTGCCAGTACCGGCTTGAGGCCTTCATACTGGTAGTCGGAGTGCGGGTAAGCCAGCTCGGCGCGGCCGTGCTTGCGGTTGATGAAGTCGTCCACCATGCCCGATTGCAGCGGGCCTGGACGGAACAGTGCCACCAGTGCGATCAGGTCTTCCAGGCAGTCGGGCTTGAGCTTCTTGATCAGCTCCTTCATGCCGCGCGATTCGAGCTGGAACACCGCCGTGGTCTCGGCCTTTTGCAACAGCTCGTACGTCTTGCGGTCGTCCAGCGGGATGAAGTCAATGTTGACGTCGGGCAGGTTGTTCTTCGCCTGCTCGCGGTTGATGATCTCCATCGCCCACTTGATGATGGTGAGCGTACGCAGGCCAAGGAAGTCGAACTTCACCAGGCCGGCAGCCTCGACGTCATCCTTGTCGAACTGGGTTACCAGGCCACCGCCTTCTTCATCACAGGCAATCGGCGAAAAATCGGTAAGCTTGGTCGGCGCGATAACCACACCACCGGCGTGCTTGCCGGTGCCCCGGGTCACACCTTCCAGCTTCAGGGCCATGTCCCAGATTTCGCGGGCGTCTTCATCGCCTTTGAGGAAATCGCGCAGGATCTCTTCCTGCTCGTAGGCCTTCTCCAGGGTCATGCCCACTTCGAACGGGATCATCTTCGACAGGCGGTCGGCCAGGCCGTAGGACTTGCCCTGCACCCGCGCCACGTCTCGCACCACCGCCTTGGCGGCCATGGTGCCGAAGGTGATGATCTGGCTCACTGCGTTGCGGCCGTAGGCCTCGGCCACGTAGTCGATCACCCGGTCACGGCCGTCCATGCAGAAGTCGACGTCGAAGTCGGGCATGGAAATACGTTCAGGGTTGAGGAAGCGCTCGAACAGCAGGTCGTAGGCCAGCGGGTCGAGGTCAGTGATCTTGAGTACGTACGCCACCAGCGAGCCAGCACCCGAACCACGGCCCGGGCCCACCGGCACGTCGTTGTTCTTGGCCCACTTGATGAAGTCCATAACGATCAGGAAGTAACCGGGGAAGCCCATCTGGATGATGATGTCCAGCTCGAACTTCAGGCGGTCCAGGTACACCTGGCGCTTTTCTTCGTAATTGGGCGTGGTCTCTTTCGGCCACAGCACCGCCAGGCGCTCTTCCAGGCCTTCGTGGGCCACATGCCGCAAGTAATCGTCGATACCCATGCCATTGGGCGTGGGGAAGTCGGGCAGGAAGTACTTGCCCAGCTGAACCTGGATATTGCACCGCTTGGCGATTTCGACCGTGTTGGCGATGGCATCAGGCAGGTCGCTGAACAGCTCGGCCATTTCCTCGGCCGACTTCAGGTATTGCTGATCGCTGTAGCCACGCGGGCGGCGCGGGTCGTCGAGGGTCCAGCCTTCGCCAATGCACACGCGGGTTTCGTGGGCGTCGAAATCGGACTGCTTGAGGAAGCGCACGTCGTTGGTAGCCACCAGCGGGGCGCCGAGCTTGTCTGCCAGCGCTACGGCAGCGTGCACGTACTCTTCGTCACGGGCGCGGTTGGTGCGCTGCACTTCAACGTAGAAGCGATCGGGGAACATGCCCATCCAGTCTTGCAGCAGGGCCTGGGCTTCATCGTCCCGGCCGGCCAGCAAGGCCATGCCGATGTCGCCTTCCTTGCCCGCAGACAGGGCAATCAGGCCTTCACTGGCAGGGGCGATCCATTCGCGCTGCAGGATGACCAGGCCATTGCGCTGGCCGTCGGTCCAGCCACGCGAGATCAACTCGGTGAGGTTGCGGTAGCCCTTGGGGTCCATGGCCAGAAAGCAGATGCGCGACGGCGGCGCTTCCGGGTCGGCACCGGCCAGCCACAGGTCGGCGCCGCAGATCGGCTTGATGCCGGCGCCCATGGCGGTCTTGTAGAACTTCACCAGCGAGCACATGTTGCTCTGGTCGGTGATCGCCACCGCCGGCATGTTCATCCCCGCCAGCGCCTTGGCCAGCGGTTTGACCCGCACCAGGCCGTCGACCAGCGAGAATTCGGAGTGGACGCGCAGGTGAACGAAGGGAACCGACATGGAAGATCCTGTAGCAGTGCTGAACGACAAGGGCGGGATTGTAGCTTAAATGGGGATGGGATTTGGGGCTGCTTCGCAGCCCTTCGCGGCGGTTCGGCGCACCGACTTGCCCGCCCCCACAGGGATATCACTGCTCTCGGGAACGACGCCGCACCTGTGGAGCGGGCAAGTTGGTGCGCCGAACCGCCGCGAAGGGCCGCAAAGCGGCCCCACCAGGTCAGATCAGGGAATCGGTAACGCCTTCGCGTGCTTCCCAGGCCGCCCGCACCGGGGCAAAGGAACGCCGATGAATGGGCGTAGGCCCCAACCGTGCCAGGGCCTCGAGGTGCACCGGCGTGGGGTAACCCTTGTGCCCACCCATGCCATACCCTGGGTAAATCAGCTCGAAGGCACTCATCTCCCGGTCTCGGGTCACCTTGGCCAGGATCGAAGCCGCCGCGATAGCTGGCACCTGGCTATCGCCCTTGACCACTGGCGAAGCCGGTACGGCCAGCTTCGGGCAGCGGTTGCCATCGATCAGGGCCAGCTTCGGTGTAATGTGCAGGCCTTCCACGGCGCGCTGCATGGCCAGCATGGTCGCATGCAGGATGTTGAGGCGGTCGATTTCCTCGACTTCGGCACGGGCGATACAGAAGCTCAGCGCCTTTTCCCGGATTTCGTCGAACAACGCCTCGCGCTTGGCTTCGGTGAGCTTCTTCGAATCGTTCAGGCCAAGGATCGGGCGCGCAGGGTCGAGGATCACCGCCGCCGTTACCACCGCGCCACACAGTGGGCCACGGCCCACTTCGTCGACGCCGGCGACCAGGTCCTCGACCAGGTTGAAGTCCAGTCCAATTTGCATGTCAGCGGTCCTTGAGCAGGGCCAGTACCGCCTCGGCCGCCTGATTGGAGGCGTCAAGGCGCAGGGTGCGGTGAATTTCGTCGAAACGTTCGGTCTGCCGGCTGCCATCACGCACCAGCGGCGCAAGGGTATTGGCCAGGGCTTCGCTGGTCGCAGCGTCTTGCAGCAGCTCGGGCACCAGTTCGCGCTGGGCAAGCAGGTTAGGCAATGACACGTAGGGGCTTTTCACCAGGCGCTTGAGAATCCAGTAGGTCAAGGGCGCAAGGCGATAGGCCACCACCATAGGCCGCTTGTACAGCAACGCTTCCAGGGTGGCGGTACCGGAGGCGATCAGTACCGCGTCACAGGCCGCCAGTGCCTGATGCGACTGGCCATCAAGCAGCGTCAGCGGCAGTTGCCGCCCTTCGAGCATCTGTTCAACCTGGGCACGCCGCGCGGCATTTGCGCAGGGCAGCACGAAGCGCACGCCCGGCACCTGTTGGCACAAGCGCTCTGCGGCATCAAGGAACAATGCCCCCAGTCGCCCGACTTCCCCACCCCGGCTGCCCGGCATCAGGGCCACTACCGGCCCCTCGCCCAAGCCCAGCGCAGCGCGCGCGGCCGGGCGGTCGGCTTCAAGCGGTATGGTGTCGGCCAACGGGTGGCCGACAAAACGCACCGGCACGCCCTGCTCTTCATAGAACCGCGCCTCGAACGGCAACAGCGTCAGCATCAGGTCGCAGCCTTCGCGAATCTTCAGCACGCGCTTCTGCCGCCACGCCCAGACCGACGGGCTGACGTAATGCACGGTCTTGATCCCGGCCTGACGCAGTTTCAGCTCGATATTGAGGGTGAAGTCAGGGGCGTCGATGCCGATGAATACATCCGGCTTTTCGTCGATCAGCGTCTGGATCAGCAACTTGCGGCGCTTGAGCAACTCGCGCAGGCGCCCCAGTACCTCGACCAGGCCCATGACAGCCAGGCGCTCCATGGGGAAGTACGATTGCAGGCCTTCGGCTTCCATCAACGGGCCGCCAACGCCAATGAAACGCACATCCGGGTGGCGCGCCTTCAGGGCACGCATCAGGCCGGAACCCAGAATGTCGCCGCTGGCCTCACCTGCGACCAAGGCTACGCAAAGCGGGGCCATGTCAGCGGGTGATGCCGCGGGCGGAGTTCACGATCGACTGGCGGAACAGTTCGACCTCAGGGTGTTGCGCGGCCATTTCCGCCAACTCCTTGAGCGCGTCTTCGACGGTCAGGCCCTGGCGGTAGACAATCTTGTAGCAGCGGCGCAGCACATGGATCACCTCGTCGCTGAAACCGCGACGGCGCATGCCCTCGAAGTTCATGCTGCGGGCTTCGGCCGGGCTGCCAAACACGGTAACAAAGGCCGGAACGTCCTTGCCAATCGCCGTCCCCATGCCGGAAAACGCGTGGGCACCGATATGGCAGTACTGGTGCACCAGGGTGTAGCCGGACAGGATCGCCCAGTCACCCACATGCACATGGCCGGCCAAGGCCGTGTTGTTGACCAGGATGCAGTGATTGCCAATGACGCTGTCGTGGCCGATGTGGGCATAGGCCATGATCAGGTTGTGGTCACCCACGGTGGTTTCAGCACGGTCCTGAACGGTACCACGGTGAATGGTCACCCCTTCACGGATCACATTGTGGTCACCGATCACCAGGCGCGTCGGTTCACCCTTGTACTTGAGGTCCGGGGTGTCTTCACCGATCGAGGAAAACTGAAAGATACGGTTATGCTTGCCGATGCGGGTCGGGCCTTTGAGCACAACATGCGGGCCGATAACGGTGCCCTCCCCGATTTCCACATCGGGGCCAACGATCGACCAAGGGCCGACCTCGACGCCATCGGCCAGTTTGGCCGACGGGTCGATAATGGCCCGAGGATCAATCGAATTCATAGGGAGCGTTCCGCGCAGGTGATCTCTGCCGAGCAAACCGGCTTGCCGTCGACCAGAGCACGGCACTCGAATTTCCAGATCATGCTCTTGCGGCTGAGGAACTTGGCTTCCAGCACCAACTGGTCACCCGGCAGTACCGGCTGACGGAAACGCAGCTTGTCGGAGCCGACGAAGTAGTACAGGGTGCCGTCGGCCGGCTTGGCATCGAGCATCTTGAAGCCAAGGATGCCGGCCGCCTGGGCCATGGCTTCGATGATCAGGACACCCGGCATGATCGGGTGCGCCGGGAAGTGGCCATTGAAAAACGGCTCGTTGATGCTGACATTCTTGTAGGCACGAATGCTCTGGGCCTCGAAGTCCAGATCCGTCACTCGGTCCACCAAGAGGAACGGGTAACGGTGAGGCAGGTATTCGCGAATCTCGTTGATGTCCATCATTTCGGGGGGGAAGCCTGTAATAAGAATAGGGAGCGCAGGTGCTGACCACACGCTCCTTTTGCAATCCAAAGAGGAGCCAGCTAGCGACTGTTCACTCTTGCTCAGGGAATGGTATCAGCCTTCTGATGTCGGCTGGCCACCTGAGGTCACGGTATCGACGCGTTTTTCCAGCTGCTGAAGACGCTTGGCCATGTCATCGAGCTGACGGATACGCGCAGCGCTCTTGCGCCAGTCAGCCAAAGGCTGCATGGCTGTGCCGGATGAATAGGAACCGGGTTCAGTGATCGAACGGGTCACCATCGTCATCCCGGAAACAAATACGTTATCGCAAATATCAATGTGCCCTACCAGGCCTACGCCGCCGGCCAGCATGCAATGCTTGCCGATGCGCGTACTGCCGGAAATGCCCACACAAGCCGCCATGGCCGTGTGGTCACCGATCTGCACGTTGTGGGCGATCTGGATCTGGTTGTCGAGCTTTACCCCGTCACCGATCCGCGTGTCGGACAGCGCACCACGGTCGACGGCGGTATTGACGCCGATTTCCACGTCATCACCAATGGTGACGCCGCCGATCTGGGCAATCTTGCGCCAGATGCCTTTCTCATTGGCAAAGCCGAAGCCTTCGCCGCCGATCACGGCACCCGACTGGATGACCACTCGCTTGCCGATGGTGACGTCGTGATACAACGTCACCCGCGGCGCCAGCCAGCCGCCTTCACCTACAACGCAACGCGCACCGATGAAGCAATGCGCGCCGATGCTGACATCAGCCTCGATACGCGCACCGCTTTCGATAACCGCGAACGCCCCGACGCTGGCGCTGGCGTCCACCTGTGCGTCCTCAGCCACCACGGCGCTGGGATGGATTCCCGCCACAGCCTTGGGTTTGGGGTCGAACAAGTGGGAAATACGCGCATACGCCTGGTACGGGTCGGCCACGATCAGGGCATTGCCAGCGAAACTTTCGGCATCCGCAGCCTTGAGCAATACCGCACCCGCCTGGCAGTTATCCAGGTACTTGCGGTACTGCGGGTTGGCGAGGAAGCTCAATTGACCGGGGCCAGCCTCCTGCAGGGTGGCCAGACCGGTAATCTGCAGCGCCTCGGGGCCTTTGAGGGTGGCACCGAGGGCCTCGGCCAGCTGGCCTAGCGTCATGGTCACACTCATATCAACGGGCTTGGTTCATGCGCTCGATGACTTGGCGGGTGATGTCGTACTGAGGCTTGACATCGATGACCGCACCACGCTCGAGGACCAGGTCGTAGCCGCCCTTCTTGATCACTTCCTCGACAGCACCATCCAGCTTCGGTTTCAGTTGCTTGAGCATGTCGCGGTCAGCAACGGCTTTGGCTTCGTTCAGCTCCTTGGACTGGAACTGGAAGTCACGGGCCTTTTGCTTGAACTCGAGCTCCAGGCGCTCACGCTCCTGCTGCTGCATCTTGTCGCCGCCCTTGATCAAGCGGTCCTGGATGCCCTTGGCGCTGCTTTCCAGGCTTTTCAGCTTGGTCAGTTGCGGACCGAACTTCTTCTCGGCATCAACTGCGTACTTCTTGGCAGCATCCGATTCCAGCAGGGCCATCTGATAGTTCAGCACAGCAACCTTCATTTCGGCGAATGCCGGGGTGGCGACCAGCGCCGCGGCCACTACGGCCAGTTGAGCCAATTTACGCACGATGCACTCCTGGATAAACCGTTGTCATTAAGCAAGGGCCGACCTTAGAAGGTCTGGCCCAGAGAGAATTGGAACACCTGGGTATCGGCATCGTCCGGCTTCTTCACCGGCATTGCCAAGCTGAAGCTCAGCGGGCCCAGTGCGGTAATCCAGGTCACACCAAGACCAACCGAGCTGGCCATGCCCGAGAAGCCCACTTTCTCGCAATCAGGCTTGTTGCCGCAATTGGTGTCGAACACGTTACCGACGTCCCAGAACACGGAGGTGCGCAGCGAACGCTGGTCCTTGACGAACGGCAGCGGGAACAGCAACTCGACACCACCTTGCACCAGCACGTTACCACCGAACGGCAACGGGTCCTGATCCGGGTCGCGGATGGTACCTGGCTTGCCACCTTCGGCCTCGCCGCGGCTCGGCGTACTGCGTGGGCCCAGGCTGCTGTCCTTGAAGCCACGGACGGAGTTGAAGCCACCCGCGAAGTAGTTCTCATAGAACGGCAGGCCAGAGGTGCTGCCGTAACCGTCACCATAGCCCAGCTCGGTGTGCAGGCGCAGGGTGTAGTCATTGGTGATCGGCTTGAACAGCTGACCACGGTAGTCGAGCTTGAAGAACGACAGGTCGCTACCCGGAATGGTGGATTCCAGAGTCAGGCTTTGCGAGTGACCACGAGTAGCCAGCACACCTTTGTTCAGGGTCGACTCGGACCAGCCGATCGAAGCCTTGAAGTTCAGGAAGTTGTCGCCTTCCTGCTCAAGGAAATCGAAGATCTCGTCAACGGTGTACTTACCGGTCTTGATCTTGTCCTGCTGCACGCTCAGGCCATAGGTCAGGCGCGAGGTTTCGCTGATCGGATAACCCAGGCTCACGCCGGCACCGTAGCTGTCAACCGCATAGCTGGCCACGTCGACGTCGAGGTCGTCGTAGTCGGTGCTGCGGTAGAAGGCGTTGTAGCCCAGGCTGACGCCGTCGGCCGTGAAGTAGGGGTCCACGAAGCCGAAGTTGTAGCGGGTCTGGTATTCCGAACGGGTCAGGCCGATCGACACCTTGTTACCGGTACCGAGGAAGTTGCTCTGGCTGATCGAACCACCGAGGATCAGGCCGGCGCTCTGGGCGAAACCGACGCTGGCGGTGATCGAACCGGAGGCCTGCTCTTCGACGCTGTAGTTGACGTCGACCTGGTCGTCGGTGCCTGGCACCGGCGGGGTTTCTACGTTGACTTCCTTGAAGAAGCCCAGGCGCTCCAGACGGGTCTTGGACTGGTCGATCAGGTAGGTCGAGGCCCAGCCACCTTCCATCTGGCGCATTTCGCGACGCAGCACTTCGTCTTCGGTCTTGGTGTTGCCGCGGTAGTTGATACGGTTGACGTAGGCACGCTTGCCCGGGTCGACCACGAACATGATGTCGACCGTGTGGTCCTGATCGTTCGGCTGTGGCACGCCGTTGACGTTGGCGAAGGTATAGCCTTCGTTACCCAGGCGGCGGGTGATCAGATCGGATGTGGTGGTCATCACCTTGCGCGAGAACACCTGGCCCGGCTGCACCAGCAGCAGCGACTTGACCTGGTCTTCCGGCACTTTCAGGTCACCGGACAGCTT